>JAZDKB010000054.1:0-32184 GCA_043803405.1 Spirochaetota bacterium | reverse complement strand
ACTATGCGCGAAATGTATTTTTATATTATATTTATTAAACAGCGCATTCCAGAGAATGCCGACCTGTTCGCCCTGTGATATGGAATTCGTTGAAACAAAGGCAACCTTTATATTTGTTTTCTGAATGTATTGAGCAGCTTTAATATACCAGCAAGTTACATAATCCAGTACGCCGGAGCCTTTTATATCTTTAAAAATGATCTCCGTATCTTCGCCCTGATCTTTATTTTGCAGATGTTTACCAATAAACGGCGGATTACCGAGGATATATGATAACTTACCAGAAGGCATAATATCATTCCAATTCACCCTTAACGCATTACCGATTACAATATTTGCACTATTCTTTAAAGGCAATCTTGAATAATATTCACCAAATGCCTCTGATACTTTCATATTCATTTGATGATCCATCATCCACATTGAGACTTCAGCAATACGGGCTGGAAATTCTTCAATTTCTATACCGTAAAAAGAATCAACATCAACTATGAATAATTCAAATTCATCGATCTCAAAAACATGCTGCCCAGTTTCTATTTCATTTGAGTACAATACTTTTAGAATTTCGAGCTCTAACAAACGGATTTCTCTGTATGTAATAATAAGAAAGTTCCCACACCCGCATGCAGGATCCAAGAATTTTAATTTTGAAATTTTATTATGAAAAGCAGAAAGCTTATTCCTGTTGTTCTTTACACGCGAAAATTCATCCCACAATTCATCAAGGAACAAGGGTTTGATCAATTTAAGTATGTTCTTCTCGGAAGTATAATGTCCTCCTATATTCCTTCTTTTTTCCGGGTCCATTACTGACTGGAACAATGAGCCGAAGATCGCAGGGGATATCTTCCCCCAATTCAGATCGCAACAATCAAGCAGCAGTTGCTTCATCTGACTGTCGAATGATGCCGGGGGGATATTCTCTTCAAAAAGCTTGCCGTCGATATAAGGGAAAGAAGCGAGCGATTCATCAAGATTCGTTAATCGCGATTCCGGCGGAGTGTTCAATACATAGAACAGGGTTGAAAGGTGGGCTGCAAGATCACTGCCATCAACACTTGTTTTTGTTTCAATATAATCATGGAATAAGTTTTTTTCAAAAATGCCTGTGTCATCCGAGAACAGGCAGAATAAAAGCCTGACAAGATAGATTTCCAGAAAGTGCCCTGAATAACCGATCTCCAGCAACTTATCATGCAACCTGCCCATGCGTTCGGCTGCCTCAATATTGACCGGGTCTTCTTCTTTATATAATTTTTTCTGATATCCGGCAATAAATCCGAACAGGTGTACATTATTAACCAGGTCGGTTATAACAAATTCATGCTGGGAACTTTCTTCAAGATCGTATAAACGAAAGCGGGCAAAATCGGAAACAAGAACATATTTAGGCAGCTCGCTTTCTTTAAGGCCGGGAAAATACTCGATAGCCTGCTTATATGCTTTATCCAGATCTTTCCCCCGGGATTTATGTTCAATAAGAATAACGCTTTTCCACAATAGATCAATATAACCTGATGTATCAGCCGACTTATTAACTAACTTTTCAAAAGTCGCGACTCTTCGCCTGGAAATGCCGAATACATTAAAAAAGTTATCCCAGAAAGATTTTGCTTCTGCATCTTCATTCGATTCATTTTCCCATTCTTTTGAGAACTCTACAGCCCTGGTCTTGATCTCATTCCAGCTTAGTGACGGCATTTTTCTATTCCTTTGTTTGGATTATTACTAATAATAGAAGTTAAATTAAAATTTCAATAACAATTGAGAATAAAAGAGATGTTAATTGAAAATAATGCGTTAAGAAGAGTTATTGTTTAGTCGAGATTATGTAATAAAAGCTAACATGTGCTTGACAAGAATTATAACATTTATTACATTTAGTATAAGAGAAGATGGAGGAAAGCCAATGGACAATATAGATAAAACACTTGGCAATAAAGTAAAAGCACTCAGGGAAGAGACAGGTTTGAGCCAGCAGGAACTGGCAATTAAAATCAAAGTATCACGACCAACGCTTTCGCAGATTGAAAACGGAGAACGCAAACTTACGCCGGATGAACTCATGGTTATTGCAAAAATATTCAACACTTCGATTGATGCTTTACTCAATATGAAAAAGGAACCTGTGATCAACCTTGAAAAAGAAGAAGTGGAAATAGAGCCTAGGGACAAAGGTGGAATTAGAATAAATGTACCTAAAAAGAATCTTAAAAAATTCAAGGAAGTGTTGCTTTATATACTGAATAAAGTCGGTTCCAAATCCAATGTTGGAGAAACTGTTATTTATAAACTGTTATATTTTATAGATTTTGATTACTATGAGATGTTTGAAGAGCAATTGATCGGAGCCACTTACATAAAAAATCATTACGGACCTACTCCGGTTGAATTTAAAAAGATAGTCGATACTATGCTTGAAAATAAAGACCTTATTAAAGTTGAAAGCGAATATTTCAATTATCCACAGACAAAATATCTTCCTCTCCGGCAGGCAGACATAAGCGTACTGAATGGAAATGAAACGGCTGTCATTGACAAGGTATTAAACAAGTTATCAGACTACACAGCAAGACAGATCAGTAATTATTCGCATGAGGATGTTCCCTGGCAAGTAACGGAAGACGGCCAGCCGATAGAATATGAGACGGTATTCTACAGGACAAACCAGTACTCAGCGAGAGAATATGACGAAGAATGATTAAAACCGATCGATTGCCGGAATTTAGCCGAGATCTCAAAAAGCTGATCAAAAAATATAACACACTCGAAGAAGACCTCAGTAATTTTATAAACGCACAGTTAAAACTATTACATGAATTAAATATTGATAACGGGAGCATATTTGAAATTCCCGGATTCGATACTGAAGAACCAAAGATATACAAAGCAAAGAAATTCGCATGTAAAGCATTGAAAGGGAAGGGTGCAAAATCCGGAATCAGGGTGATATATTCATACTATGTTGAATCACAGTCTATTGAATTTATTGAGATTTACTATAAGGGAGATAGAGAGAACGAAGATAGGGAGAGGATTAAGGAATATTTGAAGGGGATTAAAAAAGAGCAGTGATAAATAGAAGAAGGAATGTAAAACTATGACAGTAGAAAATAATAAAAACAATAGTCTTAAGTATTTTGCTGTAGGGAGTATAGGTCTACTCATAGGTAACTGGCTGACCAATCGGAGTCAGGAAGAAAGTAAAATGAGCCGGGCAGAACTGGATGACCCTGATCTCACAGAGGATGTCTGTGATGAAATCGGAGAAATACTTGATGAAATTGAACTGGAGGGTGAATACAAAAATGAAGACGAGTTAAGAGATGCACTGGCAAAACAGTTAAAAAAAGAAACAGATTTTGAAATAGAAATCGCAGCAAACACTCCTTTTGGAAAACCGGATATTTTGATTGAAGGTACACTTGCACTTGAAGTTAAGGTAAATCCAGTTAAAACCGAAATGGATCGCTGTATTGGTCAGTGTGCCGGATACTCTCGTGAGTGGGTAACATGGATTATTCTTTTTGACACTCCTAAAAGTAAAGAAAACCAGATTCAGCACATTCTTGATGATAAAGGTCTGGATAACATTTTAATAGTATCATATATTGATGAAGAAGATAGATGTTAAAATTAAGTACTATATTTTAATTACAGGATTTCTATTAAGAGAAAATCTATAATATTTTTAAAATAAAAAAAACAATGAGGTACAAGATGCCAACTAAAAAAACAACAATCAAGCCAGGAGAAAAAGTTACTATTTCCGGGCAATATAATAACCCAGGAGGAAAAGAAGTTACACTTGTTAAAGGACATATAGCACCTCCAACAAATACACCGGGAAAGAAATTTACTTTGGTGGATAAAACGAAACATAAAAAATAAGTTTCTATAAACTCGATTTATTACCAAATTTAAAAGTTTAAAATATTAATATGGTACTTACTGAATTAAATGAATTATATGAACATTTAGAAAAAGAAGCTACTGATTATCACCATGTATTTAGTCTTTTTAAAAATGTTCGGGATAAAAAGAATGAACTAAAACAATATGAAGAGGGAGAAAAAGCCCAATGGGAAATGGATTGTTTTAATTTTACAGTGAATAATGGAAATATAAAACATAGATATTCTAAAACTAATAATGAAGGAGCGCTCCTTTTTTTTCCTGATATTATGAAATTTAGTGATATGGAATTAGAATATATAGAACATAGATTTAATAAAACAACGAATTCATTTTTAAAAGCACGATATGCGCATATACTTTGGGAAAGTCCTCGGAAACATATCAACTATGCGAAATCAGCAATAGATGCATACTTGGATCTGATTCGTATTTTTGAAAAAAGAGATAAAAAGGATCCAACTGCACATATTGGAGTTGATATAGTAACATTCATGGAGACGGCTTCTTTTATTGGATTTAAGATTAATTATCATACTAATGAGATTCGTTCTGAAATCAAAAGGTTAGTTAAAACTTTTAATTTAAATAGCAGTTCGGCATTTATCATGAGGATAAAATTAATTGAACATATGCTTGAATTGAAAAAAGACTATCCTCTTAAATTTTTAACTCCTTTTCCAAAAGTTTGTAATGACTTTGGATTAAGACTATTTGATAAAAAAGATTTTCATGGTGCTATCGACATTTTTAAAACAGGAGAGAAAGTTGATAAAAAATTAGGTAAAAAAACATATGACTGGTACGGAAACATTGCTAAATCATTCGAAGGTTTAATGAATGGAAAGGCTGAAACTGATTTAGCATCAATTTATTTTTGTCAGAATGCTATTGAATATTATAAGAAAGCAAAAGATAGGAAGAAGACTAAAGAACTTGAAGAAAAGTATGAACAGCTTAAAGGCAAGCAGAGATTTCAAAAAATAGAACAGGAGATTGATGTTACTAAATTTAAAAAAATTTGTGAAGATTATGCAGAAAGGTTATGCAAAGAAAAACCTGAAAGAATAATAACAAGTCTGATGCTTGATAAGGGATTATTGCCAACCTTCAAGAATATGGAAAAAAGAGCGATCAAGGAAGCAAAAATTAGCGTAATAGCACAAATTATGCCTATGTCTATTACAGACCAAAATGGACATACGGTTGAACATTTTGTCTCTGATGATGAAAAAAAGCATTATCACATTCTACGGCAATTTGGATGGGACATTCAGCTTGAAAAACGAATTTTAATTGATACCATTTTTTTAAAAATTGTGAAAGAAGGGAAAATAGATATTTTTGCAATTATAAAATTTTTTAAAGAAAAATCTTGGTTTGGGAAAACCATATCAAAGAATATTCCTCGAGGAAAAATTACATATAACTGGTTAAATTTAATAGTACCAAGTTTAAATGAATATTTTACACAAATGCAGATATATTTTTCTGAGAAAAGCTACATTCCAAATTTCATCCTTGCTATCGATTCTTTAACTTTAAAAATAGAAGGACTAATTCGTGATATATGCACTTTTTCAAAAATAACAACTTTTATACAAACGAAAGATTCTAAGAGTCGTAACATTACAATGGAGAAAGATATAAACTGGCTTTTACACGAAGAATCAATAAAAACTGTTTTTGATGAGGATGATTTATTATTTTTTAAATATGTACTTATAGAAAAATCAGGGTTAAATTTAAGAAATAAAGTTGCTCATTGTTTAATGGACTACTCAGAATATCATATTACACATGTTAATTTACTTATAATGGTTTTATTTCGATTAGGGAAGTATGATTTTGTAAATAAAATCACAAAGAAGAAAAACACAAATAAAAGGAAACGTTAAAGTTCATAGACATACAGTTTATAATTAACTTCAAACCCCTCATCCAGTTTTTCAACCTTCCCCAGCATCTCCTGATTCAAACCTGCCTTAATGCATTAAAATTACACTTGATCTTTAATAAAAAAAGATACAAACATGCAGGACTTTAAAAATTTTCCTAAAAGATCAAAACCATGAAGAACGATTACCGCTTCCTGGACGAAGCCGGAGACACTACCTTTTATGGAAAAGGAAAAATAAACATCCTGGGACAGGAAGGAGTGTCTAAATGTTTTATCCTCGGACTTGTCCATTTTAAAGAACCTTTAGAGCCGATAAGAGAAAAGATCAAAGAACTGCAGGATAAAGTAATTAAAGACGATTACTTTAAAGGAGTGCCGAGCATACAGAAGAAAGCAGTAAAAGAAGGATTTTTCTTTCATGCAACCGATGACATACCCGAAGTACGTAAAATCTTTTTTGAATTCATCAAGACAATAGACTGTACTTTTGAAGCTGTAGTAGGAAGAAAAATAATCGGTCTTTACATCAGCAAACATAATGGAAAAGAGAATGAATTTTATGCTGATCTGCTCGCGCATCTATTAAAGAATAAGTTTCAGAAAGAACGTAAAATGATAATAAATGTCGCGGAGAGAGGCAAAAGCACACGAAATACGAATCTTGATTTTGCTTTAAAAAAAGCAGAAGGCAGATTTTTAAAGAATACAAACGGGAAAACAGCGAAGGCTGAAATTGCTTTTAATGTACAGAACCACATTACCGAGCCTTTGCTGAACATAGCGGATTATTTTTGCTGGGCTGTCCAGAGAGTGTTTGAAAAAGGAGAGACTCGATATTATGACTACATCGTTGAAAAAATACCAGTTGTAATTGATTTATATGACAAAGAGAATTATAAGGAATGGAAGAATTATTACGGGCCGAAAAATCCATTAAGCAGTAAAAATAAATTAAGCCCGCCATTGCACTAAGAAGGTTACCCTTCAACGACATGGAGTCGGCGTTCATGCAAAGCAGGCTTAGTTAATTAATATATGTATATATACGGCCTGGAAGTCAATCTTTTTAATAAAAAAAACTTACATTCTATACATATACAACTTATACTCCACCTTAAATCCCCTGTCAAGCTTTTCAATCTCCCTCAACGTATCCTGATCCGCACCGGCACTAACACTGAGCTTTAAAGACTCGATCTTTGATCTAACTTTTTTAAGCTCGTTATTTACAGAAGTGATAGAAGCATAATTCGCGTAAAAGCCTTTTCGCCTGAGTACAGAGAGCCTTGATTTTAAAGAAGTTTCTTCCTTACGGAGCAGATCGATCTGATGTGAATATAGCTTGGATTGAAGTTTTTCGATCTCGTCTTTCCTTGCCTTATCTATGCTGATGATCTCAGAAAGCTCATCCGGAGTAGCATAAGTAAGATAAAAAGTAATCTCATTAAGACCTTTCTCAACTTTAACATAATCGCTGTTCTTGATCTCAAGAGGGCAGACATTAACCTTTACTGTCCCGGAAATAAAAGAACCCGCAGGGATAGCAGACAGTTTACTAAAATCCTTACCATCAATGACCTCAACACTGATAGGTTTCACTGTTGATTCAATCTCTATCTCATCAATATCAGCTTTTTTTATGATAATCCGATTCCCGTCTTTAAGCAGATAAGCCTTTTCAAGGAAAAGATTCAGGACAGGGAATTCTTCCTCGACTTTTTTTCTTCCTGCATGATCGAAATGCGAAACCTTTGCAATACATTGATATTTGCTGTTTTCCTGAAAATCCACAATCGCTGCATCATAAGTCTTATAGAAATATTTACTCACAAAACGCACCGCTTTATGCATTGAGAAATCCTGACCGGAAAGCATAAAGGCTGACAAGACGATTAGAAATAATAAAACATACTCTTTCCATGAAGAAACAAGGATCCGGAGACCCGGGGAATGGAAGGAAATATATTCTTTCTGAGAAACAGGAGCAAATAATTTGACCCCGCCAACGTTGAAAATATCCAGGAATATATGACTTGAAAAAGCAAGCAAAACAGCAAAGTATAAAGCAAGGTTAAAGAATAGGGCAGGGGAGAACAGAAGAGCTGCTGCCAAAACGGCAAAGACGGAATGAGTAACTGTTCTATGCCCGTACTTTCTGAGAATATACTTTGACGGACCTGAAAAGATACGGCCAATCAAACTGGCCGGATGATCTATGTCCGGCAACAGGGAGACAAGAGAAGCAACAAGCGTTGTCTGATAATCGAAGCCGGACGCAGTGCACAGTAGACAGGAAAAAGCGTAATGAGTGCCGGCTATCATTGAATTGTTTACCCTTTATTTTTACTTGTTGCCGGCATGAATATAAACCTGTAAAATACGAGCCTGAAGCAGACAAGGAGCGCATAGGAAAAAGCAACCATTGAAGTGGCATAAGACTTGAGAACATAGGCCACAAAGAACAGAACGAATATCAGGAGAATAGGAGCGATCGACACCTGGTTCGATTCCCGGACATCGGTAGTGATCTCCTCAGAGGATTTACCGAGCTGCAGCTGACTTGCGATATATTCGGCTTCCTTTAAATTACTGCTTGCCTGGTGCAAGATATCGTCAATAATCCTTTCCTTTGCCTGCGGATCAGTCATATGCACTATTTCTGAAAGAACGAACCTGCAGTAATGACGGCTTAAAGGTTTGATCTCAATAAATGTTTTAAATAGTTTCCTGTCTGCAGGACGGGAAGATGCAGCCAGGACAACAGTATTTTCCGCAAGTGAAGCAATCGTCTTTTTATCTGTTTTAGAAAGGCCGGTGATCTCGTCTATCACGACAATCTTCCCTGAACCTTTTATCTCCTGCAGGAGCTCATCTATGGAAAGTTTTTTAAGTTCTTTTGAAGCTTCTTTATATACCTTATCCCCCATTTCCTGACCTGAGAGAATGATCTTTATTAAGGTTTGTTTTTTCTTAAATTCCTCAATAAAAACAGAGCTCTTTATAGCTCTGAGAATTGCAGACTTACCGCAGCCCGGAGGGCCGGAGAGTATTACGGAAACACCGGATTCGATATACCGGGTCAATTCTTTGATTTCATTATCACGGCCTATGAGTGAACCGTAATCTTTCAGGGAGATATCGGCCTTCTTTTTTGCGGGGAAAAGAGAAGTCACCAAGCCGAATAAACGCGATCGTGAATCGTCGAGAGAACGGACAGCTTCCTGCTTCTGTTCTGTGGAAATATGACTGTAGATCATGGTAGTATCGAGCTTAGAATGGCCGAGGAGCTGGGATATTCGTTCAAGCGGGATCCCTTTAATATACATTCCAGTAGCAAAACTGTGTCTGAGAGTATGGCAGTGAACGTCTTCTCTCCCAAGGCTAAGGCCTGAATATTTCTTCACAACATAATGCCAGGAACGGCGATCGCCGCCAACAAGAAAGGAATCCTGAGATAATTTGTGGCCATGCTTTTGGAGATAGCTTTCTATGACCTTCTGTAAACGGTTATTGATGGGAACAATTCTTTCTTTATTGCCCTTGCCGTTTATCTTCATGAAACCGCGTGCAAGGTGAATATCGCTGATCCGAAGGTCAGTCATCTCGGAAACACGCAGACCCCCGTAATACATCAGAGACAATCCGAGAGAATGCCTGTCCTTCCGAAGCCCCTGGATTAGCTTTTTTGCCTCATCATGCGATAAGAATACCGGTATTTTTCTGTTGTCATTCATAATTGATAAAAAATTAATTAAAAATTAAGATGAAATATATCAATATACGATAATAAAAGATACGCAAAACGGCAGTAAAATTAAATGAAATCAAACGCGGAATAACACGAATAACATATCAGCCAGACCGGTTTTGAGTCGAAATGGCCTTTTTGTTACATTTATATTCAGACATTTAAGAATAAAAAGCAACAAAAAAACTATTCAATTTTTTCTAAAATTTCTGAAGTTTCCAGTTGCATTTTCAATAATCTTTTATTTATTTCCAGAAGACTTAACCGGTCAACATTCTGAATACCCTTAACATAGGAAAGAAGGTCTTTTGCCTGTGCAAGAATTACAACAGGTTTCATAATTTATGCTCCATAGGATATGAATATGAAAAACAAACCCATTATAATAATAACGGCAATTATCGTCTTATTATGTATTAATTTTAATGCCTTTGGATCATTGCAGGAAGATAAACAGCAGGAACTCAAAGACCTGACGAAAAGGGTAGGGGAGGCTAACAAAAGAATTGAAAAAGCTTCCGTTGTAAGAGGAAGTGATTTTTTTAAATTGTTTCCGAACGTAGGGGTTTCAAGACAGGCCACTGAAAGCGAATTCCAGGAAAAGGAAAACCACTACAGTGCGTCGATTAGCACAAGCCAGGTATTTGAAATAAACGACAGGCAGAACGCGAGGGAAGCAGCAAAACTAAAGGCACACAGGAAACTAGAGAGCTATGAGTTTAAGATAAAGAAGCTGATAGAGAGAAAATACTTAATTTTAAGCAAGATATGGAAACTGAACCAGATAAAGAAAGGCGAAGAGGATCCCGTTGAGGTGGCAAAACTCGATGACAGGATAGACGAACACACTCTAAGTATACAGGAAACGGAAATAGAGATCGAGAATGCTTATGCCGAGATCGAGTATACATGTGTTGAGGTGGAGAAAGGGTAAGCAAGATTAAAAAATTATTCACACCTCTATGTGTAAAAAAAATTGACAAATAAAAGAATAACTGCAATATTATTAACGTCTTTTAAATCGATCAGTTTCCATATGAAAGTTCCGTATGGAAGCGTACTCTGCAGTGGCGGAGAGTCGAGAAAAAGGCGAACGACATAATAATATAAAAAAATCGAGGAGACATCTCCTCGATTTTTTTATAAACACAAAATATATAAACGAATACGCCATAAAGTTGCTAGACGCTAACATGCAGACCGTATAAGTAAAAAAATAAAGCGCACTATTTCCTGTCCAAAAGAGAATTTAATTTCTTAACATAATCTCTGATTTTCTTTTTATCCGCAGCTGTAAGCTTTGCAGGGAACGAAGTCATTAAAATATTAAAAGCCCTGTCGAGCCTGTCGATGTCATCGGGTTCTTTCGCCAGACCATACTGAATTTTAAGTTGTTTAATTTCGCCTTTCAGGTCACGGAAAGATGAGGTTTTTGCTTTCTTAATGAACTCGGATTTAATATCTTCTGTCGGGATATCCTCGCGGTTAGCTTTAAGAACAGGCAGCAGGGGGATCAGTTTTGAAGGATCCGGGACATTCCCGTGTTCAAGCGCTTGAACACCAAAACAAGAAACAAGATCGATATAATTATAAGCAGTTGTTCGACCAATTTTTATTTCCTTCTCAACAAATGTTTTAAAGTCCTTGTAACCATCCGATAGGTAAAGCTCATTGTCTCTTATTTTTAAAAGTCTCTGGCCTAAAAGGACAAAGGAAACCTGCATCAGGTCGGCTAGGAATACAGCCTCAAGCTTGAGTGATTCATAATCGTTCGGGCAGTTATTCAGGTTAAACAGGCCGGCAAACTGCGAACGGAGAGTGCTTAAGAGCTTATTTTTATCTTCGTCCACCAGGAACGGATCACGGCGGATCGCTGCAACTGCTTTGGTTACTTTTTCCTTGTGAGGATTGAGCAAAAGGTCGTCAATGCTTTCCGATGTTTCCTCGCTCATGTTCTCAATGTTCTCTGCTGCTTCGGAAAGGCTCTTCCCGCGTTTCATTTTAGATAAATCAAATGTCTTTGCCATCAGGCACCTCTCTGGTCGTATATAAACGAATCGAGCTCATTAAGAAGAGCCATAGTTTTTTGAACTGATTTATCGGAATCGTACATGTCAAATATATTCTTTTTCTGAAAACTCCGTTCCTTAATGCCGACAAAATTGGGTATTGATTGTTCGGCAACCTTGCCGTTGAGCTCGTTGCGTATTAACTCAATATAATTTTCATGAATCTTGATGATTCTCTGTTCATGTGCAGAAATAACGACTTTGTAATCAATAAAGCCTTCGATAAATTTCTGCAGACGCTTAATAGTATTCATGACTTCAAAAAGGCCGTCATAATTATATGGCTCCGGGACCACAGGAATTAAAACATAATTGCTCATTATAAGCCCGAATTTTGAAAATGAATTCAGGGAAGGGGGACAGTCTATGATTACGACATTGCACTTCTTAAAAACCGGGGCAAAGTCTTTGCGCATTGCGTCAAGGTCATCGATATCGTAATTGTCCTTGCGGGACAGTTTTATATTTGACGGTATGATGTCTATGTACTCGTTATATGTTTTCAGCATCTTGGAAAGCGGGGTTTTCTTTTCAAAGTAATCGTAAAGGCTGAGGGAGTCCTTCAGCTCGTCATAAGCAAAATAAGTCTGGGTGAGATTTCCCTGCTGATCAAAATCGACAAGCAGAACCTTAGCTTTCTTTTTTTCGTAATAGTCCGCGAGAAGCACGCTGAGCGATGTTTTCCCGCAGCCGCCTTTCTGATTGAATATGGTCAGAACAGTCGGAACAGAGGTGAGCAACTCCCGTCTATTGACGCAAATTACATTGTTATCATTCTTATAGGTCTGTAAAGTGGAATCGTTCATCCAGTCCCTTATGGTGCGATCAGGGATCCTGGAAATTTTGCTTGCTTCTTTAATCGATAGAAGGTCAAAGTTATTCATACGCTTCCTCCTTTTTAAGGAGACATAATAATACTTATTGCGAAATGTCAACAAAAATAAATTTCGCAACGTATTTTTGCGAAATTTAAATAAATACAATTTTTGCAAACTGGTATCGCAATTTTGCTGCAAAAATTTTTTTTGCACTGATTTCTATTAAAAATGTTGGCGGGATTGGGACGGCGGGTTTATACAAATAAAACTAAACATTTATATTTTTTTGTTCTGATAATATATTTTATGTCTCATGAAAAAAATTAACAAATAAAGGGATATAACTGCTTGACATTACATAATATATTATGTAAATTTATTTATGCAGAAATGGAAAGTATACTACTACACGACCGCAGGTAAAGAATGTGATATCGGGGAATACCTGGACAAGCTGCCTGAAAAGAACAGGCAGAAAGTTCTGGCGTGGATCACGATCCTTGAAGAACAGGGGCCTACTCTTCCGAGGCCATTCGCAGACCTGCTTGAGGATGGGATACACGAGCTGAGAGTAAAGCTTTCCGGAAAGCAGGAAAGAATACTTTATTTTTTCGTTTTTCAGAATTACATAATCCTGACGCATTCGTTCACAAAAAAAAGTTCAGCAGTACCGAAAAGCGAAATAGAGAGAGCAAAAAAGTACAGGAATGATTTTACGAAAAGATTTAAGACTTTAAACGATTTTGAAAAGCAGACAATGCAATAGAGGTAAAATATGCAGACACATAAAGAATACTTAGATAAACAATTAAAGAATCCGGCCTTCAAAGAAGGCTACCTGCGAGAAAAGAAACTGGTGGAGTTCGCTGTAAGAATTCAGCAGGAAAGACAAAAGCTCGGACTGTCACAGCAGGAACTCGCAAAAAAAGCGCATGTATCACAGCAGCAGCTGTCAAGCATTGAGAACGGGGCTAACTACACGATCAAAACATTTCTGAAGATAACAGACGCATTGCAGATAAACCTTTCATTATAATGGAGAAAGAATGAAAAAGCTATTTTCAATAGCAATTAGTTTACTCCTAACTACAAGTTTTTCTTTCACTATGTGTAATAAAGAAACACACGATGCTAATTTCTTTTTTAAACAAGGCATGGATAAAATAATGCCAATGAAATTAAGCCGTGACTTTCAAGGAGCAACTGTAGATTTTGATAAGGCAATTGAATTGAATCCTAAATTCGCTGAAGCATTCAACAAACGTGGTTATGCTAAAATACAATTAAATGATCACCAGGGGGCAATTTTAGATTTTGATAAAGCACTTGATTATGGTTTAACAACTGAAAAAGCTGAAACATATTACTATCGAGGAATAGCCAAGAACATACTAAAAGATTATCGAAGTGCGATTGATGATTTCAGTAAATCAATCAACTTAAAGCAAAATGCTCCTTTAGGTAATGCTAGTTCATATTACAATCGAGGCTATGCAAAAATAAAATTGAAAGATTACCACGGAGCACTCAGAGATTTTGACAATGCCCTTAATAGTGGAATACCGAGCGAACAAGATAAAACATATTATTTCCGTGGTCTTGCAAAGCTACAACTCAGTAAACATGAGAGTGGATGTAAGGATTTAATCAAAGCAGATGAGCTTGGATATACAGAAGCTTATGATGCTATTAAAAAGCATTGTAAATAAGACATACGACTAATCCTTTTCACTGTGCCTCCATTACTTCTTCACAGTCACCGCAAACAATATTTATTCCGAGTTTTCCCCAGGCATTGACTCCACACCCAGGACATGAGTATTTTGTTTTTGTTTCCCTCTTTTTTTTCGCGATCCCTTCCGGATCGCTCTCACGCGTATAATTGAGCTTCCAGCCTGATCCGAGCAGCTCGGCAGTACACCTGTCGAAACGTCCGCCTTCCTCTATGTAATGGGTCATCCCCTGCCCTGTCATGCTTCCGCCAGGCTCGCCTGTATCGGAAGGGACCAGCCCGACTGACTTCATGCACTTTGCCCATTCATTATCATGATATGCTGTCTTTCTGGATTTCTTTCCGAAATGATATTGCCAGGCATGACACATTTCATGAACCAGCGTTGAGAGGACTTCTTTCTCAGATCTGAGAAAATTCTCAGGATTGAGGGCTATCTCGTCCAGCCGCTCACCTGAATTTCCGTTCCTGCCGGTGAATGACTGGAAACGAAAAAAGCCGTTGATTGATTTTTTCCCTCTGAGGGTAATTATTGCCGGCGGGATTTCCCCGCTGAAAAGTTTTTTATTATAATAATCGAACGCTCTTGAAAGTTCTTTGTATTCCTGAACGGGCTGCATCTCATCACCTCTATGATTAAATAAAATGTTGTTAATAAAAAACGAGTGAATTTTTATATCGTACGATATAAAAATTCACTCCTGCCATACTACATTATTTTTTAAACAACTCTCAGCAGGTTTCCGGCTGGCATCTTCTCCGAAATGGCTTTAATGCGATCGGCTATTTCCTTAAAAGCAGAATGCCACTCGTGATCCATCCAGCACTGGCCGCCGTTCGTGTAAATGTTGTAATTCAGGTTACGGAGATCGGCGGCAAGTTCTGAAGGCTCAATAAATACGGGGTCTATATCCGGGATTTCTTCATGAAGGTCCACGCTTTCACTATACTGAACAGCGTAAGCAACCTTGTTAGCGACCCACATGCGGAACATAAGCCAGCAAATAAAAAGTACTTCCAATCCTTCGCGTTCGCCTTCCCATTTTTTAACGCCCTTAAAAGCCTTGGACTCCGTAAGCACATCACAGTAACTGTCAAGAAAATACAGAAGGCCGCCGGTCATTCCCTGAATGTTTTCTTTTGATTTGTAACTGACGCTCATGTAAATACCTCCTTGTTTGATTTATTACATGATTATTTATACACGTTTACACGTTTACACGTCAACAACTTTTTTAACGTTTAAACGTTTTTTTTAATTGACCCTGCAAACCTGCCGATATATAAATAAGTTATGAAAGATAAGAAGAACCAATACGACAACATGAAGCGCCCGACTGTGCAGCTCACCTCTGAGGAACACAAAAATATTTCACATTACTGCATTGATAAGGGAATTAAGATCGGGGACTTTCTGAGGAAAGCCGCCCTTTACTGCATGAAACACAATATAAACATGCCGGAAGATAAGTAATCCCCTGCCCTTTCCCCCTTGGCTACTTTTTTAAACGCTGTATAAAGCAATCTGAGAAGAGTAAAATTTTAAAAAATCTATTTATTAGCTTTTACTGCTTTTAGGGCGATGAGAGTTTTTAAAGACTGGCCGGATCACAAAAAAACTAAATTAACAAGACAAGCCGGTGTACTGCCCCGCGGACTCCTGGAAAAAAATAAAAGAAGATTAAAATACCGGCCTGAACTGGTTTTTCCAGGGCAGGACGGTTTTTAAAACTTTACCAAAGCCCCCAGGAATGAGCGGGGCTGTACTCCGGCGGGCTTTCAGGAAAGAAAGACAAAAAGAAAAGTAGACACCGGCCAGGCTTTCAAAACTTACATTTAAAGGGTGGGCGGGCATAAGAGCGAAGCAACAGCAAAGAAAACAAAACAAGCGAAACAGAAGCGACGCACCGGCGAAAGAAGCTGCGTCCGGGAACTACCCATCTCCCTCCTCACCCCCACCTCTCCTCCGGAGCAAAAACAGCAAACTCTATCCCCTGCACCCGGGAAGGAGGGCAAAAACGAAAGCAGACAGACGGACAAAAACTGATAGACTAAGGGTTGCGAGGCAGGAAGCCGAGCAAGTGCCGCACACGGACGTGCGGCACGAACCCGCTTTAGGAAGATATACGAATTGCCCGACTGGGCGGGTGGGGTTTAAAAAGCCAGATTATACTGTAATATATGCGAGGATCAGCACCCTGCCCTGCCCCCGCGCGAACTCGTAAAAAAAGACTTACGGGAGGTTCATTGCCGAGGCGAAGCAATAAGAAAACAAATAACGCGATTGCGTAGCCCGGCAATGTGATATAACGCCAGTTATGGGAAGATGCCCGAAAGCAAAGCATTAAGAAGCAGAAAAAACAAACAATGAGGGTAACTTACCATAACTTGCGTTATGTCAATGTGACCATCAACAATGATAGACAAGATTTACACTAAAGGGGGCATGTAGCAGATAAAATGTCGGCCGGCACAAGAAAATAGAAACAGAAAAACAGAGCATATATTACAGTATAATCTGGCTACCACGTGCAGGGGATAAACACCACAATGCGACCTTTGCCATGGTGGGGGTGAGGAGGGAGACGTTTACAGAAGAAAAATAATTGTCATGCTGCCTTTTGCGAACAATAAGGGGAGAGTTTGCGGGCAAGCCAGCGTTAAAGTATTGGCTTGACCGCAATCTCGACCCGAAGCAGGGATGAGGTAAACGGCAACTTATCTTTTGTATTGCTGAAAGATTAAAAATGAAAGGCTAACTTAAAGGTAAGAGAGAAGATAATTTGGTCAACGGAGTTGTCCGAAGTATCTTTTTGACAGATAAATTTATCTTGACTTATGACGATCAAAAATTTATTAAGCTTTATAATAATACTTCTGTTAATTAATAATCGGGGATGGAGTCCCCCTCATAAACGCTATTTTAGCTGATGACTCCTGCTGCGTGTTTTTCTGCGGTAGGAGTAAAACCGACAATCCACCGCAGAGTGGATTTTTTTATTTTTAAGGAGAACACAATGAATAATAAAATTAAAGCAATCAGTGCTATAGAAATTCTAGATTCAAGAGGCAATCCGACCGTCAGAGTATTTATGACGCTTGATAATAATATCAAAGTTTCTTCTTCAGTACCTTCCGGCGCTTCTACAGGCAAGAATGAGGCCGTGGAACTCCGAGACGGTGATAAAAAACGTTACGACGGCAAAGGCGTGCTGAAGGCAGTATCGAATGTAAACAATATCTTAGCTCCGAAGCTGGTAGGCATGGACCCGTCTAAACAAACAGAGATCGACCATCTCTTGATAGAACTAGACGGCACTCCGAATAAGGGTAAACTCGGAGCAAATGCAATACTCGGTGTGTCCATGGCTTTAGCCAAAGCGTCCGCAATTACTGCAAATACACCTCTTTATGCATACCTATGCCCTGCAACTTCTTACTGTATTCCTGTACCTATGATGAACATTTTAAACGGCGGGAAACATGCTGAAAACAGCGTTGATTTTCAGGAGTTCATGGTAATGCCGATCGGTGCTCCTTCTTTCGCGGAAGCATTGCGCTATGGTGCTGAAACATTTCACGCTCTTAAAAAGATACTCGGCAAAAAAGGATATTCAACAGGAGTAGGCGATGAAGGCGGATTTGCTCCAAATCTCAAAAGCAACGATGAGGCCTGCGAAGTCATTTTAGAGGCTATAAAAGCAGCAGGATATGAGCCGGGTAAAGACGTTGCCCTTGCGTTAGACCCTGCGGCAAGTTCATTTTTCGAAAAAGGCATGTATGTCCTTGCGAAATCAGGCCAGGGAAACAAGAACAGTTCGGAGATGACTGTGTTTTATAAAAGCTGGATTGACAAATATCCTATCGTTTCCATAGAAGACGGGCTTGACGAAAACGACTGGAATGGATTCAAAGAACATACAGCAGCTCTCGGCGAAAAAATCCAGATAGTGGGTGATGATATATTCGTAACAAACACGAAGTTCATCGAAAAAGGAATAAAGGAAAAGACGGCCAATGCAGTACTTATAAAACTGAACCAGATAGGAACCGTCACGGAAACCATTGAAGCAATAAATTTATGCAAAGAAGCAGGATGGGGATTCGTAATCTCTCATCGATCCGGCGAGACAGAAGATACATTTATGGCCGACTTTGCAGTTGCAATGGGCGGCGGACAGATCAAGACCGGTTCCGCATGCAGAAGCGAGCGTATTGCTAAATACAACCGCCTGTTGGAAATAGAACATGAGTTAGGCAAACTTGCGGTATTTAAAAATCCATTTAATAACTGATTCATTAAACAATTGTAATCGCATGTTATTGCCCGTAATTTGGTGGCACCGTGATATCGGCTAATTCCTTTAACTGCCTGAGAATCGATTTATACCGTCCGACGTCCTCAGCCGTGCCTTCGCCCCATAGAAAGGGAAACCATGCGTGGAGCTTAGTCTCTAGTCCGGGATCGAGTTGTATCATCTTTCCGAGAAAAGATAACTTAAACCGCTCCTGGGTCACCAGGTAAATAATGTTTTTACCAATATCTTTTACACGAATAAGCGGTTCATGATAATGAAAGGATATGTAGTCCGTCAGTACCGGAATGCCACCTTCAGCTTCAGAATTAACGATACGGTAGGCACCGGGACCTACGTACTTTACGAATATCAGATGCAGCGTCTTATAAGCCGCTTTTCGGATTCTTTTTATTTCCTGTTCCATAACCGATATTTTTAGATACAATCGGCCATCCTCTTTTACGCGACATTTCCGCCGAATGGAAGTTCTATTTTTATTCGGAATATAAATTCGTAATTAGATGGTTCTATGCTATGGTAGGAGTCATCAGCGAGCTTAAGCGATTAACGGCGAACTCCATCGCCCACTTTAATGTTATTAAACATGGCATATATATTGAATGACTGTCAATATATTATTCAGATTATTTTGTTAAAATATGAAAAAATACCCGACGTTTCATTTTGTAACATGATAAAAATTATCTTGACATAAAAATGAATAATGACTTTTTATGTATTAGTATTTTACAGATTTATAACTATCACTAATTTAAGGTGATGGAGTTCACCCAAACCGCCTCAATGGCTAATGACTCCTGCAGGGGAATTGTTAGCATAAAGGGCGGTTTTTTATTTTCAAACCTCCATCTGTAGATGCCGGAGCGTTCCTGAAATTAACCATGGCTATAATACAAAATTATCAATTCCCCCAAAACTTATTATTATACTCATTGAGGGTATAAAATGAAACCATATTAAAAAAGTCGAGCTTATTACCTGAACGGGTAAAACAATCCCTCAAAGGAAAAGATATTAATTCCTTTTAGGGATGTAATCCACCACCAATGGATGTAATAGTATAATGGGAGTAAGTTTTTTCGCAGGTCTCGTGGTTCTTGGAACTATTTTTGGAATACTGGGAGCTATTGCGGCTTTTATTAATGCTTATGAAGGCTACAGTCATTTCCCGGGTATACCGAAAAAAAAGAAAATCATTATGTCTATTAAATACGCGATAACTGCGTTTACAATAGTGATTATAATTGTTTTTGTAGTATTTTTATTATTTATTAAAAATATTTGATATATTTTTTCGATTTTTTAAGGAATTGAATCATGCAGACATTATTGCAAACCATAAAAGAAATTTGTGTTAAACACAGCATTAAAACTCTGAACAGAAACATACAGATTATTGACGGTCTTTTTTCGCAAAATAAAATCATTGATGTTGCTGTTCTGGGACAGTTTAAAGCAGGTAAAAGCTCTTTCCTGAACAGCTTTATTGGCAAAGAGATTCTGCCTACAGGCGTAATTCCTCTGACATCGGTCATTACAAGAATTATGTATGGCGAAAAAGAGAAGGTCGCGGTATTTTTTTTAGACGGACATGTTGAGGAAATCGCAATTAATTCGATAGATGCATATGTTTCGGAGTCAAAAAACCCTGAAAACATAAAGGATGTGCTCTGGGTCGATGTTGAACTACCGGAATTGAAGCAATATGAAGGCCTTCGTTTTGTAGACACACCAGGCCTTGGTAGTATTTTTAAACACAACAGCGAAGTCACTGAAAAATGGGCTCCGGAAATAGGCGTTGCAATCGTTGCTGTCAGCGCAGACCGCCCTTTAGCTGAGAATGAAATAGTTTTGTTAAAAGAGGTCGAGAAGTACAGCCCGGATATTGTTCTTTTATTAACAAAGGCCGATTTATTCACCGACGCACAGACAGGTGAGATAATCGATTATATAAATAATTCTTTGGAAAAGTCATTCGATCGCGATGTTCCGGTCTATAGCTATTCTGCAAAGCAGGACAGAGAGAAATATCAAACCATTTTGCAGGATAAACTCTTTACTCCTTTAATGAAAGATTTCGGCGGCGAATTCGATAAGATATTAAAATATAAGATAGATACTCTCGCTCAGGCATGCCTTAGTTATTTAAACTTAAGTCTTAGCGTCTCAAGAAAATCGGACAGCGAACGGAGCATATTAAAAACACAGATTTTAAGCGATCGGTTAACAATAGACTTCATTAGGGAGGAGCTTCTTCTTTTAATGACTAACTTTTTAAGCCAGACAAGAGAAAAAATATTCAAGAATATACAGCCGTACCAGAAGGACCTAAGTAATTCAGCCCGAATTAAGTTTATTGCAGAATATAAAACATGGCGCGGAAATTTATTCAAGATATCCCGCAAATATGAAAAATGGCTTAATGAAGTTTTACAAACTGAAATTAAAAAAATAGTGAATGCAGAGAGACCTAAATTCGTTGAAATAGTGGAAACAGCGAAGCGTCATTATTCGTTTTTCCTTAAATCATTCCGTGACAGGCTGAATCAAAGCATACAATCCGTTCTGGGAATTACAATTAAATCGGAAGAATGGGTGGTCGAGATAAAAGAAATAAGAAATCCGGATGTGAGGGTCAGCCGGGCAAGCGACTTCCATCTGGATATGCTATGGTTTTTATTTCCGATGTTTTTGTATAAAGGCGTATTTAAAAAATATTTTGCAAACCAGATACCTAACGAAATTGATAAAAATCTTCATCGTATTACATCTGATCTTACGGGTATTGTGAATAAAGAAATCGAAGAATTGAAAAACCAGACATATCGGTTTATCGTTAACGAATTGGCTACGATAGAAGCCATACTTAGCGACGAAAAAAGTCAAACAGAGGATATAGTGCAGTCCATAGAATTAATAAATAGCAACATGCCCAATCTTTAAAAATATTAAAACTCATAAACAGCACAGAAACCATATAGTCATAGGCCATGAAGTGAAAACCATTGTCGAATTTATCAAAGATAACGGATATGACTTTCTTATGCTGGGATTCATAGGGCATTCCGCGATTTATGACCGCGTGATGGGAAGCACATGTCCGAGCCTGGTGAGGATTGCCCCGTGTTCTGTGCTGGTAGTCAAATGAAAATAGCGCGAAAAAAATATCTATTACCGATTATTCCTTTTGTTTTTGTGATATTTTTACTCACCGGATGGTCGCAATACGACAATTTTCATGTTGTAACAGACGGCGTTATTTATCGATCGAAACAGCTCGATGCAAAAGAATTTACCGGCTATATTAAAAAATATAAAATAAAAAGCGTTTTGAATCTCAGGGGCGAACATAAAAATTCTGACTGGTACAGGGATGAAATGAATGTGATGGAACAATATAGAGTCAGACATTTTGATTTTCGCCTGTCGGCGGTGCGCGAGGTTGATCCGGAGACTCTTGATAAAATAATGGGTATTATAAAAAACGCACCGAAACCGGTATTAATACATTGTCAGGGAGGTTCAGACCGTACCGGGCTTGTGTGCGCAGTCTGGAAATACCGCGAAGAGAATAAAGAGCCTGAAGCAGCAGCAGAACAACTGTCGCTTGTATACGGACATTTTCCATATCTATGGAGCGAAACTGACGCGATGGATAGAAGCTTCCGGAGATATGTTCAAAAGAAAAACAAGCTGGAGAGAATTACTGAATGATTTTTAAAAGCATACTTTTTGGCGGGATGGAGAACGGCCCGGACAAAGAACCATCTGAACCCGCATTTTTCCCTGATCTCAATCTGGATCAGATCATTGAAGCCGTTACCGCGGGCAGAGATGAATACAACCTGAAACCGTTTTTTTATGCCATGCCGGGCGATGTTGAGACAGTCAATTATCGTCAGGAGATAATGCGCGATCTTGAGAACCGGACTGTTTTCAGCTGTATAAAATCATTCACGGAGAAAATGACAGTCACAAGGCGGTATCTCGGCCACGCGGAAAAGCTATATTACAAATACCATAAAGAGGCATGGTTGCTGGAATCCGCGGAAATTTACTGCGATGCAGTTGTCAGTTTTGTTCATGATCTGTCCGGTATTAATTTAAAATCGCATGGGCTTTCATTATTCAGGGAATACATAACGGATTATACCGGGTCCGGCAGATTTAAGACTCTCCTTAAAGAAACAAAAAGCTTTAAATCCGGCCTTTCGAAAATCAAATATTGCGTGCTTATAAACGGAAGCAATGTTAAAGTCCGCGGATATGAATCCGAAACCGATTACACCCCGGAGATTGAAAAAACATTCGAAAAATTCAAACAGCACGCAGTGAAGGATTACCTGTCAAAACTTTCAGCAGTGTCCGGGATGAATCACGTGGAAGCAAGGATACTGGAAATGGCAGCAAAGCTGAATCCGGAAATATTTTCCGGCCTATTAAATTACTGTGAGAAAAATGCCGCTTACACGGACAGAACAGTCATGGTTTTCGACAGGGAAATACAGTTTTATATCGCGTTACTGGAGTATATTGCGAAGTTCAGACGAGCGGGTCTGAATTTCTGTTATCCTGAGGTTTCCGATAAAAATAAAAACGTCTATAATTACGAAGGGTTTGATCTCGCGCTAGCGGAAAAATGTATGGCTGGAAAAATGCCTGTGATTTGCAATGATTTCTATCTGAAAGGCAAAGAGCGCATTTTCATCGTGTCCGGGCCCAACCAGGGCGGCAAAACAACCTTTGCCCGGACTTTCGGGCAACTGCATTACCTGGCCGCTCTGGGTTGTCCTGTGCCTGGAAAAAAAGCAGGGCTCTTTCTGCCTGGCTGTGTTTTTACTCATTTTGAGAAAGAAGAGGACATCAGGACTCTCAGGGGTAAGCTGCAGGACGATCTTGTAAGAATTCAGTCGATACTGGAACAGGCCGCACCTGATAGCATTATACTCATAAATGAAATTTTTACTTCCACGTCCCTGAAAGATGCTGTGTTTTTAAGCAAAAAGATCATAAAAAAAATATCAGGAATGGATTCCCTGTGCGTGTGCGTGACATTCATTGACGAACTGGCTTCCTTGAGCGCGAAGACTGTAAGTATGGTAAGCACTGTGGATCCGGAAAACCCGGCTGTGCGGACTTTTAAAATCATTAGAAAACCCGCTGACGGGCTGGCATACGCAGTGTCAATAGCGGAAAAATATCGGCTTACATATAAATTGATAAAGGAGCGCATGAGCGCATGAAGGCTTTTCTGATGTACAGGGACAGGGACTTTGATCCCGGGCAGCCGCTGCCGCTGAATGAACGGGAACTGACGCAGGATCTGGAACTGGAAACTCTGCTTAACGCAATGGCACTCGATGACGAATTTTTGTTCGAAACAGCAAAGAAAGCGGTGCTGGCAGGTTTAAAGGATGCAGACACGATACTTTACAGGCAGGATATACTCAGAGACTGCATGAAGAACGCGGGGGCGGTCAGAGATATTTATAATATATCGGAAGAAGTGCTCGCTAAAAAAAAGAAACGGTGGTTCGGTTTTTTCAACAGGTACCCGGGCGGGATTATAAGCGGAGCTGTCAGTATGCTGCAGATGTTCGTCGGGCAGCTCCAGGGATTGAAAGACATAACAGACGAACACGCGGATAAGTTCGAGTCGGAAGGTTTTCGCCGGTTTTTTGCGATGATCAGTGAAGAACTGAACGACAAATATTTTAAAATCATACAGTATCACCTGGACGAGCTGAAATTCAAAAACGGCGTTTTGCTGAGCGCTGAGCTGGGGCAGGGAAACGAAGGGAAGAATTACATCCTCCGCAAGCCGCATGATAAAAAGAACAAAAGCCTGGTGAAGAGGATTTTTGCCAGAAAGCCGGCCTATTCGTTCAACATACATCCGCGGGATGAACACGGGGCCAGGGCCCTGTCGGAGCTGAAAGACAGGGGAATAAATATTGCAGCAAACGCGCTGGCACAGTCCGCGGATCATATAGACAGTTTTTTCCACATGCTGAGGACGGAACTCGCTTTTTACATCGGGTGCCTGAATTTGTATGAACAGCTTGTGCGGTTAGAGGAACCCGCCGCATTCCCTGAGCCTGCGGCTTCAGGCAAAAAGCAGCATACTTTTAACGGATTATATGACATATGCTTGGCCCTGACTGTAAAAAGAAAAGTTACAGGAAACGACATGGAAGCTGACAGTAAAAATCTTATGATCATTACAGGAGCCAACCAGGGAGGCAAATCGACTTTTCTGCGCAGCATCGGACTTGCTCAACTGATGATGCAGTGCGGCATGTTCGTGCCTGCAGAATCATTCCGCGCGGATATCCGCGAAGGCGTTTTCACGCATTACAAGCGGAAGGAAGACGCTTCCATGAAAAGCGGGAAACTCGACGAGGAACTGAAGAGGATGAGCGGAATAGTGGATAACATAAAACCGGGTTCAATGCTGCTTTTAAACGAATCTTTCGCTGCAACAAATGAAAGAGAGGGCTCGGAAATAGCAAGACAGATAATTCTCGCCCTGCTGGGAAAGGGCATCAAGATTTTCTTTGTGACTCATTTATACGAATTCGCAGACGGTTTTTACGGCAGAAAAACAAAGAATATTCTTTTTTTGAGGGCAGAGAGACAGCCGGATAAAAAACGGACTTTCAGAATTATTGTAGGCAGGCCGCTACAGACTAGCTTTGGCGAAGATTTATATAAAGAGATATTCGTTGCAGAAGAACAAACTAATTAGTACTGAATTAAATGGTTAGAGTAATGATAGTGGACAATCAAACTCTTTTTGATCTGGAAATAATCACACTGCAAACAAAACAGCAAAAGGACGAGAATCGATGTATCTTCGATATATTTAATAAAACCCAGACAAGAGGCGGGCGTTATGCACTCGAACGCTATTTTAAACCTAGAAGAATATCCATAAAAAAAATTGAAGCGATGCAGAATGTGTTCTGCTTTATCTTGAATGATTACGACAACTGGAATTTATTTTATAATGCGATCGGCAATAATCTCGTAAAAAACGCGGAAAATTATATAAACGAAAATATCTCGTGTATTTCACCATCCAAACACAGATTTGCTTTTCTGAAAGCATACTGGTGGCGGTTTCAAGATAAAAATACTTATTCTATTATTGCAGGCGGATTAAAATGCGTTCTGAATCTATTGCAAAACATTAATCGTTTCCATAAAATAGTTGACCAGGACAATTGTCCGCAGCTGATTAAAAAGATTTTTAGGGATATAAAATTATTTTCAAAAAATGATCAACTGATAAAAACAAATACTTCCGGCGAATCGTCCCCTATCCAAGTTTTTCGACTTGATACGTTGCTGCGGGGGCAGTTAAAGCATATAATTCAATCAATAATAAAATCCATTTATGAAATGGATGCGATACTGTCTTTAGCTACCGCAATAAAAGAATACAGCCTTGTGTTCCCAAAATTTATTGAATCTCCTTTTCCTATATTCAATGTAAGAGGCTTATATCATCCTTTTATAAATGATCCTGTCAGGAATTCAATCAGTATTGAAAAAAATAACAACTTTGTTTTTTTAACCGGTCCGAACCTTGCAGGAAAATCGACATTCATTAAAGCATGCGGAATAGCAGTATATCTCGCACATATCGGACTGGGAGTACCGGCAGAAGAAATGGAATTATCCTGTTTTGACGGACTAATTACAAGCATCAATACCGAAGACAATATCCGGGCTGGCTACAGTTATTTTTACAGTGAAGTAAAACGAATGAAAGAAATAGCAGAGCAATGCAAAAGTGGTAAAAATATTTTTGTGATAATAGATGAATTATTTAAAGGAACAAATCACAGAGATGCTTATGATGCTTCTTTAACTGTAATTTCTTCAATGATGGGTTATAAAGATCATATTTTTCTGCTCTCGACTCACCTGTCTGAACTTTTAAAGGATATTAAGAAATATAGAAATATTATTTTTAATTATTTTGATGCAGAATTGGAAAACGGGAAACCTTTTTATAAATATGCTTTAAAAAAAGGTGTTTCTTTCCAGCGGCTAGGCATGATTATTTTCAAAAATGAAAATATATTTTAAAAATAATTTATTCCAGAGACAAGAATGAGTAAACATAAATGCGTATTCTGCGATATCGTATCCGGCAAAACACCTGCTTATAAGGTTATGGAAGATGAACTGAGCATGGTAATACTTGATATAAACCCGTACTCAAAAGGACATTGCCTTGTTATTCCGAAGCGGCATGTACTATGGTGGCACGAGATGACTGAAGAAGAAACAGTGAGTCTTTTTAAACTGGCTCATCGGGCAGCCAATAAAATAATGAAAACCCTTAAGCCTGATTTTGTGTGCCTATATGCACGCGGAAAACGTATTCCTCATACACATATATTCTTGATACCTACGGTCGAAGGTGATGTACTCGACCGGTTTTACAGTGCAATGGAAAAAATTCAGGAATCGCCGCAGAAACTTGTAAAAATAAAAGAACCGGGAATTCTAAAGGAAGCGGCTGAACTGCTGCGGAAATAACAGAACATATAAAGTATTACTTTATAAAAGAATACTGACACCCCTACCCTACTCTAAAAAATTTTAAAAAAACAACCAATTATATTAAAAGGATAAATAAAACGCAATACAGGCCAAATAGAGAAGAGTAAAAGATGGAAAAATCAAGAATTATTTACAATAAGCCAATATTTACATTATAGTTCAAGCATTAGGCTGCCTGAAGAAATAATCTTATCTCCTGATTTCTGATAAATTTTATACTTTGCATTTTTTAAGTCAAAATCAACTCTGAGGGGATCACCTTCGTATTTCTTCAACATGTATTCAGGAAGAATTATATTAACGCCATCTTTACAGGATCTCCTTGCATTGGCTTTAACGTTTGTTGCCGGGGAATCAAAATAGATCAGCTTTATTGTGACATTATTTTTATCAACAAGCAATGCGTTTATAACAATCCATGAATTGTCTTTTGTAGAATTACCGGCCGGGGATAAGCTGCCCGTTAATAATAAAAACAAAACAACCATCAGATATTTTTTCAACATGATTTAACTCCTGAAGATAAATTGAACCAGATTAGAGATAAAAACAAATTAAGCGGGCAGGGGAACTCTTTATAATTTTAGAAACTATTTTTCCTCGGGTTTTAAAATAAGTTTATTATACTCCTGTAAATCCTGATCTTCTGTTTTAATTGACTTATCATATTCATCTTCCGTAAGGAATTCCTGCGGCATAAGGTGTGGAATTTCTCTGTATAATATACAGCGGGTTGGCTTCTCCGTATCACGATTAAGAAAAACTGTCAGGGACTGTTTTTTTATACTAAGATCATACGATATCTTGTTCACTACATTCTTATGTACAACAACAGCAGCTCCGGGATCATCAAAAAATTTCACTTTTCGTAAATCTTTCTTCGCAAGCTCCCTCAACTCCTCTGCATGTTGTTTATCCATCGGCATCTCCTTTTCAATATGTAATTCATTATCTATGTATGTTATTTTTTCGGACTTTATGCTTAACTCGATTATCTTTTCCTGAAGCTCGTTAAAACTAAACGGCTTCATTATGTAAGCATCCATTCCGAATTCGGAATACTTATTCTTTAAGCGGGCATCACCCGTTACTGCAATTATCGGCAAATACTTTGTCTTTAAACGAATCAGCTTTGCAGCCTCGCAGCCGTCCATAACAGGCATGTCGATATCCATGAGACAGATATCGTATTTGCCTTCATTCTCGACAGCACGACTAACGGCGTCCCTGCCGTTATTGACCAGGTCAAAATCAAAACCCCATTTCCCCATCAATCTTTTGTAAACAATACCAAAGCCCTGTTCATCCTCCGCGATTAATACTCTCATTTCACTTACCTGCCTATAATTGAATTTGCTACCACTTTACCTTTCAAATTCAACAAACACACAATAAGCAGCCGGCATAAAAATATGAATTTTTTAAGATAAACAGCCTGAACGGGATAACCTATGCATTAGCTAAATAAATAAAACGCCGTACAGGCCAAACTGTAAAGCCTAAAACAGCTAAAAAACAATAAACAACCTATGAATACATTTTTTAATAATAATACCGGTCACACAAAAACACAAATACTTTAAGCAACCTCAACGTGAGATAAAGAAACCCCTACAGCTTTTTTTATATCTTCAACAACAAATTTAAAAAATTCAGCAAGATAAGATCTGTCTTTGGCCGGATCTTTGAGAGTATACCGAAGCTCCCCGGCTGTCCAGTCAAAGCTGTATGATTTTAAATACTCAATGCAATGGCCGAAACGCTCGCTGAAATACTCTTTTGCCTGGACAAATTCCGGCTTTGTGATCACCTTGAGGCCGCGGGAATTGTTCCCGGCCTTGTTTCGCATTACGCCGACCAGGTAACACATTTTGCCGTGCTTGCCTTTGTTGTTCGCGGCATTCAGTGAGTCTATGACATCACCGAGGGACAAGTTAAAATCAACTGCATGCTGAATAAGCCAGTACAAAGTATTTTTGAGATACTTTGGAGAATCGTCAATGCAGAAATTATTAAATTCATGAATAAAATTAAAATCTTTTTGAGCCATAACTATTAGTTTATTAATTTTATAGCTATTTATAGTTTTAAGGGAGTCCTTTTTTTCGGTACTCCCCTGTGCCGTTTCAAGGGGGGAGGGCATGCCGTTTTCCGGTACACCTGCTGGTATAATGCCTAGTTCACAGGTAATTGTCTGCACCGGCTCTTGTATAGTAAGTGTATCTTTAATTACACAATGCTGATAATTTTTAAAGAAATCATCTTTGTCACAAAAGAAAGAACCATCTTCTAAAAAGAAGATATCTGGATTTTCATTATGATATAATTTTATTTCAGTACCCCACGAGCTCGCTATAGTAAAGGCATAATTAAGCGAAGATGAAGAACATGAAGACTTATTTTCATCACTGAAGGATGCTGCAGAGGATTCGGGTATGTCATAATCATCGCTGCAGGCCTGTGATACATTACCAACCGGCTCTGATTCCTCCGGAAAGCCAGACAAATCTATGGATTCATTTGAAGCAGTCTCTTTATCCGAACCTGCAGGATCACTAAAAGGCATGTTTGTAAATTTACCGGATAAAAGCATTTCATAATAAGAGGATATTTCGGCCTGATCAAGACAGCATTCATCTGTCCTGTAATGATTTATATCGAACGTAAAATAGAATTTAGTGTTATCCGCTCCATGGCCGGGAGTATAACCGCCGATTATGCTGAGTTCTTCGAGCTCTTTATAGGCATTTGAGATAGTTTCTTTTTTCTTAATGCCGGTGGTCTTCATTAAATTGGAATGAGTTATCTTTCCAGGATACTTGATAACGTTCCAGCAGTCAGTATGATAGACCAGAGCAAGGAAAACCTTGAGAGTGGACCCGGACATACTGAAAAGCAGACGGTTTATAAAAGCTTTAGGCAGAGCGTAGAACGCTGCCTGAGGATTGTACTTGCGTTCCCTGGCTGCGGACAGGGAAACGACATTATCTGAATCATCTACAAGCGGACTAAGAGCCAAACCAGACCGATTTTGCATAAAAACCCCTCCCTTTTTTTTATTTTTTTTATGTTTTTAAGGGGAGGTGTTAAAATAGGATTGACAAAGCAGTAACGTTTCAGTACATTACTACTAAATGAAATGAAATCAATCCGGGCTAACACCCCGAACAAAAGTCAGAAGTTCGCTGCTTCTGGCTTTTTTGTTTTAACCCTCTTATAAAAGAAAAAAATGACGATTTAGGTCATTTTTACACTCCGATTACGACAAAATTTACGGAAAATCACGATTTCTGGATAGCATAGGCCTCCTCCTAAAAAAGTCAATTACTTTTTTATGTCTCATTAGGAGCAGATTACTCCTAATAAAATGTGTAAAAAGTGATGAATTATTCTCTTATGAGGTTTGTAAATAGTAAAAAGGACGAACGTAGATAAGCAATAGCAATAAAAACCAAGCAGTTCCTAACAATATAATAATATCGGCAAGGGCAGGGGGACAGTTTAACAAATTCCTTAAAAATTTTTTGAAAACTCTATATGATAACCCGGATAAAAGCTTTGAGTTTCCCATATCGCACCATCACGCAGGATATAGAACCGGCCACTCGATTCTGAGTACTCTATTTCAATATAAAATGAAAAGAAATCGTCTGCTATTGTCATTGAATTACTCTGCCAGGGCGTTGTGATCCTTTCCTCCTCGTAAACTCCGTCAAGATAATAGGTTATATCGGATGTGATCTCTGTATCCGTTTCTATGCGATAGGCGAAATTATAGCTTTCGTTTAGTTCGCAAGCTGTAAAGAGAAAAAGGATAAGTAAAAAGGGTAGGGTTTTCATTGTTTTACAAGCCCCATAAAGGGAATCTTAATAAGGTCGGCAAATACATGGGAATAGTTATTTCTTTTTCTTTCTTTTCTTCTCTTTTTCTTCAGTGAAGAGATTACTGTCATATTTGCTGTACAGCTCAAACAGAAATTCAATACGCTTTGTTTCATTCACGAAAGGCTGGCTTCTGTAACAAAGATCCACAGCCTTGTCCAGCTCCTGATGAGCTTTTACAAGTTTAGGCGGCATTGTTAACGGATCATATAAGTCTGCAAGTGAGCTGTCAGGATAGTCATTTCTCGCATCAAGAACCTGTTGAGATTTTTCCTCTATTTGCTTTACATTTCTTTCAGTGGGATTTTCGGGCCAAGGGAAATTATTATACACTATATCATTTGAATATCTAAAGTCACTTTTGATTCTTCCACAAACATATCTTACCCAGGTCATATGCATTAATGACATTAAAATACCAAAATGAAAGAGAGTAGCATTAGGCAATGCTGTGCATGAATCGCTTACGATATAATCCGGATCAAAGAAACCCATCGGAATATATTTTCTATTTTCTGATGAATGCCTTGGGATAAGTATGTAATTATTTTTAGGTTGCCTGATTTCAGAAAACAGCGTTGGTGTTTCAGCCTGTTTTTGTACAGATACTTTTGTACTTTTCAACCTGAAGTCTTTTATATTATTAACTTTTTCCAATATCAAAGGTAATTTTTGCAAGTCAGACGGGGAAGCATCAACAAGCCATAACACCCACCTGAATTTACCGTTAAGAAATTCCTTTGCGCTTAAAATTGGTTTAATATACTTCTTTGCATCAGGTTCTTTTTTGATTAATTCGTCTTTTTCTAAATCCGTTAAGAACAGATTCCCGGCATCAACCGGTTTACTTCCATATATTAATTTTGGGACATCACATATTGGAGAAGATTTTGACAATATTACTATATCACCACCTTCAATAAGATACGGATTTATATTCTTAACTTTAGTTTCGTGTGCTTCAGATTTCGGATCATCATACTCATATAATAGTTTTACATCAGCGTCAAAGTTACCAAAACCTATTATTACAACAAACACCGCAGCCATGCCCCTGGCTTCATTGCTCCATTTGAAAGTACTATGCGCGAAATGTATTTTTATATTATATTTATTAAACAGCGCATTCCAGAGAATGCCGACCTGTTCGCCCTGTGATATGGAATTCGTTGAAACAAAGGCAACCTTTATATTTGTTTTCTGAATGTATTGAGCAGCTTT
>JAZDKB010000053.1:0-85184 GCA_043803405.1 Spirochaetota bacterium | reverse complement strand
TGTCTGAGACTATGCTAACTAACGGGTTCTTGACTCCATAGGTTTTTCAGTCATTTTCAGAATACTTCACACTTTTTTATCGGCCTGTCTCATCTACGTTTCTCTCATATTTGTCCGGCGGCCGCCGGTGGATTGCTAACTCAAAATTCGTTAATAGTATTTGTGATGCTTAAATTTGATGGAATTAATGAAAATTTTCGAGGACTGTTTGAGTTTTTGTAGGGGCAGGTTATCAGAAGGCAATCGTATCCAGCATAGCGACGAGAAATCTCTGAATTGCCGAAGGAAGATTTCTCCACTTTAGATTTGCAGCAAGTCTATTCGTTTAAAACATGATAAATGGTAATAAAATTTGCCTTTATCTCGTTTCCTTCAATATTTTTATTCTCCATATTGACATCTCAGGCACTTTTGTTTTTCCGGTGTCCAGGGTTTCAACATTCCAATAGGTTTTCCAGCGATTATAGCCTATTTCCCTTTCGTTGGCAATATTTATCAATTTCCCTTTTGTAATATTTCCGTCAATATATTCAATTTGCAAAATTTTATCTTTTATATATTTTTCAAGTCCGCCTTCAAGCAAATGCCAGTTCTGCCAGTCTTTTTGTATATAGATATATTCGGCTTTTAAAATATCCGGTAAATCATCTGATTTAGTTGTATTCTCAATTTCCTTCTTCTTTTCTTTAGGAGCTACAGGCACAGGCTTTTTAACAGCTGTTTTATCGCTATTCGGTTTAATAACTGCCGGCTTGCTTTTTTCGGCAGTTGCTTTAACAATCCCGTACCATTTCCCGTTTTTCCATTGCCCGGTTTGTTTTTTACCGTTAGGATATGTATATACTCCAAGACCGTCCATTTTATCATCTTTCCAGTCACCCGCATATTTTTCGCCCTTTTTAGGCCCGCTCGTCCAGGTCATTACTCCATATCCGTGCTTTTTCCCTTTCTCGAACCTGCCTTCATATAACCTTCCGTCAGCATATGAATATTTTCCCAGGCCATGCATTTCATCATCCGCCCACTCACCCGTATATTTGTCACCTTTGCGCAGGCCGGACGCCCAGGTCATTGTCCCTTTCCCGTGCTTTCTGCCGTCTTTGAATTCGCCCTCGTATTTGCTGCCATCGGCATAAGTATAAACGCCTTTGCCTTCAATCTTATCGTCTTTCCACTCGCCTTCATATTTTTCACCTTTACGCGGCCCCGACGCCCATGTCATTGTCCCCTTCCCGTCTTTCTTGCCGTCTTTGAATTCGCCTTCATATTTACTGCCATCGGCATAAGTGTAAACGCCTTTGCCTTCAATCTTGTCATCTTTCCATTCGCCGGTATATTTATCACCCTTACGCGGCCCGGACGCCCATGTCATTGTCCCCTTCCCGTCTTTCTTGCCGTCTTTAAACTCACCTTCGTATTTGCTGCCGTCGGCATAAGTGTAAACGCCTTTACCTTCAATTTTGTCATCTTTCCATTCGCCTTCGTAGGTCTCACCTTTGCGCAGCCCGGATTCCCATGTCATTTTACCTTTGCCGTCTTTTTTATCGTCTTTGAACTCGCCTTCATATTTGCTGCCATCGGCATAGATATATGTGCCCTTACCGTTCATTTTGTCGTCTTTCCATTCGCCTTCGTAGATCTCACCTTTGCGCGGCCCGAACGCCCATATCATTTTGCCTTTGCCGTTTCTTTTGCCATCTTTAAATTCGCCTTCATATTTGCTGCCGTCGGCATATGTGTAAACGCCTTTACCTTCTATTTTATCATTAAACCATTCGCCTTCGTATTTTTCACCTTTACGCGGCCCGGACTCCCATGCCATAACGCCTTTGCCGTGCCTCTTGCCGTCTTTAAATGAACCCGTATATTTACTTCCGTCTGTATAAGTATAAACGCCAAGTCCGTCCATATTGTCATTAAACCAGTCACCTTCATACTCTTCACCTTTTCTGGAACCGGATGCCCATTTCATTTTCCCTTTACCATGTCTTTTCCCATCCTTAAAATTGCCGGTATATGTGCTGCCGTCTTCATAAACATAAGTTCCGCGGCCATCAATACAGTTTCCCTCAATGCATCCTTTATCTTTTACAATATTGGTTTTTTTTGCCGGAATAGAGTCGACCTTTGCGGATTTGTCCTGAACTTCCGTGTCTTTTTTCTGGCATGATACTTTCGGCAAAAGAATAAGCGCTAATGGAATTATTATAATATATAATATTCTTTTTGACATAATATACCTTTTTATTGTTTAATTATGTTCCCGTGGGAAAGAGCTAAAGCTGCCGCACCGGTCCTGCGCCCAGCGATTTATTTCTATATAAAGAATCGCCCATTAGCTTTATAAAAACATAATGTAATTTCCAAAAATCCCTGCATCTAATTATCCGCCATGGAATAATTATTCCTATAGCCTGTAATAGAATGCGGTCAATCACTTATTTTATTGCACAAGGATAATCTATGTTAATATTCAAAGTTTTCTTGTCAATTTGAATTTTTTCAATATATATATTTTATGGTTACCGAACGCTTTGTATAATAAAATTAAGAGTACGTCCCAAAACCTATTGGAAGGCGTATTCGGGACAATAATTATTTTGATAACAATAGGTTAAATTAAGAATCTATGAGAAAATAAAAAGCCGGGAGATGGTCCCGGCTTTTTTTGTGAAAAGCAAATGAGAGAATTGTTTATTTTTGAACTATCTTGAATGATACTCTTCTCTGCTCCGCAGCTCTCGGATCATACCCGTTTATGAGTTCTTCGGATCCGATTCCTTTATAGGTCATTTTCGGAGAGTTTATGTTTGCCCTTTTAAGTGCGTCATAAACCGTTTTTGCTCTGTCTGTCGATATCTTTAAATTGCCGGGTTTACCGCCTTCCTTTTCTTCCGGACCGCTTGCATCAGTATGGCCTGTTACCTGCAATGCATATCCTTCCGGGAGTTTAGCTATTATATCTTTTACTATTGGCGCAGCTTTTGCCGCCCATCTGTCCCATTTTACCGTATCAAGTTTTGAGCTTTTATAAGCAAATCCGCCTATAGAATGGTCAGTCAGCTGCTTGTTATAAGAAGAAATATCCATTGCAGCGCCGCCTTTACCTGGTTCCGGAGTCTGGCCGGGCGTGGTGGCGCAACCAAACGCAAAAACAAAAGCAATTGAGACAAATAAAAAAATTACAAAATAATTCTTTTTCATATCACATCTCCTTTATATTTTAATATAATATTTTTATGCCAAAAATCTATTTTTGCCTTGTTTTACCTATAACCTTATAAAACCGTAAAAACAGCAATATTCTAATTATTGATATTATATATAGTACGAATTCAGCAAATTATATTAATAATTCAGTCGTTCAATAGAAATTATAAAAATTCCGGAAATTAGTCAATGAGAAAAAAATTTCAACTGTTAAAAAAATTGTAAAAAATATTCGGATTTCCATTGACTTATTCTTTATTTTGTCGCTTTAAATAAATAACTTTTTCAAGAAACATATTCCTGAAGAAAAAATCTCGGCAATCAGCTTCAATTTAGCTGCTGAAACCGGCTTTAATATATAATACGGAAAATTACCGACAACGGACTTTTTAGCAAATGATTGGAAAAATATATTTAATTTTAATTCTTTTATTGTCTGCATGCAGCACAACCGGCAATCCTGATCCTGAAAAGTCTAAGAACAATCATTCACAGTTAGTCAGGATTCTATTTGCCGGAGACGTAATGCTTGACTGGGCTATAAAAGAAGTAATTCTTAACAACGGAATTGATTCTCCCGTTATTCATTTAAAAAAATTTCTCGATAATTTTGATTACAATTTTTGCAATCTTGAATGCCCGATATCCGATAACGGCGAAGTACATCCGGCAAAAAAGTACATTTTTCAGGGAAATACAGAACATGTCGCTTTACTAAAGGCAGCAGGAATAAACGGGGTTAGCCTTGCGAATAATCACACACTGGATTACGGGAAAACAGGCCTGTTCAACACGCTTGAAAATCTTACTGCTAACGGGATAAACTTTACAGGCGCGGGCGGTGATTTATCCGAAGCCCGTGTCCCGATAACAACTGAAATTAAAAACACAAGATTCGCAATACTGGCATATACAAACGTAGCTTATGAAGATACTCTGGCAGGCGAAAACACTCCGGGTGTCGCGAAGGCGGATTTAAACATAATAAGATCAGATGTTCAAAAGTGCAAATCTTTTTATGACTTTATTATTGTTTCACTGCACTGGGGGATCGAATACTCTGTGTATCCAGCGGAATACGATATTGAACTTGGGCATTCGATTATTGACAGCGGAGCAGATGTTATTATAGGGCACCATCCGCACATAGTTCAGGGTATTGAAATCTATAAAGGAAAACCGATATTTTACTCGCTTGGCAATTTTATCTTCGGATCATACAACAGGGATGCGAAAGAAAATATTCTTGTTGAAATATCTTTCCTGAAAAACAGGATACACTATTTCCGCGTATTCCCCATAAACGGCAATGGCGACGCCGAAACCCCTTTCCAGTATAAATTTCTTAACGGAACCCGTGCCCTTAATACCCTTAAACGTCTTATTGATATTTCCAGGCCGCTTAAATCCCCATTTGCTGAAAACGCAGTAATTGAGGGATCATCTTTAGTATACAGGTTCGCAGGCGATTAATCCGCAGGCTAGTGCTTAGAACGCATGATCTTGAATTAAAAAATATTTTAAATTTGAACTTATCAGATCAAAGCCCTAGTTTATTTTATCCTCGTAATTATACACGCATTCAAATATTTGTTGCAATACAGTCTTTATAAATATAAATAATGATTCTGAATTCGATAAATCTTAGATTTTTTATTCATGGCAATAAAGCATTTCACGGAGAGAAAAATGGCTGAGGCGATATTCAATATTGAAGGCAAAAATTACGGCCTGCCGCTTGTAGAGGGCACGGAAGGTGAAAGAGCAGTAGATATATCGGCATTAAGAAGTAAGAGCGGTTTTATTACGCTAGATCCGGGTTATCAGAATACGGGTTCGTGCCTGAGCGCCATTACATATGTCGACGGGGAGAAAGGCATTCTGAGATACAGGGGGTATCCGATTGAAGTGCTGGCAGAGAAGGCTCCTTTTACCGAGATATGTTATCTGCTTGTTTACGGACATCTTCCTACTGAAAATGAGCGAAAGATTTTTTCCGGAAGGCTTAACGAGAATTCAATGATACATGAAGAGATGCTCCGTTTTTTTGACGGCTTTCCGGTTACGGCTCATCCTATGGCAATTTTAAGCACAATGGTGAATGCGCTTTCCGTATATTACCCGTACTTTTATACTGAAGAATTTATTTCCAGCACGTTTGATGTAATGGCCGCAATACTGATCTCCAAGATACGAACCATTGCCGCATATTCGTATAAACATTCAATAGGCGAACCGTTCGTTTATCCGAAGCACGATTTAAGATACTGCGGGAACTTTTTAAACATGATGTTCTCCAGCCCGGTAAAATCATACAATGTTGAACCGGAGATCGAAAAAGCGATGAATGTGCTTCTCATTCTTCATGCGGACCACGAGCAGAACTGCAGCACATCAACGGTAAGGCTTGTCGGCAGCAGCATGGTGAATCTGTATTCATCGATCTGCGCAGGCATTTGCGCGCTATGGGGTCCTTTGCACGGCGGAGCAAACCAGCGCGTTATTGAAATGCTCGAAGACATTAAGAATGAAGGGATGTCGATAAAGCAGTGCATTGAACGGGCCAAGGATAAAAGCAACAAATTCCGGCTTTACGGTTTCGGGCATCGTATTTATAAAAATTATGACCCGCGCGCAAAAATTCTTAAAGATTACTGCAATCTTATATTTCAAAAATTTGCTATTAAGGAGCCGCTCATCGATATTGCCCTGGAACTTGAGCAGGCTGTTCTGAAAGACGACTATTTCCTTGAGCGAAGGCTTTTCCCGAACATGGACTTTTACAGCGGCATTCTTTACAGGGCTATCGGCATACCCACGGAGATGTATCCGGTAATGTTTGCGATCGGCAGAATGCCGGGCTGGATCGCCCAGTGGAAAGAGATGCACGACACTGTGCCGTTCAGGATAGGCAGGCCGCGCCAGATATATACAGGATATAAATTACGCGATTATGTCGAGATAGATAAAAGGAGTTAGAATCTATTTCAGCAGGCGGCAGGCTTATTTGTAATAGTTAAAAGCAGCAAAATTTGCCAAGCGGAGATCTCTATGGAAAATAACCAGGCGGCTGAAATATCCTTTAACCAGATGAAGGATACTGTTGAAAAAGAAATTGCCGGGTTGATTGAAAAGCGTAAAAAAGACGCGATCGTCCCCCCGTCGGTTTCGTACGAGCAGGGCAAGACTAAAATCTCTTTTTCGCTCCCGTACATCAATGACAATCTTCTGGTCACCTTTATTTCTATAATAAAAGATCATCTAATAAACATAAGGGTGCATCATTTTGAGAACGGGTATTTCGCTTTTCAGGCATTGAACACCAATCTTTTTAAAACTGATAATATTCTGGATAATATTAAGATAGAGCTTTCGGGAATCACAACGAATTTCAAAGTAGATATTACAAAGAAAGGGAACCTTGCCCAGGAAGAAGTCAACCTGGCGCTGGAGCTTTTTAAGGCAGCATTCTCTGCCGTGAAAGACGATCCTGTGATGCGCCTTATCCGTGTTGGCGCTTCCGTGATTACGGACAGCGAGGGGCTTGACTGGTCGTACATTGCAGGCTACGAGGAAGTAAAAAGAAATATTAAAGATACTATCATACTGCCTTTGCAGAACCCGGCAATATACGATTCGATCGCGAAGCTAACGCGCATGTCTTTCGAGTCGAACAGGCCGAAGGCGATATTGTTCGAGGGACCCCCGGGTGTGGGCAAGACTACGGCAGCGCGCATTATCGCGGGAGAGGCAAAAGTACCGCTTGTGTATGTGCCGATCGAGTCCATTATGTCGAAGTGGTACGGGCAGTCGTCGCAGAACCTGGCTGAAATATTCGATGCCTGCGAAGATCTCGGAGGAGCGATACTTTTCCTTGACGAGATTGACTCGCTTGCAGGCTCGCGCGACGACAATATGTTCGAGGCCACGAGGCGCGTTCTGTCAGTTCTGCTGCGCAGGCTGGACGGCATTGACGCAATCACCAGCACTATCACTATCGGAGCTACCAACAGAAGAAACGATCTGGATCACGCGCTAATAAGCAGGTTCGACCAGTCCATTCATTTCCCGCTTCCGAACGAAAAGGAGCGCGCTGCAATATTCTCGAATTACGCAATGCATCTTAAACCGGAGGAACTCGCGGTCATTGCGAAGACTTCGAATAATCTTTCGGGCAGGAACATAAAGGACATTTGCGAATACGCCGAAAGAAGATGGGCGAGAAAGCTTATCGTTAAAAATCTCGATCCTGCTCCGCCGCCTGTTGATTATTACAGGTATGCAGTACGGGTGTGGATAGACAGCAACAGCAAAGGGTAAATAACTTTAGAGTGCGATCCCAAACCCTTATTTATCGCTATGTTGCTTATAGAGACAATAATAGCTTTTGGGATACATTCTAAATTAAATATAATAAATCTGGCGTGGGAAACGTCAGATGCCCTCACCCCTTACTCCCCTCTCCCCGAACAATATCTTTACAGAAAACTTAAATATAACTCGGGGAGAGGGGAAAGTTCCCCTTCTCCCTTGAACTATCAGCAAAACTTTTCAATAATATTAAATTCTCTATTTAATTTATACAAAATCATAGCAGCTATCTGAGAGAAGGGGGATGAGGGTATGTATAAATTTAATTTGGTAGCCGTAGGAGTATAATAAGTACTTTATTCTTCCGGAAAAAAAATTTAGACGTTACTGTCTAAATTGCTGCATTTTCTTCTTTATAGTCACTCAGAATATAAATAAATAAAATATCAAAGCATACTATAACTGATCTTACTAAAACAAATAAATAGTCAGGCACGCTGCTCCCGTAAAAATTCAGCGCAGTAATTAAAAGAAAAGGAAGGGAGTATGCGAGATGAACGTCCATCATGAAAAGCTGCATCTTCCTGTTTATTTCTTTTTTATAATATAAGTTTATTATATGAAACGACAGCAATACGGATAAAATAATACCGCTTAAAACCGAAATTACTTTTCCGTAAATCATTAAAAGCAGGAACATGAGGTTAATTATTTCGAAAAAATACAGCACGTTAAAATAAGAAACAAATACAAACGGCCTTTTCTTTATTATATTAAGTATTGCTGTTTCCATTGGTAATTATTTCCTAAGAAATTTACTTTACAAATATATATGAGAGTATTTATTAGTCAATGTCAAAATAATCAACTTTTAAAAACGGAGATATCGTATGAATATTTTAATATTTGGGCCGAACGGCAGCGGTAAAGGGACTCAGGGCGCAATCGTTCAGAAAAAATATAATATAACGCATGTTGAGTCCGGCGTAATTTTCAGGGACAACATCAAGAAGGGAACAGAGCTGGGAAAAAAAGCAAAGGCATACATAGACAAAGGCGCGCTTGTGCCGGATGATATTACAATACCTATGATTCTTGACAGGCTAAAAGAGCCGGATTGTAAAAAAGGATGGCTGCTTGACGGCTTTCCTAGAAATGCGGAGCAGGGAATTGCTTTAAACAACGCGCTTAACAAGGCAGGCATTAACCTGGATTACGTTATTGAGATAACCCTGGACAGGGAAATCGCAAAGAAAAGAATAATGGGCAGACGCATTTGCGAAAAGGACGGGAATCATCCTAACCATGTTTTCATTGATGCGATAAAACCTGCTGAGAAAGATGGCAAACAGATATGCAGGGTTTGCGGCGGCAGCCTGTCAGCAAGGTCGGACGACCAGGATGAAGAAGCGATCAGAAAACGCCACGATATTTATTACGATAAAAAGAACGGTACTCTTGCTTCTGTTATTTATTTTAAGGAGCTTTCAAAAGCTAATAAAGGCAAACCGATTATTATTGAGCTTGACGGTACTTCGGATATTAAATCAGTAAGCGATAAACTGATGGGCCAGTTGAAATAAATATTTTATTATAGATTGTTTAAAACCGTTTCCGTAAAACGGGCATTTGAATGCAAATATTCGAATGCCCGTTTTATCTGCTTTCCTTTATATACTATTTTTATCCATATATTTCATTTAAAAACCAATTCATCTGATATTACAATGTCTTGCCCGCGCGCAGGAAAAGAATCTGCACATTTGCATAGCTTCCCGATGTGTTGGCAAGCTTTTCCCGTACGTTGGCAAATATTATTTTATATATATAATCATATTTCAACCGCGTGAACAATATCTTCTATAAATAAAAATTATTGCTCTTCTGGGACATTTATATTTTGATAAGTGTTTTAAGCTGTTTTCTTTGTCTCTTTTTATAAATATTAATATATTGAAATAAAATCTTGCTTTTTTAAAATAGTCCAATATTATGAACGGATGCAACAAGTAATAAATAACAAAGAAATTAAGTAAATTATTACAAAAGAGAAAGGAGACTGGAAGATGGCAGATGCAGCAGGAATTTTGGATTCAAGAAGCGCAAGCGAGATGCCGGAAATAAAAAGGACCGGCAGTGGAAAATATATTAAGGGTGCGGAAAATCTGGACTGGGGAATAAAGAACAGGCTGTCGCGGCTTATTAAGCCGGACGGGCATTGCTTTTTTCTGCCTATAGATCACGGTTACTTTCAGGGGCCAACAAGATGCCTTGAGCGGCCGGCTGAAACAATCGAAGAGCTACTTCCCTATGCGGACGGGCTTTTTGTTACAAGAGGGGTTTTGCGGAGCTCTATTGATGCGCATTTAAATACTCCTGTAATTCTGCGCGTTTCGGGCGGCACAAGCGTTATAGGCAAAGACCTTGCAAACGAAGTAATAACAACTTCAGTTGAAGATATTATAAGACTGAATGTAGCGGCAGTAGGCGTTTCAATTTTTGTCGGAACCGATTACGAAAAAGAGTCGCTGCAGAACCTGGCGGACCTTGTGAACGATTGCGAAAACTACGGCATCCCGGTAATGGCAGTTACTGCCGTAGGCAAGGAACTGGATAAAAGAACAGCGCGCTTCCTTTCTCTCTCGTGCAGGATCGCGGCCGAGCTTGGCGCAAAAGTAGTTAAGACTTATTATGCCAAAGAGGATTTCGATAAAATAACAAATGGATGCCCGGTGCCTGTTGTGATCGCGGGCGGCCCAATATGCGAGACCGAGTTGGAAGTATTCGATTTTGTTTACGACGGAATGCAGAAGGGAGCGATCGGAGTTAATCTCGGCAGAAACGTGTGGCAGCATGCATATCCGGTTGCAATGATGAGAGCGCTTTACGCGGTCATTCACGAGAAAGCAACTCCCAGGCAGGCGCAGGAAGTCTTTAATGCTGTTAAAAACGGAAAAAAATAAAATATTTATAAATATGTTACCGCAAAAAAGTAAAAAAAAAATATTTATGGAGGATTTATATGGCTAAGGATTCAATGGCTAAAGATTTTAAAAAAGCTTTGGAAATCGGAAGAACGCCGAATATCGTAAAGCTGTTTCCGCATTCAAACGCGCTTATCGTTAGCGGGAAGGTCATAGACAGGGCCTTAATGGCAAAGGGCAAGGCAATGACGATTGCCGCCAATGCCAGGAGTCTTTTTGTTATACGCGGCGTGCTGAAAGCAGCACAGAGAGCCAAGGCAGCAATTATAATAGAGATCGCAAAATCGGAGGGAGGGTCCGGTGCATACTGCGCGGTTAGCTCATGGAACATGGCAACGCTGGTTAACACTGTTATGAACGAGCTTGGCATAACAGTACCTGTTGCAATTCATGCGGATCATTATCAATTAAAAAATCAGAAGGATGTTGATAAGGCAAAAGTTGAGATTCCCAGTATGTTTGACGCAGGGATTACTTCAATCGCAATCGATGCTTCCAATATGCCTGAGGAAGAAAATTTACTCGCGAACATCGCCCTGAACCAGTATATTCCCAAGTGGGCGGGATATGAAACCGAAGTCGGCGAGATTAAAGGCAAAGAAGGGCTTTCAACCAAAGAAGAGGCGCTTTTCCTTATTCAGGGACTAAACGCGAACGGCATTTTCCCGGACTGGATAGCGCTGAATAACGGCACAACTCACGGCATAGAAGCGAGCGACGCTGGCATTCAGGTTGAGCTGACCGCGGAGATACACAAAGCTCTCGCAAAGTACAATGTTTCGGGAGCCCAGCACGGCACATCCGGAAACAGCTCCGACCGTCTGCGGAGAATAGCGAGTGAGACAAGGACTACGAAGGCAAACGTAGCTACCGCTCTGCAAATGCTTATATGGGGACTTGAAGTTAACGATTACGGGAATGCACAGTTCGATACCCAGGGCGGTTTTATTAAGGTGAAGGATCAGGGCATGACCGAAGAGATGTGGGCGGAAATGGTTGAATATGCGAAATCAAAGGAATGGAAGCCCGGCGATTACAAAAAGCTGAATCTTCCATTTGAAAATAAACTATTGGGGCAGCCCAAGGCAGTCAGGGACAGAATGGCAAAGAGAGTAGAGGACTTTACTTACAATATTTTGACAAAGGTTTTCAACGCAGGCAATACTGCTCCGCTCGCAATTGAGGCAATCCTTAAAGCGAAATCGTACAATCTTAAAGCGAAGTCCAAAAAGATAGAGAAGGCGGAAGACTGGACAGAACCAAAGATAAGGGAAAAGGTAAAATCCGTTCACGGGAACAAAGGCCCTGAAGGGGATTTTTCCGACTAAGAAAAAACGGAAATAAATTACGAATATAATAAAGAGGCTGTCCTGAAGGCAATTTAGGACAGCCTCTTTTTGTTTTATTAATAGTACATCGCAAAATCTTTTTTCAAATATCGGCTGGGACATTTATTAACATTTAATACAATGATGTATTAAATTTCTTTTAATCATTAATAAAATACGGCCACACATCGGTTTGGGCATTCTCTCCCAGCAGCAAGTCAAGATAAGCGTATCCGGGAATTACTGTAATTGATACGTCATTGTTTCCTGCGTTTTGTATCAGCGTTCCGTAATAGGTCTGGTTGCCGGAGCTGTATTGCCCATTGACCATGATTACTTTTTCTTTTATCCCTTTCCAGTTGATCGTGTACTGACCGTTCAGGGACAGCAAGGCATGCAGATCGCGGTTGATGGCAATGGGAGTTATGCCGGAGCCGTTCAACAATGTTGCTGCATCTACAACCGGCAAAGAAATATTATTCAATCCGAAAGTATCCTGAGCCGGGTCAAAAGCGAAATTATAATAGCCGGCAGAGACTCCCTGAAGCATCACCCATTCTCCGGGAAGGCCCGTAATCGGCGTATGGATTCCTGCCATATACGTCGTATATATCAAAGCCAGATGAACCAGTCCGTTTACCGTAAAGTTGCCCGGCAATCCCATAAACTCCCTGCTCTGCCCGGAGTCCATGCCCGGGTATAAAAGCGCAGTGTGTATTAAATTCTGGAGATTGATAACAAAAGGATCGGCATACGTGCCCCCATCCATTATCTGATTCAGGGCGCTATAAGTCATATTCGCGTATTGAACTTTTTCAGGCTGTATGGAAGGATCGAAACTGTCGGTATCCAGAAGGATTATTGTGTCCAGATTATCCGAATAACTGGCTGCATAATCCAGAACGCATACTGCCGAAGCCGCCTGGCCGAGCATGTCATAAGGAAGTTTGATTATTTTGTTTATTGTCGTAACGATTTTACGGATATCAAGGCGATGTTTTTTTAAGCCCCAGTCTTTAAGAAAAACTTCGTTCGTCTCAGGGGGAAGATTATTCTCCCTGAACGTAATGCCGATAACCAGATAATCATTATCCATCATGTAGCGCGCTATGCTTTTGTCGCTGTTTGAAAAATAATTGAACTGGAAATTGAATCCCGGAGGCGCAATCATATAAACGATCTTTTCCGGCATTTTTTTAAGGCTGGCAAGTACGTTGATCGTGATAGGGTAAGTCTCTTCATCATGTATATCTAATTCCGTAAAAACCCACTGCCTGTTCAGTTCGTATTCCTTTAAAGTTACATGCGAATTCTTTTTAAAATTGTTTAAGATAAAATTTATTATTTCTTTATTGACCGGATGTTTTTGTTTATGTTCGGAATAAGTAACACTTATAGGGAACATGAATAAAACAAATACTGAAAATGAGAGCAAAATCTTTTTAAGTTTTTTTCGTTTGTGCATCTTTACCTCCTGGATATTTAAAATCATATATATTTAAAATAATATATATCCGGGTTCTTTATCGTATCCCGCGACTGGCTCGCTGAGAATAATAATGCAAACAAAACTTAAGATAATTGAGCATGGAATGCGTCAATTGGGTTTGATCATGAATCTATCGGACTATATTTTTATTATCTTGCCGATATTCAATTGATCAGAGTGCAGTGAATTATTTTTTTATTATGTAATAATAGCAGATAATTAATATTTTACAAGTAATAATATTAATTTTAATTATATTAATATAATTTTTTATGTAGATTGCAAATCCAGCTTCTATTTTATAAGTCGGAATAATGATTAGTATGCCTTTTTAATTTAAGTGACTTTAAATATAAACCCTAAATATATTATTAAACTATGTAAATTTTATATTTGACAAGCAGGCAGATAACGAGTTTTTTTATGAAATTGCGGCAATTATAGAAATATTTTCCGAGGAGGACTTTTTTATGCACAGACTGATTAAAGTCTATATAACATTGTTAATTCTTATATTTTCAATATTACCGGTTTTTGCGGAAGAAGATAAGGGCGTTGCAAAGCTCTCTTATGGAGATCACAGATGGATCGCAATTCACGGCCTGATTCAGGCACAGGCTTACTCAATGAACGAATATGATTCCGAAGCAGGGGAAAGCGAAAGCGACGCGAAATGGGCAAGCGGGTTCCAGGTGAGGCGGTCAAGGTTTATTCTTAACGGAGAAGCAGCAAAGAATGTCGAATTTTTTATACAGACTGACGACATCTTAATCGGGAAGAATGGATCCGGTTCGCAGAATTCAAGCGATAAAACATCAAGCGGAACGACTGAAACTACAAATCATACACATACAACAAAAGACAGCAAAGGCGTTTATACTCAGGACGCCTTTATCAATTACAAATTCAGTAATGCATTTGAAGTTGCCGCAGGCCTCATCTGCCTCCCGTTCATGCATCATAATCTGGAGTCCGCAGCCAGCCTGCTTGGCGTTGATTATAACTCGCTTGTGATCCCCGCAGGCACAACAAGCAACGAATGGCGCGATACAGGAGTTGAGATCAGGGGTATCGCGAAGCGCGTTTTCGATTACAGGATAGGCGTTTTCCGCGGCCAGGCAAGGGATCTTAAAGGCACACCGGAAAAAACCGACGATATAAATCCCGACAACTGGCCGCGCTTTTGCGGCAGGATACAGCTTAACTTTGCCGATCCGGAAACAGGCTTTTTCTACAGCGGGAATTACCTCGGTAAAAAAAATGTACTGTCTATAGGCGGAGGCATTGACTTCCAGAAAGATGCTTCTATTATAGACGGCGAACTCGGAAATTATCTCGCTTTGACCGGGGATGCGACTATTGATTACAAAGTAAGCGATGAGCTTGTCATAACGCTGCAGGGCGGCTACGTAAGAATGAAATACCGGCCTGATGCCAATACCGTAACCCAGTACGGCTACTTCGGGCAGATGGGCTTTTTGTTTATGGGGCAGGTTCAGCCTGTAATAAAATACCAGTACTGGAAGGGCGATACTTATTTTGCTGACGATAAAGAGTCTTCTTCAATGACTTTCGGTTTAAATTACTTTATTGACGGCCACAACGCCAATATCAAGGCCGAATACCAGAACCCGATGGGCAAGGACAATAAAGCCGCTTCAGGAGAAAAGAAAGCAACCCTGCAGGGGCAGATATTTATTTAAAGTTTGATTACAAGCCGATTATTAATTATTGGCTTATCTGCTTGAGATAATTTTTGCTGAAAAATCCCCCTTGCCCCCTTTAATTAAAGGGGGTGGATCGCGAAGCGATCCGGGGGATTCAACAATGGAAACAATAAATTAGAACAGCAATGTTTTATACAAGGCAGCAGGGTACATGAATTCACAGGCAGCCTGTTAAAATAACCGAGGTCCAATATGCTTCGAATAAAAAAAATCATATTATGCATTATTTTTATTTCTTCGGTTTCAACAGCAGTATATCCGGATATAACCATTGAAGAAAAAATCACTACAACTATGACCGAAAAGCCGTTCCATGGAGTCAGAAAAACATATATTGCAAAAGATAAGACATTGCTTGACGACCCCACGATTGCAAAAAAAATTATTTTTGATTACAACGCAAATAAAGTTTATGTTATCGAAGATGCAAAAAAAGATATATCGATTTACGCGTCCGGGAATTTTAAGCTGCCGTATAATGAACGGATTTACGGTGAGTTTGTAAATCTGGAACCGGAAGATGTGCTGAGCAAGGAAAGCGGGATTAAAAAGAAGATCGGGAATTACCATTGTCATGAGGTGGTGATATATATTCCGAAAATAGCTGCTCTTGCGCGAATATGGCTCACAAAAGATATTGAAGCTCCTCTGTCTCCGTACCTTTCTTTTCTGGAACAGAACAGCGATATAATAATAAAAAAGCTGATGCCGGCAATGAAGGCCGGTAATTTATATATTGCTGAAAGCGCGACAATAATTATAAGACCGAAAACAGCGGAAAAAAATCTGAAAATAGAGCTCATAAAATTTTCAGCAGGAGAGATACCGGAAAGCATATTTAAGCTGCCGGAAGGCTACAGAAAGCTTAATATTGAATAAACTTTTTAATGAACGCTTTTTGCTTTTTGTCTTAAACGTTATCTATTTAAAGTTCAGGAATTTTGTAAGCTTAAGTACATTTACGGAATATAATACGCTTTCACTCGCGTTAACAAAAGAAATTTTTCTTCTGGAACCCACAAGCGATTGAACAAATTTCACAAGTATTGCAATTGCGGATGAATCGACGAATCTTACATTCCCCAGATCTACTACAATATCTTTACTGGCATTACTTAAGGCTTCCTTTTTCATTTCTTTCATTATAATGTCCGCATTGTTGATGTCCATTGATTCAGCGTTAATTGCAATATTAAGCGTCTTATCGATATTAGCTGTTATCATTTTTTCCTCAAAAAAATAATAGTATTCACATATAGATTAAATAATAACCTGTACAACTTAAAATGCTGTTATATCATTAATATCTGTATTATACAAATACTTTCTTAATAAAAAAACTAATTAAGCAGAATATTAATTTTTTTATTTTATGATGAGTCCTGATTTAACCTATTATGTTACAGGTAGTAAAATACGCATCTTGAGCATTATATTTTTATTTCTCTTCGCCGGATCCTTTTGACTTGTATACCGGAATTTTTAATATGCTTAACTTTTTAAATCCGGTCTCACTTTCGGTTTCATAATCCCACAGGACGCCCCACAGGCTCCCGAATGAGTGATAGCCTCTTTCCGGTTTTTCTCTTTCCCAGTAAAGAGCGCCGCCGAGCACTGCGCGCGTGTCGCTCTTCTCTGGTATGTCGTTGTTCCTGAAGTAAAGCAAGCCCAGAAGCCCAAGGTCTAGGTCGCCGTTTCTGTCTTTGCTGAAGTACGATAATCCCACAGGAGTAAGGAACGACCAGTCATTTTTGTTTTCTTTGTAGTACCACAAAGGCAATATGCTGGACTGATAGTAGTCTCCGTTCCTTTCCCAGTTGCTTATAAAAAGCAGAAAATCGAATTTATAGTTTTCAGAATTTTTATATCCTTCGTAATCCATTAATATTCCGAAAGCAAGCTTCCATTCTGTTTTATACTGCGTTGTCTCATAATGTATAGTGCCGAATAAATAATTGTATTCTTTGTGATCCTCATGATATTTCCTGCGGTCAAAGAGATACAGGAAATTCTGCCGCTCATAGGAATCCGAGCTATAAGAATAATAACCTAAGATAAACTTAGTAGTCTCTTTAGGCGAACTCCCATAATATGTTAGCAATGGGAAAATAAATAGATCGCTTTCTTCTCCGGGGTACCATAAATAAAAAGGCAGGAACCATGATCTCGTGAGCTTGCTGTCATGGCCGCGCTTCCAGTCTATAAGGCCGAGAATGTTACTGTGCGAGTTTCCGTTTTCAGTGCTTGTGTACCAGAACGGGAAAAGAAAAAACCGTTTATAATTTTCTTCCGATTTATAATCCGCAAATAGCAAAAGATTAAAGTGCCATTCGGATTGTGAAGAATAATAATACCAGAACGGGATAAAGTAAAACTGCGATTCTTTACCTGACGCATATCTGAAAAGGCCGTAAAGAAGTCCGGTTTTGCTCGAGTCATCAGTAAGATTATTTTTCCAGCTGAACAATCCAAACAGCAGGCTCTTTTTCGTTTCTCTTTGATTTGAACCCCAGTAAAATCCAAGCAGAAAATTGCTGGATTCGTTTTCTTCTTTATTATTTTCCAGAACAGTTGTCTTGTCCCATGAAAAATAAAGCAGAGGAAGTATATGCCTGGTCGAATGTGTAATCGATTTAACCTTTGCTCCCGATATTGAATCTGCAGTGTTTGTATCCCTTCCGAATGAATATATTGTTTTATCGCTGGAAGAATAATAAATTAGCGGAATGATCGGGAGCATTGTTGTTTCGCTTGTTTCCGACGCGCTTGTTGTTTTTCTGGAATAATAAACCGGACTTATAAAACTTCTCTTTTGCTGATTATTAATAATATTATTATAAGAATTATAATACCAGAACGGGATAAAATAAAACTGCGATTCTTTACCTGAAGAGTATCTGAAAAGACCGTAAAGAAGTCCGGTTTTAGACGAATCATCCGCAATATTCTTTTTCCGGCTGAATAGCCCGAACAGCACGCTGGATTTCTCTTCTTTTTGATTCGCGCTCCGGTAGTAACCAAGACAAAAAGTATTGGATTCCTTTTCTTCCCTGTTGTTTTCCCAAATGGTTATCGTGTCCCAGGAAAAATAAAGCAGAGGAAGAAAATGATTCATTGTGCGGGTAATGGTTTTAATTTTTGCTCCTGTTGCTGAATCCGAAGCGCCTGTATTACTGCCGAATGAATATATGGTTGTATTGCTGGAATAATAATAAATGAGCGGGATGATCGGAATTGTTGTTGTTTCGCTTGTTTCCGACGCGCTTGTTGTTTTTCTGGAATAATACAGCGGATTAATTACGCTTTTGTTTTTAAGATTATTATTCCTGTCTGTTTCATAATTCGAATAAAACAACAGCGGCGGAATTATATATTTGCTTATCTGAGAATCGTCCTTACTGGCTTCCTTGTGCCATATAACAGGGAAGATTCTCCATCCGTGTTTTCTTGGCGATCTGTACCAGTTTATTAGAGGCCACAATATTGTCTGCTCACGCAGTTTTTCGTCAGCATTATATTCATCCCAATAAGCATTTATAAAAAAGCCCCTGGCATACGATTCCCTATCTCTCTGATACCCGTAAATCGGAATGAATAAAGGATAGAGTACAAAGTACTCGATATCCTGCGATTTGTACGAAAGAAAAGCAAACGGAATTGTGTAAAGCTTATCATCCGATTTTTTATCCCACGTGAACCATCCGAGCGGAATAAGCCTTATGTGCCTCTTCGTGTCGCCATGCTCGTACGCGAACCACCCGAAGAGTAATTTGTATCCCCAGAAGAATTCCGAGGTGTCCCTTGAAAGCTCTCTGTCTTTTTTCAGTGACGGTCCTGCATTAAATTCATCCGCGAATATTTCCCGGATGTCGCTTCCTTCTTCAGGGCTTTTTATATCAGGAACGCTTTCCCCGCCGCTCCACGGATTCTTAACGCTTATGCGGGTTGATACGCTGAACACATTATAAAGCCACGATACATCCGTGTCAAAGTACCACCTGCCGTTGTATGTCCCTGCTCCGAGCGACACTTCGGGATTGAGCGGCCCAAGCACAGCGCTTTTTGATATGCCGAAAATATTTACGTATAAAGATCTTTTATTATCCCTGTAAGTAATTGACCACGGAAGCAGAATTTCTCCTTCGCTCTTTTGCGTTTTCCACGCAGCATAAACAGGCAGAAGCATGCCGAAATGCTCTTTCTTCTCAGGATAATACTGGGCAAAGCACGGGCCCAGCCACATAATTCTTTTTTCGGGTGACCATGAGTGGTAATGGAACAGCCCGAACGAGAGCCCGCTCTTTTCGGTGTTGCCGGACGGCCTGAAGTAAAAAGGAAAATAAAATCTGTAACCGGAATCTCCCGGCTGATGAAATGCGAATGGGATAAACCAGAACCGCTCCGTGTTTCCTTCTTTATTGCTAGCCCAGTCTATTAGCCAAAAAAGATTTGTGTGTGAGCCTTCTTCTTTGTGGGTTGATCTGTAAAACAGCGGGATTATAGGCAGCCAGAATGATTTGTATAATTCACTTTCCGTCTCCCCATTGACAGCATATTTGCCTGTAGATGAGTATATAAACGAAAGCCTTGTTTCTTTGTAAACCTTACTTTCATAATTTTTATCTGAATTTGAATAATTTTTTTCAAAAGAACGCCAGTTGAATATCAGTAAAGGAAGAAAGTGTGTATAATATCCATCGTTATCCTGTTTAAAGTTCATGTATAGCGGAAGCAGGAAATGCCTGTAGTTTTTTCCTTTGAGCCAGACTGGGATAAACCAGAACCTGTCAATGCCGTTTTCCTTACTACTGTGCCAGTCGAACAGCCACAGAAAGTTCCTGTGTGTGCCGCGCCCGGAATCTGTGTGCGCGAAATAAAGCGGGATTATTGGGTACCATTCGGTTTGCCGCGTTAAATCGCCGTCCCACTTTTTATCTCCCTTGAATTCCTTTGAATGATAAGAAAACAAAGTAATTATTGTTTTATTAAATGTAGTGTAATTATGACTAATATCTTTCTTATAAATAAAGAAAGGAAGGATGTGCCAATAGGATTCTCCGTTCGCATTTCTTGAATCAATGTAGATTGGAGGCAGAATATTATTATACCCGTTATCCCCGCCTTCCCAGAACCAGAACGGCGCAAGCCAGAAACGTTCCCATTTATCTACCGGACCATCTGTTTTCCATGAATAATCCAATAGAAATAAAACATTCCTGTGCCCTCCGTCGGCAGAGGTGTGGTGATAAGTTACCGGTATAATAGGCGCCCACCAGGTTGTCTCATTTTTATCCGGCCATGTGTCCGATTCATAATAATGCAGCAATGAAAAATTGGTTCTGTGTTTGTACGCACTGTTATTGCCTGTATTATATTTTGAAACGAACAACGGGTTGATCAATAAAGAGTCCGTGTCACTGCCGTCTTTGGTTCGGCCGTCGCTATTATAGAACAGTAATGGAATAAAAAAATTATATGAGGTTTTGTAATCAGTTCCGCTTTTGCCCCACCAGAACAGATACAGCCATGATATGTCGGAATCGCCGGAGTTTCTGTTTGAATAAAAAATAGGCGTAACCAGAAGGTCGGAGTTGCCTTCAACGCGGTTATACCAGAAAAACGGTACAATTCTTTTTTTACGGTTATCAATTTTGCTTTCAATATTATAATAAAACGGCAGGAACCTGGTTGATGCGTATTTAGGATAGTCGGTATATTTGTAAAGCCATAATGCCATGAAAGAATAATGGTTAGACCATTTTTCTTTTTCTAAAAAAAGCATGTTTACCGGATATTTTTCATCTTTCTCGCTTCCGTAAATTTCGTGCTCGCCTTCGTCAAGGTCTGACCAGTCGTCCGCTTCTGCAATATCCGCGAAAACAGAAAAAACAAGAACGCTGAGCAGGCAAAAAAGAATTTTAAATAGCCTGTCTTTCATTGCTTTATTTTTTCGCAAGATTTTTCGTTAATATAGCAAACAGTTCGTTGATCTCTTTTTCTTTTATAATAAGCGGAGGCATTAGCCGTATCGCTTTTTCCTGCGGAGAATTGATGAGCAGGCCGTCCTTTAAGCATTTATTCACGAAATCGGCAGCATTGCTTTTCTGCAGATTAAACCCAAGCAGAAGCCCCATGCCTCTTATGTTTTCGATCTCGTATTCATTTGACAGCGCCTGCAGCCTTGATACGATGAGCGCTCCCATTTTCGCGCAGTTACCGACAACGTCTTTTTCTTTAAACTCTTTCAGCACGGCAATGCCTACTGCCATAGCCAGGGGCTGATGCGTATATGTTCCTCCTTGCTCTCCTGGAGCAAATATATTGAGTTTTTCCTTAGCGAGCATGGCCGCAAGCGGGAACCCAGCGCCGATCCCCTTTGCCAGAGTTATAATGTCCGGCTCTATCCCGAAGTGTTCATAGCAGAACATTTTTCCTGTCCTGCCCATGCCTGTCTGCACTTCGTCGAAAACTAAAAGCATATTGTTTTTATCGCAAAGTTCACGCAATCCCAGGACATAATCTTTATTTGCAGCATTTACTCCGCCTTCACCCTGGATAGGCTCCAGCATTACAGCGCAGGTATTTTTTGTGATCGCTTTTTTGACAGCGTTCAAATCATTGAATTTGACTTTAACGAATCCTTTTGTCTTCGGCTCGAACAGCTTTTCAAACGCAGCTTTCCCCGAAGCAGCCATGGTAGTCAGCGTGCGTCCGTGAAAGCTCCCGATTGTTGTTATTATATCGCTTGCTCCTTTTTTGTGAACTGAGCCGTACTTGCGCGCGAGCTTGATTGCGCCTTCGTTCGCTTCCGCGCCTGTTGAGCAGAAGAACGCCCTCTGAAAGCACGAGGCTCCAGTGAGCATTTCCGCAAACTCAATCATCGGCACGTTGAAGTAAGCGGGGCTCGCGTTCGCCAGCGTCTTTGCCTGCTTCGCGAGCGCTTTTGCAACGGCTTTAGGAGAATGCCCAAGCGCGTTCACGCCCCAGCCAGCCACAAAATCCAGGTATTTGTTGCCTTCAACATCGTACAGGTACAGGCCTCTGCCTTTTGCCATCACAATGTCCGGCCGGTTTGTGACCTTGAGTAGTTTTGCATTCGCAATCCGTATTAAGTCTTCTGTATTCATTGTGCTGCCTCGTATTATAAAATAAGCTGCTTTAAAACAGCCGGTAAATATCATTAGTAATGATTTAGTATAATAAAAAAAATAAGCTATAAAATACAACAATTATTCTTTAAATATTGGAAGAAAAATACGATACAAGAATATTATTTTCCTTGTAAAGATTCTGATTTTTTTTACTGAATAACGAAAAGGAATATAACAAATAAGTTTTTATTAATCGTAATGATCCGACTGAGGATTCATAAATATGAATGCAGCATAAATTGATTTAAATTATTAACTGCTCACATAAAATATATTAGATGCTGGTGGGTACTATAGAAGGATCTTTATACTATAGGAGGCACTTTATAACATTTCTTCCAGTATTTCAACAGCGCTCTGAACGCAAGGTATGCACACTTTATTTCTTAGACTGTTTTCCCTGAAACATTTTTGTCCCTCTTCGCTGAGAAGCTCGCACTCGTTCAGCAAACAACCGCATACAAAGCTGCCGTTTTTTTTCGCGAATTTATCCATAAATTCCCTGACCTTTGGATAAGTCTTTTCAGTTGAAGAAATATCTTCTTTCTCTCCCCTGCCAAACTTAGCGCCCAGAACCATTATGCCGCCTGTAACAGCTCCGCAGACTTCCTGTTTTCTGCCCATGCCTGCTCCGAAGCCGCACGCGAGCTTAAGCGCAATGTCCTTATCTAACTTCAGGTCATCGCAGAATGAAAACAGCACAGACTGGGAACAATTGTATCCCTCGTTAAATTTTTGTACTGCAATATCGCTTTTTTTAGTCATTTATATTTTCCAAAAATAAATTTAATTAAAAAATACCGGCGATGAAACCGGTCATGGGTACAATGATAAATCATACTAAAAATACTAAGAAGTGAATACGATATGGTAAGATCATTTTTTCAAGGGCAGCAGCCTTAAAGTATGTTGCGCCTCTGTGCTGTCAATGCTCACAAAATTACCGAAACTAACGGAGCTTTTAAAATAGTCCGAACTGGTGTCCAGAGTCGGCGATACCCCAAGAGATAAAAAAGAAAGATGCAAATCCATGTAAAAAATTCCGGAAATCAGCGAGACATTAACAGGTTTTAATAAATTTACAGCACTGACTTCTCCTTTATTGATAGTCGAGCTGCCGCCTGCAATCGCAATATGTTTTAATTCTTTCCTGTCGGCAGGCATTTTAAAATTTCCCTTATGATATTTTCCCCATTTCCAGTTATTCATTTCAGGTCCGGACTGCTTACTTAAACTCCTGAGCATTTTTATAAAAGCCCTGTCAAAAATATTCTCTTTGTTCTCGATATTTCCCTTTGTGGTTATGTCGTTAAATATTGCTGAATTCCCTTTAAGAACCAGATCATAAAACCTGTTTATTAAATAATAATAGTTTTCCATTAATACGCGGTTTGAGTTACCCATCTCATCTTTAATTGTTTCTTCCAGCATTTTTATAAGAAGAGTATTAAAGATAGTTGCAGCAACCGAATCCGGAGCCATATTATAGTTCCAGTTGTTGAAATAAATTCTGCACAGTTTGGCTGACGGCAGCGGCATCTGCTCCAGCATTGAAAGAAACTCAGGTACAAACTGTTCCGCCAGTGCCGAACGGGTATTGCTCATGGCCGCAGTAATATCCTTTGAGGTTAAATAGTCCTCTTTCTCAACCAGATCTTTTAATGTATCGTATCGGAGCTGATCCTTGTATACAAGGCGATCTTTTATTATTGCAGGTTCAGTTTCAAAAATATTATTTCCTATTATTAAATTATAGGTAGCCGATTTTTTCCCGTAGTAGAGAATATCGAAAATACCTGCGGTATAAGCGCTGCTGTCGTTAAAAAATCTTCCCTGGAACCTCTGCGGAATTTTTCCTGAAAACGCGCAAACCGCATCATCATCATTGGCAAAAAGATACAGCCTCGGTAAAGAATAAATATTCCACAGCAAATTTTTCGCATTTGCAATTGAATTCGCCAGCGGTATTTCGAAAAGAAGATGTATATAGCTTTCATCCGGAAATATTGAATTTATTGAGATAGTGTAGGAATCTTCTTCCCTGCTTATCAGGTCGCTTATCACAGGCCCGATATCGGTTGCCCTTACAGCTAAGGCGGATTCATCTTCACTGTCGCCTTTTGTGCCGGGAGCAAGCTTCTCATCAATAAGATTAAAATTCTTCCATACTCCGTTCATGTAATACTGCTTAGTTCCGTTAAATACTCTTGTTCGCTCAATGAAAAAATCCTGCGTTTCGACATTCAGATTAAATCCCGAAAAGGAAATGTCCTCATTTCTGCCGAAAAAGATAAAAGGCAAACCGGAAGCTGTAACGCCGTGTATTCGTTTTTCACCGACAGTAACAGTAACCGGGTACCATTTCGGATATATACTCATTCTGCCGTCCAGGGAAAATCCGGAAACGGCCTTGCCGTCTTCCATGTTCTCACCGCCTATATAAAAAGCAAAACCCTCCTGGAACTGCCCTATGCTTTCCAGAACAGTGTTCCTGATTTTTACGAGCAGATTTACGCTGCTCCGTTCATCGTCCGAATATTGATGCAGAAGCCCGGGCGGAATTATTTCTTTAAGGTTTTTCTGGTCTATTTTTTCAGGGAGCGGGAATATGAGCTTTCTGTTATTTAAAAACGAATCAGCCCATTCGAACATGATCAGAATTGAGATCACATCTTTTGCAGTCCATTCGGATGAAGAAAATCTCTTTTGACTTATTCCGAAAAATTCTTTTTTGGAAGCATTTATCCCTTTAACGTAAGAGTCGAGATAATCCTTATAAGGATTTTTTATCCTTGTTAAAATCTTTTCCGCTTCCCTTGCAAATCCGATTGTCAAGGACAGTTTATTAAGCAATATCCCGTCATTATTTTTTAATTCGGGAAGATGCCCGTTTGCTATAGCCCTGAAATATTCAATCAGGGAATGCCTGTCCTGACAGTGCAAAAATCCGATTGAAAAATACGCATCGTTAATGCTGCTGCTTTTTACAGAAGGTATACCGTTTTCATCCCTCACGATCGTTATTTCCGATTCAACCGCAGCATAGACCTTGCCATCATAAGAGGCGCTGTTTTTATTTATAAGTATTATTATTAAGACAGTGATTACAATTATCAGCGCTGCAGAAATATAATAAATTAAAGGTTTTTTTAAAAGGTTCATAAAAGATTCCCTATTATACCCGGCATGTTTTTCAAATCAGTATCTAAAAATACTCCGCTGATCCGGAATATCAATTAAACAAATAACTTTTAAAATACTCAATTTTTTTTAATATCAATATTGGCATTAATAATTTCTATCTTAGTGAATGTTTCATCCAGCAAAGTAAAAAATTTGCTGAAATCACCCTCTATATCAATTATACTAACTCCCTTTTTCAGCTTTGAAATTGTTTTAACGTCTTCTTCCGGAAATATATCGTCGGTCCCGGAATATATATAGCAGTCTATGTCTCCTTTTGTAGTGGATACCGTAACTATAACACAGAATTTATAATCGACATTTGTGGAAGATACAATATCCTTTACTTTTACGTCATTGATATATACGCGCGTGTTCCGGAGTTTCTGAGTTTTTTCAAACGCATATGCGGGATTATCCTTTTTATCCATGTCATCTTTAATTTCGACTATCTGCTGAATGCTTAATTTTGTCTTTAATATATTTTTAACATAGGTAAGGCTGCCGCATGAGCTTAAAAAAATAATAAAGGATAAAGCCAGGACTGCTTTATTCATACTTGTTCTCCTCTGAATGTTTATTCTGCCTTTATGTTTATATCATCACTGCTGTTATTGTTTTTGTCAAATATTCTTTAAGGAAAATATTTACTTCCTGCTTTCGTCTTTTAAAAACGGCTCGTATTTTATATCCAGCCATTTGCCGTTATATTCGACAGGGAAACGGTAATCCCTGAAGCGCGTTTCCAGTTTTTTTGCATATTTGCTCTGAGGATAAAAATTTAACAGCTTGGCATAATAATAGTTCGAGTTTGTTTTATTGCCTGTTAAAGCAAATCCTCTGGCAATATGAAATATTACTCTGTCGGCATCCGGGTCTGTTATACCCATTGAATAAGCCGATAAAAGCATTTTAAGACCTTCTGTCAAATTCCTTCTGTTATTTAAAAATTTTATACCGTCGGATACGAGCCTGGCATAATCCCCTTTCTTTATTTCAACAGTAAAACCGGCAGTGTAAATCATGCTGCTCTGATTGCGCTGATTCCTGAAAGAAAACTTAATACTGTGCCCGCCCGGGTACAGCCTGCTCCCGTATTCTACAAAAAAAAGATCATCCGATGCCGCCCTGCATGTAACCGGAACATCATCCAGTGTCGCTTTCATTGATTCTTTGATGATGCCTGCGCGTTCCAGCCCGCTCTCTGTTTTAATCGCGATCACCGGATTCGCATCCTTAATCATGTTCAGTAGATAAGATTCATTATTTAAAGACGAAGATATTAGCACTTCGGCTTTAGGTATTCCTCTTTCAAAGAATCTTGCGATAGCATAAAAATAAGCTTCAGCTTCCGCCTGGTTGTAATGGATGTCGCTTAATCTTTTCGCGTGTTTTTCATCCGAAAAGAAACCCGCTTCGCCTATTACGCCCGGGCATGTATATCTCGTTTCGCGAAGTATCATGGTGCCTGTTTCTTTATATACAGCAAAGTCCGAAATAACGGCTCCCTTTACATCCATAATCCTGCTGAATTCTTCCAGTAAAAGTTCCGCGAATGCATAGCTTAACGGCCTTACTTTTTTATTGCCCCATATCAGCACAGACGGGAAATTTACATTATCCATCGGCCTTGGCGAGCCGTCATGGTGCAGGCTTACCAGCAGGTCCGGCAGAAATGCGTTTGCCGCTTTCACGCGATCGGGCTGCGACACATCGATGTCTTTTCCCCTGCTTAAACGCACAACTGCCCCTGCCCTTTCCAGCATGTCCCCCAGGATGAGCCCAACCCTCAGGTTGACTTCTTCTTCGGTTATACCTCCATGCCCTATTCTGAATCTGTCCGATTTGCCTTTCCCGCCGTGGCCGGGATCGAGGAATATTTTTTTATCCTTAAGCCATTTATAATCGGAAAGTTTAATTTCGCCTTCGTATTTATATGAATTAAATAAACCGAAATTCATATTTTTTATTTTATCGCATGAGACGATTGCTGCACATATAATTAAAACAGTTGAGAATATTATTTTGCGTATTGTCATAATTATCCCGTTTATCCATAGCCTGGTACGGTTGAATTAGAGTGTATATCATGACCTATTGTTACGTCGTAATGCGAGATAATAAGAAAACAGGTTTTGAATCACACTCTAAGTGTACAGGTACATGATTTATATAAACAGCTATAAACAATGGTAATTTTTCAATAATTTAATCTTAATTGTATAAAAAGTGCGGCTTAGTCAAGGAGGAAATTTTCAGAGCGCAAAAAAGGAAACTACACTTTCTTCTATCCTGGCTTGTATTCAAATTGCGCATTTACATAAAAAAAAATTCTTGCTTTATTAGCAATTAAGTTGAATGTTGACCATCGTTAATTTACATTATAAGTAGATAGAGTATAAAATTAAAAGGGTTGGCATTGTGGAAAAGATTGACGACATTGTTGCAACATTAAGTCCGGAGGAGAGAGAACTTCATAAAGATCTCATTAAAGAATGCAGGGAAAGAGAAGTTACAATTATCCATCTGGGGCAGGAAATCCGGGAGAATATCGACAGGCTGAACGAAGTATCTATGAAGATAATGGTTGATTTCGACAGGTTTTACCAGCTTGCAAAAGAGTTAAATAAAAACTGCAAAAATGTTAAAGGCAACATAATAAGAGATTCGATTTCGCTTATACCTGATGATAAGTTTTATTATGCATAGCTTTTATATGCAGCAGGTCTGCTGAAAGAGAATATATTCAGAGAATATTTTTTATTTATTTTTGTTTATATTATCTTATTACTTTTTAACCGCTTTTGACATCGGACATTATCTATCCTGTTTTTTATCCGGCAAATAATTCTTAAATATTTTTTCATCCCGGTAAAATTCGCTTAATACTTTTTCCATTTACATTAAAAATCAAACTTGACTATTATATAATATAAAATATTAGTTTTGATGATTTATAGTAATAAACAGACTTGTTGCGAAACCGTCATTTCAGAGAGCACAGCAGCGAGAAATCTCTTAATATCAAATAGATTTCTCCAATTTTGATTTGCAACAAGTCAAATATTTAAGAGGATTCGGCAATGGCAAATATAAAACTGGGGCTTATAGGATTCGGAACTGTCGGAAGCGGCGTATACACTCTTTTAGATAGAAACAGCGCCTTAATAAATGAAAGGTCGGGTATTGATATTGCGATTAAGAGTATTTGCGATTTAAGGGCCGATGAGATAAAGAAAAAAGTTAAAAACGTTAATATAACAAAAAACTGGAAAGATATAGTCAATGATCCTGAAATTGACACTGTTATTGAGCTTGTCGGCGGAATAGAGCCTGCGAAGTCGATTGTAATAGAAGCGCTTACAAAAGGCAAAAATGTCGTTACTGCCAACAAAAAGCTTTTAGCGGAAGAAGGCGAGGCGATATTTGCAGCAGGAAATGAATCCGGATCAAGGATTTTTTTTGAAGCATCGGTCGGCGGAGGCATACCGTGCATACAGGCCTTAAGGGACGGTATGGTCGGCAACCGCATAGAGTCCGTTATGGGCATACTGAACGGAACCACGAATTATATTTTAACAAGGATGGAAGACGACGGGCTGTCATTTGCAGACGCGCTAAAGGATGCCCAACAAAAGGGATTTGCCGAGGCTGATCCGACTTTCGATATAGAAGGATTTGACGCCGCGCACAAGCTTGCGGTTGTCTCGCGTATGGCGTTCAGCAGGAAAATCAGCTTTAAAACGATACCGGTTGAAGGCATTACGAAAATAAGCAAGGATGATATTATTTACGCAAGGGAGATGGGCTTTGCCGTTAAGCTTCTGGGCGTAAGCAGGCTGATCGGCGACAAGCTTGATATTTCCGTGCGCCCGGCAATGATCTCGTTAAAGCACCTGCTTGCTTCAGTGCGCAATGAATTCAACGCTATCATGTTTTCCGGAGATATGACCGGGCCCGTAATTCTTTACGGCAAGGGCGCAGGCAGCCTGCCTACTGCCTCCGCAGTAGTGAGCGATGTTGTGCAGATAGCTCTCAGAGGAAAGGCAAACAGCAAAGTAGAAAAGGCGATAGTCGCGGCAAAGCTGGTTGAATCGAAAGATAAGATGCACAGATATTATATGAGGCTCAGCACACTTGACAGCCCGGGGATACTTTCGAAAATTTCCGGCGTACTTGCTAAAAACAATATATCCATTGCTTCTGTTAAGCAGAAAGCCGAGAACACATCCTACGTTCCTGTAATTATCATGACACATAGGTGTTCCGAGAAGGGAATGCTTCAGTCTGTGCAGAAAATCAATTCATTCGATTTTATGGAAAACGATATTACGCTTATTAAGATAGAAGAATAAAATTAGAGATAAATAATTATTTGATTGAGGAATCCGATGAAGAAAGCTCAATATTCGGCAGTTTTCAGGTGCATTAACGGATGCGATGTTGAATATCCGCTTGATGAGGTCGTATACACATGCGGTAAATGCGGCAGCCTGCTCGAAGTGTCGCACGACATTGACAAACTGAAGAATAAAACTGCGGCCGAATGGAAAGCGGTTTTTAATAAAAGGCTTGGCACAACAAAGTGGCCGTATGGCAGCGGCGTGTGGAGCAAGAAGGAATGGATATGCCCGCAGATAGATGACGAGAACATTGTTTCCATGTTCGAGGGAAACACCAACATGTTCTGGGCAAAAAGGCTTGGCGATTTTCTCGGCATGAAGGATCTGTGGATCAAGATGTGCGGGACGAGCCATACCGGGTCGTTCAAGGATCTGGGCATGACTGTTCTGGTTTCCGAAGTAAATGAAATGATGAAAAAAGGGCGCAACATAAAGGCTGTCGCGTGCGCTTCAACAGGCGATACTTCGGCAGCCCTTGCCGCTTACTGCGCTTATGCCGGCATCCCTTCAATCGTATTCCTCCCCAGCAACAAGATATCGCTCGCGCAGCTGGCGCAGCCTGTTGCTAACGGATCGATAGTGCTTTCACTCGATACCAACTTTGACGGCTGCATGAAGATAGTCCGGGAAGTCACGAAAAACAACACTATATACCTCGCGAACTCCATGAATTCGCTGCGCATAGAAGGACAGAAGTCTATTTCAGTTGAGATGGTGCAGCAGTTCGACTGGGAGGTGCCGGACGTGGTGATAATCCCTGGCGGGAATCTGGGGAACGTATCCGCGCTGGGAAACGGATTCAAGATGATGCGCGAGCTTGGACTTATAGACCGCGCTCCGCGCATTGTGCTGGCACAGGCCGAGAAGGCAAACCCTCTTTATCTTTCCTATAAAAACGGTTTTAAGGATTTCGCGCCCATTACACCCGGTAAAACCCTTGCTTCCGCAATTCAGATAGGCGACCCGGTTTCAGTGCAAAAGGCGATCCGCGTCCTTAAGGAGTTTAACGGTATCGTTGAACAGGCGAGCGAAGACGAACTCGCGAACGCTGCGGCCCTGGGCGACCGTACCGGTCTGTACGCTTGTCCGCATACCGGCGTTGCCCTCGCTGTTCTGCTTAAGCTTCGCAAAAGCAAACAGATATCCGAGAAAGATCGCGTTATAGTTATTTCTACTGCGCACGGTTTAAAATTTTCCGAATTTAAAGTCGGTTACCATAAATCGCAGCTTGAAGGAGTGAACAGCAAATACGCGAACAAACCTATAGAGCTTGAAGCAGACACTGGTAAAGTAATGGAAGTGCTTGAAAGGGAATTTGACAAAAGAAAAGCCGGAGGGGATTTGGTTTTTTTATGAAAATAACATCAAACGTTTTTCAGGTTGGAGGGTCGGAAGAATCGCATAATTCCGATGCTTCCATATACTTAATTGCAAGCAAAGGCGAGGCTGCTTTAGTTGACGCAGGCACAGGCCGCGGGCACAGTGAAGTTATGAAAAACATACAGAAGGCCGGAGTATCTACCGGGAGCATCAAATATCTTTTTTTAACACACTGCCACTATGATCACACAGGCGGGGCCGAGAAAATTAGAAAAGCAACAGGCTGCAAAATTATTGCACATGTGCTCGATGCGCTTTACATCGAAGACGGCGATAATTATGTAACTGCTGCTTCATGGTACGGGCAGACTTTGGATAAAACCCCGATTGACATCAAGGTTGACGGCAAGGAAGCAAAATTCAAAGTCGGCGACCTGGATATTAACTTTTATCACACACCCGGGCATTCCCCCGGCTCCTCGGTTTTAACATTAAAATCCGACGGCAAGCTTGTTCTGTTCGGACAGGACATACACGGGCCGTTAAACGAAGTGCTTCTCTCCAGCAGAAAGGATTATAAAAGTTCTCTGGAATTCCTGCTGACATTAAAAGCCGATATTCTCTGCGAAGGCCATTTTGGGGTATATAAAGATAAGGAAGATGTAAGCGATTTTATCGAATCTTATTTGTAGCTGTTCGGCATGATGACCTCATCACCCTAACTCAAGGGCTGACTTTAAATGCCCTCATCCCTAACCCCTCTCCCTGAATTTAGTATTATTCGTAACAGGGGGTCGGCAGTCAGGGAGAGGGGAACCAGGAAAAACATATTATATGCAATAGAAAAAATTATTTTTCAGAGATATTAGACATGACTCAACACCTGAGGAAGACAAACTCAGAAATATATTAAGTTAAGGAACATGAAACCGCCAAAGAAATAGATACTGATATAGAAATTTTTTAACCCTCGCCCGCGTTTCGCGGGAGAGGGTGCATGGCGCGATAGCGCCAGGCGGGTGAGGACACTGAAACGTAATCCGCTTAGCACAAGGCAACAAGAACACTATAAATGAAAAGCGAAATAATAAAATCCGAAAGTTCGTTAAAGAGATACCGTACGCTGGCATTCGCTCTTTCATTTGTATTTACTGGCCTGGGACAGATTTACAACGGCGATTTGTCCAGGGGCATTGTGTTTTTCATAGTGCGGATTTTATCCTTGCTCTTCATTCCTGTTTATTTAATTATTCAGAAAGATTTCTCTGTCTTATTTGTCCTCACAGCAGCAGGCCTGCATATTTTAGTCTGGCTGATCTCCCCGATCGAAGCAATGCAATCGGCAAAGGGACAAAACGCATATAATCTTAAAAAATATAATTCTGTTTCCTTTTACCTGCTATATACATTTGTTAATTCTGTTCTTGTAATTCTTTCTGTATTTTTAATGACCTCTTTTTTTTCAATTGAGAAAATAGAGACCGATAACATGAATCCTGCTCTTCTGAAAAACGACTATATCCTTGTAAATAAATATGCTGCCGGGCATATCGATATCGGAAATATAATTCTTTTTAGTTCAAAGAACGGCATCATTGAAGGAAGAATAATAGGCAGGGACGGCGATACGGTCAGTAAAAAACAAAATTATTTTTATATAAACGACGGAGCACTATCTTATAACATTTTTTCAAAGTCCGAATTAACTGCTATGGGACTGACTAATTCCGAGGATCTTTTTTTTGAAGTAAACGGGAAAAGAAGATATCCGGTTAAACTCAAACCTGGCAAAGATAAAAATGCTCCATTTATTAAACCGGTCACTCTTGGGAGCAACGAGCTTTTTATAGCATTTGATAACAGAAGCAAAGATGATTCATTCGAAGTGATTAAAACAGATTCAGTAATCGGCAGGGCAGAAGGCATTATTTACAGTAAAAATATCAGCAGGATTTTTAACAGGTTGTTTTTAGCAGTCGAATAGATTCAGCCTTAGCATGAGACAACAATGCCCAAAGAAATAATTGTATAATATATCTGCATAAGGAGAGAAAAATCATGAAAAGAGTTCTTGTTTTATTTCTTATACTGGCTGTTTCTGCAATTAACCCGTTCTACATGGCCGGTGCTGAAGATGCAAACATTAAAATGCAGAAGATCGCGGACCAACTGGCGGAGATAGGGATGATGGGCGGAGACCGGCTTGGATATGCCGGCGAAATACTCGATCACCTGAAAAAAAATCATAACATAACCCCGAATCAGAAATATCATCAAAGATATTCAGACAGGCGTTCACTCTTTAACAGGCCCACTGTTGACGGTTATTCCCTGCTGTCCGGCGGGCTGGCTATACGCGAATCAATTCAGACCGGGACAATCAGGCCTAGCAGCTATACTGCGCAGGATGTCGAAATATCGAAGCTAACAGGGCCGGAGATCAAGTCTCATCCGTTTAAGGAAATGTACAAAGGAAAAAAGCCCAAATTGTCGGAACTGGATAAGTATTGTCCCGAGAACTTTTATTATCTCCATTTTAACAACATGACCAAGTCGCTCGATTTTTTCGATTATCTCGGGAAAGTCGGAGGCTCTTTGCATAAGCGCTTTACTCCGCAGTCGGCTGACTTTATGCTAAAAGAAAAAATCCTCACCCAGCTTGCTTTAAAAGAAAACAAGGCAGCCCGGAAATTTTACAACCTGGTAATAAGAGAAATGGCAATAACAGGGTCAGACCCTTTTATTATTGAAGGATCGGATGTCACGCTGATTTTCAGATTAAAGCACGATTCTGTTTTTAATTCCACTATCAATGATTACAGGAAGTTCTTTCGTGAGGAATCCGGAGCCGGAAGCGAAGACGTAACAATCGGAGGCATTAAGGCAAACCGCGTTTATACTGAAGACAACAGAATTAATTCCTATCTCGCTTATACTGATCCGGACACCGCAGTAATCTCCAACTCCGCCAAAGCGCTCGAGGCGGTTATACTTACAGCAGCTAAAAAAAATCCTTCTATGGCAGAAGCGGACGACTATATTTACATGCGGACAATATATCCGGCAGAGGAGAATGAAGACGGATTTATATACTTGTCCGATTCTTTTATACGCCGCCTCGTTGGCCCGGAACTGCGGATCAAGGAAGCCCGAAGAATGAACGAAGCCCTGCGCGTGGCAAAGCTGGAAAGGTATATTATATTTTATTATCAGCTAAATAAAAAATATCCGCAAACAATGGAAGATATACACGGGCTTATAGCCAGGCCATCTTTAACAAAGAAACAGGAAGAAAAGGTATCGGCAGTTAAGAATGACAAGCTTTATAAAACAGTGATCGAAATTACTTCGCAGACAAAGCAGGATAAGCAGCCGATCCAGTGGCAGTGGTATAATATTATAACGAGACTTGCTGAAAAATTAAATAAAGAAAATCCCAAGGCAAAGGATAACAAAGAAAAAGCAAATTCATATGCCAAACTTATGGTAAATACATATAAGGATGCTTCAGGCGAAGAGGATGCGGGTGTTACGAACGTGCTGGATTTCTTTGCAGGGAAGAAGCAGAACAAGCCTGATATGTTCGACGGGCTTGGATTTTACAAAAACAGTTTTACTGCTTTCAGTAAACTGTACGGCCGCCAGGGCTTTATGAAGCCCAATATTGACAAAGAATTAAAATATGCCTCAAAAGAAGAAGCTGAAAGTTACAAAAGATTTTCTGATGAATACTGCAATTTCTGGCGGGATTACTTTGACCCGATCGGTGTCAGATTTAAACTGGATGACGGCATCTCTGTTGAGACCTGCATTCTGCCTTTAATAAATAATTCGATATATGAACAGGTGACTGCTATTATAGGCGGCGCACCGATAGACCTTCATGCAGGCAACACTGTTGACGGGGAGATAATGGGGCTGCTTTTTAAGCTTAACACGGATCTGCTGAAAGAGGCAATGCCGGAGGCACTGACTTCGCACAGGCAGCAGGAAAAGTCAGAATTAAATAAATTGCTCATCGATAAGTTCAAAAACGAAATACAGCTTCACGTGCTGGACACTGTTCCGCTCGCGGATTTCGACAGTTCCGGGATGATGACTCATTTCATGAGCTCCAGAATTAATGAAGATGCCGTTGCTTTCGGCTTCCTCGCGTGGACGCTCTTCCATCCGCTGCGGCTCTCAATCCCGTTTAAGGAGCAGGCAAATGTTGATGACATCAGGAATTTTATCAAAATAATATTTAGCGATAATATGCCCCGTGAAATGAGTTACAGCTTTTATAATTATGAGTATAAATCAAGGGATATTAATGTTTTAAAGATCACTATTCTGGAGACAATTACGTTCCGTATATTTATTGCTATTCACAATAATAACCTGGAAATAGCCACAACCGAAGATTACATGAAAAGGATAATAGATTCCGGCAAAAGCAAATACGATAAAAATATTGAGCAGGGAAACATCATGGCTGTGTACCGTCCGGCAGAAATGAAGCTTGAAAGAAGCAGCTACGAAATGTCCATTCTCGAATCCGCACAGTCAAGCAGCTTTAAAAATTTCGGAACAATTAAACTGCTGGATACCTTGTTCCCGGGAGAGAAGGACATAGCACAAAAGTCACTTGAGGTTTTCGGATTCAAGCCCCTATGCCCAATGGGAGGAGTATATACAATAGACGCAAAAACAGGTAAAGTAAGGAACTCGGTCTTCGGTGATTTATCTTCTCCATACATAAAAGCCGATGAAATCAAATCCGATATCCTTACGCGCTTTTTTTCGACAAAAGATATAAAAATAAAATTAGAATTTACTAAAGAAGGGATAAAGACTAAAATAATAACGCAATAATAATATATTTACTAAAAATAGTATTCGATTTTCAATAGACTAGTTGTTTAAGAATGCGGGATAATAATGTGGGTGACTGTTAATGCCCTCACCCTCCTAACCTCCCTCTCCCGCGAAGCGCGGGCGAGGGAGGAACTTAACCCTCACCCGCGCTTCGCGGGAGAGGGTGCTTGGCGCGATAGCGCCAGGCGGGTGAGGGTACTGAAGCGTAATCCATTTAGCGTGAGGCAATCCTGGGGTGAGGGCATTTTACAATATTTCAAAAAGATATAATAATATTTAAGCCTAACGCGATGTGCGACTTTTTTTGTTTAATGTAAACTTCACATTATTTATTACTTAATTAAAAAGTTTTACATAGCATAAAAACCTAATTTTAGTGTAACTGACTATGAGCGAATTTGAGACAGCATTAATATACGCGCTGGATATTTCCGGGACGTTCGTGTTCGCGATTTCGGGAGCGTTCAAGGCAGTGAAATACGAGCTCGATTTTCTCGGCCTGCTGGTGCTTGCAGCCGCAACCGGCATTGGCGGCGGGATACTGAGGGATGTAGTCATAGGGTACACGCCTCCGAGCGCGTTTAGGAACGAGATCTATTTTATAATCTGCCTTGTAGCGGCCGCAATCGTATTCTTTGCTGCGCCGAAAATTGCAAAGCGCTGGGACATTGTGATGATAGCGGACGCTGTGGGACTCGGCGTATTCACTGCGATCGGAACAATGAAAGCTGTTGAAAGCGGGATGGGGCCTATCGGCATACTGCTGCTCGGAGCGGCAACAGCCACTGGCGGGGGCGTTGTGCGCGACATCCTGGTGCGCGAGATTCCTTACGTTATCCGGAAAGATTTTTACGCAACGGCGTCGCTGCTCGGCGGTCTTGTGCCGGTTATTCTTATTAACTTTGAAACAGACAAAACAATAATAATCTTTGCGTGCATGTTTGTAACGATCTTAAGCCGCCTTGCTGCCATGAGATTTAAATTCGAGCTGCCGCATGTTCATTCGCTGCCCGACTCGCCTACTGTCATGACAAAAAAATTTAAAACAAAAAGAAGATAGATGACAACAAACGATGCCTGGTCAAAGCTGAGTAAGATAAGGAAGGAAATATGCCAATATATAAAATTATTTTAATAATCTCTGTTTTTCTTTTTATCACATGTTCCGCAAACGCGGTTGAAACCGATAATCTGTCTAAAGCAGGCTTCTATAGTCCACCGGACAGGATAATACAGGAACTGGACAATAAAAATGCCGGCTATAGAGAACATTTTCTTTTAGGCGTAGCTTACAAAAAAAAAGGAGAACCCAAAAAAGCCATATTACATTTTGCCAACTCCTGTTTTCAGTATTCCTCAAATCCGAATCTAAGGATATTCCCTTCTACTGTCTATAAATACGTGAATGGCTTTCACATAAAGTCGGAATACTATAACGACTCAGTGTACGAAATCGCGGCGCTTTTCTTTGAATTCAGGGAGTTCGAGTATGTCATTAAATTTACAAGCCTTATAAACAAATCCGGTTCCGCCCTGTACAGGGATTTAATTTTGCTGAAATCAAATGCATCTATGGAACTTGGTAAATACGATGATGTAATATCATTACTAAAAGGGATGCTGGTCAGGTATGACGACGTAAGTTCCAGATCAATTATACAGATACGCATCGCTTCCGCTTATGAGCGCAAAGAGGACACGGAAAACGCAGTTGCGGAATATTTTAATGTGCTCAGGCTGAGTGCGAAAACATGGCAGTCAGGAATTGCGTGTGAGCGCATACAGGGCATTGTTTCAAAAACTAATTACGAACTGAAAGATAATGAAAAGGTATTGCTGATTGCTTCGCTGTATCACAATGCGAAATACAGGGAAGCGGCCGGGATTGCAAAAAGCATTGCCGGCAAAGAGCTAAGCGAACCGTTAAGGAACGACCTGCTTAAATATGCAGTGCGGAATTATGTCCGGTCCGGGAACATCAGTGAGACCGAAAATCTGATTTCGTCGCTTGCATCGGAAACTCCGGTGTATCATAAATTATTAAAAGCAGAAGCTGATGAATTATGGATAATGAAAAAGAAACAGCCTGCTTATAACATTTATCAAAAGCTGAGCAGGGATGCCTCCGATGATATCCTGAAGCATTCCAGGAAAAGAGTCGCGCAGTATTTGATAGCTAACGGATCCGGTCATGAAAATATATTGCTCGATTATATAGGCAAATATCCTAAAGACAAGACTTCGCAGTATTTCTTCTGGATTTTAGCGAGAAACAAGCTGAAAGAGAAAGATACTAAATCCGCAATAAAATATATGGAAGATTCCCTGTCTGCTTATCCATACGGAGCTTACTCCGGCAGATGCAGGTTCTGGCTTGTTAAGCTGTATGGCCGGGAAAGAAAGGCAGATGCGCTCCAAAGAATAAAAGAGATGGCCGCCCTGAACCCGGATTCCGCATACACATGGAAAACGCTGGATACGTTTAAGGAAAACTATAAACCCGATGAGCTGCAATTAAACTTTACGGAAGCACTGCGCGCAAAAAATTATACTGACGCAATGTTTTACCATACATTGTTATTTTTATATCAGAAGGACTTTGCAGAAAGAGACAAAAGAATTTCAGCAATGGATTTTAACGATACTATGAAAAAGTATAAATCATTCGAGGAAAGCCTTGCAGATACCGAACCCGGGTCAAAATATAAATATAATCTGAAAGAAATTGAAAAATATTTTAGAGCCGGTTACAGCGAAGGTATATCAAGGGAACTGGCCATTATCCCGAATAAATCCGAATTTCGTATGGACAAGTACAGGGTACTCGCACAGATGGGAGGCAAGTATAACAACTATAATTACGCAGCCGTATCAGTATTGAAGCTTTTAAAATATCATAAATTAAAAGAAAACATATCTGTACTATCAGCCGGTACAATCGCAAAACTTTTTCCGGCTGCATTTAAAGATGATGTTGAAAAGCTTTGCGGTGAAACGGAGGGTAAAATACCGGCAGAGATGGTATATGCCGTAATGAAGACTGAATCGACATTCAATCACAAAGCTGTGTCGTCTGCCGGAGCTGTCGGGCTTATGCAGCTTATGCCTGCGACAGCAAAAGATATCGCAAAAGGATTTAAGATAAAAGAATTCGACTTAAAGGAGCCGTCCACTTCAATAAAATTCGGAGTCAACTATCTTGCATGGCTCAGCAAGTTCTTTAAGGCGGACTTTGAAGCAATGATGGCCGGGTACAATGCCGGGGCAGGCAATGTAAAAAAATGGCTCAGGGATTTTAATGCCGATGATGATTATCTTATAGAATTTATTCCTTTTGAGGAAACAAGATCGTATATACTGCGAACAGGAAAATTTTTAATTCAATATAGATTAATTTATAATAATAAAACAATAAATTAAATCCATAACACATTTCAGCGGCCGACTTAGTGTGAATTTTGCTTTGAGCTTTTTTCAGCAGATTAAAAATTGTGCTATAAATGAAATATATTACAAAATTTTCTTTCCTAATAATCCGTATAATATTTATACTTGCTTATAATTCATTTTTACTTGCCAGGCTGAACGATGAAGACATTGCGGAAAAACGGGAAGGCAATTACATTACAGGGATTCCGCTCGTAAACTTCTCCAGCGACGACGGAGTCGGATACGGACTGCGTTTTTATTTTTACAATAACGGCAGCAGATCGGATCCGGACTTTGTCAATATCCCTTATAATACTCAAATATACTGTCAGTACTTCAGCACTACAAAAGGCTATCAATATCATGAATTAAATCTTAATTCTTTTAATATTTTCAATACCGGTTTCCGGTTAAAAACATCGTTTATTTACGAAGAAAGACTTAATGCGAACTTTTACGGAACCGGCGCTTATGCAGCAAGTCAAAAGCTTACAGACTCTAACGGCAATAAATATTCCACTTACCGCGATTATGAAAGCCGCTTTTTGAAAACGAATAATTATTCAAATTACAAATATAATAAGTACACGATTACAGCACCTGAATACAGCGCAGACTTTTACAGAGATATTTTGCAGGATATAAAACTGCTTTTTGGCGTCCGTTTCCGGTATGCCGACATTGATCCGTGGGACGGCAGGAAATTCAGGCTGGGGATTTTTGACAATGACTCTTACACGCAAACTATGCCTACTTTGCTTAGCACTGTACGCCCGGAGGGCTATAGCGGAGGCTGGACTAACTTTGCGCGCGCAGGGATTGCCTGGGATACACGCGATTTTGAACCTGATCCGAATAGAGGCGCTTATATAGATTATGTATTCGACTTAAACAGTAAAACCACCGGTTCCGCTTATAATTTCAACAGATCGACTGCCGGGGCAAGAATGTATGTAACTTTATTCAGATCATTTGTTGTGACAGGCAGAATAGCATATACTGACGCTAATGGCGATGTTCCGTTTTATGAAATGAATTCGTTCAGCTTTTTCTATAACAGGTTTAACGGTTTGGGAGGATTCAGAACCCTGCGCGGGTACCAGCAGGATCGTTTTTTAGGGCCCACAATGACCATGGGCAACATCGAAATCCGCTATAGTTTTTGTAAGTTCTCATTATCCGGACAGCAATTCAACATTAAGGCAGTCGGATTTGCAGATACAGGTAATGTTTACGACAAAGCAGGAGATCCGTTTACCGATCCGCGTATAAATGACTATAAACTGGGTTACGGCGGAGGCCTGGTGATCGCCTGGAATAAAAATACTATTGTGCATTTCTATTATGGATTCAGCAGGGAAGATACATCGGTTTCAGTCAATTTTAATCACTCGCTGGATTAAATACTAAAAAAACAGGTTAATATTTTATAAATCCGGTTTTTTATTCTTGACTTAAGTATTTTAATGGACTTTCCTTAAATTTTGGCATATAGTTATTAAGATTTAATAATATTGCTGACGCACCATAATATATAAAGATTGTTGTAATCTGTTTAAATGTAATAATGGACTTTACCGAGCTTAATTTAAATAAGGATCTTCTCAAAGGCATTAATTCTGCCGGATATATCGAATGCACGCCTGTGCAGGAAGCAACGTTCGCGCAAACCCTTAAGAAAAAAGATGTATGCGTTCAATCCCAGACAGGGACAGGCAAAACCTGTGCTTTTCTTGTCTCGATCTTTCAGTTATTTCTGGAAGATGATTCATTAAAACATAAAAAAACACTTATTGTTGCTCCCACCAGGGAACTTGCAGTTCAAATTGAAGAAGAAGCAAAATTAATAGGCAAATATTTAAAGTTTTCAATCGGCTGTTTTTACGGCGGAGTAGGATATACAGAGCAGGAAAAGATGCTTTCCGACGGCGTAGATGTAATTATCGGCACGCCTGGAAGGCTTATCGATTTCAGCGAGCAGGGTAAACTGCATTTTCAGGATATAGGGATTCTTATAATAGATGAAGCGGACCGCCTGTTTGATATGGGTTTCCTTCCGGATCTGCAAAGGATGATGGTCAATATGCCGAAAGGCCCTGACCGGATAACGATGCTCTTTAGCGCCACTCTGAATTCGCGTGTCAGAGACCTGGCATGGAAATACATGAATGATCCTGCTGAAGTACAGATAACTCCGGATACGATTGTAGTAGATAAAATTCAACAGGAACTGTATCACGTAGGCAAGGATGAAAAAATAAAGCTGTTACTCGGCATTTTTAAAAAGGAGCAGCCCAAGAACGCGCTCATATTTACCAATATGAAGAGAACAGCCCACGAAGTCTGCAGAAGGCTGGAATTCAACGGAATAAAATGCCAGTACATAATGGGCGATCTTCCTCAGAGCAAAAGACTTAGAATAATAGAAAAAGTAAAATCGGGCAATATTAAATATCTGGTTGCTACAGAAGTTGCGGCGCGCGGCCTTCATATTGACGACCTCGATTTAGTAATCAATTACGATCTGCCCGAAGACTGTGAAAATTACGTTCACAGGATAGGCAGAACGGCGCGTGCGGGTAAATCGGGTAAAGCAATTTCGCTTGCGTGCGAGAAATATGTGTACGGGCTGGAAGCGATCGAAGCTTTTACCAAGTTTAAAATACCGGTGGTCCAGGCTGACGAAGATATGTTTGTTAAAGATAAAAGCGCAGGCATGCACTTCTACCTTGAAAAACCTGGCAGGGAAGATTCGGAAAGGCGTAACCAGCCTCACAAAGCAAGCAGGCCTGCGCACGCTAAAAAATCGCTCACACTGAAAGAGCCCGGAGTCCGCAATAAGCTGAAAGCAAAAGAGAAGGTATACGCTAACGAACGCGCCGAAGTATCTTCCAGGACAGTTGCCAGAAATATTTCCCAAAAAAGGCAAAGGAATATTTCAGTAGAACAGCAAAATACTGTTCCATCTCCGGCTAAGAAAAGAATGAACATCTTTCAAAAGGCGCTGGCATTTATAAATCTCAGGAGTTCTAAAAAGAACAAACTTTCTGTTAAAATAAAAGCGGACAGGAAAGGAACTGTACAGGAACGCATGGAATATTATAAAAAGAAATACGGCGCAAATTTTATCCCAAGTGCCGAATTACTTGCAAAAGAAAGTAATAAAAAGAAAAGCTGATATGGCTTCGGACCCAAAAACCACAAATGGGAAAAAAAATCAGCACAACAGCGAAAAGACATTATCAGAAAAAAAAGAATTACTCGAAAAGCTGAAAAAATCCCTCATCAATTCCGGTAAGAATGCCAGGGATAAAAAAGAAATAGAATTTCTGCTCAGAAGATTCTAGGACTCAGCAGCAATTTTTTGTAAAATATCGTTTATTTGGGTCGAGTATTTAGATGGAGCCTGGAATCCTTTCATGTCAGATTCAATCAAAGCTTCGTCATAGGGAAGATATCCCAGTATTTTCAATTCCTTTAAACTCCCCGATATGAAATCCTCGTCGCTTTTTTTCCGTATTTTATTTCCCACTACTGCCAGTCTTGTTATCCCTATATCATTGGCTAAAGTTTTTATATGCTTTGCTGTTTCAATGCTTCTTTTGCCGGGTTCTACAACAACAATAAGAATATCTACTGACGAAGCGACAGCTCTGCCTAAATGCTCTATCCCAGCTTCCATGTCCAGAATAACAACTTCGTTTCTGAACAGGACAAGATGAGAAATAAGATTTTTAAGCAATGTGCTCTCAGGACAAATACATCCGCCCCCGCCCTTTTTTACAGTCCCCATCACCATAAGGCGTATATTGTCTTTCTCTACCCACAGCTTCTCAGGCAGATCATCGACCTTAGGATTGATCTTAAAGAGCGCGCCGGATGAGCCTGGTTTCGCTCCCGTACGCTCTTCAATGAGCGATTCCATTTCCGCAATGGGGACAATATTACTGCTGTCTATGCCGAGCGCGGAAGCAAGGTTCGCGTCAGGGTCCGCGTCCACTGCAATAACACGATTGCCTTTTCCTGCGAGATAATAACTCAAAAGGCCTGCCAGTGTTGTTTTACCTACGCCGCCTTTTCCTGAGATCGCGATTTTCATTTCATTACTCTCTATATTTTTTTAACGTCCTTCTTTTACAATCATTAAAGCACTCATATTGCACATGACTGCAATATCTTCTGAAGTCAGATAGTCTGTAATTGACGAATCAAAAACAATATTGCCGTCTGCCGGGAACTCCTCGTCGCCTTCCCATAAAGTAAACAGAACAGACACCCTTGGAAATATCTTAAAAAGAAAAGAATATTTACTGATATCCGATCTTATACCGCCAAGTCTTTCTGCAGCAGCGGCAAACCCCTGTAAATTATTTCCGAAAATTTTTAACAAAGGATTTATTGTTCTTCTCTTAAAGGCAGGATAATAACCGAGGCCGCCGGGAACCTGTTTAAAAGTGATTTGCTCGCCTGTAGTAGGGGTTCCTTTTGCCTGGGTTAAATAATGCAACAGCAATATCCTTGCCCACATGCTGACTTCTGAATTTTTGGATTTATATTTTAATGTAACCTGCGGGTGCGTTATAATTATTATATCATTAAAAAACAGGACTTCCAGGCATGTTGATCCGGACTGGTTAGACAGGCTGGCTCCGCTCTTAGCTGCCACATCAGTTAAATCTTTATGCAGCAGATTGCCAGCAGCTTCGTTATATGCTGTCTCGTAATTATTTTGTTTTATATTTCCAGCCATGAATTGGAAAACAGCGTCTCGCCTGTGAGAACCTTTGCGCTTTTAATATATTTAATTTCCTCTGCTGATAAACCGCCTGTGCTGACCTTTACGCCTCCTGCAACTTTTTCTATGAGATCGATCAATGCAGTATTTCTGCCATTCACAACGTCAGTCAGTTTATCATCAAACGCATCCACAATGGCAGAAGTAAGCCCGCTTTTCATAAGCATGATCGAGTATGGAATATTAAGATAAGTTCTTAGCTCGCCCGGGACTCCATTCGATATATTCGATAAACCGCAGGTTGATTTTATACCGGGAGCAATATCCTGGAGCATGCGCACAAATTCCACGCAAGCCTTCAGCTGATTAATATCCACAGATACGGGAGAAAGAATAGGATCGATCCACATTTTCTCTGTAGATACTTCCGCATCCGTCACTTTCTGAATGAAGTCTACAGCTAGCATGGCGCGCTCATTTGCATCCCTCGGCATCCCGTCGTCGCTCCATAAAAGTGCAATGAAATCGGCATCGTATTTTTTTGCCAGTTTTAAACCAGCGTCTATTCTTGTGGACTGAAGTGAAATTGAATTAATTAATGGCGGATTTTTTGCTGTTCTAAGGCCTGCTTCGGTGGCCTCCATGTTTGTCGTATCCAGCGACAATGGGACATCCGTCACTTCCTGTATTATTTTTACGAGCCATTCCATCATCTCCGGACCGCCCTTCCTTGCAGGGCCAATATTCACATCGATATAATCTACACCGGCCTCAGTTTCTCTCACTGCCATTTCCTGAATAGGTTTGGCATTTTTGTCTTTCATTGCCGGTCCGAGTACATTTGACATAACATTCAAATTCTCGCCTATTCTGATGAATGACATTATTCTATTCCTTTTGATTTATGCTGCTTAAAGACAATCCAGAAAAAATTTTACCACGGAGGCACTGAGAAACTGAGTTTTTTCTTTGTTTTTATTATAAAAATAATTAATTTGTCTTCTCTGTGACTCCGTGCCTCTGTGGCAAAATCAATTTGAATTTATCCAGTCCGGATACTAGTAAATTTACATACATTATCCGGCTCTGTATTCTTTAAGGAATTTCGGAATATGCTGCGCCTCTCTTGGGCCTATCGTGATCTTCCAGCCGGAAAGCTCCTCTTCCAGTTCGCCGCTTATTGATGCGACAAAACCGGGTATAACAAGCGACCTGTGTTTTATCTTATCCGTTATTCCGCTTTTTTTAACGAACGCGCCAATTATATCCGGAACGAATTTGCCTGCTGCCCATGCTGTTAGCACGGATAATCCGTCAGTATCCAGAATCAAAAGCCATGAAGGCACCCTGCTCCCTTCAATTTCGCCTGACACTATAAAATATGTTAACGAAAAATTCGAAGTAATGAGCAGAGGCGAATTTTCGTCCGGATTGTTAAACGGATATATGCCCTGTTCGGTTGCCATTGGCCGCTGGGGATCAGTAAATATATTCATTCTCTGCACCAGAAGCGGGAACAGGCTGTGCCCCTCAAGACCGGACAGCACAACAATGCCGCTGTACTTGGCAATAAAGGTCGAGGCAATCAACGTTTCTTCCATAGGATCATTTGTCATCTCGCACGGGAAAGTGATTGTCGGGAAACCAAGCGACCGAAAGGCTTTCTTTATTGCAGCGCGCCTTATAATGATCTGTTCTTCGAACGCTTTTCTTAATGTACGCGATCCGGAATCGATCACGATTTCCTTAATGCCCATGCCTGTAAGTTTAGTGGTCAGCTCAATTACTTCATCAATGCTGCTGCCTTTTACGGCAACAGCGCATTTGTTTTCCTTTGCCAGGTTGCCGACCGCCTCTGCGTTTTCTTTTGTCGCTGCGTACAGAAGCGGTTTTCTTTCTGCACATGCCTTAACGCCCGCGCTCAGAACATCGGTCTTATCGCTCATCAGTATCAGCCCGGCATTCACGGAAGCTTTTACTTTACCGATAAGTTTTTCAAAAACGGACGCATCGCCGCTTTCGGATTTTATTGCTATAAGATCGGCCTTCAGATGAAGTCCCACGCGCTCATACTGCAGCTCTCTGAAATTCTTCAGCCTTCTGTCAACATCAGCATCGCTCATTTTATCTGATACTAAAACAGCAATGCCTGTAGGATTAACGAATGTCTTGTCGTGCCTAAAGAGCACAGTCTCGCCGCCTGTTTTAAAAATATCCGCGCCTGCTCCTATTGTCACAGGAATAACCGGGGGCGCTGACGCACTCGAAAGCTTTTCTCTGGATTCGGCTGACACATGAGGACATTTATCGAGCTCTGCCTGGCCTGCAGCAAGCTTCATGGCAAACGCAAGACATGTCGGTACGCCGCAGTCTTTGCAGTTAGTCTGCGGAAGCATTTTATAAATCTCAATTCCGGATAGCGCCATTATGTAATCTCCTGAAGTATAATTTAGTAATTCGAATTTTCGTTATTAATATTTCTTCCCACCCTGCACCCAAGGGCTGCCTCATGCTAAATATCTGTTATTATTATTTGCTTTTGGAAAAACATACTTGCATAACATCGCAATTGCCCTTTCGGCCCCCTAACCCCCAAAGGGGGCACATTCTGAAAAACATTATTCAATAGAAATCCTGCTATTATTAGATAATATTTTCTATTAAGCAGATAATTCCTTTTTAATCTTATTTATAACAGTATCTAAATCAGTCATAATATCATTATTGCTAAAACGTAAAACTCTGATGCTCAGACTATTTAAAAATTCGTCTCTATATTTATCATCTTCCTGCTTTTTAATATGAACATCCCCATCAACCTCAATAGCGAGTTGTTTATTATCGCAATAAAAATCAAGTATATAACGATTTACAGGATGCTGATTTCTAAATTTAAAGCCATCAATCTGTTTCTTATTTATAGCCGACCATAACTTCTTTTCAGCAATGGTCATATTATTTCTCATATCTCTGGCCAACTGTATTATATAATCAGGCGTTTTTACTCCTTTGTTCATTGTTTTGCAACATTCCTTTCATCTGGTAATAATGACTTACTATCCAGACCTTCCCAATTATGCCCCCTTTGGGGGTTAGGGGGCTGAAGAAGTAAAAATAATCATTCTTAAAAAATCGGCTGCTTAAATACCCAGCTAGAAACTATAATTTCACACCTTAAAACATCGGATCCATTGTAAGCGCCGGATGCTGTTTCTCTGTAAGATAAGTCAGTACTTCTTCTTCAGCAACGCCGACAGTCTCATCTGCGATCCTGTCCAGAAGATCGGGGCATCCGGTTCTGGAAGCCATTTCATTAAAGCGTTCCTTTATCTCTTCCTTAAGCGACTTCGGCATCCACACAATCCTTTTAATACCGCCTTCTGCCAGAATAAATTTTTTGCTGGTAATGTAATACTTGCTGTGTCCCAGGAATCCCGGGGTCACATTGCCGCCGCCCACCATGCCTGCAAGCGTTGTAAATTTCATTCCGCTGGGCGTCATCACGGATGTATCCCTGTCAACTATCATTATGCCGTTGCACAGCGGAAGAATTGCCGCAATGCATTCAAAGCACCCGCATGATGTCATGGGGTTCCTCATTATACTGTACGCGTCCACTGTCAGCACATTTCCCCTTGATGCCTTTGCAACAAAATCATCCACGCCTTTCCACTGCCCGTATTTTGCGTCAATCACTTTGTCTTTGGGCACAGGCTGATTCGGGCCTGTCGGGTTCATCTCATTCGATGCCTTGCAGTCCAGCCAGTTATAAGCACCGCAAAGGCCGGTCCTCTCAGGTGTTACGATGCACACATGATTCGGAGCGAACGACTGGCAAAGAGTGCATGAATAAAACGGATTCGTGTCCTCGTCTGTCATGCCGGCTATCCTGTCATCGCGCTGTTTGTACACAGCCCTCGCCTGCTCAAGTATCTCGCTTACTTTTTTTTCTTCGGTATATATGGTTACCTGTACCTTATCCAGTATGCTGCCGAATTCCTGGTGGAATTTGGCATGCATGATATCGCCTATATTGGAGAGCTTAAATCCTTTGTCTACAGCCTGCCTGGACACCCTTAGCCACGCAATGTCCCTCTGGCCGATATGCATTATACCCTGCGCGTAATTAATAAGATGATGGATCTGCCTTTCGAGTATAGGCTCAAAATCCTCCTGCATCTCCCTGCCTGCAACCTGGATGTATACAGCGAGCGGGAGAGTCGCTCCCGGAGCAACATCTTTCACATCCGGCCCTACTACTTCTATTTTTCCGTCCGTAATTGCATTCATGTCTGCGGATACCACAAGCTCAACTGCATGTGTGCGGCCGCCGCCGGCTTCCAGAAAAATATCATCCCCCCTTACCCTTTCCCCTTCGAACGCAGGCCCGTACGCGACAGGAACAGGCACCTTTGTGACATTTACCTTGAGCCCCCTTACCTCGATCGCCTTTGCAACAATATTCCCGTGCGGAATGTTCGATACCACATGCTCGTAGGTGCAGATCCCGGTAGGCAGAATTTCCGGAATCGGGGTATCTGCTATGATCGGGAAGCCGTAGTTCACGCACCCCAGCCCGTTCGCGTACCAGTCGTCGCTTACGTAACCGAGGGTCATTGCGAACGCGAAGATGCGGTCTTTGTTATAGATGAGAATTTTGCGGTAATCGCCGGGCTCAATGCCCCCGAACGACATTGCAGCCCTGGTCGCGAACCCGATCGCGAATACTGCTGCGGACGACTCCGGGCCAAAGGGCACAAGTCTTGTGCCCCACCCTACCTGCACCCCTTCGCTTATAAGCTGCTCCGGCATGCTGCGCCCGTCGGTATGAGCGCACATGAACACGTACAGATTCTTCTCCTGAAGCTCGAGCGCGATCTTTGCAGCGACCTTCGGGTCCTCGGGCGCGCCCAGGATCGCGGCGAACCCGGGAGCTGTGCCGTCAACGAATTCCACACCGCGCTTTCTTAAAATAACATCGTCCGCGGCTCCCAGCCAGATGTTGCTGTCAGTGATATCCTCGCCCTTTACATACACGTTCGGGTTCTCAATATATTTTATTGCTTCAATTATTTCTTCTGCAAAAAAAGTAGCCATGCCGGCATCAAGAGCAGGGCCAAGGTATGGAAGATGATGCTTCTCCCTTACGGGCGGAGGCAGCAGATTCCGGCACACGGAAATAACATATTCCATATCTTTCAGTTTTTCTACTCTATGTCCGAGTATTCCGTAAATAATGGGAAGATAATATCCGGTATTGGGGAACGCGACTTCCCTGTTCGGACCCCATTTATCGATCGACTCTTTCAGTTTTGTTTCTGCCCTTTCGACAATCCTGTAAGCGCCTCTAATGCCCGCAGAAGCTATAATCTTGGACACCTCGTTGCCTCCTGAAAATTATTACATAATCGTTATACTTAAATGTACTAAAGGGAAACTATTTCCCCCATCAGGGATATTATTCCTCCCACAAGGGATATCTTCTTTCCCATCTGGGAAATTCTATTTCCCTCGAGGGAGATTCCATTCCCCAGTTGGGATATTTAATTTCCCTGGAGGGAAGTTCTTTTCCCCATCAGGGGGATTGTTTCCCCTAACTGGGGGATTGCTTCCCCTAGTTTAGAAATATTTTACTATATGATTGCCTTTGCTTCTTCGGCCCCCTAACCCCCTAAAGGGGGCATATTCTTGTAAAAAAACGTAACATTCGCCGAAATAATTTCCAAGCCGTTGCCCCCTTTAGGGGGTTAGGGGGCTGGGAGCATATCCGATTTACAACAAAAATAATCAGCATTAGACAGCCATGCCCCTTTAGGGTTAGAGAGCTTATCTCTCACACCAGCTCCCTTCTTGCTTCCATATCAAAAAGTACTCTTTCTCTTGCCTTGTCTATACCGAGCGCTTTGCGTTTCTTATCTATATGAGCAATCATCTTCTTTGCCATCTCCATCGGGTCATTAACGAAATCCCATTTCCCGCCGTATATCTGTTCCATCTCCTCAAAGAGATGCTTCGTCACTTCCCTGCTCCCCAGCACAGGAAACGAGTCCGATCCGCTGAACAAAGTGTAAACACCGGACGCGACAAAATACTGGCCTATCGCGATCGCCTTTTCGCTCATCCATTCAGGCGCAGCGCCCGCAGCAGGCAGATCGCTTATATCCTGCCCAAGGCCGCCGTCCTTTACGACAGCTGTTGCAGCCATGAGTATCCTGCTGTTGTCCACGCACGAGCCCATGTGAAGGACCGGAGGAATGCCCACGGTCTCGCAAACCTCCCGCAGGCCGGGGCCCGCAAATTCATAAGCAGCCTCGGGCGTCAGCAGCCCCGCAGTAGCAGCAGCAATCGCGCTGCATCCTGTTGAAAGAACAATAACATCGTTTTTAATAAGCTCTTTTATCAGGATAAGATGGTGGCTGTCGTGTGTAGTCCTCGCATTGTTGCAGCCCACAACGCCCGCGATCCCGCGTATCCTGCCATTAATAATATTGTCATTCAAAGGCCTGTACGATGCCCTGAACGAACCGCCAAGCAGGTAATTGATAGTCTCATGGCTGAACCCGGCAATCATTTTGCTTTTATGCACAGGGATTACAACCTCGCCTTTCCTGTTTTTAAAATTCTCTATCGCAGTCCTCACAATTTTTTTCGCGGAATTCAGCGCGTCGTGTTCGTCAAACTCGATCCTTGCTGCGCCCGTAATGTGTGCTTTAGGATTCGTTGTAATTATTTTTGTATGATAACATGAAGCAACGCTCACAAGCGACTGCATGATGCACTGCACATCAACAACCATAGCCTCAACTGCACCTGTAACGATAGCGAGTTCCTGCTGAAGGAAATTGCCGGAGATAGGAATCCCGTGCCTCATGAGCACCTCGTTCGCAGTGCAGCACATGCCGGAAAGATTGATCCCGTTAGCGCCCTCTGATTTCGCAAGCGCGATCAGTTCAGGATCGCGCGAAGCAAGCACAACCATTTCCGACAAAAGCGGCTCATGGCCGTGAACAATTATGTTAACCTCGTCCTTTTTAAGAACGCCCAGGTTCGCTTCGCTAATAACCGGCACAGGCACACCGAACAAAATATCCTGAAGATCCGTTGCCAGCATAGAGCCGCCCCAGCCGTCAGCAAGAGCCGCCCTTGTTCCCTGCTTAAAGAGCGACTTGTAATCCTGGTCAACACCCATTGCAGTCCTGTGCATTATCTCTACTATTTCCCTGTCAACGCCTCTCGGCATCACTCCTTCCTTTAGCCATATCTCCTTTCTTTTTTCCGGGGCTCTTTCGATAAGAGCCGAATGTCCACTCTGCCTGCCGAATTCGGCAACCGCCTTTTCCCCGAGCTCAATAGCTATATCCTTATCTTCCCGTCCCTCAATCTTAATCCCGAAATCCAGGGCAAGCTGATAAAGCTTCTGCACATCTTTTACGCCGTAGTTTGGGATTTTGCCTTTCGCAGCAAGCAGGAATGTCTCAGCCACACCGCGCCCGTGATCCGAGTGTGCGGCGCACCCGCCTGCTATCATTCTCACAAAATTCCTCGCAGCAATAGTTGCAGCAGTTGCGCCGCAAAGCCCGACTTTCTGCTCCTTCATCCCCGGAGTTTCTTTTCCCGGAAGCGGTACCCTGCACGGCCCCATTGAACAGGTTTTGCAGCAACTCCCTTCAGCACCGATCGGGCACGGCTTCATGTCCGCAGCCCTGTCAAATACAGTGTTGACACCGTCTTTCTTTGCCTTCTCATAAAGTTCAAGGGAGGCTTTATCTATACTAATAGGTTTGTTTTCCGGCATATTGTTTTCCTGAATTTATTCAGATTTAAATCATGTTTAAACTATATAACTTAGTGAAATAACTTAGAATATACTATTAAAAAGCTATTACTGAATCTGCCACAGAGTCACGGAGACACAGAGATAAAAAAAACATAAGTAAAGCTCGTCCCAAAAATATGATTTTACATAAATAGCTGACTTTAAATTGTAATACATTACAATTTAAAAAATATTAAAGTTAATTTCGAGATGACTTGTAAATATTTTAAAATTAAAATAAGACCTATTTTACTTCTCTGCGTCTCTGTGAGTCTGTGGCATAATAATATCAAACCTCGGCAGTCATCTTAGCTATCATTGAATTTATCAGCTTAACGGAATCCGGATGTCGCAGGATTACAATATTAGCACCGGCTAAAAGGAAGCTCATTGCAGTCACGCATTCAATAAGCACACCGCGCTTCTTAGCGTCTCCCAGCAAAGGCGCCTCGGACTCGTCCATCTTCGCTTCCTTTGTTTTCCACGTCTCGTAACCCACATTGCAGATGATCGGATACTGAAGTTTGTCGTCCTCCTGCGTAAGAGCAGCCATTCTTATTCTCTCCATGACCGAATACGTATATTCCAGACCATAGCCCAGAGCGCCCGTAGTCGGATCAATTATCATCTGCTTCTCAGGAACCCCAAGGTTGCCAAGCAGAATACTCAGCTGCTTGGCAAGATTAACGTCAATAGGACTTGTCGCGATTATAACATGCTTGTAAGCCATGCCAGCAGCGCCAATCTGTTTGTAGTCCTTTTCTTCAACAGGCCCAATGATCAAATTCTTTCCGGCGCATTGTTCCGCAATTGCCTTTAACACTTCAGTATCCCGCTCGGGATTCGATACTCCCCATACAATAACAGGCACATTAACTGCATCTATCACACTCTTTGCGACCTTAACAGCTTCATCCGTAGCCCTGTTCATACCGTTGGGATCAATGCTCCTTAGCTGAAGAGCAATAAGTTCTGCTCCGTAAGTTTCAACATTCTTCTTTGCCCATGCAGCAGGATTATTGATTACGTCTTTAAATGGTTCTATCGCTGCCTCAGCCCAGTCTGTCGGTTCCGAATCGTAAACTTCCATCGCGATCCTGGGTTTATGCGGCATATTTCCTTCAAATAAATAAAACGGATAACATGAGTCGCCGCCAACGGTTACTGCCGTATCTCCTGAACCTAAAACGATTTCTTTTATTTTTCCTGTGTAATCTATCTTTGGTATGTCAAATCCCATTGCATGTCCTCCATATCATTGAATGATAATATTCCTAAAAAAAAATTTGCCACAGAGACACTGAGGCACAGAGCTTAATGAATAGTCTTGTTGTAAAAGTGTCATTTCGACCGAAGGGAGAAATCTTTCATTTTGTTAATAGATTTCTCCCTTCGGTCGAAATGACACTTTAGATTTGCAACAAGTCTAATAAAAAAAATATAACTCTACAAAAACCTTAAAGTCATTTTATCTTTGCTTCTCGCTGCCGAACCAGTCCCTGCTGTACCAGTATCTTTCCGCACTCTTTAAATATTTCAATTTCTCTTCTCTTGTTTTAAAATGCGATCTCCAGCCAAGGTCTTCTCCGCAGCCTACACATTCCGGAGACCCTGCATCATAAGTTTCGCCCAGTATCTTAATCGTCCTGCCTGCGAAATCCTTTTTTTCAATTTCTTTATCTGCCATCGCATCCTCTTATTTTATTTTTATCTTTGTTATTTTTTTTAGAGTGCGTCCTAAAACCTATTGTAATATCGTAATACAAGACAATAATAATCAATTTTCAGGCAACAGGAAGTTGCCGTACGCCGCTTCTTACAGGACGTAAGCATTAGCGGCGAGAAAATTGATTATTATTGTCTTGATAAACAACATAGCGAAATATAGATTTTAGCACGCACCATTATGAATGCTTTACTTCTCCAGACCTGCTGCGAATTTAGCAGCTTTAACAGTATTGTACATCAGCATTGTAATCGTCATTGGCCCAACCCCGCCGGGCACAGGAGTAATTAAACCTGCCTTTTCTTTGACAGATTCAAAATCAACATCGCCTGTCAGTTTTGCTTTACCCTCAGATGTCATGCCTATGCGGTTAACACCGACATCAATTACAACCGCGCCTTCTTTAACCATGTCGGCAGTCACTGCCTTCGGATTTCCGGCAGCAACGATCAGAATATCTGCTTTTAAAGTATGCGACTTAATATCCCTTGTCTTTGTATGACACATTGTCACTGTTGCATTTGCACCGTTCGCCTTCTGGACAAGCATCATGGAAATCGGTTTGCCTACCAGGTTGCTCCTCCCAAGCACCACAACCTCAGCACCCTCGGTCTTTACACCCGACCGGATTAAAAGCTGCTGAATGCCAAAAGGCGTGCAAGGGAAATATCTTCCTTCGCCTATCATAAGCTTCCCGACATTCACAGGATGGAATCCGTCCACGTCCTTATCCGGATTTATAGCATAAAGCACCCTGTTTTCGTTGATGTGCTTCGGCAAAGGAAGCTGGACTAGAATGCCGTGAATCTTAGGATCTTTATTATATTTATCAATAAGATTTAAAAGCTTTTCTTCGGATATTTCAGCAGGCTGCGTATCCTGAACAGAATAAAATCCGAGCTCTTTAGCAGTCTTTTGTTTTCCCGAAACATAACTTTGCGAGGCAGGGTCCTCGCCCACAAGTATTGTAACAAGGCCGGGCTGTATGTTGTGCCTGCTGACAAGCATCTCAACCTCAGCTTTAAGTTCTTTTCTAATATCAGCAGCAACATCCTTTCCGCTGATTATTCTTGCGGACATTCTGTCCTCCGGTAATTATATTTATAGAAATAAATTTAGAGTATATTGCAAAATGAATAAGCAACTGATAATATATATCAGGATTACTACTATAGCGGTTTATGATTGCATTAGTAGTTCCCGATGGTTTCGACCCCGCCCAACCAGCAGGAAAAATCGCACGCTAAACAAAGAGATAATGCCTTTGCTAGTGCAGCCCCCTAGGCTGTTTCGCCGCCATCCCCCTAGAGGAGGACTTATGATTTTTTTAAATTGAAAGGCTTGTGCTTTTTCCGCTTTTAAGTCCCCCTCTAGGGGGATTTAGGGGGCCGGGAGCTTTACAGCCTTACTTTTCATACAGTCTCTAATTCGAAGAGGACATGTATATTGCCAGTTCTTTTGTAAATAATGATAACTTTTCTGACTCGATATCGCGCATTTATAATAATAAAAAATTTTAACAACTTAATCTAATACTTATATATATTTTTTCAAATACAATTCTATTCTTTGATATGCTTTTGAATTATTCGGCAAACCGGTTAATGCTTTACCGTTCAGTTCAAATTCCTCAATCAGGTTATCCGGCACAATATTGCCCATCAGAGGCAAACCTGTTTTTTTTATTTCTTCAAGTATAGTTTCATCCATTTGCTCAGGTGCCTGGTTTACAACTAGAGCCCTTGCTTTAACATCCAGGCCGAGTGAATCAACCAGATCGGAAAGCCTTTTCGCAGTTATTATGCCTTTACGCGAATAATTTGAACAAACAATAAGAAGATCGATAATGCTGTTATTCTTTCTGCTAAAATGTTCCATTCCTGCTTCGTTATCAATGACTATGTATTTATAATTAGTCGCCAAAGTGTCAAAATAATCCTTAAGGATCGAATTAACAGCGCAGTAACAGCCAGGGCCGTCGGGCGTGCCCATTGCCATCATGTCGATATCTTTCCCTTCTTTTAATATCTGATGCAGCCTCAGTTCAAGGAATGACTGCTTCGATATTCCCTGCGGGACTGCGCATTTATTCTTCAGAAAATCGGCAAGAACGCTTCCAATGGTATCATTCACATTTATCCCAATGGATTCCGGAAAATTCGAATTCGGGTCAGCGTCAACTGCCAGAATTGGAGTTTTGTTATTATTGAGCAGATATTTGACAGTCAGGGCAGCAATAGTTGTTTTACCGACTCCGCCTTTGCCTGCAAGAGCTATTACATAACCCATCAGGTTATTCCTTTATGAATTATTTGTTTTAATATCATATTACTATATAATTATATACTTATATAGTAATATAGTTAGCTATTTTGTCAAGGCAAAATCCAACATTTTAAATAAAACTCGAATTTATTGATTTTTTTATATATCTGCAGAGAAAACAATAATTTAGGATAATTGCCACATTATAATATAGATTTTAGGATGTCTTTTAATAAATTATTATACAAAAAAGTTTTTTATAACTGTCAAATACAAATCAAGAATAAGCCTGATGTCAACTTTCCCTAAAAAAATTAGTTGACAATGTCCGCGCTGCTAAAACAAACTAATAATTTCCTGCAAGGGCGATTAGCTCAGCTGGCTAGAGCGTCTGCTCGACACGCAGAAGGTCGTTGGTTCAAGTCCAATATCGCCCAGCTACTGGAGACTTTAGATGTATTTTATTATCAGGTGGTTGTTTTGAGTTCAGAAATTAATATTACCCTGCCGGATTCTTCCATTCTATCTGCCCAAAAAGGAAACACTGTTTACCAAATAATCGGCAATATTGGAAAAGGATTACAAAAAGCGGCAATATGCGCAAAAGTTAACAGCGATCTGGTTGATCTTTCATATAAGATGAACGAAGACGCGAAGCTTAGCGTTTTTACCTTCGATACACCTGAAGGCAGAAACGTTTTCTGGCATTCGGCCTCGCATTTAATGGCACAGGCTGTAATAAGACTGTTCCCGCAGACAAAACCGTCAATCGGCCCTTCAACCGACGATGGATTTTATTATGATTTTGACATAGACAGAACATTCACACCCGAAGATATTGAAAAAATTGAAGCCGAAATGCAGAAGATCGAAAAAGATGACCTTGAGATCATCCGCGAAGAAATAACCAGGAATGAAGCAATTAAACTGTTCCGGGATAAAAATGAAATCTATAAAGTAGAAATTTTAAACGAACTAAGCGAAGGACCTGTAACAATATACAGGCAGGGTGAATATGTAGACCTTTGCAGAGGGCCTCATGTTCCGAGAACCTCGTATCTTAAAGCTTACAAACTTCTGTCGGTTGCGGGCGCATACTGGCGGGGCAGCGAAAAAAATAAAATGCTTCAGCGCATATACGGGATAGCGTTCCCGGACGCGAAGGCTCTAAAAACGCATCTCACAATGCTCGAAGAGGCAAAGAAGCGCGATCACAGAAAGCTGGGCAAGGAACTCGATCTTTTTTCCATTCACGAAGAAACGGGAGCCGGCCTCGTATTGTGGCATCCGAAAGGAGCGCGCCTTAAAAACATTATTGAGAACTTCTGGCGCGAAGAACATTATAAAAACGGCTACGAAATGGTGGCCACTCCTCATATAGGCAAAGCACAGCTATGGGAGACAAGCGGTCATCTCGATTTTTACAACGAAAACATGTATTCTCCAATGGATATTGAAGGACAGGATTATTTCATTAAACCAATGAATTGTCCATTTCATTTGATGATATATAAAAATAAGGGCTACTCTTACAGGGAACTGCCCCTGCGCTGGGCAGAACTCGGAACAGTATACAGATACGAACGTAGCGGAGTACTGCACGGTCTGCTGCGTGTTCGCGGGTTTACCCAAGATGACGCGCATCTAATATGCAGGCCCGACCAGATGCCGGAGGAAATCGACAGAGTTCTTGCGTTCTGCCTGTTCATGTTGCGCTCGTTCGGATTTCAGAAGTTTAAGGTGTATCTTGCAACAAGGCCAAAGGAGAAATCCGTAGGCGATGAATCCGCATGGGTAGACGCAACCCGCGCGCTGGAAGAATCCGTTAAGCGCGCAGGCATCAAATTCGAGCTCGACGAAGGCGGCGGCGCATTCTACGGCCCAAAGATCGATATTAAAATAATGGACGCGCTCGGACGCGAATGGCAGTGTTCAACGATTCAGTTCGATTTTAATCTACCCGAACGCTTTGAATTATCTTATATTGATAAAGACGGCAAAAAGCATCAACCTTATATGATACACAGGGCGCTATTAGGCTCAATGGAAAGATTTATCGGAGTACTCATTGAGCATTATGCAGGCAAATTTCCTGCATGGCTTGCGCCCATACAGATTATTCTTATAAACGTAGGCGAAGACTCAAAAGATTATACCGAAAAACTTGAAAAGAAGCTTTTACTTGAAGATATTCGTACAGAATCCGATTTAAGGGAAGAAACCATCGGTTACAAGATCAGGGATGCCATCGGCAAAAAAGTGCCGTATATCGGTGTCATTGGTAAAAAAGAATCCGAACAGGGAACAATTTCCATAAGGAAAAGAGGCGAAAAAGAATCCGCATCTTTTTCTACAGAAGAATTTATAAAAATCATTAAAAAAGAAATTAATGATAAAATTTAGCAAAAAATTCTTTATTTTCTAAAAAAATAATGTTAAATTAATAGAAATTTTGTTGATTTTATCTATTTATTATTTTCAGCTAATCCAAATTTATAATTAGGAGGATCGTTATAAACAAATCTGATTCAAAAATGGGAAAAAGCAAAGGATTAAGGACCAATGAGGAGATAAGAGCGGATAAGGTCAGGCTTGTCGGAGAAGATGGTGAATCGACCATTGTATCCCTTGAAGATGCATTACGGATTGCACGCGAAAAAACGCTCGATTTAGTTGAGATATCTCCTAACCAGAATCCTCCGGTCGTAAAGCTAATTGATTACAGTAGATTTGTGTTTGATCAGAGGAAGAAGACCAAGGAAAATAAAAAGAAACAGAAAGTAATTCATTTAAAGGAGATTAAACTGAGACCTGCTATTGCGAGTCACGATTATGACACTAAAATCAATCAGGCAAAATCATTTTTAGAAAAAGGCGACAAAGTTAAATTCTCAATCAGGTTCAAGGGAAGAGAGATTGTGCATAACGAACTTGGATTCAGTCTCCTTGAAAGAGTGCTTGTCGACCTTGAAGATCTAATTCAGGTTGAACAGCAGGCAACGACAGAAGGACGTGCTATTGCAATGGTTGTAGCCCCCGGAGGCAACAAAAAAAAGAAAAAGTCGAAAGAACAAGATGAAGAAGAACGAGGTTAATAATGCTTAAATTAAAAACAAACAGTGGCGCAAAAAAAAGATTTAAAATAACTAAAACCGGCAAGGTAAAGAGAGCCAAGGCATGCAAAAGCCATTTGCTCGAAAATAAAACCACAAAACGCAAACGGCATCTTAGAAAATCCGAAATTGAACCTGCAGCAGTTGCGAACAGATTAAAAAAGATGATGCCGTATGCGAGCTGCTAACAAATAATTATTAATAATAACGAGGAAAACTATGCCAAGAGCCATAAGCGGTAAAACACATAATCAAAAAAGAAAAAAAATACTGAAGGATACCAAAGGCTTTATCGGCGCCAGAAGCCTGCTCTTTAGAACAGCTAAAGATGCAAGACGAAGAGCGCTTACAAATTCATATATCCACAGACGTGCTAAAAAAAGAGACTTTCGTGCATTATGGATAATTCGGATAAACGCTGCAGCCAGAATTTGCGGGATTTCCTACAGCAAGCTGATCAACGGTTTGCAGAAATCCAATATAGAAATAAACCGAAAAATGCTGGCAGATATTGCGGTAAAGGATCAGAAAGCTTTTCAAAAAATAGTCGATACTGTTAAAGAAAAGTTTGCATAACAATTTCCCGAAAGGTGAATGCACAGCATAAACAAAATTAGAATGATAAGCGCCGTTGTGGCGCTTATTTTATTTTACTTTTGCACTGATATTAAAGCAAGCCTGCCTCTAACTGAAACGATCTACACAATCCCGGAAAGCGAAATTACAGTTGGTCTGCGCGAAGAAATCATAAAAGTAAATAATAACTTCCGTAAAGAAAACTATTCCATAGGTTTCGGAGCGTTCTCTAGCATCACGGTCTGGTATTCGGTGGATTATATTCATAATAATATAATAAACGCGTCTTCAAGCAAACTGGGCGACTCGTATTTAAAAGCATGGTTTTATCTGGGAGATTTTTTTAATTTTATGCATACAGGTTTGCTTTTCCTGTTCCGTTTACCGACAGGGCCGGATGCATACGCCGAAAGCGAATGGAGAAATGTTTCGTTTGGTAAAAACGAGTTAAAGATAGGCCCTGTGTTTAAGTTTGACATATATAAATCAATATTCCTGCATCTCAATATATTTTATGTATTCAGGGAGGGGGAGGACGAGGGGTTTTATAACGGATTTTATTTTAATCTTACTAAAAAAGAAACCTATTCAAAATTATTCGGCCTCAATTTCAAATCAAAAGATACTTTTCTTTCGGGCAGCAGGCTGAAAAACGATTATGCTGTGTGCTCAACAGCAGTCAATACTGATATCATTTACCCGATCATACCATTTATTGAATTTTATGCTTCTCACAGGGTTTATAAAAAACAATCCGGATACGAAAATATTCCTGTTGAAGGATCAGGAATTAACCCGATATTAATATCCATTGGGGGAAGGTATTTCTTTTCAAATTCTTTATTTCTGGGAACTTATTACATCGTAAATCCCATAAGAGAAAAAAATTATATTAAATCCGTCCTCGGATTTGATTTTAGCTTGCAATTTTAATTTAAATAAGACTATAATTTGTTATAGTCTTATTTCCTGTTTCAGCCGAAAATAAGTATAATCTTATATTTTAAAAATAACGGTTAAGAGCCTGTAATTGAAGGCGAATTATTCCGTATATCATTACAGGGTATATTTTCTGAAACGGATATTGAGCCAGATATTGAAGATGAGATAAATATTTAACTAATAAATGTTTTACCGGAGGTATAATAATGATTTCAATGCAGCAACTGGAAGAACTGGAAAGCAGGATAGTAAAAGCTTTACAACTGATAGGAGATTTAAGAACCGAAAACTCGAAGCTTGAAACGGATAACGAGTCTCTTCAGGCGCAGGCGGAAGACGCTAAGCTAAGCCTTGAGGAAAAAGAGCAGGAGTTGGAAAAAATTCAGAAAGAACTTGCTGCTAAAATTAAAGAGCTGGATGAAATTAGAGAGAAGGAAGACGTTCTCGAAAAGAAAATCATTGAACTTCTCACAAGGCTTGAAACTGTGAAGGAAGGCGCTATACCTGCCGGAGAACCAGCCAGAAAACCTGCAGCTGTGTCATCTTCAATTGGCACTCCGATAGAAGACGACGATACCCTGGGAGAGCTGGAAGACGTATCTGTAGACGCGCTTGAACCTGAAAAAGATGCTTCTGAAGAAGATGACGACATTATTATAATTGATGATGAAACATCCGGAGATGATGACATAGTAGTTAAATCCGAATCGGCAGAAGATGATGACGAGATAGTCTTGCTGGATGACGATGAAGACGAGATTGTTATAGATGATGTTGACGACGAACTGGTTATTATTGACGATTCCGAAGCAGAGGGAGATAAAACCGAAAGCGACGATGATTTTATTATAATCGAAGAAGATGAGAAACCGAATAAAAAGAAAAAATAATTATTAAATCTGACTATTAGTCAAATTCCCGGCATAGCTGGAAAAATATCCTGTATTATTTAAATAATTCATTATGATAGTTATGAGGAAATAATGGAATCCAGAGTAAAAGTCAATATTTACGGCAATGAATACAGCATAATGGGCGAAGCTGAACCTGAATACATTTTAAAATTAGCCGAATATATTGACAATAAGATGAAAGAAATCGGGAAATCAGTTACAAGCGGCAATATTGCCCAGTTAGCAATTCTCGCTGCACTAAATATCGCGGATGAATATTTACAGCTTCAGAGTATAAAAAGCGATGTTACCGGAGAGATGGAACAGAAAACAAAAGCATTAATATCAATGCTTGATGAAGGGCTTATTGGTGATATATTTAGCGGGACAGAATATTTCGCTTCGTCCGCACCTGCTTTCAGTAGCCGATAACCTCTGCCGGTTATCCTTCGTTAAAAGCTTCCATTACCCTTATTACGCTGTCTGTTAACGCATTAAGGTCGTATCCGCCTTCAAGGAACGCAATCATTCTGTTCGAGCAATATTTTTTAGCAACTCCCTGCAGCATCTTTGTGAATTTATAATACGAGTCCGACGTAAGGCTTATCAAAGCCAAAGGATCAGCCTCATGAGAATCAAAACCTGCCGATATTAAAATAATTTCGGGCTTAAATTTTTCCAGCTCGGGAATTATGCTTTTTTCAAAGGCCTGCATATATTCTTTTTCTCCGCTTCCCTGCCCCATTGGGAAATTCAGATTAAAACCCTTACCTTTTCCTTCCCCTCTTTCGCTGGCAGCGCCGGAACCCGGATAATAGGGATACTGATGAAGGCTGAAAAAATATATGGTCGGATCGGATTCAAAAGAATGCTGGGTGCCGTTTCCATGATGCACGTCCCAGTCAACTATTGCTACTCTTTCTATTTTGTATTCTTTTTGAAGATATTTCGCGGATATTGCTATGTTGTTAAAAATACAGAACCCGGCAGCATGATTTCTTTCAGCATGATGACCTGGAGGACGCACAGCGCAGAAACCGCAATCCGCTTCCCCGCGCATAATGACATCACACATGTTAAGGCATCCGCCTACGGCATATATAGCCGCCTCAAACGACATTGAGCTTACAACGGTGTCCATTGAATCAAGGAATCTGGTTCCGGATTCTATTTCAGTTTTTACTCTATCGATATAACTCCTGTCATGGATTAATTCAATATATTTAAAATCAGCTTTTTTCTTATCAACTTTAATAATATCATTATAGAAAGGAAGCATCTTGACTTTATAATTAATAGCAGATAATCTTTCAGGACATTCAGGATGCCCATACCCGGTTTCATGTTGTAAATAAATGTCATCGTAAAGATAAGCGACTTTTGCCATCATAAAACTCCTGTATTATCATTCTATTTCAAAAATGCAACATAGTATTATTTTAGGCAAGTAATTTACTCAACGTAGTAAAAATATTTGCTTACTCTACCAGTTCAAAAAGCGCAGCAGCGCCCATGCCCCCTCCTACACACATTGATTCAATGCCGTATTTCACATTTTTTTCCTTCATCATATTAATCAGCTGAGCTGCGAGTTTAGCTCCCGTACAACCGATCGGGTGCCCGAGAGCTATTGCGCCGCCATTAACATTTATTTTTCTAACACTGCTGCCGGATTCCCATAATTCTTTATTGTAAAGGCCGAGTTCCCGAAGACAATATATTGCCTGCGAAGCAAACGCTTCATTGATCTCAAACAGGCCAATGTCATCAATTTTCATACCTGCAATTTTTAACAGTTTTGGTATTGCATATAGAGGGCCTACGCCCATTTCATCGGGTTTTACGCCTGTCACTGCAAAATATTTCAGCATTGCTGCAGGTTTAACGCCAAATTTTTTTACGGCATCCCCGCTCATTAGAAGTGTTGCCGAAGCCCCGTCGGACATTTGGGATGAATTACCTGCTGTCACTGTACCTCTTGCTGAAAATATCGGCCGAAGCTTTGCAAGCCCGGAAATTGTTGTGTTAGCACGTATGCCGTCATCAATATCCTGCGACCTGATTTCTCTCCTTACAGAACCGTCCGCATCTTCAACATACTTATGCGAAGGTACAGGCACTATCTCTTTAAACAGATTTTTTTTCTGCGCTTCAGCGGCCTTGATATGCGAATGATAACTGAATTCATCCTGCATTTCCCTGCTTATTTTGTAGCGTTTTGCCACATTCTCGGCTGTAACTCCCATGGATGTAAAAGCTTCAGGCCGATCCTTTGCAAGATCGGGATGAGGCCGCGGCAGGTTGCCGGTCATCGGCACTATACTCATAGATTCAATGCCTCCGGCAATTGCGACCTCGCACCACCCGGATGCTATCCTCATTGACTGTATTGCAATTGTTTCAAGGCTGGAGGAGCAAAATCTGTTATATGTTGCCCCACTGGTCTCATCCGGAAATTTCCCCAGTAAAGCCGTTACTCTGGCTATATTAAATCCCTGCTCCGCTTCAGGGAAACAGCAGCCGATCAAAATATCCTCAACATCCTTTTTTTCCAAACCCGGAGTTCTTTCAATCAAGCCGTCAATTACGGCACACAGAATATCCTCCGGCCTTGTAAAAGCAAAAGCGCCTTTTCTCCTGCACACAGGTGTTCTTAATGAAGTAACTATATAGGATTCTCTCATAAATCCCCCCTTGTCTTTGAATTAAAGATCATTTATTCAAATTAAAAGCGGCTTACCGGTTTTTAAAATATGTTCAGCCATTTTAAGAGTACTCTCAGTTTCCCAGAGCTCGACAAAAGCTTCACGTTCAAGTTTCAGGAGATAATCTTCGGAAACAGTTTGTCTCTGAAACGCTTCGCCTCCGGACATGCAATACGCAATTTTTTTCGCTGTAAATTCCATGTGCGGTGAAATAAATCCGCCGGTTTTCATGTCCTGTAATTCCGCCCAGACCATACCCTGTGCTGCCTGTCCCATTACGATTATCTTTTTTTTCAATGCAGGCCGGAATCCATCTTCAACCATCCTCAGAACCTCTTTCTTTGCTTCTCCAATTAGATAATCCTTATTAAAAACAATTCTGTCAGTTGGCCTTAAAAAACCCAGATTCCTGGCTTCAGCAGCTGAGTTGGATACCTTTGCCATGGCCACAGTTTGAAAAGCAGGCACAAAATACGCTCCCCAGTCGGCAATATTTGTCCCCGTAGGAATCGACTCAACATATCTCTGCCACAGATGAATCATTCCTGCCCCGCTTGGAATAAGCCCTGCGCCTATTTCAACCAGCCCCATGTATAGTTCGCAATGAGCTACAATCCTGTGAGCAGCAAGACATGTCTCGCATCCTCCGCCCAAGGTCATCCCGTACGGCGCAGCAACAACCGGGAACGGAGCGTATTTAATCCCCATAATTGTATTATGAGCGTCTTTAATAAATTCATCGATCTCGGAATATTTCTTTTGCTTCGCAAGGGTCAGCATATACAGGAGATCGCCTCCCGCAGAAAAAGCACCCATAGCTCCGCCGGCCTGGTTTCCGATTACCATGCCAATGCCGTTATCCGCCGTATAATCCGCAGCTTCACGGATAAAATCGATCATTGTTTTATTTATTGCGTTCATCTTGGAATGATATTCAATATTGAATACTCCATCGCCGATATCCACAAGAGACGCAGAATCGCTTGTCTTAATAATATTTTTTCGTGAAGACTTGATGTCCGCGAGGAATACGCAGTTTTTATCAGTAACAACATCTTTATAACTGCCGGACTTAAAATCGTAATACTGCTTTTTGCTGTTTTTTATTCTGTAAAAAGTTCTGTTGCCGCTTTCCAGCATCTTTGTAATTTTTGAAGGTACTTTAAAGCCGGCTTCCTCAATAATTTTTAAAGATTTTTTTATTCCGATATTATCCCATATTTCAAACGGGCCTGCCTCCCACGCATATCCCCATTTCATTGCGTTATCTATTCCGGTAATTGTATCCGAAATTTCCGGCACCCTGTTTGCGCTGTAAACCAGCAGGAATGCCGTCAGTTTTGCGGCAAAAGAGGACGACTCAATTATCATTCTTTGCTTTTCAGGCAAAGAAGCCAGCTTCTTTGCCTGTGTTACAAAACCGGGCGCTGTATTCAAATCAAATGCTTTGTGCTCCATTGAATGAATATCCAGAACCTTTTTTATTTTTTGGCCTGTGCCGGGATCAAACGATGTTTTATAAAATCCGCCCGTATCCTTTGTCTTATTTCCGAACATCTTTTTGGAGAGCATATCCATTACAAATTCCGGATATTTATAAATATTTCTAAACTCATCTTTTTGCAGAAAGTTATAAGAATTCTGCCCAAGGTGTCCCACTATGTCAAGGCCGACAAGATCGCATAGCGCAAATATCCCTGTTTTCGGAAAACCGAACACGGTCCCGAACATTGAATCTACTTCAGCAACCGGTATATTCTCGGACTCCAGAAGCCGGAATGCCTGTGCAATAAAAGCTACGCCTATCCTGTTGCCGATAAAATTAGGCGTATCTTTAGCCAGAACTATTCCCTTGCCCAGAATCTTCTCTGCCCACTGCGTTGCAAAATCATAGACTTCTTTTTTTGCTTCGCCTTTTACAACTTCAAGAAGCTTCATATAACGCGGAGGATTAAAAAAATGCATTATTAAAAAATTATCTTTGAAGTCTTTTGTACGTCCCTGCGACATATCTTTTAACGGCAAGCCTGATGTGTTCGATGCAATGATTGTATTTTTCTTCCGTATTTTTTCGAGACGGGAAAAAAGCTGCTGTTTTATTTTTAAATTTTCAACTATTACTTCAATTATGATGTCACAATCCTTAAGCCTGTTAAAATCGTCCTCAAGATTGCCTGTTTCAACGAGCGCAATATCTCTTGCTGTATCCATATATGCTGCAGGGACCGCTTTTTTCGTAGCTTCAAAACCTGCTCTGACGATTCTGTTCCTTGCCTCTGGTTTACTTTTTTCTTCGTCGTTCAGATCGGGCGGAACAATATCCAGAAGCAGAGTCGGAATGCCGGCGCTTGCGCATAGAGCCGCGATTCCGCCTCCCATAACGCCCGAACCAATTACTGCCGCTTTCTTTATCCTCCGTATCATATTAAGCCTCCTTAGGTTTAATTAAAAATACAATACAACGAATTCATAACTTCCGCAAGCTAAAAATATTTTTTATTATTGTAAAGAGTCAGCTATATTATTTAAAGTGCGTTTTAAAACCTATTGTAATAACATAATTAAGGATAATAAATACAAAGAGCTATGCACAAAACAGACGCAGATCATCAGGAGCATGAGCTAAGAGATATACTGCAGGAAATAAAAGATTACGATTTGCCAAATATTGAATTCAAGGATATTGCTTTAAATTCAAAGGAATTGTGTCAATCCGACTTTCTTCAGGTACTAAAAAAATATAAGCAGAATAGAAATAATTTTATTATAATCGATGTCAGATCGGAAAAGGAATATTCAGCCGATGCACTTCCGTTTTCTGTTAACCTGCCGATTTTAAATAATACAGAACGCCACAAAGTTGGATTAATATATTTTAAAGAATCAAAAGAAAAAGCGCTGTCGTTAGCATATTATTTCGCAAAGAAAAAAGAAAAGAGTTATATTGATAACATATTAAAATATACCAACGGTCGCAAGGTAATAGTCTACTGCTGGCGCGGAGGAGCGCGAAGCAAATATACAGCAGGCATTCTGCAAAAAAATAATGTTGATGTTGTAAGATTGCAGGGAGGCCAAAAAGGTTTTAGAAAAAATGTTTACGATTTTTTATATAATAAAACTATTCCAATAATCAGCCTGTCCGGCATTACAGGATGCGGAAAATCGGAAATCCTGGAATACATTAAAGAATTCCAACCTGATTTCCCCGTGCTTCATCTGGAAGAATGCGCAGGCCACGCTTCCTCTGTTTTCGGCGAAATACGGTACGCCATGAGAAATCAAAAGAAAAACAATCAAAAGCAATTCGAAACAAATATTTTTATGGAAGTGCTCCCTTACATAAACGAAGAAGGCATCCTGCCAGTCTTTTTATCCGAAAGCGAAAGCAAAAAAATCGGAGGGCTTACGCTTCCGCCTGCCGTCCAGAGAGGGCTTGAAAAAGAGGAACACATTTGCCTCACATGTCCAATTGAAAAAAGAATTGAAAGATTGGAGAAAGATTATTTTGCATCAGCGGATTCAGGTAATAAAAAAAAATCCGAATCAAAAGAAAAAATAAAAGAGCAGCTTCAATTTCTAGGTAATAAGCTGAGCAAAACAAAAATTGAACAGTATAAAGAATGGATAGATAATGACCAATACAGCGATTTTTTAAAAGATATTATGGAAAATTATTACGACAAAATTTATAAGTCCTATAAAAAGGAACCGCTGTTTGTAATTAATAATCAGGCAACCGGGTCAACGGTGAAGGCTATATTCGAATTCTGGAATATAAAAATACTGCAGCGTAATTTACTTCTCTAAAATATATTTAAGCATATCTTTTCTGCTTATGATGCCGACCAGCGTATTATCCGATACAATGGGGATTCGTTTGTAATTATTATGCATAAAAAATTCACAAATTTCCAGAAGATCCGTTTCCTTATCCATAGAAACAACATTGCTTGTCATAATATCGCTTACCGATATATTTTCAGTGGTATCATAGAAACTCAGCTCTAACAGGTCTTTTTCAGTTACTACTCCGACCAGTTTCATATTATCAGAAACAATCGGGATCCCGCTTATCCTTTTTTCCAAAAGAAGTTTAATAGCGTCTTTTGCGGAGGCGTCCTCTTTCAAAGTAATTATGTCTTTAGTCATTATATCTTTTGCGCAGGCCAAAGTATTATCCTCATCCAAGTAATTACCTTAAATTGCGTAAAATAAATACGTTATATATTATGTTCGGCTAATTTATTTTTATTAAGAAGAAATAATAATAACCTCTGATAATTAATTGAAAAAATATCCGCTTTTTTATTAAAAAAATCAATAAAAATTCTGACCTTTCGGGATTTACTGGTTGAACAATTACTACTTCGGATTACAATCTCCTCTCCAGCAGCAGTCGTACTGGCTGCAACTATCCTGCTTAGCCTTATAACACGATTCGTAACCTTCTTTTACCTGAATGCTGTGAATCAAATCATCCTTTTTTAATTTCCCGGGATCCAGTCCCATATTCTGTGCCTTCCTCTGAATTTCAGCCATCTTCATATAATGCCTCCAAAATTATATATGATATTAGTGAAATATTTTAGCACACATTTTTTTAAAATCAAAAAACAATTATTTTTTATTCACTAAAATTCTAACATTTTATAGCATAAATATTATAAAAAGTCAACAAAAAAGCCAACCTGGGCAGGCTGGCTAAGAAAAAAGTATGTTCTTTCTTAAATTAAGGGAGGTATAAACACACCAAAATAATTTACAAAATTTTTTTATAATCGTCAACTATTAGTCGCTATTTTTTTTAATACGTTTTATTTGTTTTCTCTCTTTTTAAAGAAATCGAGAGCAACTCCCGGGAATAAGTCGAGAAGCATCTGATCTTTTTTATCTTTAACCAGTCCTTCCGGGGCATCTGTGTGCTTCCATTTGGAAACATCGAACCGTCTTTCTTCTGTTGATTTCGTGATTTTTTTTCTGAATTCCGGTGAAATGGGAACCGGCGTTTCGCCGTATTCACCTCTGACAAGGTTAATATATTGAATGCTGTTGGCGGAATAAGGCTCTTTCCCTTTACTGCGCAGCATTACATTCTGAACGGCCTGTGCTCCGACTATCTGACTTGTAGGCGTAACCAGAGGAACTAAACCCGCATCCATTCTTACTCTGGGCACTTCTTTTAATACTTCATCAAGCAAATGCGATATTTTTAATTGTTTTAGCTGGCTTAGCAAATTTGAGTACATACCGCCCGGTATCTGTGCCAGTCTTACGGCATCATCCGGCGGGGGCAAATTTAAACTGGATTCAAGTTTATGCACAGCTTCCAGTGCAGACTGGAAGTTATTATTCTTAATATATTTTATTGCATCTTCCATCAGAGAATGCTGTTCATCAGAGAATGTCCCGGAAAAATTATATTCATACTCTTTATATTCATCAAACTGTGCCAGCTCCTTTCTGATCTCAAGCAGAGTTTGACGTATTTCCTGAAATTTATTCTCGTTAAGTCCTGTATTTATTCCCAGTTTTCTTGCGAATTCGCAGATTATTTCAGTTGCCGGATGAGAAGGCCCTCCTGAAAAAGGATAAGATACAACATCAAGAATATCAACTCCGGCAACCATCCCTGCAACATGGCTGGCAACTGCGTATCCGGGCGTACAGTGTGAATGCAGATTAATGTCGACTTTTATTTTCTTCTTAAGTGCGCTAATCAATTTAAATGACATTTCAGGATCTATGAGACCTGCCATGTCTTTTATAGTGATAATATCTGCTCCCATTTTTTCAAGTTCAACTGCTTTGCTCACAAAATAATCCACATTAAATACTGACCGATACTTTTCGACTGTTGTATCTACCGGATTTGTTGTGTAGCAGATCGCGCAATCTGCGATGCCGCCGGATTCTTTTATTGCTTTTACTGTTACTTTAAGGTTTGAGAGATCGTTTAAAGCATCAAAAACACGCATTATTGTAATGCCGGATTCAATTGACAACTTTATAAAATCATATACAACATCATCCGGATATGGATTATACCCGAATAAATTAATTCCCCTTGCAAGTGCGCTTAAATGTGTTCTTTTATTTGTTTTTTGTGCTATTGTTTCCAGCCTTTTCCATGGATCAATATTTAAAAACCGCATACAGGAATCAAGTGTGGCTCCGCCCCATACTTCAAGCCCGTAATATCCGGCTTCCAGCAGTAACGGAAGAACTCTATCTATCTGATCATCATTCATCCTTGTTGCGAAATTGGACTGATGCCCGTCTCTTAAATCAAGATTTCTTATCTTTATATTAGTTACCATATAATTCTCCTAAACAAAAGTAGTTAAAGTGATCAGTAATAATGTTCAAGTATTATTGTCAATAATTAATATTTCTGCCATTTATTATAATTAATTTTAAAGCTTTTTCCAATAAAATTAAAAAATATTGCTCATTTAGTTGACGATCAAAAATTATTTATATAAATTATAAAGATTTGAGGATCAGCCAGTTAAAAAATGAATTAAATTGATTATTTCAACGCTTTTTTTTAAAGAGAAGGTTCTGGTCTCAAGCTGCAACTTGAGACCAGAATTCGGGGGTTATGCCCGATTTGACAAACTGACATACTAAGTTGTTTATTTTGTATACTTATAATATATTATTTACTTGTCTTACCGTCAAGTCGCAACCCCTTAATTATAAAAAAAATAAATAAAACAGAACATTTTTCTTATATTTTTAAATAATTTTCTTCTTTTGGCATACAAAAGTATAAATTTAAGAGGCTATATTATGAGAATATTATTTTATTCAATCATTTTAAGTATAATTTTAAATGCGTTATCATTAAATACTATTAATAACAAATGCATTATGAACAGAAATGCTTCCGCTAATTATTTGCATACCCCGAATTCTGGTTATGAAACCGGTTCTTTTATACTTACAAGTCTATTTGATCCGGCATTAAAACATTCAGCCATTATAAAAGTCACTCTCGATCCGGCTATCGGTTCAGCGGAAACCATTGATTTTTGTCTTAACGAAGAATCGAATTCATATAATAATCCCTCAATACCTTCGGGTTATTATTTTTTAACAGTTCAATTAATTGATAATGGAATCGTATTCGGCGGGGCTGCGGAATTAATAAAAATTTTTCCGGATGCTACAACAAAAAGATCTATTAAAGTTTCAATTTCCCAGTCGCCATTTCTTGAGATTACTCCAAGGACAGACAATATAAAATTAAGTTTTGACAGCGACAAAAATATAATCAGCAGTAAAAAAGATTTTATAATTACAGGATCAACCCTGGATACTTCGAATATAATTTACACGTGGTTTGTCGACGGTATTCTGGCTGCGTCCGGTATAAATATTTACGAATTAACAATACCGAATGATATTGTTAAAGGATATCATAGAATCGATTTAAGCATTTTGTCCATTGACGGCCTGCACGGAGGAAACGCAACACAAGTATATAACTTTCAGTAAATTTTGTTTTTATAATTTTGCGCATTTTAACTGCCTAGTTTTTACCCCTTCTAAATCAGAGTGCGTCCCGAAACCGAAGAGAACAGGATGATAGTCCCAGACAATAGGTTTTGAGGCGCACTCTTTTAATTACTGCTTTCAGTATATAATATACTGTAATATTTAAAATTGTGGATGTAAGAATATTTTTGAAATTAAAATACATAACATAATTTTTTAGGACGCCTTTCAGTATTAAAATATTATAGGTATTTGTAAAATAGTGAACGATTATTACTTCACGCAAATAATTATAGACACAAATTTCTACATATGTTAATATACCGAATAAATAAAAAAATATTACTAACATTCTATCAATCTTATGTAAATATCTAATAACTCATTTATATGGAAAATGAAATTAAATCTATCCAGTTTCCTGCAGGCTCGGCTATAACAGTCGAAAATTCGCATAATGAAGGATATTTCTACATACTAAAATCCGGAAGTATAAATATTCAGTCAGATGTAGAATTCTATAATAAATTGTTTAATAAATACAGCGCAGGTGACACATTCGGACTTGTATCAGGATTAACCAGAAATCCTTCCAGATATACATTAATTGCGGAGACAGGATGCGAAGTAATCCGCATTCCAATCGCTTTACTTGGGAAATATTTCCGGGATAACAAGAACATCTGTCTTAAAATTATCTCATTGTACTCTAACCAGCTCAGATTGATTAACAGCTATCTTGTTAAGAAATATACAGGGCAGCAGGATACAGAAGATCCCCAAAAATTATTTGAGGACGGTAAATACTATGCGGATTCGAAACAAAATGAACTGGCAGCTTACTGTTTTTATAAATATATAAAATGGGCGGAGAACAGTCCTCATCTGAATCTTACAACAATTGAACAGGCAAAAAATCTGTTAAACAAAATTTATCCGGATTACAAACCTCCTGACTATGACTCTCATAATATGAGCTTAAAGACCGGCGATGTTGTTTTTATTGAAAACGAGCCGGCTGATTATTTTTACGTAATTGAAAAGGGCGCTGTAAAAATATCCAAGCTGGTCAACAATCTGGAATTCATTTTATGCATACTCCGCGACGGCGAAATTTTCGGCGAGATGTCAATATTGAACAAGAAAGTAAGAAATGCTTCCGCTATTGTATTTCATGACAGCGATATTTTAAAGCTGTCGATAGACACTTTCGTGGATACTGTCGGAGATAAACTGCTGATGAAGATATTCGAAAGTTTTGCCAGAAGGATATGGTATGCTCATCAGCGGGTTTCGATCTTTGGGATGGATGACCCAAACGGGATGCTGTATTCATATATACAAATTTTAATTTCAGATATCAACTCAAAAAATAAATCATGGGATACAAATCCGAAGGATTATGTCTTTGCGTTTTCGCTTTATGATTTAAAAAAAATGGCCGGGATATCGGATCAAAGCGATGAATCGATCCGCGAATTTTTATCCGACAGGAATATAGATATTTCGGATTATATAATAAGAGTCATAGACAGAAAAAAAATTGATGACAAGGTAGCACTATATAAAAGCAGGCACCGCAAAAAGCATATCTTTGATGTATCTTCGTAAGTTTAATAATGATTAATGTCCGGGGTTATGACTTTTAATAAGTCTCAGCATGCGGTTTCAATCAAGAGTGCGTATCACTTTCCCTTTTATATGCAGTATATCTACACTGCCCAGTATCCAGTACTGTCTTTCATGCCAAACCTGCATTTCTATGAGATTGTCTCCGCCTTTATTATTCACGGTTTCATCTATTGTTTCGTAAATCTTTAAATCGGGCGTAACCGGAATTACCCAGAATAACTTAAAGCTGCTGATCCGGAACTCAACCGGTTCCAATATTTCGTATTTACTGTTTGCCATTGGATGAGCGCTTGGCTCTATCCCTTTCACATGGGTATTTATGCCGATGCATGCAGGACAAAATATTAAAAGATAAGATAGCAGAAGCCAGGCTGTCCCGCTCAAAAAATATTTTTTTATTATATTTTTATTATTATTACTCGACATCCGGTTCTTCACTCTGCTTCTGGAATATAACAGCTTCGCCCTCGATTTTAACTTTTGTTAATCCGAATAATATAAAATTGTAGCCGTCTTCGTAGCACTTAATATTTATCAGAGCATCCCCCTTCTTTTTAGAAAGGGCATTGTCAATGGCGCTCTGGATGTCGGGCTTACCTAGTGTCCACAGGCAAAACAAGGAAATTGTCCAGGAATCACTTTCGCCCTCAACTTTGCCCAGATTCTCGGAAATCTTTTTATCGTTAAGCGGTGTATTGGATGAAGTAATGCATACAGGCGCTGTGGCACATGAAGATATAGTAATAATAATTAATATGGAATAAAAAATTATTTTTGTATGTCCGCACATAATTAACTCCTTATTGGCTGAATTATGATTTTTCTGACTGCAATATTACCTTAAATTTAGCCAGCAATACTAAACTTTATAAATTAATATTCAATCCAAACTGGTTTTTTAAAAAAACTAATCCTGTAATTCCTTTAATCATACAAATCCCGGTTCAGAAATTTTATCTCGATCAGAATTTAACTTCTACTCCGAAATTCGGAAGCATTGACAGACCTTCTTTCTGTTTCCTGACCCTGGGGTTGCTTCCTTCGGAATATGTCCGATCCCAGTACCATTTATATTCATATTGCTTATTTGCAAATATATTTATTATTTCAACGTACCAGCTGACATTTCCCCATGAATGTGGTAGCCTCCGGGTATAGCGCGTATCAAGTTGCCAGTAAGGCGGAAAATTTTTGGAATTTCTTTCGCCCATTTTTGGAACATATCGACCGTTAACAGGAGTTTCATTATCCTCAATCGGCGTATATGGGAATCCGGAATAATACTGAAATTTCCCGCTGACCGTGTGATTGCTGAATTTGTATCCTGCTACTAATTTAAAGCAGTGACGCTGCTCAAAGTCTGATGTCATGTATCTGTTTCCGTTGGGGTCACCTATATAATCCTGTTCCACTCCTTTGTAATTTTTAGTTGTAGGCAATCCGGATTTAAATTTTGAGCGAGTATATGTATAGCTTGTCCATGCGTAAAGACCATTCTGATTTTCCTTTAAATCTTTCCGTAACATTATTTCAAAACCATGAGTTTTTTGTTTACCGGAACTTAAACCTTGAACTTTACTCCCATCAGGTTCTTCATGAGGATATGAGACAGGTTTATCATAAAAATAATTTTTAAAAAATTCAAGCTTTAATGTTAACAGATCAATTTCCTGTTCCGCACCAACGGCAGAATGCCATGCTTTTTCTGGCTTTAGCTTTTTGCCTAATTCACATATATCAGTGTTCGAACTAAAAATAAAAGGATTTGTCTGGACAAAATAACTGTAATGCCCGCCTGCAGCCGATATTGTAGTATTTGTCGGAAATTTATAACTGCTCATAAGCCGCGGATCAAATGTTGCTGTCTCAGATCGGTCAAGATATTCCGAACGCAGGCCCGGAAGAACAGTTAATCCTGAATATGTAAAATTGTTTTCCAGATAACCTCCGATTTTATGATTTTTTATTGTTAAATTACCAATATCTTTTACTTCCAAGTTGTCAATATTTCCGGTTGTATCAATACCTCTCGTTTGTAGCGTCTTGCCCTTTGCTGTAAAATAATAAAATGTATATTCCGCAGCGCCTCTCAAATCTGAATGGCCATCCATCCATTTATAGCTGGCTTTATCTTTTAAACCGAATACCCATGGTTTTGCGTGGTATCGAAAGTCCTTTAATTCTGAAGAAGCCGGAACATCTAAATAATAGTATAAGTCCGGAAGGCTGCTGTAATATAATAGCCTGTTTTTGAAATCCTTTGAGAGTTTTGTGTCAAAATATAATCCCTGATTGTGAGAAATAATATTATATTTAAACTTTGTATCACTCCATAGGGGATCGTCACCCTCTTCAAGCAAATCATCGTTTATTAGCACTCTCATGAAATCTTTGTGCCCAAAGAGAAACAGGGTAATTGAATTTTTACTGTTTATTTTATATTTGCTTTTCACCTGATAATCCCAGTATTCAGGTGAAATAGGAATCTCGTCTCCGGTAAAAAGCTCAGCAGCTTTTATGCCGAGCACAATGTACCCGTATCGTCCTGAAGCGATAAAATAACCTGCGTTCTCCGCTTCTTCTTCTGAACTTAAATGCAACGGTGAACCTGGCAGCAGTTTACCCGACTTATCTTTAAGGATAGGTGTCTTAACTAGAGCCGAAGCAGTTAAAAGACTTATATCCGTATACCCGCTAAATTCGGTCACTTCATCGATAGTAGTTATATTAATAACCGCTGCAGTAGCTGATCCGAACTCTGCCGGGAAAGACGAAGAATATACGTCTATATCTTTCATAAGGTTCGTATTAATAACTGAATGCAGGCCGCCGAAATGAAGCGGATCGTTAATAGGAATATCATCAATAAAATAATTATTTGCAGTTGGGTCTGCTCCGCGTATTACAAGCGGCCCGAAAAAACCGCTATATGCGTGGATAATTCCCGGAAGGCTTGTAAGCGCTCTTACCGAATCGCCGAAGGAACCAGGGACATCCTTTATGTCGTCAGCTGTCAACGTTTGACGTGAAATGCTTTGAATCTCAGGTTTTTTACGGTCTCTTTTTTTTGTCGCTTTTATTATTAAAGGCTTAAGTGTGGGTTTTTTATCTTTTTCGGGGCTTTTTATTGAGTCATCGGCATTGGCATCCGAATCCCCGGCAGCTTTTTTCTTAATCTCAGGAGCCTGTGCCAGTTCAATTTCTTCTTTGCTGCTGCCGATATACTCTATATTTTTCTCAAATAAAATGTCATTACTTTCTTTTATCTCATCTGCCAATACCGCAACTGAGTAGTCCTGAATAACAAGACATATTGATATTACTATTATTGTCGCTAAATATATTCCACATGATTTCATGCGGAATATATTTAGCCGTAACAGCTAATTTGTAAATATATTTTTTATTTATTGTAAAAAGAATTATGGAAAAATACTTTCTCGGTCTCGTCATCTGTCAGTTTCCACAACTTCTTCATTTTATCATTCATTGCCTCCATATAACCGCGTGTAAGATAATAGTGTGACCTATCAAAGAACAGAATTACTCTATCATTTAATTCTCTCATTTGATGCAACTCATAGGCAGAATCAAAACCGCTTTCGTTTACAACAAACAGCCACAACACCCTTCGAAGAAGAACAGTCGTTCTGAAAACTTCGCATAGAGGCACGCCCTTATTAAAAAAGTCTTTGCCTTCATTTGCATATCTTTCTCCTATTTCATCTTTCGATTTGTCATAGCTGATCCAATCCTTTAAGTTTCTCAAAATAAATTCAGCTTTATTACGGACAAAATCGATATTCTCATCAGTAAATGTTGATACTTTATTTTTACATACACGATTTAACCACTCTTTAAGTATTACATCGCTGTTTTTTTCAACAAACTCAACAAGCTTATCCGATATTAAATGAATCATAACACCCTCCTTTTATTGATATACATTTACTCTGGCTGCTGAATCATCATTTACATATTCGCAGCTATAAACACATTGCCCTCATATCGAAAATGACTTACTAAATTTGCAGCAAATCTATTCTATTATTAAATTTTAGATTTGTCAATGCAAATAAACTGAAAAAATTATGCTCATTCGCGAGTATTCTCACTGCCTTTGGCTAATCTATTCAGCTACTATTTTAATTGATATAGTGATTTTACTTTTATTAGTCGCTCCCTCCGATCTCTTCCACAAGTGCAGAAAACAGCGTAATTACATCCGAATTTGTCTTTCTCTGCATTAAGCTTAATTGTCTTGCAAGAGCTCTTGTAACATTTAATCCGATTTCAGGATTTTTATTTCCGAATTCCAGAAACACATCCCGTTTAATAACGAGGCACTCGCATTCTGTCTTTGCTATTACGGTCGCGGAACGCCTGTCATTGTCTATAAGCGCAAATTCACCCACATATATCCCGCCTGTTTCCGAATTCAGTGTAGATAAAGTATAATGCTCGCCTTGCAGTGTTTCCTTGACAATCTCGATCTCGCCACTTAAAAACACAAAGATCTCATCACCAAAATCGCCTTCTTTGATTATGGAAGAACCTTCCTTGAATTTTTTTCTAGTGCATAAACCGGATATTTTTTTAATGACTAAATTATTATCCGCGTACATTTTAAAAAACTGTACTTCTTTAAGCTTTCTAATTACTTCGTCATCTGCAACATCTATTTTAGATTTAGGCATCCTTTAAACTTCCTGCTTTTTTACTGATTTCAATCCGCTTTCTATCACAATTGCCATCGTATACTTTTTTATTTCATATTCGGGCTCAGGATTTATTACCGGCTGATTCGGCAGCAGAGTTTTTACCATTTTAAGACTATCGATTAACTTTGAAATATCGGGAGTTTTCTGAGCTTCATCGAGCGCTTCTTTCTTTCTCATAAAGAAATTTCCTGTATTTTCCAGAAGCCCTATCAATATGGCATTTCCTTTATTCCTGTAATATTCCTGAAGCTCGAAAAATTTTTTGCCTATAAAATTTTTCGGCAATTCAACGGTATTTATATTCGAGCCGATATTAACATTCAGAAGTTCGCTTATAACATGAGATATGCCTGTGCCTGCGGACGCATTTGCAATCAGCAGTTTATTGTACTCACTGGATAATATTATTTCGTCGCAGTTCGAAAAGCGCAAATATCTGACATATTTTGAGTCCATAAGTTCCGCGCAGACATATACCGATTTGGAAATCGATTTGACTGTGAGTACGGTCATTACCGTCCTCGCGTCTACTTCCTGAGCCGATCCTTCTACCAGACGGTCCGCAAGGATGAGAACTCTTTTTGCGCTTTTCAAATTCGCTCTCTGAAGCACTCTTTCATCGATATAATCGCCATGAATAAAATTAATGTATTTAAGTGCTTCAACGGATCTGATATTTTCAATGAGTTCCTGATCCGCTTTATTAATTAGCACTATCTCGGATGGCAGAAAGGATTTATTTTTTTCCATAATATCGCGCAGAAATTCCGCCATCTCTCTTTTCCATCCGCAAATTATAAAATGATTTTTAAGTTTTAAAGTCTCCAATCCTCTGCCTTCCTTTAATTGTCTTTCAACAAGGCTTGATGCAATGTTACCTGTGATAACGCCCATAAGCGCAACACCAAAAAACATCATAAGTATGCCGACAAGCCGCCCCAGCCTTGAGACCGGGTAATAATCGCCATATCCGACTGTTGTAGACGTAACGATTGCCCACCAGAATGAATCCTCTATGTTTTTTATATTGCTGGTTTTGTCTTCTGTTTTCTGTCCGTCTTTTACTATATATTTAACATAATCTTTTTCTGCATAATATATTGCGGCGGAAAATATTAAAAGGATTATAAAACCTATGGAAAAAAGTTTGAATGCAAAATTCTTTTTAATTCTGTTAGCGAGCTCTCGCAGGGTTCTGTAATATGGATGTTCAAGAATGCGGGTCAGCAAAGTTAATTCCTTAAAACGTATTAATAAAAATATTTTTGATTTTTCCTTATAGAATAATTATCGGTGAGAAAAACTATATTGTATAAATATTATTTTTTGGCATTAAGCCTTCTGATTTTAAAAAAATTTTTTAAAAGATGAGAACTTTCATCGCGCAGGATGCCGAACTCGATTTCCGGGACATGGTTGAGGCTCTCGCTGCCGCATACATTCAGTACTGAGCCGCACGCCCCGTACTTCTCATCTTCCGCACCTATGAACACGCTTTTTATCCGTGCATGCACAATTGCGCCCGAGCACATTGCGCAAGGCTCTTTTGTAACATAAAGCTCACAGTCAGTAAGGCGTTCATTATTCAATACGCGCGAAGCTTCTTCAATACAGATTATCTCGGCATGTTTAATGGGATTGCGGGTCTCTCTGTTCCTGTTATGCGCTTTGGAGATTATCTCGCCGTCTTTAATAATAACGGCTCCAACAGGGATTTCGCCGTTTTCAAAAGCTTTCTTTGCCTCTTCAAGCGCAATGCGCATATAAACGCTTTTTTTATCAGTATTATCGTGCATAAAAATGATTAACTATTTAGGTTTGTACTATTTCATTGCAACATTCGTTATCAGTACTTAATAATAGTGGCAAAAACTGGAATACATAACAAAATTTTTGAGGACGCCTTTCAGGCCTAAAGCAAAAACATTGAAATACCCGAATAATTAACATTGAAGGCCTGATTCCGCAGAAAATTTTGTTATGTATTCCAGTTTTATAAATTAAAATGTGACGGCGTACTATTGTAAAACAAAAAAATCAAAATGAGAATTTTTTAACCGGTTTATTTATATTTAGAAAAAATAATTATCTCTTTATGTATATCATCCAGCGGAACTACTTTATCCACACAACCCTTTTTAATAGCTTCAGCAGGCATCCCGAAAACAATCGAGGTTTTTTTATCCTGTGCAATTGTTTTTGCGCCTGCGGCCTTCATTTCAGATAAACCGATGGCCCCGTCATCACCCATCCCGGTAAGTATTATACCGAGTGAGTTCGAGGAAGCATTCTGAGCCACGGAGCGAAATAAAACATCCACTGACGGCCTGTGCCTGCTGATAAGAGGGCCGATTTTTACTGAAGCGATATAGCTGTTAACGTTTTTCTTTATAGTTAGATGGAAATTGCCAGGAGCAATCAATGCAACGCCTCTTTTAATTGTTTCATTATCTTCCGCTTCTTTTACTGTAAGAACGCAAAAAGAATTCAGTCTTTTTGCAAAGGCTTCTGTAAACTTTTCCGGCATGTGCTGTACAATTACAATACCCGGCAAATCGTCCGGCAATGACATCAGTATAGTTTCTATTGCCTGGGTTCCGCCTGCAGATGCTCCGATAGCAATTATTTTTTCGGCGACATCATGCGGAATTTTTTTCTGCTGCTGCGAAGAAAGAGCAGCCTTTTGAGTCTCAATCTTTTTAACCGTCCTTTTTAAATTAAAGTTCTTTACATTCGCAGTTGCAGCCGACTTAACCGACTCGATCAGGAGCAGGGCCGAATCGTGCAGAAAATCACGGGCCCCGATCCTGGGCTTTGAGATGACTGTGACCGCACCCGCAGCCATTGCTTCCAGGGAGATATCGGCATTCTCCTCGGTAAGAGCAGAGCAAATTATTACCGGCGTAGGCCGTATCGACATGATTTCTCTTACAAATGTCAAGCCGTCTTTACGCGGCATGGCTATATCCGAAATGATCACATCCGGCCATTCCTTTTCCATATACTTCATCGCAATTATCGGATCGGATGCAGCAGTAAGCACTTCTATACTTTTATCGGAGCTTAAAACATCGGAGAGCACCTGGCGCACTGATGCCGAATCATCAACAATAATTACTTTTATTTTGTCTGTCATGCAGCCTCAATTATTTCTTTTTGTACATGCTGGAACGTCCCTTCTCAAGTTCAAGATCGCTGCATATCCCGACAAGGCTCTCAGTATGGCTTACGATCAGGTAACCGCTTTTTTTCAGCAAAGGCAAAATATTCTGGATAACGACTCTTTTGGTTTGCATGTCGAAATAAATCAGGGTATTCCTTAAAAAAATTATTTCGAATAATCCGATATTAGGTATATTCTGGTATAGGTTTATTTTAAAAAAAGAAATTTTGTTCCGCAGATTCTTATTAATGACAAATTCGCCGGAATTTTCACGCACACCCTTAAGACAGTACTTCTTTAAATAATCTTCCGGGATCTGAGATGATCTTTCAATCGGGTAGGTTCCCTTCCGCGCTTTGTTCAAAACCACATCGCTGATGTCCGAACCTATAACCTCCCAGTTCCTGCCGTTAAGACAATCATCAGCGACCATGGCCGCGCTGTAGACCTCTTCGCCGGATGAACAGGCAGCACTCCAGATGCGCACCGATTTGTTCATCGCGAATTCAGTCTTAATTATTTCTCCAAGATGTTCAAAATGTTTTTCTTCCCTGAAAAAAAAAAGTTTCGTTCGTTGTTAAATTATCTATAAGGTACTGCATTTCCGTACTTATATTCTTTTTCAGATATTCCACATATTGCTTGAAAGAATTAATATTTAAAACATTAAGCCGTCTCATCAATCTGTGAACGACAAGATATTTCTTTGGATCCGGCAAAAATATCCCGGTCCTTTCGTAAAGTATTCCGCTTATATCCTTAAATTCTTTTTCAGTTATTGAAACAGTATTCATTATTTTTCCCGGTCCTTTCTGTCTTATTAAAAGAGCGATTTTCAATTTTCTGCAATAATTTTGGTATGTCCAAGATAAGAGCCACATCGCCGTTCCCGAGTATTGTAGCTCCGTTTATCCACCGCTGCTGGCTGAATATTTTGCCGAGCGGTTTAATTACAGCCTGAACCTCTCCCATCGGACGGTCCACAACCAGCCCGGCAATTCTTTTTGAATGCTCGACTACTATAACGTTTTCCTTATCAGGTTTGCCTTCATGATCATTAAAAAAATCGCGCAATCTCATAAACGGCAAAATCTCCCCTCTTAAGCTGATAAAATTGCCGCCTTCTTTTACCATTATTTTATCACCCGCTACATCGATGCATTCTATAACCATATCCTGAGGAATAACATAAAACTGATTTCCAACCTGAACCATAAAACCGTCGATTATCGCAAGCGTTAGCGGCAGATGAATTTTTACTGTAGTGCCTGCGCCTTTTACGCTTTCCAGAGCCACTGTTCCCTGAAGGGATTCGATGTTGCGTTTTACTACATCCATTCCAACACCGCGTCCGGAAATATTGGTTACCTGCCTGGCTGTGGAAAAACCGGGCTCAAAAATGAACTGAAAAATATCGTTCTCCGTTATTTGTTCCCCGGGTTGTATAAAACCTACTTCAACCGCCTTTTCATATATTCTATCCTTGTCAAGACCGTTCCCGTCATCCGATGCAGCAATTACAACGCTGCCCATTTCATTATAAGCATTTAAATATATTGTTCCCATGCGCGGCTTTCCGTTGCGCACCCGCTCGTCGGGCATGTCTATTCCGTGATCGATTGAGTTGCGGACAAGGTGCATCAATGGATCCGATATCTTATCAATAAGAGTCTTGTCGAGTTCAGTGTCTCCGCCAGTAATAACAAGATCTATCTCCTTTCCTCTTTCCTTTCCCAAATCACGGACAACTCTTTCGAATCTTTTAAATGTATCCCCGATAGGGACCATTCGTATGTTCATTGCATTGTCCCTTATTTCCTCTATTAGCCCGGTCATGCTCAAAACAGAATCAATAAGTTCGGAATCTTCACTTTTTTCCGAAAGTTGTTTAACGTTAGAACTTCTTATTACAAGCTCTCCCACAAGCTTAATGAGCATATCAACTTTTTCAGCATTAACGCGCAGCACATTCTGATTCTTTTTTTCTGCTTTTTTAATATCCTGCTGCTTGTTTAAAACCGCATCCAGTACGGGCTTCTGTATCATGTTTTTTTCAAGTAAGATGTCGCCCAGAAGCGCTTTGCCTGCTTCGTCGCCGGCTTCGGCTTTTATTTTCTGCGCATTAAGTGCAGCTTCCAGTTCGGTTTTTGTAAGGCTCCCGACTGACACCAGCATTTCGCCTAAATGAACGGACGATTCCGGAAGCTCGTTTATCAGTGCTACGTACTTCTCAATGCTGCTGTTCGGAGGCAGTATGCGTATCTGGGAATCTTCCTTCACAAACTCAAATACATCCTCAATTGTTTCTTTCTGAACATCGCCGGCAAAACTGATCTCAAATCCCAGGTAGCAGCTTTCAGGATCCATTTCTTCGCGCGAAGGGATATCATCCGCGACAGTGCGCACCTTAACTATTTTTCCGATCTCGTTTAAAAAATTAATAAATGAATACGGATCAAGCCCATTGCGGAAAACATTCCTCCCAAAACGAAGCGAAATATGCCAGTAATCTTTACCGCCGTTTGATTCTTCACTTTTGGCTGTCTGCTGTTCTTTCTTTGCCTTCTCCTTAACCGGTTCCGAAGAATACGAATTCAATAGACTTAATGAAGCATCCAATTTTTCACGCATTTCAGCCGGTATTTCCACATCCGAGTTAGACTCAAAAATGTCGAATAGTTCCTGAATCCTGTCGTGAGCTTCGAGCAAAACGGAGGATAAAGAAGCGTCAATTAAAAGGACTCCCTTCCGGAGCCTATCCAGAATGTTTTCTACAACATGAGAAAATCTTTCAATTTCACTATACCCGAACATACCTGATGAGCCCTTGATTGTATGCACTGATCTGAAAAGCGCGTTTATCGATTCCTGATCGCCCGGTTCCTTCTCCAGTGCCAGTAGACATCTTTCCATCTCATCCAGCATCTCTCTGCTTTCAATAAAAAAGGTTTGTTTAATATTATCTAATTCGGAAAATGATTTTATCATATTATTCTCCATTAATTAAGAGCAGTTACAAAACACAAAAAAACTCGAATAATTGTTTTAACCGACCATTACATCAGTCGGTTTCCTTATGTTCGAAATTTTCCAGCTCCCCGCGGGTCAATATTTTACCGGTGTTCAATATGATCACCAGCCTGGTGCCGACTTCACTTATTCCCATGATGCAGTCAGCATCTATATTCGCGCTGAAATGCGGCGTATCCTGGATTTTTGATAAAGACAGAGTCGCAACATCCAGCACGGAATCAACAATCAAGCCTATCATTTTGTCATGAATGGTTACTATGACAATTACAGTAGTTCTGGTAAAGTCCGAAGCTCCAAGATCAAACTTAACCTTCATGTCAATGACAGGAACGATGGTGTCGCCTATAGTTATAACGCCTCTCATATAAGGCATTGCATTCGGCACCTGCCTTATATCCGTATACGCGCTAATCATATTGACGTTCATAACATCAATGCCGTAATTTTCTCCGCCAATAGCAACGATCACATACATTTTCTCTTTATCCGTCACACCCGCTTTTATTGCTTTATCTGTTTTCCCTGCAAAGCTATCCATTTTAGCCTCCAACTCTTTTTCATCTTTAGCGCAAAGACCTTTCCAATCACACTATCATAGTTTCTAATTTAGCATTAGTCGCATTAATCTGCGAGATTTCATCGATATTGAGGACTGCGGACACATCGAGCAGTATACACTGAGTCAATCACCGCTCCCACCTGAATTATCTCGTTATTATATTCAAGTTCAAGAATTAATCGCTTCTATTTTCTCTTTAATGCTTTCGTTCTTTTTACTGTCTTCTGTATCCGCTCTTGCAGCTGTTTTCTTTACCGATGATTTTTTAGCTGCGATATTCCTGTTCTTCCCGTACGTTGTGTCTTCCTTTGTCCTGAAAAAGCTAACCAGTTCCTGCAGATCCTGAGCGCTGGTGCTAAGCATTTCGGCTGTAGAAGAGAGTTCTTCCGCTGCTGCAGCGTTCTGCTGCG
>JAZDKB010000052.1:0-38218 GCA_043803405.1 Spirochaetota bacterium | reverse complement strand
AATATAAATAATAATATTAATGTCCTAAAAAAAATATCTTGAAAACTAATTTAAAAATTATTATATTAAATATACTTTTAATATAAAAAAATTGTTTGCATATTTCTGTTAACACTAATTAAATGATAATCAACTGACGATATAAATACTGGCGATTTCTGAATCGGGAAAATTTAATGATAAGATCAATCCGCCTGATAAAACAAATTCAATGAAAATCTGATTAAAATTTAAAGTTAACAAATTACAATTTAACATAGAGATTCCTTCCGGAGTATATTATGTTTACGAATTTTGTTTCCAATAAAAAGAATATACGTAAAAGGAATTATCTGTATTCCGTAATAATCGGCTTATTTATTATCCTGTTTTTTACTCCTGTTTGTTTATACGTTTATCATCTCCGCCATTTTAATCAATTTTATAAAACATTAAAAGAAAAAGAACTCGTGAGGTTAACTGACGTTGCGTTTTCTGCTTGTTCTCCAGTAATTGATCAGCATTTAAGTGGATGTATTACCACAAATATTGCTGTTCAGCAGCTTGTCGAAATTATTTGCAGAATGAGATACCGTGATGGAACACATAGTAATTATATATTCCTTTTGAAAAAAAACGGCACGTTGCTTGCGAATCCTGTCAGCTGTAAGTATAACGATACAGACCTTATTAATAAAAAAGATGATGATGATGAAAAGAAATATTTCATAAATAAAATAATTCAAACAGCAACTGCAAATGAAAAAGGAGGTTTTGTTTATTATCGTTTTAGACCAGGCAAGGATAGCGAAGGCGAAAAGATAAGCTATGTGAGGGTAATTCCTTCTCTTGATTGTATAATAGGAACAGGCCTTTATGTAGATAGAGCGGATAAAGAAATTAAACCACAATTTTCCCAACGAGTTATCGGAGCAGGTATCGCTATGTCTCTTGTTGTAATACTTGCATCTATTTCGCTTTATTATATGAGAAAAAATCTGAAATTGCTTCAGATAAATGAAAATAGATTAAGAACTATGTTTAACAACATAGATTACATGGTAGCGCTTTTAGATTCGGGTCTGCGTATTGTTGAGTTAAATAATGCTGCAAATAGTTTCATTGGAGATGCGGCAACTAGTTTTGAAGGCAGTTTGTTTGAAGATTTACCAATATGGACTGATATACACGGTTCCCGAGATATACTTATTAAGGCAATTAAGGAAGTGAAGAACGGCATGAAAAACAGATATCATATTATAAGCAGAAATTCAAAAGGCGAGGACAGAAATATTCATTTTTCAATATATCCGCTTGATAAAGAAGGAAAAGAATCTTCATTATTTATAGCGGAGGGCAAGGATATTACAGATTTGAAGGAAAAAGAGGAAAAGATATATCAGTATGCATTTTTTGATAAGATAACCGAGTTGCCTAATGAACGGCTTTTTGCTCAAATAGTATCCGGGTTGCTTAAATCCGGCGATCAGGATGGAGCATTGCTGGCAGCTATCAGAATATCGGATCTTTCTTTTATAAGCTCTGTTTTAGGATTTGAAGCAGGCAATGAGATGCTGCGTTCATTCAGCAAGCGTCTTGCTTTCTTTTCGGATTCCGGATGTATTGTGTCGAAATTTTCGGGAAGTATTTTCTCTATATATATTCCGCCGGACGTCATGTTATCCCAGGAGAAGGAAATATATGCATCATTTTCCGAATTATGCTCATACGATTCCAGGCCATTGGTTTTTTATAATCATGAGATGCGCGTAAATGTTTTAATTGGTGCATCAAAATATCCTGAACATGGATCAGGATATGACGAACTTTTAAGAAATGCTATGATCGCAATGGATAACTCAAAGAGTTATCCGACCAGGCGTTTTGAAATATTTAATCAGTATACTTCTGAAAAGGTGCATAGGAAAGCCATGATAGAAGAGGCTCTTGGATCCCCCGGATTGGAAGATACTTTGTTCGTCCATTTTCAGCCGCAGGTTGATTTTAAAAGCGGCAATATTATGGGATTTGAAGCTCTTGCACGCTGGACAGATAAAAAACTCGGCAGTGTCAGCCCTGCCGACTTTATTCCGATTGCCGAGAAAACCGGTGCTATAAATAAAATATTCGACTGTGTTCTGAATGCATCGGCAGCCTTAATTTCAGAAATCGGCTATTCCGGAGGCTGGCATGTATCGGTTAATGTTTCTCCGATTCAGTTCATGGATGACGCTTTGCAAAATATGCTATCTTCTGCTATTTCAAAATATAATATTTCTCCATCTGCTATTGCAATTGAAATTACGGAATCAACTCTGCTTGAATCATTTGATTCAACAATTCAGATATTGCATTTGCTGCGGTCCAATGGTTATTTAATTTCACTAGACGATTTCGGAACAGGGTATTCTTCTCTTTCTTATTTGCGGAGCCTGCCGATTGATATTCTTAAACTCGATAAAAGCTTTATACTGGGGATCGATTGTGATGAAAAAAGTGTTTCCATTGTTGGTTCAATAATTAATATTGCGCATAATCTTGGGATTAAAGTCATAGCCGAAGGAGTTGAAACTAAAGAACAGGCTGCACTCCTGAAGGGAATCAATTGTGATCTTTCCCAGGGATGGTATACCGGAAAACCAATGGAAATGCAAAAGGCTCTGGAGATTGGGATGAACTCAATAATTACGGTAAGATAATCATGAGAATAACAGGAATAATCCCTGCGAGATATGGCTCCAGCAGATTTCCGGGCAAGCCACTTGCGAAAATCGCGGGAAAGACGTTAATCGAAAGAGTATACCGGCAGGCTGAAAGGGCTGGACTTGAAAAAATAATTGTTGCCACGGATGATGAAAGAATAAAAGACGAAGTGCTTGCATTCGGCGGGAACGCAGTGATGACCGGAGAACATCATTCGGGAACAGACAGGATAGCCGAAGCATCCTTGAACGAAGACTGCGACGCAGTGATAAACATTCAGGGCGATGAGCCATTGATAGATCCCGCAGTCATCGTAGCAGTATCTTCGGCTTTAACAAATAATACATGGGCAGATATAACAACTGCAGCAGTGGGTATTTACAGCACCAGCGAAATAGATAATCCTAATGTTGTAAAGGTAGTGTTTGCCGGGAACGGCAGAGCGCTGTATTTTTCGAGGTCAAAGATTCCATACAGCCTCAATAGCCTTAATGTGACAACCGGCAATGGAAATATTCCGGCCGGATATTTTAAACATATCGGTATTTATGGTTATAAAAAAGAATTTTTAAAAAAATTCGTCGCACTTAAACCTTCTCCTCTGGAGTTGGCGGAGTCTCTTGAGCAGCTAAGGGCTCTTGAAAACGGATTTGCCATTCATGTTTCAATCGTCGAGTATAACTGTGTTGCGGTAGATGTTCCGGCAGATGTAATAAAAGTAGAAAATATTTTAAAGAATAAAAACAAGTAGAATTATCACGAGGCTTTTAAGTTTAAAGTATATTAGAGTTAAATACGATTTAATATCAGGTTTTTGGACGCACTCTAAGCAATTACTCGCTTTCTTCGTCTGCAAATAAAGACTGCTCTTTTTCCCGGTTGTTTTTATTGAAATATTTTATTCCCAGATGCTCATAAGCATTTTTCGCTGCTTCTCTTCCCCTTGGAGTTCGATTCAGAAATCCAGACTGGACGAGAAACGGCTCGTAAAAATCCTCAAGAGTATCAGCTTCTTCACCAACTGATATTGCGATAGTTTTTAACCCGACAGGGCCGCCGTTGTAGTTGTCGATAATTGTCCGCAGTATTTTTCTGTCCATATCGTCAAGACCTGCGGAATCAATATCGAGCTTATTTAAAGCATACTTTGTGATTTTAATATCGATTTCATCAAGCCCTTCTACTAACGCAAAATCGGCAACTCTTTTAAGCAGCCTGTTTACGATACGCGGAGTTTTGCGCGATCTTTTCGCCAGCTCCATAGCTGCGTCGTCATTTATTCTGCTGTGGATTATTCTCGCGGAACGCTTTACTATCTGCTGCAGGTCTTCATGCTCATAATAATTAAGCCGTAAAGGGATGCCGAATCTGTCGCGTAAAGCTGAAGTTAAAAGCCCTGTCCGGGTTGTCGCTCCTATCAGTGTAAAGGGAGAAAGATCGATTTTGATTGATTTAGCACCGATGCCCTGGCCGATTATAATGTCGATCGACCTGTCTTCCATTGCCGGGTATAGAATTTCTTCAATGGCAGGGGAAAGCCTGTGAATTTCGTCGATAAACAGAACGTCGTTCTCTTCTAGCCCGGTAAGAATTGAAGCCATGTCTCCGGATTTATCGATGATGGGAGCAGAGGTTGCTTTTATGTTTACTCCGAGTTCCCGCGCTGTGATGAACGCAAGCGTTGTTTTCCCCAGTCCCGGAGGTCCGGCTAACAGAACGTGATCCAGCGGCTCCTTTCTTATTTTTGCCGATTGAATGAATACTTTTAGATTATCAATAGTTTTTATCTGACCGATGAATTCGCTGAAATTCCCCGGGCGTAGCGAGCGGTCATCTTCGTCTTCTTCTGTTTTATATGCGCTTGTCAACTTTGGCGATATTTCCATCTGCGGTCAGATCTGTTCTTTTTCAAAATTTTTAATTGTTTTGATTATTGCTTCAGGTTTTTTTATTTGCAGGATATTATTTCTCAACTCTTCTGAGTTTAGAAGCTTTGCAATATTAGCAAGTGTTTTTATATGTTGTTTAAGCTTGTTTCGCGGCAGAAGAAGGAAAATAGCGATTTGTACAGGTATGCTGTCAATAGAATCAAAGTCGATTCCGTTTTCACAAATGGCCAGTACAATTACCAGATCTTCAACAATATCCGTAGTGCAGTGGGGTATGGCAACACCTCTGCCAATGCCCGTGCTCATGGATTTTTCCCTGTCAAAAAGAGCTTTTTTTAAACTTTCTTTATGTTCTGCCTTAACGTCATTATTTTTAATCGCTAAATCCAGCATCTCGTCAATTAATTCCCATCTGTCTGCAGATTTTGTTTTTAATATTATATTATTTTTTTTTAAATGAGTTGATAAGATCATTTGATATAATCAGGAATTAATTTAAATATTCTAGATAGGATGATAGGATGCACATATATATTAAATATCAATATATGATGGATTTAAATTGCAATAAAAGATAGTTTAAGATTACAATAAACAATTAGTCAAGTCATATATTTTTACATTCATCAGGTTTTTTTGTTTTTTTTTATTGATAAAAATAGTGAAAAAAACAATATTGACCTTTATAATATTTTATGATATAATTTTTATTGCTTAAAAAATCGTTGTTTTCGAAACGGTTAAATGAAAAAGCTTTAATTTGCTGCATAAGGAATGTATATCCCCGCCTCTGGCCGGAATAGATTGACTTATAAAGGAGATCGTATGATAGAGATTACCGATAAAGGTGATGGCATTTTTGTGCTTAAGGTAAAGATACCGGAAGTTCATACACTGGATGTTCCGGATTTAAAAGAAAAGATACAGCAGACCATTTTAAACAATGAAATTAAAAAAGTTGTTCTTGATTTATCTGAGGTAAAAACAATCACCAGTTCAGGGATAGGTATTTTTTTAAATATTAACGAAGGTTTAAAATCAAAATTTAGACTTGCATGTCCCAGTCCTGAAGTGAAAAAAGTGCTGGAACTGACAAAAGTCACTTCGATTATTAAAATTTTCGAAACAGTAGAAATGGCTATTAAAAGTTTTTAAATATGACGGATGAAGTTATTGATATTGCGGTAATTCCAAAATCATCAAGATCCGAAATAATTATTAAAGATGATATTATAAAAGTATTTTTAAATTCTCCACCGGAAGATGGTAAAGCCAACAAGGAGTTAATAAAAATATTCTCAAAACAAATGCGTATCGCAAAATCGGATATTCAGATAATAAGAGGAGAAAAAAGCAAAAAAAAGCAGATAACAATCAAAGGTTTTACTAAAGAAAAGGTATTTATATTATTAAAAAGCTTTCAGAAAGTATAGTTAAATTTTTAGTTAATAAGAATTACAGCAGATCGTCCAGTTCTTTCAGAATGGATTCTTTTGTTTTAGCTTCTTTTTGATTTTTTTCATTATTGCGCTTGTTCTCTTTTGAGATATTCGTATTAACTTGTTTTTCATTGTCCTCGACAAAGTTAATACTGCCGCTTAGATCTCCGCCCGGATTTAACCTGTAAATAAAGGCCGTTGCATAATCATAAGTAATATTTAATATTTCACGCACATTCTTAGCGTTTAATTTTTTGTCGCCTTCAATAGCGGTCTCGAAAATTATTATATCATCGGGATTAATTATAATACTATTTGCGCGCTCCATGTCTTCTATCAATATTTTTAATTCTCTGCACAGCTTTTCGAAAAATGCGCTGATATAAATTCTTGTATTGTCGCCGGTTTGGTTTCTTTCCTTTTCCAGGGCTGAAAGCCTGTTTGAATATTCAATGAATTGACTGTTGCTTATAGGTTTCTCCCGTTTTAATTTTTCAAACGCAGCAAGCGTACTTGCGTAATCCTGTATCCGGTTTTTGCATTTCCCGATCTCATTATAAATACTTACGAATTTACTTTTATAGTCCATATCGCCGGATGATTTGGAAATAGCATTGTATTTTATTTTATTTGTTGTAAGGATAAACGAAAATTCCTTATCGAATTCATCGAATAATATATTTGTAATAAATATTTTATCATTTTTATTAACTACTTTAAATGTCCTGTTTTTTCCCGAAATTTCATAACTTTTATCCATATCGATTTTATTCATAAAATCAAGGCCGGATTTAACGTGATTAGAAATATTTTCTATATCCTCGGCTTTTTCTTCATCATCTGTTGCTTTAATATCATTAAAGGCTGCGTCATAGTTAAAAGAAAGTTCAAATGATTTTGAGGCATTCCGTTTTCTTCTGCCCGGACTGTCTTCCGCCGATATCGAGAAGGTATTTTCAATATCTTTATCCGATAAAAATACTCTTCTTTCATAATGACACATAAGCCAGAAGAGACGTTTGTAAAATTTTTCAAAAATTATATAAACGCTGTTTTTTATTTTTTTTCTGTTTGCTGAGTAATAAGATGCTTTAATATTTTCCATGCGCGACTGAAGGCTCAAAGCTTTCTCGATCCCTGTCAGGATAATTTCCTTATAGGGGGACAGCGGATGGAGTTTTTTGAAAATTCTGATAAACGGTTCTCTTAGCTCATTAATTTCCTGGGGGACATCTGGAAAATTATTATAATGTTCCAGTATTTCGTTCGTTGTAGTTCTATCGAATACATTCGAAAGCAGCTCTATAAGTTCGAAATATATGGGGTGCATATTATCCAGGTAATCAATAATTTTTTGTCCGTTACGCAGATTCTGTTTGAATAGATTTAAATAAGTAGTCTGCATATACAACAAAGAAGACTTATAATCATAATCATATTTTTCAAAAAATTTAACTGTAAAGTAATAACCTGTAAAGTCAGTAACATTCATTAAAAACAATCGCATTCTTATTATAAAGCGTTGAATCGAAAGACGGAACCGGCTTATTTCGCTGTTTGGGGATGTCTTTGGAAGATTATATTTTACTTTTATATCAGGCGTGTTTTTTAATGATTTATAGGCTGTATAATTGTAATCTGAATTATCCTGCTGTGTTTTGATTTGTTTTCTGGACTGATCCGACTGCTCTTTGAATTTTTTTTGCATGTCGCGGTTAAAATCTGTAAATCCGCGTTTTTCTTTTTCATCAATTACTTCTCCACCAGCTTCAACAAAATCATTATATAATTTTTTTCTGGTTTGTTCATCGAGCTTTGATATACCTATATTTTGTTTGGTTTTATCGATTTTTTTCATTTTCAGGACTCTGTATGTAACCAATGATTATTACATATAACAATATTTTAATGCAATTCTGAAGTAGTATCTGATTCGATTGATTAATGATTGCCTGAACATATTTAAATTTTTAACAAATTTATTTATTATATCGGCAGATCGATTACGAAGATATTGAAGGAATTTTAAACCTTCAGATATAATAGGAAGATATTTGCATTTTTGTCAATGAAAAAATGTATTTGATTGAATTAAGCGCTTTAAGGTCTAAATGTTGATTTTTATCAGGAATTCCCAAGAGAATTTTTTGCTGTATGGTTCCAGCTATAACTTATCCGATAGCTTCCCTGCCTTTTTCGCCGGTTCTGATTCTTATGCATTCATGAAGATCCATTACAAAGATTTTCCCGTCACCAATCTGGCCTTCTTTCGCTCCGCGTATTATCGCGTTTATTGTTTTATCAACAAAATCTTCATTGACTGCTATTTCGATTTTTATTTTGCGTAAAAGATTATCCACTTCCTTTACGCCTCTGTAAACTTCGGTAATACCTTTTTGCCTGCCGCAGCCCAGCGCGTCCGAAACTGTGAGAAGATGGACTTCCTCATTCTCCAGTTCCTTTTTTACAGCTTCCAGTTTGTGCGGTCTTATTATTGCAATTATATATTTCATCGATTTGTATTCTCCTGTTCAATAGTATCATATTTATTTAGTCAACTAGCGTATAACCGGCTTCGTGATGTTGTGTAAGATCAAGCCCAATATACTCGTCATCATTCCCAACTCTCATTCCGATTAGGATATCGACTAGCTTATAAATAATAGTTGTACCGATTGCTACAAATACTATTGCGACAGCTACCATCAGCGACTGTATTGCCAATTGATGAGCATTGCCGTAAAAGAGCCCGTCGGCTCCTCCGGGATTGACGGTTTTCGTAGCAAATAATCCGACTGCCAAAGTGCCTAAAATACCTGCAATTCCATGTACTCCGAATACATCGAGAGCGTCATCATAGCCGAAATATTTCTTGATTCTGGAAACAAAAAAGAAACAAATAATACTCGACATACACCCTATTAATAACGCTGAAAGAGGTGTAACATAACCGGCGCCTGGAGTTACTGCCGCTAGGCCTGCAACAATGCCTGTCGCGAGGCCTAGCATAGTCGGAACCTGATTCATCTTCCAGTCAAGAATCATCCATAATAAACCGCCTGCTGCGGCAGCGGTATTTGTATTAATGAATGCCGCAACTGCTACCGAATTAGCTGCCCCGGCGCTTCCGGCGTTAAAGCCGAACCAGCCGAACCAGAGAAATCCTGTGCCGAGAACCGCGAAAGGCAGGTTGTGCGGTGAACGATTAGCGTTGTTTCCTGAACGCTTTCCCATGAGCAAAATAAATACAAGAGCGGCAACACCCGCGCTTAAATGAATAACAGTACCGCCGGCAAAATCAAGAGCGCCCATTTGGCAAAGCCATCCTCCCTTTGCCCATATCCAGTGAGCAAGCGGATCGTAAATCAATGTCGCCCATAAAACCGAAAAAACAAGAAAGCCTTTAAACTTGATTCTTTCAACAAAAGCGCCGATCATTAGAGCCGGTGTGATTACCGCGAACATCATCTGAAAGCCCATAAATAGTAGATGAGGGATCGTATTAAAATAATCATTATTCGGAATAAGCCCGACATTGTTAAGCCCGAGCCACTCAAGTCCGCCGATTAGGCCATTTTTATCCGGACCGAATGCAAGACTATATCCGAACAGCACCCATTGTACAGAGATAATACAGAGCATTACCATGCACTGCATCAAAACAGAAAGAATATTTTTTTTTCTCACAAGCCCGCCATAGAAGAAGGCAAGTGTAGGTGTCATAATCATTACCATTGCTGTTGCTATAAGCATCCAGACTGTATCAGCTTGATTAATCATTAAAAGCCTCCGATGTAAATTAGGACTGATTTTAAAATATGATTTGGATTTGTTTCAAATATGTTACATTGTTTTATGATGGGGTACAATAATGTCAATTTTTTGAAACTGAATGCCTTATATTCTTATTTTAATTAACATTGATGAAATATTGCTGTAATATAATTGTAATAATTGCACACATATATGTATATGTATGATTAAGTGCTTCAGTAGTTCATTCAGGATTAAACGAAGTGATCGCAAAAATACTCAGATAAATTGCGGGTAGTATTTTACAATTAATAAAAAAGGTTGTCTTTCAAGACAGCCTTTTTTTATGTACAAAATTTGTTTTTTTACTTGACAATTATGTCACATTGTAATATTAAGTGGGGAATCGTGGTGATTAATGTTGAATATTCCCTTAAAATGGTGCAATGAGGCAAATATACGATGTTTATGGGTGAATATCATCCTAGTTTAGATGAAAAAGGCAGGGTAGCCATACCCGCGCGTCTAAGAAAAGCTTTCGGTGAAGATGCCGTCATATCCAGACTGATAATCGCCCCGAGTTTTGATAAATGTATAATCGCTTTCCGGGAATCCGAATGGAAGGATTTCGTACAGAATAAATTGATGGTTCTTTCGCAGGGTGAGCAGAAAAACCGCATGAAGATGAGATTCCTGCTTGGCGGCGCTGCCGAATGCGACCTTGACAAGCAGGGCAGAATAATAATACCTGCAAATCTCCTGAATTACGCTGAAATAAACGGGGATGTAACGATTTTAGGTGTGTATGATAAAATAGAGGTCTGGAGCTCAAAAATATACGGCGAACATAAGCCTGACACGGATACGTTAAATATGTTCGCAAAAGATTTAAGTTTTTAAACTCCGGGAATATTTTCCCGGTTTTGTTTTTAATTTGAGACCACACGGCGGCATCATTATATATTATGAGACATAATGTCGAAGACGATTACATCGTACATAAGCCGGTCATGTGGAGAGAAGTTTTAAGGTTTGCCGGCGAAGTTCGTGGAGCAGGCGATAATGTATTTGCAGACTGTACTCTGGGTGAGGGCGGCCACAGCGAACTTCTGCTTGAGACTTTCGGTGACTTGAATATAATCGCATTTGAGAGAGACGCGGAAATTCTTGATATCGCGAAGAGAAGACTGGTGGAGTACACCGGCAGAATAGAATTTATAAACGATAATTTCGAGAATATAGAAGCGTTCCTGAGCATACGAAAGGGAAAAATGAGCGGCTTTCTTTACGACTTCGGTATCTCATCTTATCATTTTGAAAAAAGCGGGCGGGGATTTGGTTTTACTGAGGATGAGCCGCTGGACATGAGGCTTGATAAAAGGAAGGAGTTAAACGCTTATTACGTCGTTAACAAATATCCTGAAAAAAAATTATTTGAGATTTTCAGGGATTACGGCGAGGAGCGCTGGGCAAAACGGATAGCAAAAATAATATGCGAGAGGCGCAGAGAAAAAATAATTGAGACATCGGGCGAGCTTGCGTGGATTGTAAAAGGCGCGATACCTGCAAAATTCCGGGTTAAAAATATTCATCCTGCTACAAGGGTGTTTCAGGCAGTAAGGATAGAAGTAAATGACGAGCTGAACGCGATCCGCAAGTCGCTGAAAGAAGCATATAAGTTCTTAGCATCCGGCGGAGTAATAATAGCGATCTCGTTCCATTCGCTTGAGGACAGAATAGTAAAAGATCAGTTTCGGCGGCTGTCGGTCGGGTGCGTATGCGGGCTGCCGCCTCAGCAATGTATGTGCACAGGCAAACCTTTAGTGGAGCTGCTGACAAGGAAACCTGTAACGCCCTCGGATGAAGAACTGAAAGAGAACAGGCGTTCAAGGAGCGCGAAGCTCAGGGTTTGCAGGAAGGTGTAAGGGGGCTCATCATTAAATACTTTATTACAGCATTATCGGTCGTAGTATTTGTAATTTTATATGTCTGGCAGAATGTCGAAGTAATGAAAATTAAAATTGACTACAGGAAAGCCTTAAAAGAAGAAAGGCAATTAATAAATATGAATGACAGACTTAAATACGAGATCGAGAGATACAAGAGAATGGATATGGTGGAGAGGTACGCAGCAGAAAACGGGATGCGGGAACTTACGCCGCACGATTTCGTGACAATAAATATGGAGTAATCAATTAAAAATTTAAAAAAATAACCGCAGATAACTGTGGTTAATCTAATAACCGGATTATGTTAATGGGAATAATAAAATAGAAATGAGTGAGATTATAAGAAAATCACTGCCTTTAAAGGCTTTAATCGATAACGTAAAATGCGATATACATCTCGTATCCGGCGATATCGATAAAAAGATCGTTTCGGTTGAATACGATTCCAGAAAAGTCAATGACAAGGCATTGTTTGTAGCTGTTCCGGGATTTGTTACAGACGGGCATTTATACGTAAAGGACGCGATCAGTAAAGGTGTTGGCGCTGTTGTGGTTTCGGATTCGAAAGCTGCTGAATTTAAAGATATAAAAAATAACGGTACGGTTATTCTTGCCTCGCATGATACGAGGAGAGCATTGTCCGCGTTTTCCGCTGAAATTTTCGGCAATCCGACTTCGAAGGTTCCGGTGATCGGCGTTACAGGCACAAATGGAAAGACTTCCATTACATATATGATCGAGACTGTACTAAAGGATTTCGGTATGACGCCCGGTGTTGTGGGCACTGTAAATTACAGATGGAAACAAAAAACAGTTAACGCTCCGAATACTACTCCTGAATCAAGGGACTTGCAGGAGATTTTCGCTAACATGGTTTCTGACGGCGTTAACGTAATCGTTATGGAAGCATCTTCTCACGCGCTGAAACTTTTCAGGGTGGAAGACATTGATTTTAATATTGCCGCTTTTACAAACCTGACAAGGGATCATCTGGATTTTCATAAAACTTTTGAAGATTATTTTTCATCAAAAAATAGAATTTTTCAATTGCTTGAAAAGAGCAGTAAGGATAATAAGGCAGCAATTGTAAATATTGATGATGAGTATGGGAAAAAGATAATAAAGGATGCAGATTTTGGGTATCCGTTTTTTGGTTTTGGTATTAATAGAGATGCAGATTATAGAATAGATGAAAGTAGCATTTCGAGTTCGCTTGCGGGTGTTTCGTACGCGCTGGAGAAGCCGGCAGGCGGGATCAATATAAAGCTTAATGTTCTTGGAAACTTCCAGATTTATAATTCGCTTTGCGCCTTCGCAGTGTGCCACAAAATGGGAGTGCCTGTAAATATCATACAAAAAGGTCTTTGGGATTTAAAGGCGATCCCGGGCAGATTCGACTCGATCAAATCGAAAAGCGGTTTTAACGTGATTGTGGATTACGCGCACACGGACGACGGTGTGCAGAAGCTTTTGGCTTCGGCAAAGGAGCTTAAACCTAAGCGGATCATTACTCTGCTTGGATGCGGCGGAAACCGTGACAAGACCAAGCGTCCGATTATGGGGAAGACCGCGGTCGTGAATTCCGACTGGGTGATCTTTACAAGCGATAATCCGCGCGATGAAGATCCTGATGAGATCATAAGTGACATTACTGCCGGTCTGAGTGAGACGAACTTCGAGATTATTACAGACAGGGAGCAGGCAATAAAGAAAGCGATTTTAACGGCTAAGGAAGGCGACCTGGTTGTGCTTGCAGGCAAAGGCCATGAGGATTACCAGATTATTAAAGGAAAGAAAACGCATTTTGACGATCACGAGATCGCTGGAAAATATATTCATGAGCGGGAAAAAAATTGAAAGCGGAATTTAACTCGACAATCGGCAAGGCTGCGGAGTGGGCCGGCGGCACTCTATTATGCGGCGACCGCAATAAAGAGATAAATTCGATAACAACGGATTCGCGGGAGCTTGGCAAAGATAGCCTGTTTGTGCCGATTGTCGGAGAAAGATTCGACGGCCACCAGTTTATCGATGAGCTGGTGAAGAGCGGGAGCATAGCGGCCTTTCTTACGATGCGCGAGGAGAGCGCTAAGGCGGCGCGGGAGCTCGGCACCGGAGCAATCCTTTGCGACGATACACTTAAGGCTTACGGCCGCATTGCATCACGCCACAGGCTTACGATGAAAGCAAAGGTGATCGGGATCACCGGGACGAACGGGAAGACCACAACCAAAGAATTATTATGGACTATATTAAACAGAAAACATGCTGCGTTAAAAAATGAGAAGAATTATAATAATGAAATAGGCGTTCCACATACACTTCTTGGATTAAATGAAGATCACAAGTGGGCTATAATAGAAATGGGAATGAATCACAAAGGGGAGATAGACAGGCTTTCCGGTATTGCTAAGCCGGACATGGCTGTTATAACGAACGTGGGCGAGGGGCATCTTGAATTTTTAGGGACTGTAGAAAACGTCGCTTATGCCAAGTCCGAGATCATGAACAGCATGAAGCCGGGATCGCTTATTATACTGAATAGGGATTCCCGGTGCTTTGACATTCTTCTTAAAAAAGCTTCCGATTCCCGCCTTAATGTAAAGACATTCGGATTGTCGGATAAGGCCGATATGAAGCCAGCTTCTTATACTCTTTTCGCGGACTCAATCCGGTTTACCTACAATAGCATCGAGTATAATATTCCATTATACGGCATTCATAACCTATACAACGCCATTGCGGCGATGGCTGCGGCTCTTGAGTTGGGTGTTGAGGCAAATATTATACAGGAAGCTTTTCACGAATTTAAAAACATCGATATGAGAAGCCAGGTTATTTCCGACCGGAATTATACTGTAATTAACGATACGTATAATTCAAATCCGCTTTCAGCCGGATACGCCCTTAAGTCGCTTGCAGAAATTTTTTCCGGGAAGAGAAAGGTTGCAGTGCTCTCTGATATGAAGGAGCTCGGCTCTTCCTCGGAATATTATCACAGGGAGATCGGGAAGCTGGCGGGGGCATCCGGCATTGACAGGCTTTTTACATGGGGCGAGATGGCTGAAAATATTGCTCTCGGAGCAAAAGAAAGCGGGATGAATAACGGGAACGCGCTGCATTTCAGGACAAAACCGGATTTGATTGATTATGCAAAAAATCATTTACTCCCCGGAGACGTAATACTTGTGAAAGGATCAAGATCAATGAAAATGGAGGAGGTAGTGGAAGCTATTATCCACTGACATTTATGCTATATCATTTTATTGCGCCTTTAAGTGAATATATTTCTTTTTTAAGATTGTTCCAGTATATAAGTTTCAGATCAATGTATGCAGCTATTACTGCACTCGTCCTGATTTTACTGTTGGGCAACATCGCAATAAAATGGCTTAGGGTTTTAAAGTTCAAAGAAGAAATATATACGCTTGGGCCTCAGACCCATAAAACAAAAGCCGGAACTCCAACAATGGGCGGGGTTATAATTCTTGTAGCTGTTCTTATATCTATATTATTCTGGGGAAATTTTAAAAATCATTACTTAATAATTCTTATATGCGCGATGATCCTGCTGGGTCTGCTGGGATTTGTCGATGATTACATGAAATCGGTTCTTAAAAGAAAGAACGGTATGTCGGCAAGGATGAAACTGTTCTTTCAGATAGCAATTGCTTTTGTGGTTTCTGTCCTGATTTATTTTTTTCCATCAAGCGAGCAGTATTCAACGAAGTTGTTTGTGCCTTTTTTCAACGAAGCTGTCGCAAATCTTGGATGGTTCTGGATTGTGTTTGCTACGTTTGTTATTGTAGCCAGCACAAACGCGGTTAATCTTACGGACGGTCTTGACGGACTGGCTATAGGATCAATAATGATAGCTGCGATAAGCATTGCAATCATGGCATATTTGACCGGCCACATCAAGATTGCCACTTATTTAAGAATACCCTATGTGCCGGACAGTGCTGAACTGACGGTGTTTATTTCTGCTATAATCGGAGCATCTATCGGATTTTTATGGTTTAACAGCAATCCTGCTTCAGTGTTCATGGGCGATACCGGTTCGCTCGCGCTGGGTGGAGTTATTGGCATTATAGCAGTCATGATAAAAAAAGAGATTTTTTTATTTATAGTTGGCGGTGTCTGGGTTATGGAGACGATCTCCGTTATAATTCAGGTTTTATATTTCAAATTTACACAAAAAAGAATTTTTAAAATGGCTCCGCTGCATCATCATTTTGAGCTATTGGGATGGCCAGAGCAAAAGGTCGTAGTCCGGATGTGGATACTCGGAATTATTTTTATGATACTGGGATTGAGTTCGCTTAAGATATTATAACTTTATTTCCCCTGACATTCCTTTCCTTTTGAGGAGTCCTACAGGGAGGCTTCGCTTGGTGTGATAGGGAGTTAGGTTTTATTATAAATCATTTTTACACAGGAACAGTATGTGAAAGACTTAAATAAAAACAGCAAAATACTTGTAGTAGGTCTTGGGAAAAGATCCGGTCTTGCTGCGTGCAATTTTCTTTCCGGAAAGGGATATAAAGTATCTGTTTCGGATTCAAAGTCATCGGATGAATTAAAGGATATTGTAAAACTGCTAAGGAAAGATGTTAATGTCTTTGCCGGCAACCAGGAGCCGTCAATACTGGCTGAAGGTTTTGACCTTGTTGTGCTTAGCCCGGGAGTCCCGAAAACCATACCGCTGATTAAAGCTGCTTATGAAAAAAGAATTCCTGTAATTGCCGAGGTTGAACTCGCGTACAGACATATGAAAGGCACTATGGTTGCAATTACAGGTACTGACGGGAAGTCTACAACTACTAGCCTTGTAGCGCACATATTAAAAGAACTTGGAATTAAGACATTCGCCGGAGGAAACCTCGGTACGCCGTTTATTTCGTTCATTGAAGAGACAGATGAAAAATCCGTGTCGGTTATTGAATTATCTTCTTTTCAGCTTGAGACCATAGACAAACTTAGACCGGATGTATCCGCGATTTTAAATGTGACCCCGGATCATCTGGACCGTTACGATACAATGAATGATTATTTAAATGCAAAGCTGCGTGTTGCAGCAAACCAGACACCGGATGATTTTTATATTTATAAAAAGGAAGACCGGATGCTTGCAGATAGTCTTAATAATATTAAAGCTCATAAACTATCTTTTTCGGTTAATGATACTAAAGCGGATTCCTATTATGAAGACGGTTCAATAATCATATCTGCAAATGGTGAACGGACCGAAATTGCAGATACGTCAAAATTGCAGATACTTGGGATGCATAATATTGAGAACACAATGGCATCTGTACTTATAGTCATTTCAATATTAATGAAAACCGGAAGAAATATTGATTATAAGATGATAGAAGAGGCGTGTTATTCGTTTAAAGGCCTTGCGCACAGGATGGAGGTTATCGGCACATTTAACGGACGGACATTTATAAATGATTCGAAAGCCACAACAGTCGGCGCTGTTGAAATGGCTCTTAAAAGCATTCCTTATGGAAGCGTGTTAATAATTGGGGGCCGAACTAAAGGAGATGATTATTCCCGGCTTGCTCCGGCAATAAAACAAAAGATAAAGCATTTAATACTGATCGGTGAATCGGCAAAGGATTTTAAAAAATTGTTCAGGGAAACTCCAGGCGAAACTGCGAGATCGATGAATGAAGCAGTTAAAAAAGCCATTAACGCCAGCTCAATAGATGACGTTATTATTTTATCTCCCGCATGCGCTTCTTTCGATATGTTTTCCAACTTTGAAGAAAGAGGCGAAAAATTTAAAGAAGCGGTTTTTAAAAATAAGTAAGGAGCGCTGTTTTGGATTTAAAATTATTATCAAAAGATAAGAATAGTGAAATAGATATAATTCTGTTTATAACTATTTTTATACTGACAGGCCTTGGCATAGCTATGATATACAGCGCGAGCGCGGTTTATGCTTTAAATGAATTCGGAGACTCTTTCTATTTTCTAAAAAGGCAGGTCGCCTGGGCTCTTATCGGTTTTGCAGCACTGTTTGTATTTCAGAATATCGATTATCATATTTATACGAAATTCACCAAGATAATGCTTATCATATCATTTCTGATACTAATATTACTGCTTATTCCTGGGATAGGTCATGGAACAAAAGGATCAGTGAGATGGTTCAGGCTGGGAGCTTTTACAATTCAGCCGTCTGAATTCATCAAGGTATTTATGGTAATATATCTTGTTAAGGTTTTTTCTTCGGAAAAAAGTGAGAAACTAAGCAGGATTTTACAACTTTTGATCCCGATGGCTGTTATATTCGCAATATTTATACTTATAATGCTGCAGCCCGATTTCGGAACTGCAATCGATTTACTTGTTGTAACAGGTATTATCCTGTTTATCTTTGGATTCCCGTTCTTTTCAATTGTATACCTTTCCGTTATAAGTATACCGATGTTCTATTTGCTGATTTACCAGGTTCAATACAGGAAAGAAAGGATACTTGCGTATTTTGATCCATGGAAAGAAAGATTCGGCGCAGGTTATCACATAATACAGTCCTACATAGCTTTTAAAAAAGGGGGGCTGTTTGGTACAGGTCTCGGATTCGGCACACAAAAGATCAGAAGGCTTCCCGAGCCGCATACTGATTTTATTTTTGCAGTAATAGCGGAAGAAAGCGGTTTTATTGGTACGGCATTAATAGTTGTTTTATACTGTGTTTTATTCTGGAGAGGTATAATGATCTCTTTAAAAGCTCCGGACGAATTCGGATCATTGCTTGCAGTAGGATTAACTATTTTAATTACGGTTCAGGCATTCATTAACATAGGTGTTGTTTGCGGCACATTGCCGACCAAGGGAATACCGCTGCCGCTTATCAGCTACGGCGGATCGTCTTTTCTGTCGTGCATGGTATCGCTTGGAATATTACTTAATATATCGAAACAGAGAAGCCAGTCTCAGAATGCTTTTCAGTTGAGAGAAGGTGAATTATATAATGGATAAATTATCCGTATTGATTGTCGGAGGAGGTACCGGAGGCCATATTTTCCCTGGTATATCTTTATATGGGGAATTAAAAGCCAAGGGCATTAAAACGGCTATGCTGGTCGGGAAGAAGGATGTCGGTTTTTCTCCGCTTTCGGGAATTAGCAAGAAAGATATTTTCGTTTATAGCGCTCCATCATTTACAAAAAATATATTTTTATTACCTTTTTTTATAATAAATTTTTTTATGGCAGTATTCCGTTCCATGATGCTTCTTAAAAAATTAAAAGCAGATTCCGTTATAGGCATGGGTGGATATGTTTCGGCTCCGGCGCTTGCCGCTGCCGGCATTCTGAAAATTCCGGTTTTCCTGTGCGAGCAGAACAGCGTACCCGGAAAAGTGACGCTGTTGTTTGCCGGCAGAGCAAAGAAAATATTTACGACTTTCAGCACAACAAAGGATTATATAAAAGAGAATCTGAAACATAAAGTGATGCATGCGGGCAATCCGGTAAGAAAAAATATTTTAACAAAAAAAAGCAGGGAAGAAGCAAAGAAGTTTTTTCATCTTGGCCATTGCAAAAAGGTAATTCTTGTTATAGGCGGAAGTCAGGGTGCTCTTCAAATAAACGAGCTCTTTATGCAGATTAAACAGCTATATGCGAATGAATTGAAAAATACAGGCGTGATATGGATTACAGGCGATTATTCATATAAAAAGTTTAAAGAAGAGATCGGAAGCATAAGCACTGACGGATCAATGTATTTATCGCCTTTTATCGATGAAATCGGTTTGGCATACAAAGCCAGCAATTTGACTCTGAGCAGGTCCGGCGCCGGAGGAGTAATGGAGTTTGCGTGTTTCGGTCTTCCATCGATCCTTATACCTTATCCGTATGCAGCGGACAATCATCAGGAAAAAAACGCTGAAGAATTTGAGCGGGCGGGAGCAGCGATTAGAGTGCGTAAAGATGAGGCAAATCCGGAAAAACTGGGCGGAATAATTGCTGATCTTTTAAGCAATGCCAATCAATTATCCAGGATGGCTGAAAAGGCAAAGTCCCTTGCAAAGGTTAATGCAGCTGCCGATATTGTTAACGCTGTAATTAAAGAAATAAAAAAGAAATAATTTTTCAGGAGTTTATTTTGTTCAGAAAATCGGAAAAAATGCACTTTATCGGTATTGGCGGTATCGGCATGAGCGGGATCGCCGAGATACTGATTAATCTCGGTTATAAGGTATCCGGATCGGACATAAGAGAATCGGATATAACGAGGAGGCTTGCGTCGCTGGGCGCGAAAATATTCATTGGCCATAATCTTTCAAATATAAATGATTACAATGTCGTGGTAACATCGAGCGCCATAAATCCAGCAAATCCGGAGATAATAGAAGCCAGAAAAAGACGCATCCCGATAATTCACAGATCGGAAATGCTGGCGGAACTCGTTCGATTAAAGCACAGCATAGGTGTGGCAGGAACACATGGCAAAACAACTACTTCATCAATGCTTTCATATATTCTTTACAGGGGCGGGATTAATCCGACTGCGATAGTAGGCGGAAAGGTTTTGAATTTCGATTCCAATGCCAGGATAGGAGAAGGTGATTATATTGTATTTGAAGCTGATGAATCGGACGGATCGTTTCTAAGGCTTTTGCCGACTATAACAGTGGTCACAAATATCGATGCTGACCATCTGGATCATTATAAATATTTTGAAGGGCTCAAGGACGCGTTTCTTCAATATGTTAACAATATTCCGTTTTATGGCTATTCCGTTCTTTGCATAGATGATAATATTATTGCCGAGCTTATTCCAAAAATCGAAAGGCCGTACGTTACATACGGTTTTTCCGGGAACGCGGATTTTCATGCTTCGGATGTCAAATGTTTGCCGGACAGAACGGTATACGATTGTTATTTTAAAAACGACCTTCTCGGCAAGGTTGAGATCGGTTTGCTGGGTAATCACAATGTATTGAATTCGCTCGCTGTAATTACAGTTGCGCTTGAACTGGGATTGGATTTCCAGGTTATAAAAGAAGGGCTTAAAGAATTTAAGGGAGTAGGGAGAAGAATTGAAAAAATCGGGGAGGAGAAGGGTATTACTGTTTTTGACGATTACGGTCATCACCCTACAGAGATCAAGGCTACGCTTCAGGCAATACGAAGCATGGGAAGGAGAATAATTGTACTGTTCCAGCCTCACAGATACACAAGGACGCAGCTGTTATGGGAGGATTTCGGCACAGCATTCGGAAACGCGGATGAAGTTATTCTGACAGAGATATATCCTGCAGGAGAAGAACCGATTGAGGGTGTTTCGTCTGCGTTACTTAAAGATTCAATTGAAAAACATGACGGGAAAAAAGTTAATATTGTTTCTCGTCTTGAGGATATTGCCGGTCTGGTGGTCAGTACTGCGAAGAAGGGTGACATTGTGCTCACACTTGGCGCAGGCGATATATATAAAGCAGGGCCAATGATACTCAATACGTTGAGAAAATGACAATATAAATTCTTTATAATTTTTATAGAAGAGTAATGAAAAAAATATTATTCATGTTACTTATAAGCTTTTTAAGCGCGCAGTCGCTATTCGCTAAAAAAGATATTAAGATATATAAATCAATAGAATTTAAAGATATTAAATACCTTTCAAAATATGAAATTATTGATAAAGTAGATTTAAGCATTAAAGAGAAAAGCATAATTATAGATATTAATTCACTGGAAAATGTATTAAATAATCATCCGATGATAAATACTTTTAAATTAACCGAATCGAATCAAACTCTTTCGATAAGTATTGTTGAGAATCAGCCGATATTTTTACTGAGCATTAGGGACGGTGAAAAAAATATCCCGGTTGAGATAGGCAAAGATTTTAATATTGTTTCTGTAGGACGCTTTCATGCTCCGGATAAGCCAGTGATTGTTATATCCAGAGAGGATGTTAAAAGCAACATGATCTCAGCCAGATTGAAAAGATTCCTTAATCTCTTATCAGGGCTGAATAAATCCGGTTTGAGCGTTATTAAGGAAATAACGGAAATTGATTGTACTGATTTTTTAAATATTAAATTGCTTCTTAGAGGCAGAAGAACTGTTTTTATTGTACGGCCCGATAAAGATAATTTCAATAAACTGAATTATGCGGCAGGATATTTTGACAGGATAAAATATTATCCTCATACTTTTAGTATACTTAATGGCGCTGGTATATTAAAGTGAATATTCGAGGAGAATGAAATGGACAATGTAGCAGTTGGCCTTGACATTGGGACTACAAAGACATGTGCCGTAATAGGTTTCATGAATGAGAATAATCAGGTTGAGATAGCCGGCGTCGGTGTTGCTCCGTCAAAGGGATTAAAAAACGGAGTTGTTGTTAACATAGATAATACGGCCTCTTCGATCATGAAAGCCATTGAAGAAGCGGAACTGATGGCCGGATACGAGATATCGGAAGTCTATGCCGGCATAACAGGGCAGCATCTTAAGGGCGAAAATTCAAGGGGGGTAGTTGCAATATCCAACCGTAACAGAACAATAACTCAGCTTGAAATACGAAGGGTAATTGACGCAGCTCAGGCAATTGTTGTTCCGGCTGACAGGGAAATACTCCATGTTCTTTCAAAGGAATTTTCAGTAGACGACCAGACCGGTATAAAGGATCCAATCGGAATGAATGGCGTAAGGCTGGAAGCCGAAGTGCATATAATAACTGCTGCTGCGAGCAGCATTCAAAATTTGATTAAAGCTGTTGTGAAATCCGGCTTTCAGTGCACGGATGTGATATCGTCTCCGCTGGCCTGCTCCGAATCGGTGCTCAACCAGGATGAGAAGGATCTCGGCGTTGTCCTTATAGATATAGGGGGCGGAACAACGGACATTATTATTTATTTCGAGGGAGGTGTGGCCTATTCAACTGTACTGGCAGTCGGAGGAATACACGTAACTAATGATATATCGATCGGGCTCAGAACTCCTCTTGAGTCTGCGGAAATGATAAAGAAGAAAGACGGCTGTGCTGTAACGGATATAGTAGATGCCTCTGTTTCTATTGAGGTCCCGTCAGTAGGCGGAAGGGCGCCGCGCAGGATTTTTAAGCAGGAGCTTGCCCAGATAATTGAACCAAGAATGATGGAAATACTTGAGATGGTTGACCGGGAGCTTTTAAAGAGCGGAAGGAAGGATGTGCTTACTGCAGGTGTAGTAATAACCGGCGGCGGAAGCATGATTGAAGGCTGCATTGAAGCGGCTGAGAGAGTATTTAATATGCCGGTGCGTATAGGTATAACAAAGACAGTCGCCGGCTTAAAAGAAGTTGTAGCGACTCCGCAATATACAAGCGGCGTAGGCTTGCTGATGTACGGTTTAAAGATGAGGGAATTCCAGAAAGGCAGGGCAAAGGTCGGCAGGGAGAGCGGAATCAGCAGTATTGGTAAAAAGTTAAAACGCTGGTTTGAAGATTATTTATAAAGACGTCAATACTTATTGAGCAAGCTCAGACTAAAGCAGCATGCTGCAATGAGACATAATATTATTTTAAACAGGCTTTATATTTTTTAGTTAAAATTTAAAATTTTCGACATTAGGTTAGCAGGATAAAAATACTAAATACAGGGGGCAGTTATGTTTAGATTGGAAGAAGAGAAAGAATTAACAACTTCAATTAAAGTTGTTGGTGTTGGAGGAGCAGGAAATAATGCTGTCAACAGGATGATAGCCACCAGGATGGATAATGTTGATTTTATTGTTGTAAACACAGATGCCCAGCAGTTGAAGGATTCAATGGCTCCGGTTAAAATACAGATCGGGAACAAATTGACCAGAGGCCTCGGAGCAGGCGCTGATCCTCAGATCGGCAAAGATGCTGCAAACGAGGACAGGGACAAGCTGCATAAGGCATTGAAAGGTGCGGATTTGGTATTTATTACTGCAGGCATGGGCGGCGGTACAGGTACGGGAGCAGCTCCAATTGTTGCTGAAGTAGCCAAAGAAAATAATTCCCTGGTAGTCGGTGTTGTGACAAAACCGTTCAGAGTCGAAGGAAAACGAAGAATGGACAGGGCAATGGAAGGGATAAATAATTTAAAATCAAAAGTCGATACGCTTATCACCATTCCGAACGATTTACTTCTGAAAATAATAGACAGAAAAACCCCGATTGACGAAGCCTTTAAACTGGCGGATGATATACTAAGACAGGGCGTTCAGGGAATAGCCGATCTCATTATGGTGACCGGCCTTGTGAATGTCGACTTCGCGGATGTAAGAACTGTAATGAAAGAGACAGGCGATGCGCTGATGGGCGTCGGGATCGGCTCCGGCGAAAACAAGGCAATCGAAGCAACCCAGATGGCTATCAACAGCCCGCTTCTCGAAGAAATAAGCATTGAAGGAGCAAAAGCTGTCCTGATAAACATTGCAGGCGGCAACGATCTTTCGTTGCACGAAGTGAATGAGGTAACGGATATTATTACTCGTCAGGTCGATACAGAAGCCAATATAATTTTTGGCACCACGATCGATCCTGCGCTGGATGACAGGATGCGCGTTACAGTAATTGCGACCGGTTTCGATAAAAAGAAAAATTTGCTTAACAAGAAACCGGCAAGGGAAATGGACACCAAAACAGGGACTTCTCTGACTCTTATTGAAGGCAGGGACAGTGCTAAAGATGAAAGGATAGAGAGAAGGATTCCGGGTATGCATACATTCTCCCTGGATTACGAGAAAAAGAGGGCAAAAGATTATTCCCTGGAGGATCTTGAGATTCCGGCATTTTTACGCCGCAGCGGCGAAGCGCGATAATTATTACGTGATTTTTTACCGGCTTAAAATTTCAGTATTTTTTAGTTAAACCCAGGGAGCATAAAGAGTATAAAATATGTTAAAGCGTTCGTGTGGCATTAGTTCTATACTTTTTAGAAAAGTTTAATTTAAAATGAAGAGAAGCATAAAAGATATGCCCGAGTTCTCGCGTCCCCGTGAGAAATTAAAAGAGCGCGGGCCAGGGTCCTTGTCGGATACGGAATTGATCGCAGTAATTTTAGGCAGCGGAAATAAAGATCAGGATGTAATGACTCTGGCAGCGAAAATAGCAAAGCTGGTTGCAGAAAAAAAAGGCAGCCTGCTGCTCGATGATCTGGTGAGCATCGGCGGTGTTGGGCTTGCAAAGGCTTCGCAGATATTATCCGGATTCGAGCTTGCAAGAAGGTATCTTTCAAGAGACGCTTTAATAATTACGGAACCAAAACACGTTTTGCCTTTGCTTGCAGATATAGTGAGCAAACAGCAGGAGTACTTTGTATGCATTTCTCTTAATGGAGCAAACGAAGTAATCGAAAAAAGACTTATAACTGTAGGGCTTCTGAATAACTGCCAGGTGCATCCAAGGGAAGTTTTTGCAGATGTAATAACCGACAGGGCAGCTTCGGTCATATTTGCACATAATCATCCTTCCGGAGAACTAACTCCAAGCAAAAGCGATCTGCAGATACAGGATCAGCTTGTTCAGGCAGGCAGGATCCTGGGGATAAATATTATCGATCATGTTATAATTTCGAAAAGAGGATATTACAGCTTTCAGGAAAACGGGTTAATAGTCTGAGAATGTATACTAAAACCTATATTATTATTATCTCGTATTACGATATCATAATAGGTTTTGGGGCACAATCTAAACGACAAATGCATTCCCGAAAGTATCAAGATGAGTCATTGTATTTAACGTTTTTCTGACAGGCGCACTTTTTTCTTTTTCATCGGATTTGCCGATTGGGATTATTGCCGCTAATTCGTGATCTTTGGGAATGGAGAGAATCCGTTTACAGCTTTGATGATCGAGAAGGCCAACTATAACAGTACCAAGCCCAATATCGTGAGCTTTTAAACATAGATTCTGCACTGCCAATCCAAGATCGAACATAAACCAGTTGTTCAAACTTGTCAGTTCGGCCCCATTCTTGCATCCGGCAAGGCCTTTTTTAGCACATACTGCAATGAGCGCGGATGCGGAACTTGCGCATTGTCTTGCGGGATTGATCTTGGAAAACGTTTGCGTTACCTGCTCAATAATATTTTTATTTCTTATAATTATAAACGTCCATGACTGAGTGTTTGCCCATGAGGGAGCCCATCTTGCAGCTTCGATAACTTCTTTTATTTCTTCATCGGTTACATAATAGTCCGTAAATTTTCTTATGCTTCTTCTGGTTATAATAGCTTCTTTCAGTTCCATGATCCATCTCCATTGACGCAATATGAATAATATAAGAACTCTTCTTAAATTAATTTTGTAATGTACTTCATTCTATCGAATATAAAAATTAATTTTGAGTTGAGTTAAGATAATTTTATAAATGCTATTATTGTATTTGTCTACAATAAATACATAAAATAATATTTTATAATATCTTGACTGTTAAGTAAATACTCTTTATTATGTTTTAAAATAAAATTATTTCAAAAGGAAGATCATGGCGAAGATATACGGATTTGAACTTGTAAAAAAGCAAAAAATAACGGAGCTGAACTCCGAAGCTTTTATTTACAGGCATATAAAGACTGGCGCGGAGCTTTTATCGATTGTCAATGATGATGACAATAAAGTGTTCGGCATTACGTTCCGCACGCCTGTAGGCGACTCAACAGGCGTTCCGCACATCCTTGAACATTCCGTATTGTGCGGGTCCAGAAAATATCCTGTCAAAGAGCCTTTCGTAGAACTCTTAAAGAGCTCGCTTCAGACTTTCCTTAACGCATTCACTTATCCTGATAAAACCTGTTATCCGGTAGCCAGCCAGAATCTGAATGATTTTTATAACCTGATTGATGTATATCTCGATGCCGTGTTTTACCCGCGCATAGATCCCATGATATTTGAGCAGGAGGGCTGGCATTATGAGCTTACAAAGATAAACGAACCGCTTAAGATTAAAGGCGTTGTTTATAATGAGATGAAGGGAGCGTATTCATCGCCCGATAGCCTTATGGCACGCTATTCCCAGCAGTCTGTGTTTCCTGATAATACATACGGTTTCGAATCAGGCGGCGACCCGAAAGAAATCCCGCAGCTCACGTACGAAAACTTTACTAAATTCCATAAGAATTATTATCATCCTTCCAATTCCAGGATATTTTTCTATGGTAACGACAATCCCGAAGAGCGTTTAAAATTATTAAACGAATATCTTAAAGATTTTAAAAAGATAGAAATCGATTCCTCAATCGGACTCCAGGATGGGTTTGCCGCTCCAAAAAAAGTCGAAATCCCGTTCGTTGCAGAGACAGAGGAAGGCAAAAAACCCAAAGGGATAATAACTGTCAACTGGATGTTGGGCGATACAACAGATGCCGAAAAAAACTTTGCCGCTCAGGTATTGAGTTATATTCTTCTGGGAATGCCATCATCGCCGTTAAAGAAAGCGCTTATTGAATCCGGCCTTGGGGAAAGGCTTGCCGGAACGGGGCTCGAAAACGAATTAAGGCAATTGTATTTTTCTACGGGGCTAAAGGGCATCGATACAGGAAATGCGGATAAGATTGAATCTTTGATTATGCAGACTTTGGAAGATTTGTCAGAGAAGGGCATAGATCCGCTTACTATAGAGGCAGCTTTTAATATAATAGAATTTTCACTGCGCGAAAATAACACAGGAAGTTATCCGCGCGGACTTTCACTGATGCTGAAGTCTCTTACAACATGGCTGTACGATTCCGATCCGCTCTCAATGGTCGCTTTTGAGGAGCCTTTACAAAAAATTAAAAATAATTATGCGTCGAATCCTTTATACTTTAATGAAATCATTAAGGAATTTTTTATTGCGAACAGGCACAGGGCAACCGTACTGCTTGTTCCGGATACATCGCTTGGCGAAAAGGAACGAGCGCTTGAGCAAAGCCTTCTTGAACAGAAGATGCTGTCGATGAGCAATGAAAACATACTTCATGTAATAAGCAATACTGAAAAATTAAAACTAATGCAGCAGACCCCGGACAGCGTAGAAGCAATTGCTTCCATCCCTTTCCTTAAGCTTTCCGAGATCGAAAAAACAAATAAAATTATTCCGCTAGCACTGGAAAAAAAGAATGTAGGGTGTTATTATCATGATATTTTTACGAACGGAATTCTGTATTTTGATCTCGGTTTAAGCCTTAATTCACTTCCGGAAAAGTATATTCCTTATATGAGCGTTTTCGGAAAAGCTCTCATGGAAATGGGCACTGAAAAAGAAGACTACGTATCCTTTTCACAGAGGATAAACCGGAAAACGGGCGGCATCGGCAGAAGTATGTTTTCGTCGTTAGTTAATAATTCGAATGAAGCTGCTACATGGCTGTTTTTCCGGTGCAAAGCACTTTTGCATCAGACGGACGATCTGCTGGAAATTATAAAAGACGTGCTCTTTCTGGTCCGTTTCGATAACCGCGAGCGCTTTAAACAGATTGTCCTGGAAACAAAATCCGCACTGGAACAAGGCATAGTTCCAGCAGGCAATCGCATTGTAAATGTGAGGATTAATTCGCATTACAATAAAGCGGGCTGGGCAGATGAGCAGATATGCGGTATTACTTCTCTCTTCTTTTTAAGGGAGCTTGCTGACAGAATCGATAATAACTGGAAGAGTGTGCTTATTGACCTTGAGGAGATACGCAAAATTCTTGTATGCAATAAAAATATTATTATTAATGCCACTCTTGATGAAAAGAACTGGAACAGCTGCAAAGATCGCGTTGATACATTGACGCGTTCCTTCCCTGACAACCGTTACGATAGTGCTGCCTGGCCTGTAGTGAATAGTCCTGAATTTGAAGGGCTTGTGATACCTGCACAGGTAAATTATGTGGGCAAGGGCGCAGACATTTATAAATTAGGATATAAGTATCATGGTTCAATAAATGTAATTACTCACTATCTGAGAACAAATTATCTCTGGGAGCATGTCCGGGTTCAGGGCGGCGCGTACGGCGCGATGTGTCAGTTTAACCGCATGTCGGGTGTGCTGACTTTTCTATCATATCGCGATCCGAATTTAAAAAAGACTTTAAGGATTTATGATGAAGCGGCTGTATTTTTAAAGAAGTTGAATATAGCTGAGACAGAACTTCAGAAAAGCATTATAGGCGCAATCGGAGACATCGATTCGTACATGCTGCCGGATGCTAAAGGATATACTTCGCTATTGCGTTCCCTTGTCGGTAACTCGGACGAGGACAGACAGCAGATGCGTGATGAAGTGCTAAGGACATCCGCGGCCGATTTCAAAGCGTTCGCAGAAGTGCTCGGCGAAGTCTCCGGAAGCGGCATTGTCAAGATACTTGGCGGGCAGAGCGCTTTTGAGGAAGCTTATAATGAGAAAGAAATGCCGGTGCTTGTAAAGGTGCTGTGATTTTATTAGTAATAGAATACTTGGATAAATGATTATCAATGCCTTCTTATTTTGAAAACTATAATTCCGGCGATTTAGAGTTAATTAAAAAACAGCTCGGAAGCAAAGACGTATCTGCATGCGGGATATTTAAAAGATGCAAATACGGATTCCCTCAAATAATATTTCAGAGGCCTGTAAAAAAAGCAGAAGGAGTAAATCAGTTAAATCATGAAGCAGTATCAAACATAATCTGGCTTACATGCCCTTATCTGAATTATAAAATACATGAGCTGGAAAACGCATCATATATAAAAAAAATTAAAGCAGTTATACAAAACAGTCAGCATTTAAAATTGAAAATGCTGAAAGCTCATGCGGATTATTATTTTACAAGAAATATTATTTTTAAAAAATACGCAGGTAGTTTAATGGCGGATGAATTCGATTTCACCGAATCCGGCATCGGGGGGATCCGGGATTTAAGCGCGATTAAATGCCTTCATCTCCATTACAGCCATTATAATCTGTGTAAATATAATGTTGCAGGTTACTTAACATTTCTTCTTTTGGGGAAAAAGAACAACTGTGATGATGTGCATTGCTCGTGTTATAAATAAATGTGATTCTTTCCGAAAATCCGGAATTTTCCGGGGGATATTTTATTTTTTATGATAGATTTCAGATTGGGGGCAATAAAATCCTTATCCGCCATTATTATTTTTCCAAGCCTGCTCACGGCATAACATGCTAAATTGTCCCTTAATTTTATTACAAGAAAGGAATTAATCTTTTCTTTTTTATTTTTTAAAGAGTGTGACAGTAAATCAGTCACAGATATAAACTTGCCATCTGATTTTATTTTAATTATAGAATTATTTGTTTCATCAGCTTTCTGTTCCACGATCTGGAATTTGTCATATTGAGAAACGAACCATGATCCGTTCCTGGAAAATGTTATCCATTTAAATTTAGCCGAGGACTTCAGCTTGCTGAATTTTAGGATATCTTTACTTTTTTCATGAATTTCGGATGTGCCGGATATATCTTTATACAGTAAAACCGAATGCTCCATTTGAGGGAAATTTTCAAAACTCTGTTCCCGCAGCAGATTGATTTTTGTATTTAAAAAATTGATTACTTTAAAATCGATGCCTTTGTGCGTATATCGTTTCTGATAGGACGAGAGAAGAGCTTTAAGTTTTAAAATATAATCCCTGCCTTTTAAATTATTATGGCTGGAATATATTGAAGCTAAAATGTCAACCTCGGTAATGATTTTGTCATAGAATTCGTCAAACTCGCAGTATTTCCTTTCGAGATTATTCAGGTTTTGCTCGACATTCTTAATTATGCTTTCGAGCCTTTGAAGGCTGTTTTGCCAGAAGTCATTATATTTGATATAAGGATAATTCTTGTTTGTATCCATAGTGATGCCGCTTATTAAGTACCCGCAATTGCCGTGTGGATATGCTATTCTTTTGATCCGAAATTAAGGTGGGTTTCCACATGAGAACTTCAATCTTCTTCAATCTCTGAAGCATGACATCCATTCCCAGATTCGGGATCCCGTATTTTCTGGTTATAGAACAAAATAATAACATATCAAGCACGGGCAATGCAGGATAAGATAAAGATACTTTTTATTTGTTATTCATGCAAGTAAAAAATATTTTTATGATACTGCGAGTTCATTTTTTTAATTGATATTAATCCATATATTTCTACGATATTATTTTCTGTAATTATGCAGTTACTTAAGGGCAATTAATTCTTAAACTGTAGTATACTGTGACATTTTATAATGTATTTCAATTACTGGCACTGTTAAGCCCAAAATCGAATATGACAGTGTAATAGTGAGGAACAATTATGTTTATTGAAGTAAAAGATAAGAATCAAATCGATATTCTTGAAAGACTGGCAAAAGAGATATGGACTGAGCATTACAGTCCGATAATCGGAAAGGTTCAGGTCGATTATATGCTGGATAAATACCAGTCGGCAAAAGCTATTAAAAATCAAATCAGTAATGAGAAATTTATTTATTATTTAATATACGATAAGAATTATCCGTCCGGTTATATAGGAATACAGTTTAAGGAAGACGAATTATTTTTAAGCAAGTTATATGTTTTAAATTTAAAACGCAATAAAGGTTTTGGAAGAAAAGCAATTCAATTTATTGTAGGCCTTGCAAAAGAAAAGCATTTGAATAAGATTTCCCTTACTGTAAATAAATATAACACCGGCACAATTAAGGCTTATGAAAAATTCGGGTTTGATAATCTCGGCTCGGTTGTCGCGGATATCGGTAATGGATTTATTATGGATGATTATAAAATGGTAAAAAGTTTTTAAGGAGAATAACATCGGAACTTATCAGAAAATTTTTTTACAGATAGTAATAATTCAATATAAAGATGTTCAAAAATATTAAAATATTTTTTTTAATCATAATTATTACGATCAATGTTTTTATCGGAAAAACGCATAGCAGAACATCCGATCATACATATAACTGGAGCGTAATCCGCACACTTCACTTCGATATATTTTATCCGGAAACAATGCGGGATGTCGGAATTTTTGCCGCAAAGGCGGCTGAAGAAAGTTATGTTTACCTGGCTAATCAGTTCAAGCATGAATTAAGCCTTAATGTACCGATCGTCATTCATTCCAGGAAACCGAATACCGGCAGGCATATTTCCGGCAGGATAGACCTTGCGTTTGCCGGGTCGTACAGGCTGCTTCACACTGATCTGACGCGCCGGATGACGCATGCGTTTCAGCATGATATTCTTTTCGGCTCCCTGCCAGGATGGGATAATGTCTCGCGCAGCGGTTTTTCCGGCATTCCTGCTTTTATTACAGAAGGAATGGCTGAATACCTGTCTGCCGGATATGATGAAACTTCGGATGCAAAAATCCGGAAGATCATTTACTCGGATAAAGCGGAACTCCTGATCAATATTAAATTGCTTAAAAACGTACGGGGTAAACTTGCCTGTACAATAGGACAGTCGTTTTTTTATTTTCTTGAGACTAGTTTTGGACAGGATGTTATCAGTAAGCTTATGCTTAACATCAGGGATTACGATGATATTTACGTGGCAATTACAAAAACCACAGGATCAAGCATTGAAGAATTAAAGGCAAAGTTAATTGAATATTATTTAAAAAAAGAACACAGCATTCCTGAAAAGAATACACGCGAACCGGAGAATAAAGACAAAGAGAAAAATATTTTCCGGATAAAATATGATGAAGACAGAAATATATTACGTATATTTAATAATAACTCCGAAAAGAATGTCGGGGAAATAAAGCTGCCGTTTATAAATGTATCTGATACTCATATATCAAACGACGGGAAATACCTGGCATTTATAGGCCAGAGCTTTAATTCTTCGGATGTGTATATATATGACATTAAGAACAGATCACTTTTCCGCGTAACAAACGATCGCTTTGAAAAAAGATCTCCGGAAATTTCATCGGACGGCAATTCAGTAATTTTTTCTTCAAATGAAAACGAACAGAGAAATATTAAATCCGGCATTTTTAAATTGATCAGGTTCGATCTGACAACGAAAAGTAAAACAGTTATTTCCAATAACGGCAATGAAGTTCCTGATACGCAATACAATAGGGTCAAATATCCTGCTGCTTATTTTGATGCTAAGGACGCTGTTTTTTCGGATTACAACGATGAACTGAATCTCGATTTTACTGGGCAGGGCGGCGGCGTTGTATTGCATAAAAACTTCGCAGGATTCGTGAACATAAAAGCTGCGGATATTCTTAAGATGCATAAATTTGAATTCGATGCCGAATATGTTAAATCTAAAAGCAATAATGACTTAAATTATTATTTTAATTATGAACTGCTAAAATACCGTGCGGACATCGGTATTGACGCATTTTACAAAGCCAGCCCGCTTAACTCCGGTTTTAGTTCCGATTATCTCAATAGCACAGGAGACACTTTAACGTTCTACTCAAATAATATTAACTCGAAAAATTACGGTTTAAACGGCTATATTGTTTTCCCGTTTACCGATAACTCTTTTTTTAAAGTTAAATATTGTTCAGGCATTTATGAAAACGTTAATTCAACTGAAGATAATTACAGAAAGAATATATATTCAAAAGAAATATCCTTATCGTTTAATTATGATGGTCTGATATACAACAAAGCCTGGCCTGCAAACGGCGCTAAAGGCGGGCTTTCTTTTTCCGAAGGAATCGATGCCGGCAAACGCGACCCTTCTTTTAGCGTACTTAGCCTGAATTTTTTAAAGCTTTTGGAGTATAACAATATAGTTATCTTTTCAGTTAAAGGAAGCGCAGGTAAAATATTCGGCAGGGATGAAGGCTATTTTAATTATTATATAGGAGGATTAAATTCCGTAAGAGGCCACGGGCTTTTCGCGTACAGGGGCAGGAACGCCTTTGCTTTAAATACAGAGATCAGGTTCGTGCTTATCGACAGGCTTATCTTAAGATGGCCGGGCATTATTAAATTTGAAGACATCGGCTTCGCGCTTTTTGCAGATTTCGGGTCAGCATGGAACAAAGATTATAATTTGAGAAACTCCGATACGGGTGAATTCGAGGATTTGAAATCGGGTCTTGGCGCAGGATTAAGATTTTTGCTGCAGGATCATCTTGTTTTTAAGGTTGACGCTGTTTGGCCGTACTTTTATAACTCGTTCGGGAAAAGAGAGATCATTTCAGGATTTGAACTGAGATACTGAGATTGATAATCTATAAATAAACAAAACAAATAAGTTGACAGAATGTATCCTATGAAATACATTAGAATATGGTAGAAATTCGCCAGACTGAAACTTATCGAAAATGGTTTATCTCGTTAAGAGACAGGAATGCAAAAGTTCGAATTGATATACGTATTAGACGGATATCATTAGGCAATCCCGGAGATGTAAAATCTGTTGGCGAAGGTATTTCTGAATTAAGAATAGATTACGGCCCGGGATATAGAATTTATTTTATTCGGAAGGAAAGTCAAATAATTATTCTGCTTGCCGGCGGCGATAAATCTACTCAATCGCGGGATATTAAAAAGGCGCGAGAACTTGCACGGGAAATGGAGGTGTAGTATGAAAAAAGAAATTACAACCGTGTGGGATGCTGCGGAACATCTTAAAACCAAAGAAGACATGGCAGCCTATCTGGAAGCTGCACTGGAAGAAAACGATCCTTCATTGATTGCTGCGGTGCTGGGGGATATTGCCAGAGCAAAAGGCATGTCGCAGATTGCAAAAAAGGCAGGCATGGGAAGGGAAAGCCTTTATAAAGCATTATCACCCGAAGGGAATCCGGAATTTTCGACAATCCTGAAAGTTGTAAACGCGCTGGGGTTGAAACTTCAGGCTGTTCCGGGCAAAATAAAATCCGCAGTTTAACCTATCATTTATCATTAAGCATTTATATTGCTTCATTGACATATTGATTCATTCTATTTTAACAAATTATTTTTCCAAATCAATTAAGGGTCTGTAGTTTCTTGACAGGAATATACCGATAAATATAAAGATATGAATTTCGGATAATAGTTTTTTAAGGAAAATATATGACCAGAAAAGCTGAAATAAAAAGAAAAACTTCGGAAACCGATATTTCGCTTAAGCTTGTTCTTGAAAGCACTGAGAAGATGAAGATTGATTCGGGAGTAGCGTTCTTCGACCACATGCTTAGTTCGATGTCAAAGCACGGGCGTTTCGCGCTCGAACTCGCTTGCAAAGGAGACTACGAGGTAGACGCGCATCACACGGTAGAGGACGTGGGGATATGCATGGGCAAGGCTTTTAAAAAAGCGCTCGGGGACCTTGCAGGCGTAACGCGATTCGGGGACGCAAGCGTGCCAATGGACGATTCGCTCGCGAGCGTTGTAGTCGATCTTTCCGGCAGGGCGTTCTTTATGTATACTGGCAAAGAACTTAAGGGCTTCATTGGCGAGTACGATTCGGAGCTTACTATAGAATTTCTGCGTGCGTTTGCCGTTAACGCGCAGATCAACCTTCACGCGTCCGTTGTTTACGGAGATAACAATCATCACTGCCAGGAGGCGCTGTTCAAAGCGCTCGGCATTGCCATGTACAAGGCTGCAAAAATTGACGAGTTCCTTAAAAACAATATCCAGTCAACTAAAGGTTCATTATATGATAACGGTGATTGATTACGGAATGGGTAACCTGCGTTCTGTTGAAAAAGCTATTGAGAAATATACAGGCGATGTTAGAATATCCGGCGATCCTGAGTCCATCAAGACATCCAGGGCACTGATATTGCCCGGGGACGGGGCTTTTGGAATGGCAATGGAGCACCTGCACAAAATGGGCTGGGTGGAGCCGCTGCGCGAATACATAGCGTCCGGGGGCTACTTTCTCGGAATATGCCTCGGGTTTCAGCTTTTATTTTCTTCAAGCGACGAGTTCGGCTTTCACAAAGGGCTGGACATTATACGCGGCCATGTCAAAAAATTCGATTTTCCGGGATTAAAAGTTCCGCACATGGGATGGAACGACATTGAACTTAAAGGCAAATCCAAATTCCTTGACGGAGTCGAGAATCATTCATATTTTTATTTTATTCATTCCTATTATCCTGATATTGAGGATCACAGCTGGTCACTCGGTGAAGTTGAATACGGCAAAAGTTTCCCGTGCATAGTAGGGAAGGGCAACATGATCGCAACCCAGTTCCATCCTGAGAAAAGCCATAAAGTAGGATTAAGTATTGTAGAAAATTTTGTGAGGTACTCATGCTCATAATACCGGCAATAGACATAAAGAACGGGAACTGTGTAAGGCTCCTGCAGGGTGATCCCGATAAGGAAACAGTGTATTTCCATGATCCGATATCAGTAGCAAAATCGTTCGAGGAGCAGGGCGCGCAGCTTATACACGTAGTCGATCTTGACGGCGCATTTAAAGGTTATCCGGTCAACAAGGATATTGTGACAAAAATCGCGCGTACTGTTAAGATCCCTATCGAGATAGGCGGCGGCATAAGAACTATCGAAGCTGCCGGGGAATATATTGACGCAGGCATTAAAAGAATAATTCTGGGCACTGTAGTGCTGGAAGAATCGTTCAAATCATTCATTAAAAAATATTCCAAATACATTGTAGCAGGCATTGACGCAAGGGATTCCATGATTGCAACCCATGGCTGGAAAAACGTATCGCAAATATCTTCCATAGAATTTATTAAAGGATTGCTGGAAGCAGGGATTAACGAAGTGATATACACGGATATTTCCACTGACGGCATGATGACCGGCCCGAACTTCGCGTCTATAGAAACAGTTCTGGAGAAAGCAAAGGGCGTCTCGCTCGTGGCGTCCGGCGGCGTGTCGACCTACGACGATATAATGAAGCTCGCGAAATACGTGCCACTCGGTTTAAAAGGCTGCATCACTGGAAAAGCAGTTTACGAAAAGACGATCGATTTACGAAAGGCGATCGCTATGGTGAAGTAACTGCAGGCAAATCCTAACATCTTTGAACAAGAAAATTATCTAGTTATGAAATATTCTATCAAATAATTTTTCAAATTCAGCAGGGGCATTAGTGTATTCAAAGCCATAAGTATATAAATCCTTGTTCTGCTTTTCTTTATGTATAATTTTGCAATGTAAATTGATAGGTTCTTCCCAATGCTCCGGGTGAAACCTGAGAACAATAATTTTTTTAATAATGTTTTGACTCAGATTTAATGATATTCCATATCTTGAAATGTTTATAACAGAGACTTTGTCATTTTTTGTTAAATTAGTTATGTTAAGGATCTCAATTTTTAAATTGGGTATTTTATCAATTCTTACTGCTTTTCTTCTTTCTTTGAATATATTGTCTTTCCCGGTGTTCTTGGCGTGATAGAGGGCATTGTCTGCGGCTTTTATTAATTCAATATCGTCATTCCCATTATAAGGATATTGTGACATACCGGCGCTGAATTTTAATTTAATAATAGAATACCTTTTTAATTCCTCAGGCATTAACGCGTTATTATTTATATTATTTTTTATTCGTTTAATTACGGTTACGGCCTGTTTAACATTGCAGTCCGGTAAAATGATCAAAAATTCATCCCCTCCGTATCTCCCTATTGAATCGATTTCCCTGACCGAGGATTTTAATACACTTGCAAACCACTTAAGAAATTCATTTCCAATTGTATGTCCGTATGTATCATTTATTTTTTTGAAAAAATCAATATCCGTCATGATAATAATCATTTCTTCTTTGTTTCTTATCGAGTGCATTAATGTTTTCTGAAAAAATTCCATGGTTAACCGGTAATTCATGCACCCGGTTAATTCATCATAATAAGCCATGGCGTTTAATTCATTTTTTAGTTTTTTGTCCAGATCAGAAAGATAGCCTATAATAATTCCACCGGAAAAATATGCAAAAAATCTTATAATTATACTGATGTTGGTTTCGACAACAGTCCTGAATTTATAATCAATAAAATTTGTTATCTCAAGAAGAAATATAACAAAGGAGATTACGGAGCTGATCAAGCCCCCTTTAAGGCCGAACCAGAAGGCAGATAATATTATTAATAAAATATACAGATACCTTAATGCGATATCAAAAGATTGAATTTGTATTCTTAAAAAGATTAAACTTGAAAGAAACAGCAACAGGAAGATAAATTTAATATTTCTTACGTGAATAGCAGTGTTGTTATTTCTTATTAAATGTATGATTAAATTATTTTTTAAAAAGGGCTTAATATCAGGAAAGATCATAAAAAATTATTGTTCCTGGCTTAAAGAATGATCCCGGCTCAAATAATGAGTCCGTGGGATTTAGGATTGCGGACAGGCCTGTCATGCTAATATCGTGTAATAAAAACCGCAAGTTAAATTTATTTCAGCGCCTTGAAACATAATACCCCGTGTACGCAGGAGGGCTGCCTTACGTTAAAAATATTTATAATTAATAGCCTTGAGGACTCACCCCCTAACCCCGCTATGTAGTAGTCAAGGGATTTGAGGCTATTTCTTTAAAAATAATTTTAAATTGCTGCTTGTTTGAAGATATTTTTCCAACCCGCTATTCGTGCTTTATGCACAGTTTAATTATTCGTTTTCTTTAATTAAGCGCT
>JAZDKB010000051.1:0-9153 GCA_043803405.1 Spirochaetota bacterium | reverse complement strand
GAAGACTGGCAAATCATATAAAGATTTAGGTGCAGATTATTACGAAAAGATGTATAAAGAGCGTGTATTGAGAAATTTTAAACAAAAGGCAGCTTCGTTGGGATTTTCGCTGGTGCCTTTACAGATTTAGTTTCTCAGAAGGTTTTAAAAAGACGTTCTAAGCAAAATATTAAAGACAAAATATAAGTTTACTCTTATTGAAACAACCAGCTATGCTGGCACATAAAAAAATAAAATTTATTTCTACGGGATTTATTTATACATCCGATGCTAGCGGTGTTAAATTGATTAGAATCTGATCATATTTCAAAGGTTATATTATGACAAAAAAAGCTTTAATTACAGGAATAACCGGGCAGGATGGCGCGTATTTAGCGGAGTTTTTATTATCGAAAAATTATGAAGTTCATGGCGTAAAACGCAGATCATCGATTTTTAATACTAACAGAATTGACCATCTTTATCGCGATCCACACGAAGAAAAAGTGTCTTTCTTCGCCCATTTCGGGGATCTTACCGACTCAACAAACCTTATAAGAATAATTCAGGATGTTCAGCCTGACGAAATTTATAACCTGGCTGCTCAGAGCCATGTAGCAGTCTCATTTGAAACGCCCGAATATACTGCAAACGCAGACGGGATCGGAACGCTAAGGCTTCTTGAAGCAATAAGGATTCTTAATCTTGAAAATAAAACTAAATTCTACCAGGCTTCAACATCGGAGCTTTACGGTAAAGTGCAGGAAACTCCACAATCGGAAAAGACTCCTTTTTATCCGCGCAGCCCGTATGCTGTGGCAAAGCTTTATTCGTACTGGATCACGGTGAATTACCGCGAAGCATACAATATATTTGCATGCAACGGAATTCTCTTTAATCACGAATCCCCTCTGCGCGGAGAGACATTCGTCACTAGAAAAATAACAAGGGCAATTGCCAGGATTTCTCTGGGGCTACAGAGCAGGATGTACCTTGGCAACATGGACTCAAAAAGAGACTGGGGATATGCAGCAGACTATGTTGAGGCAATGTGGCTTATGCTGCAGCAGGAGAAGCCTGACGATTATGTAGTTGCCACAGGAGAGACCCATTCCGTAAGAGAGTTTATTGAAACTGCATTTAAGGAAGCAGGAATTGTAATCGGCTGGAAGGGCAAGGGTGTTGATGAAAAGGGCGTAATTATTTCATCCGATGTATCGCATATTAAAAAAGATGATGTTGTTGTTGAAATAGACAAACGCTATTTTCGGCCTACTGAAGTTGACCTGCTGTTAGGCGATCCGTCCAAAGCAAAAAACCAGTTAGGATGGAAACCCAGGGTAACTTTCAATGAACTGATTAAAATGATGGTAAAAGCGGACATAGAAGAAGCTAGAAAAGATTCGCTTTGCAAAAGAGAGGGATTCAAGGCGTTTAATTATCATGAATAGATAAATCTTTCAGAATTAGCTGAATCTTTTAAATAAAAAATGGGAATTACTTGTTTATATTTGCAGGTTTTTAATATAGGCAAGTATTGCTTCGGAATATAGCTCAAAATCTTTTAAATGCTTTTTAAGAATTAATATTACAATCTCTGCGTCAACATTTTCATATTGGTGAACTACAACATTCCTGAATTTAGCCATTTTATTCATAATTGTAAAAAGTTCTGCATTTATAACCGAATTTTCGGAAAGGACTTTAAAAGTATCGGCATAATTTATCGGGATTCTCATTCCATGGTATGAAACTATGTGATTCGCAATATCCGCGCATGTCTCTATCATCATCTGTAATGTCCGCTCTACTATGCGCTGGGTCTTCCAATCGGCTTTATAAACATCTATCTTAATATTAGAGAATTCCTTAATTTGTTTCTTGTAGAGATCGAGTTCAGAGAGCTTCCTAAGAATGATCGGTTTATCAACCAAGTCCGTACCTCCGGTATAAAATAGCTTCTTCCATTATCCTGAAATCAAAGAATTCTCTCAAGGTTAAAGATTCGTAAGTATGGCGTAACAATGGATTTTTATCGACTAATATTTGTTTATTCTGTAGTATTCTGCCGGTTATACTGATTGACGCTGTATTAAGAATAACAATATCCTGTTCTGCAGTATCGAGAATATCGGTGAGTTTATCGAAGAGTTCAAACTTGTATTCGGCAAGGTTTCTTATGTCTTTGACATAAACAGCGATATCAATATCAGATAGCGGCTTTACCGGGCCTTTAGCAAGTCCGCCAAAGAGATAGGCAAAAATGACGTTCGCGTCTTCTGCCAGTACTTTTTGCATTTCTGAGAAGCTGGATAATATTGACGGTGGAATTTTTTCGAACTTTATCATATTATCTATTCTGTATCTGTAATCGAATTTGAATGTATCCGATTTGAAAATAATCTATTTTGTTTTAATTATGCTGTCAATTAGAATAAAAATTGCTGGAAATTTTACTTTCTGCAGTGATATTGAAAAAATAATGTTGTTTAAGCCGATTAAATCTTCTATCCGGGCTATTGGTACAAACAACCCGGATAGAATGCATGGATTACGCTCCTGCTTTTGCAGAAGCGGCAATTGATGCGGATGCATTTACGGCATTCGCATACTCATTATCAGCCAGTACTGCATATATAAAATAGTCGGCTCCAGCTTCCAGCCAGGTTATTATAAACGGTGACAGTGCGTTAAGTCCTGCATCGAATCTTCTTCCGTCACCTGATCCTTTCCCGTCGGCATCTTTTTTCTGCGAAAAGAAAAAAAGATACTTCCCGGACGCTCCGTCGGGCAGTGTAAACGCACATGTAATTCCACATGTGTTTGCCGCTGCTTCGGCAGTAAGGGATGCAAGAGGGGACTCTCCCATTTTGAATAATGATTCGTATGCTTATAATGAATTCATGAAAAAATATTCCAAACTGATATTATTTTTATGCAATAAATCGTGCGGAAATATTTACGACGCGGACGAATTATGTAATGACATAATATATAAAATATTCATAAAAATGAATTCATATGATTCTTGTAAAGGAAAGCTGACAACATGGATAAATACAATAGCGAGCAATTATTTGCGAGACAATATGAGAAAGGATGATCCTTCTGAAAATGAGGTCAGCATTGAACGATATCTGGAGAATGAGAATATAAGAGAGGAGCCGTATGCTGCAGAGTATTTCAAGAATGAATTACCGGAAAGGCTATATGCGGAGGCGAACAATGTTCCTGCAGATAAACTGTATACCAATTATCATACAGAATTTGGTAAAGAATTCCATGACAGCAATGAAGATGAAGCAATAATTCGTTTACAAAATGCTATGAAAGAAATAAGCGAAAGGGATCAGCTTATACTTAAATTCAGATCCGAGGGTTTTGAATATAACGAAATAGCTGAATTATTAAAAATATCATACAAAACTGCAACAACAACACACAGCAGGGCTGTTAAAAAAGTAAAAGCTGAATATTCTAAAGGATACGAACTTTCGCAAAACTAAAGTCAGCAGTTTTTAATTGACAAATGTTATAAAAGACATATGAGATATGTCCAAAGTTCACTTGTTTTTTTACTGAGATTTTTAGACGCACTCTTAATAATTTCTATTTATTAAATAATTACCTAAATACTTAAAAAGCATCACCTAAAAATATTAATATGACAAATTATAATTCATCAGAATTAAATATTGAAACAATAATGGCTAAGATTAAAGAAGAGGCAGAAAGAATTAAATCCGGGACTGCCTTGCCTATGCGTAAAGAAAGCGACAGCAGTTTTAACAGGCAGAAAATAAACATCTTCCCTCATCAAAAAGAAACAGGTATATGGCGTTTAATAAAAAAAATCCAGTATAAACTTCAGCAGTATTCCTTTTACAGCATCTTATATAAATATGCAGTTAAGTTTAAAACAGTGATCCCTAAATATAAAAAATAAGAATATTTATTTAAGTACTTGACAATATAGCCGATTACGAGTAATTATTTTACTCATAATCGGCTATATTTTTCATGTGACATATAAGGTAATTTTGTTAGATTCATTAATTACATCAAAAACCAGAGTCAAGCTCCTGTTGAAGTTCTTTTTAAATTCGAATACTCGCGCGTATTTGCGCGGCCTTGCTGATGAATTTGGCGATTCGACCAATGCAATCCGGGTAGAGCTTAACAGGCTTACAAACGCAGGGCTTTTAACAAGCGAGGATGACGGCAGAACCAAACAATACATGGCTAACAGGAAGCATCCGCTTTTCCCGGATATTCATAACATAATTTTAAAATTTACAGGCATTGACCAGGTTATTGATGTTGTGCTTACGAATTTAGGCACTGTTGAGCTGGCCTTTGTTACAGGCGATTATGCGAAGGGCAATGATTCGGGCATAATAGATATAGTTGTTGTTGGTGAAATTGACAGGCAGTATTTCCAGAACCTGATTGAGAAAACAGAAGGGCTTATTAAGCGGAAAATAAGAAGCCTTATTCTAAACAGGGCAGAATTCGATAAATTAAAAAATACTCTGCAGATAGAGAACGCGGTTATTGTGTGGAATAATAATATTAAGGTATAATAGGTTTTGAAACACGGGATTGGACGCTTTTGGATGTAAATAGTGTTGGGTAAGAAATAATATAGGGATTTAACATAATAAAGGTACGTTAATGAATTTTATCAGAGGAATAATTGGGTTTGCAAAGGAATTAATTCAAAAGCGTTTCTTAATATATGAACTTACAAAGCGCGACTTGAAAACACGTTATACGGGCTCGGTGCTTGGGATTTTCTGGACGTTCCTTCAGCCAATTATTATGATGTTTATTTTGTATTTTGTTTTCGATAGAGGATTTAAAGCCGGACTTACGGCGACAAAAGTACCTTTTATATCATGGTTGTTTTGCGCATTGGTTAGCTGGAATTATTTTTCGGAAGCGCTTAATTCATCAACAGGGGTTATTGACGCGTATAGTTTTTTAGTGAAAAAAGTTAATTTTAGGCTTGCTATCCTTCCAATAGTCAAAATCCTCGCCGGACTTGTAATCCATGCCATATTTATAGTAATATTAATAATTGTACTTCTGGTACAAGGAATTCCATTCTCTTGGACATGGCTGCTTATCCCTTATTATTGCATTTGCATTATGGTATTATGCCTGGGACTTGCATGGATCACTTCTTCAATAAACGTCTTTGTCAAAGATGTCGCGCAAATTGTGCAGATAATAATAAGCTTTGGTTTCTGGTTAACGCCTATTTTCTGGAATATTGACATGATGCCGGAAAATTTACGTTTTTTTGTTAAAATAAATCCAATGTTTTATGTTGTTGAGGGTTACCGTAAAAGTTTTTTATACAGTACTCCTTTATGGAAGGAAGACCTGTACAACACTTTATATTTTTGGGGTTTTACTTTTGTAATACTTATAATCGGCATGATTATTTTTAAACGGCTTAGGCCGCATTTTGCAGATGTAATTTAACAAAAATACTTCTCATTAAACATTTTAGAGATTTACTTGGTTTGCTAAATAGAGGTTTTTCGTGAACGAAGATCAGGAAATAAAAAATAATACAGAAAGCGTTGAACTTGCTAATTCAACCAGCGAAAGCGAGGTTGTAATTAGTGTTAATCAGCTTTCTAAAATTTATAAACTTTATCCGAATAATGAAGCAAGATTAAAAGAAGCGCTGCATCCGTTGCGTAAAAAATATCATACGGATTTTTATGCGTTAAATAACATTTCTTTTAATGTGCATAAAGGCGAAGTGCTTGGAATAATCGGGGCAAACGGCAGTGGTAAATCTACTTTGCTCATGGCTATAGCGGGCATTCTTCAACCCAGTACCGGTAATGTAATGGTTAATGGTAGAATCTCATCACTTATTGAGCTTGGCTCCGGATTTAATCCTGAATTCACTGGTATGGAAAACATCTATTTCATGGGGTCAATAATCGGCTATACAAAGCAGGAAATGGATGGGAAAGTAAAAGATATTATCGATTTTGCCGATATCGGCGAATTTATTTATCAGCCTGTTAAGACGTATTCAAGCGGAATGATGGCAAGGCTTGCTTTTTCACTTGCTCTGCTTGTTGATCCTGATATTTTAATTATTGATGAAGCTCTTTCTGTGGGAGACTTAAGGTTTCAGCAAAAAGCAATACGCGCAATGAGAAATCTAATGGGTAAAGCGAAGGCAATACTATTTGTGACGCATTCTGTGGCAACAGTGCGTACTTTATGTAATCGTGCAATATGGATTAAAGATGGGCAGATTTTTCAAGACGGAGATCCGGCAAGGATTACTAGGAATTATTATGCATTTATGCGAGATGGTCTTGTTACTCAAGATGAAGATGGTGAAGATGTATTAGATGTAGAACAAAACAAAGATCTAATTAAAGAATTAAGCTCAAGGATAAATGATAAGACAGAAATAATGTGGGATGATATCAGTAAATGTGCGCAGGATGGAAATGGATCAGCTCAGATTATGGGAGTTGCTTTATATACGATTAATCCTTTTAAAAAAATATATATTTTAAAAGGTGGTGAATGGGTTTGCTTTCTTTCTAAGATTCAGATAATTAAAGATATAGAGTTTCCTGCCATTTCAATATATATGTTTGATAATTTACAAAATTCGATTATTGGTATTAATTCCTTTTTTTATAAAAAGGAAATACCACCACTAAAAGCTGGAGAACAAGCTTTTGCAAAATTTGAGTTTAAAATGCCAAAAATAAAAAATGGAGACTATTTTTTTACTCCAACTATTTCAAACAGAATCGGTAATGATAAAGAAATTTATCATAGAGTGTATGATTCCTGCATAATAAAAATTGATAAGATGAATATTAAACAAAATCAAGGCAGTCTTATTATAATTGAGGATGCAAATGTTGAAATTGAAAAAATTAATAAATAATCTTTTTTTAAAATAATAATATTGGTGATATCTCTTGAAAAGAGACTTAAGCTTCTATTTATTCAAATATTATAAGAGTCGTAATATTATTTAATTGAATATTTTAAATTAATCACGAATTATGTAGAATAAGACTATTTTAGAAATTCTAATATACATATTTTGCTTTTAATATCAAATGTCATAATTTAATACTTTAAGGAAGATAAAATCATGTTTTTTTTAAAAAATAAGTACTACGAACAACAATTACGGGGAGCAGGTAATAATTTGCTTGTTGATATTGATAGAGAATATAGCAGAGTCCTGAAACTCAATATTAATTTACAGAGTAAAATGTATACTCCAGCTGAAGTAAAGAATATATTGAGTGAATGTGAAAAACTAGTTGAAAAATTACCTGAAAGTAAAATTTATTGGACCAAAGAAGCTCGTACTAAATTGAATGGATTTTTAAGCTTTCTGCCCAAAGATGCTTATTTAACTCCAGAACAAAAATATATAACTGGCAAGCATCGTGATTACAAAGAACACATTGAATTTGCAATAAAATTTATTAATTCTAAAGATGATATTATTCTTGATGTTGCCGGACGCACTGGCTGGGCATCTACAATATTAAATTACTTGGGATACGCTAAAGCACTTACTGTTGAATTAAATCCAATTAACATTATTGGTGGTAAATATATCTGGGGGCACAAAAATATTATTCAGGGCGATGTTGCCACACTTAGAAATTGTAAAAATCCAGTATTTAATCTTAATTTATCATTAGGTAATGCCATTGATTTCATTTTTATCCGCTACTCATTAGAGCATTTTAATGATTTAAAAAAAGTATATAATGAATTATATTATGTTTTAAAACCTCAAGGTAAATTGTTTTTAATTGTCGGCCAATCTGATAAAACGTGTAACGAATCAGGTGATTTGCATGCTTTTCCAACAATTGAATCAGTTTATGAATCAGGTAAATTTTTTGAACCTGAATTTATTGATGACAAAGTTAATTCAGAAACAAATCAAAACCAATTTTTTGTTTGTTTAAGAAAGAAATAATAATAAAATGAATAATATATTCTTAAAATTTGACTGTTTTCAGCTAATAAGATGGGAGAACAGACAAATTAAAAATTCTCATGTTTATAAGTTCTTATGACTTGAAGGTCTTTTAATGAAAGCGAGGTGAATAGTTCATGTCGTCATTACATAATAAACATTTATTTAGAAAAATATATGATGGAGATAATCAAGTTGAAGTATTACTTAATGGTGAATATGTTAGGGCTCCTGGAATATGGCCTTTAATAGATGAAAATTTTGACTTTACAGGATATGTAGGTATCGGGACAAAAGGAAGTATTCCTGAAGAATTATATAAAAAAATAAAAACCGAATATAAAAAGGAATTAATTTTTGTACATCCCACATTAAATGGTCCGTATTTTTATAATAATTATAATTTTATAATAAATGAATTCAACGCTGTATTTGATTTAGATTATGTTTATAAAATAGATATGAAAAGTTTAAACCTAATTTTCTCTATGATTGTAAGAAGTATGCCATATAGAGGTTTTTTTTGGAATAATAACTCTAAACAAAAAGATTTTGATTTTAGCATTTTAACATGGGGTCCTTCTGATTTAATTGCTAAAAGATGGGATAGAGCGGAAAGGGTATGTGATTATTTATGTAGTAAAGGATTAAAAGGTCTTATTGTCACACAAAGAGGTGAGAGAGAAGATTTAATTAATCATCATACTGAAACTCATGTTAAATCAAGCAACCTTGTAATTTATAATGCAAGTTTCAGCGAAATAGAGTTTCATAATTTAATGTGTGAGGCAATGGTTAGTATTTTTCCGAATGTGCAAGATGCTTTTCCAAAACATATAATGGAAAGTTTATTGGCAGATAAACCTATAATTTTTGCAAAAGATTTGATGTTCGGGACAAAAACTTTACAAGATTTAGGAGAAGATGTTGCATATATGATTGATTTCGATGATGTACAACATTCTGAAAAAATATATCAGCATTTAATAAATCTAAAAAAAAATAGAAACCGAAAATCACCAAGAGAAGAATGGTTAAAACGGTATAATTTTATAGATTTATCAAAAATTTGGGCAAAAGAATTTAATAGATTATTAAAGACAAATTTTGGGTTACTTTTTTTCATGAACCATATACCAAGAGTAAAAGAACATAAATTATTATAAATTTAT
>JAZDKB010000050.1:0-8086 GCA_043803405.1 Spirochaetota bacterium | reverse complement strand
GAAGACTGGCAAATCATATAAAGATTTAGGTGCAGATTATTACGAAAAGATGTATAAAGAGCGTGTATTGAGAAATTTTAAACAAAAGGCAGCTTCGTTGGGATTTTCGCTGGTGCCTTTACAGATTTAGTTTCTCAGAAGTTTTTCATATTTTCGAAGGATATTGCATCAGGCCTGAAAGGCGTCCTCATAAATTTTGTAATATATTCCGATTTATTGCCAGTTATTCATTTAAATAAATATTTTTGAGACTTCTTTTAGTTGAATTTAACTATTATTCAGCGTATACTTCCATAATGTTAGTTTTTAAAAGAGTAATAATTTTTTGATTATTTAGTCGTATTAAATGTGTTAAAAATATTTTTCCTTAAGATTTCAATTCGGAGCAAATTAGAAACACAAAATGGCAGGAATAGGATTCGAACTCTATAAAATTCTTCAAAAGGGCACGCTTGGATCAATCCTGAAAGTGCTTTTCCTCGGCACTGTAATTGTCGCAGGTCCCTGGATACTGTCAGTGCTGTCCATGTACTTTATACAAAAATACGCGTACATGGCAATCTCGGAAAACCCGGTAATATTCACTGTAACGATTGTTTATTTATACGCGTTTTCGCTTATTATTTTTGGCGGCATCCATTATGTCTTTTCAAGATATATAGCTGACATGATGTATATCGAGAATGATGAAGCAATTCCCGGCGCTCTTGTGACAGTCTTTTATATTACAAGTTTATTATCTCTTATTATATCTTTGGCATTTCTTTTGTTTAACGATTTCTCAATGCTGAAGTATGCGGGCATGTACAGGTTCTCGCTTTGTCTTTTATTTGTTTCGTTAAACCTGATATGGATAATGCTTATTTACATAGCATTATTAAAAGCCTATAATAAAATATTCTTTGCGTATTTAACGGGAGTGGCAATCAGCATTGCGGGCGTTTATTTTCTGGGACAGAAATACGGTGTAGCAGGCGCCCTCCTGGGATATACCCTGGGGCAGCTTGCTATAGTACTGCTTCTATTGCTTATAGCGCAGAAATCGTATTCCGTAAAAAACTTTAAAATAAACAGGGAGTTCTTGTCTTATTTTAAAGGATATAAATATTTATTTTTAATTGGTATATTTTTTAACCTTGGTATATGGTCGGATAAAATCATTTACTGGTTTGTTTACGGAAAGAATATCGCCGGTACGCTTTATTATTATTATGCAGATTACGATCTGCCTGTATTCCTGGCTTTTTTAACAATGATACCTTCGCTTGTGTATTTTCTTGTAATTTCCGAGCCTGGCTTTCACAGGGAATATATTAAATTCGTTAAAAACATTCTGGAAGATACGCTCGCGGATATTGAGCAAAATAAAAAGAAGATGATCGCCAGTTTAAAGAGAGGCGTAAACGGGCTTGTTTTTTTTCAGGCTGTATGGACTCTGGGCATAATGCTTAACATGAAGGAATTTTTAAGATTTATGGGATATGAGTTTATCGATGTAAACATACTTAACCTGCTTATGGTCGCAGTATTCTTTCATGTACTGTCTCTTACGTTTCAGATTTTTCTTTTGTATTTTGAGCTTAGAACGCAGGCAGTTATGTCCACTGTCATTTATTTTATCGTTAACGCGGTTTTTACAATCTGCTTAATAGTTTCTGGCATTTCGATACTTCCGGGATTAAGCTATATGCTGGCAGCCATGTTTTCCACTTTTTACAGTGTATTCAACCTGGTTAAAAAAGCTCCTGTGATTGACTTTATAATTTTCAACAGAAGATAAATAATTTAAATTATTTTGATAATTGACTTATTTTTTATTTATAATATTCTAATATTTTTCCTATAGCATAGTCACATTTTATTTTTAGCGTTATAAATCACCAGAAACGAATGTGACAGTTTACTAGTGCCTAGACCGCATAATTTCGAATTAAAAAGAATTTTAAATTTTGCCACATAGTCACAGAGAGACGGAGTTTTTTTTATTATGAAAATAATTAATTTGTCTTCTCTGTGACTCCGTGCCTCTGTGGTAAAATCAATTTGAATTTATACGGTCTGAGCACTAGTGTTATGAACGCATAATTTTAAGTAACAAAATAACTAAAATTCATCCGGCGATGCTGCTGGTATCTTTTCTGAAATAAATATAATTATGACAATCATAAAAATTGCATTTTTTATAATATTTACTTTCGCACTTGCGCTTTTATATCTGCCTTCGCTTATTATATTATTCCCCTGGCACGCGTTCACCGGGCCTTTATTTCTGCAGTTTTATTCTAAATGCAGTCTTGTAATATTCCGCGTAAAAATTGATCAATACGATAAAATTGATCTCTCGGATAAAAGCAAAGGTTACATTCTTATTTCGAATCACGAGAGCTTCCTCGACATCTTTCTTTTGTCTGCGCTTTATAAAACCGTATTTTTAAGTAAAATAGAAATACTTTATTATCCGGTTCTGGGACAAATAGGATGGATTATGGGAATTGTCTTTGTAAACAGAAACTCGCATAATCACAGGCACAAAATTGTGAACGAAATCGCGGGCAAAGCGCAGGGGCGTATTCTTACCGTGTTCCCGCAGGGCACTACATGCACAATAGACGATCCGTTGCCTTTTAAACGGGGACTTTTTAAAACAGTAGAAATTAATAATAATATTGAAATAATCCCGATAACTATAAGTTATAAAGATTATATGGATATTGCATGGGGCGCTGAAGGCATGATGGATAATTTAAAAAAGGTCTGTGCAAAGAAACAAATTCATGTAAAAATAACTGCTCACAAGCATATCACAATTAATGATTACCATGATAAAAGCGTAGCTGAAATAACGACAATGGCCGAAGAAAGAGTTCTGTCTCCGTTGCGTAAGGGCTATTAAGAAATTTCCAGTAAAATAGTTAAGAAAAATTAGATTCGGATAATTATGTATTAACGTCGCAGGCTAAATTTTGACAAATATGTTATAGTGATTAAATAAAACATCCTGACATAATGGGAATAAATTGTAGTAAAAATGAAAATTTTTAAATGTTCCTTTATAATATTAAAAAATGACTTATTTTTTATCTAATATTTCTCGTACTTTCTTTGTAAATTCGTTGATGGATGCTGGTTTTGGCAGAAAGTTGAGTCCTTCTTCCAGAATGCCGTTATGAGTAATGATCTCCATCGGGTATCCAGACATAAAAAGAACTTTTAAATTCGGCCTCGTTTTTAAAAGCTCATTATAAACCTCTCTTCCGTTCATATCGGGCATAACCACATCTGAAACAAGAATATCAATTGTACCTTTAAAATTTCCTGCGATCTCAATCGCCTCCCGGCCGTTTGCGGCGTCAAGCACGCTGTATCCCTTCTGCTGCAGCATAATTGAATTAGTCTTTCTGACATGTTCCTGGTCTTCAACTACAATAACAGTCTCTTTCCCTGTATTTTCAGGGTTGAATTCCATATGCTGTATCTCTTCTGGTGACTGTTTGGATTTAGGAAAGTATATATGAAATGTGGTTCCTTTATTCTGTTCACTGTATAACCATATATTTCCCATATGCTGTTTAACAATGCCGTAAACCGTAGCAAGGCCAAGCCCTGTTCCTTTTCCTATATCTTTGGTAGTAAAAAAAGGTTCGAACATTTTTTTTTGGCTTTCCTTGTCAATGCCCGTACCGGTATCACTTATTTCGAGCATTACATAAGGACCAGTCAATACGCCTTCATGACTATTGGCGTAATCTTCATCAAGATTTCTGTTTTCGGTCCTTATAATTATTCTTCCTCCTTTCGGCATTGCATCCTGTGAATTAAGTACAAGGTTAAGAATTACCTGCTCGATCTGGCCGATATCAGCTTCTATTGGATCAAGGCCCTGAGATAGTTTGAGTCCTATTTCAATATTTTCTCTTATAGTGCGATGTAGCATCTTCTCGAAATCAAGAATAATCCTGTTAAGATTCACTGTCTTCACATCAAGGGTCTGTTTTCGGGCAAAAGCAAGGAGTTGCCGTGTAAGATTGGCTGCTCTGTTGGCAGCCTTTATTATTTCACCTTCCATTTCATTATTTTCGCTGTTATGCCGAATTCCATCCTCAAGTATTCTTATACTCTCTTTTACGGAAATAATCATACCTGAAAGAAGTACTTCCAAATCGGAGATACAGGTTCCATTTTCAAGAAGTGAAATAAGTGGAGACTCGAGATTCTTATTTATCATTTCAATATTTTTTAATAATGAACCATTTATTTCACTTATTTTTGTTTGAATAATCTGAGCATAACCTAGTATTGCAGCAAGCATATTGTTAAAATCATGCGCTATTCCTCCGGCAAGATGGCCTATAGATTCAAGTTTTCGTGCCTGAAGAAGCTTTTCCTCTAGGTCTTTTTCTTTTGTAATATCCAGAATGCTTCCGGAGAGTAGCCGCATGCCCTTATCAATCATCGTAGTCCCAATAATTCTAAAAATGATAATATCGCCGTTTTTTCTTACTCCCCTGAAGCTATATTCGATGCGATCAACTCCGTCGACTTCTCTTTTTCGCATATTCTCAGCCAGCATCTCTCTATCTTCTGGATATGTGAGGTCAAGAGGAGTAAGCTTGTTTATGATCTCCTCTCTGGAATATCCCATCATTTCGCAAAATCTTTTGTTGACATAATGGAAAAATCCATTTTTTAAGATGTAAAAACCGACTAGAGAATTCTCGACCACCCCGCGATATTTTTCTTCTGATTCCTGAACTGCCAGTTCTATCTGCTTGCGTTCTGTAATATCCTGAATAAAGGCAAGACTTCTATTAGTCCGCGGAAGCATGACAATACTAACTATAATATTTTTTTTATTTCCTTTGCTGTCCTCCATCAGGGATTCATATTCTTCAGGAGCGGAACCTGGTTTTATACGGCGGAGACGATGGTATTCTTTCATTTTTTCAAGCATAACCGGATCGGCTATGATTTTAGTCCAGCTGAGCTTCCCCTCTACTTCTTCTCGTGTATATCCGCTTAGAACCTCAAAAGCTCTATTGCAGAGAGATATGGTTGTATCCTCCTCAATAAGAAGCATTGGAATTTTTGCGAATTCAAAAAAATCCTTATATGTATCACTGGATATCTTTTCCATTTCCCAAATCCGTTATGAATCTTTTAATTGCATATTCGTGAAAATTTAATTAATTAGCTTTCTCATCAACTTAGTCTTGTAATTGTTAGTAGCATTGTATTCTGAATTGTGATACGTAATAACTCTAGATGATTGATTATACTTCGACCATTATCAATTGTCAAATAGAAGGAATATGATTGGACGGGGTAATCTTGTTAATCTAGAACAAAACTGTTCTGTGATTTTTTTATTTCGTAAAAATCCTGTTGTTGAATATGCTTAAAATTAAATAAATTATTTAATAATTTTTTTATTCGATGATGCTGTAAGCAGCATATACACTTTTAATACTTAAACATCCCGTTCTCGTAAATGACGACTTTTTTCCCGTCGGAAAGCTCCGCAGTTACAATCTTTTTTTCCGTGTTAACGAGGTCCCAGTGAAGAGCGCTGTCGTTAAAACCCAGCTTCTTTTTTAGCGCGTCATTCATTTTTGAAGGGTTGCCGCTGAACGTGTCCGTGTATGAGGCACCCACAGCTATGTGGCAATTCCCGTTGTCTCCGCCGAAGTTTTCGTCGAACAGGGTGTCGGCCATGAACCTATTAATGCGCGAAAAACGCTTGTCTGTAAGCGAGAACTCACCAACTTTGGAAGCTCCCTTGTCCATAGCAATCTGTTTTGCTGCAAAGGCGCCTCCTGTTTTAGCTTCAATCTCCACTGCTGTGCCTTTTTCAAACATGATGCGCACTCCTTCAACATAATTGCCGCTTCTGAATGAAGGAAGATTTGAATAGTATATCCCTTCTGTTCCGCGCCAGTCGGGCGAGAGGAACACTTCAAAGCTGGGTATATTGTGCCCGGAAACTCCTTTCCATCTTCTTTTTTCGCCCGGCATAATCTTTAAATCAATGTTCTTTGACTCAACATGGAAATATTTCACGTTAAATGCGTTAAGCCATTTTTTTATGTTTTCGGCATTTTTCGATATTGTGTTCCATTCTGCGACAGGGTCGTTCTTATCAAGGTAGCATGCTTTTATGATCTGTTCTGTGTATGTTTTTGCGTTCGTCTTTGCCTGTTTTACAAGTTCCGGAGTTGGCAGTGTGCAGAGTGTCCAGCTGTAATTTCCTTTTGCTTCGTTCTTGTCCATTATGTCGCGCATAGGCTTGCGGGATACCAGCACTTTGCCTATCTTAAGCGGATCGACGAACCTTAAATGCGTAAGCGATTCGGGTGCACGCAGAAATATCCTTCCATTAATTTTTCCGTATAATTCTTTGTCCCCGGGCGCTATGAACACAAGCTGCTTTTCATCCGATTTTTTATAAAAGTCGTATTCCATTGTATGTGTGAGGCCTATACGCTGAACAGGGTTCATTCCCATATCAATTATTTTCGAATAAAGCAATTCAACAAGTTTTAAGGCAGGCGGGTCGTATTGTATAAGGATAATGTCGTTCTTTTTAAATTGTCCTGTCCTTGCTGTCTTTAAGCCCCATAAAAGCACATCCGCGTATTTCTGAAGCTGAATGTCTGTTAACATTTGTTTTCTCCGGTACTTGTACTGGCCTTAAAATTGATTTGCCTGTTTAAAATAATTATGTTATGATAGCCGATATTTGTAAAAGCAGACGTACGGATGTAAATCATTATTTTATTTTTTACAGTATATGTTTAAATTTTATTTTTTAAGGACAGAAGATTATGGATAAGACAAAAAACAAACTGAGCTTTCACGGAGACGGGGGCGAATTGTTTATTACTTATCTGGTTAACGGTTTGCTGACTGTGATTACACTCGGTATATACAGGTTCTGGGCAAAAGTAAAAGTCACTAAATTCCTTTACAAGTATACGGAGTTTATGGGGGAGCGTTTTGATTATCACGGTACTGGAAAGGAATTATTGCAGGGATTTCTAAAGGCAATGGGATTTTTTATTGTGTTTTTACTTATGGCGATCGGGATTAATCGCCTGCTTTCCAAACTTTATTCAGAGGAGATAGGGATTATAGCGGCTTATTTATTTGCTTATGTGCTGATAATTATTTTTGTTCCTTTTATTATGGTAGGCAGGCAAAGATACAGGCTAAGCCGTTCGTCATGGAGAAACATACGTTTTAAATTCAGCGGCACCGCAAAGGAATTTTTTTTCTTATATATAAAAGGCGTTCTGCTAAGCATCGTTACTCTCGGTTTTTACGGACCGTGGTTCAGGTGCAATATTTATAAATATTTCGCGGAACACAGCCAGTACGGGAACCAGCGTTTCAGTTATTCGGGCAAAGGCATTGAACTTTTTAAGATATATTTAAAGGGAATCCTTTTAAGCATAATAACGCTTGGCATTTACTTTTTCTGGTTTTCGGCAGAATTGACAAGATATTACTGGGATAATATGAGTTTTCAGGACAATAAGTTCAGCTCCGAAATTACTGGCGGCAGGATATTCGTTACTGCTTTAAAATCCATGCTATTAATTGTATTCAGTTTTGGCATTGGGTTCCCGTGGGCGTTTATCTGGAATTTAAGGCTTACTCTGGGCACTATTTCCTATGACGGGGATATTGACCTGAAGCAGATAAAGGCCGATCTGGACAAGAGCGCTTCGTCGCTTGCGGATGGGATCGCTGAGGCTACAGGCGCGTTCGATTTTACGTCGTAGGGAGATTTCTGAAGGTTAAATATATCAAATAGCTCTGCAAAAAGCTAATTGGTAAAATATTTAATCGTTTAAACACACTTCATCGTATCGGCACGCTTTTCTAAAGCCGCCCCTTTTCCGGCCATGCGGACGGTTTTCCCCCTTGACAGGCATGGCTGTCTCATGCTAAGGTGAAGCCGATTGAATTTAGGGATTTGGGATGAAAATCCCCCTAACCCCCTTTAAAAAAAGGGGGTAAAAAGCTTTCAAACCTCCTTTAATAAAGGAGGTGGCGAACGTAGCGAGCCGGAGGATTTAATCCGGAG
>JAZDKB010000049.1:0-28103 GCA_043803405.1 Spirochaetota bacterium | reverse complement strand
CGAAGTAATACGATAAATAAGGAATAGCTCACAATAGAAAGCAAAGTGAAAAAGTAGAAGGACATAACAAAGAATACGTCGCATTTAAAACATTCGCGTAAAGAACGAGCAAAGCAAAAAGAAGAAGAGTGTAAATATCATACAAAGCAACAGACAACACAGCAGGAACAACGCGGACAATCACGTGGGACGACGATAACAGGATGAAAAGCGTAACAGACAGCCTGAACAGTATAGGTGTAACAGCGAAGACAACCTTTGCGTACGACGCAAGCGGAACGCGCGTAGCAAAGAGCGGTAACCTGGGAGATGTAGTGTACGTAAACGCGAACTACACATTGCGCAACAGTGATCTGATAAGCAAACACGTATTCGCAGGCAACACACGCATTGTGAGCAAAATAGTTACGTTGCAAACAACGAACGGGCAGACAGTAAGCAAGGACATGGGCTCGTACTATTATCATGGGGATCACCTTGGATCGAGCTCGGTTATAACAGACAGCACAGGCAAGTTTTACGAGCACATTGAGTATTTCCCATACGGTGAAGACTGGATTGACGACAAGGCTTCGACGACTGCGGAGTCTGTGGCGTACAAGTTTACTGGAAAGGAGTATGACGCGGAGACGGGCTACACGAATTTTGGAGCTCGTTACTATGATATGAAGTTGTGTACATGGATAAGCGTTGATAAGGCATTCCCGAAATACATGCCATCGGCAAGCGATTTTGATACAGAGCATGACTATTACTGGTATCTTTCACAAGACTCTTCGAATAAACTACCCGGCATTGGCGGAGTATTCAACTCAGCCAATTTGAATGTTTATTCTTATGCTACAAACAATCCGGTAAAATTTACTGACCCGGACGGGAACTGGGTAATCAATATTCCATTTACCGGAGTAGCTTTTTATGTCCAGCAAAAACCGAAATGCGACGGAGGCGGATACAGGGCAGGTTTTGCGTCAGAATCATCAGGCAGACACATTGATCCGACAGGCACTACAGGTTTTGGAAGTTTATTTTCTGATCAAAAGATTTCATTTATAAATGATGATCCGTCTAAAGGGACAACCGATAAACCGGTTAGCTCTAAACAGGCAGCTGCTACAGAGAATGTTGCAGATAAGACAGGATTATTGTTTAATGTTAATAGCAGTAAAAGAGGGCCGGGGAATGAAAAACACTCCACAGGAGATGCGGTTGATATTAACAGGGTTGCAGATAAAGGAGATGTAGGACAATTTAAAGGAAGTACTCCTGATTCAAAATCTGCTGTGGCAAAAATGAATAAAGATGGGAACAAAAGTCTAATAGATAAACTCTCTAAAGCATTTGGAGCCGAAGGTGCACAGGAAGTGTTAGACTATAAAAATAGACCCCAAGATCATTCAAACCATGTTCATGCAGGAGATGTTGTTATTAAGAAAGATAAAAAATGATCTGGAATATTAGAGGTTAAAATGAAAAAATATATTTTAATGCTGTTAATTCAATTAATGTATTCTTGTAGTAATGCAAGTAATACCGAAGATGCTAAGATACTGACTCCGAATGTACCACAAAATTGCTATATTGGTGAATGTGTAAAAGATCAATTTATAACTAAACCATTCATAAAAGAAAAATATTATTTTGCCATAATAACGAAGACCATAGAAATAATGAATGAGCCAAAAGATAACGCAAAGGGATTATTGACACTTATCCCGGGAAGAATTGTAATAGTAATTTCAAATAATTATAAAGGGGATTCAAAATGGGCATTTGTTCAAACTGAACATTCAAATCAAGGTTGGGTACGTAACGATTGTGTAGCGTACAAATCGATGTTTAAACCTGAACAATCATGGACGGGTAAAAAATTGGAATACGGTTATGGTGACATCAATTATTACATTACATTTTTTAGCAATGGCCAGTATACAGGCAAATGGGTAAGCACATATCCAGCAGATAAAGGCAAATCAGGAAAGGCTTCCGGGACAGTATTCCGCTATGAAAGCATACTGTATTTAAAATATTCCGATCCAATGAGACCTGATTTGTTTATAGAACTTTGTGATCCAAAGAAAGACGAAGGATGCTCTTTAAAGATTGAGTAAATTCGATAGCGTAGCAGCGATAAATTAAGAGAAGATAAATTCTATGCAGATTTGATTGTTTGAACCGGGATTCACATAAGGCTTCGCACAGAATTGGCAGCAGCAATGATGCAACTGGAAAGAGAAGCGAGCGAGAGTAAACGCCGGCAGGAGGCCGACTGCGAGGCGTGGGACAGGAAGTCCCTTACGCCGAGCGAAGCCACCGCGGCTTTGGAGCGGCGGCTTTTACCCGCGACAAGCTGAGTCTTCGCTTCCGCCAATTTCTTTTGGCCGGACAAAAGAAATTGGCGATAAGCTAAAATAAAAGAAACGATCTTTGAAAATAAATATTTATTTGCGCACGATGCAAGCGGAACGCGTGTGCTGAAGAGCGGGAACCTGGGAGACGTAGTGTACGTAAACGCGAACTACACGCTTCGCAATAGCGACATAGTAAGCAAACACGTGTTCGCGGGCAATACACGCATTGTGAGCAAGATGAGCAGCGTGCAGACAACAGGCACTGCAACGACAGTGAAGGACATCGGAGCGTTCTATTATCACGGAGACCATCTGGGATCGAGTTCGGTTATAACAGACAGCATAGGCAAGTTTTACGAGCACATAGAGTACTTCCCATATGGGGAAGACTGGGTCGATGAGAAGGCTACGAGTACGAGTGAGAGTGTGGCGTATAAGTTTACTGCAAAGGAGTACGACGCGGAGACTGGGTACACGAATTTTGGAGCTCGCTACTATGACATGAAGCTGTGTACATGGATAAGCGTTGATAAAGCATTCCCAAAATACATTCCATCGGCAAATGATTTTGATACTGAGCATGACTACTATTGGTACTTGCAACAGGATGCCAGCAAGAAATTGCCAGGAATAGGAGGAGTGTTTAACAGTTCGAACTTGAATGTGTACCACTATGCTGGTTTAAATCCGGTTAAATATGTTGATCCGGATGGGAATGCTATATCTGAAGCAGCCAACCGTCAATATAAAAATGCCCATATCCTGGCTAAACAAATACGTGAGAATTTTCCTGATAGTACTATAATGGGTATTGTTGCTGATTTTGTTGAACCTTCACCTTCTGATTTTGTACCTGGCCCTGCAGTATTAGAAAGCGTAGGAGCTAAAGCTACAGGTTCAATCTTGAGTAAAGCAAAAAATTTCTTCTCTAAATTATTTAATAAAGAAGCAACACAAGTTACAAAAAATAAAACCGAAAAGATTGCAGGAGAATCAAAAGCTCTTTGGGAAAAAGCTTTAAAAAATTACAAAGCTCCAAAGTACAAAACCACAGAAACAAGAAAAGGCTCAGAAATAATACTTGATGTAAAAGAAATAAATAAAATACCGGAAAGAGGTGAACTATTTAATTCATTTGGAGAAAAGATAGAAAGTGATTATTCAAAAAATGCTTTTCCAATAAAAGTTGAAGGAACAGGAAGTTTCACTGTTCCTCAATACAATCCTAAAAAAAAGTGAGAGAAAAATGGATATCGATTATAAAAATTTACTAGAACATTACTGTGGTGTAAGTATCCACCAATCAATAAGGAGATGGGAGGAAAATATCTTTAATATTAATGCTGAAGAAAAAAATTTAATATTAAATGATTGGATTATCAAACCAAAGGATAACTTAAAATTACAGGATATGCTGACACATTTAGTAGATGCATTTGATATTATTTATGATTTCACTGATAAAATTAGTAACGGTGCTATAATTGATTTTGGTTTTAATGAAGTCATTGTTTGCTATGAAGAAGTTGAAAAATCAATAGAATCTGTTAAGAAAATTAATACAGAGTTACTCGATATGGATAAATCACTTATTTATACTACGACATTACATAAAGGAGCAGTAATAATTGGAAATTGGGGTGCAAGAAACAGATTTAAAAGAATGATTTTAGGGGAGGAGATAGATTACTGTAAAATGATGAATACTATAAAATTAAAAGAAAAGACAACATGTATAGTATCAGAAAAATACAAGGATGCAGTTAATGACAAAACGTTATTTCGTGAAATTAAAGATATTGGAGATGTTTTTCATAATAATGAAAACAAAGGAAAATTATATGAGTTTAAAATATGAATTTATTAAAAAGAATCCATAATGGCTTATGTGTGATTTTTTAAGAGAAAGTATATTTTATGAGCATTTCCTGTAATATTTATCTGAACCATGATTAGCATGATTAAAGGATTGGTTGGATTAGCAGCACTTTGATACATTTAATTTAAAAAAGCTGGCGAAAGTAAACGCCGGCAGGAGGTCGGCGGCGAGGCGTGGGGCAGGAAGTCCCTTACGCCGAGCGAAGCCACCGCGGCTTTGGAGCGGCGGCTTTTCTTTCGCCAATTTCTTTTGGCCGGACAAAAGAAATTGGCAATAAGCTAGAGTAAAAGAAACGATCTTTGAAAACAAATATATAGTTACCTGAGACATAAACAGCGAAGTAATACGTTATACAGGCAATAACGCACAATAGAAAGCAAGCTGATAAGAAAAAAGCCCATAGCAAAGAAAACGTCGCATTCAAAACATTTTCGCAAAGAACAAGCAAAGCAAAAAGAAGAAGAGTGTAAATATCATACAATAACGACAGCATTAGCAATGGCACAAAGAATTACAGCTACGATCTTAACGGTAACATGATAAAAGCAACAGACAGCATAGCAGGTACAACACGGACAATCACGTGGGACGATGATAACCGGATGAAGAGCGTAACAGACAGCCTGAACAGTACAGGCGTAACAGCGAAGACGACCTTTGCGTACGACGCAAGCGGAACGCGCGTAGTAAAGAGCGGGAACCTGGGAGACGTAGTGTACGTAAACGCGAACTACACATTGCGCAACAGTGATCTGATAAGCAAACACGTATTCGCAGGCAACACACGCATTGTGAGCAAGATGAGCAGCGTGCAGACAACAGGCACTGCAACGACAGTGAAGGACATGGGAGCTTTCTATTATCACGGAGACCATCTGGGGTCGAGTTCGGTTATAACAGACAGCACAGGCAAGTTTTACGAGCACATAGAGTACTTCCCATACGGTGAAGACTGGATCGATGACAAGGCAAGCTCGACTTCCGACTCTGTAGCGTACAAGTTTACCACAAAGGAGTATGACGCGGAGACGGGATACTACAACTTTGGAGCAAGGACTTATGATCCTAAACTTGGGGTTTGGACTTCGGTTGATAAGGCGTTTGAGAAGTATATGCCTTCGGCAAGCGATTTCGATACTGAGCATGATTACTATTGGTATCTAAAGCAGGATGCAAGTAAAAAACTGCCTGGCGTTGGGGGTGTATTCAACAGCGGAAATCTTAACGTTTATTCTTATGCTTTAAATAATCCAGTAAGATATATAGATCCAGACGGTAATGCTACGGCTCTAAATCAAGGAGAAATGTCAGTTCTTGATAGCATGAGAGCACAAAACAAAGCCATAGCTGACCCGGAATATAAAGCAGGTGCGGGCGGACATATAGCTAAGCCAGATCCTTCATACACATGGTGTAACCAAGCAGCATTTGATATTATCAAAGCAGCGGGAGGAGATTTAAGCAAGTTTACAAAACCAGGCGGAAGATATGAAACGCGTGCAAATGACATGATAAATGTAATGAAAGAAGGTGTTGCTAACAAAAATTTAAAAATGGCAACCGGAGAACAGGCTAAAAATCTGGCAAATCAAGGATATACTGTAATCGCTGCAGCCCCTGGGCATGTCGCAACTGTAGCTTCTTCGTATAATAAATACGATCCAGAAAAAGGTCCAACGGTTGCACATGTAGGTGGTGGCAATAATGCAGTAATGAGTGCAAAAAGCGCATTCCAGACTGATGTTAAAAATTTGCAATTCTTCTATGACCCAAAACAAAAAGTCAAATAAAGGATTTCTATATGAAACGTATTTTTTTTATATTATCATTTCTATTTCTTAGCAATATTATCTATGCAGAAGAAGCAGTGATCCCAAAAATTATTTATGAATCAGCATATCCAGAAAATCCAAATAGAAAGGACACTCTCGCCTTAAGAAAATACTTTAAGGAAAATTTTAATAATTCAGGAAAAGAAGAATACATTGCATTTTATTACCCCAAAGAAGATACTGACCATCCTTTCTTTACAAATATTATTATATATGTTGTAAAAGGGAATAAGGTGTTAAATCGATACACTATTTATGATGCAGCTTATTTTAACTACAATGAGCTTGATTTAAAAACAATAAAAGAACTTGAACCTATCTTTGGCCCTTGGAATGGATACTATTATAGTTATGATCTAAATAAAAGCGGGACAAAAGAGATAATAGTATTTAAATACGGCGGTAGGGTTTTTAATATTTCAATATACGAATTCAAGAAAGACCGTTTTATTCCTCTTTTAAATATTGATTATGGCTGGTTAAGACACATTACAATAAATCCACAAGACAAATCATTGAGCCTATATTACGGTTACGAATACGAGGCACACAAAAAAGGACTCCAAAAAGAAACATACCGCTGGAACGAGCAGAAGTGGGTTTACGAGCTAGTGAAGAAAGAAGAAGGAGTGGACTTTAAACAGTAATTTTTCAATTTAGATCAAACCAAATTTTGAGAGCATTAGTAACAAGCTTCAGGTCGGATTCAGCTAAAACTCCGACCTTTTTAATGACAAGAGCGGAATCGACAAGAATACAGCCTCTTTTAACAGCAGTAGGAACATTAAGCCCAGCTTCTTTCCAGTTTGAGAGAACAAATTCAGATTCAGAAAGATTATTTATTTTGCTGGTAAGAGGAACAACAAAAATATCGTCATACTTTTCTTTGTCTTTGCTCACCACAACAGCAGGCCGCACTTTCTGAGTCTTAAGATCGGTAAACGGATACGGCAGAAGAATTACATCACCTTTAGAGTAGCTCACTGTAGATATCGTCCTCGGGATTATTCCAGATTTTGTCTAAAGATTTCTCAGACAATTTAAGATGCCACTCTTTATCCTCTTTGCTTCCCTTCCGGTTTTTTTCGATAAGAAATTCAACAAAATCTAAAATTTCTTTTTTGGCTTCAGAAGGAAGAGCGTTGATTTTTTCTTCAATAGTCATAATGGTATAGCCTTTTAAAATGATGATATAACAAAGATAATCCAGGATTCCAAAATTACAATAATAAATTTATTCGTGAATATTAATTTTCCCAAAAAAAACATTGAGTCGCGGACAAAAATACTATTCATTTTCAATTCCCATCATCATGTTGTAATGACCGAGATTATCTGTTTTTTCAAAAATATTTTTAAAAACCTTCAAATATGTTTCCATAGTATTTTCCGGAGCTTCGACAAACAAATCATCTGCAAAATTATGAGACCGTCATTTATCCAGCAAATCAAGGATTTGCAAATATACTGTTCCTCTTTACTATCAAATTTTTTTATCAAATCATCGTCACCATATCTCCCAAGAATTTTAAAATAGCTCTCAATAATTCTTCTCATAGTATTTTGAAGACTAATGCCGTTATTGTTATTCCTGTTTCTAATTTCATTCCAGAGTAAATCATAAGAAGAAAGAATCGGATTTTTCCTTTCATACGATTGAACATTTAAAATCTTACCGTTTTTTCGCAATATCCAGAAATGAGTTTCTTTATTTTCTTTTGTCCTGCCGTCAATAAAGGATACTTCTTTATGAAAATACACATTATGAGTTAACAATTGCGTATTCCGGCAAAATCATCCAGATCATGTGCATGCTGGAGATGAAAATAAAGGTAAAAAATAATTACGTCTAGGAATTATGAAAACATATTTGATAATAACAATTTTATTTTTATGCATTTATAACTTTGTTAATTGTAAAGAAAAACAGTCTGAACACAAACCCATCTCATCGATTCCAAATATAAATCTTATTTGTTTTAACGGTAACCGTATAAAGGATCAGTTTGTATCAAGTTATCCTAAAAATAAAAAATATTTCTGCTCAATCATAACAAAAAATATAAAATTAAAATCAAGTCCAGATGAAAAAGCAGCAGAAAAGGGGAATCTCTATATAAGTGATGAGGTAATTATTTTGCACAAAGAGATTTATAATAATGGAGCTTGGGTTTTTGCGAAAAAATATTTAGATTGTGAATTAAAAGAAGATAATAATTGCTATGGCTGGATACCAAATAATTGCTTAGCCTACAAATCGATGTTTAAACCTGATCTTACATGGACAGGAAAGAAGATGGAATATTTTTTGGGCGATATCAAATATAACATTACATTTATCAGCAATGGCCAGTATACAGGCAAATGGGTAAGTACATACCCGGCGGATAAAGGTAAAACAGGAAAGGCTTCAGGGACAGTATTCCGTTATGAGAACATACTGTATTTGAAAGATTCCGATCTATTGAGAACTGATTTGTTTATAGAACTTTGTGATCCGAAACAAGACAAAGGATGCTCTTTAAAGATAGAATAATTTAACCATAAAACCACAGGTAAATATGAAAATGGCAGAACCGCACTCCGGAATCGTAAAACCGCATCCGCGACCTGAATGCCGCTTTTATGCTTGTCGGGGCCGGATTTTAGCAGTTCTGGGTAATATAATCGGAACATATACTGGCATTATTACCGGCTATATCTGTAAATTTATTGCAAACATTTAATGAGCAAGTTCCCGATCCTGTTTCCGGGATTAATAATACAGGTATTCTATTCCGACGCTCTAAAAAATAATATCCCCGCTTAGTCCCATCTTTATATTCTTACTGTAAATATTTTGCTAAAAAAACTGTCTTAGACAATAATAATTAAAAAATTTATTGACATAATAATAATACTACTGCGAGAATAAACGATTTTCATTTTTTTTGATCGTCCTTTTCCCTGTTCACTACAATTGAAAATCGCTTACATTATATCATAAATTACTTTGTTTTCAAAAAGGAGATGTTATGAGAACACTGAAGATATTTTGTCTTATTTCGATATTTTTTGCTTTGATAGTTAACATTATTTCCTGCGGGGGAGGGAACGAAATATAAAAACATAGCGAAAGTAGCATTCGCGGAAGACAGACAAAAACTTGAGAAGTTGGGAATACTTGCAAGGTAAAGGCATGGCAAACAAAAGCCCCATCGCTTGCTGCGATCGCAGATGAAAAGGCTGGATGGCTGCGACAAAAAAGTACGACGAGATAAAAAGCAGAGAATTAACAACTACTAAAAAAGCTTATAATCAGCATAAAACTAAAGCTGATAATAAAAATAATTTAAACAAACAAAACCTTAAGGAGGGCAGTAAAATGAGAAGAGTATATTTAAGAATCTGGATTTTCGTGTTACCAATTGTTTTATCTATGATATTAGCATCATGTGGAGCAGGCAGCTTTATTAAGAAGGACGCGGTAAAAGCAATAAAAAAATCCGCGCTCATATCCGTATCGGCTTTTAAAGAAGTAGAATTAAGCGATACGGGATCATCAATGATAACGGCAATAACGGAAATGGCGAATAAAAGTGAATATAATACTATTAATACATTAAATTATTTAAAGAATAGATTTATCGAAAAAAATTCCCCATATTATCCATTCAAGCTATCTTCGGAAACAGATGTCCTTTCTCGGAAAGGGCTAAAAAATCTTATTCCTTCACGCAAAGGTGATTTTATCGCTCCTCTGGGCTATCCTGTTTTGCAATACGATAACAACGAAGCGGCTGCTAAGTTTTTAAAAGATGAAAAAGATTTCGACTCAGCAGTTATTGTCAATGTAATATACCATTTAAAAAAATCCGGATTTAGTATTGGAGGATTTTCCATGGGGAAAATAAAGGCAACTGTTGATTTTTCTATTTCTGTTTTCGACAGAAAAGGCGAATTAATTTCCCAGAAAGGCATTGAAGGCGAATCAAAAAATACGATCGGATCTATTATGGGAGGATATGATGCCAGTGAAGTCAAGAATATATGCAAGGAAGCTAATGACGATGCTATTTCCAAATACATTGAATGGCTGAAAGCCGAAGGAAAAAAAGTTTAATACTTTCTTGATAAACTTAATTCGGGCGTGTCGTTGATGAATACCCCGCTTCTTGCGGCGAAGTATTTTATAACAAAGGAAGATAAAAAATTTTAGAAACAGCAAATGAATAAAACAAATATAATTTGTCTATTACTTCTCTTGCTTACAATAATAAATAAAACGTATGCAACGGAAGAGGAATACGATTTAACAAAAACATTAACGACAATTGGTTCAGGCTATGGCGAATACAGCGATGGCAATATAAAATATGCAATACCTGTTTTTTTATCTTATCAGAAAAAAGAATTCCCCCGAATATCTTCAGACGTGGAATTTATTATTTGGTTTATAGAAAAAGATAACCGTCTTTCAATCAGTAATCATTTTTATCAGATATCCGGAGGTATCAGATACTGGTTTATAAATCCGTTCAGGAATTTATACATGGGCATTGGTTTATCGGGTTACTACTTAATAGAACAAAATAAAAATACCGGCACCGATGAAGAAGAATTAAGCTTTGGTACCTATATAAAAGCAGGATATGCAGCTGCCGTATCGTCTCACTTTGGATTCGACTTCGGTTTAAAATACGACGTAAAAACCTTTGAAAAAATATCCTCTCTAAACAGCCCCTGTTTCTTTATGCAGGAATAAATTACCGGGGAGATAATTAAAAATAAATTAAAATGGAGAATTAAAATGAAGAAATTATTATTTGTATTAATAGCATTCATTGCAGCAGGTTGTTCTAATATATTAGAGAATGTAAAAGCTGGTAGTTCTATTGCAAATGATAAAATAATAATAGTTGGGAAAGTAAATATTGTACCGAAATTTGAACAATTTGGTGATGACGACTGGAAAAATAAAATATTATTATTCATTGATGATGATGAAAAAGAAGAATTCACAGATGATTTAGGTCTTATCTGTGATTTAATCAGAATGTTAAAAGAAGCAGATACAGTTATTAAATCTGATTGGGATGATTATTTTATTGTAGAATTGCCGCGAAAAAATTTTTATTTAAAAGGAGTATATGTAGTTGCAGAAAGAAGAGGCAATCGTGACTCAGGATTATTAATAAGATCAAATATTAAAATAGATATTAAAGCCAACGATAGATTTATTTATATTGGCGATTTAAATTACATTATGAATAAGAAAGATAAATATGAACTGCAAATAGTCAATAATTATGATAGTGCCAGGAAAAAATATGAAAAATATTTTAGCAATTTAAAAGGTGTTACACTACAGAATAGAATACTCATAAACAAATCTAAAGTTGAAACTTTTGGAGCAACATGTACGTTAAGAAGATACTAATTCTTTTAAAACAAATAATATGAAAAATAAATATATAATTATTATTTTAATCATTATTATCCTTACATCCTGTTCAACCGAAAAAGCATTTCTGATGGATGGCGCTAAAAATTTAAAACCCGGCACTACTGCGCTTCTATGCTACAGTGATGAAGATGAGTTAAATATTGAATACACTCGGCAGTTAACAAAAGCACTATCCGCGAAGGGAATTAAAGTGTTAAGCTATAATCAAATAAAGCAGAAGTTGCCTGCATATCCGGAAAATTTTTTTCTGGATAAACCCTATTTTAAAAAAAACGATGCAAGCGATGAATACTATATTCCCCAAAACAATCTTGATATTATTGGTGATGCGCAAAAACAATTAAAAACAGATTATATACTCTTTATTATTTACTCGATCCATTATTCAGGAGCATTAAGGCTTATTGTGCCTACGCAAAGCGCTGAGGTTCATTCATATTCATTTTTAATAAAATATCCTGAGAATAAAATTGTCGGTTATTTATATGATACTTATGACAAAAGCAGCATAACATTAAAAGGAATCTCAACTTCAAACAGTACAGTCGTGGAATGCAGCAAAAAAATAATACCTGAAGCAGCCGAAATATTCGCTGTTAAATATCATAATGAGATAAAAAAATATACAAAATAAAGTAATGTTTGTCTTCCGCGGAATTCATTACATTCTGTAATCCGATGCCGGCCGCGGTGATTGAGCAACGGCTCTTTCTTTTCGTCCTTTTCTTTGGGCGAGCAAAAAAGAGCTGGAAATATCTTACAAAAAATTACCGCAATTTCATAAAAGTTTAATTATTTGACTAATGCGTCTTCAGCATATATCATTCAATTATATTTTTTGTCTTCATGAATAATTCTGATGTATTTTGTTTTCACATTAACTTGCTAAAAGATTAACACCGTGAGACGGACGGGAGCATGTGGCTGAATCGGAGACAATTAATGCTCAGGGGAATGCTGAAAAAATGGACCCGGATATAAAATACATAATCCAGGAGGAACAGAAGCTCGTCCAGCTTGCGGAAGATTCAGGGAAAGCTGCCGCAGAGAAAGTGGAAGAGCATCGTGTCCTGTCTGCAGAGTCAAGGAAATCTCAGTTCAGCATGATTAACGCAGAATACAGCACTAAGCTTGAAAACAAGCTGAATGAGTTAAAAGAGGCTATGGAGAATGAGCTTAAGGATATGAGAAAAAAACAGGAACTTTCCCTTAATGAAACAGAACTTAAGGATAAAATAACCCGGAATATAATATCAATAATACTTGAAGACCGGAGGTAGAGTTTAGTTATGGACGCTTATAAAAACAACGTATTTATAAGCGTCTTGTGTCATTACTAATGTAAAGCCTGTATCTTTAAATACCGGCTTTTTAGAGGTTCCATTATGAATTTCTATGCAGATAGTAATTACGTTCATGCTAAAGTCTATGCGCTGCACAGTCTGCTTCTCAACAAAAGAAATTATTACGAAATTGCAAAAAGCAGAAATTTTCAGTCTGTTGTTCCAGAGCTGACTGATGCAAATATCATATATGATTATACCTTTATTAAGGAGACTCTCTTTGACAGCCAGATAAAATTTGTCATATCTATGACGAAAGCATCAGCAGTATACTCAGATGTTTTTAAATATTTCCTCCGTTATTTTGAACTTCTTAATTTAAAATTCCTTTACGCAAAGGCTTTAGGGCTAAACCCGGAGCCGTGCATCTGGTATAATACCGGCGACTCCGCAGTACTCAACAGAGGGAAGCTCTTTAACAATACTGATGTTTCAACTTTGCTTAACTATACCCGGAACACATGGATGAAGGATATACTTTTATCCAAAGAAACAGCTATGTATAAGGATATTGAATTCTCAATCGACAGGACAATTTTTTTTCTTGCAGCCCGGTTGTCGGACTCAATGAATTTTTCAAGCGGGACGGATTCCGCAAAGATAATCTCAGCGCTCGCGGCATTTTTCCGTCTTTCCTGGAGCAGGAGGCTTCAGGAGTTGTACTCCTGGAATAAAACCGAGGTTATGGAATATCTTGACGCGAACATCCCGGTTGCCGGTTCAGGCAGGATCACGTCAGCGGTTGAGGAATGGGAGAGGTATCTTTCAAAACAGGTCCGGAATAAAAATGCGGATATTTCAGCTGGCGCAGGAAGAATAATCCTGACAGAGAGAATTATGGAGGAGGTTCTGCTGCGCAGCTTTATCAGGAACTTTCATGAAAATTTTCATTCGATCAACACGGTAATCTGCTATCTCGCGCTGCTTTACAGGCAGATAAGAAATCTATTTTCAATTGCAGATGGTTTTAGATTCGGTCTTGATCCTGATACGATTATGGAAAATGTTCTATGTGAGGGATGATGTTTTCAAAGGCTGACATAAGAAGAGTTAGCATAGTAATTCAGAAACCGGATTACAGGGAACTTATTGTCATGCTCGGCAAAAGCGCTCTTATGCAGATTGATGCAGATGTGCCGGATGAGCCGGTAACGGCAGAAAGAACGGAATCCGGCTACGCCTTTGATCCTGTTGCAGCGCAAAGCATACTGACATCTGCAACCGGGTTTCTTGATGCGACCGGCAGTAATATTGCTGAAACAGCTGATTATGATTCTATTATTAATGATGTCGCATCTGTTTTTTCCCAGGAACAAAATTCGGATTTGAGGGAAGCGGAGAATATAAAGAAAAAGCCGGGGCAGTATAAAAGAATCCGTGCTGAAATTGAAAAGAGGCTTAAGTCCGCGGAGTCCAGGCTTAATGAAATCCGGATGCTCAGCTCTTCCGGTATTGACCTGTATGCGATGAAAAACATGAAGATTTTATCCTGCATATATGGAGCAGTCAGCAGCAATGACTGGCTGGATTATATGGATAAGAATTGGTTCTGTTACTGCAAAGAGAGCCGTCTTCTATGCGTTCTTCCTCCGGAAGAAAAACTTAAAGCGCTGGATATGCTGAACCAAAGCGGATTCGCTGAGATCAGCGGATTAATAAAATCCGAGCGTACTACTGAAGAGGCTGAAATATCAGCTCAAAGCCGCATAAGAGATTTGAAAAGAAAACTTGAAAAGATCGACTTGTACTATGCCAGGCAACTCGCTGCATGGAAGGATAGAATGGCTTTCTTTAAAGCAGTTTATTCGGTCATTCTTAAAATTGCGGGTGCGGAATCACATCTCGGCTTCTCCGACGAAATAATTATTGTTAATGGATGGATCGATTCGCGCGATGCCGATTCTCTCGGGAGACTCCTTCGTAATACTTGCGGTAATCGTTTCTATTTCAGGATTGCATCAAGGTCGGAGACCCGCAAATTCAGGGGAAGGATACCGGTACTTCTGAAAAACAGCCGTTTATTCAGGCCATTTGAGGTGCTTGTAAAATTGATCGGTTTTCCGGGCAACAGTGAGGTTGATCCGACTCCTGCTGCTGCAATAGCCTACGTAATATTATTTGGAGTAATGTTCGGCGACGCAGGCCAGGGCCTTGTCATTGCCGCGTCAGGATATGGCCTTACCATGTACGGAAGAAAAAAACATGGTACGCGGAATAACATCTCGGACTTCGGAACCATCATGATATGGTGCGGATTTTCCGCTGCGATATTCGGATTTCTTTACGGCAGCATTTTCAGCTACGAGCGTCTTCTCTCTCCTCTTCTCTTCCATCCGATGCAGAATATAACAAAACTGTTTTTTATGGTGATAATGATTGGTGTATTTATTATTTGTTCAGGTCTTGTCCTGAATATTATAAATGGAATAATTGCCGGTCATTATGGAGAGTCTCTGTTTGGCACAAAAGGAGCGGCCGGATTTTTAGTATATGCTTCGTTTATTTTTTTTATTTTGCGTTATGTTCTTGCTGGAATAATTCCCGAAGCCGTGGAGCCAGCGATAGTTCTTACCCTTCCTGCTTTTCTTTTCCTCATGAGAGGGCCGCTCGAATACATATTCTTTCATAAAGAAAAAATTTTCCCTCAGGGAATATTTGAATACTCGGTTGAATCCGTAATAGAGATTCTTGAGATGTTCTCCGGTTTTATCGGAAATACAATTTCTTTTATCAGGGCCGGAGCTTTCGCGCTCAGTCACGCGGGCTTAAGTATTGCTGTTTTTACTCTTGCAGGGATTGCCGATCCGTCACTAAAAAGCGCCGGAGCTTTAACAGTTATAGTTTTCGGAAATATATTTATAATACTTCTTGAAGGGCTTGTGTGCGCCATTCAGTCAATGAGGCTTGAATTTTACGAATTTTTCGGTAAATTTTTTAAAGGGGATGGCACAGGTTTCGAACCATTCTCTTTGAAGTTCGATAGATGAAAAAAGGAGGGTGGAAATGGATACTTTAAGCAGATATTTTAAAAGTATTTTTATGCTGTTTATCATTACCTGCATTGTCTTTTTTCTGAAAAATTTTGCTTTTGCCGCAGCAGAAGGTGTTCAGAGTATAGCCGCAGAACATAGCGACCGCTGGATTGCATATGCAGCAATGGGCTCGGTAGGGCTCTCCTGCATCGCAAGCGCGTACGCTTTGGCAAAGATAGGCTCAGCGGCCATGGGCGCAATGAGCGAGAAGCCGGAAATCGGCGGGAGGGCACTGATATTTCTCGGGATGGCCGAAGGTATCGCAATTTACGGCCTCATAATTGCAATCATGCTGGTTAATAAAATATAATTCAATGGAAGCTGTTTATCTCATAGGTGATGTCCATACTGTCAACGCATTCAGGATATCAGGGATAAAGGGATTTATCGCTGATGCGAAATCGTCGGGTTCTATCCTTGAATATTTGTTAAGGCAAGATAATGCCTCCGTAATTATTATAACAAGAGAGTGCGCTGAAACACTTGCCGGAGAAATAAAAAGAATAAATCTTGAATCGCCTCAAAGAGTGATTATCGAAATTCCCGGCATTGATGATGAGCGCGGATTCGGGAAATCGCTTACGAGCTATATTACCGAGGCGCTTGGAGTGGCGTTATGAAAGAAGCCGGAACAGTCAAAGAGATGGATCACAGGTACGATCACAGAAGTGATCCGGCGCTCTTAATAAATTCTCTCCGCGAGAATATCCTGCGGAATATTGAAAAAGCCAACAGCCTCGCGGATATTGAAATTAAAAAGATAGATGCCGCTTTTCTTGATGAGATTGAACAGTATCGAGCTTTGCAGCAGAAGGAATATGAAGAAAAGATTAAATACGAAGAATCGAAGATGCGCAATCTTTTATCAACAGAAATAAAAAAACAGAAACTCGAAATAATCGAATCATTCATTAATAGTTTAATTTCCGGAGCTTCATCATCTATCAGAAGCGATCCGCGTTATGTGGATTTTCTGAAGATGTGCGTTGTAAATGCTTTTAAAGATATAAAAGGCAAAAGCGCAACTGTTCTTATATCCCAGGAAGATTTAAATTTTTCGGATGATATTATGAAAGTAATTAACAGCAGCGGGTATAATCTTAACATCCGAATATCGGCTGATAATAATGTACTGATGGGGGGAGCCATGGTAATTGATGATGAAACAGAGGTTGTCTATAATAATACAATTGAAAGGATCATATACAGAAAAAGCGGCGAGATAAGAAGAGAGATTGTAAGGAATCTGCAAGATATAAGAGCTATTTAGAAACTCAATCTGTAATAAACAAAACTCATGTTTTAGATGACTTGTAATAGCTTAAGGTGATCAATCTGTGAACGGATCAGGATTAACAGGCAAAGTTATAGGCGTTAACGGCCCGATAGTGAAGGCAGTTGGGCTCCGCGGCGCAGGTATGCTCGATATGGCCGAAGTCGGGCCGTATAACCTTATAGGAGAAATCATTAGATTTCAGGACGAAGTTGCTGTGATACAGGTTTACGAGGACAATACAGGGCTGAAACCCGGTGATACTGTCTCAACATCCGGCAGGCCCCTCTCTGTTTTTCTCGGGCCCGGCCTTATCTCGAATATTTATGACGGGATACAGCGTCCGCTTATCAGCCTGGAGAAGATCACCGGGTCATTTATTACCAAGGGCGTAAAAGCTTCGCCGCTTGATGCTGAAAAGAAGTGGCATACGGATATTAAAATTGCCGAAGGCGGTGAGGTGAGGAGCGGATCACTTATAGGGGAGATTCGTGAAAGCGATGCTGTTCTGCACAGGATCATTGTTCCTCCCGGTGTTTCGGGCAGGATTGAATATGCTGCGCCCTCGGGCGATTACAATATTGAACAGGAGATATACAGAGTAAACACAGAAAACGGATCATTCAGCGGAAGGCTGGCTAATTACTGGCCTGTGCGTAAAGCAAGACCATATAAGGAGAAGAAAAAATCGGATGTTCCCCTGATAACAGGACAGAGAATAATTGATACATTTTTCCCAATTGCGAGGGGAGGAACCGCAGCCATACCCGGAGGTTTCGGCACAGGCAAGACAATGACCCAGCACGCTCTTGCGAAATGGTGCGATGCTGAAATCATAGTCTATATCGGCTGCGGCGAGAGGGGCAATGAGATGACGGATGTCCTTAATGAATTCCCGAAACTTATTGATCCCAGAACAGGGCGTTCGCTTATGGAACGCACTGTAATGATAGCTAATACATCCAACATGCCGGTTGCCGCGAGAGAGGTCAGTATATATACTGGGGTAACGATCGCCGAATACTTCAGGGATATGGGGTACAGCGTTGCAATAATGGCGGATTCTACTTCACGCTGGGCCGAGGCTTTGCGTGAACTGTCCAGCAGGCTTGGCGATATGCCCGCAGAAGAGGGATTTCCATCGTACCTGGCAACCAGGCTTGCCGAGTTCTATGAAAGGGCAGGTTATGTCGACACTCTCAGCGGGAGCGAAGGCAGCATTGCAATAATAGGGGCTGTGTCGCCGCCCGGGGGCGATTTCTCGGAGCCGGTTACCCAGCATACAACTCGTTTCGTGCGATGCTTCTGGGCGCTCGATAAGATGCTTGCCGATGCCAGGCATTATCCCTCCATCAGCTGGATAGACAGCTACAGTGAATATTTGGATGATATAAAAGAGTGGTGGATGGGAGTCGATAACGAATGGCAGAAAGTAAGGGCGGAGGCTCTGCGTATTCTTCTCGAGGAGAACCGGCTCCAGCAGATAGTAAAACTGGTCGGCCCGGACGCACTGCCACTTAATGAAAGATTTCTGCTCTTCTGCGCTGAACTGATAAAGAACGGTTTTTTGCAGCAGAATGCCTTTGATCCCAAGGATATGTACAGCACACCGGAGAAGCAGATTAAACTTCTTAAGCTTATAGTCAGGTTTTACTCAAACGGGAAAATGTTTTTTAAGGACGGTGTTGAAATGCAGAACATAATCTCCCTTCCTGTTGTAAATGAAATAACCAGGCTGAAATCTGAAATTGGGAATGATGAGCTTGATAAAATCGATGAGTTTGAAAAGAGGCTTGAGTCTGAATTATCCATGCTTCAGAAAAAAGTTAACGGGAAAGTAAAGTGATGGAACGTGAATACATGAATGTCGCAGGAATCACGGGACCCCTTATTATAGTTGAAGGAGCCAGGAACGCAGGACTCGGCGAACTTGTTGAGATAAGAACCCCTTCAGGCGAGATCAGGATCGGGCAGACTCTTGAGGTGGATGAAGATAAGGCTGTAGTACAGGTATTCGAAGGAACTTCGGGGCTTTCCCAGAAAAATATGCGCACCATATTCCTCGGAAAGACCCTGGAGATGCCGGTGCACAGGGAGATGCTGGGGCGCGTATTTGACGGACTCGGCAGGCCTATGGACGGCGCTCCCCAGGTAATATCGGAGATTATGCGCGACATTAACGGGCTCCCGATGAATCCGTACAGCAGGGACTATCCGCGCGATTTCATAGAAACAGGAATATCCGCTATTGACGGGATGAATACCCTTATAAGGGGACAGAAGCTTCCAATATTTTCAGGGAGCGGTATGCCTCACAATAGAATCGCTGCCCAGATTGCAAAGCAGGCAAAGATCCTTTCCTCTGAAGAGGAGTTTACAGTGGTCTTTGCCGCAATGGGCGTAAAATTTGATGTGGCTCATTTTTTTATTAAATCATTCGAGGATAGCGGGGTGCTCGGCAATTCCGCCCTGTTCCTCAGCCTTGCAAATTCGCCGTCAATCGAAAGGCTGATTACACCGCGCGCGGCTCTCACGCTGGCAGAGTATCTTGCGTACGACCTCAACATGCATGTGCTTGTAATACTGACTGATATGTCGAACTACTGCGAGTCTCTAAGAGAACTCTCCAGCTCCCGCGGGGAGATCCCGTCAAGAAAGGGATACCCCGGATATTTATACAGCGACCTTGCGTCTATATATGAACGATCGGGCCGTCTTAAAGGCAGCCGCGGGTCAATTACACAAATACCCATACTCACAATGCCTAGCGATGACATCTCCCATCCCGTGCCTGATCTTACAGGATATATTACGGAAGGCCAGATCGTGCTTGAAAGAGAACTCTTTAACCGCGGCGTTTATCCTCCGATAGCCGGGCTGCCGTCTCTGTCGCGTTTAATGAAAGACGGTATAGGCGAAGGAAGAACGCGCGGGGATCATGCAGGACTGGCGGCTCAGTTGTTTGCATGTTACGCAAAAGTTAAAAGGATAAGAGCCCTTGCTGCAATAGTAGGAGAGGAAGAAATTTCTAAACTCGACAGGCTTTATCTTGCATTCGGAAGGTCTTTTGAGAATGAATTCCTTAGCCAGGGTTATGATGAGGACAGAAGCATAGAAACTACGCTTTCAATCGGATGGAAAATGTTATCATATCTTCCTAAAGATGAACTGTATCGTATTTCCCAGGAAGATATTCATCAGTACTATATACCCGATACCACTGGCGGAGCAGTATAATGCAGAGAATAGAAATTGCCCCTACCAGGTCGAATCTTCGTAAAGTCCGGTCAGACCTCGAATTTGCCTACGAGGGATTTGATCTCTTAAACCAGAAGAGGGAGATACTTGTACTTGAAATTATGAAAACCATAAAGGGGATAAAAGAAACTGAGAGCGAACTTGAAACAGCGCTTGATGAACATTACATGAAATATAAGAATGCATGTGTTGTATCCGGAGCTGAGATTCTTGCAATGAAATCTGTTTCTGAAAAAATCAGTTATACATTAACGAGAAAAAATTTAAGGCTGATGGGCATATCAATACCGGAATATTCGGTTGAGACTGGTGATCCCGCAGTTAATTCATCTTTGGCAGGTACCGGTGCCGCTTATGATATGATTAAGGTTAATTCTGCTCCTTTGATTAAGCTTATTATAAACTATTCGTCTTTAGCAAAAAAGATTTTTCTTCTCTCATCTGAACTTAAAAAAGTTCAGAGAAAGGTAAATGCACTTGAAAAGATATTTATCCCGTCTTACGAGGATACTAAGAAATATATATCGGACAGGCTTGAGGAAATGGAGAGAGAGGAGATATCTATAAAGAAGCTTATCGGGCGGAGAATTGAGTAGATATGTTTAAGTGGAGAATTACAGGCAGATGGAAAATCGCAGGATATATTTTTCTTATAGCAATAAATATAGTCATACTGTTACTCGGTATAATACTTATTTTCAAACTTATAAAGGTCTTATGAAAAAAATCCCAAATAATTCACGCTTTGAAATTAAGTAAACCTTCTGAGCAACTAAACGATAGTGTCAGAAGGTTTGTGAAAATGATAATTTTACAGTGGCACTCTCTATTCGTCTTTAGAACATAATTCTTCTTTTGAAAGAAAACCATCTTTATTGCTGTCTTTTGAGTTAAAATATCCTACGTCATTGCCTGCTAATTGTTTTTCAGATTTAAATTCTTCTAAACTTACTTTGAGGTCCTTGTTTATATCAATTCTTGCAAATTTTTCTTCACAATCTGCTATTCGATTAGTTTCTTGTAATTTTAAAACATATCTAACACCAAAGACAGCAGCAACGGCAAGAATAATTACTATAATTACTGTTAATACTTTCATTGTTTCAAACCTCCTTTTGTAAAATAAATTTCAGTCTAACTTAAAAAAGTTTAATATAAATTAAAAAATTGTCAAGCTGTTTTTTAAATATTCTCAATGCATAACATACAAATATATATAATACTATAATAATTAAGTATTTTAATTATACTATTTTCAAAGAACAATAGGCTGCTTGTCGTAGCAGTTTTTTAATATATATATTTTCTCTGAAATAATTCCGGATTTTTAATTGAAATCTACATTGTATATGCTATTGTTTAACGGTCTTTTAAAAAATATTTTTTTTAATAATTAAACAGACTTAAAATTATCGGGCTAAGAAAACAAAGCATAAATAAAGTTAATATTTTTATGAAAAGGGAGTATGTCTCCTATGGAAAAGAAAAAAATAGGTGAATTGCATGTTCATCTTGAAGGATGCGTATGGGAATCACATATATCCAGATGGCGGGACAATTCAGGATTTCTTTTTCCGGCGCCATCCCTGTTCTATAAAAATAATTTTGAAAGATTTTTAGCTCAATTGCGATTCCGGTATAATTTTTTAAATTCCCCTGTTGCTTATGGTCAGGTTGTTCAGGATTATGCTATTCAGGCTGTTTCAAATAATATTGTATATGCAGAGATGTCGATCAATATAGTAGTAATTGAAACATGGTCTCTGGATTTAAACGCTGTTTTGTCGGAAATTAATGAAAAAATGGCAGAGATGGAAAATTGTCCTGTAATAAGATTTATCCTGGACATACCATGGCAGTTTACAAAACATAATTATAATTATATATTCAATAATATAGAAAACCTGAAAAAAGCGGGAGTGGTAGGCATCGGTTTAGGCGGTGATGAAAAACGGGCGCATATTAAAAGTGCCATGGATATATTTAATGATGCTAAAAAAGCCGGATTATATACATTATGTCATGCCGGCGAAACTACAGATTATAAATTTGCAATTGAATTAGTAGAAAAATTAGAACCTGACAGAATTGTTCATGCTCTCTCAATCGCTGACTGGATAGAAAAACTCGGGCCACAGTCCCCTCCTGTCGATGTTTGTTTTTCCAGTAATTTATTATTGACCAATATAAACCAAATATATCAGCATCCGTTCTGGCGCTGGGTAAATGCGGGCGTACCTGTGAATATATCGACTGACGACCCTGCTATTTTCCATACAACCTTACAAAATGAACTGTATCTTGCATCAAAAGCATTTAATAATTTCGATATATATTATTCAAAGATAGAAGAAAATTTATTAAAAGCAGCTTTTGACAAAGATTCCTTAAGAAATGCAATGAAGAAATCGAAATAATAAAAAATCCGTATATATTCCCGCAATGTTTTTCAGTTAATCTTCTAAAAAAAATAAAAAACAGTATATTGTAAAAAAATAAAGTTGACTTTTTCAGCTAACGATTTACCGATCAATCGATAGCTTATCAATTTAATATAATTCCTCGCGGAACAAACATACAGTGTTAAGGCGCCAGCCGTCACTTATTGTTAAAGAATTAAATCGAAGTATCACGCGGCTTTCAAAGTGCTAATTTTTTTTACTGCGATTATCAGGTGATCTATTATGAAAGAAATAAAACAGAACAAATTTGGTTTATATTTAGTAAAGAATTTTATTTTTAATATATTGGGCCACATGGCACTAATACTGCTTCTTTTAATAATCGGGAACGGCTTTTCCTCATTCCTGAGAATATTAAAATTTTTAATCTTTCTTCTCCCTGTTATTTTTATTACAGTCTTTGTGTATTATTTTTTAGTAAAAAAGCTTCAAAAACGGATTAATGGGATAGAAAACGATTCTGCTGCAGAGACAAAGATCGCAGGAACACCTCAAACTGCCTCGGTGATATTAATATCCTTGCTGATATTTAATTCCGTAGCTACATCGCTGATATGCTGGTATCAGCGGATTTTATTTACAAACGCCCAGATTGTATTTTTTTCTCTTCTTGGCATTTTTCTGGGGATGGCTGTCGCAGTAAACCACTATTATAAACTTAAGGTCGTACTTCATCCTTTTGCAGAGATAACAAAAATTGAGTCCCTGACTGTCTTTGAAAAAATTCTGGCGCCTGTTTTAGTATTCATTATTGCGACATTTGTTTTACTCGCCATTTCTGTTTATTCAATGGCTGTCAATTTAACTATAAACAGCTATAAATCCGGCACATCGCTAAAGGTCGAAAAAATTGCCGAAATGATTAATAATAAATTCAGGTCAGTTGAGCAGGAATTAGCGGCGTACCTTCAATTTATTTCTCCTGATGATATTGGCCCAAATGAAGCTTATGGAGTAATGAACAGGCTTATTCAAAAAGGGAAAGAAAAGGGAATGGAAAATCTTGGAGTGCTTAAAGTTGACGGCTCATGCTATATTAATAGCGGGAAAAAGCTTAATCTTGCAGACAGGGACTATATTAAATATATGTTTGAAAATGCGAAACCGAAATGGTCCGATTTAATCGTCAGCAGGGCATCGAATAATCAGGTGCTCATGTGCGCTGTTCCGAAAGTCAGAGATGGAAAAGTTACAGGCGGGATTCTTACTTCTATAAATGTTGAAAATATTCAGGATATAATAGGAAAGTCGAGCAGCGAGAAAGAATCTCTTTTTATGATTGATAATAACGGAAAGATAATATTTCATACGGAAAAGAAATTTATTAATCAGGTATTGGGGAAAGATATACGTGATGAAAACGGCAAAGACCTGGCTGCCTTTGTAAAAAGCAGTGATACAGAGTACAGGGAATTTGTAGCTATGGGCAGTCCATTATTGTACAAGAAGACGCCAATAGATTCTATTGGTCATTATATTGTTTCAAGAATATTTTACGAAAAGCTCATGGAGCCTGTCGATGTTGTGGTATGGAGCATCATATCCGCATTTGTGCTAATATTAGGTGTAGCAATTGTCGTTGTTTATATGATTGGCAAGAAATTTTCAACTCCCATAAGGAACACTATTAAAATTATTCAAAAGTTTTCCGAAGGGGATCTAACCGTTAAAAGCGAAGATAATCTGCCCGATGAGCTTGGCGATATGCTCAAGAATCTGAATATATTCCGCGGTAAGATAAGCGATGTAGTGAATACCGCGCTTAATTTGTCGAACCAGCTGGCGGCATCCGCCGAAGAATTTGCAGCTACAAGTTCGCAGCTTGCGAACAGCTCGCAGACCCAGGCTGCTGCCGTTGAGGAGGCAACCGCATCCCTTGAGGAAATTTCCGCGTCAAATGAATCGATAGCCGGTAATGCCAAAGTGCAGTCCGAGCTTTCCAGGGACGCGAACAATGCAATGGAGGATCTCGGCAAAATAATTAAATCGGTTTCCCTGGACCTGGCAGGCACATTGCAGGTAGCTAATATAGCTGCAGATGAAGCAAAGAAAGGCGATGAATTGATGAAGAACACTATTATAGGCATGGACAACATAGAACAGCAATCACTGAAGATTGCCGAGATGGTAACTGTGATAAGCAATGTTTCGGATCAGGTTAATCTGCTGGCTCTTAATGCGGCAATAGAGGCAGCCAGGGCCGGCGAATACGGAAGGGGCTTTGCTGTTGTCGCGGATGAAATCGGCAAACTGGCGGACCAGACTGCTGACTCGGCGAAGAATATTACAATACTCGTATCAAACGGGGTAAAATCATCGGAGCAGGGCAGGCTGGACGTGGCTGAGACTTCAAAAGCGCTTGAAAATATTATAGGGCATATTACAAAAACAAAAGAATATGTTCAGAAGATAGTAGCTTCAACCGAAGTTCAGACAAAGGCAAGTGAAAACGTTCAGAATGCAGCCAGACAGGTAATGGATATGGCGGATAATATTTCAGGATCGACGGGTGAGCAGACACTTACGCATGAAGAGATTGCAAAAACCATGAACCAGATCAATGATCAGACACAGCATCAGGCTTCCGGGGCAGAGGAGATCGCTTCATCAGCCGAAGATATCAGCACTCAGGCTGAGAAACTGAAAGATGTTCTTGAGTTTTTCAAGGTTTCCTGATTGGAAACAGAGATCGTTATTGTCAGGATCGTAATGGGATAATTTGCTTTATTGGTATAAGCTTTAATTATTCCCGCAGGGTTACTTGTTATCCTTTATTAATCCACGAAGAAAAAGCTCGCTGAAAATTTTACCCAGTTTATCCGGACTGATTTCTTTACTGGTGGAGTACCATTTATGGGTATAATGAACCATGCCGAACAGCATGAAAGTTAAAACAGAAGGATTAATTGATTTAATAAGTCCTTTATCCATTAAATCGGTAAAAAGCTGTTTAAGGGCTTTAACATATATCCGTTGTTTTTCAATAAATATAAGCCTGTGTTCAAGAGAAAGGGATTTTCCTTCCGTTAAAAGAATTGTCAGGAGATCTTTATTGCCTGCATAATACTCTGCATAGAATTTGCAAACATCCTCAACTTTTTCTATCGGAGTTCTGTCACTGTTATAGATGTCCATTAGTTGATTGTATCCATCGTCCATGAATTTAATTACTATCTCATTCAGGATTTCTTCTTTTGACGGAAAATAATGAAACATCCCCGGTACGCTCAGGGCAACCTCTTCGGCAATCTTCCTGACCGATGTTCCGTTAAAACCTTTTACCGCAAATAATTTGGTGGCTGCTTTTATTATGGCATCTCTTTTGTTCATAATCAATCGATAAAATATGGGAATTAGAAGTCAATAGAATTTTTATATTGTTTTAAAAATTTGTTCTCTGCTGCTTTAAAGCCGGTTGATTGTTTTCGATGGTTAATCTCTTTAATAGAGCTACTGTAATTAAACAATATAAAATAATCAATAAATAAATAATTAATTACTAAAAAATATCGGATTCAGTCTCTGTTTACGTTGTGCAGCGCTGTGCAAGATTTTAACAGCAGCAACCATTCATGGGAAATTCTTTTGACTTTTTACGGAATTGATGCTAATCTATAAAACAAGATTAAATGGAGGTTAAAAGATGGGCATTGGAAGATCTAAAAGTTTAAGAATAGTTCTTTCGTTTATTGTGGTAGTAATAATAGTTTTACTGACCGCAGTAATCTCGATTTCATCATATAATTCTGCAGTAAGCGCTTTAAAGGAATTATACATCAACCAGTTGATCAACACCGACAAAATCGTTAAGATGGAAGTTGAAGCGTATCTGGCACAGCAGGTAAACAGCGCAAGGGAACTGGCTTTATTAAGTCCGGTTAAAGAAGCGGTTCTTTCCCGCACCGGTACAAAACTGCTGGAGGAATTGATCAGAAATAAATATAAAGTACATGGTTATTTTGAAGAAGTGTTTATTTCTACTGCCGAGAAAAATCCAATGATTTTTATCAGCGGTAACGGCAGGCAAAAAGGATTAAGATGGGGCGGTATAGGATTCGATGCGAATATTAAAAATAATCTTGAAGGCAAACCGTTTGTTAGCCGACCGGGAATGGCACCGGACGGGAAAACAGTCGTTTCGGCTGTGACTGTGCCTGTTATGCAGGGGAATACCGTTATAGGCATTGTGGGACTGCCTGTCGATCTTGGAACATTTTCTCAATTACTTATAAAAGATATTAAGATCGGGAAAACCGGATATGTTTTTTTAACAGATAAAGCGGGGGTTGCCTTTGCTCATCCTAATAAAGAATTAATCCTGAACTTAAAGCTGGAAAATGAAGAATGGGGCAAAAACCTTATGCGCTCCAGGGACGGAGCATATGTGGAATATGAATGGGAAGGGAAGAAAAAATACGCAGCAAAAATTGAAAGCAAGGATTTCGATCTTATATGCATCGGTACCGGGTATGTGTCGGATATTAACGACGAAGCCCGCACTATGGCTTTACTTATTATACTGGTAGGGCTTGCGGGAGTAGCTATCAGTGCTGTTGTTGTGTATCTTTTTATATCAAAGAAACTTAAACCGTTAAACGAATGTAAAACGGTTTTAAACGATATGGCTAATGGTAATTTTTTATCCAGATGTAAAGGTAAAAATTCAGGAGATGAAATCGGCGATATCGCGGGAACGCTGAATATAACTGCGGAAAAACTTGAAAAGACTGTTGCTGACATAACCGGATTTTCAAATAAATTTGCGGGCGGCAATTTAACCGGAAGACTTGATGTTGGAAAAAGAGAAGACGCAGGCATGCTGGGAGACATATCGACAGCACTTAACAATGCAGTCGGGAACCTGGACGATCTGCTTTCCAGGGTAATCGAATCGGTACAGGGGCTGGCCCAGGCTGTGGAACAGATATCGAGCGGGAACCAGAACCTGTCGCAGCGTACCGCGGAGCAGGCATCCTCTCTTGAAGAGATAGCATCCACAATAGAAGAGACGACCGCAACAATAAAACAGAACGCCGACAATGCGAATAACGCAAACGTAATGTCGGACAAAGCGTCCAAACTGGCAGAAGACGGGCTTGTAATAGTAAATAATGCCGTAAGCTCGATAAATGAGATAAGCCAGTCGAGCAAGAAAATAGGCGAAATCATCACAATGATAAACGAAATATCGTTCCAGACAAACCTGCTTGCGCTGAATGCGGCAGTA
>JAZDKB010000048.1:0-90634 GCA_043803405.1 Spirochaetota bacterium | reverse complement strand
AATTAAATATGTTTATATGGCAGTTTCACTTTCCACCTGAGTAGTTGCTTCTGCCTCCTCATAGTTTCCTTCCAGATCTCCCGGAGTCTGCTGATAGACATCCACATCATCATAATCCCTTACACCTGTACCGGCAGGAATGAGATGCCCTATTATTACATTTTCTTTAAGCCCACGAAGGTTATCCACTTTCCCTTTAATAGCCGCATCAGTCAATACCTTTGTAGTCTCCTGGAATGATGCCGCAGAAATAAATGATTCTGTATTGAGAGCGGATTTTGTTATTCCCATTAAGATAGGAATTGCAGTAGCCGGTTTTCCGCCTTCAGCTATTACTCTTTCATTTTCTTTTATAAAATCAAATTTATCAATAATCTGCTCAATAATATAGCTCGTGTCTCCCGGATCCGTCATTTTAACTTTTCTGAGCATTTGACGCACAATTACCTCGATATGTTTATCATTAATTCCAACTCCCTGAAGACGATAAACTTCCTGAATTTCATTTACAAGGAATTTCTGCAGATCTCTTGGTCCTTTTATCTTTAAAATATCATGAGGATCTACAGGGCCGTCATCTATTTTTTCTCCTCTGTTAATCCAGTCTCCATCCTGAATTCTAAGGAATTTAGATGCCGGTATTGAATATTCCTTTTGAACTCCGTTTTCGCCTTTGATGATAATCTTCCTTTTATTCTTTACCGTATCGCCGATAACTGCCTCGCCGTCCAGTTCCGAAAGCGTTGCAGCATCCTTTGGGGATCTGGCTTCAAAAAGTTCAGCAACCCTTGGAAGACCGCCTGTAATATCTTTAGTCTTGCCTGCTGCTCTTGGGATCTTGGCAAGAACGGTCCCCGCTTTAACGTTATCATCACTGCTTACAATTAAATGTGCTCCGCCAGGAAGCAAATATGTAATAGGTTCCTCGGAAGAAGTACTCTGGACTTCAATTCTCGGTTGTAATTTTTCAGCCTTATACTCAACAATAATTCTATTCGTAAATGAGGTCTGTGAGTCAAGTTCTTCTCTTAAAGTTTTATGGAGTTCAATATCAATAAAATTTACTTTCCCCGATACTTCTGTAATGATCGGCTCCAGCCATGGGTCAAATGACGCAAGCACCACATTCCTGTCGTACATTTTGCCAGGCTTAACATTAATTTCTGTTCCGACATTGACAGGAATGGAGTGTGGATCACCTAAAATATAGATTTTCTTTTTATCTATCTTTACAATACCTGAATTTTTTACTTCGATTTTTTCTTCTTTTGTTTCCTTGACGATCGGTGTACCTGCATAGATTTTATCGCCGTCGTTAACTATTATCTTTGATTCATTCTTGATATTATATTCACTGATAATTCTCTGTACAATTAAATAACCTCTTCTGACTGTAATTGTTTTTTTCTCATCGGTCTTGACTGTTCTCGATGTCAATTCCTTTAAAAAAATGGGATACGATAATTTAACCTCATTTTCTTCAACCGAACTCGATGCAATTCCGCCTATATGAAATGTTCTCATTGTAAGCTGGGTGCCTGGTTGTCCGATGGATTGTGCCGCTATGATTCCTACAGCCTCGCCGATGTCGACAGCTTTAGCGTTTGCAAGATTTCTGCCGTAACATTTGGCGCAAACGCCATGAATCGCTTCACATGTTAAAACCGATCTGATTTCGATTGAATCTATGTTTAGTTCATCTATCAAATCCGCAGCTTCTTCATCAATTATATCATCAGCTTTATAAAGCACTTTACCGGAAACCGGATGAATCAAATCATAAAGTAATGTCCTGCCTAGCACTCTCTCTCCAAGTGATTCGATTATTTCATCACCTTCTTTAATAGGCTGAATATCAATACCTATGGTAGTTCCGCAGTCTACAGTTGTAATAACAACATCCTGTGCTATGTCCACAAGTCTTCTGGTTAAATAGCCGGCATCGGCAGTTTTTAAAGCAGTATCGGCAAGACCTTTTCTGGCTCCGTTTGTAGAAATAAAATATTCCAGCACATTAAGGCCTTCTTTAAAATTGGAACGTATAGGCACGTCAATAATCTCGCCGCTGGGCTTAGCCATCAGACCTCGCATTCCGGCCAGCTGTCTTATCTGCTGTTTGCTTCCTCTGGCTCCGGAGAAGGCCATCATATTTATAGAATTAAATCCATCCCTTTCCAATGATAAGCCTTTGAATGTTATTTCAGAGACTTCTTCATTCGTGTTTGTCCATACATTAACAACCCTGTTATATCTTTCTTCATCCGTTATAAATCCGCTTCTGTATTCATTCTCAATCTGTTCGACTTTTTTATCCGCTTCTGCAATAATGCGGTATTTATCTGCCGGAATAGTAATATCCGACATTGAGATAGTTGGAGCAAAATAAGTCGCGTATTTATAACCGACTTCTTTTATCAGATCCAGGGTTTTAACCGTAACCATGTGCCCGAATTTCCTGAATATATCGGATATCAGTTTTGATAAATCTTTATCAGTAATTGTTTTATTGACAAACGGGAAACCTTCAGGAAGCACTTTATTAAATATTAAACGGCCTGCTGTTGTTTCAACGAATTCATTGTTTACTAAATATTTAATCTTTGTTCTGACTTTAATCTGCCCATAATCAATTGACTTTAAAATGTCGGCATCATTGTCATAATATTTCATGGGAGATCCATCATCGGGGAACTCGGATGTCAAATAGCAAATACCCAGTACTATATCCTGCGTTGGCGTTGTAATAGGCTGGCCGTTTGCAGGCGAAAGAAGATTATTTGACGATAGCATTAAAACCCAGCATTCCAGCTGAGCTTTTGGAGAAAGCGGCACATGCACAGCCATCTGGTCGCCGTCGAAATCTGCGTTATAAGCATGGCAGACAAGAGGATGAAGTCTAATAGCTTTACCCTCAACGAGTACCGGTTCAAATGCCTGTATCCCTAGCCTGTGAAGCGTAGGCGCTCTGTTTAATAGAACCGGATGCCCTGTAATAACTGACTCCAGGACTTCCCATACTTCCGGTCTTTCATTTTCCACCATTTTTTTTGCAGACTTAATATTCTGAACATAATCGCGGTCAACAAGCTTTTTCATGATAAACGGCTTAAAGAGTTCAAGAGCCATCTTTTTAGGAAGGCCGCACTGATGTAATTTTAATTCAGGCCCGATAACAATAACGGACCTGCCGGAATAATCGACTCTTTTACCGAGAAGATTCTGTCTAAAACGACCCTGCTTGCCTTTAAGCATATCGCTCAATGATTTCAGAGGCCTGTTGCCTTTGCCCTTTACGGCTTTCTTCCTTCTGCTATTGTCGAACAGCGCGTCTACTGACTCCTGAAGCATTCTCTTTTCACTTCGCACAATTATATCCGGAGCTCTAAGCGCCATCAGTCTTTTTAAACGGTTATTTCTGTTTATTACACGTCTATACAAGTCATTCAAATCAGATGTCGCGAAACGTCTGCCGTCAAGCTGTACCATCGGTCTTAATTCAGGTGGAATTACCGGAATCGTATCAAGAATCATCCATTCCGGCCTGTTGCCCGAATCCCTTAATGCTTCAATAATTTCAAGACGTTTGATCTGTTTTTTATCGACTTTTGATTCCTTATCAAGTATTTCCGATCTTAGTGCTCTGGCTTCTTCATCGAGATCAATTTTAGCGAGCATCTCTTTAATCGCTGTTGCGCCTAAATCTGCAACAAATGTATCGCCTTCATTTTCATAATAATAGTTATATGCATCCTCATCAATTAATTCACCCTGTTTTAAATCTGTATTGCCAGGTTCAATGACTACATATTTTTCATAATATAATATCGATTTTAATTCATTTACGCTCATGTTAAGCAGAAGTCCCATCCTCGATGGAACGGAACGGTAATACCAGATATGTGCCACTGGGAAGGCCAGTTCTATATGCCCGCCGCGTTCTCTTCTGACTTTATAATGAGTGACTTCTACACCGCATCTATCGCAAACAACACCCTTATACCTGATGGATTTGAACTTGCCGCAATAGCATTCCCATTCTTTTGTTGTACCAAATATTTTTTCGCAGAACAGTCCGTCTCTCTCCGGCTTCAGCGTCCTGTAGTTTATCGTTTCGGGTTTTTTTACTTCGCCGAACGACCACTCCCTTATCTGGTCAGGTGAAGCAAGTTTGATTTGTATTGAATCAAAATCGTTAAAATCCCTCATTTTAATTCCTTGTATAAATAATTTATAATTATTCTATAGGAATGTATAAGCATCCTACCTATAGAAAAATAGCTCGTTTGTAATTTAAATATTTTTAATAGTATCCAGTTTGATTTTCCTCTTTGATCTGTCGAAACCCTCGCTCCACTCGGATAAGCTTATCTCTTTCTTATCTGCTCCGTAAATCCTGACATCCAATGCAAGTCCCCGCAGTTCCTGAATAAGAACATTAAAGGATTCCGGTATTCCTGGCGTTGTGGTATGCATACCTTTAACGATAGCTTCATAAACCCTTGCCCTTCCGAGCATATCATCCGATTTAACAGTTAACAGTTCCTGCAAAGTGTAAGCCGCACCGTATGCTTCAAGCGCCCAGACCTCCATCTCTCCAAGCCTTTGACCGCCAAACTGTGCCTTGCCGCCAAGAGGCTGCTGTGTAACAAGTGAGTAAGGGCCTGTTGATCTGGCATGGATCTTGTCATCGACCATGTGGGCAAGTTTAAGCATGTAGCAATAACCAACCATGACATTTTCTTCAAACTGAACGCCCGATCTCCCATCAAACAATGGAGTCTTCGAACTCTCTGGTATACCTGCTTTCTCCATATAATCTTTAATATCCTGTTCAGTTGCACCGTCGAAAATAGGTGTCTCAACAATAATATCCAGTTTTTTTGCCGCCCATCCGAGCTCAGCCTCAAGAAGCTGTCCCAGATTCATTCGTGAAGGAACAGACAGCGGATTTAATACTATCTCTATCGGAGTTCCATCCGGAAGATACGGCATATCGTTTTCCGGCACAATTATTGAAATTACGCCTTTATTACCATGGCGACCCGCCATTTTATCGCCTACTGAAATCTTTCTCTTTGATGAAATATATACTTTCACCAGTTCTTCAACACCAGGAGCAAGTTCATCTCCATCTTCCCTTGAAAACCTTTTAACATCTATTACAATGCCTTCAATTCCGTTAGGAACACGCAGCGATGTATCTCTAACTTCCCTGGCTTTTTCGCCGAATATTGAATGAAGCAGTTTATATTCTGGAGTAAGGTCTTCCTCGCCTTTCGGCGTTACTTTACCGACAAGGATATCATCCGGCATAACATACGCACCCATTCTGACAATGCCGTCCGTATCCAGATCCCTGAATGCTTTTTCACTTAAATTCGGAATATCCTTTGTAATTACTTCCCTTCCAAGTTTGGTTTCCCTTGCTTCTATTTCAAATTGCTCTATATGGACTGAAGTATAAATATCTTCCTTAACTAACTTCTCGGAAATAACAATAGCATCCTCATAATTATAACCCATCCATGGCATAAAAGCTACCAGAATATTCCTTCCCATAGCAAGGCGTCCGTTATCTACAGCCGGCCCATCGGCAATTATTTCCCCTTTCTTAATCTTTTGGCCTTCAATGACAACAGGTCTTTGATTAAAGCATGTACCCTGATTTGTTCTTTTAAATTTTAATAATTCATATTTATCAATTTCGTTTTCACTTGTTTTAATCTCTATTTTTTTCGCGTCAACATACACTACTTCGCCGCCTCTTTTTGCAATGACCAATACGCCGGAATCATAAGCAGCAGCGACTTCAATACCTGTACCTACCAGTGGAGCCTCTTCAACAAGCAGCGGAACTGCCTGACGCTGCATATTGGATCCCATAAGAGCCCTGTTCGCGTCGTCGTGTTCCAGAAACGGGATAAGGCTGGTCGAAATTGAAAAAATTTGAGATGGTGCGACGTCCATATATCCGATTTCCTGTGCTTTCTTATATGGGAAGTTGCCTCTGTTTCTGCATGAAACAAGACCGCCTACACCGCCCGTCAGCTTTCCGTGTTCATCAAGTGCTGCATTTGCCTGCGCAATAAAATGTTTATCTTCTTCGTCGGCAGTTAAAAATTCGATTTTATCGGTAATTTTACCGTGCTCAATACGTATATAAGGAGTTTCTAAAAATCCGTATTCATTAATACGCGCATAGGCACTCATGGAAACAATAAGTCCGATGTTCGGACCTTCCGGCGTTTCAATAGGGCACATTCTGCCGTAATGTGACGGATGCACGTCACGCACTTCAAAACCGGCGCGCTCTCTTGAAAGGCCGCCGGGACCAAGTGCGTTTAATCTTCTCTTATGCGTCAATTCGGCAAGAGGATTAGTCTGATCCATAAACTGTGAAAGCTGGCTGGACCCAAAAAATTCATTTATAACAGCAGTAATTGGTTTAATGCTGATTAAAGCCTGAGGAGTAGCTACATCAAGATCCTGAATAGTCATTCTTTCCTTAATGACTCTTTCAGTTCTCTGAAAGCCGATTTTTATCTGATTCATTATCAGCTCACCCACAGAACGTATACGCCTGTTGCCGAGATGATCAATATCGTCAAGGAAGTATCCTTCAGCCTCAGCTATTAAATTTATCATGTACCTAATTGATTGTATGATGTCCTCATTTCTGAGAACCGTATCCTTTACTTCCTGATTATCAAATCCGAACTTTTTATTTATTTTATATCTTCCAACCGAACCCAGGTTATATGTGCGTTCGTTAAAGAACAATCTGTTAAGTTCAACTTTAGCATTTTCAATATTAGAAGGTTCACCCTGCCTCATAAGCGAGTGCAGTTTAATAACCGCTTCATCCGAGTTCCCGCAACCGTCTTTTTCCAGAGAGGTCAGCATATAAGTATTGTCTTTATTTGCTGGAAATTTGATAAGCTCAATTTCTTTTATCTTTTCTTCTTTTAATCTATCGATAATATCGATCGTAATACGTTCACCGACTTCTAAAATGACTTCTCCGTCTGAGGTGCCTACAATATCCTTAACCGGTCTGCGTCCGATTATATCTTTAAAAGAATCCTCATCCTTGAATTTAACTTTTTCGGTATCGTAAAACAGCCTTACAATCTCTTCATTGGTATTATAGCCAATTGCCTTCACAAGCAGGGTTACGGGAAATTTCTTCTTTCGGTCGATACGAGCGACAATCAATCCCTTCGTATCCATCTCGAATTCAAGCCATGAACCTCTATCCGGTATGACCCTGACATTATATAATCTTTCTTTCTCCTCATAGAAGAAGAATATCCCGGGTGATCTATGAAGCTGATTTACTACAACTCTTTCAGTGCCATTAATAATAAAAGTACCCCTCTCTGTCATAAGAGGAATATCTCCCATATATACAGTCTGCTCCCTGACTTCCATGCTGTCTTTTTTAATCAGCCTGATTGCAGCTTTTAAAGGCGCAGCAAATGTAGCATCCCTTTCTTTGCATTCGATCTCGGAATATTTCGGATTTCCGATTTCATAATCTACAAATTCAAGAATTACATCTTCGTGCGGACTTTCAATCGGGAAAACTTCACAAAATACCGATTGGAGTCCCTGCATTTTCCTTTTTTGAGGCGGGATATTTGCCTGAAGAAACCAATCATAGGATTGGAGCTGAACCTCAATAAGATTAGGCAGTTCAATTCTGGGAATTATCTTCCCGAATCTCACTACTTTCGTTTTCTTCTTTTGCATAAATCCCTTCTTTTATTTTCAATTAATTTTTATTGCATTACCAATAAAATAAATAACAGAGCCGTCTAAAAAGATATCATTAAAAGTTAATTTTGTATTTATTAAATACAAAATTAACTTTTTAGACATTTCCTTATATAATTGATTTATTTTAATTCAACAGTAGCGCCGGCAGCTTCAAGTTGTGCCTTAATTTTAGCCGCTTCTTCTTTAGAGGCTTTTTCTTTTACTGCCTTTCCGCCTGCCTCAACAAGGTCCTTTGCTTCTTTTAAGCCAAGGCCTGTAATAGCTCTGACTTCTTTAATAACATTAATCTTTTTGTCGCCGAAACCGGTAAGAACAACGTCAAATTCGGTCTTTTCTTCTTCTTTTGCTTCAGCAGCTCCACCGCCTGCGACTGCGACTGCAACAGGTGCAGCTGCGGATACACCGAATTTTGTTTCCATTGCCTTTACCAATTCGGAAGCTTCAATCAATGTCAAGCTTCCTATTGCTTCCAACAGTTCATCAATACTAAGTTTTGCCATCCTAATCTCCTTATATAATAGTGATTTTTTACATAGTGGAATTTTCTACTGAAAACTCATTATCCTATAAATACTGACATATATTACAGAGTAATATTGTCAGTATTAAAGCACTATATTCAAATTTAATCCTCTTTAAAATAAATCAATGCATGTATTAGTCTTTATTCTAAACATGCATAATAATAAAAAATCCAAACATTATTCTTTAATAAATTTTTCAGGAATAGTATTTTCTACATCTTTCAATTAGACTCAAATTGAAAATAATTACGGATAATATTATCCGATTTTCTCTGCGGCATATTTAAATTGCAGTAATGTTCGGCAATAGTAATAAAAAATAATAAAATTACACAGCATTTTTCTCGGCTACTGCTTTAACACCTCTGGGTACGGATGCTATTGTCTGATTAACAACCATAGCGAGATTCGCAGCGCCTGAATTAATTAAAGACATAATTTGAGCAATAAGAACCTCTTTGGATGGGATATCGGCAATTTTTTTAACTTGTTCTCCATTATATACAACATTATCCATTATTCCTAATGTAAAACTGAATTTTTCCTGCTCTTTTTTAAAATCTTTAAGAATTTTTGCTGCCTCACTTAAATCATCCTTTACAAAAACTACACCAATCGGGCCTTTTAAAAAATCATCAACTTCCGGGTACCCGGTATCCTTTAAAGCCTTTCTGAATAAATTATTCTTAACAACTTTGTAATCGATACCCTTTGCGCGAAGTTTATTTCTTAACGCTGTCAGGCTGCTTACCTTTGTGCCGGAATAGTTTGTTAAAATAATATTCTTCTTCTCTTGCAATTTTGAAGTTAATTCCTGAACTCGGTCTATTTTATATTGTTTTACCATTATTTTTCTATTCCTTTATGATTTATTTTAACACCGGCTCCCATCGTCGAAGAAATATTTACAGATTTAATATAATTTCCCTTGGCATCCGAAGGTTTATCTTTCATTACCTGATTATAAAACGATTTAATATTTTCCACAAGCTTTTCATTTTCGAACGAAGTCTTTCCTACACCGACGTGGATAACACCGGACTTATCAGCCTTGTATTCAATCCTGCCACCCTTTAACGCTTTAACAATGCCTTTAATATCATCCGTAACAGTTCCGGCTTTTGGCTTTGGCATTAAACCTTTTTTACCGAGCATTGGTCCAAGTTTCCCGACTTCCTTCATCATGGATGGAGTCGCTACTACGGCTTCAAATTCCAGCCATCCTTCCTTGATCTTTTCTATCACGTCTTCCGCACCTACAAAATCAGCGCCAGCGTCTTTAGCTTCTTTTTGTTTATCGCCTTTGCAAATAACAAGAACCTTTACATCCTTGCCTGTGCCGAAAGGAAGACTTACGGCCCCTCTTATATTCTGATAGCTTTTATGAACAACTTTAACTGCAACTTCAACGGTTTCATCGAATTTAACATATTTTAATTCTTTTAATAAATTTACACCGTCGCCTAAATTATATAAAATAGTTTTATTGACCTTTTCTCTGGCATTGGTAATTTTTTTTCCGCGTTTCATTCAAAGACCCCTTTATAATTAATCTACAACAGTAACTCCCATTGATCTTGCAGTGCCCGCAATTATTTTCATGGCAGCATTTACATCATTTGCGTTTAAGTCCGGCATTTTAGTTTTGGCAATTTCCTCAAGCTGAGCCTTTGTAATCTGGCCGGCTTTTGTTCTGTTTGGCTCACTGGAGCCTTTTTCAAGTTTTATAGCCCTTTTTATTAAAACCGATGCAGGAGGAGTTTTTATTATAAAAGTGTAAGACCTGTCATCATATACCGATATTACTACCGGCAATATTAGTCCCTGGGTTTCCTTTGTTTTTTCATTAAATGCTCTGCAAAATTCCATTATATTTAAACCATGCTGGCCCAGGGCCGGGCCAACCGGCGGAGCAGGATTTGCTTCTCCCCCTGGAATCTGAAGTTTAATCTGAGTTACAACATTCTTTTTTTTAGCCATTTATAAAACACCTTTTTAAATTCTGTGAATTTAGTTATTTCAAAATTAAGCAATTCTGCTATAGACAAACTTATTTAAATTATTTTTAAAATATCAGAACTTTTAATTTTAAATTTTTCCAACCTGAAGATAATCCAGTTCCACCGGAGTGCCACGTCCGAATATCTCAACTTTAACCCTGACTCTACCCTTTTCCGGATAAACTTCTTCTATTATACCGTTAAAATTATTGAAAGGCCCATCGGTAACCTTTACATGTTCTCCCACTGAAAAATCAATTTCCGCATTAACTCTCTCTTTTGTCTTTTCATGGCTAACCTGATCAAACAGCGCATTAACTTCGCTCTTCGTTAAAGGTTTAGGCCTTTTGGCTCCATAAGCTCCGACAAAATTAGTCACACCCGGAATGCTTTTTACAATTGTCCATGTATCATCATCGAGTTCCATTTCGATAACGATATATCCGGGAAAGAATTTTTTTGTTTTAATCTTTTTTTTGCCGTCTTTAATTTCCGGAACTTCTACAGTCGGAATTTTAACCTGGAAAATTTTATTTTCAAGTCCGGCATTTTCAATTCTTTTCTCAAGCGCAAGCTTAACTTTATTCTCGTGCCCGGAATATGTATGTACTACGTACCATTCTTTTGCCATTGTTAATACATCACAGCTTTAATAATTGTCATTAAAAATGTATCAATAATCCATAGAAAGAGAGATACTATTATAACAGTAACAATTACAACAACCGTAAAGCTGGTCACTTCGTCTCTTTCCGGCCAAGTTACTTTTTTTAATTCATCTCTTGACTCACGGACAAAAGTAACCAGCCGATTGACAGGATTACCCATTTTTATATTATCCTTAATTAAAATACAAGATCAGTAAAAAATCAGGCTTTTGTTTCTTTGTGCTCTGTATACTTGTGGCAAAATTTGCAATACTTATTAACGCTAAATTTACCGCTTTGTGTTTTCTTATTCTTTGTTGTAGAATAATTTTTTCTTTTGCAATCGCCGCAAGCCAGAAGTATTATATCCCGCATAATAAAATCCCACAATATATATAATTATTGAAAAAATGTCAACATAAAATATGTGCAAATTAGTATCTGCTCTTTTTCAGTCAAGCAATTAATTAAAAATTAACTAATTTTTAACCTTTAGTTAAAAATTAAGTTGTTGAGGATTAATCGTTGCAATGTATTTGCTGGTAAATCTCTTTAAGCCCACGACCAGAATCGAACTGGTGACCTTTTGCTTACCATGCAAATGCTCTACCGACTGAGCTACGTGGGCAATGCTGGTATATTGATCCCGAATCTTTATATTTTATCAGGTATAATACTGTCAACTAAAAATCTTCAGGATCAATATTATTTTCGATGATATTAAAAAGCCGGATATGATAGATTGTATAAATTACTGAAATACAGATATTTACAAACCCAGGTTTACACTATTTCCTGTTTTCAATTACATAAGAAGAAATTTCCTCACTTTCAAGCATCTTCTTAACTTTGTTAGCATCTTTTTTTGTTGTTAAATTATCAATTTTCACTTTATAAAGATCATTTTCTTTTATCAAAACTACAGGATTACCTATAAGTCCTTCAACACGTTTCTGAAATTTTTCCGCATTTTTACGTGAATAGAAGGCTCCTGCCTGAATTGAATAAAATCCGCCATCATTTTTATAACTATTCTCAGAGTTTCCTTCCTCGGAAGAGTTACTGCCTGCAACCGGATTTACTTCATTTTTTTCTACTGTCTCAATGTCGCTGCTGCTATTCTTAGCTTCATCTGTTCCCTTTACAATTTTAATCCCGACCATGCCCTGCCCACTTCCAATTATTCCGACTTTCTTTGCAGCTGCATATGAGAGATCTAATATTCTGTTGTCCTTATACGGCCCCCTGTCATTTACGGTAACACTTACTATTTTATTATTCTCTAAATTCTTAACTAATATTTTCGTGCCGAATGGAAGTTTTTTATGTGCAGCTGTTAATTTATTCATGTCAAATTTTTCGCCGGAAGCTGTTTTCCTTCCATGAAACTCCCTTCCATACCATGAAGCATAACCTTTTTGATAATAGCTGTCATTCTCTGCCCGGTCATCTGCACTTACATTATCTCTATTGTTTTCGTTATAACTTCCCCCTGAAGCTACATCCCGAGCCTGATCATTTTTAATATTGTTATTATCCCTTGATTTTTTATCTGTATATTCGGAATCAGTTTCATCATTATAAGAATAATCTTCTTTAACCGATGCGTTATTGCTGTAATCGGATTTTTGATTAGACTTATCTTTTTTTACAAAGACGCTGTCTGATGAACAGGCTGAAACCAAAAAACATATCATCACTATACCTGATAAAACCATAATTCTGCTGATTATTTGTTTCATTAAATTCTTTCCTCCAACAGTTTAATCTACTTCTAATATCGGAAACAATTTAAAATGCCTTAAGTTAAAACAACTTATAATATTTTATATTAAATTCCTTGATCTTTTATTGACCTTTCCTGATAAAGATATTATATTTACGAGACATAACGTTTTATAGGACTTTTCATTTAACAAAATAAAATGTATAATAAAAGGATTTTAAAATGAGCATTGTTTCAAATAAACCGACAATTACCCGGAAAGAAATGGAAGGTGTTCTTGACTGTCTTGTTAACGGTGAACTCATCAGCGGGAATTCAGTAAAAAGCTTTGAAAGCAGTATGTCCGCACTTGTAAAATTGCGTTTCTCGTTAGCGGTAAATTCGTCTACATCGGCATATCACTTAATATATAAAGCCTTGGAAATTGGAAAAGATGATGAAGTAATTATACCTTCTTTTTTTGACCTTGCTCCATTAAGCGCCTTAATTTTAACCGGTGCTAATGCTTCAATTGTTGATATTGAAGAAAATTCATTTGCGCCGTCTTTAGCTCAAATAAAAGAAAAAATTACTCCGAAAACAAAGGCAATTGTAATAGGTCATCTTTTCGGTTTTCCGTACCACTTAAAAGATCTGCTCGATCTGAATATTCCTGTAATAGAAGATATTTCGCATTCTATCGGCATAACTCATGATGATAATGTTTCTAATTCAATCCGAGTTGCATCCTTTTCTCCGGGCAGCCTGATAACAACGGGAAACGGAGGAATAATTTTAACCAACAATTCGCGCTTTTATTCAACAATGAAAGACTATAGGGAAAATAATTTAAAAAGCCACACAATTAGTTACGATTATTCTTTAACCGATTTTCAGGCTGCAATGGGAATACATCAATTATCAAAACTAAGCGATTTTATTAAAAGGCGAAGAGAAATTGCAAAAACGTATTTTGATGCAATAAAATTTACCACGCATAAAACCCTTTACCATTTCAGCGAGGACTTTATGTTTCAGTCCTTTCCTTTATTGTTCGATTCATCGGTGGACAAAGCTGAAACATACTGGAGAAAAACCAAGATTGAAGTAATACGGCCAATCAGTGTGCCTCTTCATAAATACCTGGAATTCAGACCGATGGATTACCCCAATAGTGAGAGACTTTCAAATAAATTATTTTCTTTGCCGATTTATCCTACTCTTACAAAAAAAGAAATAGAGAAAGTATCGAATGCTGTTGCAAAATTTATTTAAAATTTTTGCTTGATTTATTTATTAAATAATTGGAGACTTTAACAACAATTAATCAATAAATATATTATTTTGTATATTTTGCAGGCAAAAAATTGCATTGAATTCGTTTTCAACTTATAAATAATCAAGTTTAATTAACAAGATGGAGAAATTTGTGATGAAAAAAAAATTATTTATAATTTTACTTATTACTATATTCGGTTTTATTATAAGTACAAATATTATTGGCTGTAAAAAAAATAAAGCAAAGGACACAGCTTCGATAGAAGAAAACGATGATGATGATATTGATTCTGACGACGATTCGGATAGTGATTAATAGATTTTATTCGAAAGCGTAAAGTCTGTCAAAGAAATCTTATTTTATTTGTTCAATACAATCTTCTATTTCTTTTTTTGTTTTTGCGTTTACTAAAAGAGCCCTTAATTTAGCGCTGTCTCTCATACAGCGTATATATTTCACAACATGTTTTCTGAATAAAACTATTCCCTTTTCCCCATAGAAAACAAGCATAAGCTCTAGATGTTCTCTTATCTGCTTTGCTATCTGATTGCTGTCCGGCATTTTTCCGCTGAATATCCACGGATTGCCGACCGCCGCCCTCCCTATCATAATAGCATCGCAGTCGGACGATTTTAGCTTCGCTATTGCTTCTTCGTGCGTCTTTATGTCTCCGTTCCCGATCACCGGTATTCTGCTGTGCGCTTTTATTTCTGCGATCGCATCCCAGTCCGCCTCGCCTTTAAAAGCCTGCGCCCTTGTTCTGCCGTGAACTGAAACGAACGCTATTCCGGAGTCCTGAAGAATATTTACGATTTCGATATAATTTTTATTGGCCGCGTCGGTGCCGAGCCTGATCTTAGCAGATACAGGAAGGTTAACGCTTTTCACAACGCCTGAAGCGATTTTGCCGAGAAGCACGGGGTCTCCCAGAAGCCCGGCGCCCGAGCCGCCCCTAAGCACCCTGCGAACCGAGCATCCCATGTTAATATCTATGAAATCCGGCTGCATATCCCCTGCTATTTTTGCAGCTTCAGCCATAACAACGGGATCGTTCCCGAAAAGCTGGATTCCGATGGGCCTTTCAGCATCAGTAAATCGCAATAGTTCTGAGGTCTTTCTGTTCCCTCTTATTATTCCGTCTGCGCTTATCAGTTCAGTAACAACAAATGCTGCGCCGTATCTTCTCGCGATCTGCCTGTACGGTGAATCAGTATAGCCTGCCATTGGAGCAAGGGCTATGCTTCCGGTTATTTTAGTCTTTCCGATTTTTATCATTTTAAATTTGTAAAATGCGAGCTATCGCATGCTGTGAGGTATTATTTATTACTTGCCGAATTCAGTGCCGATCGAGAACTCTATCATTGCAATCAGTCTGACACCTTCCGGATCTTCATGCGTGCTTTTATCTGAAGGTCTGTTTGTATACTCCCATTCGGCTTTGTACTGGTTATGGAATCCGGCAAATCCACCTAGCTGCATAAAGAAGCCTGAAGGGAAACGCCAGCGGTAGCCAATATTGAACATAACATCATATCCCTTCCATTTACGTTCCCAGTTGTAGCTGGAATCTTCATCATCAGTATATTTTGAACCGCCCCATGTATATTCGAACAAACCGCCTATATACATGCCGTGAGGAGTACCTGAAGAAACAAAAAAATGTGTAAGTTTTAGGCCTACTCCAAAACCGTTGGGGTCTGCTTCATTTTCAAATCCGTCTGTTTCGATTGCCTGGTATACAAGACCTGCGTATGACCATCTTATATGAGCATCCAGAAAAGTAGATGTACCTATTCTTGGACCTATGTCGACCATCGGTCCGAACTGAAAAAAGCCAACAGGATGAAAAACGACTTCGCCCGAACCCATTGCATTTGATTTATCTGCGGGTGCGGCAGGACTAATTGTTGTAAAAGCGATCAATATTAAACCGATAAAACAAATCTTTTGAATAAATCGAATATTACAGAACATAAATATCCTCCGGTTTAAAAAGTATGATAAAATTATAATTATCTTGATTTATAAAAAAATAATTTCGATTCTGTCAATTATATATTGCAGATGTATATGGTTACTTCAGCTTTTCTGCAATGCCCCACGATAAATTATATATCTCATTATCAACTCTGCCGTCGAACGTAGCTCCCTTCCAGTTGCGAGGGAAAGCAGCAGCCTGCGTTGTTACTATTGAAGCTGTATATAAAGTCTTTCCTGTTTTCCCTTCGATAAAATCCACATCAACTAAAAGCTCATCCACTGCTCCCCAGCCGTTATAGTTCTGGTTAATTTTATTATATTTGAATTTCAGGAATAGATCGCCTTTTCCTAAATAAGCATCCGATTTAGCTGTCGATCCGATAATTGTTTTGCCGGGCAATTCCAGTTTTATATACTCCTGCAGGCCGTTAATATTATGCCTTTTTATTTCAGTTGCCCACGTGTTTTTTGAATCATAACCGTAAAGCTTCCAGTCGTCTTCACGCAAATCGAGCCAGCCAATATAAATTGATTGATACCCGCTGAGTTTAGGTGATGAAGGATTCTCCTTGACGATTGAAAATGCGGATGCGCAGCCTGTTAAAATAATTGCTGCAGCAAAGATTGCGAAGCATAATAAGTTTTTCTTTTGCATATAATTTTATCTCCTTATGTGTTTTATATAATATCTGCCTATTTTATTTGTTATTTAATAAAAAGAAAATACTTTTTTATAAGACTTTGTCACTATAAAAAATTACTACATATCCGAAACCGACCAGCTTTTGCCTTCTACGACAATTGTACCTGAATGATCAGAGCCTGTTTTATAAATATATAAGTTAAAACTCATAGTACCTGTATATGCTCCGGACATTTCTGCTGACCCTGTAATGTACCAGTATCCGGAATAAACATTTCCAGAATAACTTGAATCTACCATAGCTGTCCCGTAAATAAGCGCGCTGCCTGTTAAAGCCGGGTAGAAATCATCATCGCAAAAATTATTCAGTATTATCGATACGTTATTATATTTATATGTAGTAACATAATCCGGATAACCTGAAGAAGTTTTAGTGAAAGAACCGCTAATAGTTGCCGTACCGCTTACACTCCCATGTTCTACAGTATCATTCCATGTAGTGGTGCCGGTCGCGTAATGAGGAGCAGCGTTGAGCAATTGGGTCCTGATGCCGAGAGCGACAATATCTGCATCATTCTGGGTTGTCACATTTTTCGATCCGGATTCTTCCTCGCTTTCACTGCTGAAGCATCCTGTAAAAATTACTGAAAGAAAAAAAACCGTAAATACTGCTAATAAAATTCGTCTTTTCATATTTCCTCCATAATTATTATAACTTCCAGCCATATCTGGTTTACTCTTTAAATTCCTTTATAATTTATATTTCTCTATACTGCACGTCATCAGCCGGAAGTATGAGAAACTTAATATTTTTGCTGATTTTCATCATACTAAAGTATGATTTTTATAAGTTTTGAAGGGAAATTATTATGGATAATTAATTCGGCAGGTAATACTGCTAAGAAGGATAATTGCTCAATTAAAACCTATTCTAAATTGATATCAAATAGTATTCCTATTAATCCGGCTGGATAATAAATGAAATAACTATTGAAATAGGTTTTAAGCCAGGCCGTATCTTTTTAAAATATTTATAAGCTCGACTTTGTTTTTAATATCGAGTTTATCGTAAATATGCATTATATGCGATTTTATTGTTGTTTCGGTTATGTCTAATTTTTCAGCAATTTCCCGGTTGGAAAGACCGGTTGTTACTGATCGAATAACTTCCCATTCCCTTCCGCTGATTTTATATTCAGTAGCAAACTCCTTTAAACCTTTTAGCTCCTGCCCGATTATAAGCACGCCGATCCTGTCATTATACTTGTCTTTAATCACGGAAAACCTTGCCTGAATTATCAGCTTCGATTTATCATCTTTTTTACTGGTTATATTTTCCTTAAAATAATTTATTTGGCCTTTAAGCAAATTATCTATTTTCTCATTTATTTCATTGTATTCTAAAATATATTTGCTTAATTCGGAACCTGTAATGTTTTCGGAAATCATTTTCTTTGCATTGGAATTCGCAATAATTATCTTTTTATTACAATCCAGCACCAGTACGGATTCTTCAATATTTTCAAATACATCGTCTGCAAACAATTTGGTTGAATACGTTAAAAATCCATACTTTACGATGGCGATCCCTATGCCGATCGGCCAGATAAAAATATAATGCGCGGATATGCCGAAATCAATATCAGGGAAAAACCTGCTGCTGATAAAATCCACTAATAGAATAATAAATAATAATCCTATTGAAGAGAACAAAACCAGCGCCTGCTTTTTTTCTCTCAGAAAAGTAATTTTTCTGTACCGGTTTATCAATAGAAGCATAGCGAAAAATAATATGACAAAAAATGAAAAAGTATATAGAACAGAAACAAAGCAGGCATCAACCCTGATAAAACTCCAGACACCTCCGGTTTGTACGAAGTCTTTATAAATCAAATTAAAATTAAAATGCTGATAAATAAAAAATAAATAACATAGATATATTATTGATGCCAGAACCATCCGCAATTTTTTATTCAGATTTACGATCAGCATTACAATATGCAGGGTAATGGGGACAAACAATAACGAAGGGGAAGCAACTCTATACCAGAACATTATTGTTTCTTTGTTTTCGGCAATTAAAACTCTGATCGCGACAAAATTCCAGAATGAAATCAATATCATCATTGAAAAGAACAGTATATGAAGAAATTTTTTAGGATTTAAATATAAAATATAAATACTGATGATTAATGTTATGGTAGTGAAAGAAGCTGTTATCAATGCGAATGAATTCATAGAAAAAGAATATAAAAAGAAAATCGAAATAGTCAATAAAATTTTAAAATTCAAATTTTTCTTGCCAAGAAAATATTTAATACTTAAATTTAATTCATTAGAGTTATGGCGTGTCTCGAACAATAATTGGATTCTCCCCAGCCTGCTGCAGGGGATATTCCAATTATTTCTACTTTTGCAACAAGTCTATTATTAAACGAGGCAAAAACAATGAGAAGATCGGGGTTTTCCATTTGTCTTTATATTCTTTTAGCTTTAGCAACCATAACAATATTCATCACATGCCAGAAGACTGTAGATAAGCAGATGAGGATTGTTTTTAAAATGGGAGATGCTACTTTTAAATCAGAGAACAGGACTCAGTCTCCTGTTTATATTAAACAAATATTGAACAAAAAGGACTTGCTAAAGACAGGGGAGAACTCCTTTGTCATTATTCAATACGGCGAATCTATCCTGATACGTGTTCAGGAGAAAAGCTCTATTGAGATCACTTCGCTTTTTGACGCATCTTTGACTGAGCTTTCTATCAGCGAAGGAAAAGTACTCTCAGCAGTGCATAAACTTGCCAAAGATGAAAGATATCGGATAAAAACACCTACAACTATTGCCGCAGTAAGAGGCACTGAATTCAGCGTAAGCCATTACCGGAACCAAAGCGTAGTAGCAGTATACAGAGGGAATGTTCAGGTGAGCATACAGGGCGCGCGGAAAGAAGAAAAAGCGTTATCCGACGGACTGCGGGCAGTTGTTGACTCCGGCATCAGCACTGAGCCTATTAAGGATCCGGAAGCAGAGGAACTTAAACAGATCGCGGATGTGCCTCCGCTACAGGGAATTGGAACAAAGACCGAGAAGGAAATCATTGAATACGGTGAAAAATATTTTAAAAATACAGCCGAAACCGAAAAAGAAAAAAAAGATGAAGGGTTAATGACACTTGGCCAGTTAAGAGCAAAATATGGAAGGATAGACGAAGTTACACTCTATAGCGGGAAAATAGTTATTGGGGTCATCACGAAACGGGGAAAAGATTACACAATTCTGACCCCGAAAGGTGAAGTGGTCATTCCGAAGACCGACATCAATTACACTAAGGAGAAATAATTAAACATTCGGATTTTTATCCGTTATAAAAGAAGGAATGTCGGCAGCATAGAGGAGACTATCAATGAGAATCGGCAAATTAATACTCTTAATCATTATCTGCATTCCTGTCGCGGCAAGGACGGAATTTGTTTTCAAGAAAGACGGATCCATCATTAAAGGCATTATACAGAACGACGAAGCAAAGGTAATACTGCTGAAAGATGAAGCAGGCTTAATGCACCGCATCGACCGCAGGAATATTATGCGTATCATCTATACCAATCTCTACATGGGAAAGGTATTCATCCGCCTTACAGACGGCTCAGTGAAGGAAGGCTACAGGGTGGACGAGAATCAGGACACATACACTTTCAGGGAAAAGCTGTATGAGCCTAAAGAATTCACCATACCAAGGGAAAAGGTGCTTTTTCTCGCGCGCACAAACCCGAATGAGCTTTCAGGAAAGGCAGCCACTGACAGCGCTGACCTGAAGTGGGTCGCGCCTTTTCTGCCCCCGGATGAATACAATGTGTACTTGAAATCGCCAGATAAAGACTATCGTGTTGCCGAAAAAACAAAGAATACTTCTATTACGGTTAAGAATCTGAAGAGCAACACCCTCTATCGCTTAAAGGTTACAGCTCTGGACAATATGGGGACTGAATCGCTTCCCTCGAACGAGATTGAACTCCTCACAAAGAACATACGCCCGGAAACTCCAGGAAGCGTCAGCGTAACGAAAATCCTTTCACCTGACGGGAAATCGGCTTCGGCAGATATTTCATGGGACGCATGCGCCGACCCGGACGGCAAAGTGACCGGCTACAACATCTATAAAGAGAGCGGCGGCGCTTACAAAAAAATCGGCTCTGCAAGCACAACGAAGTACACGGCCGTTGGCCTTGACCCGAATGAAACGCATTATTTTATGATACGCTCGGTTGACGACAAAGGGGATGAATCCGGAGACAGCAGAAAAATAAATACAGGGAAATTCGGCTTTACGATTTCGGCAAAGGCAGCATACATTTTCCCGATGGGCGATTTAAAGGAACTGGCAGACTGGGGATATGGAGGGCTCATTGCTCTTGGTTACAGAGGCATGCCTGTTCACTGGCTAATGTTTAGCCTGGAATCCGGCTATTTTACTTTTACTAGCGCGAATGACCAGGTGGACAGCCTGTTCATGGTGCCGATTACTGCAAAGGCAGGCATACGTCTGCCGCTGTTCAGCTTCTTCTCAGCAGTACCGGTGGTCGGGCTGGGATACAGCTACAGCAAGATTGCTTATAAATCCAGAGATAGTTATATTGCTGGAAAAATTTACAGCATGGAAGATACAGGATTTGATCCTATTGCAGTAGGCGGATTGACGCTTCACGCGGATATCGCTAAGTCAGTGATTATAAACGTAGGTCTGGAATATACTACAATATTTGAGAAAGACGGGAGAATGAATTATTTCACAGCTTTCGCGGGAGCGGAGATTTTATTTTAGGATTGATTTCTGTAATTAAAAGACGTATTTCCATTGATACCGGACTGGAAGGAGGATCAAATGAAACGGGGGATAACAATATTTATAATAACTACGCTGGTGATGGTTGCGGGATGCAGCAATGCACTGTTTGACGCGTTAGATGGCATTAAAAAAAATACTGGCCCAAGGAAAATTCTATTAGCATCTGATCGCGACGGAAATAATGAAATCTATTCCATGAATGCTGATGGAAGCGAGCAGACTAATTTAACAAATAACACTGCATATGATGACACTCCAGTTTGGTCGCCAGATGGATCTAAGATAGCATTTAGGTCTTTTCGCGATGGAAACAATGAAATCTATATCATGAATGCTGATGGAAGTATACAGGCTAATATAACAAACAACTCTGCTTCCGATTATTATCCAGCATGGTCGCCAGATGGATCTAAGATTGCTTTTGTATCTGATCGCGACGGAAACACTGAAATCTACTCCATGAATGCTGACGGAAGTACACAGGCTAATTTAACAAACAATTTTTCTTCCGATTATTTTCCAGTATGGTCGCCAGACGGATCTAAGATTGCGTTTTTATCCGAACGCGACGGGAACACTGAAATCTACTCCATGAATGTTGACGGGAGCGCACAAACCAGACTTACAAATAATACTGCTAATGACTATTATCCGAACTGGTCGCCAGACGGATCTAAAATAATCTTTGAGTCTTTACGCGACGGGAACTATGAAATCTATTCCATGAATGCTGATGGAAGCGTGCAGACTAATTTAACAAACAACACAGGGAATGATGAAACTCCATTCTGGTCGCCGGATGGATCAAAGATTGCGTTTAGCTCTTATCGCGATGGGAACTGGGAAATTTATATTATGAATGCAGATGGGAGCGTACAAACTAATTTAACAAATAATACTGCGAGTGATCATTATCCGATCTGGTCGCCAGATGGATCAAAGATTGCGTTTAGCTCTGATCGCGACGGGAACGGTGAAATCTATATTGTAAATGCAGACGGGAGTGCGCAAATAAGGCTTACAAATAATACTGCGGGTGATGATATTTCAGACTGGTAACCCAACAGTCTTAGCCTTTATACCTTAAACGGGAATGTACTGGATTGATGCTTTGATTAGTATACTTTTGGATTCGACTGTATAGGCTTAGGCGGAAATTGATTTATTTTGGTTTTCGTATTAAGTCTCTCACTTATTTTTTCTCCACACGCTGCCTGAGCTGATCTTTACAGTCTGAATGCCGTTGAGCTGCTTAAACTTATCACAGATAATTCTTTTTTCATAAACATAATTGTCCTTATACCCCTGCGCTGTTGAGACTGGCCTGTTTACATACTGCGTTTCCGTTCGTTCCCGTTCGCAGACCCCGGACTCTTTCGTTGCTTCCCGGTCGCTTATGTCATTATCCCTGCTCAGCAACACAACATGGCCGCCTTTCTGCGCTGCCTCTTTCTGCAACGCCTGTGTTGGATTTTCCGGGAAGGTGTGCTCGCTGCAGTCCGTAAGCTTTGAGCCGAATACGGAATCGTAGCATTCCTTCATTACCTGCTCAGAGTAAATCTCTCCTATCTTGACATACCCCTGCGCGCTTAGCTGTTCTGCGGGTAATTTTGTTATCTCTGCGTCTTTTGCAGCTGGCTCGAATTTTTTGTCGATAAGCTGCGTATATCTGACTGTCTGGGTGGTACTGCAAGCAGCAAATAACAACAGGCATACGGAAAAAATAAAAAGTTTCAATTGTAGATAAATATTATACTTAATGTTCATGATAATCCACTATCCTCTTTATTGTTCGAATAAAATACGTATCAAAATAATCATCAACTACTGAGAGAAAACACCTTATTTAAATTGAGACAGGAGCTGTAATTGGAGAAGATATCCTAAAATGACTATCATTCTTGAAGAGAAAATCCTCCTGTAACAGAAAATGAATCATATGAATCACTCTGCATATCATGTTTAATTGTGCCTACCCAGTAACAGGCAGTAGCTTTTGGGCTGCTTTCATAATATCCGAAAGAGTAGAGAATACCCTCTATCACTGTAATTAATGTTGCAAAACTACGAATCCCGTCACCGGGTAAATCATATTTGGTTGTATTTACCCAGTAACATGCATTAAATTTGACTCCGTCATTATAAAACCCGGCTGTATATACAGTACTATTCGATACTATTATTGATGAGACAGCTGCATAATGAGCGCCATCACCAGTTAACGGCACCATGGAAGTGCCAGTCCAATAACATGGACTGTTTTTGAGACCGTCATAATAATATCCTGCTGAATAGACAGTACCGTTAGATATTGCTATCGATACGGCATATGCATTATAAGATCCATCACCGGGTAAATCCTGTCTGCTTATATCTATCCAATAACACGGTATATCTTTCGATCCGTCGTTATAATATCCTGCTGTGTAAATTGAACCGTTGTATAAAACAATCGAAAATGCCCTTGCGTTATTTGTACCGTATGCCGGTAAATCCTGTTTGGTAGCATTAGTCCAGTAACATGGTATATCTTTCGATCCATCGTTATAATATCCGGCTGTATAAACCGTACTGTTTAATACTGAAATCGACGATGCATAGGCACTATGAGATCCATCCCCTGATAAATCATGTCTGGTAGTATCTACCCAATAGCATGGTATATCTTTGAAACCATCGCTATAAAATCCGGCTGTATAAACAAAACCATTTGATTCTACCGTTGACAAAGCACGTGCATTATGAGTTCCATCTCCGGCCAAATTGTGTCTGGTAGTATCTACCCAATAGCATGGTACATCTTTGAAACCATCATAATAATACCCGGAGGAGTATAAATGACTAACCGTCTGCTCGTCTTTTTTATCATCTGCACATCCGGAAAAGACAGCTGCTATCGCAACAGCACTTATTATTAACAATGAAAATTGCTTTTTCATTTTAATTGCTCCTAAAATAAGAATGTTAAAGCTAATGAAAACTAACTTATATTTATTTAAAATTATTCCTTTTTCTGAATATTTATAATAAGCTGCTAATCACTCCTGCTAATACGGAAACCCAGATTTCCGGCCTTATCAGTCGTGCTATAGCTGCCGTAAGTGCCAATCATCAAAGTACTTGCAGCCCAGTTCCATGCTCCGCCGAAAAACATGCGGCTGGAACCGAATAAATTAAAGCCCCATTCTGCTACATTCCCAGACATATCGTACAGTCCCAATGTATTTCCGGTTCTTGTTTTTATAATATGGGTTAAGTCCTCTGAATTAACAGCATACCATGCAACTTCCTGATTTGCGGCTGCATCGAGGTAGTTTGCAGTCGCGCCGCTGGCGGAATTGCCTGTGGTAAACCATGGACTGCTGTAGCCTGCAAAAGTATTGGTATCATTATTTCTCCATCTTGCCGCCAGCTCCCACTCATTTCTCATTAACAACCGGAACCCGGTAGCCAATGAACCCATAGCTGCCCCGTCGCATGCTATTTGATTAGTATCCCGTGAATCCCGTATAATAGAAAATGAATAGGTGTATACGCAGGTATAACTTGTACTATTCTTTGCGTTATACCATTCAGTTGCCGCATTGCACCACACTATTGCATCGCGCCAATTAATAGTTGTCACAGGATGCTTGTTTGTCCCAACCGCTGTATTACCGGTATTCGTGTCTCCACCCTGACGTCCCGGATTCGCAAAATAGTACTTGTTAGCTCCTCTTGCGGCGTCAGTAGCCCATGTATAAACCGTGTTCCAAAGCTCGTAAGTTACTTCCGTTTCACCTATCCAATAGCCGTTTGCTACTGTTGCAGTGCTTGCATCATTGCTGTCATGCGGGAATGTTATTCCGCCGGGGACATATGCCATTGTAAAAGAAACACCATCAGCGCTATAGACAGGCGCCCAATTTACTGAAACATTGCATGTCGCGCTATAACCGCCGTCTTCTGAAGTCACTGTAACAGCGCCGGATGATCCGCTTACTAAACCAATCGCAGTTACCAATCCGTTTACAGACACAATTGTCCTTGCTGAATTAGCCGTCGTCCATATTACATTCTGATTTGTTGCATCTGCAGGTTCAATAATGGCATTGAGCTGTTCGGAAGCACCTGGATCAAGACTTATTGACGATTTGTTCAAGCTAATGCCTGTTACATGGATCTCAACTGCGGATACGTTTACCGTGCAGGCTGCAGAATATCCGCCGTCTTCAGTTCTCACTGTAATAACAGCTGTTCCGGCTGCTTCACCTTTAACCAGACCTGACGATACTGTTGCTTTCCCCGCATCGGATGTTGACCATGTCACGTTCTGATTTGTCGCGTTAGATGGCGATATTGTTGCATAAAGCTGTTCGGTGTTTCCCACTAAAATCGAAGTGCTGGATTTTAGTGATATTCCGGTAACAGCGATATTTGTGCTTCCGTTATTTCCGCCAGTATTTGTATCTCCGTCGCTATCGCTACTGCTTCCGCCGCATGAAAAGATCAGCATTGTTACCAGAAATAACAATGGGCTTAATAGAAAATGAATTATTTTTTTCATAGCAAATCCCCTTATTTTAAAAATTTGGGCTATTCTATATCTCAGAACCAAACCGTGGTCAGAAATATAAACCATATATTCTCCTGTAATTTATAAATTTCTTCAAGTCCCGTCATCAGCCGGAAGTATGAAAAACATGAATTTTCTGTTATTTTTTCTCATACTAAAGTATGATTTTTTAATTTTTTGAGACTGAAAGCCCCATATAATGGAATTTTATTGTCGAGTTTATAAAATATTGCGAATTATTCGGTTATTATATATTAATACTCAGTATTTGATTAAGGGTGTGATTAATAATCTGTCGTGATATGGTAATATGAGGCTATAATATTGCGCTGATAAATACGTGAATTAAATAACAGCGGGATTGGCAGGCTGCAGAATATAACATTGAAATACCCTGCCCCCTTTTCATCCACTGCAAAAAGAATATGGAATATAGCAACCTTCCTGCTTCTGTTTAATTCTACTTCGGAGCATACCCTGCATAGTTAAGATATGGCTTGTAGTCGTCCGGGTTCTTCTTTGCCTTTACGTGATACTCCTTTACACTCTGCGCGTACCTTGCAGCATCAAGATTTGCTCCAGGCTTTTTGTTGTCGTACTGTATGTATTCGCACCCGTTCATCTGCTTCAGCGCTTCTGTCCGGGTCAGCACGGATAAAGCGCTGTTCTTATCCCACGCTCCCGATGATATATCCTGGTAAAGATAATATATTCTTCCTGCCCTGAAATTCATCCGTATAACTGTTAGGTTTTCCGCATCGGCAATTACGTAGCGCAATCCAGGTTTCACTAAAGTAGAAAAATATGTCTTTGTTGTCGTCTCGCCGATAAATCTGTTGTCGAGATAATTGGAGATCGGCCCGACGATCGGGAAAGGACGCGCCCTGATGATGACCAGCGTAGCGCTGTTCTTTCCCGGATTAAAATTAGGCTTGCGGCTGCTTTCTTTCATGTTCGATGAACTGCCGCACGCTGCCAGCCCAGCCAGCAACGCAAGCATGGACAGAATAAAGACGGCTAATATTCTTTTCATTTTGTGTTCTCCATTCGAAAATTAGTTACAAATTAACTTAAAAATAGATTTTGTTTACTGATAAGATAAAATTCATTACAAAATTTTTTAAGATGGGTTCTTATTAATCTGCTTTCGGATTTTAATTTTTTTAACAGGGGCGTAAAGAGGATAGAGCAATTATCTGTTAAGCATACATCAATTTGCCTTTAGCCTGAGGTATAGACCGCTTTAATTCTTTAGCTGTATCGATCCATTCCTGTATTATAAGTTCAACATTTGCAAGCGCTTCCTTATGTGTTTTTCCGTCAGCCATACATCCGGGCAATTCCGGAACCTCAGCAATAAACATGTTGTCTTCTTTACTCCAATAGATTATAATTTCATATTTATTGTTCATCCTTTTCCTCCTGTGTCAATCCATAGCGGATTATTAAGCTGCGTACCTGTTTAACCTGATATGGTTTGGCTTTTGAACTTATCGGTTGCAGATTAATTATTTCTTCAATATCAAATTTTGTAAAAATATGATGATCGCCGCGGATGCGTTCATCAAACTTTAATTTTTTTAATAAAAAACACAGATCAGTAAATCCAATATTAGCATCCGATCTTCCTTGGAGTATTTTAACTAATAATTTAGCATAGCTGCTCATAAAATAAAATCTTAAATAAGTATTTGTAAAGTGTCAAGCTGTTTAACCCCAAGTGTTAAATAAAAAAAATAAATAAATAACAGAAACATATATAATTATTATAAATGAATTTGTTAGATTTTTTTTAGTTGCATTTAAATTAAATTAATTTTTTATTAGAAAAAAAGTATCTGCCGGGATATAATTATTATCATTCCATACAAAACAAAAAAAAACACTCTGGCAGTTACGGGAAATAAAAATAATAATTTCAAGGAGAAAAAAGCATGAAAATCAGACACTTCATTATCACTGCTTTTGCAGCAGCAAGCGTTTTAATGTTCTCATCTTCACTCTTTGCGTTCGGCCTTGGTCTTTACGGAACAGGCGCAAAAGGAACCGCAGACTGGACGTACGAAGATCAGGAATATCCTTACGGTGAGTACGATGTTAAATCCGATGTATCGAAAATAGGGGGTGGATTTATTCTGGATTCAAATCTTGCTTATGACAGGTTGTTTAACTATCGTCTTCATATTGGTTATTCAAAAATTAAAATTGATAATGATACCGGTTCTGATATAAAAGGCTGGGACTATCACTGCTACAACAGTTTCGGTTTTGGTGTATTCAGAAGCGAGCCTGTTAGGATATGGCTAGGCCCTCAGATCGGATTCGGTTTTATTGATGGAGAATATGACAATGATCTTTACAATGATACAAATGAATTCGGCACTGTTTTCTTTGCCTTAGGAATAATAGCGGGAGTTAATTTCAATATGGGCGATGTATTTACACTGGCAATTGATGGAGGTTACAGATACAGCTGGCACGGCGGCTGGGCAACCATGGCAAACACATCTGGTACAATTGATCAGGACTATGATGTTACCGGTAAAATGAAAGAAGCCTTTGTTGATGTCAGCGTTATATTCAGGATCGGCGGAGACGTATTTTAAATTATAGGGGAAAGCAAATCACGCTGATTGAAAACTTATTTAAACACGTAAAACTGTATTTGTTAACCAAGAGGGGGCCATCTCATAATAAAAAGAATACCACTGAGGCTCAGAGACACAAAGGATTTTTACTCGAATAAGGTTGTTTTATTGTAAAATATATTTATAATATTTTAAACTATTTCTTAAAATAATTATTAATCTCTGTGTCTCAGTGTCTCCGTGGCATTCTTTTGAAACAACCCCTTTTTTAATTCACTGATATTCACTAATGTATAAGGTAATGTAATGATCTAAACTTACTCACCCGGCATTCTTTCCAAACAGTCTTCTCAAAAACGGATACTTTAGCTCAATAGCACTCTCCGGGCAAAGCTCCTGGCAGCAAAAGCATCGTATACAGGTTTTGTAATTATGCACAGGCGGGGTTTTTTTTTCTCCCCTAACCCAGTCAACGGACTTTGGATTTGTGGGACACATGTTTACGCATACTCCGCATTTTACGCATTTGCTTTCTATAATATACGGCCTTGGCACAAAGCGGTTGCTGATAAACCTTAGCAGGCCTTTATCCTTAAAAGGCTTAAGAGGCAGCCTGCTTATGTTAAAATCGTACTGTTTAAAGCTATCGAATTCGTCTCCAACGAGTTCAATTTCATCATCTTTGTACGTGCCTGTTCCTGCCTGATATCCGAATTTAATTGTTGGAACATATTCAGGATCAAGGTTGATGAGTCTGCATACTGTAGCGTCAACAGCAACAGGGTCGTCGGATATTAGAATAACGTTCATTTTCCTGGGTACGCCTCCGCGGGGGCCGTTGCCTTCCATAGCGCAAACACCATCCATAATGTACAGGACAGGATGCACAAGATTGTTCAGATCGACGAGCATTTTAGCAAAGTCGTCCGCATCCGGCAGTTTAATATGATACTCGCCTTTAAGCATTCCTGGCACGCATCCGAACTGGTTTTTTATGCATCCTGTAAATCGTTCAAAGGCGTGGGTCTTGAGCTTCGGAAGGCTGATAACAATGTCGCTTTCCAGAACGGCTTTAGCAATTACAAACTTCCTGTTCTGAATCCCATTTTCGAAAAACACATCAGCACCTGTTTTGAAGTCTGCCTCTGTAATGCCAAGCTCATCTGCCACAGCCAGTATCCCGCTCTTTTTTGCTGCTCCGCGCATGTTCCCGATCGCAGGTGAATCGCCCCAGCTTATAAGTGCTCCTTGAGCAATAAATATTTCCGCAGCAGCTTTAAAAACGGACGGATGAGTAGTGACACACTTTTCCGGCGCTTCGCCGACAAGAAGGTTCGGTTTAAGAAGCACTTTCTGTCCCTTGCGGACAAATCTCCCTGCTCCACCGATAAGATCTATGCCCCTTTGAACAGCTTTACGGACTTCGCCGTATTCATAGCTTTCACACCGGATAAAAGCGACCTTTGACATGTTATAAATTATATTTCTTTACTATCTTCTTTCTCTCTTTATCCGGTAAAGTTTTCATGTATGCCTTCCAGCCCGGGCACCAATTGATATGCCACCGCCATAACCTGCCTAATAACGATTTCGGATTATTATCGTATTTCGACCTGAAGCTGCACTTATCGCATTTAATTATCGCCATTCTAGTTTCTCCCTGCAAACTTCGCTTTATAATATCTTCAAATATTTATCAAGTTCGTACTGACTTACATGTGACATGTAGTCTGCCCATTCCAGCTTTTTATTCTCAATAAACTTTTCGAAAACATGATCACCCAGCGCTTCCCTTACAAGCGTGCTCTTTTCTGTTTCCATAATCGCTTCACCCAGGTTCTCCGGTAATGAAATGATGCCTCTTTTTTTGCGCTCCGCCGGTGACATTACGAATATGTCATCCTCTATGGGATCAGGCAGCTCGTAATTTTCCTGAATGCCCTTAAGGCCGGCAGCAAGCATAACGGAAAACGCGAGGTACGGATTACAGGCCGGATCCGGACAGCGGAACTCGACCCGCGTGGCTTTTTCTTTTCCCGGTTTGTACATTGGCACACGCACAAGCGTGGAGCGGTTCGTCTGTGCCCACGAAATGTAAACCGGGGCTTCGTATCCCGGAACAAGCCTTTTATACGAATTTACCCATTGCGCAACAACAAGGCATATCTCGCGCGCGTGCTTTAAGAGACCTGCAATATACGATTTTCCTTTTTTTGATAAATGATATTTGTCCTTAGGATTAAAAAACGTATTTATATCGTCTTCAAATAAGGACAGATGGGTATGCATTCCATTGCCGTTTTCCCCGAACAGCGGCTTCGGCATAAAGGTAGCGTAAATGCCGTATTTAAGCGCAATCTCTTTTACAGTGAGACGGTAAGTCATGGCAGCGTCTGCCATTGTAAGGGCGTCCATGTAACGCAGGTCAATTTCGTGCTGGCTTGGCGCAACTTCGTGATGGCTGTACTCGACGCTTATGCCCATTTTCTCCAGACAGAGAATAGTGTCCCTGCGCAGATCGCTCGCAACATCAAGCGGAGTAAGATCGAAATATCCCCCGGAATCCAGCACCTGCGGGGGATTATCCGAACTTTTAAAATAAAAATACTCTAGCTCCGGCCCTACATAGAAAGTGAAGCCCATATCAGCCGCTTTTTTTAAATTAGTTCTAAGCACCCATCTAGGATCGCCTTCAAACGGCTTCCCGTTTGGCTTCTGGATGTCGCAGAACATACGCGCTACATTCATCCCATCATCAGTAGAACGCCACGGAAGAAGCGTAAACGTGTTAGGATCGGGCATTGCTATCATATCGCTTTCATGCACCCTGGCGTAACCTTCGATCGCGGAACCGTCGAAACCGATTCCGTCGTGAAGTGCTTCCTCAAGCTCGTCGGACATAATCGAAAAGCTTTTCAGAAAACCGAGCACATCCGTAAACCATAATCTAATGAATCTAACATTTTTATCTTTAACGGTTTTTAAAACATATTCCTTATCCATTTCCGGCATACAAAATACTCCTAATAAATATTTGCGAAAAAACAATTTAATCTGAATATCTATTTTTCTTGTTGCAAAAAAATTATCAATACCTTTTTTAATTAATAATAATTTTATTACACAACCGTAATAGTTAATATGAATACCAAAACCATAATAGAAATAATACGTGAAAATAATCTTTATCCGAATAAAAAACTAGGACAGAATTTTTTATGCAATGACGGCATTATAAAAAAAATTATCGAAGTTTCTGCCGTGGATAAAGATGATGCTGTTCTCGAAATAGGCCCGGGCCTCGGCGGACTTACAGCCATGCTTGTGGCGAAGGCTGGTTCAGTCACTGCAGTCGAAATCGACTCAGGATTGTTCTCATACTTAAACTTCAGGTTTATTGCCGTTGATAATCTCACTATTTTACATTCCGACTTTCTGAAAACCGATCTTAACGCAGTATTCACAAAAGCTATAGCGAACCTGCCGTACTACTGTTCTTCCGAAATGCTATTTCATCTTGCTGTAAAATACAAAATAAAAGAAATATTCGTAATGCTGCAAAAGGAAATGGCAGAACGCATTTTATCGGCACCCGGAAGCAAAACTTACGGCGCTTTAACAGTCGCTCTGGGGCTTTACTATGAGGCAAAAATTTTGTTCAACATCGACAAGAAGTCCTTTTATCCGCAGCCCGATGTTTCTTCTGCATTCATTTATTTTAAACGAAGGGAGGATATTGGCCTTAGTGATGACGAGCTTCGGCTTTTTCATTCTATAGTAAAATCCGCGTTCTGGGGCAGAAGAAAGACACTAAAGAAAGGGCTCACCGATTCTCCGCATTTAGTTGTTGATAAGGCAATTATTATAAACACTTTTAATGAACTTAATATTAATGAGAAGATTCGTGGCGAAGATCTCAGCATAGAAGAATTTAAAAACATTACACGAAGTATTTATAAACTAACCAAAACAAAGTAATTCAATACTTTAAAAATGAATACCTGTAGAAAAATAATTTTTTCAGTTAAATACAGTTCTCTATGTTAACTAAAAAAAATATTCACTTCCCAGTTTAGTAATGGAGATAATTTTATTGTGTTCAAAATCTTTAAGAACATGCAGCTCGCCAAATAAATTCAAATCCTTATATATATTGTTGATTTTAAAAGTTGAACCTATTCCATAATACATATTATCCTTGATATAATAAGAAGTATAATCATGTGAACTCTTATTATAAACACCATATTGAAATGTTTCTTCATGAAGTGTACAACCAAATGAAATTTCATATTTATCACTATAGTATTGAATATGCAGTAAACATGTAGCATAGTCATAATAATAATAATCATCATCATAATTATTGGAATTAATTATATGCTTTTCATTGCTAGTAACATCAAAATTTAACCTTAAAAATAATGGGCAAAAACTTCTTTTGCCTAAAGCTATGTCAATAAATAAGGCAGAGTCATCACTATTTCCTGATGGATTTGTATCGCCACCAGCATCATTAATAACAAACAAATTAATTCCATATATTTTTATTTTAAGATGAAGATCATTCATATAACCAATTTGAAAAAAAGTTGAAGAATTACCTTTAGTAGTTTCTTGAAATACATTATCTTTTGTGTCATATACTCCAAATCCTATTATAATAAAAGGCGTTCTCTCTTTTCCGGAAAAAGAACCAAAAAATAGATCTAAACCATGATTTCGCACATAGGTTTCATTATATGAATAAATTCCTGAAAAACCAAAAAAATAAGTATTTTTATTACAAAAATAAATAGAAAATTCTTCATCAATTGAACTTGCAGTTGAATTATTTAATAAAGAGTTATTTTTCATTATATTATTTTCAATTCTTGAGGAAGTATTTTTGTATGATAAAGTATTCTGCATTATAATCTTTTCAGCAAATGCTGACCAGGTAAATAAATTAAAAATTACAATACTTAAGAATATAGATAATTTATTCATAAATTAGTCATCCAATGAAGATTTCTTATCAGATCGTGTACAACACTCCGCAGGTAAATAGTTTCTTGTTGCTAGCTGTAATGAAAATTGAATTAAAGACAAAAAGAACAATGCTTACCTGCCGTTATGTGCTGAAAAAGGAACATATTATCGATAATTTAGTAATAATAATTATGTTTGTCTTCTCAAAAGAAGAGATGTCTGGGAATAGGAATCCTTATAGGAAGCATTACGATAAATATTTCAAAACATCTCTTTTTATATACATATTTCCTCACATACTATTTTTGAACAAAAAAAAATTATTGACATGCCTGATAATCTAATTTAATCTGATATATAAAGAATTTATTATTTATTTATTATAAAAATGGGAATTTTTGAAAATTATCGCAGGATATGCGGGGAGATAGAACGAATTTCCGCTTCTGCCGGCAGAAACGCTAGTGCTGTAAAGATAGTCGCGATCAGCAAAACATTTCCGGCAAGCGCTATTCAGGAAGCAATAGATCACGGAATAACACTATTCGGAGAGAACAAAGTACAGGAAGCAAAGCAAAAGACACCTGCATTAAAGGGCGCTTTTATAATGCACCTGGTAGGGCATCTTCAGTCAAATAAAGCCAGAGATGCCGTAAAAATGTTTGACCTTATTCATTCTATAGATAAATTCAGCACAGCGTTAAAAACGGACGAAGAAGCTAAAAAGATAAACAAAGTTCAAAAAATACTTGTGCAGGTTAATACTTCCGGCGAAGACACAAAAAGCGGAATAGAGCCGGAAGAAGCAATAAAATTATGTAAGGAAGTATCGACGCTTAAGAATCTGGAACTGACGGGTCTTATGACGATCGGGCCTTTAACCGAAGACGCAAAGAGCATCCGCTCATCATTCAGGATGCTTAAAGAACTTCTGGAAAGGGCAAACGCGGAACTCGGACTTAACATGAGGGAACTCTCAATGGGCATGTCGTCCGATTACGGAATCGCAGTCGAAGAAGGCGCAACATTACTTAGAATCGGCAGCGCTATATTCGGGCAAAGGACATACATGGAATGAGCGTTCTCGCAAATATGACGATCGGGTGCATTGGGACAGGCAATATGGGGAGCGCCATAATATCCTGCCTTGCAAATAATATAAATAAAGCAAAAATAATCTGTTTTGATACAGACAAATCCAAACTTGAATCAATTAAACGCGATACGGGAATCCGGATTGCAGAATCAGTAATCGATCTGGTTAAAGGCAGCGACGTGCTCATCCTGGCTGTTAAGCCCGACATTATCGGTTCCGTATTATCGGAAATAAAAAACGTTATTTCAGATAAGCTTATCATTTCCATTGCTGCAGGCATCAGTACCAGTTATATAAACGGGATCATCCAGTCACCCAAAAACATTATACGCGTAATGCCGAATACGCCTGCCATGATCGGCGAAGGGATGTCTGTTATTTCTGCAGCAAAAGAAATTGACGGCAAGCTTCTCGCAGTTGCTGAAGAAATTTTTTCTTATCTCGGCAAAGTGGTTATACTGCCGGAAAAACTTATGGACGCTGTCACGGCAGTTTCCGGCAGCGGGCCGGCATACGGATTCACTCTGATACAGGCAATGATTGACGGCGGGGTAAAGACAGGGCTGCCGCGCGACAAAGCAACTATTCTTGCTGCGCAGACAATTCTCGGAGCAGCAAAGATGGTTCTGGAGGGCAAGGACGATCCCATTACTTTAAGGGGAAAGGTAACCTCGCCCGGAGGAACAACCATAGAAGCAGTGCATATACTTGAAAGATCGGGTTTTTCGGGTATAATAATGGATGCGATAGATGCTGCAAAAAAAAGATCCGAGAAATTAGGCAGTTAAATTCAAAGATGTACAAAATACTCAGTAACTCGGTCATTTATTCATAAATATTTCTTAATAGGCTGTTTAAAAAACAATTAATCGGAATAAATAAATGAACGGACTACCGATTTCCAACTACAGCATCTGGCAATTAAAGAAAGGCGCAAAAATAATTTTAATAATTATAATTGCAATTCTGATACTAGGCAATGTATTAACCGCTGTTTTCAGAGAACGAATTAAAATCGATCCGGATTCATATGTAGTTAAAAACGGCTTTCCAATCTTTTCATCCGCAGAAAAATACATAAAACTTGTTAAATCATATCCTTATAATTTCGGTACAAAGATAAAAACATATAAAATGGCAGATGGAGAATCCTACTGGGATGTCGCAATTAGAAATAACATCTCCATGGATACGCTTATTGCGGCAAATCCGTTCATCGAATCCCTGCTCGCGAAAGAAGGAGTCGAGATAGCACTGCCGGCTGAAGACGGGGTTCTGCTGGCATCAGATAATTTATTAGACGTAATAAGGATGTCACGTATTATTGAATATAAAGGTTCAATACAGGGAAGCTACATACAATCCATTTTCAAACTGTTTTCACTGGATGACATACGATTTGCATTTTTCAAAGACGCGGTTCCGGAAATTGTAAATAATTCCCTGGAAAAATTATACGCTATGCGTAAGATATTCCGCTCGCCTCTTCTGGGCAGATACACATCAATGTACGGGGACAGAGTCGGCATTTCGGAAGAAAACATGGAATTTCACAATGGCATTGATATCAGCGCGAAATTCGGCGAACCGATATTTGCTTCAAGGGAGGGAATTGTTTCTTTTACAGGCTGGCGGCATGAACTGGGCCTCGCAATAATCATTCAACATCTGGACGGATATGAAAGCACATACGGACATTGTTCAGCTATAAATGTAAAAAATGGACAAAGTGTAACAAAAAAAGACATCATCGGTCGCATCGGCTCAACAGGAAGGTCAACCGGCCCTCATCTGCATTTTATGGTAAAAAGGCACGGACAGTTGATTAATCCGCTTATCTTTATCTGGTAAAATTAGGATCTTTCAGCAATCCTGCTTCAGCTTTTCGCAGATCGTCTTCAGTATCTACTTCGTACCAGCCTATGCCCGAAAGATCGCATATCCCGGGAGCTGTACCTGCATCGTTTGCCAGTATCTGGAGTACGTTTTCGGCAACAGCCTTTTCTCCGAATTTCTCCACTGCCCTTTCTACAGCTTCGCGATAAATTTTATTCGAGCTCTTATCTATATAACTCATTCCTATGTAGCCGCAGTTAAATTCAGTAAGATCTTTTCTTATCAGTTCTATTGTACGGCTATCTGCGCGGAGCTTAACTTTCATATCATCGTTAGTCAGATTCCTGTCGAAATCGCACATGGCGGTTATTCCCATAAAAGATTTCTTCATGCGTTCGAACATTTTTCTGGGATATATATGATCCACGTTGGTTATTAAAAAAGAATCGCTTTCAAATTCTTTAAGCCCTCTGACTAAAGTAAAAATATTACCTTTTAAATATTCCTTGTTTTCGAGCACGCGGACATTTTCATATTTTTTCTTTTGAATATGATCTTTCAGGTCTTCATAGCAGAATCCGCCGATTATTAAAATCTCATCAAAGAATTCAATCTCGAAAAACTCAAGCAGATAGTCTATTAATCGTTTGCCGTTTACGGGCACCATGCCCTTTGTTCGGGCCTTGGTGATCTCACCCAGCCTGCTTCCTGTTCCTGCCGCAAGTACAATTGCTCTCATAGATCCAACAACTCCCGGATATTACTAATTGTTTTTATATCACTATCCAGTTTCAGAAAATCTTCACGTGTAAAAGTCCCGCATTTCCCTACAAAATTTATTTTATTATCAAACGCTTTTTCTGCATCCTTTAAAGAATCCCCGACAAATGTCAGGTCTTTTCTTGATAATAAAAATTTTTTCATTACGTATTCGAAGTGATCCTTGCCTTTCTGGAATCCCTCATTAAATCCGAGTATTACATCGAACACAAGGCCTTCTCTTTTTACGAACTTATCTATCAGTTCCTGATAATTATTGGAAGATACTCCGGCAATATCTCCTCTTTTGCGGAGCGCATTTATTGCAAATTTAACATCATCGGAAAACCTTTGTTTAAAGAAGCCTTCCTGTTTTGATTCTTCGAATATCTTTACTTTTTCAGCGTTTGTCGGGTTGCCGGGGAACAGCATTTCACATTGCTGGAAAAAAGGAGCCCCTGAAGTTTTCATATAATTGGCCCTTGCTTCTTCAAAGCTCATTTCCGGATGAAAGTCGTGAATAACCCGGCCTGCAATATCTGCGAACCCGTCCATTGTATCCACAAGCGTGCCGTCAAAGTCAAAGAGAAATGCTCGTTTAGCCATAATAGATCACCATTAATTTCATATTATGGCAGTACTTAAATTATAACTAATTAAAGTTCAAGAAGAAAAAGATGTTAATTCTACTTTATAAAATTCTGGCTTTATAGTGTTCAGGATTTCTGTGCAGATTCGCAATAGAAGTTATTAAAATCTCCGAATTTTCAAATACATACAAAACAGCATAAGGGAAGTTTTTCAGCAAACAACGATGAGTTTTACTGCCGATTTTCGTCCATGCTTCCGGCATCAGTTTTATTCTTTCTACTGCTGCATCCACTTCCTGAAAAAATCTATAGCCTAATCCATTCACTTGATATTCGTAATACCTTACCGCTTCATCCAGTTCAAATAACGCCGGAGAGATAAATCGTACTTTCAACGATTATACCTCATTTTAATATCATCCCAATTAATTGCTTCGATTTCGCCCTTGTTATAGGCTTCATATCTTGCTTCAGATTCCGCAATCCACTTTTGTTCAATTTCCGGATCCGGTTTGTCAAGACTAAAAAGAATAGCTTCAACCAATTGAATACGCTCAACCGGTTTAAGTTCAAAAGCTTTCTTTGCTAATTGACTTACTGATTCCATAACAAGCTCCTATAATTAACAATGATATATAAATATTACATTCATTTTTTGACAAATTGTTTTCATTTCAAATAAAAAAATCACGGTTTCACTTCGCCAATCAGAGACAGATCGTCTTTTTTTAGCGCAACGATTGTCTTATCGAGCCTGTTGATGTATATTTTATCCTCGAAAAAGCTTATAAAAGTATCCTCAGAAATATCTTCTTTCGATTTGGCAACAAGCTTTAGGTTGCCGTCAAAACGCCCAAGATGATATTTGCCTTTATCGTTCACTATTACGTAAATAAAACCGTCGCGTATCTCTATGAAGCTCCGCCAGAATATGTTGTCATCACCGTTCGCGGTTGCTTTCAGAGTTTCGCGGTCCATTAAAGTGAGCCTGTGCCCCATTGTGTGACTGCCCCTGTGCGTGATTACGACCACTCCGCCGGAAAACACATCGTATCTGCTGCCGCAAATAAACTCAACCGGAGACTTGAACATCACTTTCATGGTTGATGCGTCTATCATATTCATTTCGTTATTGTAATGGCCGCCGTCAAGGTACTCTTTTATTTTAAGATAATAAAGCTTGTTGGCATATATGTTTTTATCCGGCTCTTTTGATCTAATCGCGTCTTCGCGCTTGTCGAGCTCTTTCGCTTTTTCCTCAAGCTTTGCCTGTACTTTTTCCGGCTCTTTTGCAATGTCGCGCTTAAGTTCATCGCGCTCTATTTCCTTCTTTTCTTTCTGTAGTTCTTTTTCGCGTTCTGTTATCTTTGTTTCTTTCTCTGCAATTTTCTTTTCTTCTTTCTTTGCTTCTATTTCTTTTTTAGCTATTTCTTCTTCTTTCTTTTTTGCTTCAGCTTTTTCTTTTTCTATTTGCTTTTCTTTTTTCTCTATCTCAGATTCCTTCTCTTTGCGTTTTTCAGGCTCTGCAATTTTTTTCGCTTCTTCTTTTTCTTTCTTTAATTGCTCTTCTTTTTTTACTATCTCGGTTTTCTTTTCTTCAACAGGCTTTTTCTCCTGTTCTATCTTTCCTGCTTCTTTCTTTACTTCCTGCTTTTTCTCTTCGAGTTCTTTCTTTTCTTTTTCAAGTACGCGTTCTTTAATTCCAGCCATATCCTTTCTGGCAGGAATATTCTTCTCATCCCTGCTCACTTCTTTTCTTACTTTTTTGTCCGATATTATTTCCGGCGCAATTGCGTCCAGCTTTCCTTTCTGCGCTGCTTCGGTAAGCGGTATGAGCATTTTAGTCGATCCTGCCCAGTCGGTATACTTAGTCGATATACCGGCATTATTTGCTGTTACGTGTTTCATTACAGCAGTCTTGTATTTTCCTGAAAAATAGCCCATGTTCCCGCGGTAAATTGCGTTATAGTATGAAAGAAACAGGGAGATTGTTTCCGCATTGCGCGAAGAATACCCGTATTTACTCATAAGATAAGCAGAAGTGATCTTCCTTACCATGGCAATATGACCGACCTTTGCGTCTTTATCGATTGAGAAAATATCCGCGGAGAATTTCTCCGGCTCTTCCTTGGATACTGCATGGATGACCGAATACTTTATGTAAAAGCGGACGCGTTCGTTTTCCTTTGCGTCGCGCGAAAGTGCCTGCCCTATCTTTCCTATGTCCGCCTCTGAATCCGGCCTGTCGTATTTTCCTTCGTAATTAATAAACCTTACTGGTTTTGTTTTTATCTCATCAATATCAACCTCAAGGCTTACAGCATGATTGTTAATAATAAATAATGCACAGACAAATATTATACTAATACATGTTTTTCTCATATAAGGATCTCCATTAAATCTTATAACCGGACAATAATTATCATGTTCGGGTGATAGTTTATATAATAAAAAATTTATGTCAAGATTCTTAATTTTTATCTTATTCCCCGTTATTACGCAATTAATTATTTGTATTTTAATTGCTATTATGAAATAATGCATTTTAACGGATCAATTATAATGGAAGATGAAATAATAAAGATAGACCTTGATTACGAACTGGACCTGCATCATTTTCACGCAAAAGACGTGAAGGATGTTTTAATTGAATTTATTAAAATTGCTGCTCAGAACGGCAAAAAGCAGATCAGGATTGTACATGGCAAGGGTATTTCTACTATTAAAACTATAGTACATGATGAACTCGCTAAAAACAGTAAAATCGAGTCATTCAGCGATGACGGCTCCAACTGGGGCGCTACGATAGCTGTTTTGAAAGATAAAGACGCCCTAAAGTAACAAGAAAAATCATTCCTCCCAAAAACAATGATGTTCTTTACTATTATTTTGATTAAAATTAAGAACAAATGCCATATTAAATTATAGACATCCGAAATTACTCAACTTGGTTGACTTTTTTAGCTAAAAGGCCCTTGAATGGCAAAATAATTGTCAATTCTGGGCAAACGGGAACAAACTAATTTATGAAAATATCCGAACGAGTGCTGCGCATACTCGAATGGGACAGCATAATTACAGAGCTTGCTTCGCGGTGCGCAACATCCACTGGCAGGGAAATTGCGCAGGCGATCAAACCGCTTGCGGCCGAAAAGGCAAAATCGAGGCTTAAGGAAATTACCGAGCTGAAAGAAACAATGCTTCAGAGCGAGCAGCCCGACTTTACAGGCGCTGAGAACATAAGCCCGCTCCTGGACATTGCCGAGAAGGAAGGTGTTCTTCAGATAAGCGATGTATGCGTCATCAGAAATTTTATTACGGCATCCAACAGGATAATAAATTTTATTTCGAAGCATAAGGATATCCTTGTTTCAATTTCCGTGGAATTCGGTTTTCTTGCCAGGCTAAATGATTTAAAAGATCTTCTTTACTCATCGGTCACAGACAACAACGAATTAAATACCAACAAATATCCTGCGTTAAAAAATATTAAGGATAATTTATCCGGCGTTAAACAGGAAATTGAAAAAAAGCTAAACTCGATTTTTAACTCGTCTTCGCTTTCCTCCGCTCTTCAGGAAAAGATACACACGATACGCAACGAACGCTACGTTATTCTTATAAAAACAAATATGAAGGATAAGGTCAAAGGCAACATACATGACCTGTCTGCCAGCGGAGCAACACTTTACATTGAGCCTGAAGAGATTACGCATTTGAATAATAAGATGATAATGCTCGAACGGGATTACAAAATCGAGATATCCAGAATACTCCGCGAGCTGACAAAAGAGATCGCGAAACATTCCGGCGAACTGCGATCGAACGCGACACTGCTTGCAAGGCTTGACATTTTAACCGCCTCAGCGAAATTCAGCATCGAAGTAAAAGGAAGCGAGCCGCAAATAGTGAACGAAAACATAATTGATCTTCAGAGCGCACGTCATCCTTTGCTCTTCTTAATGAGCCCGGAGGCAGTTGTCCCGAACGACATATCAATCGGAAAAGAATATAATTGTATGATAATTTCCGGCGCAAACACCGGGGGAAAGACAGTACTCCTTAAGACTGTGGGGCTGTGTGCGCTTCTGGCTATGCACGGGCTTCACATACCGGCAGGCCCGGACTCGGCAATAGGAATATTCTCCAACATACTCGCAGACATTGGGGACGACCAGAGCATACTGGAATCGCTCTCGACTTATTCTGGACAGATCGTCATTATTAAAGAAATGATAGAACGCGCTAATAAAGATACTTTGATCCTGGTAGACGAAATTCTGGTAGGGACAAATCCGAGACAGGGAGCTGTTCTTGCGCAGTCCGTTCTTGAAAAGCTCGCAGGTACGGACTCAATAATCATTGTCGCAACACACTACCCTGAATTAAAAGAGCTGCCATCAATCAACAGGCGGTTTACTAATGCGTCCGTATCCTTTGACATCGATACGCTCCGTCCAACTTACAGGCTTAGAACAGGCATTCCCGGCACAAGCTATGCTCTCGACATTGCAAAAAATTACGGAATGCCGGATGAAGTTATAAGCAGGGCAAAAGAACTTCTGGATAGCCGCGAAATGTCCACTGAAGCCCTTATCGAAAACATTCAGAAACATAAGGAAGAGATAGAAGAAGAGCAAAAAAAAATAAAGGAAACCAATGAGCAGCTTATAATAGAAAAGAATAAGAATATCGAAACCAAAATGAAACTGGATCAAAGAATTGAAGAGATTAAAAACGAACGCGGGATCGATTTCATTGAAGAAATAAACAGATACAGAAAAGACATAACTGATAAATTAAACGATCTGCAGAACAAAAACGTAAAAGAGCTTGAGAAGATAAAGCACGAACTTAAAGAGACTAAAGATAAAGTATCCGCTGAATTAAGGAAAGACCGGCAAAAAAGGTTTATAAACAAGTATCTGCCATTTGTGCCGGAAAAAGCAAAACAGGGCGATTATGTTTTTATAGCATCGCTGGAAAAAACAGGCAGGATCAGCAATATTGATACTGCTGCTAAAAGAGTATCGGTCGTACTCGGCAATGCAATAAAAGCGAAATACAGTTTTGAAGATCTCCTGTCCGTATCCGTAAAAAAAGCGAAGAAGAAGGAAAAGAAAGAGCCTGAAGCAGCAAGGCCGGCAACAAGGCACCCGGATGAAACGGACAAGCCTGTACCCGGCACTTTACAGACCCGCTACAACACAATTGACCTTCGCGGATTAAAAGCAGACGAAGCAATAAACAGGCTCGAAACGGAGCTTGACAGAATGATGCGCAGCGGCATTGACACAGCGGTAATTATTCACGGGCACGGCACAGGCGCCCTGAAACTCGCAGTGCGCAGCCAGCTTAAGTTCTCCAGGTATGTTGCAAAATTTCGTCCCGGCGAACAGGGAGAAGGCGGCGATGGTGTCACCATAGCGCTGCTAAACAGATAACCTCCTGATTTTCTCTTGCTATTATAAGCATAATAGTTTAATATTTAATCCAGTATTATCCGGCATACAAGTTTCCTGCTTACAATTACTTTTATCATCGGGCAATAATATGGATATTGAATCCGTTACAACCTACAGCGACGCAGCATCATTTGACAAAATATTCAACAATGAATTCACAAAATTTCAGTCTTTTATTAAAGATAATCAGACAGTTATACGCGTTAAATTCCTGAGCTTTGCTGATAATAAACTGCTTTTTGAAATCAAGGATTTTTATATAATCGAAAAAGATTATCTTATTTTATGCCGTAATACATCCGGATACACATTTTACGCTTTTTTAAAATTCCTGGAGAAAAAAGACAGTGTTACGTATATTTTCTCCCCTGTAAAAATACAGGTTGTCTACACACCAAGAAAAGAAGAAAGAATAATTCTTGATCCGCAAAACAAGCTTAATCACAGGTTGTTTATTGCTAATATGATCTCAGAATACATAATAAAAAACAGTCTGGAATATAACAAGAAAAAGAAAAAGGCAATTGAAGACACAATTAAAATTAAGCTGGAACAGTCATTCGATCATATTCGCCTGTATTTTCTTCAATATGGTAAAGATGACAGAATGAATTATTTTAAAGACAACATAAGGCCAATATTTATCGCGGATATTCATAATGAACCTGAGGATAAACATAAGGAATTTTATCATTATTATATAAAAAACATATATTCTAATGACAATAACCTGACAAATAACCGGCAGTTAATTTCGGAAATTTCCGTACCTATAGTTTACAGAATGAAAATCCCTTATGGATATGTCCAGGTCAACAACAAGTCGCCATTTGCTGAATCCGCAATGCAGGTTGTAAAAAAAATGGCTGTCATTACTAATGAGTTATTAAATAAGCACGGATTTTTTCCGCAGGCGGAAGAAAGAATTGCAGTCTCCGATGTTTCAAAAAGCGGCCTGGGAGTAATATTCAAGGACAAGCAATGCATAAAATATTTCAGCAAGGATCAGCTCGTTTATTTTGATCTTGTTCTCCCTGATAACACTAAATCAAACATGCTGGCCGGTGTTCAGAATATTTCAATAAACGGGAGCAGTTACAAAGTCGGATGCAAAATAATAGAAATAGATGCTCTTAGTGAGGTTAATTATTTTGATTTTCTGGAATCCCTGGGACTAAAGGTATAATTATATGAATAAAAAAATAATGCATGTACTAACTGATTATATTTCAGCATACGAAAAATATAAAGACTATTTAGAAAACAAGGTATTAATAAACCGCCTCACAAAAGTCTATAACGAATTATTGTCTGTCGCGGAAAAACATGCGCACAGCTATAATGATTTCGAGAAGGAATGCACCGAAAAAAAAATTTTCGAAAAATTCGATAAAGCAATTAAGCAATGCAGAAAAGAATTCGATAAACTTTTATAAAAATAAAAAAATATTTGACTTATTTTTTGCGCAACATACTTTTTGGTCTCTTTAATTTAAATAATTAAGATAATATTAGAATTTCTTTAACACTGGAGCATCTTTTAATGCAGGACGACATTTCAATAATACGCAATATCGGGATAAGCGCGCACATAGATTCCGGCAAGACTACTCTCACAGAGCGGATACTATTTTACTGTAAAAAAATCCACGCTATCCATGAGATAAAGGACAAGGACGGCAAGGGAGCCACAATGGATTCCATGGAGCTGGAGCGCGAACGCGGAATTACCATTTCTTCGGCTGCAACAAATGTCGACTGGGGCGAATATTCCATCAATATTATTGATACTCCAGGACATGTTGACTTTACAATCGAAGTTGAAAGAGCGCTTCGCGTTCTTGATGGCGCCATTCTCGTCCTGTGCGCCGTAGGCGGCGTGCAGTCGCAGTCAATCACTGTAGACAGACAGCTGAAACGCTACAAAGTCCCGAGAATTGCTTTTGTCAATAAATGCGACCGCGTAGGTGCAAACCCTTACAGGGTAACGCAGCAGCTTCGCGAAAAACTCGGCCTTAACGCTGTTCTGCTTCAGATACCTATCGGACTCGAAGACAAGCTGCAAGGCGTTGTCGATCTGATCACTATGAAAGCAATGTATTTCGACGGCGACAACGGGGAAAACATCCGTATTGAAGAAATACCGGCCGATCTGCGCGAAGAAGCGGATGCAAAACGCAAGGCCCTTCTGGACGCTGTCACAATGGTTTCCGACGAACTGGCAGAAGCTTACCTTGAAGATAAAGTCACGGAAGAATTGATCCATAATGCTATACATAAAGCCACGCAATCGCTTCAGTTAGTGCCAGTAGCAGTCGGCTCTGCTTATAAAAACAAAGGCATACAGCCCCTGCTGGATATGGTCGTAAAATATCTGCCTGATCCTACAGGCGTTAACAACGTTGCTCTCGATATAGATAATGATGAAAAAACTGTAGTACTCGATTCCGATAAAAATAAACCCACTGTTGCCCTTGCATTCAAGCTCGAAGACGGACAGTATGGTCAGTTATCATATATAAGGATTTACCAGGGCTCCGTAAAAAAGGGAGATGAACTTTACAACACCAGGGCGAAAAAGAAGTTTAAAGTTGGCCGTTTAATACGCATGCATGCGGATAAAATGGAAGATATATCAAACGCCAGATGCGGAGATATAGTGGCAGTATTCGGAATTGACTGCGCTTCGGGTGATACATTCACGCATCCGAGCCTGAACTACTCCATGACTACGATGCATGTGCCCGAACCCGTAATTTCACTTGCAATAACGCCGAAGGACCTTAAATCATCGGATAACCTCGGTAAAGCTTTGAACAGATTCTCGAAAGAGGACCCGACATTCAAAACATACACGGACGAAGAATCCGGTGAGAGAATAATAAGCGGTATGGGCGAACTTCATCTTGATGTTTACATCGAGAGAATGAAACGCGAATATGACGTCATAGTGGAAGCAGGTATGCCGCAGGTGGCTTACCGCGAAGCAATAACAAAAGAAGTTGAATTCGACTACACGCATAAGAAACAGACCGGAGGATCCGGACAGTTCGCACGTATAGTCGGCAGAATTGCACCGTCCCTCGAAGAAATTTTCGAGTTCGAGAATAAAATAAAAGGCGGGGTAATCCCTACCGAATATATTCCGGCATGCGAAAAAGGATTCCATGAATGCTTAAAGAAAGGCAGGCTTATCGGATTCCCCATTGTCGGAGTAAAAGTAACACTGGAAGACGGCGACTTCCATGCAGTGGATTCGTCAACAATGGCATTCCAGGTTGCTGCAACATCGGCGTTCTGGCAGATATACAGCAAAGCCAGCCCGCAAATTCTTGAACCTATAATGAAAGTCGTTGTAGAAGGCCCGTCGGAATTCCAGGGTAATGTGTTCGGAAGCATAAATCAAAGACGCGGTATTATTATAAGCACAACTGAAGACGATGTGATCTGCCGCGTGGAAGCAGAAGTGCCGCTTTCCGAAATGTTCGGTTATTCCACCGATTTAAGATCCATGACTCAGGGAAAATCGGAATTCACAATGGAATTTCTCAAATACGCGAAAGTACCGGAAAGCATAGCTGAAAAAATCAAAAAAGAATTAGATGAAAAAAAGAAGAAAAAATAGGGAGTTAACATAATGATTAGAACCGAGCAGACAAAAAGGAATCCATTAAGGATTTTAGAGCATTCTTCCCGCGGAGAACTCGGTAAGGGAAACATCGGCGTAATCGCAGCACGCAAAGGCGTCGGCAAAACGGCATGTCTTGTCCATATAGCTACAGATGAATTATTCAATAACAAGCATATTATACATGTATCTTTTGCAGCAAATACCGGCCATATCATATCATGGTACGAGGATATATTTGAAGAGATAGCAAAAAAATTCAATATAGAATCTGCCATGGATGTGCACGACCAGATAGTAAAGAACAGAATCATAATGAATTTTAACCAGGACGGCGTTAAAATAAATCAAATTACAAACAGTATAAAATCCTTAATCAAGGACGGTCATTTTTCCGCAGATAGTATTATTGTAGATGGGTACGATTTCCACAAATGCACTGTTGATGATTTAAAAGTTATAAGGAATTTTGCTGCAGAGCTTGGACTTGAAATATGGTTCAGCGTTTCTTTGAAAGATAATGAAATTGTCCCGGACGGGAAAGGTGTTCCGGACTTACTGACCGCCTTTATAAACGAAATAAGTATTATTATTTACATGAAACCGGTAAAAGACTATATTAATCTTCAGCTCGTTAAAGATCATGAAATTCTTCCTGTACATGATATGCATCTGAAGCTTGATCCACTGTCACTTTTAATCGTTGAAACAGAATAATATTTTACAAGTCATCTCAAGAATATAATTTTATACATAGAGCTGACTTAAAATTTATTTTGAGATGACTTGTAATTATTTCCTTTTGTAAAATGAATATAGTTCTTTGGGTTCGGGTACTACTTCCAATATATCGCTGCCGCAAATTACTATATCGCAGCCTAAATATTTATTTTCCAGGTCTTCAAGATTAGCCTGCTCTGTTTCCTGTGCCCATCTCCTATATTGGTTCTGGCCGATTACAACATATCTGGGTTTGATTCCTTTTCTGGTCATCTCGAGTATCAGAGCGTCAATTTCCTTCGTCAATTTCATATCTTTATACCATTCGCCTGCAAATAATTAATATCATTGAAGTATTCCTGAAATGATATCATCTTTAAGCGTATAATTTCAAGCTTTTTTATTTCAAGTATTTCCGGATGTCTCTATAAATAATTTTCTGTTGAAATAAAAAAATAAATAATTATATTTTCGTCAGCTTTGAAAATTAAAAGAAACATAAGGATGAGTTGGCAATAAGATGAAAAACGTTTATACTTTTATTAAAAATTCAATTAAACATTATACTGTAATTCAGTGGCGTAAAATCGATGAAGAATATAAAACAGAGGATTTATTTAATTTAAAAGCAGCTAGTGTGTTTATTACTGCTGCTGCAGTGCTTATTATTTCGGAATATGTCTGCAGAGCGGAAATCTATAAACTATCCAGACCTTTGTACTATTATATCCAGCGCCTTGAGTATCCGCAGTTATGGATGGAGCTTTACTGGGCATTATCGACGGCCCTTAATTATTTTCTGCTGCCTGCGTTGGTGATTAAATTTATTTTTAAAGAAAGAATCCGTGACTATGGTTTTAAAATAAAAAACAAACCCGGAATATACCTGCTGTATTTAATCATGTTTATACTGGTATTTCCGTTTGTTTATACTGTATCATTTTCTCCCGCTTTTCTGAATAAATATCCGTTTTATAAAGATGCTGCCCGGACTTTCGGTCAGCTGATAATGTGGGAAGCCGGATACGGAACGCAGTTCTTTATGCTCGAATTCTTTTTCAGGGGTTTTTTGCTGTTCTCCATGGCAAGATATATAGGTGCATACGCGATATTTGTTATGGTTATACCATATTCGATGATACATTTTACAAAACCTGTTGCCGAAACCATTGGAGCTGTGATTACCGGAATTACTCTGGGGACTCTTGCTTTGCGGACGCACTCATTATACGGAGGAATTATTATTCATGTGGCAGTTGCATGGAGCATGGACCTTTTGTCTCTCTATAATAAAGGCCAGCTCCAAAAGTTATTCAGATAAGAATTAAATGCTATATATACAATTGTAATAATATATTCCGTTATTTTGACATTAAATTATATATAAGCCATATAATGGACCCTATGCCGAAAAAAATCAATGATTTGCTGAACCTGTCGCTTTTTCGTTTGTGACGGTTCATATTAATCAGCAGGCCTACCAGGCACACAAAAAAAACTACTCCAAGGGCAATATTGGCATAGTTTGTCATTGTGCTATCGCCTGCCTGCGCAAAAAATGTTCCTCCCATTCTAGGTTTGCCGTATGTAATAAGAAGAAATACAATAAAAATCAGCGCCCATGATATTGCTGCAAAGATGGTAATTGCTTTTGTAAGCGCATCCGGACCACGTCTTCTATTACCTATTCTTTTCCCTTCCATTCTTTTACCTCCGACAAATTTTTCATTGTATAAAAATTATTAATGCAACAGTTTAGAAGATACAAAGAGTAAATATAGTTGCCTAATATATATTCGTCAACAATCCGGGTAATATTGATCTATATAATATATATATGGATATTAATATGTCAATCAGAATGATCGAAAATAATAGAATTTTAATGAAAGTCATCTGTTTATAATAATCCGTGGGATGTTCAGGGGAGTATTCTTTTAATGCAGATAAATATGCCAGGTGATTTTTTACTAAAAATTCAGCGTAGCAAAGTAATCTTCAACAGTCTCCGCTCTCCGTATCATCTTAACCTGCCCGTCTTCCTTAAGCAGAAGTTCTGCGGAACGCAGCTTGCCGTTGTAGTTGAATCCCATTGCATGCCCGTGAGCGCCCGCATCGTGAATAACCACGATGTCGCCTATAGCGATCTCGGGCAGCTTGCGGTCGACGGCAAATTTATCGTTATTCTCGCAAAGCGATCCAGTTACATCGTAAACGCGGTTGTGTGGCATGTTGTCTTTGCCCATAACAGTAATGTGATGATACGCGCCGTAAATGGCAGGCCGCATTAAATTCGCCATGCTGGCGTCCAGCCCTACATACTCTTTGTAAATATCCTTCTTATGAAGAACAGTAGATACAAGATACCCGTACGGGCCTGTTATCATTCTCCCGCACTCGGAAAATATTTTCACCGGATGCAGGCCGTTGGCCGCAATTATTTCCTTATATACTGCCTCAATCTCTTTGCCAAGGGCGATGAGGTCAACAGCGTCCTGTTCGGGCCGGTACGGTATGCCGATGCCGCCGCTTAAATTAACGAACTCCAGTTTTATCCCGATCTCATTTTTTAAATCCGCAGCCATATTAAAAAGCATGCGCGCAGTTTCAACATAACTGGCCCTGTTAAGCTCGTTGGATATAACAAATGAGTGAAGCCCGAATCTTTTCGCACCCTTTTCCCGCAATATCCTGAAGCCCTCAAAAATCTGGGGACGCGTAAACCCGTATTTGGATTCCACAGGGTCTCCGATTATAACATTGCCTTTGCGCAATGGCCCGGGATTATATCTTAGGGATATGACTTCAGGTATTCCGCAAATTTTTTCAAGAAAAGATATATGGCTGATATCGTCCAGGTTAATTATTGCGCCCAGCTCTTTTGCTTTTACGTATTCGTTTGCAGGCGTGTCGTTTGAAGTGAACATAATGTTTTCGCCTGTGATCCCTGCCTTTTCCGAGAGCATAAGTTCGGGCAAGGAGCTGCAGTCTGTGCCAAAGCCGAACTCCTTAAGCAGCCTGATAATATGCGGATTTGGGGTTGCCTTTACTGCAAAGTATTCCTTAAACTCTGCCCACGAAAAAGCCTTTAACAGTTTAGCAGCGTTTTCCTTGATCGCTTTTTCATCGTATATATGGAACGGAGTAGGATATTTGCTGATTATGTTTTCAATTTGAGCCTTAGTGAAAGGCAGTTTCTTTTCTGTCATGTGTTTTGCTGTGCCCTTAATTTAAAAGTGATATTATATAAATTTGTTAATTTAAATTGTAAAGAAATTAATTGCGTGTAGGACAATTTTAAGATGGCATTATAATATGGCTTTCAATAAAATTATTTAAATATCAGGAAAATATTTGACAACAATTAGAAAGTAATTAACTGTTTATAGTCTTTCAAATCATCCAACATAAAGAGAATTGCTACTTCTATGAAACTAGAAAACTGTATAAAATGCGAGTATCATAAATTCTATCGGAACGGTCAGGTGCTCTGTAGTTTTAAAAATATAACAATCAGCAATGCAACAACATATTCAAATGACAAAAAAAATGATATAATTGTCCTGAGTTGCCCTAAGGATAAATAATTTCTTCTATAAAAGTCACATCTGAGATGGTACATTAACGGAAATTGATTATTTCAGTATAATTATCTTCAGCGTTTTTTAGAAATTCGATTTGACATCCTGAAAATCATCTATCGATATTTCTATAAGTTAGCATCGATCATTTCTTAAAAAAACAATGGTTCAATTGTTTTTTTCTATTAAAACCGGGGCTTTATGAAAAAATATGTTATCTTATTATTATTCTTAATTGCATCCTGTTCATCCCTCGAAAAAAATAGATTTGAAAACGCAAACGTATATATAAACAGCCATCTTCAAATGTCGGAACTGAACAGGATAGCGATACTTGAAGGTATTGTAATACTGGGCATGAATCCGTGTGAATCAATTGCCGCAGTCGGGGAGCCATATTCAATTCTGGTTAAGAATGATCCGAAATTGCCATCCGGCGCAAGCCTTTCAGATGTTGTTAAAAAGCAATGCAGGAATCCGGATAACAGTAAAATAATATTTTATTATAACAATTCTTTCCAATACGGCAAAGAGCAAAACTATTCTGTTACTTATGTTAAAGGTACAGCAGTAAGGATTAAAAGGGGTGACATAAAAGGCGGAGATACCGAAGAACAGGATTAAAATGTACCGGATACTACCGGCACTCTGTGCAAACTGCAAGCTCCTCAAATGGTACGCCTGTTTTTTTGCTGATATATTTCAGCTGATCCACGGGCGCGAAATACTTGCCGCATTTTCCGCAGGTCTGCATCTTAAAGGTACGGCCCCAGATTTTGCGTTTATCGCCGGAGGATTGCATTTCAATGTGGCCGGTGGGACAAACATAGACGCACGCACCGCAGCCGATGCAGACATCCGATTTTTCGCTAAAAGGAGTGCCGACTTCTTTATGAGAGCCGCGGCTGATTAAGCCTATGGCGCTTACTCCGACTACTTCTTCACAAACGCGCACGCAGGAACGGCATAGAATGCATTTGCCCTTATCCATGTCGGCGGTAAATCGAGCCTGGGGTTCCACGCCGAGTTCCCTTGCAGTTTTTTGTACTACATCGGAGTCCGGGCAGCGTGCCAGCAATAGTTCCATCACCAGGCGGCGAACATTCAGCACGCGCTCACTTTTTGTGCTGACTGTTAAACCTTCTTCCACGGGATATAAACATGAGGTGACAATCCGGCTCCGGCTGCCCTTTTTAATTTCCACCACGCAAAGCCTGCAGGCGCCGGCACGGGTCACGGATTCATGGGCGCAAAAAGTCGGTATTGTCGCACCCGCGCTTCGGGCTGCTTCCAGCAGCATTGTGTCTTCTGCCGCCGATATATTCTTTCCGTCAATAATCAGATTAACCATTTTTTATCCTGCCTTTACTTTACGTTGATTGCATCAAATTTGCAGCTCTCCATACATGCGCCGCAGCGTGTACATATTTCTTTATCAATAGTATGAGCTTTCTTTTTCTCACCGCTGGTTGCTTTTACTGGGCAAACCTTGATACACATGCCGCAGCCGGTACATTTTTCCGGATCGATACTGAAAACAATCAGCGCCTTGCATACTCCCGCCGGACAGCGATGTTCTTTGATATGAGCGTCATACTCATCCCGAAAGTAACGAATGGTACTCAATACCGGGTTAGGAGCGCTGCCGCCCAGTGCGCAAAGTGAACCGTCCGCGACGCCGGTCGATAAATGCTCAAGCAGTTCCACATCGCCTTCCCTGCCTTTGCCTGCGCAAATGTCTTCAAGGATTTCATGCATTCGCCGTACGCCTTCGCGGCAGGGAACGCATTTGCCGCAGGATTCTTCCTGTAAAAATCCCAGGAAGTATCTGGCGACATCCACCATACAGGAACGGTCGTCCATGACTATCATGCCTCCGGATCCCATCATGGAACCGGCTTCGCTTAGCTTGTCGAAATCGACCGGTATGTCAAGAAGGCTCTCGGGGATGCAGCCGCCTGAGGGCCCGCCTGTCTGTACTGCCTTGAATTTGCGTCCCTTCGGGATACCACCGCCCATATCGTAAATGATTTCACGCAGCGGCATACCCATCGGCACTTCGATGAGACCCGTATTGTTGATCTTGCCGACAAGAGAGAATATCTTGGTGCCCTTGCTGCCTTCTGTTCCGATGGAAGCATACCAGTCCGCTCCTTTATTAATGATGAACGGAACGTTCGCCCACGTTTCGACATTGTTGAGGCATGTTGGTTTATCCCACAAGCCCTTTTCCACAGCGTGTATATATTTGGCCCTAGGTTCGCCGGCGCGACCTTCAATCGAGGCAAAAAGCGCCGAAGATTCGCCGCATACAAAAGCGCCTCCGCCTTTATTTATCTTAATATCAAAGGAAAAATTACTGCCGAGAATGTCCTTACCCAGAAGCCCCGCTTCCCGGGCGCTGGCTATTGCCATAGTCAGGTGCATAACAGCAAGGGGATATTCGTTCCTCACATAGATATATCCTTCGGATGCCCCAATGGCATAAGCCCCGATAATCATGCCTTCGATAACGCTATGCGGGTTGCCTTCCATAAGACTGCGATCCATATATGCGCCGGGATCGCCCTCGTCTCCGTTGCCGATGACATATTTTGGGGAACCTTCCGCCCTGCGACAGCTTTCCCATTTATTGCCTGCTAAAAATCCTCCGCCCCCGCGTCCCCGCAGTCCGGATTTTTTCACTTCGCTGATAATATCTTCCGGCCTCATTTCCGTGAGCGCCTTTGCCAGCGCCGTGTAGCCGCCGATATAAATATAATCCTCAATGCGCGTTGGATCTATCAGGCCGTTTGAACCGAAAACAAGCCTTCGCTGTTTCTTGTAAAAAGGAACATCTTCTTCCTTAAGAATAGCTTCATTGGTCTGTGGATCCCGGTAGAGCAACTTTTCCAGAATTTCGCCACCGGCAACTGTTTTTGAAATAATTTCCGGTACGTCTTTGACACCTACCCGCTGATAAAATATTTTTTCCGGATGAATAACAACAAGCGGGCCTTTTTCGCAAAATCCAAAACAGCCTGTGGCACGGACTTCCACATCCATTTTTTGCCTTTTAATTTCTGCTTCGAGTTCTTCTTTGACTTTTATACAGCCGTAACCGCGGCAGCCGGTACCGGCACAGATCGTAACAAGCTTTTTGTTCGGATCATAATTCTTTTTCAGGTCATCTCTGACCTGCTTTAGGGCTTGTGAATTTGCTATCTTAATCATGATTTCTGTGCCCCCTCTTTGGGCTTTTCGATAATCTTATCAACTTTGGCCATTGTCATCTGGCCGTGATATTCTTTGTCTATCACCACAACGGGACCAAGCGCGCAGGCGCCCACGCAGTTGACGGTTTCGAGCGAGTATTTCTTATCACGCGTAGTTTCACCTGGCTTAATGCAAAGCAGCTGTTCCATTTTATCCTGGATGGCCGACGCGCCGCGAACATGGCATGCAGTGCCAAGGCAGATTTTCACAATGTGTTTGCCGCGCGGTTTAAGGCTGAACGCAGTATAGAACGTAGCAACTTCGTACACGCGGGTTATGGGAATATCAAGCGCTTTTCCTGCAGCTATCAGTGCTTCTTTGGGAAGATAATTAAAATCTTCCTGAATATCCTGCAACATTGCAAGCAATGCGTTTTTATCGCATTGATGCTTTTCGACAATTTCCTGTACTTTTTTATTGATTTCAGCGGTTTTTGTCATGCTGTCTTTACCTCGGTATTCTTCAGGGGAAGTCCCCTTCTTATTCGATTCCAGTCTTCAAACATTTCTCTTTTTCCATAAGCTTTATATATTCGTTATTCACTCTTTCCTGGATCATATCAATTTTATCAGGCGTCAGATGGCGGAAACGCCCCTGTCCTTTGAAATAGTCTTTAATCGGCTTGAGCTTTTTCGGCATATCCGGAGAAATATGATAAAGCCCGTTTTCGACTTCATATAACGGGAAGATACCTGTTTCCACAGCCAGTCGCCCCATTGAGATCGCCAGATTAGAAGGACAGCGCCAGCCGGTCGGGCACACACAGAAACAATGAATGTAAGACGGGCCTTTCATGTTTTTCGCCTTCTCAATCTTCCGGATAAGATCCAGCGGATAACTGGGGCAGGCAGTGGCGATATAAGGAACGTTATGCGCGGCCATGATTTCCGGCATATTCTTTTTCCAGGTTTTCTGCCCAAAACTGACTTTACCGGCCGGTGCGGTGGTGGTGGACGCGCCCATCGGCGTGCCGCTGGAGCGCTGAATACCGGTATTCATATAGGCTTCATTGTCAAAACAGACAAACAGCATGTCATGTCCGCGTTCCATTGCACCGGAGAGCGCCTGCATGCCGATGTCCATTGTTCCGCCGTCTCCGGCCATACCGACAACCTTTACATAGCGGTCGTCTATTCTGCCTTTCCTGCGCAGCGCTTTCAGCCCTGCTTCCACGCCGGAAGCCACAGCTGCCGCATTTTCAAACGCGACGTGGATCCAGGGTACCTCCCAGGCTGTGGTAGGATACATGCTCGATACGATTTCCATGCACCCGGTAGCGGAAGCAATAACCGTATTTTCACCGAGGGCCTTGCACATTAAGCGCACAGCCAGGACCTCGCCGCATCCCGAGCAGGCGCGGTGGCCGGAGGATAACAGTTCTTTTTTATTGATCAGGCGCGGGGCATATAAATCAAAATTTTCTACTATATTCATTATTCCCTCACCCCCCAGAATTTGCTGGTGTTAACTGCCGCATTTTCAGTATCAGCAATAGTTTCATTGAAAATGCCGACAAAATCATGCGCTGTGACGTCCCGGCCGCCAAGGCCGATGATGTAATTACAAATAACGGGACGCTGAGATTCCGCATACAAAGCTGACCGGATTTCCGAAAATACAGGGCCGCCGGGGCCGCCGAACGAGACGGCGCGGTCCGTAACGATCACCTTTTTCGCATTTTTCAGTACAGCTTTAATTTCTGCAAAAGGAAAAGGCCGCCAGAGCCTTAGTTTAACCAGGCCGCCTTTAACGCCCTGGCTGCGCAACTGGTCAATCGCAATCTGCGCAGTTTCGCCAATGGAACCCATCGTAAGCAGAAGGATTTCCGCATCGTCGGCCTTGTAGGTTTCCACAGGCTTGTAGCTGCGTCCGAACATCTTAGCCCATTCATCCCACACGTCCATGATAACTTTCTTTGAATTCCTGACTGCTTCATCCTTAGCCTTCATAATTTCCGTAAAATAATCGGACATGGAAAATGCTCCCATTGTGACCGGTTTTGCCGGGTGAAGAGTCGCATGCGGAACGAAAGGCGGCAGAAATTTATCTACTTCTTCCTGGGTCGGCATTTCCAGGGATTCTATCATGTGAGTTAACTGAAAACCGTCTATATTGACGCTAACCGGCAGCATAACGTCTTTATGCTCGGCAATTTTGAAAGCCTGGATTGAGAGATCAACCGCTTCCTGGCCGTTTTCGGCAAAAATCGCGATCCACCCGGCGTCGCGCTGGGGCATAATGTCTGAATGATCGTTCAGAATATTTAACGGGCCGGAAACCGCACGATTGGCAATTCCCATAACGATCGGCAGCCTCATGCCCGAAGCTATGGGCAGGAGTTCGTGCATCAGCATCAGCCCCTGTGAGCTGGTGGCGGTATAAGAACGGGCGCCTGTTCCGGAGGCTCCGATGACTGCGCTCATGGCCGAATGTTCGGACTCTACGGTTATAAATTCAGCATCGATCCTGCCGTCGGCTACAAGATCGGATAAATGCTCGGCAATATGCGACTGCGGCGTAATTGGGTAAGCGGCAGCCATATCTATTTTGCAGAGGCCTACGGCTTCCGCTACGGCAATTGCTACTTCCATACCTGTGCGCTTGCCCATGTTATCCCTCCTCAACCATCGTAATTGCGCGTGACCAGCATTCATGTGCGCAAATACCGCATCCCTTGCAGTAATTCATATCCGCTTTAAAAAATCCGTCTTCTCCCTGCTGCACGCAGCCTTCAGGGCAAAATACATAGCAGACGCCGCATTTAATGCATTTGCTGTTATCCCACACAGGGTGTTCCGACCGCCAGCTTCCGGTATGATACTCACCGGCGCTGCCGGGTTCGGACACAACGCAACCGATGGTAATCTCCTGCCAGGTCGCCGGTCCCTTTTTTTTTGTCATTTTTTTCTACCTCTTAATTGCTGATGATAGTTTCATCATAAGCCCTTTTCATCGAATCAAGATTCTTCTGGGCTAGTTTACCGAACCTTTTTTCCACTACATCCTTCATCTGATCGAGTTCCATGACTCCGATCACTTTCAGCAACGCGCCGATCATTGTAGTGTTGGCAATTGGTACTCCCATTACCTTGCGCGCAATGCCGGTGCCGTCTACAGTAGATATCCTGCATTTAACATTCATAATTTCACGAATTTCATCGGGTGATTTCTGCGTATTGACAATCAATATGCCGTCCGGTTTCAATCCGTCAATAACATCGACCATGCCTATCAGGCTGAAATCCAGCACTATTACTACATCCGGTTTATAAATACAAGAACGGTCATTAATTTTTTTATCATCAATGCGGGAAAACGCGGTGACAGGCGCCCCTCTTCTTTCCGGTCCGAAACTGGGGAAACCCTGTGCATATTTTCCTGCAGCAATCGCCGATACTGCCAGCAATTCCACCGAAGTAACAGCTCCCTGTCCGCCCCGGCCATGCCATCTGATTTCTATCATTTATCTTCATCTCCTTATTACCTTAAGAAATGACTGGTTTCAATAAAATATGGACAAATATTATCGAGAGTTAATATATTTTATTTTTTAATACGTTATTTTAAAATGAAGTTATATAATTTTTAATTTAACAACACAAAATAAATAATTTCAATCATTAATTAAAAAATTATTATAAATTTATGATATTACTTTGTAGGAGCTTTTATATCTTAAATTAGGAAAAATCTGTCAAAACTTCCGATAAATCAAATCTTAAATAAAATATATAAATTTTAAGTTATTTTCATTCTAACATATACTGGAGCTAGATGTTGCCATTAGAGGCAACCGTTAAGGCTGCCTCCTGCAAAATAACTGTTTTCGTTTCTGTTTTATAATACTTGCAAGAACTGATTTTACCTCAAGATTGTCTAAATCAAATATCCTGCCCCAATGTAAAAATATATACCAGTCATATTAACGCTGCTGTCGTATTTTTCATTTCCGCTGCTATCATTAATTTCAAGTTTCCACACTTCCGCAAACCGGCTCATAACACCGCCAGCGAGCACGACATTTCCGAATGTTTTATTGTACTCAATCTGAGTATGCCAGCCAATTGTCCATCCGTTTCCTTTATATGAATTGATATTAGTGTTAAAACCTTCTTTCAATTTAAGAGTGGCTCGGTAATAGCCTAGTCCGCCTCCAAGCAGTAAAAAGCTTGTATCGCTTTTATTTATCTTATAATATATCGTACTCATTACTGAGAACATGCTCAGGGAAGCCTCTGCTTTATAGCTTAAAGGATTTGTTGTTGCTATTTGAGTACCTGTTAACTCCCTTTTGCCTGTAGTTGTTTTATGATAACCTATTGAAACTCCGTACACTATATTTCCTGTATAATATCTGGGTTCAAGATCGAATCCACCGTAAATAAGAGTCGACTTTTCTTCTTTTTCCTGGTAACCGGGATTAAAATTTGCTTTTGCCAAATTTCTATATGCGTTTAACCAGTCCTCAGTACGCAGATTATTTGACCAACCAAAACCAGCATCAGCCATTATACTGAATTTGCTTGTTTCTTTTTTATCAGTCATTTCTTCTGCAAATACGGAAAAGCCTGTAAAGACGAAAAGAAATAAAAATAAATTTGTTAAAATACTTTTTTTCATAATATGACTCCTTTTTAAAATAAATATTAATCGAATATATTTATTATCGGTATATACGAATATTAGCTCCTGCATCAAAAATATAATTTGCTATTCCTGCTAAAAAAATATTGCATAATAAACTAAAATATGCCTTCATTAAGTAACGCTTTATAATTCAAAAAAAAGCAATGCTGATTAGAATAAGAGGCAGATATGCTAGAATTAAAAAATCTGACATTTGAAGCTCAGAGCTCCGATTCATCCGTAGGAAACGGAATAAGGAAGATAATCGACAACGTAAATTTCACTTTCGAGAAAGGAAAATTTTACGCAGTTACCGGACCGAACGGCAGCGGCAAAACGACCCTGGCAAAACTTATAATGGGTATCAACGAAACGACATCGGGCGCTGTGATGTTCGAAGGGAAAGATATAACAAAGCTTTCGATCACAGAGCGGGCGCGCGCCGGGATAGCGTACAGCTTTCAGAATCCGGCACGGTTCAAAGGCACAACATGCAGGGATCTTCTCTCCATGGCTGCAAAAACAGATGATGAAAGCAAGATTATCGATATCATTACAAGGGTAGGAATCTGTTCGCTGGACTTTCTGGATAAGCCAGTGGACTCGAAGCTTTCCGGCGGCGAAATAAAAAAGATTGAGCTTGCGACAACAATTGCCCTTAACCCGAAAGTCGCTATTTACGACGAACCGGACACAGGGATCGACCTGTGGACAATAGATCCAATGGTAAATCTAATAAAAAGAGAACAAAAGGAGCGTGGCACAACAACTATTGTAGTGAGCCACAATAAGGTCTTTCTCGAGGCTGCTGATGTGCTTCTAATAATAAAGGAAGGCCGGATAATTTATACAGGAAATCTAGAGGGCGCAATGCCGCTCTTAAACGATTTAAGTTTCTGCAGCTTTACAAATGTCTGCGAAGGAGAATTAAATGCTAGATGCTATAGATAAAGAACTGTTAAAATCCGTAGCCGATCTTGAAGGCATCCCCAAAGGAGCTTACAATATTCGAAAAAACGGCAAGCTGTTAAGCAGGGAAGTTTCTGCAAATATCAATATTGAAACAAATCCAGAAGGGAACGGTATAATAATTACGATCAAGCCGGGTACTAAAAACGAATCAGTTCATATCCCTGTTATCGTAAGCCAGGCCGGGCTCAACGACGTTGTTTATAATAATTTTATTATCGGGGATGATTCGGATGTTACAATAGTGGCAGGCTGCGGTATTCATTGCGGGACTTCCAAAGAGCAAGGACACGAAGGCATTCACGAATTCCGCGTAGGTAAAAACGCCAGGATAAAATATGTAGAAAAGCACGTCGCTCTCGGTGAAGGAAAAGGCAAACGCAGCCTTAATCCTACAACAAAAGTATATCTGGAACAGGGAGCTTATGCTGAAATGGAGCTTTCGCAGCTTGGAGGCGTGGATGCTGCCAACAGGCTTAACGAAGCAACACTGGGTACAGGCAGCACTATCCTTATAACAGAGAGAGTAATGACCGATGCGTCGCAGAAAGCAACATCCAGAAATCAGATATTGCTTAAAGGAGACGGCAGCAAGGCCAACATGATCTCAAGGTCTGTTATAAAAGGAAATTCGGTGCAGAATTTCTATGCTACAATGGACGCGCAGGCAAAATGCTTCGGACATATCGAGTGCGACGCGATCATAATGGACAACGGACGTAACGAGACAATACCGTCTCTCAAAGCAGGACATTCTGACGCGGAACTGACTCACGAAGCATCCATAGGCAAGATAGCCAATGACCAGCTAATGAAGCTGATGAGCCTTGGCCTTACTTATGATGAAGCTGTTAACAAAATTATTCAGGGATTTTTAAAGTAAGCGAATCAAAGAATTAACCACAGATGCCATACTGAGAAGTTGAGCATAAACAAATAATTTTTCAGGATAAGGATAAAACATGAAAAGGATTATTCTCGCTATTATATTATTCGCTATCCCCGCATTTGCAAAAGACGCCCCGGACTTCAACGCTCTAAAGAAGAGCTGGGGCAGTCTTAACTCGCTTACTATAACAAAATCCGCAGGCGAAAAATATGCAGTATCTGTAAGGAAAGGAGCTGTACGTACATCAAGGGATTTGTATATGATAGTTCCCGACAAGCCGGAAATTATGCTGTGGCTTTTTCACGGATACAAACCTGAAGGAGATCCCTACAAACAATCCCCTGAAATTCTAATAAAAAATATGGGATTAAAAGAACTTTCGTCATGGCACAATGCACTTGTTGTTATTGTCGATTCCGGCACAAGCCTGTACGTGTACAATCCCGACAACGGGTTGTCCGAGCTTCGGATATACCTCGGCATATATGACAAACTTGTCAAACTGCACGGCGCTCTTCCTGTAATATTATCCGGCATTTCATCCGGGGCAGAAGGCGCAGTAAAATTCGCTCCGCTTATCTCAAAACTAAAGTCACTTATATGCATATCCGGTACATACGATTACAGCACTCTTGCCGCGGATTCGGGCGAGTATAAAATTCATCTTAAGGAATACGCCTCTCCCGCGGGATGGGAAATTGAGCAGCCTGTAACAATATTCCCGGCGATCAAATGCAGAATAATTTTGCTGAGCGAAGAACTGTCAATTTACAGGCAGCAGGCAGCCTTGGCATCGCGCATTAAAACTTCAAATAAAACCGAATTCATGAAAGATATCGGGAAAGGCAAATCGCACAATTGGGATTTCTGGGCGTCCGCAGAAGTAAAGAAGATCCTTCAGCGCGAACTCCAGGCAGCCGGTGACTACTAAAAATGCAATTGACTTTTAATATCCTTCAATATTCTTAAATCCAATAATTATAAATATTTTGAGACAATAATTAATTTGATTTGTTTTAATCTTTATAAAAATTATTTCAAGAAGAGGAAAAAAAATGAAAAAAGTTTTTTTGGGTTGTATGATAATTACAGCTTTTCTGATGCTTTTAAGCGGAGGTATGGTTGCCATGCAGGAAAAAACGATATTTTACCAGATGACATATCAGACAGAGAATGTGACAGGCCAACTCCTTGTAAACGGATTTGTTATAACCGAATTTGACGGAAAGACCGGTAACGGCAGCGCTGCGCTTAATCCATGGCTCATAGGGGATAATGAAATCAAAGCAGATATAAAGAAAGCCAATCCTTCAAAGCCGTCGGAATTCTCCTTCGGAGTTTCTGAAATGGAACGCGGAGCAACAGTATCAACTACGGACAAAGGCAAGCTCATCTCGATCGAGCTAAAGAACAAGGACTTTGGCGCTGACGGCAAAGCAACATCTGCGAAGAAATTCAAATCCATTCTGGATTTCAAAAAGCATTTAAGCGATGCAGGAAGAGCTAATGAAAAAGATGTTTATGCTTATGCGCAAAAACTATATGCTATGTTCGCTAAAAAGGACACCGAATCAATATTACGGGAGTCCGAGATAAAAGTAATTGATTACTCAAAGGCATTTGGCGGAGTGGACATGAAAAGCGAACTTAGAAGGTTTCTTACTGAAGAGCTTTTCAGAGCGAAACTAAACAAGCTGAACCCAGCTTCGCTGCGGGCTGTAGCAGTAGGCCCGACCAAAAGGATATGGCACATTTTTAACGGCAAGGAAGAACTTATACAGGCAAAATCTTCCGACGGTTCAACATTTGATCTTGCTGTTTATGTAGGGATGATTAACGGAAAACTGAAAATCGTCAGGTAATATGTTTTTATTCAGTTATTTTTCTCATGATTGATAAAATTAAGCATTCTGTTTTTCCGGATCCGGATATGTCGGACCAGGATGGGCTTCTGTGCATAGGCGGAAATCTTGGACCCGAAACCCTGGTCGATTCGTATTATCACGGCATATTCCCATGGCCGCAGGAAGGGCTTCCTATACTCTGGTTCTGCCCTTCCCTTCGCGGCATAATCGAATTTTCCGGCATTCATATTCCTCAAAGGCTCCGCAGATTCAGGAAATCATGGAAGGGCGAATTCAGGATTAACACAGCGTTCAACGAGGTTATTAAAGCCTGCCGGCATCAGAAGCGCCCCGGCCAGAGGGGCACATGGATATTGCCGTCCATGGTAAAGGCATACACTAATCTTCATCTTTCAGGATACGCGCACAGCGTGGAAGCATGGGAAGACGGCGAACTCACAGGCGGGATATACGGAGTATTCGTTGGCAACGTATTCAGCGGAGAAAGCATGTTTTACAGAAAGCCGAACAGATCAAAGCTCTGCCTGTGGTACCTGATAGAGCGTTTAAGCGCGATCGGCCTTACATGGATTGACGTGCAGATGCTTACAGAGCTTACGAAAAGCTTCGGCGGCGTTTACATCCCGCGCGAGGACTTTCTAAAGCGCGTCGAAGAAGCGCACAATAAAAAACCGACCGTGTTTGTATAACTACCAGACTAAAAACTATATAATACTATGTATTTTATCGAGACAATAAGTTTTGGAAGGCACTCTTAGCAAAATAGACTCAAACTATACTTTCCCTCTTTCTTCCTCCGATACAAGAAGTATGAACGGCTTTTTTGATAGCGGGTTCTTTTCCACAACCACTATTGTTTTATATACTTCCTCAATAGCTGAATATGTCAGAACTTCCTGAGGGCTCCCGGCCTTGTATATCTCCCCGTCATTCAGCAGTATCAGTTTCCCGCAGTACTCGCTTGCAAGGTTAAGGTCGTGCAGGATCATGATTACCGTAATGCCCAAATCTTTGTTAAGACGGCGTATCAGATCCATGATACTTATCTGGTGGGTAATGTCCAGGTACGAAGTCGGCTCATCGAGCAAAAGAAGGCGCGGCTCCTGCGCCAGCGCCCTAGTGATGAACGCAAGCTGCCTCTCGCCTCCGCTTATCTCCGCCATGGATTTATCCTTAAGCGCATTAATGCCCGTAAGCTTCATGTACCTGCAGACTATATCCCTGTCATTATTATTTTCAAAAAACTGGAACTTGCCGAAATACGGCATTCGTCCAAGCATGATATATTCTTCAACACTCATCCATCCGGTTTCCGCACTCTGCGAAACAACGGCAGTAATCCTGGCGATCTCACGGAAATCCATTCCAGCAATATCTTTGCCGGTAAGGAGTAACCGGCCTTCCCATGGCTTTAAAAGGCGGGTGATGATTTTAAGGAGCGTTGTTTTCCCTGAACCGTTCGGGCCTATAATGCCGGCCAGTTCTCCTTTTTTTATCTCAAAACTGATATTGCGCAGCACTTCTTTTTTGCCATATCCCGCATTCACATTTACAGCTTTCAGCATTATATCTTCCATCGCCTGCTCCTCCTGCTCATAGCGTAAACGAAGAAGCCGCCGCCGACAATACCGGTGATAACGCCTACAGGCAGCTCCATCGGAGCAGCAATGGACCTCGCGAGCATGTCGCAGAATATCAGGAAAGACGCGCCGAACAGGAACGAACCTGCGAGAAGCAGTCTGTGGTCTCCGCCCGTAAGCATTCGCAGCAGGTGCGGGACAATAAGGCCTACAAATCCGATAAGGCCTGCGACAGACACGCATACGCCGGTCAGCACCGACGCAACAACAAAAAGAATTCGCTTGACTCTCTCCACATTAACGCCCAGATGCATCGCCTCCTCTTCCCCAAGAGAAAGCGCGTTAAGGCTGAGGCAGAAGTAATATGACGCCAGCAAACCGGCAACCGATACTGAAAGCGCGAGCTTAATAAGGCTCCAGTTCGATTCCTCCAGCGACCCCATCATCCAGAACACGATCCCGCGCAGGTCTTCGGTCTTTGCGATTGCCATTATAAGCATGAGCGCGGAAGACGATATGTAGCTTATCATTACTCCTGTAAGCAAAAGTCCGTTTATCTGAATTATGCCTTTCTTCATGCTTAAAAAATATATCAGCAGTATAATGACAAATGCCCCCGCAAACCCGCATAAAGGCAATGATATTATCCCGAAAATTCTGTTAATGCCGAAAAGTATACCAAGGCAAACGCCAAGCAGAGAACCTCCCGAAAGCCCCAGTGTGTAAGGTTCAACCAGCGGGTTGCGGAACATGCCCTGGAGTATAGCGCCTGCAAGGCTCAGGGAGCCGCCGACCGCGAATCCCATCAGTATTCTCGGCAAACGGATGTCGAATATTATACTGTAATCGGAGCTGCCCTTTCCTTCTCTTACAGCAGACAATATCTGATGAATGCTCATTTCCGATGATCCGGTAAAAAGAGAAAGCAATGAAACAAAGATCAGCAAACAGAACAGGAAAACAAAAATAAGTATCCGTTTATTCATAATTTAATTTCCGGATGAAGAATAGCAATAATCTGTTTTAAAGATTCTGCAAACGCGCTTACAGTATGATTGCAGAATACATCAGGATCGACAATATGTATATCGTTGTTTTTAACTGCGTTTATTGTCGGGTATCTTTTCCATATCTCTTTTTCTTCTATGCTCGCTATACCCATAGCGGTAATTATAATTACGTCCGGGTTTGCAGCAACAACGCTTTCCCTGCTGAAAAGGCCGGATGCCGCTTTTTTGCTAATACTTACCCCTCCGCCTGACTCTATATAGTCATTGATAAAATAATGCCGGTCTATTGTAAAAAGGGGCTTTGTTCCTATCTGGATAAACACTTTTTTCTTTGGAAGGCTTTGCGTTTTTTCTTTTTTGCTGGCGATATCTGCTTTAACAGCATAAATTATTGCTTCGGCTTTTTCCGTTTTATTTATCGCCTTCCCTATCCTTAGAAAATCCGTGCAAATATCCGTGAACTTTTCCGGAGTTAAAAATTCCATTATAGTGATTCCTAGCTGCTTAAGCTTTCTTATCTTCTTTTTATCTGCAAGGTCTGTGCAAAATATCAGGTCGGGTTTAAGCCGCAGGGCTGTTTCAACATCAAAATCGTTCATATTCCCTATCTTCTTCTTTTTCCTTGCATCGGGCGGCCTGTTGCAGTAAAAAGTATTAGCGACCAGAAGATTGCCTGCGTCCAGAAGGTACAGTTCCTCGGTTACGGCAGGCGAAAGAGAAATTATCCTTGCGGGATTCTTAACTGAACTGCTGTCTGCAATTGAGCCGGTTTCAGCATCGTATTTGTTTCCGCAGCCGGTGATTAAATACAATATTATCGATAAAATATTTATAATGAATTTTTTTTTCATAGATTAAAAATCCGGGTTAAATATTGATTATTTTTTTCGATATGTGTCAATAATAAAATCCCTCGGGCAAGCACCCGGTGCTTTCACACCGGCTTCTGCCTTCGGCGTCAGCCGACGCGAAAGCAAAGGTATTATGTTTCAAGGCGTTGACATAAAAACCGTTTGACAATTATCACTGTTGATTATCTGGTTCTGTAGAATAAAAATAAATAGGTTAAAACTTGTTATTGAGGCTGCAATGAAAATCCGTATTTTCATATTAATTATTTTAATTTTATTTCCTTCATATATCAATGCTCAGGAGCAGGCCACTGAAAACAACAGCATTATAAATACCAGTGAAAAAGTTAAACTCCCTGCAAATCTTTACGATAATTTTCAATTCGAAGATAATAAAGCGCCTTATGTGAGATACGGCCTTTATGCTTTCGGCCCGCTGTTTATGATCGGGTACGGGCTCGGCACATGGGGATGGAACTCTGCCGATTTCAAAATTAAGTCGGAGAACCCGTTCGGCGCGCACGCGATAAACGGCGGTGTAGACAAGCTGGGTCACCTTTACGGAAACTACGCGATGAAAAGGCTCACTACGTTTATGTTTAAAGCGAGCGGATCATCCGCAGGCAAGGCAAATCTGGAAGGCGCCCTGCTAACGGAAATCATTACAACCGCTGGCGAAATAGGCGACGGTTTCGGTCCGAATTACGGATTTGACCCGTGGGACATTCTGGCAAACCAGATCGGTATACTTGCGGGCGTAATCCTGGATTACTCGCCTTTTCTTGACCGTATATTTACTCTCAGATGGGAATATTTCCCGAGCAAAGCAATGAGAAAAAAGTTCGATCTTATGGATCATCACGATATTTTCACCGATTACAGCGGATCGAAATTCATGCTCACAACAAAACTCGGAGGCATTCCATATATATCGCTCACGCCTCTCAGATACATAAACTTTGATGCAGGATATTATGTACGCGGCTACAGGCCTGCGCGGGGATTTGACAGCAGAACTAGAAATTATTACATCGGTCTTTCAATTAACTTATCTATCGCGTTCGGGGATATTCTACCGACCGGTTATACTTCATCTACAATGCAGTCATTTTTCAACTATATACAGATGCCTTATATCAACTGGGAGGCCAAACGCTGGGTAATATCAGACCGTCCGCAGTCCGAATGGGAAGATGAAGACATATAAGTTCGCTTTTAAAATTATTTCTCCATTGCACGAAACCATATAAAAACTGATGCTGAATAATAGAGTTATTGCGAAACTGTCATTTCGAGGAACAAAGTGACGAGAAATCTCTCAATTAGCATGTAATTTCTACCTTCGGTAGAAATTACATTTAAGATATGCAACAAGTCTAATAAAGAGATTTAATCCGGCAGTTCCGAATCTGATGAATCCGGCGATGGTGATTGCTGAAATTAAATTCTAATTGCAATGCCGGCCAGTATTGAATAATCGGTTTCCGGTTTATTTAATCCATATTTCAGGCCGGCATCCAGATCAATATTTTCCCTGACCGAATAAATAATTCCTCCGAGTATAAATGCCGGATTTTCATCGGCATCAGGATCGGTATTTTTATTAATCCCTGCATCCGCGATAATTCGCAGATTTTCCCAAAGGCGGTATTCACATGCTGCGGAAATATGCCACAGGTTTTTTTCTTCTTCCAGTTTATTTTCATTGCGTATGTATCCGGTATGAAAATGAAATGAAAATAATTCGAAATTGAAAGTAGTAACAAAAAATCCGGAATATCCGGGCTTGCCGCTTCCAAGACCTTTTTCATGATCGCCTGCGGGCAGCGAGACTTCAGGTTTTAATGCAAAACTAAATTTTTTTTCCTCGTAAAATCTCCACTTTACCCCAAAAGAAGCATCAGAAATACCTTTTTCTTTTGTCGTATCTCCTTCTGATCTCGTACAAGCAAATAAATAGGGTATTCCGGTAATAATATCAAGATTATCTGTTAAACCGTAAGTAAAAATCCCGGCAATTTGTGTGTTTTTTTCTGTGACTCCATCCTCTTTGTCTCTGTTATGCTCACCGTTCAATTCAATCTGCATTTTACCTTTGCCCTGCGTTCCCGTATCTTCAGTTATAAGTGGATGAGCAGCGTAAATACCGGTTGTGAAAAAAAAATTTATAGTTATTACTATAATAATTGACCATGAATTAATTAATTTATTTTGCTTGATTTTTAAAAATATAAACATACTGACACTCCGGAATTAGTTTATATACTTAACAAGGTTGATTTTTATTGTCTTAATAAAAATAAATATTTTGATTATTTAATGCTTTCTAGGAAAGGCTGCTGCCGGTACTGCTCATTGTCAGTGAAGCGTTCTTAATGCCACGCAGCGCCCTGATCATTTCGTAAAGGCTTCGTATGTTCTTTGCCCTTCCGGAAACAATTACAACTTCAAGACAGTTATGATGGTCGACGTGAACATGAGTCGAAGAAACAATGTGCTCGTAAAAATCGTGCTGAAGTTCGGTGATCTTCTCCTGTATTTTGGGCTGATGATGATCGTAAATGAACGAGATAACGCCGAAAACTTCCTTATCCGTTTCCCATTCCTCTTTTACAAAGACATCTCTTATCAGGTCGCGGATAGCTTCGGAGCGGTTCGTATATTTTCTCTTCTGGATATATTTGTCGAACTTCTCCAGCAGATTTTCTTCCAGTGATATAGAAAAACGTTTTAACATATAATTAGCGCTTATATTTTTAATATTATTTAGAGTGCATCCCAAAACCTCTGAAACGCAATAAAAGATCTTCAGACATAACAAATATTATTTTAATTTTCGAGGACTGTCTGAGGCCGAAGGCCGATTTCCGCAGGAAATTAAAATAATATTTATTATGTCCATTTATGATAATATTTAACAAAATAATAAATAATTCTATAAATGGGGATTTTGGGATGCCTTCTTATTGTTAATACGACAATAATCCCGTGTCAAGTTTTTTAAAAAGGATTAATTTTTGCTTTACAGTGTTATGAATTATATTATTGTGTTACTATAATGCATGATAAATTAGACATTAACAACATACTTTTGGCGGTAATATTTTCCGCTATGGGCGTTACGTTCCCGATACTGTTTCACCTGGTAGGACTTGGTTCAGTATTTATGCCAATGTATATTCCGCTTGCGCTTGGAGCGTATATGCTTACGCTTAAGAATGCTGCAATAACGGGCTTTTTTACGCCGCTTGCATCCGCAGTTCTTACCGGGATGCCGCCGTTTTATCCGCCTATTGCCCCGCTGATGATGCTACAGCTTACAGTATTTTGCTGTTTCATTTCGTTTATGACACACCGTTTTAAAATTAAGCCGGTCATTTCAATATTAGCTGCAATTATTATAGACCGTCTGATTTTAGCATGTTATTATTTCCTGATAATACCGCTCTTCGGGATAAGCCCGGAAATTTACACAGCATATCATTTAATTAAATCATTCCCCGGATTGCTGCTTATGATTATAACAGTACCGCTTCTTGTACCTGTGTGTGTAAGAATAATTAAAAACAAATCGCTAAGATTATATGAGCATAATGAGAGACATCACCATGAACACGACTGATCTGGAAGCAAAAATAAATTATTTCAATAAGTTAGGCAGTAACTGGGACGAGGTTGTTGGAAATAACAGCGAAAGGATAGATCAACTGCGCGATGTTTTCAAAATGATAGAGCTGAAAACCGGCGACAGAGTTCTTGACGTAGGCTGCGGAAACGGCGTGCTGTTTCCACTGATAGAAGAAAAGATCGGCGCTGACGGGATCATCACCGCTCTTGACCCTGCGGAATCCATGATCCTTCGCGCGAAAAAATTATATCCTGATTATATCAACATTGACTTTATCATTAAATCAATTGAATTTGCTGATCTAAAAATAAGTTATTATGATGCAATTATTTGCTTCGCGGTATTTCCTCATATCGAAGATAAGATGCATGCCCTCAGTTTATTCAGGCGCGCATTAAAAAACAGTGGCAAACTCTACATCTTTCATTTGTCCGATACAAAATCCCTTAATGAATTTCACAGTTCTGTTAATGGCCCTGTGTGCAAAGACATGATGCCCGAACAAAACGAACTGGAAAACATGCAGTGTAATTCCTCGTTTACACTTATAAAATATATTGATAAAAAGAAACTGAACTTCATTGAATGCGGCACATGCTAATCTTCATTAAGTCATTCACCATTATACTTTTATTCTTTCAAATAATATTATCTGAAACAGACATTCTTTCCGTAATAATAATCACAATAGAGTTAATTGCACTTATAAGCGCCTCCTCATTAGGAATTCAGCAACTTTTAAAAAAAAATATAATCATACTAGGATTTTCCATGTTTTTCGGATTGTTCGCATTCATATCCGGAACGCTGGCTCAGAATCTGAATTCTAAAGAGATTATCAAAATTATAATAAAAATAATATTTTCGTTTAATTGTATTTATTACGGTCTTCGATGGATCGGGAAAAACGGATTAATACGTATTATAAATGCTGTTCCAACGGAACGATTGAATTTATTTATAATATTTTTCATTAAAACCTTAGAGTATTTAATCCGTACACATAACGGAATTTTAAATCAACTGAGGGTAAGAATAAACTTAAATTATTCCGGCAGGCTGCTGATCGCGCGGTATTATGTTCGTAATATGATCTTTAAAGAATTATACGCATATAATCATCACCAGGCTGCGTTTTACACACGGATAACCGAAATCCCGCGGATTTATGTTTCAAAAGATAATGCCGGGATATACGACATCATTGCCTTATCTGCATTATTCGCGGGTACATTAACCATTATCATTATATAACCGATAATAATAAATTTTACTAAATGAAAGCTCTTGAAATAAAAAACCTGCACTATAGTTATCCTGACGGTAAAAAAGCACTGGAAGGCATTGACCTGTCGCTTGATAAAAGCACCAGGACCGCGCTCATAGGAAAAAACGGCAGCGGAAAAACCACGCTCATGCTTCATATTGCGGGCTTACTGGACGGCGAAGGCCATATATCAGTTTCCGGAATAACGAGATCCCGCAAAACTATAAGCGAAATAAGAAAGCGTGTCGCATTTCTTTTCAGCCAGGTTGAGTATCAATTCATTATGCCAGATCTGATTAATGATATAATTCTGAGCATACCCGGTTCATCAGCAACTAAAGAAGACAAGATTCATATCGCGGAGAAATGGCTGGAAAGGTTCAATCTTTCAAGATATGCAGGCAGCAATCCGCTTGACCTTTCCTCCGGCGAAATAAAAAGAGCAGCATTAGCAGGAGTGCTCGCAAAAGAACCTGCGCTTCTTCTTCTGGATGAACCGCTCAACAATCTTGACCGTGAAAACAGCATTATACTCATTGAGCTCTTGAAATCTTTTTCAGCAACAATGCTTATCGCGACACACAGGCGCTTTATAATAGAAGAGCTTGCCACTCATATCGCGGTCATGGAAAACGGAATTATAACCAGCTTCTGTGAGAAAATCGAAGGACTCAAAAAAAAGGCAATTCGGGATCTTATTTTTTAGTACAATAAAACACATTACAAAAAATAAAACCACAGAGGACACAGAGAAAGGAATAATAAATTTTTTTTATTTTTTAAAAAATTACTCAATGTTCTCTGCGTATACTCAGTGACCTTTGTGTTTATTTATATGCAAAAATATACTTAAATCGAAACGCTCAATCCTCCAAGTACGTTAAATCCAGGCATCGGATAATCCAAGTACTTTGTTGTTGGAGAGGTTTCCTTATATGAATATGTTACGTAATCCTTATTAGTTATATTATTAAAATTAATAAATGCCCTGTAATGCTCTAGGAAAGTATACGCGAGTTTCGCGTTCAGCACAAGATAATTTGAAAGCTTATGCGTGCCTGCTGTGTCTGCCCAAATAAATTTTATATATTCTCCGTCTATGCCTGTGTAAAAGCCATATAATTCACATGATATCCCTCCCAGTATTTTGTGTCTTGGGACATAAGCTAGCTTTTGCCCGTCATATATGTTGTCAATATAGGAATAACCTGCTCGGGTTTTTATTATCTTATAAGTATAATTGACAGTTGCTTCAGCTCCATTATAATTAAATTCCGAATAATTTATCCAATTGTTTCCAGATTTCATTATTTTATTATCAGAATAAATTCTATAACCTGTAATATCAAAAGATAACTCTTTTACAGGTAATAATTCTATTCCTGCATCGTACGAAGTATATGTTTCAGTTTTTAGATTCTCGTTTGGAACTTCAGCACCATACATCTTTATATATAACTGGCGCAAATCTGGCAGTTTAAATCCTCTGGCAGCTGTGCTATGTATTTTAAAACAGTTATAAGGATTTACTATTAATCCCCCCTGCCATGCAGTGAATCCTCCGAATTTTGAGTTATCAGTATAACGCGCTCCGCCGGAAAGTGTTAATGCATTAAAAAGTCTCTGTTCAATAAGGCCAAAACCGGATATGTCCGTTAAGTATTTATCTTTAACATAATAATTACCGGTTACCATATTTTTCGATGAACCGCCCCACTTCCTTGTATCAACACCTGCTGTAATTTTGTTCCCGTCAATTAGCTTAGCCGATTCTGTAACGCGCGTGCCGTAAAGCTGGTCATCATGCTTATATGATTTGGTATTTGTTGCGGTTTTCTCAGCTTCATGATTACCGCTGTTATAAAATACGTGTATCATACCGTCAAACTTGTTATAATTATTTAATATATTTAAAGAGATACCATTACGTAAAATATCAAATACTTCAAGACCGTTAATGGTTGCAGATGAAGCGCCTTCCGGGCCTGGATCGTGAATCTTTTGTTTCATTACATAGCTGTTCATACCCGCATACCAGTTTTTTCCAAGCTCGAACCCGAACCTTGCTGTGCCATTATGATTGTAATACTCGGAAGTCATTTCAGTTCCGTTCGGGCTTTTTTGTTCGCGGTGACCGTCCGTTCTCTGAAAATTATACGAAACACCGTAATCGAATAGACCGATTTTCCCTATGTGTGAAACAAAATCATCAGTTGAATTATAACTGCCATAAGAACCCGAAAGATCAGTCTGATACCCATCTGTCTTCTGTCGTTTTGTTACCACGTTCACTACTCCTCCCAGCGCTCCGGAGCCGTACAGCACCGGCTGGGGCCCTATCAGCACTTCCACCCGATCTATATTCTTCATCGTAAATATATCGGCAATCGGATGCCCCATTATTGAAGTCGTAGTGTCAAGCCCGTTTATGAGTATAGGCAGGCCTGTTGTGGGGCCCCATCCCGACTGCCCTATCCCGCGAACCGACATCTGGGCAGCGCCGCTGGATGAGACTCCAAAGCCCATTACCCTGTTGTTCGGAGTGTAGAAACTCGGAACATTCTGATTTATGACATTTATAAGATCTGTTTTAGTAGAATTCTTAACGTCTTTTTCGGTTATTATCGCCGTATTATCCGGCTGATCCTTTTTGCCTTTAACAATGATTTCCCTTGATTCGAAATTCTTTTCCGATTCCGCATTCTCAGAATTCTTATCAGTCTGGGTTAAATCCTGAGCATATAATGATACCGAAAGAAATATTATCCAAAACAACATTATAGATCTCACAAATGCCTCCGGTAATAATATTTTTTTTAAATTCGTATTACTCATTATAAAAAACATCCGGTCTTTTATTAAGCAGTAATACGAATTTTATTTTTGTGTTACTAATACGAAGCAATATTATTCCTGTCAATGAGAAAATAATGTCGCTGCTGCAATAATCCGCTTTATTATACAGCTTTTCACTTGACAATTTTTTTAAGACAAATAACACTTAAATCATTATCCGGTAAAATCTTTCCCCTGTTCCCCTACGGAATATGAAGATAGCCGTTCAATTCTTTTTCGCCGGGGGAAAATAATGTTTAAACGATACTGTTTATATCTGTTTCATTGGCAGCTTTCGACTCCAATATTAGCTGTATGCGTTTCGTTACCAATACTCAGTACAGCTGCGAATCATGTTCCATTAAAAAAGGTAGAAAATTTATCGGCAAAAGGAGTGCCTGTTTCATGAATAAAAAGGCAGAAGAATTTCTTGAGGTAATACAAAGTCAGACTCTTTTAGGAGACGGCGCGATAGGCACAGAACTCCTTAAAACCGGCAGCCTGCAAGGCGCCAGTATTGAAGGATTAAATTTAAAATCGCCGGAAATTGTCAGAAGCCTTCATAGAGAATACATTGTTGCCGGAAGCCAGGTAATTGAGACGAATTCTTTCGGGGCGAACCGAATTAATCTCGCGCAGCTTAAACTCGACCGCCAGGTTAAAGAGATTAATTCAGCAGCAGTAGATCTGGCGCGGGAAGCAGCAGGCGCCTCTAATGTGTTTATCGCAGGCTCAATAGGACCCGTCCGGACAATAAACAGATCGGAAGAAGAACAAATCCTTCCTGAAGAAAAATGTGCCGCGCTTAAAGAACATGCCCTGATACTTGTTGAATCCGGGATAGATATTCTGATACTTGAAACATTCACCGATCTTAATGAACTCTTAATCGTTCTGCAAGCCATACGCGAACAGACAAATATTCCAATCATAGCGCAAATGGCCTTTGAGGAAGGTGGCCGTACACCGCATGGTTTTAACGGCAGTGCTGTAGCGAGTGCTTTAATTGATAAAGGTGCGGATATTGTCGGCGCAAACTGCGGAGCCGGAGTGCCAGCAGTAATGGCCGCAGCAAGGGAAATGCTCGGCTGCGGAAAACCAGTTAGCGCCTATTTGAATGCAGGTTTTGCAGAAAGACTGGAAGGACGCCATGTTTTTACAGCAGGCGATTCATATCTTGCTGAACGTGCTGCGGAGCTGGCACGGATGAACGTTCGCCTCATCGGCGGATGCTGCGGCACCAGCCCTTCAACAATTAAAGCGATGGCAAAATTATTGAAAAAAATTCAGCCGTCGCAGGCAAGATTTACGATTACACAGACTTTTTCCGAAAAGAAAAAAATTATAAAAGCCGAAACTATTGTAATACCAAAAGGCGTTCTCGTTGAACTTGATCCTCCCAAGGATCTCGATTTAAGCGGTATCCGTTCCAGCGCCGAAGCCCTTGTCAATTCCGGCATAAGGTACATAACCCTTGCCGACAACCCGCTGGCTTCTGTGCGCGTGGATAACATTACAACAGCCGGCATACTGCGAAACGAATTTGGAGCAATCCCAATTCCGCATATAACCGGCCGCGACCGCAACCGGATTGCACTCCAGTCATCGATTATGGCAGCGCATTGCGTCGGTATACGCAATTTACTCTGTGTTACAGGAGACCCGGTACGTATGTATCATGAAGCTAATACTTCCGGTGTATTTGACGTAAACTCAGTCAGTCTTGTCAAAATGGTATCCGAATTCAACCTGGGACAGCGCCTTGATCCCGATAACCTGACAGCTTTCGCAATAGGTGTTGCTTTTAATCCCAACGTCCGCAGCATTGAAGGACAGCTCAACAAACTTGAACGTAAGATAGAAGCAGGCGCGCATTTTGCGCTTACACAGCCGGTTTATACTTCTGAACGTATGGAAGCCGTGCTTGAAGGATTGAATTCGCGTGGTATCGATATTCCGGTATTCTGCGGGCTTTTACCGCTTACCTCAAGCAGGAACGCCGAATTCCTCCACAACGAAGTTCCGGGAATTGTGATCCCGGATGAATTCCGCAAATATCTCGCCCGCTTTCCGAAGCTTGAAGATCAGAAAAAAGCTGCCGGGGATTTGGCTATCGGACTGGCAGAATCGCTCCTGAATGTCAACCGGTTGTTTTATCTTATAAGTCCGCGCAATAATGTCGATTTGATTTTGCCGATAGTGGATTTTCTAAAGAGCAAAGATGTTCAGCTTGTATAAAATCAGTTATCCTGTATCCTGACTTTTTCTATCCTTAAAAATAATAATAATATTAGAAATAGCGGCGAATGTAATAGTAATCACACTTTTTCTTTTTTCTTTTTCATAAAAGAAAATAATACAGCAACCAGCGCGTTCAGAAACACAATCGAATAACCAGTAGGAAGATCAAGTTTATATGAAATAATAATAGCCAGCAAATTAATAATAGTCCCAACGATCCATGCAATAATAAGCGGATTTTTCCTTAACAATTCCGGTATCGCAGTTACCGGGTGAATTCTTTTCGCAATAAAAGCAGGTCCAAGAAGTATAGCGAAAACAACAAGCACCCCCGCCATTTTAACCGAGCTTGTGACTGTTACGGCAAAAGCAAGGAAAAAGAACAGATCATAATATTTTTCCGATATCTTTTTTGTAAATATTTTAATAATGACTGCTATACATGCATAAAGTATCGCTGTTATTAAAACATCGCTCATGTTGGTAAACAGAATATCGTAAGCGACAAGCCGCTGAAATTCCTCTGCTCCGTGAGCCGACTTGGACAGCAGCAGATAAACCCCCGAAAATCCAAGCGCATATATAAGACCTATTACAGCCTCAAGATAAGACGTTTTTTTAGATAAATAATAAATCATCATGCCTGCAACTATTGCCGATGACAGTGATACTATATAGATGTAACCGCCGTCGAAGAGAAGAAGGGAGATGGCTGCCCCGAAGGCAGCCATCTGGCCGATCGCGAGATCGGTAAAGATTATATTTCTTTCTATTATTCTCAAACCGAAATATGAATGTATCCCAAGCAAAACAAGGGAAATGATAAACGCCGGTAAAAGAATATCTATCATTTTGTTATCCTCCGTACTATTTCGTCGAACAGGCTTACCACATCGCGCGCCTCCTTGACAGCTCCTACGTCATGCGGGATCACCAGGACTCTTGCGCCGGTCTTACCGGCTACCAGCTCTGCAGGATTGGTTGAATGATACACGTCATTAAAAATATATCTTATTTTTTCTGCTTTAATCGTTTCTATGATCCGGGCAATATGTCCGGAAGACGGGCTTATCCCTGGAAGCGGTTCAAGCTCGCCGGCAGACTGCATCCCGTAACGCTTAAAAAAATAATCATATATTTTATGATACTGCACTACCCTGCTTCCCTTTAATGGCGCCATTGCCTTGTCCCATTCAATCATCTTGCTGTTCCAGATTCCGCTGAATTTGATTTGATTCGCTTTATAATATTCTGCACCGGCAGGATCGATTTCGCATAACTTGTCCGATACAGCTTTTGAAATCAGAAGAATATTAGCAGGATCAAGGCAGAAATGCGGGTTGCCCGAAGGATGAACATCTCCTTTTGCGCGCGAAATATTAACCGGAATATCTATCAGTTTAATATGATCTGAAAGATCTAGAAAACCTTTAGCTCCCTGCATGATTTTCGCGTTGCGCGACTCCCTTACCACCGGAGGAAGCCACCCGATCTCGAGTTCCGCTCCATTCGCTATTAATAGATCGGCGTTACGCAACTTTGCTATAAGCGAAGGCTTTGCAGGCACAAAATGCGGGTCCCAGTTCCCGGGCGCCAGCGCATCGGCCTTAACCCTGTCTCCGCCTATCTTAGCAGCGACATCAGCTATATAAGGATATGCTGCAGCAATCCTGATCTCGGAATATGACGCGCTTAATGTACAAAGCAGCATAATAACAGAAATAATTGCTTTCTTCATGGTTTGCCTCTTTTAAAAACTATGGGCGCCGTGCGCGCCTATGGACATATTGAACGTAAGAGCTACCTCATGCACAGGCTTTCTTTTTTCTTCCAGAAACAACGATCTGTCGTAATTGTACTGAAGCCTTAAGCGCGAAAATTCAGTCGGGTTATATTCCAGCATTGCAGAATATTTCGGCAGAACTTTCTCTGCGCCGGATTTTACTCCTCCTGCTTTAACGCTGTTGTTTATAAGGCTTTCGTATCTGATGCCCATCCTCCATACTGTAAAAGGCCTGGCAATAAGCTGCGCGTAATAACCTGACTGTTTTTTTTCAATATCCGATACAGTTGTTCCGCCTGTTTCGGCCTCATATAAATCCCCTTCAATAGAGCGGTACAGGTATTCGCCTTCAAGGGAAAGATAACGGTACGAATCAAAAAAATACTTCATTACAATATCGCCTCCAAGTACCATCGCATCTCCGTACACAGCGTGCCCGGAATCATCTTCCAGTTCATGATTGATCCTCGCTTTTCCGAACGCGCCCGATGCTCCGAACAGGACGCTTAAGCTGCCGGCATCAAAGGACGTCTTTGCGAATCCCGTATAGACATTCGGCCTCTTGCTTGTTTTTACTTCTGCGGAATCATTAGAGTAGCCCTCGTAACCGAAGCTGGCTTCGTTTTCTCCCTGAAGGATTTCCCCTCCGATAAACAGGTAAAAGCTGGTCGGCAGTGTCCAGCCTATCTGCGCTCCTTTCTCAAGAAGCCCCTCATCGCCGAAAAACGCCTTGTACGCGATCGGCCTGTCGTTAAACGCCCAGAAATGCGCGTGCTGGCTGTTTGCCCTGCCGAAGCTGCTCAGGAACTTCCCTGCCTTCATCTGTACGCCGCCAGGCAGAGATCTTGTGTTTATAAATCCTTCCTCAACCTCAAAGCCCTCTTCGGAAAGATGGAACGCTGCAAACAGGTCAAAGTAAGGATCAACAGCCGCACTCATAACAAGCTCGCCGTAATTAAAATTGAACCCTCTTTTCGCATTCATTCCTTCGTGAGAATGTTCGCCTTCTTCTTCCTCCCCATGGCTGTGAGTAAACTCAGGTATCTCAAGGCTTTCGTACTTTTCATTCTTCATATTTCTGTATGTTGCCCCGAAATCCAGTATAAGCGAGATATCAGGGAGTATTTTTCTTTTAACTGCGGCATCCGTTTCGGTTTTAGCCTGCGCTAAAAGCCTGCCCGGATTAAATATCATTGTGCAGCAAACAGCATATATAAATATTTTAAAAATTAAATTTATTTTCATTAGTATCTCTCCATAATATAAAATTTTATCTGAATTACACATCGCGTTGATTGTAGTTTCCGTTAATTACAGCTTGCCGCCTATATGGAATACTGCACAAATCATGAAATATTCCACGTAGAACATGATGAAATGCTTATAATTATACTTATTGATGACTTCTTTCTGCGATGTGCAAATGTATAAAAGTAAAACTTGGTTTAAAATATCAAAAGACAGAGAGAATAAACGGTGGAGCTTTAGCCTGGTAAAAAAAATTTTGCCATATCAAGATGAGATCATCTTCATGTTTAAAAAGAAGTGAATATATTCTTGGAGGAGAAGGTAAAACATTATCAGAAAAACTATCATTACATGACTGATTAAACGCAAAGAGGCAAACATGACAGTCGCTGTGAGTTTTATTATCGTGATGATAATGAAGAGGCGCAAATAATATTGCAGCCAAAAGCGGCGAACATATCAGCAGAAGAAATATGCGCCGGATTAATGATTTATTAAATTTGTTCAGCAAGATAAAATATTCCGCTTAGTAATTTTAAACCGGGCAAATAGCCCGCTTCTGTTTAATAACCAAATCCGGAAACGAAATATTGTCAATAATAAATAGTACTCATCTTAAAAATGTGATTTTATACATATTGCCGACTTTAAACTGAAATACATTACAAAATTTAGAGGACGCCTTTCAATTCATACTATATATTATTTAGAAATTTGAATCAATTGTCAATATACCTTGTTGCAAAACAATTTGAAAATATATAATATATATTGTATAAATCGCTTTTAAATTAAAAAGTGCTGGTAAAAAAACATGCTATTATCCATGTTTGCTTAATTTTAACTGGGAGATTTATTTTATATATGCAGAAGACTAAAAACATAGCGATCATTGCCCATGTCGACCACGGGAAAACAACTCTTGTTGACGCAATGCTGAAATTCGCAGGCGTATTCCGTGACAATCAAAAAGTCGAAGAAAGAGTAATGGACTCCAACGACCTGGAAAAGGAAAGAGGCATCACGATATTTTCCAAGAACGCATCGCTGTTCTACCAGGACTACAAGATCAACATTGTCGACACGCCCGGTCACGCGGATTTCGGCGGAGAAGTGCAGCGTATACTTAGAATGGTCGACTCCGTGCTTCTGCTTGTGGACGCCTTTGAAGGTACAATGCCGCAGACAAAATACGTGCTTAAAAAATCTCTGGAGCTGGGGCACAAACCGATTGTCGTTATCAATAAAATAGACAGGCACAACTGCAGGCCTCACGAAGTCCTTGATATGGTTTTCGATCTCTTCATGCAGCTGAATGCGACCGATCACCAGCTGGATTTCCCTGTAGTATATGCATCCGCAAGAGACGGATATGCGAAATTGGAATTAAATGATCCGAACATTAACATAAAGCCTTTATTCGATACTATTATTAAATATGCAAAAGATGCTGAGGGCAACATTGATTTGCCATTTCAGTTTTTAACATCCGCAATACTTTACGATAATTATCTCGGAAAAATGGGAATCGGAAAAATTCATAACGGAATAGTAAGGCAGGGCGATGATGTTGTTCTCCTTAAAAGAGATGGTGCAATCAATCCATACAGAATAAATAAAATTCTGTCTTTTGAGGGACTTACAAAAGTCGAAGTAAAAGAAGCTTTCGCGGGGGATATTGTTCTGCTGGCAGGTATGGAAGATATAGATGTCGGCGAAACAGTAGCGGACAAAGAAAATCCCGTTGCGCTCCCGTCGATTAATATAGACGCTCCTACCCTGTCAATGACCTTTATGGCAAACAACTCCCCGTTCTGCGGAAAGGAAGGAAGATACGTCACCTCAACTAACATCTGGAAAAGGCTTCAGAAAGAACTGCAGACGAACGTGAGCATTGCTGTTGAAAGAACGGACCTTCAGGATGCTTTTGTTGTTAAAGGCAGGGGCGAGCTTCAGCTTTCAATACTTATCGAGAACATGAGAAGAGAAGGATACGAATTTCAGGTATCGAAACCTGAAGTAATTTATAAAGAACAGAACGGTAAAAAAACCGAACCGATTGAACTTGTTATTATAGACGTGGCCGATGAATACGTCGGAGTAGTTATAGAAAAACTGGGCGCGAGAAGAGGCGAAATGATAAACATGAGCCAGGGTGAGGACGGCTACACAAGGCTGGAATTTAAAACCCCGGCAAGGGGACTTATCGGGTTCAGGAACGAGCTGTTAACCGAAACACGGGGAACCGGCATCGTAAATCATAGTTTCTTCGATTATGAACCATACAAAGGCCCGATACCCTCCCGGACAAGAGGCGTCCTTATCGCAATGGAATCCGGCACAGCGCTGTCGTACGCTCTCGACAACCTTCAGGAGAGAGGCGTACTATTCATAGATCCGGGCGTTGCTGTTTACGCAGGCATGATAATCGGCGAGCACAGCAGGGAAAACGATCTTGAAGTAAATGTGTGCAAAGGCAAAAAGCTCACAAACATGCGCGCAGCAGGCTCGGATGAAAACATCAAACTGATTCCGCCGCGTAAATTCAGCCTTGAGCAGGCGCTGGAATATATAGACTATGATGAACTGCTTGAAGTAACCCCCAAAAACATCAGAATGAGGAAGAAGATGCTTGACCGCATAGACCGGAAAAAAGCGTCGAAAAAGCTGGCCAGTTAACTTTCCTAAATTTTATTTGCTGTTTAATCAAACTGTTGCTATAATTAACAGGCCGGCTTCCGGGCACGGCAAATAAAATATATCTGCAATGAGCATACAATAATGCTAAAATCGCGCACTGCCAAAACATTCCTTAACAATTCGCTCGTTTACTTTAAATTTTTTCTGCTCGAATATCTTGCATTTTTAAACTACGTGAACGCGATTATAATAGGACTTATCGTGAATTACTTAATGGGACAAAACATCCCCGGAAAACCTGCCCCATACATCATCCCCATAATAGTTCAGGCAATATCTAAATCTATGATAAAATACAAGAACAGGCACATGGAAAGGCTGCTGCAACTGCCTTCTGAATGGGAAGATCCGGTTTTTATAATGAAAGAAAACGGGGATATTATTTTATCAACAGGATTAACGCTGCAGAAATTTAAAGAGCATAATATTGCAAACATATCAATGATAATAGGAAAGGATGGCTTTGAGTATTTATCGAACAGTTTCTTTGATGATGATATGGGCAATCAGCAGACAAGACAGGTTGAGGTTTTTTCCGAACTGTTCAGCAGCTGGTACGAAATAAAAATCAAATGCATCTTTTCAAAATTTACAAGATTCAACAAGGAATACTTAATATGGTTTAACAATATCACAGAGCTTAAAAATCAAAGCAAGCGAATGTCGGATATGCTTGCTTTCAGCGATGACATCATGACATCGCTTCCAATCATGCTCGAAAATTACGTTAAAGACGAAATCTTTCTTAAGATTGCAGAGTTTATATTTTCTATCGGATATAATGCTGTATTCATCTCAATGCAAAATAAAGACGAACAGGAAAGAGGAATGGTGCTTACGTTTAATGAAGATAAAATCGAAAAATCGGATTCATTTATAATAACGAATTCAGCTATGGTTTCAACTGAATTAAATAATAATTCTTTTATTCTGGCCGATATTTCCGGATATGCCTCCAGTGAAGAATTTACCAGGAAATATTTATTCGATGATAAAATAACAGCATTCGTTAATAGTCCTATTAATAACTTTATTTATTACAAGCTAAGTAATGTTTTAATTATCGGGTTTAATAAAAAAGAATTCATTCCGGATAATGAAAAGATGCTGAATGATAGAATGCTTATCAAAATTGTAGCAATGAATCTGCGTACGTTTTTAAACCTGCAGGATTATATTTCTTCATACTTTTTAAATTATCTGAAGACCTTAAACGAAGAATTTTAATAAATTCATCCGAATTTCGCATGCTAATATCGCTAAAGAAACAACAAGCGATCTTTAGACATATCATTAATTATTTTAATTTTCGAGGACTGTCTGAGGCCGAAGGCCGAGTTCCGCAGAAAATTAAAATAATTAATGATATGTCCCTGCCCCTTTTAAAAATAAAAATCATACCGTAACGGAGATTTTAATACAGGCTCTTAATCAACCAGTCTGCTTTCGAGCATTTCCAGCTTTTTATCAAAAAAATTTTTTTTCTCTTCCTGTTCCACTGTCATTATTTCCAGCTCATCAAATAAATCATTAATAACTGTTTTGCATGAATGTATAGACTGCGAAAGCAGGCTTATCTTTTTCCCGTCCTGTTTCTGGGATGCGTCAATTATTTCCTGGTTCAGCCTGCTTAGCTCAAACTCATTCTCTTCTATATCCTTTTCCAGCCTGTCAATGCGTTCCTCAATAGGTTTCAGTGTTCTGGATCTTTCTGTAATTATCTCTGAGCGAATGCGCCGTGCATCTTTCCTGCTGAGCTTCCCTGCGCTCCCGTTCTCCGGTTCCACTGCCCCCGGCTGCTCAGCGCCAGCGTCCTGTTCATCCTCCCAGCCTTTTCTTTCCAGAAATGTCTGATAGCTTCCCTCAAAGACCGTAATGCCGTTCTGGAACACTATGAGCCTTTCAGCAAGCGCGTGCAGAAACATTTCGTTGTGAGTAACAATAACAACCGCGCCGTCAAAGTTGTCTATTGCAGCAAGCATGGCATCGCACGACTCCATATCCAGATGATTTGTCGGCTCATCGAGCAGCAGAAGGTTTATCGGCGATATAAGGATTTTCCCAAGCGCGACCCTGCTCTTTTCCCCGCCGGAAAGCACCTCGATCTTTTTTAACGCATCATCTCCCTCGAACATCATTGCCCCGCAAATGTTGCGCGCCTGCTGCCTGTCGGTGTTCGCGTTCGCGCTCAGGATTTCTTCTTCCACAGTCTTCCTGTCTGCAAGCGTTTGCACATTTGTCTGTTCAAAAAATCCTATCTTTGCATTCGGATGAGTGATAATGCTGCCGCCGGCAAGTTTTAGTTTGCCTGTGAGGAGCTTAAGAAGCGTTGTTTTGCCCTTGCCGTTCTTCCCAACAACGCAAATCCGGTCGCGCGACCCTATATTAATACTAAAATTCTCTATCAGTTTATTTTCCGCATCATAGGAAAATGAAACGTCTTCGACCGTCATTATCTGCTTTGCATTGAATGGAGAATAGTTAAAATAAAAGTCCAGATCTTTTATTTTTTCAAGCTTGTCCTGTTTCTCCTTTTTTTCAAGCGCCTTTACCCTTGACTGTACCAGCCCTGCAAGCCTGGCCTTTGCCCGGAAACGGGTTACAAACACCTCAATATCCTTTCTTTTTCTTTCATCGTTTACGCGCGTATTCTCGTAAATTTCCTCATCGCGGGCGATCTGGTCGTAAAATTTCTCGGTATTTCCGGGTATCTTCCTGGTCTTTTTGCGGTGAATCCCTACGATGTGAGTGACAAGCTTATCCATAAAGCTTCTGTCGTGCGATATTAGTAAAAGCTCGCCCGGCCAGTTCAGCAGAAAGCGTTCAATCCATCGTATTGACATGATATCGAGATAGTTTGTAGGCTCGTCCAGAAGAAGCATGTTAGGCTCAGAGACTATAACCTTTGCAAGATTAAGGCGCACCTGGTACCCGCCGGAAAACTCCTCAGGACGCCTCTCAAAATCGGCCTCGGAAAATCCGAGGCCGGCGAGGATCTTTTCCGCCTTCCAGTGATGATCCCTTTCATCCTGGTGCAGCCCCAGCACGCATTCTTTCAGAACCGTGCTCTCAGTAAAAGCGATATCCTGCTTAACGTATCCTATCCTGTAATGCTTTGGAATAATAACCGAGCCGCTATCCGGGTGCTCATCGCCGGTTATAAGACGGAACAGTGTGGTCTTTCCATGCCCGTTGCGTCCCACAAGCCCGACCCGCTCGCGCGCGTTTATCTTAAAGCTGATGTTATCGAAAAGCGTTTGTGCACCAAAACTTTTTGTCAGATTTTCAATGCTTAACATAGGAGTGATGTAGAAAAACGGGGACTGTATGTCAATATATTATTATTTAGAGTACATCCTAAAACCTATATATTATTGTCTCGATACACAATATAGTGTTGAATAAATTTTGGGATGCACTTTTATTCACTTTCAGCTTTCATGTTCTGCTTCTTTCTGTTCCAGAAATAAAAAAGAAGAACAATAGCAGAAATAACTATCCACAGTATTCTTAGATGCGATAATTCAACAGGATATTCATCGTCTTTTACAGCACTTTTAGCATTTACTTTCTCAACCTTTCCGCTGCTTTTAAAAAATATATATTTCTCGCCGCCTGCGATAAAACCGGACCTGGCAGCTTCCTGTTTATAAAAATTGCCGTTTGTCTGTCTGTTGCTGACTGTTGAAAATTCTTTCTGTAAATCGCTGTTCTCTTTTTTTAATTCAGCAATATTCTGCTTTATCCCGTCCTCTTGTTTAACAAGCTGTATCCTCTCAAGAATGCCGGTATCCCCGAATACGAAAAAGTAAACAGCGAAAAGTACATAAATAATAACCAGTATCGTGGATCTATTTTTTCTTATTTGCAATGTTGTAAAAGACCTCTTTGCCCTTGTACTTCGACATCATGCCAAGTTCTTCTTCTATTCTTAGCAATTGATTATACTTTGCTATTCTGTCCGTCCGCGATGCAGATCCTGTTTTGATTTGTCCGGCATTTGTTGCCACTACCAGGTCTGCAATAGTAGTATCTTCAGTTTCGCCCGAACGGTGCGATACAACAGCAGTGTATCCGGCTTTCTTTGCCATTTCGATCGCTTCCAGGGTTTCTGTAAGCGTGCCTATCTGATTTACTTTTATAAGAATTGAATTTGCAATGCCCTGTTCAATACCGCGGCTTAATCTATCTGTATTTGTAACAAAAAGATCGTCGCCAACAAGCTGTATTTTATTTCCCAAGCGCTCGGTTAAAAGCTTCCATCCGTCCCAGTCGTCCTCTGCCAGTCCGTCTTCTATTGATATAATAGGATATTTCTTCACAAGTCCTTCATAAAAATCAACCATCTGGGCGCTGTCTCTCTTGCTTTTATCGCTTTTTGAAAACACATATTTCTTCGTTTTGCTGTCGTAAAATTCGCTCGAAGCAGGATCAAGAGCGATCATAATATCTTTCCCTGCCTTAAGTCCGGCTTTTGCAATCGCCTCCATTATTACTTCAAGCGGCTCCTCGTTCGACTTAAGTGAAGGAGCGAATCCGCCCTCATCGCCAACGCTTGTTACATAGCCTTTCGATTTTAAAACGCTCTTTAAAGCATGGAACGTCTCGGCTCCCATCCTTAAAGCTTCCTGGAAATCGGATGCCCCAACCGGCATTACCATGAACTCCTGAAGATCGACATTCGAATCCGCGTGCGATCCGCCGTTAATGATATTCATCATCGGGACCGGAAGCTCGCATGCGTTAACGCCGCCCAGATACCTGTAAAGCGGTATTCCGAACGATTCTGCAACCGCCTTTGCACATGCCAGCGACACGCCAAGAATTGCGTTTGCACCAAGCTTTGCCTTGTTTGGAGTGCCGTCAAGATCTATAAGGACGCTGTCTATTTCTATCTGGTTCATTGCGTCCATTTCTATTAATGCGCCCGAAATGATTTCATTTACGTTTGATACTGCCTTCTGAACGCCCTTGCCGCTGTATCTTTTTTTATCGCCGTCGCGCAGTTCAACAGCTTCATGTTCGCCTGTAGACGCGCCGGAAGGGACTGCAGCTCTGCCAATAAAGCCGGACGAAAGCTCAACATCAACTTCTATTGTAGGATTGCCTCTTGAATCGAGTATCTCTCTTGCATGGACATCTGTTATTGTTGTCATAATAATCTCCGATAAAAGTTTATTTTCATTGTAAAATCAATTTATATTGCATTTTTAAAGTATAATGAACTATACCTATAAATAACGAATAATATCAACTATTTTTTAAATGTTGAATCCTCACCAGATTTCCAGGAAAACAAAGAATTCAATTTTATAATTGACGATAAAAATTATACCTTTTATTATTCTCCAGCATAAACATCAAAACAGAAATATTAAATAGCAGGATAATTATAATGAAAAAATCGTTGGGCGCCAAGACGCTGGTTTTCCCTTCGCCTGTATGGTGCATCGGAAGTTATGATGAGAACGGAAAACCGAATGTTATGACAGTCGCGTGGGGAGGCGTATGCTGTTCCGAACCTCCATGCGTAACAATTTCTCTGCGCAAAGCTACATACACTTACGGGAACATCATGCAAAGAATGGCCTATACAGTAAGCGTGCCTTCAGATAAATATGTAAAAGAAGCGGATTACTTTGGAATCGAGTCGGGCAGAAACGCGGATAAATTTAAGGAAGCACATCTTACTCCGGTAAAATCCGATCTTGTCGATGCTCCTTATGTATCGGAATTTCCCATGATTCTTGAATGCAAGGTAATACACCATTACGAAATCGGTCTGCATACCCAGTTTATCGGCCAGATCCTGGATGTAAAAGTTGACGAAGATAAGCTTATAGATAATAATAAAACAAGGATGGAATTAACCCGTCCTATTATTTTCAGCGCACTTGTGCGAAGGTATCACAGCATCGGTGAATTTATCGGAACTGCATTCGAAATAGGAAAGAAGCAATAATAATATATTTATTTTAAGGCTTTTCATCTAATGAGAGAAATTCCAACTGAAAAAATAATTTCCGCAGTACGCAGTCTGTGTATAGACGCAAATTATAATCTGGAAAATGATGTTTTGTCGGCCTTTAAGTCTGCGAAGGAAAAAGAGGAATCGCCAAATGCCAGATCTGTATTCGATGAGTTAATCGATAACGCATCCATAGCAAAAGAAGATCAGGTGCCATTATGCCAGGACTGCGGCCTTGCTGTTTTTTTTATAGAGATAGGCCAGGACGTACATATTACTGGCGGCGATCTAAAAAATGCAATTAACGAAGGCGTAAGGCAGGGATACAAAGACGGATATTTAAGAAAATCGGCCTGCCATCCATTTACCAGAAAAAACACAGGGGATAATACGCCTGCCATAATTCATTTTGATATGGTTTCGGGAGACAAAATTAAAATTATTATAATGCCTAAAGGCGGCGGAAGCGAAAACATGAGCCGGATTTCCATGTTGACTCCGGCAGAAGGGATGGAAGGGATAAAAAAATTCGTTGTTGAATCGGTAAAAAATGCCGGGGCAAATCCCTGCCCGCCAACAATAATTGGAATAGGGATCGGCGGCACATTTGAGCGCGCGGCATTATTATCAAAGAAGGCATTATTTAGAAAAATCGGGACCAGAAATCCGGATCCCGAACTTGCAAAAACAGAAATAGAAATTCTCAAGGCAATTAATAAACTTGGCATAGGCCCAATGGGTTACGGCGGCAGCACAACAAGCCTTGATGTTTTTATTCTTGCAGAACCGTGCCATATAGCAAGCCTGCCTGTCGCAGTCAATATAAACTGCCATTCGGCAAGGCATAAAGAAATTATAATATAAAAATAAATTTCAGCATGATAAAATCAATATCGCTTGAAACGCCATTATCTTCTGCAGAAACTGAAAAACTCAGGGTAGGAGACAGGATATTACTAAACGGCGTTATATATACAGGACGGGATACAGCGCATAAACGCTTATTCGAACTGGCCATGCAAGGCAAGGATCTGCCGTTTAATATCAGCGGCCAGGTAATATATTATGCAGGCCCTACTCCTCCGAAGCCAGGCCAGGCAATCGGCTCGGCCGGACCGACCACCAGTTACAGAATGGATGCCTTTACTCCCAGGCTTATTGAGCTTGGTTTAAAAGGCATGATAGGCAAAGGACAGAGATCTGAGCAGGTTATCGAAGCTATTAAAAAATTTAAAGCTGTTTATTTCGGCGCAACAGGCGGAGCAGGAGCATTGATTGCGAAGTCAATCATAAAAGCTGAAGTAGCCGCTTATGAAGATCTTGGCCCGGAAGCCATTCTAAAGCTGGAAGTAAAAAACTTTCCATTGATTGTAATCAATGATACGATTGGAAATGATCTTTATATTGAGGGCATAAAAAAATTTACTAAGCTATAATAGATAACAAATTAAATTCAGGGAAAACTCCATTATGCTAGAAAAAGGATATGTGCAATTATATACAGGCAACGGCAAGGGAAAAACAACCGCAGCCCTTGGCCTGGCATTGAGGGCTTCCGGCGCAGGTTTGAAGTCCATAATAATTCAGTTCATGAAAGGCCAGCATTACAGCGAACTGGACGCAATAAGCAAACTTAAAGGCCACATCACAATCGAACAATACGGGAGCACCAGATTCTGCAGTCTGAATGATGATAATTTTGAAGAGCATTATTCTTTAGCCAGAAACGGAATGAAGCGCGCCCAGGAAGTTCTTTCAAAAAGTCAATTTGACATTATTATTCTTGATGAAATAGTGACTTCCCTGTATTTTAAAATAATAACACTGGATGAGATCATTAAGCTTATTGAATTAAAACCTGCCAATAAGGAGCTTGTCCTTACAGGCAGAAATGCGCCTCAGCATTTAATAAGTCTGTGCGACCTTGTCACGGAAATGACAGATATAAAGCACTACTATGCCCAGGGTGTAAACGCCCGCGAAGGTATAGAAAAATAAATTATTCAGGCAAATTTTCTTTTAAGTAATTGCTTATCATCCCGTCATATTCATGCGTAGTTTTAAAAACCTTTGCCGCCAGTTTAAAATTCGTGTTTCTGGAAACTTCGCCGTTATTCTTTTTCATCTCATCTATAACTACTTTATAATCTGCCGGATCAATAATTACGGTTACGGATTCAAAATTCTTTGCGCCCGAGCGCAGCATTGCAGGGCCGCCTATATCGATATTTTCTATCGCTTCTTCAAAAGTGCATCCCTTTTTTGATATTGTTTGTTTAAAGGGATACAGGTTAATAACCAGCATGTCTATATTTTCTATTTCATGCTGTTTCATAACTTTAACATGTTCCGGATTTGAGCGAACGCCAAGCAATCCGCCATGGACTTTCGGATGCAGCGTCTTTACCCTTCCGTCAAGCATTTCAGGGAATCCCGTATATTCGGAAATATCTTTTACTTTTAATCCGGCTTCACGCAGCATTTTTGCTGTCCCGCCCGTAGAAAGAAACTCAACACCGAACGCATCAAGCTCTTTTGCGAATGCGGCAACTCCGGACTTATCGGATACGCTTATGATTACTCTTTTTATCTTTGTCATACATATACTCCTTTATTTATTGTAAGAGACTGCTGAAGTTCCCCGGACATCTAAGCAATCAGCTGTTATTGGTCAATAACATTTCAATTTAACTTTATTTTATTTATAAATATTTTTTATTTATT
>JAZDKB010000047.1:0-88781 GCA_043803405.1 Spirochaetota bacterium | reverse complement strand
AAAAATAAAAAAATATTAAATTTATTATTTTGTTTAATAATATTTAATATTTTTTTTATTAAAGAATTAAAAGCTGACGGTACTGCGGGCACTTCCGGAGCTGCCTTTCTTGAGATCGGAACAGGTTCCAGGCCGCTCGGTATGGGAGAAGCCTTTACTGCTGCTGTTGAGGACGTTCATTCTATCTATTATAATCCTGCAGGCATAGCAACATTAAAATACCCGGTATTATCCATTATGCATCAGGAATTGATCTCGGATTCAAGGTTCGAGAATATCAGTTTTGCTACTCCGTTTTATAACGGATTTTTAGCCTTATCCAATTCAGCCTTCTGGGTGCCACCGTTTGATAAAATAGACGAAAATGGGAACGAAGTTGGCACAGTTCAGTATTATAATACAAGCACAACAGTGGGCTATGGGCAATCCCTGGATTTTATGGAACTTGGGGGATCTTTAAAATATATATTTCAAAGGATCCACACCCTTAAAGTTCATTCCGCGGCTGCAGATTTAGGTATTTTAAAAAGGATGTATATGTTTTCTCCTTTCGATGCGCCAATCAGAAACTTCGCGCTTGGACTATCAATTCAGAATCTAGGAACAAAAGCATACGGTGATTCCCTGCCGAGACTAGTCAGAATGGGGCTTTCGTATTATTTGACAGACTGGCTCAGTTTTAATGTCGATTTTATTGAGAACGCAATTCAATCCTCGGATTTGCTGGACTTTACTTCCGGCTTTAACGAAAGCTTCAGAATAAATACCGGTATTGAAACGACATATAAAGAAATCCTGTTTTTAAGGGGCGGTTACCGGTTTAATGATGCCGGTACTTATTCCTTCGGAGCTGGATTCAACTATTCCATAGGTAATGTTTCATTTATCATTGATACATCATACTCGGATGCAGGAGTTTTCGGAGCAAATTATTCCTTTAACGTAACATTCAAGCTTATTCCTAAGATCATCACTAAAGAGGACGAAAAAAAATCAGAGGAGCATTATCAGAGAGGTATCAAACTTTATATTGCTGATGATATTGACTCTGCCATACAGGAATTCAAATCTGCACAGGATTTCGATCCGTATCATAAAAATGTAAAACAAAAGATCAATGACCTGCAGGAACTAAAAGAATTAAAAAAGCAGCATGAAGAGTTGAATCAGGTAAATCCAAAGCGCTAATATTTCCCATATTTTCATGTTAAGTATTAAAATCCCGTTTACAATGGGATTTTGTTATTTATAGGTCAAAATAATTCCGATATTAAAAATAACTCATATCATCTTTAAAAAGTCATTTTAAGGCAGCTTATGAAAAAAATTCTATATTGTATTTTTACTTTAAATATTTTATTATTTGTGTTTAATAATAATTCTTTTGCGGAATTCTACGGCAGAACAAATACCGTTATAGATACCCCGACTGCTTATACATTTGAGAAGGGGATGTATCAGTTTTCGTTTCTTGCATACGACAGGGGAGGGATCGAGATTAAAGCATTTATGGGTCTTCATGACAATTTTTATCTGGGCGCTTCATTTGACATTCAAAGCGCACTTGGCAAGGAAGATGCGGAACCTCACGCTCCCGGTGTAATTGCAAAACTTAAATTTACGGACGGATGGCAAAGATTTCCGGTATCCATCGCGATCGGATATGATTCTTTTTATATCGGCCAGGAAGGTAAAACATATAATAATGAAAACAAGCTGAACAGAATGATTTACGGCCCCTATTTCGTTGTTACAAAACCAATTTACCTGCTCGATGAAGAACAGCATTTGCATTTCGGAGTAAGGGTGCCTATGCAGCCTTATTATGTGCCGGAAGATACTTCATACTTTTGTTCATTTGATATTCCTCTGGGGAACTCTGTAATCTTTAAAGCTGAGGGTGAAAGAATATACTACGATTTTTCCAGGCACAGGGAATGGTTATTAAATCTTGGTTTAAAATACAGTTATTTAAATCATATAGGCTTGGAATTTGCACTTCTGATGCAGAAAAACGACCGTGCAAACAGGATAATCAGAGTGGAATATAATGATGAGTTTTAAAAAAATTTTTCATTTTCGGATGAGCAAGAATATATTTCTGTTTATTATTAGAATATTTGTTGTTTCGATTCTTTGTTTCCAGTATGCTGAATTATATGCTGAAAACAGATCCTGCGATATTCATATAATAAACTTAGATAATAATAAAATAAAATTAACAAGCGAGATTGCCGAAACCGAAAAAAGCCGGTCGACAGGACTAATGCACCGCAATTATCTCGATGAAAATTCAGGCATGCTTTTTATTTTTAAGCGTGAGGAAATCCTTGCTTTCTGGATGAAAAATACAATTATTCCTTTAAACATAGCTTATATTAACAGACAGGGTATTATAATAGATATCCAGTACATGAAACCTCTTGATGCTTCCATTACATATCCATCAAAAAAAGCGGCTATTTATGCACTTGAAGTAAATAAAGGCTGGTTCAGGAAAAATAATATTAAAGAAGGCTGCAGGGTCATATTTAATGGATGCCTCGGTAAATAGAATTAAATCTTCCACAGACGAGAGAGCGTTTTTACTCGGAATTAGAATTTTAAAAATTAATTATGATTTGGACGAATTGCATGATTCCCTTAACGAATTAAAATTGCTGGTAAGAACAGCAGGTGCAGTTGTAATCGATACAGCAATCGTTAAAAGAGAGAAAATAGACCCTGCCTACATAATCGGTAAAGGGTATCTTTTGAAACTTCAGGATCTGATTAGGAATAATAAAATAACTCTTGTTGTTTTCGATATTAACCAACTGAAACCAGCACAGGTCAGAAATCTTGAAGAAGTGCTGAAATGCCGCGTTGTAAGCAGAACCGAAATTATATTTGATATTTTTGCGAAACGCGCCAGGAGCGCAGAAGCGCATATACAGGTTGAGCTTGCGCAGCTAAGATATATTCTGCCCAGATTAAAAGGCCTGGGCGGAGCACTTTCGCAAACAGGCGGTGGAATAGGCACACGAGGTCCCGGTGAGAAAATGCTCGAAACCGACAGAAGGCATATAGTGAAAAGGATTTCCAAGCTTGAAACCAGGCTTAAAAAGATATCAAATCATAGAAGTCTTATCAGAAAATCAAGATCTGATATCGTAAGGGGTGCAGTAGTAGGATATACAAATGCCGGAAAATCCACCTTGATAAACAAGCTGGCGAAAGATGATCTTTTTGTCGAAGACAGGCTATTTGCCACACTTGATTCTTTTACCAGAATAGTTTATCTTGAACCTGAAAAAAAAGTTTTACTTACCGATACAGTCGGATTTATCAGAAATCTGCCTGTAAGTTTAATAGAATCATTTAAATCAACTCTCGAAGAAATTAAAAATGCGGATTTTTTGATACATGTTGTTGAACTTACATCAAAGGACATTGAAAAAAAAATTGAAATAGTGGATAAAGAACTCGCAGAACTGCAATGTAATAACAAACCGACAATATTATTTTTCAATAAATCTGATGCAGTTAAAGAAGCGAATGTCGTATTAACTAAATATCACAATGCTCTAATCGGTTCTGCCGAAAAAAATATAGGTATATCCGAACTTAAACAAAAAATATCAGAAATATTTAACTATTATCATAATAGTAAGAACACTGAATACAAACAGGTAAGGACAGGGGAATAAAGAATATCCGCAGTTTTTCCGATTTTAATAGTAATATGAAAAAATCAAAATTAATAACAATATCGATTATAATATTATCAATTATTTTTTCGGTAATATTTATAAAATTCGCTATAGCCGGAAAAAGCAATAAATCTGAAAAAGCTTTAATTGAGAAAGATATTCTTTCTGATATAGAGAATGCTATTATTATCAAAGGAATAGAATCGGATTCCGAACATGCACCGGAAGGACCAATTATTTATAATAATTCTATAATAGATGATCTGTCTTTTAAATATAAAAAGAAATCTTCAGATAAAAAAATAAAAGTAAAAAATAAAAAAGAAGATATTCTTGCTTTATTAAAAAAACAAGACGCTAGATGGCATTTAACATCTCATAAAATAGTGAAAGGCGAAAATCTATGGTCAATAGCAAAAAAGTTTGATACAGATTATAAAACGATAATAGTGGCAAATGGAATAAACAAGCCGGATCTTTTGAATCCTGGAAAAACCATTTTAGTGCCGAATAAAAACGGCTTGAATTACAAAGTCGTAAAAAATGATTCTCTCTGTAAAATAGCAAAAAAATACTGCATAAATAAAAGACTGATTGCAGCTCAGAATAATTTAAAGAAAGATATTATCAAAGAAAATGAATTTTTATTTTTACCTGATGCTGTAGCTGCGCCTGAAAAAATACTGGTTCATTCTAAAAAGAATAAAACAGAACCTAATGACTTCTATCCGGAAAAGAGCAATTCAGAAACCGTAGAAAGTAAAGATGAATATGCTATAGATAATTCACCTGCTGATGAAAAATCCGAAATAAAAAATAAACATCAGGTATTTACATGGCCGTTAAAGGGGAAAGTGACTTCGGCATTCGGTAAAAGAATTAATCCGATCGACAACAAATCCAAATTTCATTGCGGCCTGGATATAGGAACAGATATCGGTGCTCCTGTGAAGGCTTCTGCAGACGGAGAAGCTATTTTTTGCGGATGGAAAAAAGGCTATGGGAGAGTTGTAATTCTAAAACATGCTGACGGATATATAACAGTATATGCGCACAATAAAGAAAACATCCTAAAATCCGGGGAAAAAGTACAACAAGGACAGATAATTGCATTATCCGGGATTTCGGGCGCCGTAACAGGACCTCATCTTCACTTTGAGATCAGAAAATATCTTACACCATTAAATCCCTACAGGTTCTTAAATCGATGAAGCTAATAAAAATATTATTAATTATAATTATTCTTGGAATAATTAATAAAATGTATGCTGCAGAAATGATTCTTCCCGAAAAAGATAAATTTTTAAAAGCATACTACACCCAGGCGGATAATTTAGGATGGGATGTTGAATTAAAAGGTAAAATAACTTTAATAGGCGCCAAATATAAAAATGAAAGCGGTATTGTAGATAAGATTAAGGATAAAACAAACGCTTCTGTAAGATTATATAATAATATCGGGATAGGGACTGGGGACGAGCTTTATGTAATAGATAGTAATAATTTAATTATTAGTAAAATTACTGTAGATTCGGTATTTGACACAAAAACATTCGGTTATTTATTGCTGGGATACGGTAATTTCCGATTAGCTAATCCCGGAGACAGGGTAGTACAGAGAATCGATGCTGTACATTCAAGAAAAGCTTATGTATATAACGGAAAAGCCGATTACCATCAAAATACCGGTCAAACCGGGCAAGCGATCAGTTTTTATAAAAAATCTCTGGAAGTCGATAAAAACAATCCGGAAGCGCATCTTTCATTAGGTTATCTTTATTTAAAAGATGATATGCTCGAATATGCCTATAATGAATTCAACGAAATCCTGAAACAAAAACGCAGATTATACGATAATGAAGATAAATTTTTGCTTTACAAAGGGCTGGCGGAAACAAGATTTAAACAGGTTTATTATACAAAAATCGGCAATGAACTTCGAAGTAAATATATAAATGATGGCATTGAATTTTCTAAAAAAGCATTGCAGATTTATCCGGATTCCAAAGATGTTAATTACTATCTCGGTGTATTTTATTATAAAAACAGCCAGCCGTCTGATGCTTTGGCAAAAGAACAGTTTGTAAAAGTAATAGAACTGGATCAGGAAAATGTTGAAGCATATCTGGCTCTGGCAGAGCTTTACGATAAACATAATAATAAACCAAAGGCTGTCTTTTATGCCGAACAGGCTTTAAAGCTTGATCCTGTTAATGACAGAGTTAAATTCATTCTTAAACGATTAAGATAAATTAGGAGGTTGTTTTGAAATTAGTTATAGTCGGCTGCGGTTATGTTGGGTTGGTAACGGGCACTTGTTTTGCAGAAATGGGAAATGATGTTTTGTGCATTGATATTGATAAAGAAAAGATAAGTAGTTTAACGAAAGGTGTAATTCCAATATACGAACCAGGCCTTGGCGAGATGATTGAAAGAAATGTTTCCGAAGGAAGATTAAAGTTCAGTACGGATATAAATGAAGGTTTAAATGAATCCCTGTTCGTATTTATCGCAGTGGGCACACCATCAGGTGAAGACGGCTCGGCAGATTTACAGCATGTAATAAACGTAGCGCGAAATATCGGGAAAAATATTGATAAATATACTATTGTTATTAATAAGTCAACAGTTCCTGTAGGAACATATTTAAAAGTTAAACAAGTTATCAATGAAGAATTGAAAATCAGAGGCGTGAATATAAAATTCGATGTTGTTTCAAATCCGGAATTTTTAAAAGAGGGCAGCGCAATTGAAGATTTTATGAAACCCGACAGAGTCGTCATCGGTACGGACAGCGAACTTTCCACTAATTGCATGAAAGACCTGTATTCTCCGTTTTTCAGAAAAGGCGACCGGATATTATTTATGGATATACCTTCTGCCGAACTAACAAAATATGCTTCCAATGCCATGCTCGCTTCGAAAATTACTTTTATGAATGAACTCTCTATTCTTTGCGAAAAAGTCGGTGCAGACATCGAAAACATTAGAAAAGGGATCGGATCGGATACAAGGATCGGTAATGCTTTTTTATTTGCCGGTCTCGGTTACGGCGGCTCTTGCTTCCCGAAAGATGTAAAAGCATTAATTAAAACTTCAAATGATAACGGCCTCGATGCTAAAATACTTTCTGCAGTTGATCTAATAAATAAAGAACAAAGATTCAGATTTATTGATAAGATATTAAAACATTTTAATAAGGATGTAAAAGGCAAGATGTTTGCAATATGGGGACTTTCATTTAAACCGCAGACAGATGATATGCGTGAAGCTCCATCCCTAGACATTATTAATGCACTCAGAGAAAATGGTGCTTTTATAAGGGCTCACGATCCGGTTGCAATGGGTGTCGCAAAATCAATTCTTGGAAATAATAATATCGAATATATATCCAAGTATTATGATGCTGTACAAAATGCGGATGCTCTTTTACTTTTGACCGAATGGCACCAGTTCAGGAAACCGGATTTCGATAGAATGAAATCACTTATGAAGACCGCTGTAATCTTCGACGGCAGGAATCAGTATGAACCTTCCACGATGAAGCAGAAAGGCTTTAGTTATTACTGCATTGGCCGGAATTCTTAATTAAATGAACTTTTATAATTACTGTCTTGATCATAGAAAGTTAGATTTATTTTAATAGCATTAATTTCGATATGAGACATAAGATATATTATCGGAAGTAAAGAATATAAATACAAACTTAAGCGTCATCCATGAAGCAATATACACTTACAGGTATTTATATTATAAAAAAAATAGCGGCGCTTTATTGCGTCGCTATTAGTAATATAATATTAAGATGTTATTATATCGGTTTACTTATGTTTAGTGTCAAAATTTTCATCTTCATCATATTCCGCATTATAAGTAGTCTTGACTGCCGCGTCGGAAATGTTTGCAGATTTCGGAATATCTTCGCCTTCAACATTTTCTTTTGCACCCATGGCGGATAGATCTTCAACAGATGTTAAATCTACCTGCTGTATTGATACTCCTTCATTAATTGCGCTGGACATTGCTTCAAGGAAGACTCCTATTGCTCTTATTGCATCATCATTCCCTGGTATAGGATAATCTATTTCATCAGGATTGCAGTTAGTATCTACAACTGCAAAAATTGGAATTCCTAATATTTTTGCTTCTTTAACCGCAATAGCTTCTTTTTTCGGATCAATAATAAAAAGAGCATCCGGCAGCTTGTTCATGTCTTTTATACCGGAGAACATTTTAATTTTTTTTGCAAGTTCTCTGTTCAGCTCCAGAATTTCTTTCTTGGTTTCAGCATCCCAATTGCCTGTTTTGCTCATCTCTTCAAGATCTTTAAATCTTTGAATTGATTTTTTAACAGTGTTAAAATTTGTGAGAAGCCCGCCGGGCCATCTCTCTGATATATAATGCATATTGCATTTGCTGGCATATTCAACTATTGCTGTTTTTGCCTGCTTTTTTGTGCCTACAAAAAGAATTTTGCCTCCCTTAGCGGCCAATTCCTTCATAGCTGCGTACGCGGTTTTTAAAAGCTGCATTGTCTTTTGCAGGTCTATAATATGAATGCCGCCGCGCGCAATAAAAATATATTGAGCCATTCTCGGATTCCATCTTCTGGTCTGATGACCGAAGTGTACTCCGGACTCGAGTAATGCTTTCATTGATACAATAGCCAATAGAAATGTATCCTCCTTATTATTAAATTTTAATTATTATTATACTAATAATATAGTATTATAATAATATTTTAGCTTTTTGTTAACAGGCCGCGGAGATATGCTGCACCACAATTAAACTTTAATAAAAAGTATAATTCCCGCTATTATGCCAACAATAGCGGACAGACTTAGATTGATATGAAAACTAATGACTTCTAAGTTAAAACCGATTGGCCCCGTCAAATTTTTAATAAGTGGAGAAAGACCTGGGAAAATTCCTGCAAAAAGTACACCAATAACTGCTCCCAGAATTGCTCCTATTATTATAAAAGCAATGAAAAATCCTATGTGTCCTCTTTCGAAGGTCATAAAATATTACTCGGACATTAGATATACGATACAATCTTTGTCAAGCTATTATTGCTTTGTTTTGAACTGGTCTTTATCAACTTTAAATTTATCTTTATCGATAGTCGGTTTAACCGATTCTCTCTTCTCGTCAGCTTCTCTTTTCGCTGCATCTTTATCGACTTTAGTGCTTTCCATTTGCTTTTTTGCTGAATTAAAAGCTTCCTTTGCTGCATCGTCTGTTTTACCTTTTATTGCGTCGACGTTTTCTTTGTCGCGTTTTTTCTGGTCTTCTACGAGAGCTTTATCCTTTTCCTTCTGAGCGTCCAGAATTTCTTTGTTTTTGGCCTTTTGATCCTTTACATGCTTTCTTATTTCTTCACGCTGCTGTTCAAATTTCTGTCTGATATCTTCTCTCATCTTTTTTATATCGAGCAGGATATTCAGCATTCTTAATTTATCAGCAGATATCTGCTTTTTAACCATATTTTCTCCTGCAACAACATCAGTTTCTTCTTTAGGATCAAGAACCAATGGCGTGGAGCCCGAAAGGCTGTTGTTTAAAACAGATACAAGTCCGCTAAGGCATGCGACATTTGCTTTTCCTTTATCTTCTGAAACTAGAAACTCCGTTCCTCTTACCGCAGCCGTAGCAGTAGGAGTTGAAACCTCATATTTATCATTTTTAGCTAGCTTTTCAGTTATCCTTGAAAATAACCTGCCTTTCTCTACAGTAAATTTAACGTCTTTATTCCCGTCTTTAAGATCTTCGGATAACTTTTTAATATCAACGACTGTGTCACCCAATACTTTGATTATATAATCGCCTATATATATATCTGCAAAAGATTTTTGCCCTATTGTTTCAATTTTCATTCCCTGTGTGATTTCATCTCCTATGGCTGCATTTCTACTGCTGCCCTTAGGATCGATCAATTTAACATTGCCGGAAATAAAATTTACAATTCCTTTCATTGCAACGGATGATTTTTCTTCTTTACTACAACTGAAATTAACAATTAATAACAGACTTAGACTTATGAAAATAAAACGTTTCATAATATCCTCCTTAAATTGAATTAAGTTAAAAATTAATATCCAAAAAACTAATAATTAGATGATTATTAATCAATAATAAAACCGATTCCGTCAACAATAATTATTTTCTGTAATCTATACATTATAAATTACCGAAAATAATATTAATTCTATTAATTAATTTAACGGGGATAGAACATGAAATGCAATAAATGCGGTTCTGAAATTCATAAATTAAATCATTATTTTGTGCCTTCAAAAGACAGTAAAAACGGAAAGAGATTTTGTTTTAAATGCGCAAAAGAAGAAAAAATAATTACTCTTGTGTAAAGTTAATAAATTACAGATTTTAGTTTTTCTTTATCGGCTGTTCTTTGGAATAAAGGTCGTCTGTCATTTTCGTAAGCTGTCAGATTTTCTTCAAATGTTTTATTGCTGTTATTAAGATATATTATGCCAAGCGGGAACTTGCTGTTCTCAAATGACAAACGTATTGCTTTTTCTCTGTCATAAGGGTCGTAAGAATCTTCAATGTAATATGTATTCTCTTTGTACCATTGGTAAGTATTTATATTATTAAAACTTACGCAAGGCTGAAAAATATCCACAAGAGAATATCCTCGGTTATTGATTGCTTTTATTATAATCTCTTTAGTCTGTTCTATATCCGCAGCATAGGCACGTGCCACAAAAGAAGCATTCAAGGATATTGCTACGGCAACCGGATTGAATGGCTCGAGATATACTCCAGTAACCTGTACCGGAGATTTAAAACCGCGACTGCTGGTTGGCGACGCCTGCCCTTTCGTCAGCCCATAAACCATGTTATTATGTACAATGTTTACAATGTCGGGATTTCTTCTTATGGTGTGAATAAAATGATTGCCTCCTTCCCCGTAAGTACAGCCGTCACCGCTGATTGCAATAACAGTTAGTTCAGGATTAGCAGCTTTTATTCCTGTGGCAGCGGGTAAAGATCTCCCGTGTAATCCATTGAAAAAATTTGCCCTGATATACTGTGGCGTTTTTGCAGCCTGTCCTATTCCCGAAACCAATACTAATCTATCCTGGGGAATATTGAGTTCGGTAATAGCGAGTTTTAATGCTTTAAGAATGCTGAAATTACCACAACCAGGACACCAGGCGATGTCAATTTTGTCCTCAAAATCGAATATAGTTTTCATAAAATATTACTCATATTTAATCACTTTTGGTATAATTCCCCGCGGCTTGCCGCGGAAAAGTTTTTATATTTTTAAGATAAGCATTTTTTAATTTTCTTAACAAGCTCTTCTACTGAAAACGGTATTCCGTTGTATTTATGTATGGCATTATCAAATACATGACCCGTTTCCAGTTTAATCAATTTCCCGAACTGAGATGTTGCATTTCCCTCAACAATTATTGTTTTTTTCGCTTTCTGCAATAATGATCCGGTTTTTTTTGATAAAGGATATAACTGGGAAAAATGCAGGAACGCAATATCTTTATTGCCAATTAATTCCAATGCTTCATTAATAGCTCCGAAGGTTGAGCCCCAGCCTACAATCAAATACTTATATTTTTTATTTCCAGTTAATTTCGGCTGGATTATATCCCTTTCAATTGCGTTTAATTTTTTTAAGCGTTTGTCGACCATACGGGTCCTTATATCGGAGTCTTCGGTTATGTAATCCGCTTCATCGTGTTCATCGCTATCTACACAGACTATTCCGCTACCGTAGCCGGGTATTCCTCTGGGAGAAATTCCGTCTCTTGTGAATGTATGTCGTTTATATCCGGTTTCCGTTTTTATAAAATATTTTTCAACTTTAAGATTTGATAAGTCGACAGCAGGTATATTATTTGCAGAATCAAGAAAGTATTGGTCGGTTAGAATGAATACCGGAACCTGGTATTTATCCGCCATATTAAACGCATTGCATGCAAAGGTGATCCCTTCGTCTTTTGTTCCGGGAGCAAGTATAACCCTCGGAAATTCACCATGGCCGGCATAGAGCGCCATAAGAAGATCAGCCTGCTCTGTTCTTGTAGGAAGCCCTGTTGCAGGCCCGGGCCTCTGTGCAAGATGAATAACCAGCGGCGATTCCAGTGCTCCTGCGAGGCTAAGCCCTTCGATCATGAGTGCAAATCCGCCTCCGGAAGTAGTTACCATTGCGCGGGCGCCCGCATACCAGGCACCGATTACCATGTTGACTGCACTTATCTCGTCCTCCGCCTGCTCTACTACAATTTTAAAATCCTGCGATTTTTGTGCCAAATAAACCAGTACACCTGTGGACGGGGACATCGGATACGAGGATACAAAATCGCAGCCTCCTGCAAGGGCACCCATGCCGATCGCATCACTTCCGTATAATAGCATTTCTTTATCGCTTTCTTTACCAGGAGCAAATAAAGGATAAGATATTCGGGAACGAAAATTTTCCTGAACAAATTCATATCCTTTATTCAGGGAATAAATATTATCCGACATCTTTTCTTCGCTCAGTTTACTAAAATAATTCTTTATAAGACTGATTGCCTTATTATTATCAATTCCCATAAGAGCAGAAAGAATGCCAATGACCTGAATATTGATAATAATTTGATTTCCGGAATCATTCTTTGCAGGACTTTCTGGAATAAGAGCGATATTATATTTCCCCTGCCTAAAAATGTCCTCAATGTATTTTTCCTGCCCAATTATAAGCGTATCTTTAGTAAGCCTGTTCTTAAAACGGGATATAGCTATTTCTTCGATAGGAAAAAAAACATCTATACGATCGACGAATGAATTCACGCGATTGCAGGATATTCTGATCTGGGTTGAGTTGTTCCCGCCTCTTATGCGAGACATAAATTCGCTGTACGCAAAAACGTGATATCCTGCCGAGCTCATCATTCTTAGGAGGAGTTGTTCGACTGTTTGCAACCCCTGCCCTGCTGATCCTGATATTACAACCGATAACTCATCTTTGAATTTTAATTTCCACATTGCTTGCATTATAAAACAATATCCGCTTTCCAGTAACCGTGAATATTGCAATTTTCAACAATGGTAATTGTGCCTGATAATTCTTTAATATGCAAGCAACCTGCAGGATTAACCCCAAAAGGTGTAAACTGTATTCGTTCAATAAATTTATTATTGAGGTAACAGTCTGCCCATTGAATGAAGTGTTTTTCTTCCATGGGATGCAATGTTTTACCAATTTTGAACAGCACGTCGGCGCATGATTGTTCAGGAATAAGTGCACAGCTTTTGTTTACTGTTAATACAGGTATGTGTTTTACCGGGGCTTCCGGACTTTTTTCTGCCGATTCTTTGAAAATATTATCATTCTGTTTAAAACTGCTCTTCAGAGCGCCGCAAACCGGACATTTCTCCGGAGCTGCATTAAATTCAATAAGGCCGCATACCTGGCAAATGAAAATATTCATAGAATTCTCCTTGAAATTTATATTTATTATTTTAAATTTAATGTAATCTTAAAATATTTTAACCATATATGTCAATCCATGACATTTATGAGTTATTATTAATGGATGATGTTATAAAAATATTTAGAGTATTCTATCAATCAATAATAGATTTGTTGCATAATTCAGTTGAATTGTTATATTTATTGAGTTATAATCAAAACCGGTTTTGCAACAAGTCTGATAAACAGATTCATAATTATTAAAAAAATTTGAAGTTACCCAACTCAACCTTAGTATTATAATGAATCGAAAAAATAAAATCAATAATTTATTTACTTTAAATTATAAAAATATATTATATATTTTATCTTTTTTTGTTACTTTAAAAATCCTTTACCTTGTTAGTGTTGAAAATTATCTTCTATTCCATTCGCTAGCGGAAATTTTCGGCATAATAGTAGTTTGCTGTATTTTTACTATTACATGGAATTTACGAAATAGAATATCCAATAATTACATTTTATTCCTGGGTTATGCTTTTATATTCATTGCACTTGTTCAACTGCTTCATACACTGGCGTTTAAAGGAATGAATATTTTTACTGATTATCCGGGCGCTAATCTCGCAACACAGCTCTGGATATCCGCAAGGTATATTGAATGCTTAACTCTTCTTATAGCTCCGTATTTTATAAATAGAAAAATCACACAGGGTTTTGTTATTATTATATATTCATTAATCACAATTTTAATAATTGCTTCCATATTTATCTGGAAAAACTTTCCGGTCTGTTACACTGAAGCAACCGGTTTAACAAATTTTAAAATATATAGTGAATATATAATATCCCTTATCTTTCTGTTATCTGTATTAACACTTGAACTAAAAAGAAAATATTTTGATAAAAAAGTTTTAAATCTTATATTGTTCGCTATTATTTTAAAAATTTTTTCCGAGCTGTCTTTTACCAAATACACGTCGGTTTATGGCACAGCCAATTTCGCCGGTCATTTATTTGCCATAATATCCTACTATCTGTTTTATAATGCATTAATTTCCTCAGCATTAAAAAATCCGTTCAATCTTATATTTAAAGATCTTAACGAACAAAATACCCAGTGCATACAGGAGATAGATTTTATCCGAGCTGTAATAGACACTGCGGATGTTCTGATTATTGTTCTCGATAATAGCGGACGAATAGTGCTGTTTAACAAGACATGCCAGAAGATAACCGGATATGTTCTTGATGAAGTAAAAGGCAGTCTTTTCTGGGATATCTTCATCAAAGAAGACAGACTGGATGCTATAAAAAAAATATTTAATAATATTAAAAACGGTAATTTCCCCGAACAACATGAAAATTTCTGGAAAATGAAGGATGGTTCATTCAGGCTTATTTCATGGTCAAACTCGGGTTTACTGAATGAAAATGGAGAGGTTGCAAACATTGTCTCAATCGGAGTTGATATAACAGAAATAACAAATTTACAGCATGAAAATAAAAATATTGTAAGCATGATAGCACACGACATGAAATCTCCTCTTTTGACAATTCAGCTTTTTTCGAATCGATTAATAAAAAAATGGAACGATCTGGATGATAATAAAAAACATGAATATTTAAATGTAATAAATAACGAGGGAGAGAAACTTAACTCTCTTATAGACGAATTTCTGGAATTTTCACTGATGCAGCACGGATTTATTTTACTCAACTTTCAGACAATTAATCCGTGTAGAATTCTTGATTACCTGTATAATATCTATTCCGTTAAGGCAAAAGAACACGGGATAAGAATGAACCTGACCTGTTCATATATGGGCGATATAACCGGCGACGGCTTACGGTTAAACAGGGTAATAACCAATCTTCTTGATAACGCTATTAAATTTTCAGATAAAAATTGCATAATTGATATCATTGCTTATCAGGAAGAGAATTTAATAAAGATTGAAATTAAAGATACCGGCCCGGGAATTCCTGAAGATGATTTACCTAATATATTTGCACCTTTTAACCGCGGAAAAATGTCCGCAAATAAAAAAGGTTATGGTGTAGGCCTTGCATACGTTAAAACTGTAGTAGAGAAGCATAAAGGCACAATAAACGTTCGAAGCAAACCAGGCGAAGGAACAGTTTTTACAATTGCACTGCCTCTTAATTAAACAAACTTATTTGATATAATTTTTTCATCAAGATTTTATTTTAATACTATTGACAATATTCAAATGATTATCATTTCTTTAGCCGTTATTATTATAAATTACAATCCGCATTTTTAACCGGCTAAATATAGAGACTATAAAATGAATCCTATTCTGGAAATACAAAATATTGTAAAAGATTATCCGCAGGTCAGAGCTGTAGACGGCGTTAGCCTTTCAATAAAGGAAGGAGAATGCTTCGGTTTGCTGGGGCCTAACGGTGCAGGTAAAACCACCTTAATAGAAATAATCGAAGGAATATTGCTCCAGACATCAGGAGAGATATATTACAAGGGCAAACAGAGAAAAACAAATTTTCGCAATGAAGTAGGCATACAATTTCAGAATACCCAACTCCCTGAATCTCTAACTGTAAAGGAAGTACTCCAGACATTCAGAAACCTTTATTCTCACGGCCTGTCATTGGATAAATTAATCGAAATGTGCGAATTGCAGGATATATCCGACAGGGATAACAAAAAGATATCTGGTGGCCAAAGACAACGCCTTTTCCTGGCAATTGCACTGGCCAATGATCCCGAACTTATTTTTCTTGATGAGCCTACTACGGGCCTGGATCCTCAGGCAAGGCGCCATTTATGGGATGTAGTAAGTGGCATAAAAGCAAATAAAAAGACAATAATACTTACTACGCATTACATGGAAGAAGCTGAACTTTTATGCGACAGGATTGCGATTATGGATCTCGGTAAAATTATTGCACTGGGGTCGCCGGAAGAGCTTATACATAAAGGAAACAACGGCCATCTAGTAATACTGCGCGGTGAAATCGACAAACAAAAACTTGATAATATTCCATGGAAATGGGAAAAAATCCAGGATAAGATAGAAATACATACTGATAATATTAATAAATGCATTGAAATGCTTATAACTAATGGAATTGATCTTTCAAGCCTGACAGTCAGATCTCAAAATCTGGAAGATTTGTTCATTCAGTTAACCGGGAAAAAACTACGTGAGTAATATTTATGATATGGAAAAGAATTTGGACTCTTTTTGTTGCCAGGAATAAAGAATTCTACAGGGATAAATCCGCATTCCTGTGGAATCTGATATTTCCTTTTTTTATAATAGCAGCTCTCAGCTTTTCATTTAACGAGGATACACAAACGCTTTACAAGGTCGGCGTTATTAATGCAGACAATACTAAAATAATTACAGATGGCCAGTTTGCTTCCTTTAAAACAATCAAATATATTAACTTCATCAATTTTAATTCAGCAAACGAAGGCCTTGATAAACTTAAACATCATCATGTAGACATTCTAATAAGTACCGACTCGAAAGAATACTGGGTAAGTTCATCGTCAGCAAAAGGATATATACTGGAAACCCTTCTTCACTCAGGCAGGTTAAATACAAAAGATGGTTATAAGCGACAAATAATAACAGGCATAAAGATAGCTTATATTGAATGGTTGTTTCCCGGTATTCTGGGTTTGAATATGATGTTCAATTGCCTGTTTGGTGTCGGATTCGTTGTAGTCCGTTACAGAAAGAACGGTGTCCTGAAAAGAATAAGCGTAACACCTACCAGGCCTTTTGAATTTTTAACGGCACAGGTGCTTTCGAGAATGCTGGTAATGCTTGTAACTACATCCACAGTATTTACCGGATGTTCGCTGGTTTATAAGTTTGAGACACGCGGGTCGTTTTTAAACCTGTTTTTAATATTTGCGCTTGGAGGCTTCAGCATGATTTCTCTAGGGCTGCTTGTAGCATCCAGAAGCAGCAGCGAAGAGCTGGCAGACGGCCTGCTTAATATAATTACCTGGCCTATGATGATTTTTTCGCAAGTGTGGTTTTCTCTTGAGGGATCCAATCCGATAATAGTAAAGATATCAAAGTTTTTTCCCCTAACCCATCTAGTTGACGGTGCAAGGAAAATTATGAATGACGGACTTGGTCTTTACGAAATACGCTATAATATAATTATATTGATAATTATGTCTGCCGTATTTTTAATCAGCGGTTCATTACTGTTTAAATGGCATAAGACATAAATTCTTAGTAAGGATAAAATGACAGAGTATAGTATGAGATTTTATTATATAATTATAGTAATAACATTAATGATATCTCCTGCGGCAAATTTAAACGCACAGCAGGAAACAGCTGTAATCCCATATAAGATAGATAATCCAACCGATAGTTTTACTATAGAAACAGGAAAAGAATATGCTAAACTTGTTTCACTTGCTGCTGGGCTTACAAAAAGAATATCCATAATATCTCATGCTAAAGTTGACGGCCTGCTGAAAAAAAATTCGCTTAATTCCCAGAGAACTATTACTGAAAACGATATTATAAAAACCGGTACTATGGGAAATGCCGATTATATTTTAGTCGGTACGCTTGCGAAAAGGAAAGGCACGTATACTTCCGATAGTATTCTGTATTCTCTAAAAAAAAAGAAAATCATATCAAAAAGCCATGTTTCTTCCAGGAGCTTATTTAAACTTGCAGGCGAAGAGACAAAGGAAATTTTTTTTGCTTTTTCTGCAAAAAAAAGAACGCCGGTTGACAGGCAAATCGATTCGGTAATAGTAACCGATCTCTCTTATAAAATATCTGAAGAATGGGACTCTGTTAAGAACGGAATTAAAGACTTTGCAAATACAGTTTCAGAAAACTGGAACCTGGATACCGAAATCAGTATTATACCGTTTTCTGACAAGTTTCCCGATTTAAATAAATTATCGGGTTTAAGATCGTATATTGCAATAAGTGAGAAACTGGATAAGGTCATTCCGGCAGGCAACAATTCCCTGAAAAGCTTTGAAAAAGCTTTGAGCTATTCAGTGAAGAATTATCCCTGGAGATTGAAATCCGAAAAATTATTGATCATAATATCAAACTCAGATAAAATAGAGGGAAAATTTTTTGAGCAATATGCACTGAACGCAAAATTAAAAAGAATAGCCGTTTATACTGTTTCGCTTGGATTGCTTAAGGAGGATTCAGCCGCAGCTTTAAAGCAGTTTGCATCTGCCGGTTCAGGACAGTACAGCGAGACATCATATCATCAGAGTTTATTTAACGAGAAAGGCGATGCTATTGATATTTTTTTTCAGGGAGGCAGAATATTTCATAGCCTGGTTTACGATGATGCATGGAAGAACGGTTTATTCGAAGATAAAAAAAATAAATTTTCTTCCATTGAAAAGCCAAAATCATTTTTAAATGAAATTCTTTACGATGACAAAAAATATAATATAAATCCTTATAATTTATCCAAGTATTATCCTGTAATAACTCAAACAAAAATAATAAATTCCTCAACTCCCGAAAATAATATTGCTTCGATTATGCATCAGATCGGAAACGATTTTTCCGGTGCTTTTGGCAAGATTCAATATAAAAAACCGATTGCCAAAGCGCTTATAACCGGCGGAAATATTTCGTTATGGATTCAAATTAAAACCGATAATGACCTGAATATTATTAAAAATAATGAATTAAATAAAACTTCTTTTCCGCTTGGAGTTACTATTAAAAAAAGCGCCAATGAACCTTACGGCATTGCCTTTGATCCGGATTTATTTGTAACCGGGTTCGGCAGCGAATTTCTGCCAGAATTAATAAAGACAGATTTAAGTACTATAATAAAAAATCCTGACAAGTATACAAGCAGCGGTCTTTTAACACCGCCTGTATGGTTCATTGACGTTAAAGCCGATAAGATAGAAATCCTGAGAAGAGAATATGATATCCGCGAGGGACAATAACTAAATAAAATAAAATTCGTTATTCAGGGAACATATAATTTTTACTGAGTTGTTTAATAAACCAGTTCCCCATATTTATTTTAATTTTAAAATCCGACGGCGGTAAATTTTTAACGTAATCGTTTTTAAATACATGGTGCAGAATCATGGAAATTTTTTTATTATTTGTCAACTCAAACAGAACAGCGAGCGCAAGCTGGGCTGCCCCACTCCCTGAATGAGCCCAGTCAAAACCATCCCCTGAATGATTATATAATTTCCGGCTGAATTCCGGAATTAATTCCTTATCATTTATCCAGATTCTTTTGGATTTATAATCACCTTTCAGCTCAATCGGGTGCATCATTATTAATTCATGATATTCGTCAATTTTTTTCATTTATCTTACCAGTTTAGTATTCACAATTAAATATATAAATTGCAGAGTCCATTAGCATTATTATTTTATTATTTTCAACAAAAATATTTTTATTACACAATTGTTTTGCTGTTTTATTTGGTTCTTTATTATGTCAGTTATTGACTATTATAAAATTATTTATTATGATAATAATAAGAATAATTAGCACTCTATTTAAGAGAGTGCCAATATTTGATAGAAGATAAATCATTAAATTTCTTGCAAAGTACAATTTAATGATGTTAAATATGATTTAGATCAGGAGAAAAATATATATGCGTATGGATAAATTGACATTAAAGACTCAGGATGTGCTTCAAAAAGCGCAAAGCATAGCAACTGAGAATAATCAGCATGAAATACAGCCTGAACATCTGTTAAAAGCCCTGATTTTGCAGGAAAGCGGTATATTTGAAACAATTGCCCAGAAGATAGGCGCATCTGTTCATCATATTAATGACGAAATCGATATAATTATATCTAATTTGCCAAGACAGACCGGTGGCGGCCCTGGCGGAGCAGCTTTATCCCATTCACTGGATGAAGTGCTGAACGAAGCATGGAACGAAGCTGTAAAATTGAAAGATGAATATTTGAGCACTGAGCATTTGATTATTGCGCTTTCATCAAAAGGCAGTAATAATGCAAAGAAGATACTCAACGGTCATGGTTTTATCAGGGAAAACATTTTAAAAGTATTAAAAGATATTCGCGGGAACAAAAGAGCTGTCGATGAACATGCCGAAGAAAAATATGATCCGCTTGAAAAGTATTCAAGAGACCTGACCAAGCTCGCCAGAATAAATAAACTCGATCCGGTCATAGGCCGCGGCGAAGAGATCAGAAGGATTATGCAGGTGCTGACAAGAAGAACTAAAAATAATCCTGTGCTGATTGGGGAACCGGGTGTCGGAAAGACAGCTATAGTTGAAGGTCTTGCGATAAGAATAGTTACAGGCGATGTGCCCGAAAATCTTAAAAACAAAAGACTGGTAGCACTCGATATGGGATCTTTGCTTGCAGGAGCAAAGTACAGGGGAGAATTTGAAGAAAGGCTAAAAGCTGTTGTTGATGAAGTTGAGAATTCCGAGGGCGAGATCATTTTGTTTATTGATGAACTGCATACTCTGGTAGGAGCAGGCGCTGCAGAAGGCGCTATAGACGCGTCCAACATGCTTAAACCGGCCCTCGCGCGCGGTACATTGCGCTGCATAGGTGCCACAACTCTTAACGAATATCAGAAATATATAGAAAAAGATAAAGCTCTCGAAAGAAGATTTCAGCCTGTCTTTACAAGCGAACCCACTGTGGACGATACAATCGCAATACTTCGCGGCCTGAAGGAAAAGTACGAGGTCCATCACGGCGTGCGTATCTCCGACTCTGCTGTAGTTGCTGCCGCAGTGCTTTCGGACAGGTATATTACAAACCGGTTTCTGCCGGATAAGGCCGTAGACCTTATTGACGAGTCAGCTTCGCTTATTAAAATGGAGATCGATTCAATGCCTCTGGAGCTTGATGAGATCGAGAGAAGGATACGCCAGCTTTCAATTGAAAAGCAGGCTGTAAAAAAAGAAAAAGACAAGGCTTCAAAGGAAAGGCTTGGTAAAATAGATGAGGAGCTTGCAAATCTTAATGAAAAGAAAAATTCCCTGGTCGGCCAGTGGCAGAATGAAAAAAACGTGATTTCCGAAATAAGAAAAGCAAAGGGTGAGATCGAACGCTTAAAGCTCGATGAGCAGAAAGCGGAAAGAGAAGGCAACCTGAACCTGGTTGCAGAACTGAGATACGGCAAGATAATCACCCTGGAAAAGAATGTTGAAGAGATGAACAAAAAGCTGGCTGTAATACAGAAAGACAGAAAGCTGCTTAAAGAAGAAGTAACAGAACAGGAAATTGCCGCAGTAGTATCCAGATGGACAGGCATTCCTGTTACAAAAATGCTGGAAGGCGAGAAAGCAAAAGTCCTTCAAATGGAAAAGATCATTAAAGCTCGCGTTGTGGGCCAGGACGAAGCAATAACAGCTATCTCCGATGCTGTACGGCGCTCAAGGTCGGGTCTGCAGGATGCCAACCGTCCAATGGGTTCGTTTATATTCCTTGGGCCTACCGGCGTAGGGAAGACCGAGACTGCAAAAGCGGTCGCAGAGTTCCTTTTCAACGATGAAAAGGCAATAGTAAGGATAGATATGTCGGAGTATATGGAAAAGCACGCTGTTTCGCGTCTGATTGGCGCACCTCCGGGATATATCGGTTACGACGAAGGAGGCCAGCTCACGGAAGCTGTCCGCAGGCGCCCGTACGCAGTTATCCTTTTCGACGAAATTGAGAAAGCACATCACGATGTGTTCAACATCTTTTTGCAAATTCTCGATGAAGGACGCCTTACAGACTCCAAAGGCCGCGTTGTCGATTTTAAGAACACGCTCATAGTTATGACATCGAACCTTGGCACTTCTTATATTGCCAATGAGTCTATCCCAATGGAGGAAAGGCGAAAAGGCGTTGAGCTTGAGCTTAAACAGAACTTTAAACCTGAATTTTTAAACAGGGTAGATGAAATAATTATCTTTAATCCTCTTGATAAGGAAAAGATAAAAGAAATAACAGTGCTTCAGCTGAACGATGTAGGTAAAAGGCTTAAAGAAAAAGGGATAAATCTTGAGCTTACGAAAAAGGCCCTGGAACATCTTGTAGAAGTCGGTTTTGACCCGCAGTTCGGCGCGCGGCCGCTTAAACGCGCGATCCAGAAATATCTTCTAAATCCTTTGTCAGTCAGGCTTCTTGAAGGCGAAATAGAAGCTGAACATAAGGTGAAAATAGATTTTGACGGAAACGGGTTTGTGTTTAAATAGTATTTAACAGCAAAGGGCGCCCTGCCCTTTGCTGCTTTTAATTTTCAGATATTTTTATATATGATCTGAGCAAATAGTATTGATTCCGCAATCTGGCCTTCATGATAATTTAATATAAATAGCTGACTTTAAACTGAAATACATTATAAAACTAATTTTAAGATGACTTGCAGATATTGCATTATCTTCAACAAAATTATATTTTAATATGCTTAATCTAAATGTCGATAATAAAAACAATAAATAGAAATATAATAATATAACCATAAAATTATAGAATTAATTTTTATTCGTTGCGGAGAAAAAATTATGAAAAATTTATTGTATGTTGTCCTGTGTACTGCAGTTCTTCCATTGATGATAAACTGCGGAGGTTCTTCAAAATCATCCCAGTCCCCCAGATTTAACGGATCAAATAATGAAATAATAGCTTATACTTTTACCAGTGATAAAAACAAGTCTTATGGGATAAAAACCGATGTTACAGGCCAGATAAAGGACAATACAATTTCGCTTGAAGTCCCGTATGCGGCATCTGTTGATGCTTTAATTGCCGATTTTGTGACCAACAGCAGTAACATAGAAGTTAACGGCGTCATCCAGGAAAGCGGGGTAACCACGAATGATTTTACCGGCTCCGTAACTTACACTGTTTTTGCAGATGACAATACAAAGCGTGATTATACTATAATTGTTACAAAGGCAAAAAATACCGAAAAAAAGATTACTGCTTATTCCATCAACGGTACAGCCGGGACAATAGACGAAGATAAAAGTACAATTGTTCTTTCTCTTCCACCGCATACGGATGCGACTTCATTAAAAGCAACTTTCTCATTTATCGGTAAATCGATCATAGCCAATAATTCCGCTCAAACGTCCGGTGTAACCCAGAACGATTTCACAAATCCTGTGATATATACTGTAAACGCGGATGACGGATCGAGCCGCACTTATACTGTAACTGTTTCTGTTGAAAAAGACACGCGGAACGATATCACTTACTTCGCTTTTATAAAAGACTATAATCCATCGCTCGTCTCGGACGTAACCGGAATTATCAGCGGAACAGACATACAGTGCGTATTACCGTTCGGTTCTGGTAAAGCAGACCTCGTAGCTGATTTCACGTCCTTAGGCGAATCAGTCACTGTTGACAGCGGACTTCAGGAAACAGGCGTCACTCACAACGATTTTACATCTTCGAAAATTTATCGTGTAACTGCGGAAAACGGCTCTGCAAAGGATTATACTGTTACAGTAACAGTCGCGAAAAGCGACGCGAAGGCACTGACCTTATTTACTCTGGACGGCGAAACAGGCATTATTGACGAAAACTCCAACATTATTACAGTTAAATTCGCTTCAACAAAAAATCTTACAAATCTTATTGCTGTTTTTGCTGCAACAGGCGTTTCCGTAAAAGTTAACGGGACTGAGCAAACCAGCGGTGTTACACAGAATGACTTTACAAATGACGTAATTTACAGAGTAACCGCAGACAATGAATCAATCCGCGATTACACAGTGAAAGCAGAAAAAGCAAGCGATATAACCGGTATCTGGAATTTTGAATATACTTCTGATGGAAGTTATACTGTTCAGGGCACTACCCAGGTACCGGGCGTAACCGGCACTGCGCTTCAGTTTAACGGATTAACGGATTACATTTACCAGCCGGACAGCGACGCCCTTACACTTGCAAGCGGCGGCAGCATAGAAGTAGTTCTGAAAGCTGTTACGCACCGTCCTTATGCAGGCATTGTGCATAAGGGAGTGTTAAACGACTTTAGCGACGAGACTTACAGCTTCCAGTTCTGGGGACTGAACGGAACTGACGGTACTTTGCGATTCCTGGTGCACAACACAGAGCAGGACGCGGATCATTATACTTATATAGACAGCATTACAAAACTTAACACGAACACATGGTATCATTTACTTGCGGTATGGGATACGACTCACCTGGCAATATATATTAACGGCGTTAAGGACGTTTCACTGGAAACGGCAGTCGGTGAAGTAAAAAACAGCGAAGGCGGGCTTGTTATAGGAGCGCAACTGAATCATGCATTCTCTTACAGCCCGTGGGGGGACCTTGGGTTTAACGGAATAATAGACAGGGTTGAAATACTGAATCGTCCGCTGAACGACACCGAAGCCCAGACCCGTTATCAGGATTTTCTTAATCTCGCCGGCCCGGGGTTCACTGCTTACCTGCTGTATGCGGCAAAGCATAATATTCCTTATATTGTTTTGATTTTTACTGTAATACTGGCTGCGTTAGCAGGTCTTTACGCATACAACAGGAAACGCGCGCAAGCGGTAAAATGAAAAGATAATTATTAATTTTTAATTTTAAGTGAGAAGCTTAATACAGGCTTCTCATTTTTATTTACCAGCTTTACCTGGTATTCGGAAAGCATCTTTTCCAGTTGAGCGGCTTTGGCGGCGCTGATCATGTTCTGATTATTTTCTCTAAAGGATAATGAAGAATTTATATAATCGATTATTTCTGCTGGCTTCAAATCTAAATCACGGCACACTGCGTCTGCATCTACTTCAAATTCAAAGCTTTTTCTGTCTTTAAGCGGAATATTGCCCAGCGTTAAAGCAAGGAGGATCGATACATTCTGGGATTTCCTTGTATTGATCTCAACAAGGCTCTGAAGATATTCTATTGTCTGCGTTAAATACTCCTGGGTCTGGTCAGCCCGCTGCGCCAGTTTTTTTACAAGGGCGCAGGCAAAGTCCGGATTGTACCGTATAAGGGCTTCCAGGTTATCCACGTCCGCTTCCGCAAGTATGCACACTGTCTGACATTCTGCGGTAACGGATCTGCGCTTGTCTCCAAGGAGGGCCATTTCATTAAAGATCTGCCCTGCCTCCATTGTGTCAATATGTATCCTTTTACCTGAGACAAGTTCCTTGTATATATCCACCTTACCTTTTTTTATGTAATAAAACGTGTTTACTTCATCGCCCTGGCTGAATACCCTTGTACCTGGCCTGTAAATTATTTCCCTCTGCATTACTGTGGATGGATGCAGGAACAGCCGCCGTATTGCCTGGAACCCCGGAAGCTTAAGATTATAGACTATACCCTTTCTAAACCTGAAAAGATAATATCTTATAAGAAATAAATAAAATTTTATCCCCGGATCTAAAATCTCAATAATAGAACCGGCCGGTTCTCCTTCTTTATTATGATGATTCTCCCAGATAACTTTAAATTTTATGTTTATCGATTTTAAACCGGGCATTTCGAAATATAGTTCGGCACCATTAGCGAAATTTATTGGTTCAAATGTTATTAAAAAAGCATTTGCATGCGTGATATCAAAAGTAGCAAAATACTGCTCGGAATCTTTATCCCGCATCACAACATCAAAAATAACCGGAAGGCTCACAACGCTGCTGGTAAAAAATTTTGAGTTTACGCTTCCGACAATAGACAGAATAAATCCTATTGAAACGGGAAATATGGATGCGATCAGTATTTCCTCCTCCGGTTTAAGGTTGCCTATCAGCCCCGCAATCTCGTGCCTTAGCGGAAAGAATATTCCGCCTGCGGCAAAAAAGATGATCACAAAAGTCCAAAGCAGCTTTCCGCGGTAAGGCGAAAAGAACGGCACAATAACGCTGGAGGAAGTTCCCATTGAATTAAGTATCCATCTTTCGTAGCGCGGCTGCCTTTGTTTCAGTTTCCAGTCCTCAAACCGGAGATTCTGCAGAGCAAGCGCTTCGCGCGAAGGAACGACCTTGGACCAGGAAATATAAAGCTCCAGTATTCCCGCAATTGCTATTATTATGGGACCTACCAGGTATAATACCGATCCGCCGTTCAGGAGCAATACATCATACAGTCCGTGTAAAATAAAAGGAAATATCAGCGCTTTTAAAATATTCGAGATACGGTATAATCCCGTTGAACTCAAATTAAAAAGGCCTGTAAAATATCCTATTAATCCGCATGTTGTTATGTGCAAAGGGGCAGAGAATAAAACTCTAGGCAGTATTACGGAATTCCCGTAATTAAGACTGTATAAAACGTTCTCGACCAGGGAAAAGCCTGTACCAACAAGTATCCCGGATACGACAGCTTCGAGCATATTGAAGCCCGGATAATTCCTCTGTATAATAAAAATAATCACAAAGGCTCCGGCTTTCTCGATTAATGCGGCTTTTATGAACGCTTCGTAAATAATTGATGAGGATGGGAATATTTTTTCAAGGTATGATGAAAACAAAACGATCGCGAGCGCGACAGCCGCTCCGGAAAGAAACGCTTCCAGATGTTTAAGATACGCAGCTTTTTTTCCTTCCGAGCGGTAGTAGCCGATAAAATGACGATAATATATTAAATAAAAGACCGGTACAGGCAGAAGTGAAATAAAGAGCGATTTAAGCATTATTTAACTTTTATTCCTGATGATATTTAACAATGCACTTAAAATAATTATTGAAATATTTCCCATAAGTTATAATAAAATAAATACAAGTAAAGTAATATTATAATTTTTTTCTTGTATTATTTGATTATCAGGCCAATAAATTATATAATAGAAAGATGTTTTATTTTATTAAACAGGAGGAATTTATGAAGAGTTTGGTAAAGATTCTTATAGTTATTTCGGTTCTTTGGTTTTCTATTAGTACAGTAGAGGCTTATACGTATACTGTAAGTGGAGGCGGTTTAACAGTAGGCGGTAACCCACCAACTACAAGTAATACAACTGTTAATGATGAGTTACAACTACAATTCAATGACGCAATAGATAGAGCATATAATGAATTATTTAAATACAGCGACCTGCCTGATTTAGCAAAAGGATTCGCAAACGCAAACGCTTATGCAGGGCAAGCTGGTACTCTTCAGGGGTACCAGGATTATAAATTATTTGCAGTTACAGCAGGCGCAATGGTAGGTGCTCAACTTCCTAGTCATGATAAAGATTATTACGAAAACTTAGATAAAAAAGTTGAAAAAGATGGTGACTTATACGCAGGGGTTGGCGCAAGCCTTGCATTGTTAAATGTTGGCATTAACGCAGGATTTATCTATCCCAATCTTTATTTAAATGCGAAATTCGGTTATTTTTCAAATAGTTCTCTGGTTGATGGCCTATCTACAAAAACTACTTTAGTTGGCATTGGAGCTAATTATTCCTGGATTAAAACAACTTCATTTTTGGCAGGATTATTTAAATGGCGTGGAATATCATTTGGGACTGGCTTTATTTATAGTTATAATAAAACTGATCTTAAAATCGATATGGATCCTATTCAGGAAGATATTACTCCGGTAGGACCAATCACAGGAAATGTAGTTTTAAATCCCTCTTTTCTTATTGGGGTTGAATCGCATACATACTCCATTCCTTTTGACGTAACAACATCTGTACGAGTGTTATGGGCGCTTAATTTTAATCTCGGTCTAGGTGTTGACTTAAACTTTGGATCAACAGATATAAAATTAGAATCAGATGGAAGTGTCTCTGCTAATTTAAGTGGAGCTGGAGCTCCTACTGTTACACCGGGTAATTATACAGTCGATGCAACTACAAAAAACAAGAAGCCATCCTGGGTACGCGAACGAATTACAACAGGCGTTGGCTTAAACATCTGGGCAGTAAAGATAGACGTTCCTGTAATAATCTACCCGTTCGATAACGCATTCGCAGTCGGTTTAACTGCGGGCGTTGTGTGGTAAAGGGCTAATTTAGAGCAAAAAGGCTCTAAAGAGTGTCCCGGAAACACTCTTTAGAGAGAAAATCACACTCCGGAGTGTCTCGGAGACGCTCTTTAATGGCAAATTCACACTCCGAAGTGTCTCGGACACACTCTTTAGTGTGAAAATCACACTCCGGAGTGACTCGGAGACACTCTTTAGTGGCAATTAACATTCCGGAGAGCCTCGGAGACGCTCCCGACCACCTCCGAGGCTCTCCTAAGCGACCCGGAGGCTCATTAAAATCCGCAAATCCATCCCTATATCTCTTTTATAATCCTAACGGGAAAGTGACCAAAAAAATTCTGCTTGAATTATAATTTTCTCTTTCTATTCCTTGATTATTCACCAAAAAATTGTTATCTTATAAAGATTTATTTCTAAAAAGAAAAATACGTATTTATACACCTGAAAATATAAATAATTATTCATCCGGGGTAATTTATGAAAAGTCTGCTCGGGGCTTTAGCGGGATTAACCATAGCCTGCCTTCTGGCGACAAATGCCGGAGCAGTAACGGTAGGAGGCCAATATCCACAATATGTTGGCGCGGGAACTCTTAACATTGCAATAAGCGGTGTCTGGAATACAATGCTTGCTAATGTTAAGGCTGAGTTGGACAAATATGATAATCAGGAAAAACTCGCAAAGGGTTTTGCAAATGCTAATACGTATTCTACAAATGTTGCCACACTTGAAGGTTATCAGGATTATTCTCTGTTCGCTTTAATGACAGGTGCGATGGTCAGCCTTCAGGTTCCTGCGTTCGCATACAATAAGGATTATGTTACAGACATGCGCTATAAGATCGAAAGGGATGGCGACGCGTATCTTGGTGTAGGCGCGGGGATAGCAACAGTAAACGCAGGAGTAAACGCGGGCTTTATTTTCCCCGGGCTTTATATAAATTTAAAATACGGCCAGGTCGCTATCAATTTTGAAAATATTAACAGCGAAATGGAAGGCTTTTCATATAAGGAACTGCTTCTTGGCGCCGGAGTAAACCAGATCATATTCTGGCCGCGCAAAATTCCGGGGCTTTTCAAATGGAGAGGACTCGCAATAGGAGCAGGCTTTTATTATAGTAAAACCGAAAATGCAATTAAAATACTTAAATCAACAATTCAAGAAACTGTTGATACTACTTATACTTTAACAATAGATCCATCATTTAAAATTCAAACTATTTCCGAAACAATTACGGTACCCGTGGATATTTCCACTGCATTTGTTTTTTTCAGCGTCCTTAATATTTCGCTTGGCACAGGAGTTGATTTTAACTTTGGTTCTTCGGAAATTAAATTACAAGCTGCCGGACCTGTTACAACTGATTATACAGCTTCTGAGCTCAGTCAACCGGGGTTCATCACTATAGAAGGCGGCACTAAAGAAAAGAAGCCGACTACTATAAATCCCAAAGTAACTGCAGGCATAGGGCTTAACTTAAGCGTTGTTAAAATAGACATCCCGTTTGCCGTATATTATATGGAAGCAGGCTTTTCCCTCGGCTTATCCGCAGGCATAGTCTGGTAACTCGATATAGTTTATCAGGGAACTCTTTTAGTACTCGTGCCCAGACCGTATGAATTTGAATTGAAAAGTATTTTAAATTTTGCCACAGAGTCACAGAGACACTGAGTTTTTTCTTTGTTTTTATTATAGGAATAATTAATTTGTCTTCACTATGACTCCGTGCCTCTGTGGTAAAATCATTTTGAATTTATCCGGTCTAGACACTATTTATTAACAAATCACACATAATAAAATCCTTGCATTTTTTTAAAATATTCAATTTACTGTAATAAATTTATTAAGCTTTGATTAATTTTTTTATTTCGGGGTATTTATAATTTTTTTGACGGAGATTTTAAAATGATTAAAAAAATTCTAAAATGGTTCGGCATAGTTATTGGTGCTATTATAGTTTTAATAATTGCAGCCAGCGTTGTTTTAATGCTTTTAGTTGACGAAAAAATGGTAGCGTCGCAGATGGAAAATGCGCTCAACAGGCATGTTACAATCAAGAAACTGAGCGTTGGCGTTTTCGCAGTGGCATCCGGTATAGAAGTCCGGGATGTGAGAATATCCAACTTTAAGACAAAGAAAGAACTGGAATTGCTGAAAAATAAGCCTGTTCCGGACAAAGACCTGTTCGCAGGAATGAAAGCCTTTAATTTTAAAATAAAGCTAATTAAACTTTTTAGCGGGAAAGTAGTCCTTGACGAACTTGTTATTTACGAACCTGTTATTAACATAGTTAAAAATAAAAAAGGCGTATTCAATTTTGACGACCTGACAAAGCCGAAACCCGGAGCAAAGAAAGAAGAGGAAAAGGAGAAAACAAAGGAAGCATCCAAGCCATTCACCGCGGACGATCTGCCTCTTGAGATCAGCGTCGGCAAAATCGGGATGGAAAAAGGCAATGTAAAGTATGTGGACGAGGGGCTCGCACAGACTTTCCAGGTATATAATTTAACTGCTCTTGTTCACTCAATAAAAATAGACCCGAAAGATCTGGCAAATAAAGACTCCGTCGGCCTGACTGTAACAATGGGAGTAAAGACCATCGGAGAAGTAAAGACAGGCTCTGTAAAATCTTTCGATATCGGCTTTGATATTAAAGGAACTGTCATTCCGTTTGATAAAAAGACAAGAATACTTAATCCGGAAATAGATCTAAAGATGGGGCTCCCTTACGGAACCATGACAGGATTGCAGATATTTGAAAAAATTAAATCCGTTGAACAGTTGGATAAATACTGCGGAAAGCTTGAATTTCTAAAGAAAGATATTAAATGGAAAGATGCTTATGTAAACGTATGGTACAAGAACAATCTCGTAAAACTGAAAGAAGGGAAAATACCTACGGACGATTATGCGCTCACATACGCCGGGCAGACACATTTAGTCACAAAAGCTGTTGATCTCGATATGGACATGCTGCTTGCGGACAAACATGAAAAGTCCATACGTTCGGGTGTAGAGAAGAACGTTAAGAAAGCTATTCCCGCAAAGGCAGCCAAATATATAAAAGCCGAAACCGTTACGGACATTGCGATGAAAAGCATTCTAAACAAAGACAGCAAAGTAGAGCTTAAATTTGAGGTTACAGGCAAACTGAACGATCCCAAAACAAAGCTGATCAGTCCTAAGCTCTCTTCAATATCCGACATTGTAAAAGGATCTTCCGGGGACGTAAAGGACGTTGTAAAAGACCAGGTTAAGGAAAAAGCAAAAGAAGAAACAAAAGAAGCAGCGGATAAAGCAAAAGATAAGGCGTCGGAAAAATTAAAGAAAAAGTTTAAACTGAAGTAGAAAATCCGGCAAACGATTGCTCCGGTTGCGCGGTAACGCAGCCGGATGGACCCCGGACAGGACTGTAAATAATCAGCCTGCCTTTTTCTTTACAGGAAATAGGAACTTAACAAGTTACACAAACAATTATGAATTATATTCTAAAGTATATAACTCTGGCTTTTTTTCTCTTCACAGCTTCCTGCGCATTTGATGTGCCCGAAGATGCGTTCGACTATCTTGTTCCTCCTGTTATTGTAAGCCTTGAGCAGAAGGCAGGTGATACGGAACATATTTATATAAACTTCCGGGGCTATAACAAAGAATACTATTTTCAGGGATATAATGTATATGTTTCCGACAAACCTTTGCTGAGGACCCATATATATGAATATAAAGCGGTAGAGGTCGATGAACCCGACTGCGCTTCCGCAGTGCCGTCTTACCCTTTAAGCCCGGACGATTATAACCCGGCTCTGCTGCGGACTATTAAAGTAAGACAATACTGGTGCAGCGACAATTCGGCCTTGCCATGCACGTTTGTGAACGGTACCACATACTATGTGCTGATGTGCTCATATCATCAGCTTTTGCATGTTACCGTAGATGCAGCGAGCAACGATAATTTATCCATTACTTTTGTTAAATAATATGAAAAAGCTTACATATATTCTCTTTATTTTTATTCTTTCTATTTCATGCGATACACCTGAAGAAATAATATACTACCCTGCTAATCCTCCCATGGACATTAATCTTGTTAAGCTAACAGCAGGAAATCACGGCGGAGCATATATTGACGATTATTTATTATTATTCCGCTCAGCAAACAATGCCAATACCAAATTCGGAGGATTTTTTATTTTTATTGATGCAGATCAAGCAATTGTTTTACAAATGACAAATAGAACAGATGCAGACTATGTATTGGGACTGGCAAATGGCGAGAGCACTTTGCCATATAATCCGGCGGACGGGATTAATGCCCGGATAGCGATATTGTTTACGAGTAAAACCGCTCCGGCTACTATCGATTATAATTCAAATATATATACCCTGGCAAAAGTGCTTTTACCGACTAATTTGATTTCCGGGAATTGGTTTACAATGCGGTCTTATTTGTGTTTGTGGGATGGAACACAATATCAGATTATAGAGGTGAGCGAGCCAGGCAATCCGGTGCAAATACCATAGAAGCGATGTTATTATAAGTGAAAATGCGTTGTAAATATCGAGACAATAAATCATTAATTTTCAGGCAACAGGATGTTGCCGTATGCCGCTTCTTACAGGATGTAAGCATTAGCGGCTGGAAAATTAATGATTTATTGTCTCGATGTTTAGCGCTCTCATAAATTATAACTTTGCAGGTATTCTAATTCGTCTGCTATTTAATTTCTCCCAGATAATACTGACTCTGAATTTTATATTTCTGTATAATTTCCGCATTGCTTTTCTTTGCTTCATTGCAGTCAAGAATTACAGACGACCCACCGATAAAGCTGAAATTTAAAAATTTTTCGCCGGATTTATCGATTATGTTTTTAACATGATTGATGTCTTTAATCTTTTGTCCGTTTACATCATGCAGAATCATGTGCCTGTAATTATGATACCCGGTATTAACGGAAGAAGGCAACACAAGGCTTAAAATGACAATTCTTTTTAAGTCAGGAGTCGGATATTTCGTAAAATTATCATAATAATACATAAGTCTTTTATCCACAGTGCTTATCCATTCCTTGCCCCATGTCTGCAGATAATCTCTTGACAGCTCCTGGAATACCAGCCCGCCTATAATATAAAACCTGGGAGGATTGCCGTTGCTGATTGTCGGAATAAGAAAACAGTCTTCGGAAAACGGCTTTAACGCAAAGCTGATCTCCATTTTCTTTCGATTACGGATAATGTTCATTTTCACATTATCTCCGACAAAATGGTTAAGATATATAAGTCCGTAATAAGCAAGTTTGCCGTATTTTTCAGAGACATACATTCCGTTATCGTCAAGATCAGTGCCGTCAATATTTAAAATCACATCCCCTTTCTTTAAAATATCGCTCCCGCTGGTTTGCGGAGGGACATTGTTTATTAGAATGCCATTGTCCTCGGATTCCATCCCGAGTATATTGCGTAAATTTTCATCGTTTTCCAGCGCCGCGTCTTCAACAAAAAAATTCGGCATACCCTTATAATTCCCGCTGTCAAAATCCTTCAACATACGCGCTACGACATCTATATCGATTGCTTTAAGTGTTTTCGTATTCGGATAATACCATGACGTAATCCCGGAAAGGGCGCCGTCAACAAAGACCGGCTCGCCTTTCCCGCCGGAGTCGATCTCGGAAGTAATCTGATGTATCAGCACTGCTCCGGAAGACTCGAAAAATTCAACAGCGGATTTCTGGTAATCAGCCGAATGTTCTTTAAGTATGCCGTTACTGTCCCACCTGACTATCGATAATTTTGTTTCTTTTGAAATGCCTTCCGAATTAAATTCAACAGGGGTTAAGTCCTTAAAAAATGAAACATCAGGCACAGTCAATAAAGCCAGGCCGCAGTGATAATCCTTTAAAATGACTTTTGCAGGATATTTATGATAGGCCCCGAACTTTGATACTTCGACAAGAACGTGATCGGCCAGTTTATACGAAAGAGTCAGAATTCTGTTGCCCTTTAATACAATTCCGCTTATTACTTCTCTCTGTACAGCAAGTTTCTGCCACGGTGCGTTATAATCGTATCTCTGGCTGGCAACAGTAATTGTTACAACATTTTTTGCGAACTTTTCGGTTTTCGCATCCGTACCTGTGCCGGAAAAGATAAAAATTAATAATGTTATTAAAATAATTTTATTTTTCATTTGGATCCCAGTCTTCTGTCCGATGGTATCTCGTACTTTTTTAATATGCGTAAATTAGTGTCTTCAATCCCGGATGCGCTTATGATTATGGGTTTATTATACCCTTCAACTTCTATGATATGATATAGCCCGGCAGGCGTTTTGAATGCTTCAATAACATCTTCAAGTTTTGTTATTTTTTTACTGTTTATCCTGTCGACTATGAGATCATGAATATCTGATATATACGTATTTACCGAGTCCGGAAGCACATGGTTAATAATAATGAATTCGGATCTTTCGGAATGAATTTTATCTTTGTCCGAATAAAAAAAATTATAAAGCATGCGGCGGTCTGCCTTGAACCACCACTTGTCCCAGCATTCCAGGAACTCCCTGTTCAACGGCTGAAATACAATGCCTCCGAAGATATAATACCTGGGGAGAGTTTCAAATTCGTCATACCAGGGAATTCGCGCAACAACCTGGCCCGCGGCAACAGGGACTTTCATTAAGCGTTTGTCCCTTAATATTTCCATGTTTACGACAGAACCGACCTGCTTTTGATCAACAATTATCGAATATAGTATCCTTCCGTTTCTGTACGAAATAGTGCCGTCATTGGCTATTTTATTTCCGTCAATGCTTAAAAGTACATCGCCTTCTTTAAGTTTATTTTCAGTGTTTAAATTTTTTATCACATGTGTCACTATAATCCCTGTCTGGTTTTTATCCATACCGAGATATTCCCTGTAAGCGGCATTTATTAAAGTATCGGTAAATATTCCGATATCCGGAAAACCGTCGTATTTCCCGTCTTTGGTATCATCAAGAAAGTGCTGTATAATGGGAGTCGGGATCATGTAACCTATATTGCTGGAATCTGCCATTGCCTGGAAGGCGATCCCGGCGATGCGGCCTTCCTGCATAACCGGCCCGCCGCTGTTGCCGGCGTTAATAGCCGCATCTGTCTGAATCATGAGCAGGGTCGCTTTCTTGCTGTGGGAATACAGGCCTATCTCTATCCTTGACACCACTCCTTCGGTAATCGAGATGCGCTCTCCACCTACAGGATATCCGTAAGTAGCGACTATGCTTTTAAGATCGGGTATGCCCCCCAGTTCAAGGCTTATTGTGCCTTCAAAAAAATTTTTATCCTTAACCTTTAGCAATGCCAGATCGCAGTCATGCCCCACGTACAAAACTTCTGCTTCATAGTTCACCGGGTCGTTTTCCTTCTGTACCTGTATAAAGGTTGCATCGGAAATGACATGCGCGTTAGTGAGGATCAGCTTGCCTTTTATAATGGCGCCGGAGCCTACGGCAGTATTATAATTTTTCATTTTCCATGGCACACAATAATTAGGCTCAATATATGTCTTCGTTATCCGCACTGTAGCCTGCCTGGCTATTTGAGTTGATTTAATTTCATCCGAGAAAAGCGGAGCTGCTGAAAAGAATATGATATAAATAAATATTATCAATACCATTTTAAATTCCTGTAATATTTTTAATTTTTCCCCTGAAGTTCTATCGAAACTCCGAGCTTGTCAATACCTGCCTGCTTGGCAGCATCCAGAACTTTAACAAAATAATCTACTGAAGCCTGCCTGTCCGCCTTAACAATGAGACCGCTTTGTTTTGCTGTCTTCGAATACGAGGACAGCTCCTTCAGCAATGCCTGCTGTGATATTTTATTTGCTCCGATAAAGATTTCATTTTTAGAAGTAACCGAAACGACGAGCGGAGTTTCGCCTTTAGTCTGTACATTTGTTGCGCCTCGCGGAAGATTTACTTTTATTTTTGACTCCTGATAAGGATTGAACGTATACAGAAGACTAAAACTTACAAAGAAAAATATAAACATATTCATTATAATATCAGTCATAGCAATCGATTCAAATGAAAAGAACGGTTTACGCTGGCTTTTGATTTTCATTTGAATGTCCTTTTCTTTTATTGAATATGCTTATCATTTTATCGCCGTAATAGTTTAAATCATGAGTAATCAGGTTGACTTTATGTGTAAGTAAATTATACACTATATAAAACGGTATTGCCACAATGAGCCCGGCCGCAGTAGTGATCATCGCCTGGTAAATACCTGCCGCCAGCCGGTCAACGGTAACTGTTGTGGAAAATTTTTCCCATGCCATGAAAGCCTGTATCAGCCCTATAATTGTACCAAGAAATCCAAGCATCGGCTCCAGGCCGACTATTGACAGAAGATAATTAAAATTCTTTTCAAGAATGCCGACCTGCCTGCTCCCTTCGCGTTCCATAGCGCGTTCAACTTCGGTTATTTCATTCTCTATCTGCTCAAGTCCGGTGCTGAAAACAGCGCCTATAGGATGGCTGACTCGTTTACATTGCTCAATAGCGCGCTCAATTTCGCCTTTTTCAACAAGGAAGAAAATATCATCCGTAAATTCTTTTACATTTAACTTGTTTCTCCAAAAAAATATACCGCGTTCAATAGTAATACACAGAGCAAGTATGGAACCCAGAATAATGGGTACCATAAGCCATCCGCCTTTAACAATAATATTATCAAAAAGTATGTTCATTTAATTATCTAAAACCTTATTTATATCTGTTTTTCATAAAAGTATGCGCAACCCAACAGAATAAATAACGCTTAAAATCCTTCAAGCACTTTTCAATCTGGTGAAAATATATAATTAAAAAGAAAAGTTGTTGTGATACAAAATAATCGGTTTAATATCTGACCTTAATTTTAAATAATTGATCGACCGCAAAGCATATTATGATATTAGAAATACTATCAAAGTTCAGGTTATCTATTTTTGTTATTGCTTATCTTTTATTAAATATAAATGCATTTGCTGTTGATGATGATGTAAAAAAAATGATTACCGAAGCGAGCGGCATTTCAGATAACGATGCGGTTACTGCTTCACAAAAGAAAGCGGTTACTTTATTTGACGTATATGCCCTTGCCGTAAAAAATACCGAAAGACTCGCGATTGAAGGTGAAAGTTCAATTCAGTCCGAAGCTAAACGTCAGCAAGCCTATGGAGCATTCCTGCCAAAAGTCTATCTTCGCGCCAACAAATATTTCGCGGAAAAATACAAATTAGGCTCCAGTAGCCAGCGCGACACTATAGCTCTTTATGCCAGACAGCCGATAATGACCGGGCTGGAAGAATTTTCCGCCTTCAAGGCATCGCTATCTGACATTAAAATTAAAAAATATAATTTAAATAATAATATTTTACAACTGCTTCTGGATGTTTCCTCAAGTTTCTACAATGTTATTCAAATCGAAAAAAGCATTAAAACCGGTGAGGAAATTATAAATCTTTATAAAAGGACGTTAAACGAATTAAACCGGAGGGCAGCAATAGGACGCAGCCGCAAAAGCGAAGTACAAAGGACTATCACTGAATTATACAAACTGGAAGCCGAACGGAAAACGCTTCAAAACAATCTGACGCGCGCAAAGCTCGCGCTTAAAACCATTACAGGCGCAAAGGATGATTTAAAATTGACAGAAGGCGCCGAAATTCCGGATCCTGATTATAAAATTGAAGGGCTAAAGACGCTTACAGAAAGACGATGGGATATAAAAACCGCCTTAGAAACAGTGGAACAGGCCAAGGCAAGGGTTTTATCGGCATACGGAGGGAATCTGCCTTCAATTTATGCTGACGCAACATATTTGCTGTATTATGAAAAGAACAGCACATCATCAGGTGGAAATTCACGCGATTATTATTTTTCAATGGGTGCGGAACTGCCTATTTTTAATGGCGGTATTACTTTTGCAAAAATAAAAGAGGCCAGGTCAATAAAACGCCAGTCAGAATTAGACCTTTCAAGAACTATTCGTTTTGCTGAAGAAGATATTATCGACTCATTTCAAAACTGGGTAAGTTCAAAAAATGAATATGAAGCATTTAAGAAGGCCCTGGATTCAGCAGAAGAAAACTATAAAATGGTTAATAATGAATATAGACTAAATCTTGTAACAATTCTTGACCTGATCACTTCGCTTAAATCACTACAAACCGCTAAAGATGATTACGAAAGAAGCATGTTGCAGCACAAACTCAACAGGATAAAACTTGCAGTAGCCGCAACTGAACTGTCCGGCAAAAATATCGGCATATTAAAAACGGAATAACACATGACATTATCCGACATCTCAATTAAAAATCCTGTTTTCGCATGGATGCTTATGTTCGGGCTTATCCTTTTCGGTGCGATCAGTTTATCACGAATGGGCATAAGCCAGCTTCCAGACGTGGATTTTCCGGTGCTTACAATCAGGGTAACGTGGACTGGTGCTTCTCCGCAGACCCTGGAAACCGCAGTCGCGGACGTTCTGGAAGATTCAATAATGAGCGTTGAAGGGATCAACAATATCAGTTCCATCTCTCAGGAAGGGCTTACTACTATTACAATTGAATTTGCACTTAACCGCAACATAGATACAGCGCTACAGGAAGTTCAAAGTAAAATCCTTCAGTCTCAGAGGAATCTTCCGAACGATATTGACACGCCCATTGTTACAAAATCCAATCCGGAAGATCAGCCGATCATGTTTACTGCTATTAGCGGTTCATCCAGTCTGAGAGAAATGATAATCCTGGTAAGGGATCGTCTGAAAGACAACATGACAACTATTGAAGGAGTCGGGGATGTAATTATGGGCGGGTACGTTAATCCCAACATGAGAATATGGCTTAACCTGGATGCCATGTCCCGCAATGAAATAACCGTCGACGATGTAATAGCGGCAGTTAACAGCCAGCATATACTCACTCCTTCCGGATTTATCGATAAAGAGCCTAAAGAGCTTAATGTCCGGGTGATGAGCGAAGCCCAGACAAAAAAAGATTTTGAGAATATAATAATCTCCAACCGGAAAGGAGAGCCGATCTGGACTCCGTTAAAGCTTGGAGATATAGCAAAAATCGAAGAAGGCCTTGCAGATATCAGGCGCATCTCGCGCATTAACGGAAAGCAGGCTGTCGGGCTCGGCATAATAAAACAGCGCGGATCGAATGCCGTAGCTGTTGGACATGCCGTCAAAGAAAGAATAAAAAACCTTAAAAATATTTTACCAGATTACATTAAAACAGATATCATCTGGGACAGCACAAGATTTATCGAAGATTCAACACTTGATCTGCTTTTCACTCTTGTTTTATCTGTAATACTTACTTCGCTTGTATGCTGGCTTTTTCTCGGATCATGGAGTTCAGCGCTTAATGTTATTCTTGCTATCCCGGTATCTCTGGTAGGCTCATTTATTGTTCTATATTATTTCGGATTTACCCTTAATACATTTACTCTTCTGGGTCTTTCACTGTCGATTGGGATTGTTGTAGACGATGCCATAATGGTAATGGAAAATATCATAAGGCATTTTGAAAGCGGAGTAAGCCGCGTAAAGGCTTCGATTATCGGCGCCAGGGAAATTACAACCCCTGCTATCGCTGCTTCCCTTGCCATACTCGCTATTTTCATCCCTGTCGTTTTCATGAAAGGCATAATAGGTAAATTCTTTTTTCAGTTCGGGATTACAATGTCTGTTGCAGTAATGCTTTCGCTTCTTGAAGCATTAACACTAGCTCCGATGCGTCTCTCGCAGTTTATGACCAAAAAGAAAAAAACCAGGCTTGGGAACAGGATGGATATTATTATGGAATATGTATCCGTCCGCTATAAAAAACTGCTTGCTGTATGCCTTAATAATCGATGGAAAGTATTAGGGCTATCTGCCCTGATTTTTGCAATATCTATTTTTTTCGTGTCTTTCATCCGTAAAGAGTTTGTACCCCCTCAGGATCAAAGCCGTTTTATTGCAACAATTCAGACAACAATTGATTCATCGATGAAAAAGACCGATGAGGTTATTAAGAAAGCGGAAGCGATTATTGCTTCAAGGCCTGAGGTCGCATCTTATTTTGCAATAGTCGGCGGCTACGGAGGCGGGCTGGTAAATCAGGGCACTTTAAATATCAACATGAAACAACCATCGGAACGTCCTGTGGCTCCGCCTTTCAAATCCAGACCCAGCCAGCAGGAATTCATGGGATTTATCCGTAATGAAATAAAAAAAATTCCAGGGGTTTATAAAGCTGCAATGCTGGACTTGTCTCTTTCCGGATTTAGTGCAAAACGCGGATTCCCTGTTCAGTTCTCTGTGCAGGGACCAAACTGGGAAAAACTTGCATTGTACAGCAAACAAATAATGGATTCCATGAACGCGTCCGGCCTGGTAACGGATGTGGATACGGATTATTTATCAGGCAAGCCTGAACTGCAAATAATTCCGGATAGAAATAAAACCAGGGACAGGGGAATCAGTGTAACAAATATAGCAAACACGGTCAGCGCAATGGTGGGAAGTCTTGCTATCGGCAAATATACTGATGAATCCGGGCGGAGGGACGATATCCGCGTCAAGCTGCTTGATAAATACAACCGTGATCCGCAGGATATTCGCCGTATAAAAGTCCGAAACATTGCAGGCGAAATGGTGAATCTGTCCGAAGTTGTCTCAATGAAAGAGAGCCCGACACTTCTGACTATAACGCGCTACAACAGGGAAAGAGCTATAAATATATTCGCCAACATAGCTCCAAAAAAATCGCAATCGGATGTAATGAATTTCATACAGGATACCGCATCAAAAATACTTCCTCAGAATTATCATATAGTTTTTTCCGGAAGTTCGCAGACCTTTCAGGAATCTTATCAAAGCCTTATCATTGCTTTAATACTCGGAATTGCTGTTGCTTATATGCTGCTTGGTTCACAGTTTAACAGTTTCCTGCATCCTGTAACCATACTGCTTGCCCTGCCATTCAGTATTACAGGAGCTTTTTTTGCCTTATGGATAACAGACAATTCTCTTAATATATACAGCATGATCGGATTGCTTTTACTAATGGGTATCGTTAAAAAGAATTCGATACTGCTTGTGGATTTTACTAATAAACGCCGTAACTCCGGGATGGATGTACAAGAAGCGCTGCTCGATGCCTGCCCGGTCAGGCTGCGTCCTATTATAATGACATCGATTGCTACAATAGCGGCCGCAGTGCCGCCGGCATTTGCAATAGGACCCGGTGCAGAAACAACGAGACCTATGGCAATTGTTGTTATTGGCGGTGTCATTTTTTCAACAGTGCTTACGCTTTTTGTTGTTCCATGCGCTTATAGCCTGCTGAGCCGCTTTGAAAGCAGAAAACACGAAAAAGATCTGCACGAGGCTCTTGTCTCGCTCGGAGAAAAATCAAAGAAATAATATTTTCGAACAATTATTTTTTGAAATTTTTTAATTGGTCGGCAAGCAACCTGACGTGCTTCTTTTCTTCGCCGATAATATTATCGAGCTTATCTTTTCCCAGTTGTTCCGGAACCAGATCTTTCATACCGGCATAGAAAACAATTGAATCCTTTTCCATATCTATCGCAGTCATTAAAATTGTTTTCATTGATGAAAAATCGAGTTCTTTTTTATAAAAAACTTCCATGTCCGCAAGTGACTTTAGATATAATAGTGATTCATCCATCGGGTCAAACACGGTAGGTTCTTTTTCTTTCTCAGTAAGCAAAGAATGCATCGTTGTAAATATTTTCAAATGCTCAGTTTCCATCGAGGAAAGATCAGCCAGTAATTTTTTAAAATGCGAGTCGGAAATTTTCTCCGAAGCTTTTTTGTAGAAGTCGGCACCGTTTTTCTCTATCTGCTCGGCAATTCTAAAAATTTCTTCTGCATTAAAATTAAAAGCCATAAATAGTCTTCCTTATGTTAATTATATTTGCGCCTGACACGATTTGAACGTGCGACACACGGCTTCGGAGGCCATTGCTCTATCCACTGAGCTACAGGCGCAAATCATGTAATACCCTGCGATCTAAACTGCATTATTCTATAAAATATTTCAATGATTTTTCTGCTATAATATTATTAATATTACAAGTCATCTCAAAATTAAGTTTTATATTCGATAGATTGGAATACTTACAAAATTAGCCTTTTTATTATCTGCCATGTCCGGCAAGAACAACTTTAAAAGTTGTAAAGAAAATTTTAATGTCGAGTTTCAATGACCAGTTATCTATATAATCAAGATCCATTTCCATCCATTGATTAAAGTCAATATCATTTCTTTTTGGAGCGATCTGCCATATACAGGTTAACCCCGGTTTCATTGAAAGACGTCTTCTTTGCCAAACATCGTATTGTTCAACCTCGGATGGTATTGGAGGCCTTGGCCCTACAAGACTCATTTCGCCTCTCATAATATTGATTAATTGCGGCAATTCATCAAGGCTGGTTTTTCTTAATATTTTTCCGATTATCGGAATAATTCTCGGATCATTTTGTATTTTAAATGCAGGCCCGTCCGCTTCATTCAGATGCTTGTATTTATCTATAAGTTTTTCGGCATTAGGCACCATTGTTCTGAATTTATACAGATAAAATTTTCTACCGTTCAGACCTAGACGTTCCTGTTTAAAAAATACAGGCCCCCATGAAAAAACTTTAATGGCCGTTCCGATCAGTATAAAAACAGGAAGTAAAAGAATTAACGAAAGTATTGCGCTGCCATGATCAATCATGTGTTTAATGAATAATTCCCTGTGCATTGAAGTCGTAGGGGACACTATCATGGTAGGCATTCCGTAAAAGTCATCAAATAAAATCTTGGAAAATCTGGGTTTATATAACAGCGAATGTATATGCCAGTCAGGAATAATGCGAACATGTATACCGATTTCTTCGATCAGGAGCATATACTTGTCAACATTATCGATTTTAGCCAGCGCCATTGCAAAAATAACTTCGTCTACCACCCCGGTTAGCACGATATTTTTTAAATTTTCCATTGTGCCCAGCACTCTAATGCCGTTTTTCACCTCCTGCCCAACTTTTGCCGGATCTACCTCAAGACAGCCGATAATTTTAATATTCGATCTCGATGAAATAATAAGGTCAATTACCTGTCCCGCCCTTTGATGACTGCCGATTATTAAAATATTTTTTATATTATGTATATTATTCTCATACGCACGGGTAATGTAAAATATTAATCCCTTACTTAAAGTCAGTAAACAAATTAAATTAATATAAAATATACCGAGCAACATACGGCTGACGGCTCCTATTTTAAAAATATAAAGCATGGAAATAAGTATGAACATTCCTGTACTTACTGCTTTGATCATATCAAGGCATATTTCCGAAAATTTTTTCCCAGGTAAAGGAGCATAAAGATTATAGAAGTTAAAAGAAAGATACATCGCGATAAGAGATATGAGAAGAACCAGGTAATAATTAGGAGTTATATCCAGACCAATATATGGAGAAGGAAGAACAAAATTTTTTAAAAAATATGCGGCTACAAAAGCTGAAATTACAAGACTGACATCCAGGATAGTATGAATTAAAGTAATCAGTTTTTGCTTACTCTTATACAAGTAAAGGCTCCCGCTCTAACAATAGTTTTGTTATAAAAGCATAACAAATTTTTTTTGTATTTTCTCCATTAATGTCAACAAATATTTAATTTAAAAACTATCAGGAAAGCCTAAATATAAGAGGTTAAATTTATAATTATTTAATTTATTGCCTTATCAAGCAGCAAAATATCAATAATTTCAGTTATTCTTTCTTCTGCCTCGCTTATATGAAAATGGCAGGAACCGGCTCCCGAATGCCCGCCTCCTCCATATTGAGAAACTAAATGTCCAAGATGAACTTTGCTTTGCCTGTTAAAAATGTTTTGTCCCAGGCTTATAATCACTTTTTCTCTATTAACGTTATCATATCGGATTTTTAAGTTAACAAGGGAATTGGGAAATATAGAATAAACCAGAAAGCGATTGCCTCTTGGCTCCTGAGACATGGATCTGAAATCGGTTATGGTTAAGTGTTTTTTAACGAAAGTATATTGTTTCAAATAATTTTTATATTCTCTATCCTGTTCAAGAATTATATTACATCTCTTTTTCACTTCAGGATCTGAGATTATTTCGGTAATATTATACCTGCTGAGAAGTTTTACTATTTTATTCCAGTAAGTTTCATCGGCCTTATTCCTGCCGGATAATGTGAAATACAGTTTTAAATAAGGATATTTTTCGGGAAAAAGAACTTCATCTAAAGTGAAAGTTGCGGAATCGATTTTATCGGTTTCCTTAACAAGCTCGCTAAAATCTTTAGAAAAGTTTTTAAGGTAATAATTATATATAATCCCGGCTGCAGAAGGTGCTATTTCGAAAGCTCCTTTAAATGATTTATCAGTTTTATTGGAATAGTGATGATCAAACCAGAGGGAACAATTCTCAACATACGGAAGATTTGTAATTATATCCCCATCCCTAATATCATCGTTTCCAAATCTCATTTCATAGGGTTCAATCCATTTAATCGGTTCGGAAATATTCATTACGTCCATAAGCAGCACTGCGCATACTACACCATCAAAATCCGGCCTGGTAACAATTCTCATAATTACATTTTCCAATTAATAAATAATTATTCATAAAGAATAATAATTCTGCATGTGTTCAATTTCAATTAAATATAATTTAAAATTATCGTCAAATGATTTATCAACATGAGGTATAAAATGAGTAAAATAATGAGGCAAATATTTTTTATAAAGTAAAAATTGATTATTTAAAAAAAAGCACGAACATACATCATAAATTGAAAATATCGGCTAGAGAACTCAATTTTAATACATTTAATACTTTGGGGCTTACTTTTGCTATTTTTAACTTTTTACCTTTATTTTTCTGTAATTTTAATAAACTAATAAGGACTCCAACTCCCGACGAATCAATATAATTAACTTTTGATAAATCCAGATCAATATCTTTATCTTCATCCTGTCCGATATTCAGTAACTGTGTTTTAAAATCCTTTATAGACATCATTTCAATATCGCCAGTAATCGCTATTGTTACCAAATCGCTATTTTTATTTATTGCAATCTCCATATATTGTTCCTTGATTATTGATGCATTATTAAATATGATAATTCGTTCTGTATATATATTATCAATTTTTTATGATTTTAAGCTTGTTTTATATTATATTATATATTTCAAAATAAAGTCAAATATTATTTAAAATAATATTATAATCTAACTTAAATCCACAACCAGCATCCGGGGGAATATACGTCCATTATATGTGCTATTCTCCAGTTTATATATTATATCAACTTTTTTATTGCGCATGTATTCTTCCATAGTATCAGCCATGTCCCAACCGATTGCTTCAACGTATTTATTTTTTTTAAAAAAGAATTTACCATGATTCATGTTCTGCCCGAATCTTCTAAAATCGCTTAATTCAACATTTCTGGTAAGGAAAAGACATTCTTCGTTGCGATATCCATATGGTTCAAACAAATCCAGACTGTTTATAAAATTATAATTAATTGATTCAATGGGTATATTAAGATCAATATTATAATCTGTCTTTTTTATGAAGCGATTTTCAATTGATTCTACGACTTTTTTTCTTAATTTTTCGATATTGTCCTTACTGACTGTAAAACCAAAAGCCTGCTTATGTCCCCCGATTTTTTCAAAAAGATCGGAATGTGTTTCTACTATTGAAAAAAAATTAAAATTTCCTACTGCCCTGCCCGATCCTTTAACCATTTCTTTATTGCCGTACAGCGATATTATAATTACAGGCTTATTTGTAATATCCGCAATCCTGTTGGCCAGTAAACCGCACAGCCCCTCAGGTATTTTCTCCGATGTTATGAAAACAAGCTTTTCCGCGGAAATATGTTTACCTTCCGATATTTCCGAATAAAAGATATTAAATAATTCAGCTATTAGTGCTTTTCTTTTTTCATTCAACTTATTGATTTCACTAATAACCTGTGTTAATTTTTCTTTGTCTTTTTCCAGAAAAAATTTAGCTATTAAATGTGTTTTCCCGAATCGTCCGGGTGTATTTAGAAGCGGAGAAATATCCCATGCTATCTTTTTTGCCGTCATTTTGCTGGACAATTTTTTTACCAGGATGGATAAACCCGGATGGCTGGTTGAGTTAAGTGATTTTAAACCATGATGAATGATGATCCTGTTCTCACCCGATAACGGCATAATATCCGCAACTGTGCCGACTGAAACCAGGTCAATAATTGAATTTAAAAAATTAATTACTTTTTCGGAATTATTGTATTCGATTTCCGAAAAAATTATATTAATAATGTCGCATTTATTATTGAAAATTTTTCTATTTATTGAAAATGTTTTACATAATTCGTCAAGCCCTGCATTTGGCAATACTTTTTTACCCGGCATTACATTTAACAGATTGTTAAAATAAAAAATTTTATAATCTTTAAAGATTCTCTTTAATTCGGCATTGTCTTCAGTATCGAATATAATTATATTGCATTCATCAGCGGATCCGATATTTTCCGGCTTTAGTTCAGAAACTTCTTTTATTTTTTCAATCCTTTCGACTATTCCGTTTTTTATGAAAGATAAACATATTGAGTTTTCATCTTTAATTATAATAATAAATAATTTATTGAAGCTTTGCAGGTAGCTCATCAGAATAGCGTGACAAAATTTAAAGGTAACTCCGACACCGGCCAGTTCCTTGAACGGATATTCAGAGTCCCATAATTTCGGATTTATTATAATTGCAGACGGCAGTTCGTTTTTTTGTTCATGATGATCGCATACAATAACATCAATTCCAAGTTCTTTTGCATAGCCGATCTCTTCAATATCCCTGATGCCGCAATCCAGCGTTATTAGAAGCGTTATTTTGTTATCAATCATTTCATCAATGACTTCTTTTCTCAGCCCGTATTCTTCATCGTCCACAGCAAAGCGATAATGCGGTTTATTTCCAAAATTTTCCAGAAGATTCGTTAATACTGTCAGTGACGTCAAACCATCCAGGTCGGAATCCGCGAAAATGCCTATTTTTTCATTCCCTGATATTGCCTTCCGGATACGCATTACCGCATCGTACATGCCTTTCATTAAATACGGACTATGAAGGCCGGATAATCTCGGATTCAGAAAACGGTGTGCTTCTTTAATATTTGTGATTCCTCTTACCAGCAGAATTGATGCTAATGATCTATCTATTCCAAGTACACTCGAAAACTCGTTTATTGTTTCTTCGTCAATCGTTTTTGTGAGCCAATTTGACTTCATAGATATTATGTTTCACTTTTTATTCTGAAACTGCTTTTTTTGCAAGATAATCCGCTTTATCATTAAGCGACCTGGGAATGTGTTCTATTCTGCAACTATTAATTTTTCTTTTAAGTTTTTGTGCTTTTTCATAAAGAGGCTTTATGTTATCACTGGTTACTTTATATACACCTTTTAACTGTTTTACAACTAATTCCGAATCAGTTCTTATTTTTAAATCTTTGGTTTTAAAATAAATCGCTATTTGTAACGCCCGTATTATAGCCGAATATTCCGCAAAATTATTCGTATTTATTCCTATGAAACAGGAAACTTTTCCTACTGTTCTGTCTTCCCTGTCATTTATTACTACTCCAATACCCGAAGGGCCGGGATTCCCGCTTGAAGCCCCGTCCGTATACATCAGCAAATATGATCCGAGCGGTACTGCCGAGAGCTCTGCTCCCTCAAATATCTCTTCCGCAACAATTTCTTCGCCTTCCCCGGCTGAACTATTATTTGCTGACGGTAAAATGTCAAAATTTTGGGATCCTTTCTTTTTAAAAATGACTTTTTTTCTTGATTTTGCTCCTTCCTGATTATGCAACAGTTTTCTTGCTTCTTCAATTACTTTACATACATCGTCCTCGCCCGCTTTGGACATTTCAGCTATCTTTTTAACGTCTTTTCCTTCGGATAACAGCTGTAAAACCCTATCAATACTTAAAAGCATTTATTCCTCATTTCTCACAAAAAAAATTATTCTTTATATAAAAATCTGCCGCAATTTGTACAATTGACAATCATATTTTCTTTTGACAAATCCTGAATTACATTAAAAGGAACCTGGAAATTGCAAATGCTGCAATTTTCTCCTTCGATTGAAGAGATTGCTTTGCCATTTTGTGATTTAATTAATTTTAAAAACTTTGCTTTTACAGATGGCGACAATTGATCTGTGCATCCGTCAAAATTCTGCTGATTTTCAGTAATTATTTTTTTTAAATCCTCTATCTTTTCTTCAAGATTCCTGATATCAAGGGTAAATTGTTTTGTAAAATTATTTAAGTCGGAATCAAGTAGATCACATTTTGATTGTTTTTGTTCAATAAAATCCATCATCTCAAGTGTGTCGTTTTCCAGAATATCTTTATCGGCTTTAACTTTGCTGTACTCGTGTTCCAGAGCTGTCATTTCTTTCTCATTTTTTACAATATCTTTTCTTTTCTCCAGCTTTTTTAGCTGCTCTTCCTTTTCAGAGAGATCAATTTCCTTTTGTTTAATCGTAATCTTTAATTCTTTTATATTCTCTTCAAGAATTAGTATTTCTTTCTTTTTTTCTTCCTGCTCTTTTTTCCAGTATAAAATCGACTTTTCATTTTTTTCAATGCCGTTTTTACCTCGTAATATATTATCCATATATCGCTGAAGGTCTATCATTGTTTTAATGTCTTTATTCATAATGAATTATATTGAAATAATTTAGAGTGCAAACTAAAACTATTTATTTATTTGAAATGAGAGGCAAAATCAAGATTGTTTCCAGTGAGGCTTAGACTAAAAATTTGTTTTTGTTTATGTCAAGGACTAATTATAATTAAAGAACAGGACTGCTTTTCAAGCTTAATTATTTGTCCAGGTTTGGATAGGATATTAATACACAGTCCTGTAATTAAGGAAAGCTTTTTCACCCTTTTTAATTTCGATTTTATTTGTCCTGGTATCGTTTATTTTTCCGTTGTAGTCAATATATTTAACAGCAATATTGTACACTCCGGGTTTCAGGAAAAGTCTGCCGATTTGAAGGTTGGCAGGCAGGCTGTGCCAGCACCGAAGGTCGGGCTTTATCTGAGAGGCAAGAGCACTGCCCGTCCCTGCTCCCACAACTAATCCTATGACACCAGCATACGGGCTTGCTTTTTTGAATCTTTCTGCAGCCTCTTTTGCTGCGATTCCGGCAGCAATAGATGCCGCTGCCTTAACAGCAATGCCCGCAGCTACTTTCATATACATCCTGGAATAATCATCTTCCATATTTTTTAACGCTGTATTCTCAATATCTTCAAGCATAAGGGTGCTTACCATATCGTAGCCATTCAAATTTATAGCTAGCTGTCTTATTTTATTGGACCTTTTTTTAAATACCGGTATGGGGTGTTCCGCTATTTTTAATGCAATTAAAGCACCTGCGACTGTAACACCGGCTTTTAAAGGCATGCCATTTAATGATACGGTAACTCCGTTCTTCATTTTCGCGTCACTAAGAAGCGATCCTCTGCTAGCCTTTATTGCGCCCTGTCCTGCCTGGAAGAAAACAATCAGCTCCCCGGCATCTCTCGGCGTATTATATTTTTTTCCGAATTTGGCAGTCCATTTATTATAGTCATCTTTATCGCCAAGCATAAGAGCCAGTCTTTGCAGATCGCCGTAAACCATTTCAAGCTTAGGATCAAGTTCATGAATTTGTTTATATTCGATATAAGCAAATTCAGTATCGTTCTCATCTTTATTTACTTTTGCGGACAATTCAAAAGCTATTGCTGTCAGGTACTTTGCCATCAAATTTTGCTTGTAATCCTTTCCTGAAATTAGATTTATTTCCCTGAGCAAATCATTTACTTTTTTAAATGAAATACGCGCGTTATCGGCATTATTAAGCATGAGATAATTTATGCCCATATACATGTGGATCAGGACAACTTCAAAATCCTCTCCTTTATAATTCGTCTTTGTCTCATTAAGCAAAAGAGCTGCCGCTTCTTTACGCAAACTGGTCGCGATTCTGTTAGCCAGTTTAGCAGCTTCAATAAATATCTTATTGCTCTTTTCGTATTCGCCCGCAGCATGAAGCATTAATCCGCATTCCATCATATACAGAAGCTGGTTGTTATCTTCTTTATTAATGTACGGGAGCATTTTCTCTGCCGCTCTCATGTAATTATTTTTATTGAATTCGTTTTCGGAATCCTTTATTAAAGTATTGTAATCTGTCGAACATCCGGCAATTGCAAATATAATTACAAACAGAATACTGCGCATTATTCCATTCTTCATTTATATTGTCCCTGTACTGACTTAGTTAAAAAGATACTTTATTTTTCGATGTAGCTTTAAGAAATTCCTGTTTATCGCGCCATACGTCTACGCCTGTTTTAACGTTAACCAATTTCATGGAAATAACAAGGTACTGAAGTCTTTTTCCGTCAACTGTCCTGTTGTTGTCATTTACTTCGCCTGTGAGATACAGATTAGGCGACTTCATCATGCCGACCGGAATCGCTGCTTCCGGATCTATGAGGCCGGTCATGCCTTTCTGCATTTCTTCTATAGCTTCTTTTGTTAATGAATCATCAATGAAATATATTCTTTTTTTAATTAAATATTCAGCAATTTCATTTGATATAAGCTGAGTGTCGATGCTGTGATCGGAAGTTTTGTTCCTGAATTTTTTCACCTGCAGAAATGCTGCCTGTTTCCAGTCATCCTTTAGAAATACATACATTGAGCCGGCCAGTTTGTTGACTGTCATCTTTATTTCTTTTGGTCCGAATTCAGCTGATCCTTTGTCTTTTGCAGGGTCCCTGTATTGAGTCCCTCCGCCGCACGCTGTAATTAAAAATGCCAGTGATAACAATAATGCAAACTTTTTCATTGATGATCCTCCTTATGACTATATTATTATAAGTGCATATTGAATGTATTTATTTTAGGATATGCTCTAAAAGTATTAAATACGATAATTACTATATTATTAAATTAATTGTAAAGTCAATAAATATTTTTCATATTTATAGCCAGCTGTTGATGCAACTAATTCACTGATTACTGAATATAGCCCCAGGATTTTAATGTCTCTTTCATACCGGCAGAAATGCCGGAAGTTTCAAGATTCCCGATGTCAATCCACCTGTGAAGGTCAATCCTGGAAATTTTTACAGACAGATTTTTTTTGATAATTAAATCAGTTTTTGAAGCAAGCCGAGTTTCATTAAGCAGAAAAAAATCCTTTTTATCAGCCAGATTTACTGGGTTCCCGAATATATTCAGATTTAAATAAGTAGCATATATCTGGCTCTTGTCCAAAAGCCTGCCGTCGGATTTAATTAATACGGATAACGGAGACCTGTCGTTTTCGTTTTCGAAAGTAAGATATAAAGGGTTTGCATCCAGTTCAAATGCCAGCCGGGTGGTCGCACCCGACATCAGAATTTTTAGCGTATCCAGTTTCTGAAGTTTTTCCGTATATAATGAGACATCTGTAAGTTTCGATTGACTAAATATATCTACTTCAATGTTTGACTTATCTTTATTATTGTTTAAAAAATATAGAACTGTCCTTTCCGGATGATGTATATCATTACTAAAATAAATATTTCGGAACTTTTTCAGTATTGGTTTGTTCTTATGAATTAAATTGCGCGTTTCTTCACTATCGCTCTTCAAATCATAAATCTCTTCATAAGGTATCTCTTTCTGCTCTCCCCAGAAACCATTCTCCCATTTTACCATCCTGTTTCCGTCGGGAAAAGTTAAGATATATTTGTACATATCGTCTGTAATAACCGAAACTGCCTTTCTGTCAAAGCACCATATCTCATTATCAAAAAATTGTTTTGAATATGTTTTGTTTAAAACATCTAAATAACTCCTGCCTTTAAATGCCTGTACTTTATTTAATCCGCAAAGATCGACCAGTGTCGGCGCTGTATTAATCGAAGAGATATATGTTGCTATGCGTTTTTCATTTATATTATAATTCTTTTTTAATTTCTCCGGCAGCCGCATCATGAATGTCATTCTGGTGTAATCATTATACATAAATCCGCTGTCGAATTTTTTAATATCATAGCCCGCTCCATGATCTGTTGCGACAATTAAAATCGTATTTTCAAGAAGGTTATTGCTTCTTAAAGCTAAATAAATATTCTTGAATACATCGTCCGTATAACTTATACATCCCATAAAATCAGGCCGCCACAAACATTCAAACGGAGCATTAATAAACCCGGTGAAAAAATAATTGATCGGGGCATAAAAAGGCTTATGAGGAGTATTATAATGAAGATACAAAAAGAATTCCCTGCTTTTATTTTTTCTTAAAAACTTAAAAAGATTGTGCGAGATTCCGTAAGAATCATACGGGTTATATGAGAACTCATAAGACTTTTCAAAGCCGTAATCCACGCCGGTTGAAAGTAGGTGCACAGTGAAGCCGCTGTTGCCGAATTGCTCCGCAATATATCCGTTCTTTCTGAATACATCCGGCATCGAAGCAAGCGCTCCCGATCGGACTAATTTGTAATAATTTTCCTTTTCATTTTCAGGAATATAATTTCTGTTTATACCGTGCCTTGTGTTATAAGGCAGTACTGAAGAAAAAAGCCCGGCAGTTGATATGCGCGTTTTGTTGCCCAGGCTGAACATATTGTCGAATACGACGAATTCTTTTTCAGCTATTTTTTTCATATAGGGAGTGAGATTTGAACGCTCATTATAAAAACTCCAGTGCCTTGTGGAAACACCGTCAAATACAAGATATATTACATTGTAACGTCTCTTTTCCGATATTTTGAATATTCTGGGATTAGCAAGAAATACGACTCCCTTATCATCTTTATCCGATTTGAAAGAAAATAAGATCTTCGTGCTTAATCCGGAAAATTTTTTCAAATCAATTCTGAATTCCTGCCAGCCTGTATCTTCCCTTGCTTTTTTATAGCCTATATTGCTCCATTTAATCGCAGCATCTTTAGACGAATATTTATGTTCATATTTTTTAATGTTATAAGAATGCGTTATTTTTTCGCCGTTTAATGCTGATACCTCTATATTGACGGAGCCTCCTTCAAGCAATGATATTGCGGAGAATTCCAGCATTGGAGCTTTATCCGGATTTAAGTAAAAAGCAATTGCCGCTTTATCGGGTATAATAATAGAGGATCTTTCGTCAATCCATATCCCCGGAAAACCTGTGCCTGCCCTGAAGCAAAGATTCCGCTGTGCGTTTTTAATGAAAGGATCATCTTTTATAAGATAATTATTATCTTTCAGGGTATTTAAAATCTTAAGGGTTTTTTGATTGTTGTATCCGCTGATCTCTGCATTGCCCAGCAAGTCGATCAAAGAAAATGCGATCACCTGCGACCCGGGTACATCTTCTGTCTTTTGCGCTTCTTCTTTTGTTATTTTATAATCATTCGGAAAAAAAATAAAAGCCTGCCAGATGTAAAACGCAGATAAGAATAATATAAAAACAAGCAGGATTAAAAATATTATTTTATGTTTTCTTTTTAAATTCATTTAAAATACTTTTTAAATCAAGATCATACGGTCTAAGCACTAGAACACAGGATCTGCATAAGCCGGGAAAAGAAGACCGTTCTTGATGATAAAATTTCCCGCACTTTTTTCATCCATAAACTCATAAAATTTTGTTTTTAAAATATTAAGAACATCGTTTCTTTCAACTGATAAATCTCTTTCGTTATCCGGATCGCTCTTGTAATCGTACAGTTCAAATCTGGGTCCGGTTGCAAGCGGTATGTAGATCAATTTGTATCTGCCGGAATAAATTGCCCTGTATTTCGCTCCGTTGACAATGTTCTGATACTTCTGCGAAATCACGACTTCATCTTTATAGCTGAAATCTATTTCGGATACCCCGGATATGTCCGGATAATCAATTCTCTGGTGATGAAAGAAAAGAGGCGACGATTTATCGTTATCGAACCACATACCGGTTTCGCAATACGCGTCAGGGAACCGGCTCGCGGAAGCATTGCCGGCATCCTTAAGTTTTTTCAGAATAGAAATCCCGTCAAAATACGCAGGCTTTTCTTTCAATCCCGCAACATCAAAAACAGTCGGCATAATATCTATGGCGCTCGATGCTGTTTCTATAGTCTTCCCCTTATCTTTCAGTTTCGAGTAATATACAATAAACGGGATCTCCAGCGAATAATTTCCTTTGAGATGCTCGCCGTGTCCCATCCCGAATTCCTTTTCGTAAAGATTTTCCCCGTGATCCGAAGTAATTATTATTATTGTGTTATCCAGAATTTTTTTCTTTCGCAAAAAATCCACTATTCTGCCGATTTCATTGTCAAGATTATTCAAACATCCGTCGTATAAAGCATTTACCTGCTCTTTATCTTTTGAAGTAACATCCTGCGATGAAGAATTACTGTTATCGGCCCGGATTATTCTGTCTTTAAAATATTTATATGGGCCGTCATATCCCGGGACTGCATATTTCTTATAATAGGGATAAGGTGCTGAAAATGGGAAATGAGTTATCGAAAAAAATGTTGTAATAAAGAATGGCTCGCCCCTGCATGAATTGATCTCGCTTATTGTTTCATCAGTCATGAATTCCGGGAATGAGAGTTTCGACATGTCCCTCATTTCCGGGAAAATAATCATGCCTAATTTTCCGGAAATGAACGGCAGCAAAAATGTCTGTTTCTCAAGCAGGGTTTGTTTTATCAATACAGGCATATTCATTTCCGGCGCTTTTATTTTTGCAAATCCAAGATCTATTCTGGGAAATATATCGCCCGCAAAATCCGATATTACCGCAGTTCTGTAGCCGCGTTCATTAAAATAATCGACTGCCGTATCGAGCTTTACGTATCTATCCCTTGTACGCGGGAACATGTGATTTATTCCGTGTGTCATCGGATATCTGGAAGTCAGAATGCTGACCCAGGCAGGAAAAGTCCTTGGCAGGGCTGTAAAAACTTTCCTGAACTGGATTGATTCTTTGGCTAAAGCATCAATGTTGGGAGTTGTATTTTTCCTGTAGCCGTTAAAGCTCATGTGATCCGGCCTTAGAGCGTCGGATGATAAAACAAGTAAATTCGGTTTATCTTTTGAATGATTGAAAAGAATAATATCTTCTGCGTAAAGAAAAGCAAATATGCCTAGTGCGGCAATAAGAAAAATTATTTGCCCGGAATTCCTGAAATGTGATGCATTAAATATATTTAAAAATATTTTCCAGTTAATTGATATAATAATAAACGACAATGCTGAAATTAAAATCAGATATGTAAGAATATTAAATATAACAGGATTGACTTTGTCGGTTAACAGAAACAAATAACTTTTAAAGAGAGCCGCATGAGAAGCGAAATTTTCAACATAAGGCTGCGGATTCTGTATCAGCTTTTGAGAAAAAGTAAAAAATACATAAAGAATAATAAGAATAATGGTGTACAGCAATATATATTTTTCTTCGCTTTTTTTAAACAGCTTAAAGCGTCTCTGTATTTCTTTAACCGCGATATAAAAAATAATATTCAGTGTAGTGCCGATCAGCAGGTATAGAGTTAAAATTTTTACGCTTTGCATAATGACGGTGAAGATATAATGGCCTATCACAAGATCAATGACCTTTTCATTTTTATTGCCCATATACGTAAAATCAAAATTCATAAATGTGCTTATCAGGAACAGAATGAAAAATATTATTACGCCAGGAAGATAATAAAATTTCGCCGTGAGCAGACGTGAAATTATATCTTTTAAAATTTTAAAAAAATTCATATTATATACCCGGCATTCTTACTGTAGTTTTTTTATTTAAAGCCAGGTCATTGGCAGCCTGAATTATCACTTTCATATATTCTTTCATGGAATCGCTAAATAACAGCGGATGAAAATCCTTTCTCGAAACTTTCTTTTCAGTCAACCTGCATTTTTCATAACCTTGTACGGAAAAAGTAAAATCTTTTTTTAATAATAATTCCAGGTCAATTATGGGAATGGCAAAAATAGCTGTTACTTCGCCGTCGGTAAATGTGTATTGATTAAGCTCGCGGTTATCTGTGAGTAAAAACACCTGCTGGAATTCGCGGTGGAATAATCCGTAAGATTTTTCTTCGTATCTGTACCAGCCGAGATCTATCAATGACTCATCAGGCGGCGATATCCCGATTTCTTCAAAGGATTCTTTCTGGATTTTATTTTCATTCATACCGAACGGTACATGGCCGCCGACTGTAATGTCCAGACAATCGGGGAATGTATTTTTGTCTTTTGACCTTCGCTGGAACAAGAGTTCCGGTTTCTCATTTATTCTCAGCACCCAGAGATGTACGCCCTCATGGGCAATCCCGTTTTTGTGAGCAATGTTTCTTTCAACTGCCCTGCCTGTGGGTACGGCTTTCTCCCAGTCCCATTCTTCAATAAATTCTTCATTACTTTTTTGATTTATTTTATTCACATTAGTACTTAATTAATAATTTAAAAATTTTTTTATTTTTCTTTATTATTTTGCATTGATGTGCTAAGCTTTTTAATCAGTGAGACATAATTGATTTAAGAAACAAATATGAACTTTACAATAGAAGACGAAACAATTAAAGCTACCATTAAATGCAATGCCAGTTTTTCATGCTTAAAGAGTGATGCTCATAATCTATGTAAAATAGAACGTGTTATATCCGATAAAATCCATTTTATTAATAATAAATCCAGAACCACATGTAATTACATTACTTATTTTGGAGACTCCATAATATGCAGCTGCCCTGTAAGAAAGGAAATATATAATCGCCATAAAACATAAAATGTCCCTCCGGCCGAAGGGACATTTTTTTCAGTATATTACGCATATAGAATCAATAATTAAATTTTAACAGCAATCAGCTTTTTATTTCTTTGGTTCAACTTTAACCGGAGCAACTTCTTTAACAGGTTCTTTTACTGCTTTAACTGCTGCGTCCTTTTTGTCCTTGTCCGGAGCCGCTTCTTTCTTTACCGCGTTATCCTTATTTTCTTTTTTAGAAAAATCATCTTTCTTCGCAAGCACATCAAGATTTCTCTTTATTCCGCCTTCTTCTTTAAGTGCTTCAACAAATTCCCTCAGTTTCATCTGAAGCTTCTGCTGCATCATCTGCTGACGGATATACTGCTCTGCCTGGTCTATCGGTGCGCCTTTGAACCGGGCTCTTTGGTCGGAGTATATTTTTGCTATTTCCTGGTCTGTTACATTGATCTGATCCTTGAATTTTTCCTTTACGTAAAAGCCTACAACAACGGCTTCCTTTGCCATCTGGATCAGTGCTTCAAGTTCCTTGTTCTTCTGTATCCCGTCTTCAATCGCTTTATTATACACAAGTCTTTGTCTGATTACGTTTTCAAGGAATTCTTTTTTATCCAGTGTGGGATTTTTTGAAAGCTCTTCCGGATTCTCCGCGCGCTTGTCGATTTCGGCGTTTGTTGCGTCGTTATATAATGATTTTTGCTGCGCATAATAAAGCGAATTAAGCTGGCCGAGGGTTATTTCGTCGCCTTTTATTTTGGCAACCCATTTACCGCCGTCGCCACCGCATGCGATGTATGAAAAACACAGTGCAGCAGCAAAAATAACAATGCAAAATACGATTGAAGATTTTTTTATTTTCATTTCGTTTATCCTTTGGAAATTTTAATTATTTACTCAATCCGGCCTGCTCTTTTAAAATTAATATAATCTTAAGAATAACAAATGTCATAATAATCAGCAATTTTCCCGCCGCTAATGCATACATTACTGCGCTGCGCTCAGTACTGCGCCTGTAAGAAGCGGCTTGCGGCGGCATCCTGCCGCCTTAAAATTGCTGATTATTATGACATTTGTCGGACATCACAATGAATGATTACGAATTATTTTGAAAGAGATCATCCTGTCTGAGTTATTTAACAAATTTTAGTTGTTGTTATTAGGCGCGGACAATTGTTGCAACCATTTTTTTAGCTCATCAAGCCTTTTTTCTTCCTGGGTTGCTTTAGGATTAAATATCAAAATATCTTTATCCTTGCGGTCAAAGACAATTCTTTTATCTTTTTGTATGATGGAGACGATCACATTGGGATCAATGCGCGTATTCTTCGACATCCTGATCTTAATCGCTTTGGAGTCCTCGATGATCTCCTCGATCTCGAGCGAGGAAGCGAGCGCCCTGATCTTCTCAAGCTCGATCAGTATCTTCACTTCGTCCGGCGGAGGCCCGAACCTGTCCAGGAGCTCCTGCTCAAGCTGGGCGACCTCCTCTACGAGTTCGCAAGCCTCGAATCTCTTGTAAAACTCGATCTTCTGCTTTTCATCCGTTATGTACGTTTCCGGAATAAAGAAGTTCGTCTTTAGGAACACAGGCGTACGGAAAAGCGACACCGGCCTTTCTCCTTTAAGCCTGCGCACCGAGTCCTCCAGCATCTGGCAGTAAAGGTCGAACCCGACTTCCATGATGTTCCCAGACTGCTCCCTCCCGAGAATGTTTCCTGACCCACGAATCTCGAGGTCCTTCATCGCTATTTTGAACCCGCTCCCGATCTCGGAATACTCGGATATAACCTGCAGCCGCTTCTGCTGTATTTCGGTTAGCGGTATGTGCCGCGGATAAAAGAGATAGGCGCATGCCTTTACGCTCGACCGGCCTACCCTGCCCTTCAGCTGGTAAAGCTGCGACAACCCGAATGTCTCCGCCCGGTTTATTATTATGGTGTTCACGTTAGGCATGTCGAGGCCGGATTCTATTATCGAAGTGCAGATCATGCAGTCGTATTTGCCGTCCACGAATTCTATTATGATATCTTCCAGTTCGTGTTCGTGCATCTGGCCGTGCGCCACGCAGAATGCCGCTTCGGGCACTAATTTTTGCAGGCTCTCTGCTACGCCTTCTATCGTCTGCACCCGGTTGTGCACAAAGAACACCTGTCCCCCGCGCTCTATCTCTGTTAATATAGCCATGCGCGTAATGTCAGGGTTTTCCTCCAGCACGTACGTGTCTATTGACTGCCTGTTCTCGGGAGGCGTTGTTATCATTGAAAGCTCGCGTATGCCCGCGAGCGCCATGTGCAAAGTGCGCGGGATCGGCGTAGCGGAGAGCGTAAGCACGTCTACAAGCATGCGGAGTTTCTTTAAGCGCTCCTTGTGCTGAACCCCGAATCTCTGCTCTTCATCTATTACTAGCAGGCCGAGATTCTTGAACAGTATGTCCTTCGCGAGAAGCGCGTGCGTGCCTATTACAATATCCACTTCGCCTGTTTTCATTTTTGCCTTGGATTTATTTATCTCTGTCCTTGTACGCAGCCTGGATATAAGTTCTATATTTACGGGATAATCTATAAAACGCTTTTTGAATGTGGAAAAATGCTGCATCGCAAGAACTGTAGTAGGCACCAGAATTGCTACCTGCTTCCCGGCCATTACAGCTTTGAACGCTGCCCGTATCGCGACCTCGGTCTTTCCGAAGCCAACATCGCCGCAAATAAGACGCTCCATGGGGAGCTGCGACTCCATGTCGTCCTTTACGTCTTCGATGGCCGTGATCTGGTCCTGCGTCTCTTCGTATTCGAACTTTGACTCGAATTCCTCCTGCCACAGGGTGTCGGGCGGGAACGGGAATCCGCGCAAAGCCTGCCTTTTCGAGTATATTTCTATAAGGTCTTTTGCGATCTCTTCTACCGATTCCTTTACCTTGTCGCGTATCCTGTTCCATGCCGACTTTTTGCCGAGCGAGTCTATGCGCGGCGTTTTGCCGTCCAGGCCAACGTATCTCTGCACCATATTTATCTGGTCAAGTGATACGTACAGCTTGTCATTGTCCGCGTAATTGATTATCAGAAAGTCCCGCTCAACTCCGCCTGCGGACATTCTCTCTATGCCTTTGAATATGCCTATGCCGTGATTCAGGTGCACAACATAATCGCCGGCTTTAAGGTCAAGGAAAGATTCTATAGGCTTGGAGGACTTTCGCTTGAACTGCTTCTTTTTTCTGTATGCCTTTCCGAATATATCGTGGTCAGTCAGGACAAGCAATTTTAAAGATTCGATCTCGAAGCCGGCCTTAAGCGGAGCAATTAAAATGTTCAGGGAATTATCCGGAGACATGTTTTCGAAATGGCTGTTCGGATCGAATTCGCTGAAAAGGTCGTAAAGCCTCCTTGCCTGTCCTTCGAATTGCGTGCAGATAATTATCTTCCATTTATTTTCAATTTTACTGGATAATTCCTCGCGAACGGTTTTTACTTTCCCGTGAAAGCCGGGTATGCCGTGTATATCCAGCCTTAGCGAATCCGCGGAGGTGGTGAACACGCGAAGTTCGATCGACTCATCCCTTGCAGCGCTAAACGCTTCTGTGTGCAAAAGCGTTTCCGGCGGAAGCGCGAAAATGCCTGCGGACTTTCTTTTATAAAGCTCCCTGAAGGTATGTTCAAGGCGGTCCTTCTCAATCGAGAGGTCGAGTGTTTCTATGAAAAATATTTTGCGCTTTTTATTGAAATACGACAGAAGAGTATCTGCTTGTATCGCGAGCGGGAAAATATCCTCCACGCCGGATATCTCCGCAAGGTGGTCGCCTTTCTCAAGATACTCGATCACTTTGTCAGGTATCTCCTGCTTCTTCATTTTCTGTTCAATAAGATTTTTAAGCAGGATTTCCCTTTCGCTTTTAAACAGAATAAGCTCTTTGCGCGGGTAAATTACAGCCGACTCAAACTTCGAATACGATATCTGGTTCTCCGCGTCGAACTCTCTTATGGACTCCAGCGTATCGCCGAAGAAATCCAGTCGCAGCGGATTCTGGTATGATGACAAAAATACGTCTATGATCCCGCCTTTCTGCGAGAACTGGCCGAATGATTCCACTTTGTACTCGCGCGAGTACCCGTAGCTTACAAGGAGCTCCAGTATGTCGTCGAACGGGTATTCCTCGCCCGTATTCAGGGTTACGCCTTTTTTCAGCAGAAAGTCTTTGCAGGGTACCGCGCGGATGAGGGACTCGACAGTTGTTACAACAACAAGCGGGTCGCCTTTCAGTATTTTGTAGATAGCGGCTATGCGCTCGCGCTCAACCCTTTCCGACGGCGATACGAATTCGTACGGCAGTGTTTCCCACGGAGGGAGCATTACGACTTTATCGGGATCAATAAAGCAGGACAGGTCAAGATACACCTCCTGCATTGTCTGCGGGTTCTTTGCAACTACGAGCATCTGTTCAGGATGCCTGTCATATACCGCGGATATAATGAGCGAAAACGAGGACTCGGTTATGCCTTCAACCGAGATCTTTTTCCCTCCTTTAATATCGCGGAACAGCTCTGCTGCTTCTTTCGATTTCTCGAATATATGTGTGACTTGGTTCAGGATCATTGAGACTGCAAATTTATCAATACGCAGGGTTTGTCAAGATTTTAATTGGGGAATCCCCAGGATCGCTTCGGCTGCCTCACGCTAATTTTTCATAGCGCTTTTGACCCCTATTCCCCCATCCCCCTTTCCCCTTGGTTAGGGGAAAGGGGGTGAACTAATGGAATTAATCCGATAATACCGAAATTAATTCGTTTTCCACCCCTTCCTCCCTTATTAAGGGGGAAGGGGCTGGGGTTAGGGGTCTTAGCATAAGGCAGCCCTGCTCTTCGTCTCAATGGGAGGCTTCGCACGGGATTAGGGAGCCGAAGGAATAAAGGCCGTCTTTTATATTTTTCTTATTGATTTTATTAATAAAGCTGAAACAATTAACACATGAAAAAGCGAAACCTGCATATAAAAATAGTGCCGAGAGATAAAAGCACGGACGAGCTTGCATACTGGCAGTCAAAAACACCGGAAGAACGTTTTAACGCAGCAGAAGAACTTCGCAATCACTTTTATATAATCAGCGGCCATACCGAATTACCAAGAATAGAAAAAGCAATCACCATAAGGACTCGCTATGAAAATTCACGTTGATTTTGATGATTTTATTTCTTTATTGAATAAACACAAAGTCGAATACGTCATTGTCGGTTCCTTTGCCTTGTTCTTCTACGGCCAGCCCAGGGCAACAGGCGATATCGACATCTGGATAAAGCCTGAAAAGAAAAACGCCAAAAATGTTTTATCCGCAATTAAAGAATTCGGTTTTTCATCCCTGAATTTAACTTTGCAGGATATTATATCCGGTAATGTAATACAGCTCGGCTATGCTCCCGTGCGTATAGATTTACTTACTGTCCTTGACGGTGTAACAAAAGAAGAAGTCTGGAACAGCAAAATCGCCGGAGAACTGGGGAAAAACAAAGTATATTTCATTGGAAAGGATGTCTATATTAAAAACAAGAAGAAGCTCGGAAGATTTAAAGATTTAGCCGATATTGAAATGCTCGGAGAGAAATAAAATTCCCCGCAAACCGATTGGCTTACATCCTTGACGCAAGCGTCGGGATATTACGCCTTGAAATAAGAACCGCTATTCATCTTCAAAGCAGCAAATGCCGCGCATTGCACGCCGGCTTTTACAATTGAATATCTTCGCAAATTCATCTGCAGAGAACGCGCTTTACAATTCATGTATTGTAAAATATTATCCTGCCTTATTTATCAAACAATTGCATTTCCGGGTAGAGCTGATTGGCGCATTCGGGACAAATGCCATGGCTGAATTTTGCTTCCGAATGGCGCTGTATATAAGCTTCCAGATGATTCCATGACCCTTTGTCGTCGCGTATCTTTTTGCATCTTGCGCAAATGGGGATGAGCCCCTGCAGCACCTTAACCTCCTGCCGCGTTTTGATAAGTTTATCAATCGCATTTTTGAGCTCTTCGTTCAGTGATTCTTTTTTTATGTGATTCATATAATTTGTCCGCTGTATCCTGTTCACGGAACGAAGAATTAAAACGCCTAGAGCGTTGGCAGAACTGAAATACAGGATAAAACGTACCAGGTTAACGGAATCGATCTGGTTAGTATATAAATAGAAAACCAGTAATACAGCCGGGTAAAAAGCGCATCCGAAAATAATATATTTGAAACGATTATGAACAAACTGGTAAAAGACAAGCGTTAACAGGAATCCGTGTAAGATATTCTGAATGAAAGAAAGTTTTAACATAATGCCTAATAATATTATGGCAGCGGCAGCAACAATAGTATTAGTAAAAGATAATATATGAAAACCGTCAAAATAAGCTTTGGCTTTGCGGATGTACATATATGAAAGAATAAGAAATATGCCGCTAATCCAGCGCACGGCTATCAATTCCAGAAGCTGCCATTTGTCTTTCTGTGTTAGAAAATCCAGGATCCCGAAGAATATTAGAACAATCCCGCCAAACAGCAAACTGATCTGGGAAGTCTTCTTATAGGTCAGCCATGCATTCTTCTGGAATGCTTCCTCCAGTTCGGGAACGATGAATTCTCCGGAATAATGCTTAAATAAATCATCCGGAACAGCTTCTGCAATTCTTCTGGAAATATTTTTCATATTATGGGACAGGATTTTGTTCTCCTGTATGAACAGATGAAATTATATATATGTATCATCTGAAGCTAATTAGAATATATAAATTAGTTGATTACATAGCAACTAAAATAATTATATTGAAAGATAATTTAAAATATAATGAATTCCGGTTATAAAACCTTAAATTCCTTGTAAAATAGAGGCCTTTTCTTTCTCTGATTACCGAACTTGAATAAAATATACCCGATTTTGAGTCACTGAGTATAGACGGTGAGTACAAAACAGGGGATGTTCCCTATCGAAGAGCCGGCTTTCCCTCTCAGAGAGTCGAAGTCTTCTATAAAACAGGGAATGCTCCCTCTCAGAGAATCAAATTTCCCTGTAAAACAGGAAAATTCCTCTCTCGGATAACCGGCATTCTCTATAAAACAGGGAAATTTCTCTATTAAGAATATCAGCGTTCCCTGTAAATCAGGGAATGCTCCCTTCCGGAGACCCGGATTCGGATATAGAAGAGAGCCTTTCCTTTCTCTGAGACCCGGTTTTCCATATAAAACAGGGAAATCCCTCTGTTTGCATATCAGTTTGAATTTTTTTTATGTGTATTTAAATAGTAAAAGTCGCCCCTGAAGGTATAAAATCACCTGCAGGGGCAATGTAAGAGTCTCTTTAGACTGCTACCGGTGTCTTTTTTCTGGCGCCCGGGAACCTGGTGGAAAGATCTTCATATATCGCGCCCGCTTTTAATACGTTTGTCTTTTTAGCCGACTTGATGGCATCATAGAACATAAGCGCAGCTGAAAAAGAATCACTGCCTGCAAGAGTTATTGTGTCCAGACATCCATCAATGATCTGCCCAAGTGAAGCGGCTATCTGACGCAGATTTTCTACAGCCGCAAAATCGGCTTTGAACTCTTTAACATCAAGAAACGGAGGGACAAGTTCGGGATTGGCTTCGCACTGTTCAAGAGCCTTTTGCACGAATGCCACTGTCTTATCCCCCATTTTGGGGATGTCCTTTTTTTCATCCGCATTGATTGTCTTTAGTTTAGGAAGAAGCGTTTCCTTGAGTGAAAGAATCGCCGCGTTTATTGTCGCGGCTTCTTCCTCTGAAAAACCAACTGAAACAAGATTTTGTTGGGGCATAATAATTACCTCCAAATATTATTTTTATTAGATTTGATTTTGCAGGAATGTGAGTTAAACAGATTTGATTTATTTCAAACTGCGTATTTGATAGACAAGAATTTACAAAATCCCGCAGTATAAACACAGGCTTTGGATATTTGCAAGCAAATAATTTAATAAATATCTATAATTTTTAATAGAATAACTATAAAACTTGACTGATTATTGAAATAATTGTTATATCTGTCCAGTGTCCGATCAATGATAGTTATAATAACTGTACGCAAATTAGCCGATAATTATTATGTTTATTTACTAAATTACTTTTTATTACCGGAGCTGCTTATGTCCTTTATCTTAAAGTATTTTAATAAACCAGATTTACACAATAAATATGCAGGCAGTTTATTCATAAAGAAATTCATCATGATAATTCTCTTTTTTGCCTTTTCCTGTAACCAGAACGACCTGTGGAAAAATGAGATAACCGGTAACGGAATGCCGGACGTAACCATTACGAATGTGATATCAACCATAGTACCAAGCCAAATAACACTTGAATGGACAGAACCAGCAGGCGATTACGATCAGATTCATGTTTCGTATTCAGGAGCAGCTACCGGCGATTCATACTTAGCAAGTACAGGCACAGGTACCGGTACGTACACACTTACTTCCGTGACAATCGGCGACGTATATACTTTCACTATCCGCACAGTCAAAGGAAGTAGCGAGAGCGCGGGCGTTATTCAGAACGGGGCTTATGGAATATTCTTCGTATCTCCTACTGGTACATCCGGCAGCGGCGGGGGCTGGTTCGACTACGCAGCATACAATGAACCGCAGGAAGCGATCGAAGATGCGCGCGCCTGTTCTATTGCCAACGGCAATGCCGTTGTCTATGTATGGATAATGGCAGGACGCTATATACCCTCAACTGATACGATCAACGGATGGCCAAATATATCTGGAACACTGGATACAGAACGTCATTTCTGCATGAGGCCTTATGTACAGATTTACGGCGGATTCGCAGGAACAGAAACAGCGCCTGCAGGCAGGGCAAAATCGGACAGGGACAGCAACGGCACTGCAGAAGCATGGGAGTTTGCAAACGAGACGATCTTTGACGGCGACCTTGATAATGACGATACGTTTAACACGCAGCCAGACGGGAGCGGTGCAGCCGCAACTACAGCAAACGGCTACAGGATATCCGCAGGCGATAACGCACAGTGCGTAATAAACAATTCCGGCATTATCCTTGATAATTCGGCTGTCCTGAATGGGATCACTATAACAGGCGGGGCGTCCGCGACATATTCAGGGGGAGCGATAAACAATGCCAGTGCCTCTCCAACTATAGAATACTGCGTCATAAGGCAGAATAACGCGTTATCCGGCGGCGGGGTATACGAAGCCTCATCAAGGTCAATATTCAGGAATTCATTCTTTAAATATAATTCTGCCAGTGACGGTGGCGCGGTCTTTTCTTTTACTACTGTGTTCCCGGAATCCTTTGTTGATTGTACTTTTGATCATAATTATGCAAATGATCAGGGAGGCGCAGTGCGGTCAAGTTCGGTAAATTATCTTTTATTTCAGAACTGTTTATTCAGCCATTCAAACGCAGTCAACGCCGGAGGGGTAACTTATTCAAACTATGCAGTTAAAGAGGAATATACTAACTGCACATTCTCAAAGAGTTCCAGCAATTGGGGCGGGACTTGTTATGCTTCCGGTAATTTCGAATTATTATTCACCGGATGCACATTTGTGGACAGTGTAGCTACTACTAATGGCGGGTGCGTTTACAGCTATAATAATTCGTTAAGAGAAGTTTATACTAACTGTAGCTTTACGGATAATTCCGCGCAAGGCGGCGCGGCAATTTATATATACGGCGGAAAAAAAACTACTGTGATAGGATGCACCTTCCGGAACAATTCGGCCTCTGTCTTTGGAGGCGCTATTTGCAATTACATAACCGACAATACAATAGCAACGCTTGTCAGCAACTCAATATTTGACAATAATTCAGCAGGCAATGGAGGCTCCGCAATTTATTTATTAACCAGCCTGACAAGTCCACCTCAAGAGCCAACTACCGCAATTATAAGTTCATCCTTTATCAGAAATCGAATCACAAGCATAGTATTTAACTTCGGTGGAGCAATTTATCATGAGGAGTATAGCACTTACCCGCATCATTTCTTCCTTATCAACTCGCTTTTATTCAGAAATGACAGCGCGGACACCTCACTGACAACTCCGTCAGGTTTGGTGTTATATACCGAAAACACTGGTACTACTACGTATCTTTACAACAACATACTTTGGAAAAACCTGCGTAACGGATCAACAGGTTCAAATATAAATGGCGAATACCAGATATATGAAACAAATAGTTTATTTACTGGCCAGCATCTCGTTCATAATTCCATTGTTTACGCAACCGGAACTCCCGGAAATTTAACCGATTCAACTGAGATTAATTTCAGCGGCAATTCATCAAACGACAGTGATCCGCAATTTATTAATGAATCAGGCTTCGACCTTCATCTCGGTTCATCAGGACCAGCGACAAATACAGGAGACCCTGCTGCCTATAAGGAAACCGGTACCTATCCAATAAATGTCGATTTAAACAGCAACAGCATTACAACCGATGATCTTAGCATAACAGGCGCTTTCACAGATTTGGATGGGAATGAGAGACGTTTGGGAAGCGAAGTCGACCGGGGACCGTACGAATTCGTTGAATAATAGTATAGCGCAGCCTATCCGTTCACATGCAATTAAAGCGTGTAACCTTAAGCCATGCAGCGCCTTTTGTGCTTAACTTTTTTATTTATCCTGCAACCTAATATTCAAATTATAAAAGCATTCAAAATATAATATATGATAATCAACTCAAGTCTGTTTTAATATCCGGCGTACGTATACGCGACCAATGCGGCCGTATATATTATAAAGAAAAAGGCCGGCACCCGAATATTTTTCAATGAGAGGAGTAAGATAGCATATCCTTATAAGCTGCATATAGACTGTGTGCATATCTCCGGCCTCGAACAGAATGTCGCTTCCTGAATTGCGCATTCCCCATCTCTTCGACAGCTTCTTGGCAATCTTTTCGCCATCGCGCATACTTACAGTAACGCGGAAAGGGCCGACAGGAGCACTGAACCTGCACAATCTGTTTGTAAGAGACCCAGCTGCTTTTTTTGCAAGGGATACACGCCAGGCCGCAGCATTGAAATTATCTCGTTTTTTTGTTTTATCGATTTGATGTGTAATGATATTCTTGACTACTTTTCGCGCCTGATCACATGCAACCGGGCAGCCCGAGAAAAATATCGGTGTTAAACCGTACGGGGCAAGCGACGAAGCGAACAATTCGAGTTCAGTTACAGGCTCTCCGTTAACTTCGAGGCTCGTGATGCGCGAGGTGAGCGTATGTGCGAGAAATCCGCCTGTCCCGGATGCAGCGTGCATACCTATGAACATCGCGGCGTCCGCTCCTTCGGGATCTCCAATGCCCGGCACCGGGCCTTTAATGTAGCCTGAAACAAGCCGCGCGCGCGGATCTATCATTTCGGGCAGAATATTAAAGCCCGTTCTGTGAAAGTCCTTTATGGTAACACGTTCAACACCGCATTCAAAAAGCGCTTTTGCTACTGCGGCAATATCCTCGCTCATCATTCGACACGCAAACGCCCATTCCCGCGTTCGAAATCTTGACGCCTCGTAGGTCCAGCAGCCGGAACTCCCTTCAATATCGGCAATAATCAGAATATGCTTATATTGTGATGTTTTCATATAATGCTTTGATAGCAAATACTAATATTATTTAAAAAATATAAAGTAATACAGTTAGGAACATTAATTTAAAATTCCAAAAGTCAAGAATATTTGAATTGATTAACCGAATAGTTTAAAATACATTAGAATCATTAAGAAGGATTATTATGGATTATACAGTAGCACTGAAAGGTTATTTTAGAAACATTCTCTGGAGGCCGGTGTGGTGAACAAGATGTTTACCAGAGAGGAAAAGAACCTTTTCGCTGAATTGAAATTTCCTTCCACACCGGCTGAATTTTGAATCTGTCCGCAGCATTTTTTCACGCCCTCTTTTTTTACAATCCTGTATAATATTTATTATACCTGCTGTGAATCGAATTGCAACTGGAACATATTCTTCTACGTCCGCAGATCATGCAGCTTTTTTCATTTTCACAATCAAAGCTTCAAGTTCATTGATCTTTGCTTTTACCACTTGCTTGTAATCATTATGAGTAGTGTGATGCTGTTCCACAAGAGCGCTTTTAAACTCTCTTTCCAGTAAGAGAACAAGAAACTCACGATCTTCTTTGGTTAGTTCGATATTCATATGACACCTCCTTTTATATTAAACAAATTTAAAATAGAAGCAGGCAAATCATTAACTAATATCTTCACTATTAATATACACCTGATCACAATTTAAGTAAATAAAATATTTAATAAAACTTACTTGCCAAAAAAAATTGCTTTAAGCATAAGACAAACCACTTTACAATTTAAAAATAATTTATTATATTAATGATTAAAAAATTTATTTTTTCAATTAGGGAGTTCAACAATGACAACCAGAAAATTTGAAACAGAAGTAAATCAATTACTCTACCTCATAATTCATTCGCTTTATTCTCATAAAGAGATATTCTTAAGAGAGCTTGCATCAAACGCCTCCGATGCCATGGATAAACTGAAATACCTGACCCTTACTGATGAAAAATTTAAAAACATCCAGTTCGATCCTAAAATAGACATAAGCTTTGATTCAGCCGGCAATACGCTAACAATTAGCGACACAGGTATAGGCATGAACGAAGGAGACCTGATAGAACAGATAGGCACTATCGCAAAATCGGGCACAAAAAGCTTTGTCGAGAAACTGAGCAGCGACGCTAAAAAAGATTCCAATCTGATTGGTCAGTTCGGCGTGGGTTTCTATTCAGCTTTTATGGTCGCAGAAAAGGTTGAAGTCATCAGCAGAAAAGCAGGTGAAGAAAAAGCCTATAAATGGGAAAGCGACGGCAAGGGCGAATACAATATTTCGGACGCTGAAAGAGATTCTTCCGGCACAACCGTCATCCTGCATTTAAACGATGAAGGAAAGGAATTCGCAAGCAGGTGGCAAATTGAGACTGTCATAAAAAAATATTCGAATCATATCCCCTTCCCCATCATACTTCATTATGAAGATGTAAAATACGAAGGCGAGGATAAAGATAAAAAAGAAATCCGTGAGCAGAAAACTGAAATAATTAATGATGCCAGGGCGATATGGAAGAGATCGAAAAGCGAGCTTAAGGACGAAGACTACAAAGAGTTCTACAGGACGATCGGACACGAAAGCGAAGACCCAATGTTCTATGTTCATACCCAGGCAGAGGGAACTATGGATTTCACTACCCTTTTCTACGTGCCTGCAAAAGCTCCGTTCGATATGTATTACGCGGATTACAGGCCGGGCGTTAAGCTTTACGTGAAACGGGTATTTATTACAGACGACAACAAGGAACTGCTTCCGACTTACCTGCGTTTTGTCCGCGGCATAATAGACTCCGAGGACCTGCCGTTAAACGTGAGCAGGGAGATCCTTCAAAAAAACAACATTATGATGAAGATAAAATCATCATCCGTAAAAAAACTTTTAAGCGAGTTCGGCCACCTTGCCAAAGATAAAGAGAAATATACAACCTTTATAAAAGAGTATGGCAATCCGCTTAAAGAAGGGCTTTTCCAGGATTACGAAAACAGGGATACATTGCTGGAGCTGGTACGCTTTAAATCAACCAAAGCTGAGGGCTATACCGGCTTTGCCGATTACCAGCTGAGAATGCAGCCGGATCAGAAGTCCATTTATTACATTACAGGAGAAAAAGAAGCAGTACTAAGGAAATCCCCTCTTCTTGAAATGTACAGGAAGAAAGACATTGAAGTGCTTATTCTTGATGATAAAGTCGATGAGATCGTAATGCCTTCAATTCATAAGTATAAGGAATTTGAACTTAAATCAATAAACAAGAGCGATGCGGCCGAAGACCTTAAAACAGAAGAAGATAAAAAAGAAGAAAAGCAAATTGAACCAATAATCAAACGCATAAAACAGGTTCTGGGAGATGATGTTAAAGACGTTAAGGCAAGCACCCGGTTGTCCGATTCGCCGTCGTGTGTAGTAGTCGATGTAACAGACCCGACCGTTCAGATGCAGGAGATGATGAAAGCGATGGGACAGAAAAATCTTGCTGAAGTCAAGCCGATTCTCGAGATAAATCCCAATCACGAGATAGTAAAAAAGCTTGCGGACATTCAGGACGATGCTCTCTTTGAGGACATAAGCAGGCTCCTGCTGGAACAGGCGCTCTTAATAGAAGGCGTCGAAATAAAAGACACAACGCAGTTCGTAAAGAGGCTGAATGCCATTACGGAGAAAGCGCTGAAATAACAAATTAAATCAATTTATACCACGGAGATATTGAGACGCATTAGAAACTATTATATCTCAGTCTCTCTGTGGCAAATAAATTAACCGAAAAATTAAGTTGACACTATTTAAAGATTTAGTTTTATTAGATGTAAATTGCATTAATTGACTTCAGCAATTTCTAATGTGATTGTGATTATTAATATATGGTGGTTGTAGCTCAGTTGGCAGAGCCCAGGATTGTGGATCCTGTTGTCGCGGGTTCAAGCCCCGTCAGCCACCCATTTTTGGTTACCAACTACAGAGGTAGCCTTTTTTATCACTTGTTTATATTTCAGAAAAAATAAACTTAAAACACTCAGAGTAAGCGGAGTAAGCGTAAGCGTCAAATAAAGGGCAGTATCCTCTCTGGAAGATGTGAGACGATCGATTCGCAAAGCATATGTATGGCGAATAGCCTGACTCTTATCCAGAAATATTTTATTCTTCTGGCGCACCGGTAAAAACAGCTGAAGAAGTTTTGATTACAGCATCTTCCCCTGCTAGAATTGAATCGATTTTGCCGAAAGCTTTATAGAGTTCAATTCCAATAAAGAATTGCGAAGAAAGTATTTTTCCCTGATAATATGCTGCTTCACTATTATTATTAATAAGCTTTTGCAAATCATCTCCTTTCATGTCTCCAGCAAGCACTTTAAACGCAGGAACAGTAATAGTAAGACTCCATAAATGAAGCCATGCTAAAACTTGTATATACATTGCTTGCTGGAATGGAGTTGCGTTCATATAGACAAGCGCTTCATTGCCGGTTTTAACAGCCTTTATGAAAAATCTCAAAACATCATCCAGTTTATCCATTCCGTGCTTTACATTTCCGATATATTTTTCATCAGTGATCCCATTTGCTTTAATTATTGTTTCGCTAACATTATCCTTCCACACAGTATAATTGTATTGATCTTTATTCTTTAAAATCTTTCTGAATATCAGATCAATTGATTGAATTCCGTTTGTGCCTTCAACTACCGACATGATTTTTGAATCGCGCGCATACTGTTCAACTGGATAATCGCTAATATAACCATATCCACCGTAAACCTGTATTGCTTCTGCTGTTACTAGCCATGAATTATCTGCAATGCCGGCTTTATGCACAGGCGTTAGAAGATCCAGAATAGCCAATGCTTTCTTAGCTTCATCGCCTTTCTCTATCCTGAAAATATCCAAGGATCTGGACAGAAAATACCCCAGCATACGCATGCCTTCGACATGTGATTTCATCCACAGGAGCATTCTCTGTACATCCGGATGCTCTATAATAGGCACCATCGGTGCGTCAGGATCCTTAAATTTTATATTAGGCCCCTGCTTTCTGTTTCTTGCGTAGGTTACAGCATGCAAATAAGCAGCACTAGATACTCCAAGAGCATGAAAGCCAACTTCAATTCGCGAGGAATTCATCATATGGAACATGATTCTCATTCCCTCCATTTCTTTGCCGAGTAAATATCCCGTACATTTCCCGTTATCTCCAAAGTTAAGAGATGCTGTTGCACTGCTTTTTATTCCCATTTTATGCTCAATACCGGAGCAGATTATATCGTTTTTCTTCCCTTTTGATCCATCCGGATTTACAAGGTACTTAGGTACAATAAATGCCGATATGCCTTTAGTACCTTTTGGATACCCTTTAATTATTGCTAGGACTATATGAATTATATTATCAGTAAGATCATGCTCTCCTGCTGTAATAAATATTTTTTGACCAGTAATAAGATATGTTCCGTCGTTTTGCTTAACAGCCATGGTTTTCATATTCCTCAGATCAGATCCCGCCTCCGGTTCTGTGAGACACATGCTGCCGCCCCATTTACCTGCTGTCATTCTTTGTGAAAATAATTTTCTCTGCTCGTCTGTTCCGAATTTATTAATAAGATATGATGCACCGGAAAGCAGATTAGCATACATCATTATGCTGTAATTAGCAGCCTGAAAATATTCATTACACGAATTGGCAATTATCTCCGGCATTTCCATTCCGCCGTATTCTTTTTCAACTCTCATATTTGTAAACCCGGCTTTCACATAGGCATTCCATGCGGTTTTTACTAATTCCGGCGTTTTAACTTCTTTTGTAATGGAATCAAATTTTGCTCCTCCTTCTTTATCGCCTTCAGCGTAGGATGGATAAAAAGTGTTAATAGCTAGTCTTTCAGCAAGGTTCAGCATATCCTCGAAAATATCTTTATCATGTTCAGCAAACTGTGGGTATTTCAATAATTTATCAGCTTCGAACATCTCGAAAAGAACAAACCGGACATCCCGTGAGTCTACCAGAAGATTGAGTGCCATGATGATCCTCTTGCTATGATTGTCTTTTTTGAACATATTCTATCCAGTTTTTCAAAAAGATATATCCTGGATTTCTTATCTTTAAAAATAGCTTCTATAACAATATCCGCACATTAATATTTTTTTAAATATTAGCCATTCATATCAAGCTACAACTCCTGATGCTTCTTCCTCTTTGGCTAACTCACTTTCCTTCTCCTGAAGCGCCCTGAGTACCTTTTCAGGGGTCATGGGGAGATCTCTCATCCTCACGCCGACAGCGTTATAAATAGCATTGCCAATAGCGCCGGCAGTTGGATTAGTCAATCCCTCTCCGGCTTCCTTGGCGCCGAAAGGTCCTTCAGGTTCGTAAGTGTCTATCTCAAGTACTTCGTTCTCCGGCATATCCGGTGCAAGAAATAATTTATAGTCGCGAAAATTGGGGTTCATTATCTTTCCATCTTTCATCTTTATATCTTCTATAAGTGCATACCCTGCAGCCATATGAAATGCTCCTTCAAGTTGTCCTTCCAAACCGATAGGATTGATCACAGTACCGCTTTCATGTGCTGTCGCCACGTGTACAAGGTCAACTTTACCTGTATCCGTATCAACCTTAACCTCTACCGCCTGTACTCCAAAGCTGTAGGCCGGCGATATCATACCCTTGCGATGCGGAGTATAATGACCGCGGCCGATAATATTCTGGCCTTCAGTTCCTTTGATCGCGTCCTTGACTACATCAAAGTAAGAAACTCCGCGCTCCGGTCTGGAAACAAGATGAACCCAATGATCCTTGATGTCAAGATCGTATATGACATTGGAGCTCAGTCTTGCTATGGCAAAATGAATAAGCTGTTGCTTTGCATCAGCGGCCGCCATTTTTACAGCATTGCCGTTCATCAAAGTAGTTCTGCTGCCCCAGTTCCCGAGATCGACAGGGCAGACCGCGGTATCGCCTACATGAAGCCTTATGTCGTCGACATGTATGCCTAGCTCTTCTGCGCAAATCATGCACAGTGTAGTATTAGCACCCTGGCCTGTATCGACTGCTCCTGTAAAAAGATCCACTTTGCCGTCGACATTAATCTTTACAATGGCTGCAGCAAAGGCATATGGTGTATCTATCCAGTTAAAAATACCGCCGGACATAAAACCGTATGCGGCTATTCCGATGCCGTGATTTTTCGGCAGTTTGCCGCGCTTTTTTATATATTTATCGATCGAATCTATACACTCATGAAGCCCACAGCTTTGAATAATTGCCTGTCCCGGCACCCTGTAATTCGAAGTCATCCCGTTTATATGCCTGATTTCGATTGGGTCAATACCAAGATCTTCCGCCATCATATCTATTTGTGATTCTCCGCAAAACATTGCCTGCGGAGCTCCGAAACCGCGCATTGCGGATGTGCCTTCTGTATTTGTATATGTCCGCAAACCATCGTATCTGTAATTAGGATATTTATAAGGAAAGGATGAAAAGAAACCGGTAAGATAAAGAGCAGTCGCACCCATACCTGTATAAGCTCCGCCTTCCGTAAGTACTTTGACTTCTTTGGCCAAAAGAGTACCGTCCTTTTTAGCCCCCAGTTTGATGTAATAATCCATCGGCGTGCGTCTTTTCGTTGCGATACAGTCTTCTTCGCGGGTCATTATAATTTTAACCGGCCTGCCAGCTTTCATTGAAAGCAGAGAAGAGCAGAATTGCGTCGAATCGAGGGATAGCTTTCCGCCGAAACCTCCTCCTGTATGAGGACGGATAACTCTGATATCACTTTCTTTTAAACCAAGCATGCCAGCGAGCAATATCTGAACATAATATTGCGACTGGCACGATGTCCAAATCGTAAGCCTTTTATCGTATCCCCAGCTTGCGATGCTGGCATGCGTTTCCATACAGGCATGGAACTGGCTTGAGCAATTAAAGCGGTCTTCGCGTACATGATAACATTTTTCAAATGCAGCATCCACATCGCCCCATTCCATATGCCGCGTTATATTCATGTTCCTTCCGGCATGATCGTGAATTACCTGCGCGCCCTTCTTTATTGCTTCCCTTGGAGTAAAAATTCCAGGTAGAACTTCATACTTCACATCAATCAGCTTCAACGCTTCTTCTGCGCACTCTTCATCTACTGCAGCTACTGCTGCCACAGCATCACCGATATAGTTAACTCTGTCTCTGCACAGAATTTCTTCATCGCAGAGGTCGGGGAAGCGCCGCCATATACCGTTTTTTTTGCCAATCGTGTCTTTCGCTGTAACCACGGCTCTAACGCCTGGAAATTTTTCCGCCCTGCTTGTGTCAATGCTCAGAATCTTTGCGTGGGCATGCGGACTTCGGAGTATCTTCCCATACAACATGTTGTGCAGGAATATATCGACCGTATATAATGCAGAGCCGGTTACTTTCTCAGTTCCGTCAACCGCAGCTATTCTTTTACCAATAACCGAATGCTGTGTATGTGCCAACGCTCCGACGAGATCGCCTTCTTCCTCTTTTATTTCATTCTTTTTATTTTCCAAATCCGGATCTACCTCTCTGAATTCTTTTGACGTCGCCTCTAATTCTTTAGTTACGTGATTTACAACCATATTATATTCATCTATCAATTTATTTTCCTCAGGATATTTTTTAATTTGATTTATTATATGATATTTTTTTTAAAAAACCGTCTTTATCTGCCGGTTAAATATCAGCTTTATCCTCGCCTCTCATAACTTTAGCGGCTTCTCTAATGGACTCCACAATTTTAACATAGCCTGTACAGCGGCATATATTGCCCGATATTCCCATTCTTATTTCTTCTTCAGTCGGATTCGGATTCTTATCGAGCAATGCCTTTGCCGACATCAGCATCCCGGGTGTGCAGAATCCGCATTGATACCCACCGTACTTCATGAATGCTTCCTGCAATGGATGAAGCTTGGAACCCTGAGCCAGCCCCTCGATAGTCAATATATCCGCTCCATCAGCTTCCACAGCCAGTACCAGGCACGAGTTCACAGGACGGCCATTCATAATTACCGTACACGCACCGCAATCTCCTTCGTTACATCCCATCTTTGTTCCGGTAAGATAAAGCCTGTTTCGCAGTATGTCTAACAGGGATTCTCCCGCCCGCACAATAACCTGATGATTTTCATTATTGATTTTGAGATTTATAATTTTTTTTGCTTTAATATCTGAATTCGCTCCCATTGTATTATATCCTTCCTTATATTAATTTATTTCATTGAAAAGCCAATAGCCCGTTCCACTCCAAGAGCTATCATTTGTTTTCTGTCTATTGCGGTAGATATTATGTCTTCCAGCAATATGGCAATAGTCGCATATATGTTTAACTTTCCAGAAAATTTCATTATTTTTCTCTTAAATATTTTTTGCGTTCAACAGCCCTATAAGAATTACTGGTTCTTTTCAACAATTTTAGCAATGGTTATATAGCTTTCGTTGCCCGGCTTGGTGACCTGTTGAATTAAAAGATCGTCAAAAGTAAATCCATCTTCTTTACCCTGCTCGTCAACCCAGGCTCTATGCGGCTTATCGTTTGTGCCGAAAATATGTCTCGCTACATGTATGCTTATGGGCCATTCTTTTTTGCATACTGGACATTTAAAGTTCATAATAACTTATCTCCTTATTTTTTTTTCTTCCCAGTGCCTTTTCCCACTTCTTTCTATTCATTTGCCCCATTTCTTTATTTTTTTCTTTTGTTAATTTCTTTCATTGAAAATCCGATAGTCCGCTTTACTCCAACTGCTATCATTTGTTTTCTGTACCATGCTGTAGACCTGACATCATCTATCGGATTGCATTCTCCCACTGCAGTTTTCCCGGCATCTTCAATTGCGGATACATTAAGTTTCTTGCCAATAAGCATAGACTCGGCCTTCCGCGCTCTGATTGCCGTAGGCCCCACTGCCCCCAGCACTATTCTTGCATCAATACAGGCAGTCATATCTGGGTCAGTCCTAAGCATTACAGCAACTCCGACAACTGCAAGATCCATGGATTTTCTAGGGCTTACTTTATAGTAAGTGCATCCGGAATACTCAGCTAAATTCGGTATTTGTATTTCGGTCAGTATTTCACCGGGTTTTAATATCGTTTTACCCGGCCCAATTGATATATCTTCAACAGGAACTATTCTTTCAGCTTCTTTCCCGATAATTTTTGCTTTAGCGCCCAGAGCTATGAGCGGAGGGAGCATATCAGCAGATGGTGAAGACCTGCATACATTTCCGACTATGGTTGCCTTGTTACGCACCTGGGGAGAAGCCATTGTGCCGGCTACGTAACTTAATACGTTAAAGGGGCTGTTCCGCAATATTTCAGAGCATTCCACATCCCAAAGGCGGTATAGCGCTCCAATCCTTAATCCATCTGCCGTTAGTTCGATAAAATCCAGTTCTTTTATATGCTTTATATCTATGACCTGCTCCGGTTTCGATTTGCCTAAGCGAAACTCATTCATAAGCTCCGTACCTCCAGCCAGGAGCTTCGCCTTTTCACCATATTTATTATATAACCTTACTGCTTCGCCTATTGTTTGCGGCCTGAAATATTCAAAATCAATCATATGTTTTTCCTTTAATTCTGTACTTAATTTATAGAAAGGATTTCCTCAGAGAAAAAAAGAATCATTATCTAGAGACTAGAGGAGGTATTCTTTGTCATTCTTAATCTAATTGAATTTAAGCAAAAGGGCAAAATAAGGAAGACTTATTCATGGAAGCGTTTCCTAAATGCTCTTTTTACAAACTCATCTTTCGAATCCGCAAGAATGGCCTTTAATCCTTCCAGTGTCATTTTCTGGGTAGTCCTGCTGTCCATATTCCCTGCATATATTATCCCTATTATATCAATTTACGCTATATTTATCAACTCTTCCTTATACAAAATTTAAATCTCTTTTCAATTCGTTTCATGATTATCATTTACTCGGTTAAAAAGCAAAAAATATAATGTTAGCCATAATAATCACTCTGGCAACATCCATCTGATGTGCCGGAATATTAATTAACCGCGAGTTTGATTTCATAGCCATTTCTAAACTGCCATTTCTAAAAGTTTATCAGCGGCTTAGAACGTGTATCACGGGGATTCCTTTGGGAAATTCAATCCTAGCAACAATGGATGATATACTGCCCGTATAAAAAATATTAAGCTGCGTTCACTAATTACCCATTAAAATCCTCGGAAGAAAAAGTGCAATATCCGGAAACACAAACAACAAAAAGGCGCACAAAAATAAACCAATTAAAAATGGCAAAACGCCTTTATAGATTACATTAAAGGGTATACCCGTAATATTCTTGACCACAAAGACACAGATAGCAACCGGAGGGATTATAACGCCGATCATAATTGTAATACTTACCATTATACCGAACCAAATGGGATCATAACCCAGCTTTATCACAGCCGGGTATAAGATAGGAGTAGCAAGGATCATAAATGCAAGATCATCCATAAATGATCCGCCTATTAAGTATATCAGTATAATGATTACCATTATTAAAAATCTGGGAATGGGCAGAGATGTTACCCACTTCGCTGCAACAAATGGTATCTCAGTAATGGCAAGGAAATGGCCCAGCACAACAGATCCCCAGATAAGTATAATAACCATGCAGGCTGCTCTAAGAGATTCATCAAAGGATTTAATAAGAGTTTTCGCACCTAACTCTTTACGTACCCCGGCAAGGATGAAAACTCCAATAGTGCCCATAGTACCCGCCTCAGTTGGACTGAATATACCCGTCATCATTCCACCAATTACAATACTGAAAATAATACCTACCCAGATAAATTCAGGTAAGGCATGCAATCTTTCTTTTGAAGATGCTTTAATGGACTTAGGTGCTACGGATGGATCGATCTTTACCCATCCGTATATAATTAAAATGAAAAAAAGTGAAATAAGAAGCCCAGGAATAACTCCTGCAAGAAAAAGTTTTCCGATGGACTGTTCAGTGACAATTCCAAAGATAATAAGGACTATACTCGGTGGGATTAGCATCCCAAGTGTACCGACTGAAGCTACAACTCCTGCAGATAGTTTTTTATTATAATTATACCTGTCCATTTCCGGAATAGCGATCCCTGAAAATGTAGCAGCAGTTGCAAGAGTTGAACCGCACATTGCCTTAAAAAGCGTAGCACCTACTACCGTAGTCATTGCTAAGCCGCCAGGAATATGGCCTACAAACTTATGCGCAGCCATGTACAGCCTCTTAGCTATGTCTGCATGCGATGCAACCTGTCCCATAAGTACAAATAAAGGTATGACTGTATAACCATACGATGTAAATGTATCAAAAGCATCTTTAACAAGGAGATTTGAAGCCGCACTAAAACTGCAAAGATATGCAAATCCAATAAAACCAACTATTGCCATTCCAAATGCAAGTTCGATACCAGTTAAAAACACTAAAAGCATTACTATAAGTCCTATGATTCCAACAGTGACTTCACTCATTTATTATCTCCTTTTAGCGAACTAAAAAGATCACAAAATAGAGTTAGCGATTCGAGAAGGGTCGCTACAACTAAGCCAAACGTTATTGGGTAGAATGGGATCTTAAAAGTTGGACTAACCTCTCCTGTTTTTATAAGGTCTAGGCTGTAGATTATAAAGTTGTAAGCAATGAATAGGAAGAGCAAAATCGCCGCGGACTTTGTAATAAAATTCACAATCTTTTTTGAAAATGGGGAAAGCTTTTCAGTTAGAAAGTCTACAAAAACATGTGACCTTTTCCATGTAGAATATGGTATGGCAAAGCCAATAACTACTGCACCGGAAAATGTAATAATCTCGATAGTTCCTACAATAGGTCTTCCGAATGCTCTCATAATGACATCGGACAGGGTCACTATCATCATAAATATAAGTACCACCCCCGAAATTGAAATAAAGATAATATCTAATTTGTATATAATTGTCGCAAAGCGATTCATTATATCCTCCATGTAACCGTCATGATTTAACATATAGTTAGTGCATAACGGATGGTACAATAACCTTTATCCTCTGCATGAGTAATTATTGTGTACCACCCCCTTTACGTCTAAATAAACTTTATATTAATATTACTGGATTTAAAAAATACTCTTTTGTACAAGGCTTAATCTTTAATTCATATATATTGTAAATGTTCCAATTTGTTAATTCATTAATCAATAATACCTTCATATAAAATATATATGCTAACGCTCCGGCCAATCCCGAAGCGTTAGCATATGGACGGAGGAATACCCCGGGGATTTTATTATACATTCTTTTTTACGGATTCTTCTTGATATACTCCATGACAAACTTCAAAGCTTCATCTCCCGGTAGTCCTTTTACCTTTAAATCTTTCAGATAAACAGGAAATACTGCTTTCATTTTTTCTGTTGTCTTTGCAACATCAGCCTTGGATGCTCTTATTATTTTTGCACCCTTTGAAAGTGCAAACTTTTCGGCTGATTTATCCATGGCATTCCACAGATTGGCCTGTTTTTCGATCCATCGTTCATTAATTTTTTCAATAGCAATCTGATCTGCCTTGGAAATTAAATTCCACTTTTCCTTGTTCATTACTACGAACATAGGTGCAGTATAAGACATGGCATTATTTATAATTGTACATTTTGTAATCTCGCCGAATTTCCAGCCTTCCAACGTATCCATAGGAAGCTGAAGTCCCTCAAGCAGGCCTTTAGAAAGAGCATCATAAGCCTCTGTAATAGGCATAGTAACCGGAGCTCCGCCTAATACTTTTACGATTTCTGCATTTTCTGCATTAACTTTGATCCTCATACCTTTAATATCATCGAGCGATGCTATTACTTTTTTTGTATGAATAAGACCTGGTCCATGGCCGTGGAGATACATTACTTTTGTATCGGAAAGCTCTTTTGGTTGAAATTTTTTGTAGAATACATTAATGCATTTTGTAACTTGGTATCCGCTTGAAAAACCTACTGGAAGTCCAAAAACACCTGAAAGCGGAAACCGTCCGGCTGAGTAAGCCATTAGACTTTCCCCTAAATCAGCAATTCCTTTTACCACACCATCATAAGATTGCGTGGGTGGCATTAGTGTATTTCCGGGATAATAGGAGAATGTTACCCGACCTCCGGTCGCTTTCTCGATTTCCTTGCACCATTCTTCTGCAAGTTTACTGATTGGATGTACCGGCGGGAAGAAATTTGAATATTTTAGCTTAAGCACCTTTTGTTCTTCAGTAAAAACAGAATTCGATATGCAGAAAATCCCAATCATTGCATAAATAAATACGCACAAAAGATTAAACTTTCTTTTCATCTATAACCCTCCTAATTTTTTTATTTTTTGCAGCTAATGCTGCCTAACGCACAAAATCAGCAACCTTTTCGAAGGCTATTATTTTATTACTTAGTTTTCATCACATTTTGTTCGTTTTTTCCAATATCTGTTTTTTTAATTCGCGTTTCAGGATTTTACCAGCCGGACTTTTAGGAAGTTCATTGACTATAAAATATTCTTTAGGAACTTTGAAAGATGATAAATGTGTCTTGAGAAAAGTTTTAATATCTTCAATCACAATGCATTTATCCTTTCTAGGTACAATAAAGGCAGCTACCCGCTCCCCCCATTCTTTATCAGGAAGCCCTATGACCGTACATTCCTCTATTTCTGGTCTGGCATATAAATATTCTTCCACCTCACGTGGATATACATTCTCACCGCCTGTTATTATCAGATCTTTAATTCTATCTACAATATATAAATATCCATTTTCATCGATATGACCGCGATCACCGGACCGAAACCAACTTTCTTCCCAAAACGCAGATTCTGTATCCTGAGGATTGTTAAGGTATGCTTCCATAATATTTTGTCCGCGTATGCATATTTCACCATCTTCACCATTTTTTAATATATTTCCTTTTTCATCTCTGATCTGAACTTCAACACCAGGAGCAGGAGTTCCCACTGATCCGATTACATGACGATCGGGATAATAATGATTATAAGTTACAATTGAAGCGGATTCCGTCATACCATATGCTTCATGAATGGTAAGGCCTGTCAGTTCTTTCCATTCGCGAACGATTTCAGAAGCCATACTGGCAGCTGCAGAAAAACAGTATCTAATATTACCTAATTTCTCTTTTAATTTAGTAAGAGTCAGTAATCGGGCATATACGGTCGGGACAGAAAAAAATTTTGTTATCCTGCCGACCTTTATGATTTCCAAAACGCGATCTAGGTTGAAACTTGGAAGAATCTCTAAGCATCCGCAACTTAAAATAGTTGCATTCATAATATGCATCTGACCGAATACGTGATTTAAAGGTAAAAAACAAAGAACGCAATCAGCTTCTGTAGAATGTTCACAAAATGCAACATTATGACTTGAGACATTGATATTTTCGTGTGTCAGCATTACTCCTTTTGGTATGCCTGTAGTACCGCCAGTATAAAGAATTGCAGCTGTGTCTTTGCGGTCACGATCAAGTGCTTTAAATAATCCTGTTCCCTTTCCCATTAATTGGTTAAGTGTCATATTTCCACTGGGAGAAATTATTGTTTCTATACCTATTTCAGCTTTTAAATTTTGCAGATGAGTTATTTTATCATCATAAGTAAAAAGAAATTTCGGTTTTGAATGATTTATCAGTAAAGACATTTCATTGGCAGTTAGCTGACTTGAATAAGTTACAGCCACAGCACCAGCTTTTAATAAACCAAAGTAGAAAATAAGCCAATCTGCAGAATTTGGCGCTAACAAGCCAATATATTCACCAGGTTTTACTCCTAAGGCGACTAGGCCTGTTGCAACTCTGTTCGCTTTATCATTAAATTCTTTATATGTAATTTCAAGTCCGCCATCACTGAGAGCTACCCGGTTAGGAAAATAGAATGCAGCATTTTCTAAGTTAGTAGAAATATTCATTGTACACTCTATATGGTTATTGATATTATTTAAAAAAATCTTTTACAATGATAATTTAATTGGTCTAATATTAGACCAATTAAATTACAAAAATTATTCTTAAAACAAACAATGATTATGTCATCACAGAGTGGTGATTGGTCTAAACATTAGACCAATCACTTATTTTGTCAATAAAAATTTATCTCCTGTTAAAAATTTTCTATACATGTAGCTTTTTCAGTTAATTTAATAAATATTTTTACGTTGGTTTCGATGCAAAATACACTCAATATTTGTTATTTTTCGGTAAAATCTTTTAGCGTAATGTGTTACTTTTTTATTGTTGCTTTGTTTTCATATATTTTAAATTATTTGTAAAAATTTCAGGTTTACTCTGTATAAATGAAAAAAAAATGGCTAAATTTAAACCTATTGTACAAGCTCGTATTTCAGAAACAGTCGCTGAACAATTAAAGGAATCAATTTTTCTAGGTCATTTCAAATCTTCAGATAAATTGCCTCCTGAACGGGAACTCGCTAAAGAATTCAAAGTAAGCCGTACAGCAATCCGTGAAGCACTTCGGAAACTTGAAAATTCCGGATTTATAATAACACGCCAGGGATCAACCGGCGGAGCATATGTTACAGATATTACATTCGATCATGTAGCAGATGTCTTTCTGGATTTATTTTTAACTGGTAAAATTTCTGTTCCCGAATTATCACAAGTGAGGATTCTCGTGGAACCTGAAGTTGCCAGATTGGCAGCTCTAAACATTAATCCAGAATATGCTCAAATGCTTAAAAATACACTGGACGACGAAAAACTTCCTGAGCCTTCATTATCTGTTGATATAGCTAAAAAACAAAGAATGCATTTTATTTTAGCTGAGATGTGCGGCAATAAATTTTTTGAAGCTATTGTAAGAGCTTTAATGGATTTAACTAAAAAAGTTGTAGAAGCAGTGGAATCTGCTCCTCAATTACATCCAGTTGGAATGCATAATAATATAGTCAAAACTGTTATATCTGGCAATGGTGAGGCAGCTTTTAAAGCAATGAAAAAACATTCTATTGAATTTGGTAAAATTCTTGTTAATATGGAAAAAAGCTACCGGGAAAAAAAATAATGATGCTATAATAATGAAAGCCTAATACAGTTGGCATGAGTTGTGCAACAAAAGTTTAATGAAATCGTAGATAGTTAGCATTTTTACAATTCTTAATATTGCGTATTTTACAGATCAAATAAATAAAAACTAAATATTCAATACTATTTTAAAAAACTTTAAAAAATATTATATCTCTGCAAATTTTAAAACTCCTAATGATTATATCAAATATATAATAAAAATATTATCTATATTACTATAATAACAAAATCAATAAAAACGTGTTTAACAGATCACAAAGGATCATTACAGTTTTTGAAACACCAGTATAAAGGATGCTCCTTTACTGTACCAATATCTTAATATAGTAAGTTTATTTTGAATATTACATTTTAAAAAACTCTAGGTTAATAAAAGAAAAGAAAGATGCCTGATAAAACAAAAGAATTGGCAATTTATCTAAAACCGACTGAATTCATCGATAGCGATTCGCCGCAAGTGATTGAATACGCCAGATCGGCCGCGGGGAACAGCCGCGCCGATATAGATAAAGCAGTTAGACTGTATTACGCAGTGCGCGACGATATAAAGTACGATCCGTACAGGCTGGATTTAAGCCGTTATGGTATGAAAGCAAGCACAACGCTGGAAAAAAAATACGGTTTTTGTATTACCAAGGCAGCTCTTCTTGCAGCTACATCGCGCGTAATGGGAATACCCAGCCGTCTGCATTTTGCCGATGTTAAAAATCACTTCACTAGCAAACGCCTTTTAAAAATGATGCAGACGGATATATTTATTTATCATGCATATACTGAGTTATATCTTGACGGTAAATGGGTAAAAGCTACACCGGCTTTTAATCTCCTGCTGTGTAAAATTTCAGGCGTTCAACCGCTTGAATTTGATGGTAGAAACGATTCTATTTACCAGCACTTCGACCGGGATGGAAATAAAAATATGGAATACTTGAAAGACCGCGGTACTTTTGCGGATCTTCCATACACAGAACTAACACAGGCTTTCAACGAATACTATCAGAAATTAATTACAAGTAATCCGAACATTGCAAAAGGAGACTTTGAATCTGAAACGATAAGCGGATCACTACGCTAATTCACTTAACCTCTTGACCTTCCTGAAAACAGATAATCCAGACCATTCCTTGACAAAGTTAAAATCTTATGTAATAATGTTATATAAAATTTACTGTGTTTTCCAATGAATTATCGCAGTTATCTCCACCTTTTACGTCGGCCAAATATTACAGTAATTGCAGCTTGTTTGGACTTAAAGTAAACAGGGAAATAAAATGAAACTACATTCTTCAAAAAAAATATCGCGTCTTAAAAAGAAGCTGCTCCTGTATTTTTTGCTTATAGCAATTGTATCCATATCGGTAAGCGCGGAAATTATTCTGGAAGTCAGTTCACCACAGCTGGAAAACAGTATAAAAAATAAATTTTATAATGAAATTCAAAAATCAGGATTAAAAATACAGATTGCCGAAATACAAAAAAATGTTAACAGTGAAAATGTATTTGAACCATTAAATAAATTAAGAAACAGAATGATACTCTTCCTGCTTTTCGTTTCTGCCAGCATTATTTCCGCGTTTATACTGTTTACAAAGGATATCATTTCACCCATGGACGGAATCGTTAACGCAACCAAAAAACTTGCTGCCGGAGATTTTACCGTAAAAGTACCGGTTATGACGGAAGACGAAATCGGCCTTATCGCAAGCTTAATTAACGACATGAACAAAAATCTGAGCGACATGATCAATCAGGTCAGAAATGAGCTCAACAAGCATAAATTCACATTAATCGATATTCATAATTCAATAACGCAAATAATGCCGGACAAAAATAACGAAAAGATTATTAAAGAAAAGCGATTACACATATCTGAATTCAAAGATATAATAGAACAGAGAAAAAATGTCATTAAATTATTAACCAGCATTATAGACGATTTATCGGAACTGCAGGGATTTTTAAATATTTATAAAACATATCAAATAAAATCTGAAGTTTCTCAAAAGGAAATAGACGAGGCAGTCAGCGGTTTCACAGTAGGAAATGATTAAGATTGATTGTTATCGTCTTGTAAATAACATTGTGTTTATATAGGTTTTGGGATTTACTCTTAAATACTATAAAAAAATACATAAGGATTACTATTTAAATGACTTTTGAATACTGGTTTATGCTGCCAATATCGATTTGTGTCGCAATACTTGCCAATTCCTCCGGATTTTCGGGTGGAGTGTTATTTCAGCCGATCTATAATCTTGTTCTTAATATTCCGATCCCGAACGCCATTGCCACAGGCATTGCGACAGAAACCGTAGGTATGACAAGCGGGGCAATACGCTATATAATGTTTAAAATGGTTGAGCTTCCAATTGGCTTTACAATGATTATGCTTACAATACCTGGCGTAATTATAGGAAACTATGCCCTTCTAATAGTAAATGAAAACCTGTTAAAACTTATTCTAGGTGTAATTATTTTCGGCGTCGCAACAATGCAATTGATAAATGCTTTCAAGCGATCGTTCGGTAAAAAAGAAAATATTCCTATCGAAGATATTTACGGATATATGTGGGTACCTCCGTTAGGCGGATTTTTTTCAGCAACTACCGGAACCGGAATCTGCGAACTGGCACAGCCGGTGCTGGAAAAAGGACTCAATGTAAAGACAAAAAGAGCAAATGCTACGGCAATACTTGTAGAAGCAATAGGCGACTGGGCAATTACAATACTAAATCTTCATGCTGGTCTAATTATTTGGGAAATATGGATATTTGCAGGTGTGGGCGTGATAATCGGCGGACAGATAGGCCCATACGTTTCGAGGTACTTGCCCGATAGGGTTGTTAAAATAATATTTTCTATCTCAGTTGTTATTATTGGCGTATTTTATATTTTTAAAAGCATAAAATGGCTTTTAAATTAAGAATAGCACATGATTTCGACTTAAAAAGTATTTTAAATTTTGCCACAAAGAGACGGAGTTTTTTCTTGGTTTTTATTATAAAAAATAATTAATTTGTCTTCTCTGTGACTCCGTGCCTCTGTGGCAAAATCAATTTGAATTTATACGGTCTGAGCCCTATTACTTCATCAGATTTAAGTATAGTAGCCAATTGTGCAAAAATTGAAAAACATAACGAAATATTAGTTTGCCATTATTATACCACAATTCAAATTTATCGGACACAATGATCGTTAATTCCATAAACTTTTCGGATATACACCTTTATTTATCAGTTCTTTTATGCGTTCTTTTACAAATTCTTTATCTTCCTGATAAGTAATCCCAAGCCAGACGCTATTTGACTGCAGCACCCTGACCTTTGCCTGTTTCGATTGAATTAAATTACTTACAACAGAAGGAATAAAGAACTCGGCTTTTAAATCATCAGCTTTATTTTGTAAAAAATCATGAAACTGCTGTTGTAAATGATCAAAAATTCCTGGAGTAAACCCAAACATATTCATTGATACAAATTCCGCGCCGCTAAACTCATGTTTCACTCCGGATTCATCTGAAGAAAGGACTTTTTCACCTTGTTTTTTGATTTTTGTGTATTCAGTAATATTTTTAAGATAATTATCGTTCTCTAAAGAGCAAACGCCGCGGGATACATAACCATGTTCCGACAATGTATTTTGCAAAATATAAGCAGCTATTGCATATTCGTTTGATTTTGGATCAGTGTTGGTTAGAAAATCGGATAAAACCTGAAATGAGTCCCTACCGTAAAAATCATCCCCATTAATAACAGCAAAAGGCGTTTTAATCACAGAGTGAGCGCATAAAATTGCCTGGCCAGTGCCCCATGGCTTAGTTCTGTTATCAGGAACCTTGAAATTTGCAGGAATATCGTCAAGCTTTTGGAAAACATAGTCAACATTTATTCTTTTTTCAAATTTTTTACCTATTATGTCTCTAAATTCTTTTTCAATATCCTTGCGAATTACGAAGACTGCTGCGCTAAAACCTGATTTTATCGCGTCATAAACGGAAAAATCGATAATTGTTTCCCCGTTTTCGCCTACAGGATCAATTTGTTTCAGTCCGCCATATCTGCTGCCCATTCCGGCAGCTAAAATCAGCAGTGCAGGTTTCATATTTACCCCCTAATTTTCGACTATAATAATTTTTCAGGATTAAAAAAGCAATTTATAATAATAAATATTATATTATTTATT
>JAZDKB010000046.1:0-2260 GCA_043803405.1 Spirochaetota bacterium | reverse complement strand
CTGTGTTTTAAGAAAATCTTCAATATAAGACATTGCCTCTTGGTCAAACACAAGCTCAACACCTGCCGCCCTTGCGGCAGCCTCTGCTGTAATATCATCTATTGTAGGACCAAGTCCGCCTGTAACTACCGACAGATCTGCGCGCGTGCTTATCTCTTTCAGAATAGAAGCAAGAGCTTCAACATCATCGCCCACACAGCCGTGCCGTACAACCTCCATACCTGCCTCTTCCAGTTTTTGGGCAATATGGGCGGAATTGCTGTCAATTACAGCTCCTGTTATTATTTCATTACCTGTGGCAAGAATTTCTGATAACATAATTAAAACTTCCACCTGAAATTTACAAACTCAAAAAGTAACATGTCAACGACCTGAGGAAGCAGGCGCTTAAATTTAAAACGGCTGACTGTTTGAGCGTATTAGTGAGCCTTAAGAAAAAAGAGGCGCCTTTGTACATCCTTCTTAAAAATATAAATTCAAGTCATAAGGATCAATTTTTAAAGCAATATTAATACTCTTTTTCTTTAGGCTCACTTATGCGCGAGTTTCAGACGTTCTTAAATTTAATTGCCTGCTTCCTCAGGTTAATTTCATAACGAGTTTGTAAATTTCTTTAAAGATTAACATGGATTCCACATGCAGAAATTTTTCAGCAAAGACAGTCCGGGCCTTCCGCTTTTTTCAGGATGGAACTGGGTGGCAATTATGTTATTGAATCCAATAACCGATGCAAAGAAAATCCCGTAATCTGTTGTGCCCAGAATATGTTCTGAATCGGTCGGATACGGATAGTATCCATGAACAAAATAGAATTCATCATCCTCACTTAAACCCGAAAGAACCGGATGTTTTTTAATGTTTTTCAAGCCGTTCCACCCCATGTGAGGAATTTTTAAGCGGCTGCCGTCTTCGGTTTTCATATCCGGCGGAAAGGCCTTGACAAATCCATCTATTATTTTAAGACAGGCTGTTTCATTCTCTTCGCTATATTCCATTATTATTTGAGTGCCGAGGCATATACCAAGTATAGGCTTGCCGTCAATAACCGCCTGTTTTATAACTGAATCCAGTCCAAGACGTTTCAAGCTGTCCATAGCGGCGCCGGCAGCGCCGACTCCGGGAAATATTATCCGCTCCGAACCAGCTATTGTTTTTATGTCATTTGTAACAATGCACTTAAAACCTAAATATGAAACAGCCCGCTCCACACTTGCAAGGTTGCCTGCATCGTAGTCAATAATAGCAATCATAAAACTTAGCTCCGCACTTAAAATAACTTCTTGGCTTCTTCCCATAATTCATTCTTTTCACCCTGAGAAACAGATTCTATTTTTCTATTGCTTTTTAATATAACTTTTTCCATATATTTAAAACGATTTTCAAATTTTTTAATGGAATCCGTCAGAGCATTTTCAGGATGAATGCGCGCAAATCTGGCTACATTTACAAGGGTAAATATAACATCTCCAAATTCCAGGGCCAAACTCGCCTGATCTTCACTTGATTTGTTTAATTCGGTTTTTAATTCCGACCATTCTTCCTCAACTTTCTGCATAACATCTGAAATATTATCCCAGTCAAATCCAACCCTTGCTGCACGTTCGGAAATTCTGTAGGCACGCCTCAGGGCGGGAAGGGCTGAAGGAACCGAATCAAATATCGAGTTGGTTACACTTTGCGTTTTTTCATTCATCTTAATACAATGCCACTGTTTTCTTAACTCATCAGAGCGACTGACCTTACTATTACCGAAAACATGAGGATGACGACGTATCATTTTTTCTTTAGTTGCAGAAGCAGCATCTTCTATATTAAAAGAGCCCCTCTCCTGGAACAGCTTGGCTATAAATAGAATATGAAACAAAACATCTCCCAGTTCTTCGCGGATATCATCGGTATTCCCTGATTCAATTGCTTCTAAAAGCTCATACATCTCCTCTACAAGATAAACCGACATGGAGCGGGGTGTCTGTTTTTTATCCCATGGGCATCCGTTTTCGCCTCTTAACGCGTCAATAAGTTTATTTAAAGCATTTATTCCCAAAATTTTTACCCTTTAAGGTTTTTTATAAACAGATGCAAAACTTTGGATAGGCTATAGGAGTATGGTTAGGTTAGCTCTGCCCTTTACCCGTAAAAAATAACTGGACAAAACTGTCTGCATAGTATAACCATGCAGGCATGGAAACACAAAATCAAATTAAACGGACACTATCACAACCCGAGGCCATCGAGCAGATCAATAACATACTCGATACAA
>JAZDKB010000045.1:0-54602 GCA_043803405.1 Spirochaetota bacterium | reverse complement strand
CATGATCCGGCGTTATTAGATAAATTTAACAGAGTAGTTAAGAACTGTGGCAGTAAAAAGAAAGCCATTGTTGCTGTAGCCAGAAAGCTGGCATTAAGGATAAGAGCAGTTCTTCTTTCTCGTGAAGAATATATAATTGGTGTTTTAGAATAAATAATAAGGAGCTTGTTAAAAAGAAATTATTCCAAAGTAAAAAGGCGCATGACGTCCCTGACCCTGTACTTTGAATACGTGAGAGGGTTTGTCAGCGCTTAATTAAAAAAAACGAATAATTAAACTGTGCATAAAGCACGAATAGCGGGTTGGAAAAATATCTTCAAACAAGCAGCAATTTAAAATTATTTTTAAAGAAATAGCCTCAAATCCCTTGACTACTACATAGCGGGGTTAGGGGGGGGTGAGTAAAAAAATTTAGCCTAAGGCATGATGCTTCCCTGATTTAGTAGACACATATAAATCCCTAATTATATTAGGAAAAAGGAGAGTGTGTCTATGAGTAACAGAAAGTATGATGATGAGTTTAAACAAGAAGCGGTTCGTATGGTAGTTGAAGAAGGCCGCGGAGTCAGGTCTGTAGAGAAATCCCTTGGTATCACTTACGGAGTTCTGAAGGGATGGGTAGGAAGCTATCGGCAACAAAGGACTGATGCAGCTAATCCAGAGTTTCCATCGGAAATTAAAGTCGGACAATTGGAAAAAGAGTTGGCGCGGGTTACACGAGAGCGTTATATCTTAAAAAAAGCTGTGGCCATCTTCTCAAAGGACCCGAATCCATATTCAGGTTCATAGCAGGACACCGCACCGAATTTACGGTGCAGGAGATGTGCCGGGTACTTGAAGTGTCCCGCAGCGGTTTTTATAAGTGGCTCAATCATTATACGTCAAAACGGAAGCAAAAGAATGAAGAGTTGACAATAAAGATGAAAGAGATATACGAAGAACACAAAGGACGAATCGGCAGCCCGAAGATGAGAGTAGAACTTAATGCACTGGGAGTTCAGGCAGGTAAGAATCGAGTAGCTAATCAGATGAAAATTAACGGTCTGAGGGCAATAACCCACAGAAAATTCCGAGTGGTGACCACCGATTCAAATCATAATCTGCCGGTAGCGGAGAATATTCTGGATCGAGAGTTTACTGTTGATCAGCCTGATAAAGTTCTCGTCAATGATATAACCTATATCAGATCACAAGCCGGCTGGGTGTATCTGACGGTGTTTATAGATTTGTTTTCCCGTATGGTTGTCGGCTGGGCTGTAAGCACCAGCATCGATACGGAAATGGTTCTGAAAGCATTTCATCGAGCGGTGTTCAATCGGAAGTTATCACCGGGTACCATGATCCATTCCGATCGTGGGTCTCAATATGCCAGTGATGCTTTCAGGGAAGCATTATCACAGTTTAAATTTATTCAAAGTATGTCGCGAAAAGGAAACTGCTGGGATAATGCAGTTGCCGAATCATTCTTTCGTATTTATAAATCTGAACTTGCATATCACTGTAATTTTAGAGATGAACGAGATGTGTTTCAAAAAACATTCGAGTATATTGAGTGCTATTACAATCGCAAACGGCGGCATGGAACCCTTGGATACCTGACACCGGTTGAATTTGAAAATCAGCTGAAAAAGGCAGCATGAGCGTGTCTACTTTTTCAGGGTAGTACCAATTCCTATTTACAGACATCTCTTCATTTAGGAAGACAAATATAATAATCCTTTGTAAATTATTATTAACTATTTCTAAATGCAGAGGTTTATTATGAAAATTTTACATTATTTATTAATTTTTGTAATTATTTTATTTCTTACGACTGTATTAAACGCAGAAACAAAAAATCAAAATGTGAATGATAAGGAAACTATTAAAACTTCTGATAAATCGACTTCTTATGCTGATAAAAAATTTTCGAATAGATCCCGCTATGTTGGTGCAAGTTATTTAACAGTAAGTAACTCTATGGATACTCCAAACATAGATGAATTTTTTGGCATAGGTATTGAAGGAGGAATTTTACATAGAAATGACATATTTTTTGGAGCTAAAGCATATTATTATTGGGAAAGTTCTATATCCCCAAATGGTAAACAATCAGATTTAATTATTTGTGAATTTAATTTGCTTGTTACCTATTTCCCAATTTCTAATCTATTTTTAAGATTCGGATTTGGGTTTGCTAGTTTGTCTTTTTATACAGAGGACCCTGATTATATTAAGAAATATAATAATAATAGTATTGACGAAAGTGGCATTTCTGTTGTTACAGGAACGGGCTGGTCTTTTAAAAGTTCATCAAATGATTCTAGTGTAACTGTTGGCATAGATCTTTCATATCAGAAATATATTAACCCTGAGTATGTAGATCATAATTATAGCGTGATAACATATATATCATTATATTATTTTATTTAAACTAAAAAATTATAAGTATTAATTTCTAACTTTTACCTTCAGTTTTATTTTTAATCTTAGTTTTTCTGTTTTAATATGTTGTTACAAGTTGTAAGTCGGTAAGCTTTTTAATGCCATTGCGGCTACCCGTAAAAACAGCAGAGCCTTTAGATGGGATATACAGGAAGGCTGTCTTATTCAAAACGGAATTAGCTTCTATAGCCTCACCCGCCTGGGCGAAGCCTTTCGCGAGACTCTCGCGAAGCGCGGGCGAGGGTAACAGTTCCTTCCTCTGCCATTTTTATGGGAGTCCCATGGGGTGGCTCCGCACAGTGAGGTTAGGAGGGTGAGGGTATAATCTGATAACTATTTTCATTCACGGATAATTAATAGATAAATGAGGATTGAATGACATCAAAGCCGGTTTACGTTGGGATAGACATAGGAGCATCCAGGACTAAAGCAGCGATTCTCGATGCAGAGAAAAATTTTATCGGGCATACTGTTCTGCATTCGGGAACAGACTTTACAAACACAGCGGAGCTTTGTCTGGAATCCGCACTTAAGATGGCAAAGGCGTCCAGGCAGGATATCGTGAAAACAGTATCCACCGGTTACGGCAGGAACAATGTTGCGTTTTCGCACGATACAAAAACTGAGATCGCGTGCCACGCCGCTGGCTGTTATTACTATTTCCCAGAAGCGATTACCGTGATTGATATAGGCGGCCAGGATAATAAGATTATCAAAATAGAGAAAGACGGGAAACGCTCGAACTTTAAAATGAACAGAAAGTGCGCGGCAGGGACAGGCGCTTTCCTCGAAGAGATGTCAATGCGCCTCAACATCCCGCTTGAGGATATGAACGATCTTGCCAGCCAGTCCGGCGATATGGTCAAACTCGGCAGTTACTGCACTGTGTTCTCGGCAACGGAAGTGCTGGAAAATATCAGGCATGGAAAAAAAGTGCCGGACATTGTTAAGGGGCTTTTTTACTCGGTCATAAAAAGAGTTCTCGAAATGGATTCACTTACCGAAAGAGTTGTAATGACTGGCGGGGTAGTGGCTCACAATCCTTATTTAGTCGCAATGACCGAAGAGATTTTAGGCAGAAAAATACTTGTGCCACAGTATCCGCAGTTCACGGGCGCGATCGGAGCAGCGCTTTTTGCCATGAATATATGATCTTTATTTCTCTTTCTTGTAGCCCCGCACACGGGCATTTTTCAGGAATTCGGAAATTAAAAACGCAAGCTCCAGAGCCTGGTTCGCATTCAGGCGCGGGTCGCATCGCGTAAAATATTTTTCCGATAGTTCTTTTTCGGTTATAGCTTCCGCTCCGCCTATGCATTCGGTTACATTCTGGCCGGTCATTTCGCAGTGAATCCCTCCGGCATAAGTGCCTTCGGCAGTATGGATCTCAAAAAAATTTTTTACTTCTTCCAGAATCTGATCAAATGAACGCGTCTTGATCCCGTGATGTGTTTTAACTGTGTTGCTGTGCATCGGATCGCTGCACCATACTATTTTGCGGCCTTCGCGTTTAACTGCGCGTATCAGCGGAGGCAGTTTTTTTGCTATATGTTCTCCAATGCGCACAATAATAGTGAGGCGTCCGGGTTCGTTCTCCGGATTAACGATGTCTATAAGTCGCAGGAGTTCATCCGGCTCCATAGAAGGACCGGCCTTTATGCCGATGGGATTTTTTATACCTCTTACGAATTCAATATGGGCATTTTCTGTCTGCCTTGTCCTTTCTCCAACCCAGAGCATGTGAGCGGAGTAATCATAAAAATCGCCTGATAAGCTGTCGCGGCGCGTTAATGCTTCTTCGTAATTCAGTAAAAGTGCTTCGTGCGAAGTATACAGGGTTGTTTCACGGATGCTCGGCGTGTCTTTAAAAGTTACGCCGCAGGCTTCCATAAAGGAAAGCGCCTCACCGATAAGGTCTGCCAGTACCTGGTACCGTTCTCCGAGAGGGCTTCCTTTGACGAACTCGAGAGTCCACTGATGCACCTGGTGCAGGTCTGCAAGCCCTCCTTTTGTGAGTGCCCTCAGGAGATTAAGGGTAGTGGCCGACTGGTTGTAAGCCTGAAGCAAGCGTTCGGGATCGGGCTCGCGCGCGCTTTTATTGAACGCAATATCGTTAACCGCGTCACCGAAGTAACTTGGCAGCTCAATGCCGTTTATAATTTCTGTTTTGTTTGATCGCGGTTTTGCGAATTGACCGGCCAGGCGTCCGACTTTCACTACCTGGCAACTCCCCGCGTAAGAAAGTATGACAGCCATCTGCAGCAATAGCTTGCAGGTGTCCTGTATGTTCATTGCGTTGAATTCAGCAAAGCTTTCTGCGCAGTCGCCTCCCTGCAGCAGAAAGGCCTGTCCTTCGGCAACTTTAGCGAGCTGCCTGCTTAGTTCCTGAACTTCGTCGGCAAACACAAGCGGAGGGAACTTGCTTAAGCGCGACTCGGCATCCTGCAGCCTGCTTTGATCGGAATATTCCGGTTGGTGAGCAATTTCTTTTTCCCGCCAGCTTAAAGGGCTCCAGTTATTAAGATTCGTTTTCATATATTAAATATCATAAATTCAAAAAATATTTTACATATCTCTATTTATAGAAACACTTATTTATTAATCGCTTTTTATTGCAATAAAAATTTTTAGCCTATTTAAAGAATAATTTTAAGATGAGTTCTAACAGTGTTACATTTGATTTTAGGGGTCGATAGCGCCAGGAATTGAAATACATTAATGTCTTAAAGAGAAGCTATGTCTGAATATGTAACCCTATTACGGCCGGATTTTTTTGAATGATATAACGCCTTGTCTGCCATTTCAATAAAATGCTCCACATTATTCGGCGAAAGCTCGGGAATGCTGGCCAGCCCGCCGGAAATTGTCGAATTTAAAAAGATATTATTATATTCTATTGGAATGCTTTCAACTTTTTGCCTTATTCTTTCAACAACTGTAATTGCATCTTCTCTGGATGTTTCAGGGAAAATAATAGTAAATTCTTCTCCGCCGTATCTGCACGGGATATCAATCGATCTTAAACTTGACAGAATTATTTTAGATAGTTCAATTATGACCCGGTCTCCTGCCAGATGGCCGTATGTGTTGTTAAAATTTTTAAAATTATCAATGTCGAATATAACGAGGGACAACGGATGATCATACCTCTTCGCCCTGCTCCATTCCTCGTACAACCTTTCCCTGAAATATTTATTTGTAAACAGTTTGGTCATACCGTCTTTGTTTGCCATATCGTAAAGTTCGGCATTTTTAATGGCAATGGCGGATTGGGTTGAAATATATTGAAGCATCTCAAGATCAAAAGAGTTGAAATCACCGTCGTATTTATTAATGGCTTCTATAACGCCAATAATCTCTCCTTTGTAAGTAAGCGGAACCGCAATTAATGAATTAGTCTGATTATTGGATTTTTTATCTACCTTGTCGGTAAAACGCGGATCGTTCTTTGCATCGTTTATAATCATGGGAGTTCCGTTGTTCCATACAGTGCCTGCTATGCCTTCGCCCATTTTCAGATTTAAATCCATTAACTGTGCGCCTTCTTCATCCTTGCTTAAATAAGCGAATTTCAATCTGTTTAAGTCCTTATCAACCAGAAGAACGCTGCTGGATTCACAATGCAGCAGGCGCTTAACCTGGTGCAGAATATTTTTCTGGACTTCTTCACCTTCAAGGGATTTGGTAATATACGAATTGATTTCAATTACAAGCTTAAGCTTGCGGATAGTCTCATCGGTTACGTATTTATCGAATAATATTTTAGTTTCGTCCTGCATATTTATTTCGTTTTTAATGAAATTTATCTCTCAATAATAACATAAAAATTAGCAGAAGTCAAAAAAATATGAAGATTTATTAAAATTAAAAAAATATTATTCGTGAAAATACATTTATTTGTGTAATTAGAATAATTGCTTTTTTTGTTGCTATTCTTTATGTAATTTTGCATAATGTAAGATTTTAAGCACTGCTTGATGTTTTAAAATAATTTTTTTGGAGGATGCACTATGAAAGGAAAGAAAAAAATGCCCGGTATAAAGGCATTTTGGTTTATGACGGTTTTTGCTGCAATAGTATTGTTATCGGCAAATGTATTTGCAGCGCAGATTTCGTTTATGGCAGGCGACGTCAAAGTCGTTAGAAACGGCAAGACGCAAAGCGCCCAGTTCCAGATGAAGCTTGAATCCGGGGACATAGTAAAAACAGGCAAGGGCGCGTTTGCAGATGTATCGTATGACGACGGGACAGTTGTTAAAGTAACCGAGAGCAGCGCTGTTACCATAGGGAACAAAAACGTTTTGGGATCGGATTCAGTCTCGGTAACATCCGGAATGATCGCGGCTAAATTCGCCAAACTTGAGAAAGACTCAGCCCGCAAAGTTTATACTCCAACTACCGTATGCGCTGTAAGAGGAACAGAGTTTAATGTCGCAGTAAGCGACAGCGCCGATTCAAAGGTCCAGATGAAGGAAGGCACTCTTGATGTGCATAATCCTTACGGAAAGGTTGAAATAGCCGGAAATCAGAATGCGGAAATAAATGTCGCGAAGGCTCCTGCGCAGGCACAAGGAGGCGAATTGGAAAAATGGAAGAACGAGAACGAAAGCGCTCTCGACAATAATCCTGACGCTAAGGCGGACGATTTCAGCCTCTATGTAAAGGATTTTCAGAAACGAAGCGAAAACGCTTCAAAGAGCATAAGCGATCTGGAAAAGAAAAAGGGAAAGGCAGTAAAAGGCACCAAAGAGAATCTTGAAAAAGCAAATAAAGATATTGAGTTACTTGAAGGCAATGTTGAAGATGATATGTATCTTAATTCGGCAGCCAATACTTCAATTGACGGTATACTGAACCGCTATCAGAAAGGCAAGAAAGGAATGTACGGGAAATATCTTAAAGTAAAAAAAGAATCTAACAAAGTCCTTGACCAGCAGAAAAGAAATTTAAAGGCAATTGCGTCGGTTAAAGAAGCTTACCGTAAAGCTTATGATGAGATTATAGGCAAGCACAAAGAAAGCATTGATAAAATAAAAGGCAGCTTTGACAAGGAGCAGGTTAAACCTAAGAAATAAAAAGCAATTTTTGTGTTTTAATGTTTGGACGAATTTTTCAAGCAGGGGCGGGTTTCGAACCCGCCCCTGCAAATTTAATACCTGTTTACAATTCTCTTCTGGTAAAACTTCGGCATGGCAAGCAGCACTTCCACAAAGCAGGCCATCCAGCATTTATGGCACTTTCTGTAACCGCGCAAATCGCTTCTGTAATCCTCGGTCTTTAAAATATCTTCCAGAGAAGATTGCCGTATGTTGCCAATAGGCTCCCTGCTGCAAAGAGAAACATCTCCGTTCGGGTCAACGAATATTTTATATGTTCTGAATATGCCGGTCAGGTACGGACAGTACTTATCGGTCTCATCCTTCACGAATTTAGGGATACTAAGAAGAAATTCCCTTGAGCACGCTATATTTTTTTTTGAAGCAGCCAGCGCGATAACCTTTTCGAGCTTGTCGCTGTAATGCAGAGTCTGAAGATCAGGATTCTTTTCATCCTGATAAAAAAAGCAGTTCCATGGCGCAAGCGTATGAGTCCATCCGAATTTTTCGGAGATACTGAGTATTTCCGGGATCTGATCGAGATTCTGATCGCAAATTACACTGTTCATGTTTAGAGTAGAATTCGATTTAAGATCTTTTTTAAGCCTGGTTACCAACTCTATATTTTTAATTACTTTTTGCGAAACATTTTTAGCCCCGCGCAGTTTATCCGCAGTTTTGCTCAAACCGTCAAATGACGTGCCGATCCTGATGTTATTCTTTAACGCCGATTCGGCAAAAGGTGTTATTGTTTTCTCATTCGCATACAGATTCGAGTTTACATTTACCCCAAACGGAAATTTATCTGAAAAAAAATCAAGTATCTGAGGAATATCCTTTACCAGTGAGGGCTCGCCACCGGAAATAGTCAGTGAAGCAATTGAATATGGTTTCAGCTTTTCGTATATTTCCACGCATTCCCTTAACGAAACGCTGACTCCGCCTTTTCTGCCTGTAATCACGGCATTGCACATAGGACAATTCTGATTGCAGATGTTTGTTACGTTCAGATTAAGATTAAATACAAGCGGTTTTCTGCGGATATATCTCCACGCATAACCGGCTGCGGCTTTTGCAATTTTGCCGGCTTTTAGTTTGAATATTTTTGAGTTATTCATAGTTGTTTGTCTTTTCCTTTTTAACGCTTCCGTAAAACAGAATGAGCACTCCTATCCCTGCCCATACAAATGTCCTTAGCCTCCTTATGATCCCGACTGTTAATCCCAGCGCAGGATCATATCCAAGGAATTTTAACGCAAGGGAATACGACGCCTCGCTTGTACCTATATTGGCAGGCATAAAAAAGACTATGCTGGTTAGGAAAAGAGTGAATAAGTAAACGAACATTGAATTAATGGCCGTTATATTAACATTTATAAACTTAATAATAAGAAAAACTTCCAGAGTACCGGTAATTAGAACAGAAATATACCTGACTGCTAAAGAAGTAAAAAATCTCTTTAAATTATTTTTACTGTGAAGAACAGATATTATTTCTTTGTCTATTTCGCTTATCTTTTTTAATTTATCATCGGTCATGAATTTTGAAGATATTTTTTTTGGAATTCTGTTTACAATAAATTCGATAAAGCCGTCTTTCTGTTTTTTCAGGATCAGAATAATAAGAACGCAAAATAAAATAATAAAGATTAAAAATCCTATTGAGATGCCAACAGGGAGATCCAGAATAAAGAAGCTGAATATAATGCCTGTGAGCAACATAAGCGCGTTGGCAAGCGAATGCACTGTTCTATCCAGCACAACTGAAGCCAGACCTGTTTTAAACGGGATTTCGTTTTTTAAAAACAGCGCTTTTATAGGCTCGCCCGCAAACGCTCCCATCAGATTAATGGAAGAAGTTGAGTCGCCTGCGATTCTGGCTAAAACCAGTTTATAAAATATATTCCATTTTATGCTATAATTTATAAGCACTTTCCATGCATACGATAATATTATATTGTTAAATAAAAAAAGAAAGACTATTATTATAAAACGCCAGCCTAGCAGCATTATATCATTTAGAAATTTTTCCACGCCGAAGCTTCTGAAAAGAATGAACAGGATAATAAATCCAAATAATAAAAAAACGGTTTTTGATTTGTTTAACTTAAATATATGCATTATTTGTTATTTCACAATAAAAGAGTTTTAAAATAAATTGTTTATATGTTCATCAGGACAACAATCATCAATTTTAGGGCGGCAATTTTTATTAAAATTTTATTGATAGAATAGTAAAGTCGTCAATAAATTCGTCATCAGAGTCAATTTTTTTTAGTTCGCTTTTATAAAGCTCAATTAAACCGTAAGGATAATTGCTCTGGTTTTCTTTAATATCCCGGACAAGTATTTTTTCCCCTTTTTCGATATCTCTATTGCCAAGATATTCCAGAACTCCATCTGTAAATAATACAACTACATCGCCTGGTTCGTAAATTGCCACTCTTTCTTCGAATTTTGAATCGATTTCCAGCCCGAGTGCCGTACCGGTAGTATTAAGTTTTAGTACTTCTCCGTTTTTAGCTTTTATTAAGAGCTGGTCATTATGTCCGGCGCTGCCGTAGTATAACAAGTTATTGTGGGGATCTATCAGCATATAAAATGCTGTTACAAACATTCCATGTTCCGAATCCTGAAAAATATACTGATTTGCGGTCGTGAAAAGACGTCCCGGCTGATTATTGATCCTTGCCTCTGCTCTTATGTTGTTTCTCGCAGATCCCATGAAAAGCGCGGCCGGTATACCTTTGCCGGATACGTCCGCGACAATGACAGCGTATTTATCGTCATCGAATCTGAAAAGATCATAAAAGTCGCCGCCGATCTCTTTCGCCGGCTTTGTGAACGCGCCGATTTTATGTCCGGCGATCTCCGGCGGAATGTTCGGAAGGATTTTTCTCTGTATTTCAGCAGCAATATTGATTTCATACGAAAGTATTTTCTGCGCTCTTATTTTTTTTTGAGAAATGATTTCCTGGTATATGCCTGCAATGCTTGTTCCAATCGTTGATATTACCTGATGGTCAAATGAGTTGAAATCCTGTCCGTTCTTTTTATCAGCAAGGTTAAGCACTCCTATTATCTCATTCTTAAGGCGTATCGGAGTAGATATAAAAGCGCCTGTTTTATAAAAACGCTCTCTTTCACTTCGCGGAAATGTTATTTCTTTTTCAATATCGGAAATAATTAATGTGTTCCCTGTGTCTTTAACATGACCGGCAATTGATCTTTCTGTTTCTATTTCGGAATTTTTTGAGATAGCATTCGGAAGCCCGAATGAAGCCGTTAAAATAAATTTATGTTTGGAACTATCATAAAAAAGTATTGATGCTTTTTCGACTCCAAGCGATTCCGTAAGAGATGCGATTATTTTATTAAATATGCCTTCGTCCGGATCCGCGAATGATATTGACTGTGAGATATTATAAAGGGCGGTCAGCTCTTTTACCCTGCTGGTAAGTTCGTCGTAAAGCATTCTGTTGGAAATGGAAATGGCTGCCTGCTCTGCGATGTAGGAAAGAAGTTCCTGATCCCAATCCGAAAATCCGTCCCGTCCGATCGAATTAACAGCTTCAAGAACGCCAAGAAGCTTGCCCATCATTTCCATCGGTACGCATAATATGCTTTTTGTTGTAAAACTGAATTTTTTATCAATCTCATCAAAATGCCTGGGGTCATCCTGGACGTTGTTCACAATTAATGGCAGCCCTGAATTTGCCACAGTGCCTGCTATCCCTTCACCTTTCGGAATTTTTTCGCCTTTAATCTCTTTGTTGCTGCCGCTTACTATGTTAAAAATAAGATCTCCGGATTTCGGATCGATTAACAGCAGCGACGATCCTTCGGCATTCACAATATCCTTTGCAATATCTAGAATTACGGATAAAAGCTCCGGTAATTCCATCATTGAATTGATTTTTTTATTTACTGTGCATATCTGCGAAAGATTTATTGTTCTGTTATCGATTGTCTTTCTCCGGCTGATTTAAATAAGATTATTGAAAAAGCGTCTAATCAAATTTATTACTTTACTATTAAGCTGTTCCTTTTAAACTGAATCTGTATTTTGCCGAATCGGTAAGAACATACTTTTTCTTTCAATTTGTCAACATTATATTTAAATACAAAAATAGTAAAATAAAATCAATAATGTATTATATTATTTATCAGACCGCATTTATCGGAGACATTATTTTATCAACTTCAATGATAAATTCTATCAAGAAAGCTGATCCGAAAAGTAAAATAATTTTTATAACTACTCCTGCCGGTGAAACGATGCTTAGAAATGACAATAGCATTGATCACATAATTGTTTATGACAAAAAGGGCATTGATAGAAGTATTGCCGGAATATATAAAACAGGAAAGAAAATAAAAGAAATATTACATGGTGAGAAATCGGTTTATATATCGCTTCATAGATTTATCAGGGCATCATTGCTCGGACGTATCATCGGATCAGAGATAAGAGCAGGTTTTAAAAATTCTGTATTATCATTTCTGTATACTGAACGCGTTGATTATGAGTTGGGGATTCATGAAACAGAAAGGAACTTCAAACTTCTTTTTTCTGTTTTAGGTGAAAAGCTGAAAGGCCGGTCTCCTTTGCCGCCAGTTCTTATCCCTTCGGATACTGATATAAAAAAAGTAAAAAAAATTATCAATGGCTTTTGCAGAAGTAAAAAAATAATTTCCATTGCTCCTGGTTCAGTCTGGGAAACCAAACGCTGGCCGGCGGAATATTTCAGAGAGCTGATTGCCGGCCTGGGCAATAATAATGTTAAAATTGTCCTTATAGGCGGCAGGGAGGATAGGGACCTGTGTCGTTCACTCGAAACACATAACACGCTTAATCTTGCAGGAGAGCTTTCTCTGCTCGAGTCCGCAGCGGCTGTCGGCATGTCCGGCCTTCTTGTTACGAACGACTCCGCTCCGCTGCACATCGCCTCCGCAATGAACGTACCGACTGTCGCGATATTCGGCGCTACGGTACAGGATTTCGGGTTCGGCCCGCTCGCTAAAAGATCGGTTGTGCTGGAAAATAACGCTCTTGGGTGTAGGCCGTGCGGAAGGCACGGGAGCCGTGAATGTGCGAAGAAGCATTTCAACTGCATGAAAAGCATAGCGCCCGGGCGCGTACTGGATGCCGTGATGAAGATCATTAAATGAAGATAAAAAATACTAATGTTTATCTTATCATAACTACTCTTAAAAATAGCTATTGTCTTTAAAATTTTCAGCGGAGCTTGGAAAAAAACCTGGAAAAAATACGGCAGTCCTTAAAAATTTTAAGATCTCATTTATTGTTTAGTATTTTTGAGATGAGTTGTAATTAGTACCCCGGTATATAAACACAATACGGCTCTTCATCCATGTAGCTGCCTGTTGCATAGTACGCCCGTGCCCTGCACCCCGCGCAGTATTGCTTGTACCTGCAAATACCGCACTTGCCTTTCAGGTTAGCAATATCCCTCAGTTCATTAAAAAGCACAGAATTCTCCCAAATCTCTTTAAACGATTTTTCGTTTACATTGCCGGCAATAACAGGAAGATACCCGCACGGCTGCACGTTGCCTGTATTCGATATAAAGCAGACACCGGTGCCTGCAAGACAGCCTCTTGTCATTGCTGCCATGCCGTCGCTTTGCAGCGACAGACCTCGGCCTTCAGCCTTTGCTTTCTGGCGGATGATCCTGTAATATGGCGGGGCGCATGTCGCCTTAAATTCCAGGTGCGAACTTTTCATCCTTTCATAAAGCCATGTCAGCGTATCTTCATATTCCTGTTTAGAAAGCATTTCGGTCTCTGCAATATCAGCTCCGCATCCAACAGGCACAAGCATGAATATATGCAAAGCCTTCGCGCCAGTTTTTTCGGCAAGTAAGATAATGCCTTCGATTTCTCCGGAATTCCTTTTTGTAATAGTAGTGTTAAATTGGAACTCGACATTCGTTTCTTTCAGGAATGAGGCTCCTCTGATAGCTTTTGCAAATGAGCCTTCAATGCCCCGGAAGCTGTCGTGCGATATGGCATCCCTGCCGTCAATAGAGATGCTGACGCGTTGTATCCCGGCAGCCTTTATTTTTAATGCAATCTCTTTATCTATAAGAGTGCCGTTTGTGGCAAGGGCAGTACGTAGATCTTTTTTATTTGCGTAATCAGCGATCGTAAAGATATCTTTTCTAAAGAGAGGCTCCCCGCCTGTAAGCACAAGGATAGGGCTTGCGAAGGACGCAATGTCATCTATTATGCGTTTAATATTATCAGTATCAAGTTCGTTTTTAAATATGCCGCTGTCCGCCTCAGCCCTGCAATGAATGCACCTGAGATTGCAACTCTTAGTCAGCTCCCAGAAAACAAGCCGGGGTTTATCGGGCTTAATCATGAATGCTTTCCGAATAATTCTTCAATGGTTTTTATGCTTTGTTTAATTTTTTCATTATCTGCATTTGGGCATCGCTGCAAAGCCTTGAGATGCATAATAGGATTATGAAGCGTTTTAGTCATAATCTGATTTGTTAGGTTTTCAACCAGAGCCAGATCTTTTTTGGATAAATGTTTTAGTTGTTTCTGTTTATACTTTTCGAGTTCCTTTTCTCTTATCGAGTCGAATTGATTTTGTATATTGCTGATTACAGAAACAATATCCAGACTTTCATACCATTCGAAAAATTTTTCAGCATCCGATTCGATTAAATTTTTTGCCGCCTCAACTTCGTTTATTCTGTTTTGCAAATTTTTGTCCGCCATCTCTTTAAGGCCGTCAATATTATACAAAAATATATTTTCTATTTCACTCACAGCCGGGTCAATGCTTCTGGGTACTGCTATATCAATAATAAAAATCGGAGAATAGTTTCTTTGTTTTAAAGCGTGTATTAGCGTCTCTTTATTAAGAATATACTCTGAAGCGGAAACAGAAGAAATTATAATATCAGCTTTAGGAATTGTATCTTTAATATCATCAAGAGCAGTTATTTCCGCGTGTGCATTTAAATCTTCAGTGATCTTTTGAGCATTATGATATGATCTATTCGCAATAGTAATATTGGTCAGATTATATTTTATCAAATATTTTAGAATCAGCTCTCCCATCTCGCCTGCGCCAATCAGCAAAGCGTTTTTTTTCGGGAGATCTTTAAAAACGTTTTTTGCAAGCTCTACAGCAATAAATGCAATGGACAGCGGGCTCCTCGCTATTCCGGTTTCAGCGCGTACAAGTTTCGCGGTCTTGAATGCCTGATGAAACAGTTTGTTCAGTACGGCTCCCGTTTTCTTTTTAAATGCCGATTTTCTGTACGCGTCTTTTACCTGTCCCAGAATTTCATTCTCGCCCAGAACCATTGAATCCAGGGACGAAGCAACATTAAGAAGATGCATAACCGCTTCTTTGTAATGTTTTTTGTAGAGTATATTTTTTAATTTGCTTTTTGGAAAAGAAGAAAATTCTTCGAGAGCTGATGTCAGGTTTTCAAATGCGCTCTCAATATCGTTTGTTGTAAAATATATTTCAACTCTGTTGCAGGTGGAAACGCATACGATTTCGTCTATTCCTTTAGACTTGGCTTTTTCGAGGAATTCCGGCAGCTTTTTGTCATCCAGCGAAAATTTTTCTCTGATATCAACGGGCGCTGTTTTATGACTCATCCCTATCAGGCCGATTTCTATCTTGTCTTTTTTTTTCATGCTTATTTTATTTCAGTAAAATTACGGAAAAATCCGTAAAAAGTTGATATTATTCAGGAATAGCATATATTCAAATACAGCACTTATATTATCAACTAAATTTATATTTAATGATATCCTTTTAGCTTATTCAAAGTATAAGTGTCAGCTCGTATCTTGTATTATTTTAAAATAATTGTTCTTGAATTAAAACATATATTTATAGTATATTGAAAAAATGTTTAACACGACAGATTTAAAATATGATAATTCCGGCAGCACAGTTCTTATAGAGGATATTGAAACCGATGTTTATTATGATATCAATAATCTCCTGTATAATAAAACTGCATTGCTTTACAAAAAAGATAAATCCAAATGCCATGGAAACAATATTGACATAATTTATCCCCGATACATGTATCCGGAACATAAAACAATATTAAAAGGCCCGGATTATATACGTTTTTTACTGTCCCTTTATCCTGTTCAACAGGACTTAATAAAAGTTCAGACCATAATATTGCGACCTAGATATATCGAAATTGACGGCATTGAATTAGTATCATTATACATTCGAAAAGAAAAAATTATCGTTTTATATTTACATCAGCCGCATTTATATCACGCTAATAATTTTAAATTTTCAGGGTATAACGATCTTATTTATTCCGGCATCCTGGGATCCGAAATGCAGGAAAATTGCGCGGTTGCAGATAATTATATTTTACGAATCCCACCGTTATGGTATATACTATCAAGCATTACACATTCCAGTGATGATAAAATAGAGAAATTCCTGATTAAAAGAGATGTCAATTCGTGTCATGACGCCATAAGAAAAATCTCGGATATTTCTTTTCTTTACTCAAGGCTTGGTTACTGATGAATCTGATAGACTATCATACTCATACGGAATTGTGCGGACATGCCTCCGGCACCATTGACGAGTATGTAATCGAGGCGATAAAAAAAAATCTGAAAGAGATCGGATTTTCCGATCACGCGCCTCTTCCTGAAGGCAAACGCGAAGGCATAACCATGCTGCCCGAAGAAACCGAGAAATACATAGAGCTTGTCGAAAGTAAAATAGAGCAATATAAAGATAAAATTGAAGTCAAGGTTGGCTTTGAGATCGACTTTCCATTAATGGATTCATTTGACAGAAAATACTTAACTGATGCAAGGCTGGATTATCTTATCGGTTCCTGTCATTTCCTCGGAGACTGGGCGTTTGATCATCCGGATAATATCCATGAGTTCAGCAAGAGAGACATAGACAGGATTTATAGCGAGTATTACGGAATTATGCACGATTTAATTAATACAGGATATTTTAACATAATAGGGCATTTCGATATCGTAAAGAAGTTCGGGCACCGCGCGCGCAGAGATTTTACGAATCAGCTCGAAAAGCTTGCTCAGCATATAGCAAAGCAAAAGAATCTTGCTGTGGAAATCAATACTGCGGGCATCAGAAAACCTGTGCAGGAGATGTATCCTTCGGACGATGTAATTCGTATTTTTTATAACGCAAATGCTCCGATCACACTCGGGTCCGACTCGCATAAACCGGAGGAGGTCGGCTATTTATTCGATAAAGCAGTCGAGAAAGCAAAGAAAGCAGGATACAGAAAAGTTTCGGGTTTTTCCAAAAGAATAAGATATGACATCGCTTTATAAAACCGGTTCAAAATCCTCCGAAATTATTACTCCATTTAATATTACAATCGGAACTATTGGTAAAATCGCAAATACTATTGATTATTCAAGTGATCTGAATACAATACGCACGAATGAAATTGTACTGTTAAGCGAATTATTAAACATTCATGAAAAAAGCATTATAATGCTCAACCAGGTTCCCGGCGATTCAATACTTGAATTCAATTCCACAGTCGGCAGCAGGGCGTTTCCGGACGGTGATGGCATGATAACTAAAACAAACGGCATTTGTCTGGTTATACGAACAGCCGATTGCGTACCGGTATTTGCTTTCGATGCGGAAAAAAAAGTTCTCGGGGCAGTACACGCGGGGTGGAGAGGGTGCAGTTTAAATATAGCGCAAAAATTAATTAAAAAAATGAAATCCGATAATAATTCCAAAAACAGCGATCTTCATATATATATTCTGCCTTCAATAGGACCTGAATCATATTCTGTCAATATGGATGTAGGTTATTTTTTTAAGAATGATATCATAATTAAAAATAATGTTATTTATCTTAATTTGTGGAGCAATATAGCCGCATCTTTGCTTTATGAAGGTATTCCTGAATCGCATATACATTTGAGTGAAATCTGTACATTTATCAATAACACAGAATATTTTTCTTACAGGCGCGGCGATACAGGCAGGAATTTAAATTTTGCATTTATAAATCCCATATAGTTTAAGAATTCAGATTATTTTTGAAATAATTTGATATGTACTTTAAAATATATAGTCAAAATAATAATTTTGTATTATTTATTAAATATTCTTTTTCAATAAAATTGCTTGCTTTAGGAGTTGCAATTGTAGTTATGTGCAGTAAAGATATTTATACTTATATATTATGAAAGATAAAGATAAAATAATACTGGCAGATCTGATTGATTTACATAATTCAAAAGCCGTATTTACCGAAGTAAAAAAGATATTCTGTTATCATTATCCCAAAACGTTTTTTAAAGAGATTGAGAAATGTTATAAACAAGTTAAGTCCCTGTTTGAAGGAAAATTTTCGGATTATAACGCATGCAACACAAAATATCATGATTTAATGCACACTCTTGATATATTTTTAGCCGCAGCAAGGCTAATGGATGGGTATAATTTAAAAGAAACTAAATTATCAGAAAGACTCGCAATAAATCTGCTAAAAGCCAGCCTGCTGCACGATACCGGTTACATACAGGAAAAATGGGACAATGAAGGGACAGGCGCAAAACATACAATGAATCATATCGGGAGAAGTATTGCCTTTGTAATGAAAAACAGAGGGGATCTGGCGATAAGCAAGGAAGATGTAGACGATATTGCCAAAATGATAAGATGTACGGAAATTAAAAACAGAATAAGCACCATTCCTTTTTCATCTGAGGAGGAAAAGACAGCCGGTATTATTGTAGGTTCTGCAGATATACTGGGGCAGATGTCGGACAGGGAATACCTGGAAAGGCTGCTGTTCCTGTATAACGAGATGAAGGAAGCAGGGGTCCCGGGCTATTCAACGGAGTTCGATATTATAAAGAGCACGCTAAAGCTGTATAAATCGGTTAAAGGCAGATTAAATAACTCATTTAATAAGGTATATTCATACGTGGAAAATCATTTTAGCGAACGATTTAATATTAATAAAAATTTATATATTGATGCGATTGAAAAAAATATCGCCTATATAGAAAAGATAATAAATGACAGCACAACTAATTTCCGTCAAAAATTAAAGCGCGGCAATTTTGTGGATACTCGTACTCATACAGATGAAACAAGAAAGGACGTCCAGTGATTTATAATATAAATAAAGAAAGACTGGTTAATTATTTTTTAGAACTGGTTAAAATTCCATCTCCCAGCTGGAAGGAAGAGAAGGTTCTGAATTATTTAACAGACAAGTTCAGCGGGCTTAATATAGAATTCTCCAAATATAAATGCGGTGATTCACATAATTTGCTGGTACATTTAAACGGAAACGCAAATAAGCCCACTGTTTTATTCTCTGCGCATACCGATACAGTCAATCCATGCGATAACATACATCCTGTTATTACTAAATCAAAAATTACTTCCGATGGGACAACAATCCTGGGTTCGGACGATAAAGCTGCCATTGCTGCGTTTCTTGAGACAATATCTTATATAAAGGAAAATGACATAAAGCACGGACCGGTCGAGTTTTTGCTTTCATGCGCCGAAGAGATAGGCTTGCTTGGCATAAAAGGATTTGATTTGTCTTTGCTCAGGGCTAAATATGCGTTTATTTTTGACAGCAGCGGGGATATCGGCAAAGTCATACTTAAAGCTCCTTACCAGACCAGTTACGATATTAAGATCAAAGGCAAAGCAGCACATGCTGGTATTGCGCCTGAGACAGGGATCAATGCAATAAGGACAGCTTCTGAGATAATCACGAAGATACCGCACGGCAGAATTGACCACGAAACAACAGCGAATGTCGGGATAATTTCCGGCGGGAAAGCAACGAATATAGTAGCAGAAGAAGCAATTATTGAACTGGAAGCAAGGTCTATCGATCTTAAAAAGTTAAAAAATATTGAAAGCAAAATAGAAAATACCGCAAGGACTGTTGCAAAAAATCATGGTGCCAAAATACAAATAAAAAAGAAGCTGGAGTATCCGGGTTATTCAGTAAAAGAAAACGATCGGATAATTCAAATAGTGGATACCGCACTTAAAAAAATTAATATAAATCCTGTTCATGAAGCATCCGGCGGGGGCAGCGATACAAACATAATCAGTAGATCGGGAATAAAAGCCGTAAATCTTTCAATCGGAATGCGGGATGTGCATACAAGCAAAGAATATATTAAAATCAAAGATTTAATAAACGGCACTCGGTTGATACTTTCGATTATTGAAAGCGTATAAAAGTTAATCCGATATTGTAACGGAAAATAAAAAAGCCCCCGATATTTATCCGGTGGCTTTTTTGTTTCTGTAAAATCGGTTTTATTTTGGCAGATGTTTACCTGTGATTTCTCTTAATTTTTTTACTGTTTCTATTGCAAATGGATCTTCGCTTCTTAGGCAATAGACTCCCTGATTTATTATTGGGCTCATTCTGGTCTTGCCTGTTATATAATATTTTAATTCAAATGCCATATCGGCTGTACCGTCATCAGTATTTATTGTAAATGAAAAAGCCATTAACTCGCTGGAAAAATCATCAACATCGACTTTTTTTATGCGCATTCCATTTTTGAATTTATTTATATTCGAAGGTATTTTTACCAGTTTTTCAATCTCAGGTATTCCTTCTTTGTTCGGCAATATTGTGTAGTTTTTTCCCCCAAGCGATACTGTTTCACTTTTTCCGTTTATAATAGCCTCTTTTAATTTTTTAAAATCCTCTGCTGTGCAGAATTTCTCAGGCTCACCCTCCCTGTCGATTCTATTAAGTTCAATCATCCAATGTGCAGCTATGTCGAGTTTGCCGTCGTTATTATTATCCTGGAGAAGTAGAATTTCTCTTTCTCCGGATTTAAATTTTCCGAGAACTATATTGCTTGTCTTTTGTATCGATTGATAAAAAGCATAATCAGTGTTTCCGACTGGTATCGGCAATAAATTTAGATTTTGTGCTGTTACAACGGTTCCCGGAATATACTGTCCCTTTGCAACGACAGATTTTGTTACACCGATCTTTTCCAGCGAATTAAGCGTTGGCTGAATAAATATACCAATTAGTAATGTGAACATTAAAATCTTTAATTTGTTATTCAAGGTATCCTCCTTAATGTTTTACAAAATTATTTTTAATATACTATTTGTTAAATATTTAAATTAATATAATTATAATTAAATATAACTGTAAAAAAATGTTTCTCTATAAAGCATATAATTATTATCGGGATTATAAGCCAGTAACCAAATCCAGTTCTTTGGGTTTGCCATCCGAATATATAATTAATTTATCGTCTTTTATTTCAAATTTTCCGTCATTTTTAATGTTCTTTTTCCAGAAAACCGGGCCGTCAACAGAAGCACAAAATACATAGTCTCCGGAAGCAATGTATAGTTTCTTGTCCTTTTCTATGGCCGGATTTATTACTTTTCCTTCCCAGAGAGGTTTTTCGTTTTTAATGAAATAAATTTCGTATCGTGTAATTAGCAGCCTGCCTTCAGGAATAGGCTGTTTTCTTTCAAGTTTTACTATCTTTTTAATTTCGGCCAGCACTTCTTTGGGTTTTTCCTGTACGGCGATCATTTCTTTATTTTCTTCTTTAAAATCTTCTATTTTAAATTTCTGAATTTCTTTTTTAGCAACTACAACATCTTCTTTGTGCGATTCCATCACTTTTACGACTGCTGCTTCAATACTTTGATTTGTTTTCTGTTCGTTTTCTATCGCTTTTTCGACAATCTTTTCTGTTCGTTTAACATCGGTCTCTGTTACTACTACTTTTTCTTCATTTGATAGACTAGGAGCTGTTTCCATTATTTTTTCTATGACATTATCTTCAAGCTGTTTTACACGTTTAATAACAGTAACATTACCGTTAAATACTTTTATGCGCGAAGTCTTTTGCAGATCAGCTTCAACAGTAAATTTAGTTCCGCGCACTCCGGCTACTGCTGTTGGAGTTTTTACCAGAAAGTTTTCAGATTTTGACAATTTTTTCGCTTTGCATAATAATTTTCCTACGTCAAGATCAACAGTTGTTTTTTCAATATCATCTTTTTTTGATAATTCGGACAATTTTATGTTGGATTTTTCTTTTATTCTTATAATTGATCCGCCTATTTTAATATCGCACGAGGACTGGGCTCCTGTGCTAATTATATCATTTTGCATAATGATGTCGCCGATTTCTACTTCTTTACTGTTTTTCTTTACGTCTCCGATGTAGAAGATTATTGATGAATAATCTTCTACAGTTTCTTTGGTGCATCCAAATATTAATATTAGCGTCAGGCATATAAATGAGTATGCGTATTTATTCATAAGCTGCCTCCTCTTTAAAGTAAAAATTTATTATCTTACTGCTACAACATTAATTTTACCTTTTTTTAAACAATTCCAGTAGTATAAAGGTCATGAATAATTATTACAAGAATTATTTAATAAAATAATTAAAAAATTCTTTTATTTTTTATTGCTATAATCGCTTAAGACAGTTGTAAATTTATGTGTTAATGTATTTTTAAGAAAGGTTCTAATAAAAATATTTGACAAAGTCTCATGAACAATTGTATAATTACGCAATATAAACAAGAAGTATAGGAAATTCACTTTTTAATTTCCTTAATATAAAAGCTTGGAGGCAATTGAATGTTAATAACGAAAAAGGTATCACATTTTGTAATTGCTGTTGTTTGCATGTTTCTTTTTATGTCAATTTGTCTGTATGCAGCAGAAATGGTATTTTCTACAAATATTGATTATAAACCAATAGAAATTGAATCTCTGAGCCGCTATAATGAGGACAGGGTAGCATTTCAGCATATATCGCTTCCTGGAAGGACATCCTACAAGGAGGATAATTCAATTGCCAGTCTTTTAATCGTAAAGAATAATCAAATATACTTATTCCGTGACGGATATGATGATGCAAAGAAAATTGAAACGGAAGGATATATTCAGGAGATAAGAAGAGAACTCCCAAAAGATTTATGGGTAAATAGAATCAATTCAAAACCAGATTTTTTAAAAATAGCGGACAGGAGAACTTTAAAATTGTTTAATGTTACAGAAGAGTATGTTGAAAAAAATTATGGTGAATTTTACAGAAATGTCAGAAATTCGTTTATTAATAAGCATGTTCAAATATTCAGAAGTTTAATGAAAGATAAAATAGAATCCAGCTTTTATTTAGAGAGAAAACCAATATCCCCTCCGGCATTTCAGGAGGTTAAAGAGTCTACAAAATTTATTACTAGGGTATCTGCAAAAGCTTTAAATGATACAATGTATTATGCGGAAGACAATGACGGCGATAATATTACGGAGACATTCTATGTAACATTTGATGATGGATATAACTGGGGATATAAATCCGGTCCGAATATAATATTTATTTACAATAATAAAGAAGATGACATTAAGCAATTAATAGGTAAAATATGCAATGAAGCATATTACGGCACCTCAGAAGAAGAAAAACTTATATTAAAAACATTCCCGAAAGAGAGTGAAATTATAGAAACATTCAAACTGGAAAAAGTTACATTACAGGCTATCCAGAGTGAGAAGTCAGCACCGGCAACTTCCGGAACAAAGTAAAAAACAGGAACATAGACCGGGCCGGATTTAATTAAGTCGGGTAAAGAAACTTCGCATTCTTTAATAAGGCAATTATTTCATATTATGAAAATCTTTTAGCTTTTCATAATATGAATAATCCATCCCGTCCTGTTTCCCTAGTTTAATGTGAGGTTTGGCTGTTGGCCCATGGTAATCCGACCCTGCCGTAATAAGAAGATTGTTTTTAACAGCATAGTCTGAATAAAAGATGACATCTTCCTGTTTATGATAAGTTGATATTGCCTCCATGCCGGCTATACCCATTTCCAGGATAATATCCAGATATCGTTTTTCCTTAAGGAAAACAGGGTGTGCAATTATAGGTACTCCGCCGGCTTTCTTGATTATTTCAATGCCTTCCCGGGTAGAGACTGATTCAAACGGAACATAAGCCTGCCCATTCTCTGTAAAATAGTCTTTATAGAACTGGCCCATTTTATTGTCTTTCTTTTCTCCGTGTAAATAATCATATAGCCGTTTATCATTTAAATTGTTTTTATTGCTGAAAATTTCAGTCATAATTGACACTGCAGTAGGAGGCCTATCTCCGGTTAACGCCCAAATATTATCTTCATTTAATGAAAAATTTAATTTTCTCAACGCTTCAATTCGTTGACGGGCTATTTTTTTCCTTAGTTCCGCTATTTTATCCAGACAACGCAATAGTTCGGAATCTTTATTGTTAATATAATATCCGAGAATATGCTGTTGTGAATTATCAACAGGAAATACTGTGGTTATTTCAATACCAGGAATATATTCAATCTGATAACGTTTTGAAGTATTACTGGCAATATCAATTGATTTAACTGAATCGTGGTCGGTTATAGCTATGACAGAAACTGAGGATTCCATGGCTTGCTTAAATAACTCCTCAATAGAAAGATCGGCATCTTCGCTAAAATTAGAATGAATATGTAAGTCGATTTTTTTATTCATAAAAAATATTTGTTAATCCCGTTGATTTTTTAAATACTAAAAAAATTATAAGTTCTTATCCAGGATTCGAGCGATAAATAATAAATAAAGATATTTACTGGGAGTAAATTTACGATTAATATTAATAATTACTTAACCGGATTGACGATTTATTTCCAGTTTTTAAGTGCATGTATGATATGTAAATCATTTTTTTGAGGAAGAAAATCCAGAGGATCCATTGGAATATCCTGGCACCTTATTTCAAAATGAATATGATTCCCGGTGGAAATACCGGTACTGCCAACTAGTCCTATAATTTGTCCCTTTTTAACAAATTCGCCTTTTTTTACGAAGTTCATATAATTATGAGCATATTTGGTTGTGAAATTATTTCGATGAGCAATAATTATTGCTTTTCCATATCCGTCCGCATATCCGCTTTCAATGACAAGCCCTTCCATAGATGCAACTATCGGCGACCCTCCGAATGCGGGTAAATCCATGCCGGGATGGAACTTGCCATATCTGAATCCCAATACGGAGCTGGTTTCAAGTACTTCTTCAAGAGGCCAAATAAATTCTTCATCATTACTTATAATGCTTTTTCTAAAAATATTCTTCTTCTCCAGTTCCTTTATATAATCAGATGAATAGGGAATGAAATAGAAATTTTTAATAAAATGGGAGCCTATTTTATTAAGAGTGTAAACATCGTCAATGCTGCATGAAAATTTTTTAATTAAAGATATCATTGAGTTTCTGGATTCAAAAAGAAACCATTTCCCCAATTTCCCTTTATATTCCTGAATATTTTCATTATCTAAATAAACATGCTGTTGAGCTGCCAGGTTTGAATATAAAAGCAGAAGAAAGATAAGGATAGATAATTTTTTCATTAATATATTATATAAAACTATTTTTTATTTATTGTTGTTAATGTTAGTTTCTCGTAAGGTTTTTTTATTTTGTCAACATAAATTTAATTATTTCACGACGACAAGACAGAAAAAATTTATTAATCAGTCAATAATCATGGTTTATATAAAAATATCATGAATGGCGACAAAAAAAATAAGATTGTGCTGTATTCATGTGCGAATATTGAAATTTATTATTTAATGATCTCCTCTATAAAATCAAGAGAATAGTTGTTTTTAATATGCCCCCGGCCAAGACAGTAATTATCCCTTGTAATTATATTCGATCTATAAGCAGTTGAGAACGCTCTTTTATAGCCCGAAAACCTGCATAAGTCAATTAATTTTAAATTATAACGACCGTATGGGAAAGCAAAATAGTTAACCTGTTTATTCATGTAAAGTTCTATTATTCTTTTTGAAAGATATATTTCATCAAATAGTTTTTTTTGTATACCTGGGCTGTTCCCGGAAGATAATTCTTCCATGTCAATGTGGCTCATAGAATGACATTCAACGTCAATTCCAACTTCCTCCATTCTCCGTAAATGGGACCAGGTAATATTATTATTGGCTTTCAAGTAAATATTGTTCGTATAAACAAATAAGGTAATCGGATAACCGAATTCCTTTACCAGCGGCAATAGCTTTGTAAACATTGACAGAAATCCGTCATCGAATGAAATTACTATAACCTTATCGTTAAACGGAACCGGATTCTCAAGGCGGGAAATTAATTCGGACAATTTTATTACCTTTATATTATTGTCTTTTAAAAACTGGAAGTGAGTCCTTATGTTGTCTTTTGTAAGAGAATATACTCCCTTCCCGTCAATATCGTGATATAAAAGAATTGGAATTGAGAATGGTCTTGAATCCGATTCCTTCTCCTTCTTTTTCCATTGGATTTCCTTCACGATTATCTCATCGGCTTCATTTTTATTAAACTCTAAAAGCAAATATGAACAAAGAGAACCTAACAGAAGGAGAATGGAAATGGCGATTGCAATATAGACTTTCATAATAATATTATCGTAATAATAATATATTTATTGATAGCCCCACATTGATCTTTCAGGAATGCCTCTGTTTAGGAGCATAACATATTTAACTGATAGTATATTTTCAGTTATTGTTTTAATTATACATTCTTCAAATGTTTTATAGGAATTCGGTAATATTTTTTTTGTTTTTTCTGCAAAGGACGGAACAATATCAACTATGCATGCGTCCTGATAAAACCAGATATGTCTGATAAAAATAGATATGGGGATTACTTCTGATGTATTATCCACATTAGAACCGCTTGCAACCATAGTAATTAGCTGCATGGCATATCCTTTTTTATCATTATGTACAGTTATTTCCCTGGCTTCTTTTAGTATTTTTTCTCCGTCAATATCGGGGAGATATATGTTAATTGATTTAATATCCTGTAACAAGGGTATTGCCGGAAAGATATTAAACGGATTACGTGCGGAAATATAACAAAAGAGTAAATAGTCGAATAATAATAAAAATGTTAAGGATAACATTATAAACCGGTTCCTTTCAGGTATTTCCGATTTTATTTTATTATTATATTTAATTATTTTATCTTTAAAGTAATAATAATATTCTTTTAATTTTTGCTTCATCATGTTTGCAGTTATATTCAGCATATTTTGTTTTCTCCGCTACAATTGAGTTTTGCCTTTCCGGGCAAATAATTGGATTTTTTTTCTACAATATAAGGAAATTTATTTTCAACATTATAACGGAAAATAAATAACGCGTCTCATAAAAAAGTCATCTACTTTTTAATATTTTTATTATATTCCTTTATGAATTCTATTATTCCATTGCCGATTCCTTCGGCAATTTTTTGCTGGTAATTTGTTTTTTTTAAATTAGCGGCTTCTTTTTGATTCGAAATATAACCTACTTCAACAAGTACTGCAGGCATTAAAGAATCCCTTAGTACAAAAAAATCCGCTTTTTTTACTCCCTTTGAACTTGATTCCCTGATATCTTTTTTCATGTTTCCCTGGATGGAATTCGCAAGAATTGAGCTTTCTTTTTGTATTTGTGTAGTCAGCATAATTGCTTCAACGTGTTGAACATCATTATAGGATTTTCGTTTTAAATTTTCTTCAAATATTATAACATTATTTTCCAAAGCCGCAGTTGCTCTTGCTTCTTCGTTAGAAGGATTTTGGGATAAAAAATACGTTTCAAATCCCGATACGCTATGCAATATTGATGCATTTACATGTATGCTGATAAAAATTCCGTTTATATTTTTTTTTAGCATTCTGTTGGCTATATTAGTTCTTTCCGAGAGTTCAATGAATTTATCAGATTTTCTTGTAGATCGGATAGATACTTTTTTTAATTTTGTTTTTAAATATTCCTCCACCTGTGCGGCAATTTTTAATGTAATCCATTTTTCTTTCAATCCGCCTTTACCGATTGCGCCAGGGTCTTTTCCTCCATGCCCGGGGTCTATAATAATAAAACTAATTTTATCGCTATCTGAACTCACTCGTTCTTCAGCTTTCTTTTTCTTTTCCGGTATTTTTGATGTTATAAACTCGCTTTCGTTTCTTTTATTTAAATAAATTAGGTTACTCTCTTTTTTTTGAAGATAATCCGGATAAAATTCTTCTATTACTATCTCAAAAAATTTTAATGGAAGTAAAATTTCCCCTTGATTTCTTATTACAGAATAATGTGATTTAATTAGTTTGTTATTAATTAGCATTACAGAAAGGTCGGCCTGATAAACTGCAATTGCGCCTCTATGAACGAGTTTCCCTTTTCCGGTAATTATATCAAAAGAATTATGTATCGCCATTGCATGAGTAAACTCATACATCGATATATAACTATTATTGTTAAATCCTATTATCTTTAATGTTTTCCCGGTAGCTGATGATGATGAAAGCATCGCCGGTATAAATATAAAAAGAATTATTAACAAAAAAATTTTTCGTCTCAAAATATGCCTTATCGATTTATTTCTTTTTAATGAATAATTCATGTTTAGGTGATTAAATCACCGGATTTTTCCTGCCTGCAGTGCCAAAAATCTGCTATTCACTAAGAATATATTTTCAGTTATCTCGCCTAGATAGTATAAATTTAAAACTTAGTTGACTGTGTATAGTCTTTTTTAAAATATAATTTTATATAATTATTATCGAGGAAATTATGTTTTTAAAGAATATGGGAAAATTCAATAGAACAATTATATCACTTTTTATTACTTTCTGCATTTTTTTTTCTATTATTGCGTGTGAAGGAAAAAAAACGTCAAAACATAATAATAAAACATCCGATAAAATCGGGATTGTTTTTGTCGATAAAACAATAATGAGAGTTGATCCGATTATTTATTCATCGGTTATTACTTATTTAAATAAAGGTGAAATTCTTCTGATAATTTCCAAATCCGATGTAAAAGAGAAAATAAGTAACAACGAAGACTATTGGTATAATGTTCGTTTTTCGCGTGGATTAACCGGATGGGTATATGGAGCCAATATTAAAATTTTTTCTGCGGATAAAATATATGAAATAAAGAGATATCTGACACAATTCTGGGCAGAGGAGTCATTGAATTTCAGAAAAAAAATTGCCGGTAAATGGGGATCTTTTGACAACGGAGAGTCGCCATATCAAAGCCTGTATATTTTTGATGATGGTAAATATAAATCGTACCGGGCTGAATCTGCACCTATTGAAGGAGAATATGTTGTCAATTATAAGGAAGCTGAAATTATATTTAAAAACGGAACATTCTTCGGCAATAAAATAACTTGTTATGTAAACGGGAATAGATTTGTATTAAAAAGGTCTGTTAAGGATAAGGGAATCAAGTTTAAGAAAATATCATCTAAAATTGATAGTGTATCCGATGAAGAAAAAAAAGAAAATAAGTCCGGAGCATAAATGAGCACTAAAATACGAATTAACAAATATTTATCATTGTGTGGTCTGGGATCTCGAAGAAAAGTGGAAGAATATATTCTGAAGAATAAAGTTAAAATAAACGGTATTCCAGTGCATTCATTATCGTCTTTGATAGATACTGAAAACGATAAAGTTGAAGTAAACAGTATTGTATTGAACTCATTTTCTAAAAAGTATGTTATTATTTTGAATAAGCCAAAGGGCTATATTACTTCACTTGAGGATGAACATAAAAGGCCTATTGTAATGGATCTAATACCTGAAAGATTTAAAAAAGCGATGGTAAGCCCTGTAGGCAGGCTGGATAAGGACTCGGAAGGACTGTTGCTTCTGACAAATCACGGTGATTTAGCTTATAGATTAACGCATCCTAAATTCGGAATAAAAAAGGAATATATTGTAGAACTTAATAAGTCTTTGGGCGAAGAAGACAGACTAAAGATCGAGAAGGGTGTGTATCTGTATGGGGAGAGAACAAATCCTTCTAAAATAGAGCCAATTGACTATGAGAAGAAAGTAATAAAAGTTATTATATCTGAAGGGAAAAAACGTCATATAAGATTAACTTTCGGCAAGTTCTCATATAAAGTTAAAAAACTGAAAAGAATTGCTTTTGGTCCAATAAAATTAAGAAATTTATACTCAGGTTCTTACAGGTTATTAAAGGAGGATGAAATAAAAAAATTACATAAGGCTGTTGGTCTTTAAGATTTTAATCTAATAGTATTTCTATTTATTGTCGAATATAAAAGGGAATCTTGAAAAAATCATAATAGCTTTGTCCCTAAACTAGTCGCATAATTGCGAAATTAATAAGACATTAATAAATAGAGAATTTATGCAGAACTTAGACTTTTACTCAGGAAAAATAATGAGAGATATCCCGCCTCAATTCAGCAGGGAAGATCCGGAATATTTTGCCAAGATTAATGTAAAAGACGAACATAAAAGCATGAAAAGAGCCAGCAGGATATTATCTTTAATAATAGCATTATGTATCATATCTTTTACAAGCGGACTTGTCGTTGGGATCAAATTTGCTTCAGGGACAAATAAGCAGTTGGTAGATCAGCAAACAAAAGAAGCCGTATCAGGTATCGGTCAAAAAGTTTCAAATCTAATAAAAGATGCGCCTGAAACTAAAGCTAATGCATCCTCAGACGAAAAAAAATTATTCGCCAAAGAAGACTTCCCATATATAATTAAAATCGGAAATCAATATAACAGAACCGAATCTCAGGAGATAGCCGGCACCATTAGCAGCCATGGCCATACGGTTATATTGTCAAAGGATAATGGCAACTACAGGATATTTGTTGGACCATACAGGAATCAGGAAGACGCCTTTAAAGCTTTTAAACAAGTTAAGACATATTCAATTAAAAGTAACGCTGTAATTGTCAAGAGATAAAAACAGATTACTTATCCTCGTTAAAAGAAAAATAAAATCCATTCTAAAATTTTAAATTTTGCAAAATAAATTGCAAATAAAATTCTTTGTTTTACAATCAGCCCGTTTTTAAAATAATTATTACTTTTTTTGAACGATTTCAATTCTGACTTAAATAGTCAATCATTGAGTTTGCAATTTTTTTATCTTGACTGTTTTAATGAATAAAGTCACTGAATATATCCAAGCATAAAAGGAAAGGTATAATTATTTGCATTAGGATGTTTAAAGAATTTTTTTAACATGTCATCTCGAATATACGGGAAATCCCGGATTTAGTTCGAATTATAGATTTCATAGAAACTATGGCTCATTCTGAAGGATTAATATATTTAAACGATTTATAATATCAACGTTAAAAAAATATGAAATTAACAATTAGACAGGCAAATGTTTCAGACACCGATAATATTTATTCAATATTAATAACATATTCCGTGGAAGGCACAATTATTGAGAGAACAAGAGTTGATATAAAAAAAAATATTGATAAATTTTTTATAGCTGATATAAAAAATAATATTGCAGGGGTAATATCTTATTATCATTATAGCGACAAACTAATAGAAGTCAGGTCTCTGGCAGTAAAAAAAGAATATTACAAAAAGGGGATAGGCTCTGCATTGTTAAATAAACTAATAAATTCATTATTAACTGATTTTCCGAAGGCTAAAATTTTTGCTCTGTCATACCATCCGTTGTTTTTTAAAAAATCAGGATTTATTGAAGTGATTAAGGATTCTTTGCCGGAAAAAATATGGAAGGATTGTAAAAAGTGCGAAAATCAGCATAATTGTGGCGAAACCGCCTTATTATTTTCTATGCCTAAATAAATATTTAGTTACTAATTATGAGAAATACTCCAGATAAAAGATTTTTTGATAGATTGAAAACTAACAGTTTTTCCATTGATTATAAAATAATCAATGGAGGCAGCGTGTATCATGCGGATGTGATCAATATCAGCGCCGGCGGAATGTGCTTCCTTCGTACATCGATCCTTGAAAAAGGTGATATGCTGCAAATAAAATTGCCTTTTCATTCGAAAAAGATAATTTTAACAGGTGAGATAATTAGGATTGAAGGAAGGGAAGTGGCTGTAAAATTTTTAGATGATGAACATCAAATTGAAAAATTTGTTGAAAGTTTTAATGTCGAATTCCTTGGAGTCAGGGCAAAAAGCAAAATGATTACCAAACATCCGGTTGATGATTCGAATTTAAAAACAGAAAGTGATAATAATAATTTTTTCGATGACATTGACAAAATCTGAGACAATAAAACTATATGGATTTCTATAAATATCATGCTTTAGGAAATGACTATATCGTACTGGATCCGCAAAAAATTAACATTAATCTAAGCAAAGATAATATTAAGTTGATTTGCCATCGGAATTTCGGTATAGGTTCGGATGGGATACTATATGGTCCTATATTCAATGATACTAAAATTAATTTACGAATATTCAATCCGGACGGTAGCGAAGCGGAAAAAAGCGGAAATGGTTTAAGAATATTTTCCAAATATTTAATAGATGCCGGTTATATTTCAAATAAGGTGTTTTTAGTAAGTACAATCGGCGGTGAAGTCAAAGTTGAAATTTTAAGTTATGAACCTGTATTGATTAAGATTGATATGGGCACTGTTACTTTTAAAAGTAATGAGATCCCTGTAAGCGGCAAAGTACGCGAAATAATCAATGAACCGCTGCTTGTCAAAGGTAATTCATATAATATCACTTGTCTCTCAATCGGAAATCCTCATTGCGTTATTTTACTTAATGATATATCTGAAGAGAAAGCACGGGAAATAGGTCCTCTGATTGAAAATAATGTTATTTTCCCGAATAGAATTAACGTGCAACTTTTAAAGATAATAGACAGGCAAAACATAAATATAGAAATATGGGAACGTGGTGCAGGTTACACTCTTGCATCTGGAAGTTCCAGCTGTGCTGCAGCGTGTGCAGCTAATAAATTAGGATTGGTCGATAAAAAGATTCGTGTAAATATGCAGGGTGGTTATCTCGAAATAGAAATAGATGAGAGCGGACATATTCAGATGATAGGCCATGTATCAGCCGTTATGGAAGGGAATTTCTCAAGAGAAATGAGAACAAAGCTTATGTAACTCACTGTTATTGGTGTATTGAATTAATAAAAAAAATATTTTTTTTAAATTTTAAAACTATAAACTATTTCTGTTATTTCTTTTTTATGTTTTTCGAAAATTTCTCCGCCTGTAATTGTTTTTAAGTAATATCCGTAATTATTTTTTATGTAAAAACATTCGAATCCCGAGTAATTTGGAACATAAGTATCTTTATAACTATTAACTATTTCGTTGTCGTTTTTATTAACCGCTATACGTTTAAAAGTGTCATGCCCCAGTCTTTTTCTCCAGGTTGTTTCTATATGTTTAACATCTTTTATTTTGTAAGGTAATCTTTCACTATCAATTGCAATTAAAAGATCATATTTGGTAAATCCGTTTCTAGTTTCAGTGGATTCTTTATTTAATCTGATACCCAGGAGCAAACCCGAATAATTATAATTCAAATTTGATCTTACTCTATTGGATATTATTTTTATAGACAGAGGAGTTTTAATAGAATATAACATATTATCATTAATCAGAATAACCGAATTATTTTCTTTATAAAGTAAAAGCGAAGCGTCTTTATTTAGTTTTTCAAACCTGGTTCCTTCGGTCTTTAGAAGTCTGTCTATTTCTCTGGAAGCTTTTATTTGGGCATTATAAACGATTTCATTTTTCTCAGGTAAGGCTAAAATGGATTTCAGCAATGCCAATCCGTTCTTTTTATAGTGACTCTTTATTAATTCAATGCCCTGGTTTAAATAATAATCAAGTCCTTCTATAGATACTGGTTTATAGTCAAATTCAGGATTTCCCGATGTCCATATTTTTCCATTTTGATCGAAATAAAATCTATTCCCGTCTTTATCAATTATCAATGTCCAATCCGGCATTTGAGCATATGAAAAAGGACAGTAAAAGGGAAGAAGGAATGTAATTATTAAAATTACTTTTTTCATTTAATAGTGTATTTTAAATTTTACAAAATAATAAAAATTAGAATTAAAATAATTAATAGAATGCCTGTTAATAATACTATATATAGAATAGTTTTGTTATCTGAATTAGTTTTTTCGGTTTTTGCTGATTTAGCTATTTTTTGAATTGTGTCAGTTTCGATTTTAACATCTTCCTCTTCTATAATTCTAACAAGAATATTTTTTGCAATTAATCCATAAATATAATATCCCTTTTTCTCCATTGGAAATTTTTCTGTAATGCGCATATTAATGGGTAATATTTCATTTTCTTCGGATAAAGCTTTTAATGATTTTGCAACCTGTTTATTAATTTTATCATTTCCTGTTAATAATATTTTAATTTTTTCGCCGATCTTAACATCACTTATATGTTTTCCTTTTATTGGCGAGATAATTATTCTCCCATTGAGTACATGCTCTGCTTTTGATTCAATCTCTGCAATCTTTTTCGATAACTCTGTATCTAATTTATCTATATTATCTTTGTTATCCGCATTGCCCGGCTCTTCTAATGGAATATCTGCCTGAACTAGCGTTAAAGAGTTGCTGCTATCAATGCTTAATTTGCAATTTACTCTTGAATCTAAATAAAATTTCGCAATAATACCGTTTATCATTTCCGTTAACTTTTCAAGATTGTCACTTCCTAAATGTGAATAGATGTCATCGTTATCGAATGCTCCTGTAACATATTTGATGAATTCAATAGATGATACTAAATTATCTCCATCTTTTTCTTCAAAACCTATCAGGTCGCTCCAGAATGTTTTCCAACTGTCAAATATACTGGCTTTTAAAAGACTGTTTTCATTTTGAAAAATAATTGAATTAATATGCATGACATAATTATTCGGTAAGTTGAGGAAAATTATAAATATTCCGTTTGTTTTTGATGATAAATCGAATTTTCCTTTAATTATTTTTACATCGTTATATAGCCCGGAAACCATCAGCTTTGCCCTTTCTACATCTCCATTGGTGTATTTTAGAGCAGTAGTTAATAACTTTGATTTTTCGCTGAACGAATCCGGCTGGGAAGAGCTAACAGTCATAAATTGATCCTTTTATTATATCTCATATATCTTCAGATAAGCATTTTTCTAATAGTTCATATTTTTTTGCCGGAGTCAGATCAATAATTTTATCTATTACCGATATTATATCCTTCAGGTATTTTGATTTTAATTCGATTGAATAAAAACCATTGATCAATAGGTTATTTGAAATAATAACTTCATTTTCCGGTATTTTAAGTCCGAGTAAAGAACCTAGCTGGTTTATTAAATGTTCAGGGGAAATATATTTAACTGAAAGTTTTATCAGTCCTAATTCGGATCTTTTAAGCAATCTGTATCCCTGGTATTTATCCTCTGTCATTTTTGGCCATTTTTTAGGATTCCCAGTAATTTCTAAAATAAGATTTTTGGAATTTTCATTGAATAATATTCGAAAATATGTATTGAATATTTTATAAATGGAGAGAAGTCCGAACAGGGTATCGTCTTCTTTTATGGTGTCATTTTTTTCTACCAATTGTGATTTCATTTGAATAACCTATATCTATTCATTAATTATTATTACAAGAAAGATTTTTTTATAGTAAATTGAATGGATATTAAATTAATAAAGTCAAGCTGGAATAGATAAACTAATTAGTAATATTTTTAAATAATTAATTTTATTAATTATTATCTTTTTGGTACATTAAATGCAGATATTAGATTTTTTTTGGTAAGTTGATTAAATATTTGAGGATAACTCAATATATTGATTATTATGTGTGAATAAATAATAATTTTAATCTTATGTTTTAAAATGCCAAATTTAAATGCTGTTATTTAGTATTTTATATTGAGCTATCCTCTTAAAAATTAGTTTTTAACAAAAAAAGTATTGACATGATTCTTCCTAAATATCAAGATCAGTATTGTTTTTAATAGAAACCTTGATATTCGTCTCTGATTATACCGCTTTTTTTACGATAATACTTAACAATAGTCGGTTTAATCATAAGATAACTGGCGATGACTCGATCTGGCCAACCATAGTCTAAAAGCCGGTAAATAGAATTTCTCATCATACGCATTTTAATACCTCCTTGTTTAAAAATATTTCCCCTTAACTGGTATTATAAAGAGACCTAAAAAATTGTCAATAATTTTTTAGGTAAAATTATTTTTTTTTAATGTTTTTAGCTGTTGAACCGACAACCCAAAAATAAATAAATAAATCATTTAATTGATATATATCAATTTTTATAAAATTAAAACAATAAAAACAAGATATTATCCATGCCTTTTTTAATTAAACTTTCAAAAACTTACTTGCAAAACGTAAAATAAATATAAATATGACGCCAATAAAGAAAGATTTTTCATTGATGGAGGACTATGGCTCGGGTTGTTAAGCAAATTGAGGATAAGATTGTAAACAGCATAATAGGGGAGGGGTCCGAATTCAAAGGCGAATTTACAATAAATGGTTTATTGAGGATTGATGGGAAATTCAAAGGCACTATAGAAACGGAAGGCAAAGTTTTGATAGGTCAGACAGGTGAAGCAATAACGGATATTAAAGCAAATGTTGTAGTAGTAGGCGGTAAAGTGCGCGGAAACATTTTTGCTACTGAGAGAGTGATTATGCTATCAACAGGCAAAGTGGAAGGAAATATAATAACTCCGGGACTCATTATGGAAGACGGAGTGGTTTTTGAGGGTAATTGTACAATCAATAAAAGGATCGAATAAATTTGATAACTGTAACTTCTGCGAATCAAAAAAAAGAAGATAATTCCAAAGTTAAGTCTAAAATTAAATCCCAGATTGTTAAATCGAAACAACCATTTGATGCCGTTTTATCTGATAGGGTTTCATTCGAATTTGAGGGTGCTATTGATAAATTATTGACCGATTTGAAAGAAGAAGAAAAATATTTTTCACAAAATCAGACATTATATTATCTTAACAGATACAGATCAATTGTTGAAAAGATACTTAAAAAGATATTGCACGAAGGATTTGAAACATTAAAACTTAAACGCCTTAGAAAAGATAAAGCAGATTTTATTATTATAAATAAAATTAATACCGGACTTTTTGAAATAGCTAAAGAAATAACAAACAAAAACAATAAAGCATTTAATCTGTTAAAAAAGATAGAAGAAATCAGAGGACTGATATTTGATCTATTATATTAGAGTTGCTGTTTTATTATGAATTCAGATGGTATAAAAGGACATCAAAGGCAAATAAAAAATCTTGAATTTCTTTTACAAAACGGAAAAATCCCGCAGGTGGTTCTATTCACCGGTTGTTCCGGAATTGGAAAAAAATTAATTGCAAAGAAATTTTTAAATGCACTTTTCTGCAAAAGTAAAAATCCTCCTTGTCTTACATGCTCTGTTTGTAAACAAATTGAACATGACACTTTTCCGGATTTTATTGAACTTCATCCAAACGAGAAAGGAATTATCCCAATAGGAACTGAAGAATATCATGAGACGGGGACAGTCAGATGGCTTATTGAAAAGTTAGCAGTAAAATCAATAAGTGGTAAAATTGGAGTATTAATTGACGGAATTGACAGAATTGGCGAAGAGGGGCAAAATGCCTTATTGAAAACCATTGAAGAGCCTTCGCAGGATTCTAATTTTATTTTAATTACTTCAAATAAAAATAATTTACTTCCTACAATTTTATCAAGATGTACTGAAATCAGATTTTTTCCATTGTCTGTTATTAATATAAGGGAGTTGATATTTAAAGATAATTTTTTAAACTTAAGCGAATCCGAGATGGAGTTCATTGTAGAAATATCCGGTGGATCACTGGATATTGCAGGAATTCTTGCCGATAGCGATTTGTTTAATAAAATTATTCAAATATGTCAGTCAATATTTTTTTCCATTAGCGAAGATAAAGTTATTGATGTTGACTTAGCTCCATTTCAAAATAAAATCAAAACTGAAATATTACTCGATATTATCATTAACATATTCAGATTAAATCTGATAAAAGTTATCAGAAAAGATACTGTCATTAATCATGAATTAAGCGGTTTTTTTATAAAGGATGAAAAGAAGATTTTAAATCTTCTGAAAGCCTTAATCCTGTTGAAAAAAAATGAAGCATATAATTTAAATTTTAAATACGCATTAAAAGGTCTTTTGTACTCTCTTTAGTGTTTTACAGAGAGAATTGGCGGATATAACCGGAGGATAATTTATTGTCAGTTATATATATAAAAGTACGCAATTGCTGCGAACCTTGCTTTGTGGATACTAATGAGATACTTGTTGAGCAGAATTCTTATTATGTTATAGAAACAGAACATGGCACCGACTTGGGATATACGTGTGGACGAATTAAGCACTTTAATGAGAATGAAATTGATAAGAAGGGAAAGATATTAAGGAGTGCTTCCAAAGAAGAAATTAATAACTTACAGGATATTACTTCTGTTGAGGAAAAGGCTTACGATGTTTGCAGGAAGAAGATAGTAGAAAGGAAGCTTGATATGAAGCTTGTTTCTGTAAAGTGCCTTTTCGACAAAACAAAAATTATTTTCTATTTTGTTGCTGAGAACAGAATAGACTTTAGAGAAGTAGTGAGGGATCTGGCTTCCGTTTTCCGGACAAGAATAGAAATGAGGCAGATTGGCGTGCGGGATGAGACTAAGATGGTAGGGGGATTCGGCCTTTGCGGCAGAGGGCTTTGCTGCGGATTTTTAAACGACAGATTCGATCCCGTATCCATTAAAATGGCTAAAGAACAAAATTTAAATTTAAACTCATTAAAAATATCGGGAATGTGCGGCCGTCTTTTATGTTGTCTCGGATATGAATATGATCTATATAAAGAACTTAATAAGAATTTACCTGCACTTGATACGGAAATACATGCGGGAGGAAAAATTTATAAAGTTATATCCATAGATACATTAAACGGATTTCTTAAATTACGTAATGAAAATCACATTTTTGATGTCAGCGGCTCGGACGTACAGAAAATCAAAGAAGAATATTTTATCAGTGACGAAGTGATTAAAAAGATTGCGGCTTTAAATTCAAAGGACTCCAGCCACGCAGAGGTAATTGATGAATAATAAGTTCTATGTGACCACACCTATTTATTATGTAAATGCAGAACCACATATCGGGCATGCATATACTACAGTACTCGCCGATTTTCTTTGCAGATTTTACAGGATGCTCGGTTATGATTCATATTTTTTAACTGGTACAGACGAGCATGGGGATAAAATTGCCATTGCAGCTGCCGAAAAAAATACTGATCCTCAGGACTATACCGATAGCATAAGCAATCTATTCCGAAAGACATGGGAAGATCTTCAGATTAAACCAGATGATTTTATCAGGACTACTGAAGAACGTCATAAAAAAGTTGTCAGGGAAATACTACAAAATGTTTATGATAAGGGCGATATTTACTTCGGCAGTTATGGCGGAAATTATTGTTTTGGCTGCGAAAGATTTTTGACTGACAAGGAGATTGTAAACGGGAAATGCCTCGAACATAATAAAGAACCTCAGTATATCGAAGAGAAAAATTATTTTTTCAGGATGAGTAAATATCAAACTTGGCTTCTGGATTATATAAATAATAATCCGGAATTCATTAGACCTGAAAGATATAAGAATGAAGTAATGTCACTTTTAAAGACCGGCGTTCTTGAGGATTTATGTATTTCCAGGCCAAAGTCACGTTTAAGCTGGGGCATCAGTCTGCCCTTTGATGATAATTATGTGACATATGTGTGGTTTGATGCCCTGATTAATTATATAAGCGCTATAGGTTATCCTGACGATGAAAAGTTTAAAAAATACTGGCCTGTTTCCAATCATATAATTGCAAAGGATATTGTAAAGCCTCACGGCATATTCTGGCCTACAATGCTGCACGCTGCAGGCATAGAGCCTTTTAAACATTTAAATGTTCATGGTTACTGGAATATGGATGAAGCAAAGATGTCTAAAAGCCTCGGTAATGTTGTGAAGCCAATGGATTTGGTTAACAAATTCGGAAATGATCAAATAAGATATTTCTTTTTAAAGGAAATGACATTCGGTTCTGACGCTAAATTCAATGAAGAAGTAATTATAGATAGAATAAATTACGATCTTGCGAATGACCTTGGCAATCTTGTTAACCGTGTTTTTAACATGGTGGAAAAATATTTTGAAGGCAAAATACCGGAGTTTGTCAGCTCTGCTCCAGCAGGGAAAGATGAGCTGAAAGTGCTTTTCGGTAAATCTGCTGATGAATATATTAAATACTGTTCAGGTTTTCAAACAAGTGTCGGCATTGAGAAATTATGGGAATTTATCAGATATTTGAATAAATACGTTGATGAAAATAAACCATGGCAGTTATCGAAAGAGAAAAATACTGACTTATTGTCATCAGTTATGAGGAATCTGCTTGAATCGATTTACAGTGTTGCAGCATTGCTTTCTCCTCTATTAATTAACACTTCTCCTAAAATAATTGCTGCTTTACAGGCTTCAGGTAAATCGGAAAATATCTCTGATCTTTATAAATTGGATTCTCTTTGCACAGGAGAAAAATTATCCGATCCCGGTATTCTGTTCCCAAAAATTGAAAGGGAAGAAAAAATAAAACAGGAAGTTAAGAAAGAAGTACAAAAAAAAGATATTAAAACGGATAAAGATACAACGAAAGATAATACAAAAGATAAATTACCTGAAGGTCTTGTTGATATAAAGGAGTTTGCCAAGATCGATATAAGAGTCGCAAAGATACTTAAAGCTTCAAAAATTGAAGGATCCGGCAAACTGCTTGAGCTGGAAATAGATTCAGGACTGGATAATAGAATAATAATTGCAGGTATAGCCGAATATTATGATACTGAGTATCTTTCAGGTAAAAAGATACTTCTTGTGGCAAATTTAAAACCTGCAGTTATTTTTAAACATAAATCATCCGGCATGCTTTTAGCTGCAAAGAACGATGAGGGCAAACTTTTTCTGATTGAAGTAGATGAAAAAATTCCTGTTGGCGCAAAACTTGGATGAAAATCTTTTATGGTTGAATATAGATGAAGATTGGAATAATTTCAGATACGCATGATAACTTTAAAATTACAAAACAAGCCTGTCGATTATTTAAAGACAGAAATATAGACATTTTAGTTCATGCCGGCGATTTTACATCACCGGAAGTACTTGCACTGTTTAAGGATTTTAATTGCAGATTCGTTATGGGGAATGCGGATAGGGATTTTGATCAGTTAAATGCCGAATGCTTAAAAATCGGATTTGATTGCATTAGGGAAATATGTGAACTGACAATAGATGATAAAAAAATTTTAATTCTGCATGGCAATGTTGTCCCGGTATTCAGAGAGGCGATTGCTTCCGGCAAATATAATTATATTATTAAAGGGCATACACATCATTTTGAGGATTATATAAGGAATAATACCAGGGTTATAAATCCCGGCGGTCTGGAGCAGGAGCATTCTGTTGCTATACTCGATACTGAAAACGATCATCTTGAAAGAATTATATTAAAACCTGATCCGGAATCGGAGTAATACGCATAGACTATAAATACTTTTATTGTTTATCGGGATAGATTATTTAAAAAATATTTTATGAACCCCCAATTATTATTTTTTTAGGATTTCCATTATTCGGTCAAAGTCATCAATTGAATAATAATTAATTTCTATTCTTCCGCTTTTCCCGGAATGCTTAATCTCGACCTTTGTTCCGAAAATGGCTATTAACTTCTCTTCCATTTTTTTTATATGAGCGTCTTTTGATTTTAATTTAACGGCTGCTTTTTGCTCATCGGGTTTTTCGGGAGATACAAGTTTTTCGGCTTCTCTGACTGAAAGCTCCTTATCGATAATTTCACTGAATATTTTTAATTGCTGCGATTCATCTGCCCCGAGCAAGACCTTGGCATGGCCGACGCTGATTCTGCCTTCCGAGAGAGCCTGCTGGATTCTTTCGTTTAGATTTAAAAGGCGTATTGAATTGGCTATTGTAGCCCTGTCTTTTCCTACCTTTTCAGCAATTTCGTGCTGTTTTAATTTGAATTTGTTTACAAGGATTTTATAAGCTTTTGCTTCTTCGATCGGGTCCAGATCTTCTCGCTGAAGGTTCTCTATCAAAGCAATTGTAAGATTGTCGTCCTTTTCGTTTTGCAGAAGAATTGATTTGATCTTTTTTAGCCCGGCCAGTTTGGATGCCCTTAGCCTTCTTTCACCTGTAACAAGGAAGTATGTATCGCCCTCTTTTCTTACTGTTACAGGCTGGATAAGCCCCGTCGATTTTATCGAGTCCGCCAGTTCCATTATCTTTTCTTCGTTAAAATGCGTTCTGGGCTGGTCCGGATTCGGCAATATTGAATCAATATCCAGGTCAATTATTCTTCCTTTTATATCTTCTCCTGCCGGCATGTCTTTATATGATTGCGTATCATCGGATGACTGGACAGTAGATATTATTGCACTTAATCCTTTCCCCAATACTTTCTTAGACATTTTCCAGCACCTCTAAAGAAAGTTTTTCATAGCTCTCACAGCCGGTACAATTCCTGTCATACAGGTTTATGGGTTTGCCGAACGAAGGTGCTTCGGATAATTTTACGTTCCGCGGGACTATTGTCTTAAACACTTTTTCCTTGAAGTATTCCCTGACATCAGATACTATCTGCTGGCTCAGGTTGGTTCTCGGATCGTACATTGTGAGCACAACGCCTTCGACTACTAAATTTTTATTCAGGTTTTCCTGTACCATTGCAATAACCCTTAGCAGCTGGTTTAATCCTTCAAGAGCATAATATTCGCATTGTAGCGGGATAAGCACGGAATCGGCGGCGACTAAACTGTTTAACGTTAATATCCCCAGTGAAGGCGGGCAGTCTATAAGAATTACATCAAAATCCTTTTTTATTTTACTGATTATTTCTTTTAAGATAAATTCTCTTTTATCGTAGTTTAACAATTCAACCTGGGCTCCAGAAAGATGAATATTGGAAGGGATTATAAATAAATTTTCAATTTCAGTTTTAAAGATCGCGTCTTCAACAGGGATTTCCTTTATTAATACTTCGTATATGGTGTTTTGAATTTCTTCCGCATTAATGCCGAGGCCGAATCCGGCATTTCCCTGAGGGTCTATATCAATAATTAAGACGCGTTTTCCTTTTTCAGCAAGAAACGCGGCAATATTTATTGTTGTCGTTGTTTTGCCGACCCCGCCTTTCTGGTTTGAAACAGATATTACTCTACTCATAGTTTTTTCCAGCTTTTAAAATAAAAGTTAACTCTTAATTAATTATAATAATCCTGTTTATATCAAGCATATTTAGAAATGAATGCAACTATTTTTGTCTGATTCTTCCGGAAAATTTTTTTATGCCTATAGTCTTATTTATCCAGTATACTGCCATAATGATGGCAATAGAGAGCAGAAAATACATTATTATTCTGCAATATGGAATAAATCTGATCCCTTCGGCTGAAACAATTGAATAAACTCCATGCAGTTTTGGATTTGAAGGATATATTTTCAGATTCAGCAATTGATATTCATCGGATTTTATATTCATATGAAACTCTGAGCTGTTAAGGTCATTGGAAATTATTAATTGCTTCTCATTATCGAAAACATCAATCTGGAAAGGGCCTTTATTTGAAACAAAATAAATTGTGTTGTTTCCCTTATTCACAGGAACAAAATATGATCTGTGATACTCCCATTCCCTTATTGAATCAATTATTGAGCAATTGATATCCTGATCCCAGAAAATTGTTTTTTCGATGAGTTGATCCAGCAAAAATTTATAGGTTAGCCGGTAAATTATATATCTTGTAATTTCATCATCGCCGCCTGCCTTATGATAGCTTGTATAAACAGCTTCTCCGAAGCCTCGTTTCATAAGAGATATAACAGGTCCTTTTCTTAAACCGCGTATAGTATTAAATGTTGATTCAGCAAGAGTTACGGATTTTGATATTGATCTTACTGCTACCCAGCCGTTATGGGACATGTCAGCATAAATATTTTTAGCTTTACAGAAAAAACGGAGATCATTTTGCAGTTCAAGGATGTATGTCCCGTCCGCGCCGATATTCGGGAAATCATCAAAAAAATCCATAGATTTAAAAGCTTCATTAAATAATTTATAAGAATAATCTGAAAAGTAGGCGTTTCCTCCATCTTCAACAAATGATTTTATGTTGCGATAAATCTTCTCTTCGTTTGTTTGATAAAAGTCTTTTTTTAAGGAAACTGAATGAATCCTGGAACCCCTTGAAAGTATGTTAACATTAGTTTCAATGGTATTCTCCACACCGCACGGGAAAAAGATGGCTCTATGATTGTCATAAATTTCTTTGTTTTCAAGATCATTGTAGTTATAGATTTTATGGGGGATTCCGTATTTATGCAGAGTATTCTCAATATTATCATATTTGGCTTTTATAACAGCAATGCCTTTTATTTTTTCCGCATTCCCGGGTGCGGCGAGCTGGTTAAAAAATAAAAATATTATACAGATAAATAAAATTTTTACAAACATCTTCATGTCTGGTTATCCGCCTATACCTTTGAGCTTTTTCAGGATTGTTTTTCTGCTTTCCAGTTTTGCGAAGACAGCATCATTCAGACATTCGTATGCAAGCTGATAACAAAAGGCGCATAATGTAATTATAAGGCCGCTTCTTGTCGAATCTGCCAGTATTGCATTGCCTGTCTGCCTGTCTGTCAGTGAGCGTTTGTCTTTAAATTCCGTTATTACGCATTTGTAAAACGGAATCGGCGCGTTTGTGTCCGGAATTTCTTTTAACGGCGTGTAAAGTATATTGGGATTTTCCAGTCTGCTGTTGTTTAATATCCATAATCGGTGCTGATCGTAAAGCGTGTGAATTTTTTCAGCTATCTGGTTAAAAATTTCCCCTGTTAAACTGATAAATCTTTCAACCTCGAACATGGAGCGTACTTTCCCTTGCAGAATTTTTCTGGCTTCTTCGCGGGAAACGGTGATGTTTGAGTTAACGGTTTTATAATAATATAACTCATTGATTAAATTAGCTATATGGGTCAGTTCCCATGAAAAAACAGATGAGCTGAATATATTGCCTTCAATGAAGGCTTCATTTTTATCCCGGAATATAATTGTTGAACCGTTCAGCAACGGGACAAATGAATTATTAAAATAATTAATACAAACATCAATAAAGGTTAAAAAGTCTTCGTTATAAATATAATTATAATCCTTTTGCTTTTTGTCCGCGATTTTCCATTGAGTTTCAAATGCGTTTTGCAGCACTACCTGTCCTTCAATGCGCAATTTCAGGAATGAATATAGTTCGTCATAAGGGATCAGTTCGTTTTTTAATCTCTGCAAATGTCTCTTTATTCTGGATTCGGGATCTTTACCGATTTCTTTTAACAGTTCCGAGCTGTAATCCCAGTTTTCCGAACTTACGCAATGCGCTTTAATATCATAATGATTTAATAAATCTTTTAATTCGATCTGTTTTTGAAATATAAGAGCCTCGGATAATATTAATAAAAATTCGGATAGTGAATCTATGCCAAGGTTTGTTTTTAAATAGACGGATATTATGTTATTATTTCCCGAAGACTGAAAATTTGACTGGAGGAATGATCTCATGGTCATCATGTAATCGTAGATGATCTTTTCTTTTTCCAGATTATGTTTTATTTTTTCGTTTTCATTGCCTGTTGGAAACTCGGAATTAATTTCTTCCTTTTTAAGGTCGTCCATCTGCCGCAGTTTGTTTTCTACTGCAAGTAAAATCTGTTCCTTAGTTTCAATGTCCAGTTTAAGAAAGGAGAAAAAATTAGTTATATAACTTTGCAGTTCGGATTCTATATGTGCAGGCGTCATCCATTTTATTTCATACGAATCGTATTTAATAATAGGAGTTTCCATCATCCATCTGCGGAAAATCCGAAGGTAATTAAAATGGGTCGCGTCATCGATGTTTTCATCTCTTAGTATGGCCATCAAAATATCCGGCAGCCTGGAAAGGATTTTTTCCTGTAAGGAAACGATTTCCCTTAAAGCTTTCAGAAGCCTTTTGCCGGGAATAAGCCTTTTCTGTATGCCTATGCCAAGCCTGTTGTTGCTGTGAATTAAATATCTTTTTTTAAATAATTTTAATAGTTTATATTTTTGATATAATTCATTTACATGCCTGCCCGATGCCGCGATCGTTAAGGCATTTATGTTGCGCGGTTCGGTTTTAATTTCCGTTTTTTTCTGCGGTTTCTTATCCGGGCAGAGCTTAATAATATCGATTACCGCGCTGTATTTCTCTTCTCTGGACAGGCTGTTGTTGCGGATCAGAGAATAGACTATATCCATTTTGTCAGGCTGGATATCTTTATTCAGAAGAAGAGCCCTTGCTCTTTTTTCTATTTTTTCAATTTCGTCCGGTTTCATTATTATTTATTCAGAGCGCATCCAGAAAATTTATCTTCCGTGAATCATTTTAAGGATGTTTTAATGATTCAATTTATCCTAAATTTGGCCGTTATTCTGGTTGACTATTCAATATTAATCAATAATTATTTAACTTAATAATTATTTTCTGTACTGATCAGTGATTCTTTTATCTGAAGGAGGGGTGCTGTGATTATTGTAACCGGCGGGGCAGGTTTTATAGGAAGCGCTTTTGTGTGGAAGCTTAATAAAGAAGGTATTGATGATATTTTAATTGTTGATGAACTCGGCAAAACGGAGAAATGGAAGAATCTGGCAGGAAGGAGCTTTACGGATTATGTCCATAAGGACGAGTTTATAAACAATCTGAAAAATAATGATAAATATTATGATGCAAAGGCAATTATTCACATGGGCGCATGTTCCTCTACAACGGAAACGGACGCGGATTTCCTGATGTGCAATAACTTCCATTATACAATGGAGCTTGCGCGCTGGTCGCTTAAGAAAAACGTAAGGTTTATTTATGCGTCAAGCGCTGCTACTTACGGCGACGGCTTGCTTGGTTTTTCGGATGATGATAAATTATTGCCCGGTCTAAGGCCGCTGAACATATACGGTTATTCAAAGCATCTTTTCGATCTATGGGCGATCCGCAATAAAGTACTGGATAAAATTGCAGGATTAAAATTTTTCAATGTATTCGGCCCAAACGAGTATCATAAAGACGACATGGTCAGCATGGCTTTCAGGGCGTTTCACCAGATATTGCCGGCCGGAAAGGTAAAATTATTTAAATCGTACTTAAAGGATTATAAACACGGGGAGCAAAAGAGGGACTTTGTTTATGTAAAAGACTGCGTGGAAATAATCTGGTGGCTTATGCAGAATAATGTAAACGGAATTTTTAATGTAGGCACAGGCAAGGCGCGTTCATGGAACGATATGGCAAAGGCGATATTTTCTTCCATGGGGCTGGATGCTAAGATTGAATATATTGATATGCCGGAACAGCTTCGCGACCGGTACCAGTATTTTACCGAAGCAAAAATGGATAAGCTTAAACAGGCCGGATGCCCGGTGAAGTTTTTGACGCTTGAAGAAGCGGTTCATGATTATGTTATGGGTTATCTCCTGAAAAATAATATGTGCCTGTAAATGAAACGCTTTTTATACAAATATGTTTTCGCTTATATCGGGTTTGTTTTTATTCGTTTATTGTACTGTACATATAGAATAAAAATTATTAATAAAGATATTGAAGATAATATCATTAAGAAAGGAAAGCGCCCGATTTACGTGTCCTGGCATCAGCGATTTTTTCCGGGGATCTTCTTTTTATCCGGCAGGAAGCCGATAGCGATAATCGTGAGTAAAAGCAAAGACGGGGATATAATTTCCAAAATCATTCAAATTCTCGGATGGCGTCCTGTGCGGGGCTCTTCTTCAAAAGGCGGACTCGGGGCTTTGCGGGAAGTAAAGCGGCTGGCAAAGGCAGGTTATTCGCTGGGACACATTGTGGACGGGCCAAGAGGCCCCTTCGGCGAGGTTAAACCCGGCCTATTAATTATGGCAAAGATATCCGGTATGCCGGTACTGCCTGTTATAATTTCAGCCGAAAGCAAATGGGTGTTCAACAGCTGGGATAAATTCAATTTACCGAAGCCGTTTTCAAAGATTATTATTAATTTCGGAAAGGAAACATTCATCCAGAGAAAAGCCGGTATTGACGACATTGAATTATGCAGAATAAGAATACAGGAAGATCTGAATAAGTTATATAAAGAGATTGATGGATACTGGAAATAAATATCAAACTTCTTGACATTTAATTATTTTTACCGTTATAATGCAATAGTGCGTCCCAAAAAACCTGTTGTGATATTGTTGTCCCGATAAACAATATAGCTATACGTAGTTTATGCGGCGCGCATTCTAAACATATATAAATATAAAATTAATATCGATATGCCGTAAGGCTCCATTTATACGTACATTATACAAAAAGGACATTGTCCGAGGTCTATTGCGATAGACATTTAAACTAAAATCTTTTTTTTTAAAGACAAATGGTCAAAGAGTAAAACACTATGCAGACATTAATAAATATTGGTGTGGCTCAGCTTCAGGTGGCAAACAGTCCTGCAATGCTGAGGACTATTCTCGGCAGCTGCATCGGAATTTGTTTATACGATAAAGTAAAGAAGATCGGAGGAATGGCGCATATTTTGCTGCCGAATAAAACAAGCAGCGATAAACCCGAAAAATATGCGGATTCCGCGCTGCCGCTGCTTATAAGCGAAATGTTAAAGGCCGGATGCAAGAAAGAAAATTTATCCGCTAAAATAGCAGGCGGTGCATCCATGTTTAAATTTAATGCGAATATTTCCCTGGCTCAGATAGGAACAAGGAACATTGAAATTACAATCAGGCTTCTGGAGGAGAATCAGATACCGCTAATGGTTGCCGATGTGGGAGGGAACACGGGCAGGGTTATAGATTTTTATCTTGAAGACGGCAGGCTTAAGGTCAGGGCCGGAGGAAAAGAAAAAGTACATTACAAAGTATGATTTTTTGTTTTAATAATAATTATATTTCGCCTGGAGAAACTAATGAATGCCCAAATAAAAGGAAGACTGGAACAGATCGTAAATAATATAGGACAGCTTCCGTCCATGCCCGATGTCGCAGGCAAAGTAATCAACATGGTCAATGATCCTGATGTTTCTTTCAACCGTATTGCAGAGGAGATTTCCAAAGACCAGGCAATCACCACAAATGTGCTTAAATTGTGCAACTCGGCATATTTCAGCAGAGGCAAGGAGATATTATCCGTAGACAGAGCGGTTGTGACTCTGGGCATAAAGGAGGTTAAGGATATTGTCTTTGTTGCAGCCACAAAATCAATACTTGATAAGGAAATCCTGGGATACGATTTATCAAAAGGCGAGTTGTGGAAACATGCGCTTTCCGTTGCCGTGCTTTCCAAGAGAATTGCTTTATTAAAGAAAAAAGATGATATAGCGGATATAGCGTTTACAGGCGGAATAATTCACGATGTGGGCAAGACCGTACTCGCCCTGTATGTTCAGAGCACCTTGAAGGAAATAAAAGATCTTGTGGAAAGTAAAAATATAACCTTTCAGACTGCTGAAAGAGAAATAATGGGATTTGATCATCAGGAGATAGGGGAAAAAATACTTGCCAAATGGAATTTTCCCCAGGTTTTAAAGGATATTGTCAGGTATCATCATGAGCCAGACAAGGCGCCTGCGGAGTCCAGGCTTTTAGTTTCGATAGTCCATATAGCCAACGTAATTTGTCTGATGGCCGGGATCGGGATAGGCAGCGACGGATTATTCCATGAGTTAAACGACGAGGCCTTAACTTTGACCGGAATAAAAGATGCCGAGCTTGAGAGATTATATGCTGCTATCCCGGATACAATGAACCAGGTTGGAGCAATTCAGTAATTGCTTTTTATTTAGGCTGCAGTTCGCTTCTTCTGTCTAAGAGATGCTTATAGTATTTTGACTGGATTTGATTTACCTTTGCCAGATCCTCGATTTTATTATTTATTTTATCCAGCGGCAATTTATTCATCTTCTTTTTTTTGCTCGGCTGTTGCTGTTCGCCTGCTGCCGGTGCTTCGGTTTTTACTGCTTGTTCTTCTGCCATAATATTTTCCTTAAATAGTATTTTCTTAGTTGTGTAGCGATTAGTAATAAAACCGGAATAATTTTTGTCAATAAATATATTTTTATAACGCTTCCAATGCTTCCTTGAATTTCGGAATGGAACGTTTAATTACATTTTCCGGGACTGCATAGGAAATCCTGAAGTAGCCCGGCCCTCCGAACCCGACGCCCGGAACAACCAGGACATTATATTTCTGCAGATGTTTTACGAATTCAACATCATCCTTAATAGGCGATTTCGGGAAAATGTAAAATGCGCCCTCGGGCTCCGTTACTTCATAGCCGGAATTTTTGAGGCCCGTTACAAAGATATCCCTTCTCTTTTTATAAATATTAATATTTACCTTAATGTTGATAATATCGGGAAGTATCTTCTGCATAAGAGCAGGCGCGTTTACGAAACCCAGAATTCTGTTGCATAGAATGATCCCTGCAAGCAGGTTGCAAACATCATCACACATTGGATTTACAGCGATAAAACCCAGGCGCTCGCCTGCAATGGAAAGAGTTTTAGAGTACGATGTTACGAGTATAGAATTACTGTAATTGCCGAGTATGCTCGGCACCTTTACCCCGTTGTAGACAAGCTCCCTGTATGGTTCGTCCGAAATAAGATAAATAATTCTTCCGTGATTCTTCGCCTGTGCGTTTAAGAGGCCGGCCAGTTCCTTGATATCTTTTTCAGAATATACTTTCCCTGTAGGATTATTGGGCGAGTTTATTAGAATCGCTTTTGTATTGCTGCTGATCGCGGCGTTTATCTTTTCTATGTTAAGCGAGAAGTCGGCATTGGTATCTACGTAAGTTATTTTTCCATTGTGGTTGCCGACATAAGCCCCGTATTCCGCGAAGAAAGGCTTTGGGACAATCACTTCTTCTCCGGGGTTAAGCAGGGTCTTTAGCACTACGTTCAGCCCGCCTGCTGCTCCGCATGTCATAATGATATTTTCTGCCTTAAGGGAAACGCCGTGATCTATAAGGACCCTTACTGCAACAGCTTCCCTGGTTTCAAGGTAACCGGCGTTCGGCATATATCCGTGTTCATTTACGGTTTTTTCTTTTTTATTGCTGGAACATATCCCGCTTATTGCGGTAAAGAATTCCGGGGGAGGCGGAAGATCCGGGTTCCCGAGGCTGAAATCGAAAACATTATCTTCGCCGAATTTCGCGCGCAGTTTTATTCCTTCTTCGAACATCTTTCTTATCCATGAAGATTTGTTCATGGATTCAACAATATTTTTTGATATCGGCATATTATGTTTTCTCCGTTATGTTCTCAGGCATGTATAATAATGATCTATGGAACGCTTTATAACCTACATTGAAAAAAACTATTTTTAGTGTAATAATAATTATGTCAAGCGGGAAATCCTTTCCGGTTATGGGCTTGGGATAGTCTGCTTCGTGCCCTCACCCGGCCGTCGCTATCGCTCGGCCACCCTCTCCCAGCCTTCGGCCGGGCGAGAGGCTGCCTTTGCGGATATACATATAGATTTTAAGGGCAATTCTTTCTAACGAAAACACACTTCCGGGCGATAGATATTTTTACCGGTTGAGATAATCTTTATCTCAGCTGAAAAACGAGCAAGACCGCCTGAGATGAAGTTCACCTCACCTGAGATAGAGTTCATCTCAGCTGAGACAGACCGTCTGCCGGTTGAGATACGAGTTTAGACATATGAGATAGGGTTCATCTTAGCCGGGATGCATAGCTGACTGCCTGGGATATGGCGCTACCAGCTGAGATAAGCTTCATCTCAGCCGGGACGGAGTCCATCTCGGCTGAGAAAATATTTTTTACTCCTGAGATGTTCTTTATATCACCTGAGAAAAAGAATATGTGAACAAAAAAAGTTGTTTTGTCGTATTTTTTATCAGTTTATGCGGTTTTTTCTGCTATCTTTTTCCTCTGAACCCTGACCTTGCTCCTTATCTTTGCAGCCTGTTTGCCGGATTCGGTTTTCTTTCCCAGCGCGCCTATAATTGCATCGAGCCTTGTTGATGCTGCGTCGTACAGAATATTTACAGACTGCTGCGAGCGGGCTGTAAGCTCTTTCATTGACGCTTTCATCTTTTCCTGTTCATCATTAAGGGAAACAGCGGCTTTCTTTCTTTCGTCCAGTTCAGTAAGCCAGGCTTCCGTATTAATCCCTTTCTCAGTAAGAACAGCTGCGGAATTTCTTATAAATTCTATAAGAGATTCGGAAAAACCAAATACTTCAGTTGTGCTGAATACCATGTTTTTGCTCCTGTAAATTAGAAATTTTTGATTTTCTGTTTAAAATTTTGAAAATCGTTAACCTTACGGCATACATATTTTTATGTCAAGAAAAATTATCAGAAAAATGATAATTTTATTTTAATGCACAAGCGGAGGAATTTCTGAATTGATGTGCCGATTCAGCTTATCGCTGTCGAATTAAGGAGAACTTATTTTGCTTTTGCTGCTAATGGCTTTTTTCGCGGATTCGATTTGTTACAGCTTATTTTGTTAATTAATGATTGAAATTAATACTTTGTTTTTTTAATAGATATACAGAAACTATACGATTACTTGTTAGATTTGATATGCAACATAAAGATTAAAAAAATATGGAATTTATTGTTCTACTTGGAATAGCGTTTGGACTGTCACTTGATGCTTTTACTGTAGCAATCACAAATAGTACAGTTACTCGTGGTCTTGAGATAAAGCATGGTTTAAGAATGGCAATTTTCTTTGGAGTTTTCCAAATGATAATGCCAATAATTGGATGGGCAGCTGGAGTTACTTTTAGTCATTATGTCCAGGGGATTGATCATTGGATTGCATTTGGATTACTAGCTTTTGTTGGTGGTCGAATGATTTGGTCTGGACTCCCATTTAATAAAAACAAAGAAACAAATATTTGCGACAAAAAGACAGTGCAAGATTGCCGTCATTTACCGACACTTTTTATATTTTCCATAGCTACTAGTATAGATGCTATGGCAGTTGGCCTTAGTTTTGCAATGATAAAGATATCAGCAATAATACCTTCTATAATAATCGGCATAGTGACATTTGCTGTTTCGTTAGCTGGATATTTTATTGGAAAAAGACTTGGAAATAAACTGAATATTCAGCTAGATATTATCGGTGGAATTGTTCTTATCGGAATTGGAATTAAAATTCTTTTGGAACATTTAGCATAAAATGAACTGCTAAAAATGTCATTATAATATATATAGCCTAACAATCCAATCAAGCATGATGCGATCCGCCGCATTTGCGGAAGTCTGGGTAAGCAGCAGAGATCAGACTGATTTGCTAAGAGCGTCTGCATCGCGGGTCGCACAGCTGAATTTTTAGTTAAGCAGGATCAGCTATGAACAAAAGACAACGTTGTGCTCTGGTTGACTTCAGAAGATCGATAGAGGAACTTAAGGCAACCGGTGTGATTCGGTCCGACCGATACCTTGGCGACATAGCCGAATTTCTCTGCGCTGACGCTTACGAGATCGACCTGGCTACGAACCTGCGGCAAGCTGGCCATGATGGGTTAAGGCAAGACCAAAGAGTTCAAATCAAGTACGGTGGAGGTAAGAAGACGAACGTCGATCTGGGCGACCCGTCGACGTACGACGAAGTGTACGTTGTGCTTGGCAGGGATAGCGTAGTTAGGAAACACGCAAACAAGGCTGATTTTCTTGTGTATTGTCTTACGGCGGCGGAAGTCAGGAAAATCGGAACTACACGCAGAGGCAAATATTCGTGTGGAGCCAGTCAATTTGCGCGTCCTGCCGATCGAGCCATCTTACTCAGCGAGGCAGAAAATGCCTAACTTTTGGTCGAAGCGGACGCCGGAAAGCCGCGCGGATTTCCGGCGAGCTCGGTGCTGGCGCTGCTTAACTAAGCGTTGAAACTGTCGAAAAATGAAAAATTTACGAAATCTTAAAAATCTATTTTGGGTTATAAACGATTAGGGACGATTATTAAAAAATATGGACATAGAGAAAATTTGGATTTTAAGAAATCGATATTATTCGACAGTCTCGTTAGGCGATGAAAATAATATGACATATAAATTCATAAAAGATGAAGCAGATAGTCCGCCTGTTCTTATAAAATTTTTTGATTGCGAAAATCATGCTGATAATTTTCTAAAAGGGAATATTATTATCCGTAAGATTGAAGTATTTAAAACTGTTGAAAATAAGAGGCGTGATGAAACTGAAAATATCGAACATTCTAAATACGAAATGAGCGATGGTATACTTGATTGTGAACGCACATTTATAAATCCAGTTTATATTTTATGTCTCTCAGGGCCAGATTGTAACTTATCGCGATGTTATGATAATTTTGGGACGTATACTGTTTTGATAAATGATATCGTTGAATTTAAAAAGCGCTTATATGAAAAATGGAAATCATTTAACTTTGCATTGGGAGTTACATTTCATGATGTTGTCTATAATAAAAGTGAAGTAATAGAGGCTCCGCAATATTTAATGTCTCCACACGGAACATCATTAAGGCAGAAAGAAAAATCCCATGATTATGCGAATGAGTATAGATTTATTTTTAAGTGTAAAATGAATATCACTTTTCAATTTAAAGAAAAATTAGAACTGGAAATTGGTGATATAACAAATATCGCAGAACGGAAAATCTGCATAGAAGAATTGAAACACGCGTTGTTATTAAAGAACTCAAAGTGATGCTAAAAGGCGCCTAACATTTGTTGTGTGCCTGCTACTGCTAGCGCTTTGGCGGCGGTAGGAGCTGGGTGGTCATAATCTAATTGGTTAGCTTTCAATGTCCGTGCCAGCAGTCGCAAACACAGCTGAGCCTTGTCGTTAGCGGCGTGAATCTGATTGTCTTTCATTACAGGAAAGCATATAAAGCAAAGAACAATTAATCGCTTTTAAAAAACAATAAAGAAATTTTTACAAAATATTTTAAACTATCCTTACATAAATAACCAACGCTCCC
>JAZDKB010000044.1:0-78741 GCA_043803405.1 Spirochaetota bacterium | reverse complement strand
ATATTATTATTTATATTTTTATATATTATATCAAATTAAATAGATTACAAATTATTATTATAGATCCTACATAGGTTGCCAAATACATCTTTTCAGTATGCGCAAATTGACCAACTATCATTCAGCGAACTTACTCAGAATTTATAACACAAAATAAAAATTATATACCGATCATTCGGTCGCTTGTTAAAAATAAGCCTTAATACAAGTTTTATGACTTTTTAAATGTTTTGCAATGTTATTAGATTATTTATAAATGAAATAACCGGGATTCAAGGTGGACAATATTATCCGTTTTTGTAAAAACAATACTATCCTGAATTTCCTTGTTGACCTATAGATACTTTATAACGATATTGATATTATAATGAGTACAAAAACGGATTATATATTTGGGGGAATATATGGATTCTGCTGCATCAAAATTTAAAAACGCTTTTAAGTTTAATAGTATAAAGAAAAAAATTTTTACTACTTCTATAATACTTGTGATAATACCGATTACATGTGTACTTCTTATTGTCGGATATTTAATCAACAGTAAAACCGAGGAAGATTATTTATCAAGGATAACGGCTGAAATTACTCAGGTAAATAATATAATGAATATATGGGTGCAAAACGCTTATAACACTCTTGAAATGATAGGCACATCTCCGATGAGCCGGCGTATGGACGGATCGATCACTAACTATATCAATAAAGATAAAGATACAAAGAATTATACCGCAAAAAAAGGGCCGCTTGAAACAGAACTATTTAATTTCCTGAACCTGATTAATAAAACACATTCTGATTTTGCAACACTGAGTTTCGGGACAAAGTCCGGCGGATTTGTGGTTACTAATCTGGAAACTATTGCCGCACATTATGATCCGCGACCCAGACCATGGTACAAACTCGGCATGGAAAAGAACGGAGAACCTGCATTAACTAAACCGTTTTTCGGGATAACAAAATCCTGGCTTGTTACTGCGGTAAAAGCATTTAAGGGAGCGGACGGCGACTTATCCTACGTGGGAGCGGTTCATATAGCCATAAACAGTATTACTGATATTATAAATTCCATATCAATCGGTGAAACAGGTTTTATTGTTCTAACAGACGCAGACAATGTAATGCTTACGCATTCGAAACGCAAAGATATGGTAGGTAAAAATATTTCAGAATTCAAAATCCCTGAGTTGACAGAAGCTTTCAAAAAAGGAGATACGATTGTTCATTACACGAACAACGGCGTTGAAAGGATCGGACGCGTAATAACTTCTCCGAAAACCGGATGGAAATTACTTGGTGTTGTAAACACAGACGAAACGTACGCAAGATCCCGTATGATGCAAACAACAATCTTAGTTATAGGATTGGTTTTCGCATTCGGGGCGGGCGTAGCCGGATTTGTTATATCCAGAAGATTATCCGATCCCATCGTCAATGCTGTTACAGTTCTCAACCAGACAGCAAACGGCGACCTTACTGCTACGGTAGAATCACACGGATATGATGAAATTGCCAGAATGCTTATTGCGTATAATGATTTTGTAGCGCGATTCCGCCAGGTTATCGAAGAAGTGCTCCTGTCGTCGGATATCCTCGCTTCGTCTACAACCGAACTTGCCGCTTCAGCCGATCTTTCTGCCAGGAACTCGCAGTCGCAGGCTGCCGCTACAGAAGAGATATCGGCCAGCATTGAACAGGTAAGTACAGGAGTGGAAAACATCAGCTCTCAAAGCGCCGGCTTGCTCGAGAATATCAACGAGGTACGCAAAAGAATAGACCGTCTTAGCGGCAACATTTCGGAGATGAATAATAAAGTAAATGAAACGCGTTCGCTTACAGGGAAAATGTCTCAGACTGCCAAATCGACCGAAAATCATCTCACTAGTATGACTTCCAATATGGAAAAAGTAAACACATCATCAGAGGAGATGCAGAACATAATAGGCATAATAAACGATATATCCGACAAGATAAATCTACTCTCGCTTAACGCAGCTATTGAAGCAGCAAGAGCCGGAGAATCGGGCAGAGGGTTCGCGGTTGTAGCAGACGAAATTTCAAAACTGGCAGACCAGACTGCCTCGAGCATTAAAGGTATAGCAAGTCATATAAAAGAAAACGATACTGAGATACAGCAATTTGCCTCTAATGTAAATGAAATGACCGGTATGATAAAATCGATACTTGATGGCATAAGCATGGTTGATAAAATGGCACTTGGCGTTTACGATACCATGAACGACGCCCTTTCAACCAATAAAAATGTAACCGATCAATTCGTTGACCTGGAAAGCAAAGCTAATATAATTTTAGCGGCCACGGAAGAACAGCGTAATGCGATGGATGAAATGGTAAAGAACGTCACTGAGATCAGTTCGGTATCGCAGGCAACCGCGTCCTCGTCGGAAGAGACTGCAAGCAATGTTGAGGAACTATCGGGCATGGCTGAAACGCTTAAAACTAAAGTAAGCTTTTTTAAGATAAGGTAAAAGATAATATCTGAGAAGCAAGTCAGCTTGTTGGGCTATTGCTTCTCAGATTGGCATAACCTTATAAAACAAGATAAATTTATATTATAAATCACCTTTTTTGCCGACCATAATACATAGACATCTTCCGCAAAATTATAAATGAGTATTATCTTATTTTTTCAAGATGGTATTTAAGCATGACAAATAAAAAAAGAAACATAATTGCCAGTTCCATTGTTACTTTAATAATTATATTTATTTATGTTCCTATAAGAACAGGATTGATGGAACAGCAATACATCAAATCGATAACTGCTTCGGCGGAAAAAATAGTCATTTCACTAAGCAGCTTTGAAAAAGAAAAAAAATTGCAGAACAAAGACCTGACTAAATTTTACAGCATAATCAAGGAGAAGTATCCTGTTGCTTTAATTGCTGTTGCAGATAAGAAAAATAAAATCTTAAAAGCTGGCAAAGATGATAAAGCAATTAAATCAAATACGGCATTCGATTCCATTATTGACAGCTTTGTAACAGATGAATTTAAAATATTTAAAAATAATGATTTTTTAATTCGATATTATGAACAGGACAGATTCTATATTTTTCCAAGGAATATAACCGGCGGGAAGCTTCTTATCCTTTTTCCCTATAAACTAGGTATGAAACTTATCATCCAGCTTATACTGGAAATATTTTTAATTGCGGTTTTTTCGATTATAATAACTGCAATGGTTTTTATTAAAATAAATAAAAAGAAGTCAAAACAACTTAATGACAAAAAAAACATATTTAGCAAAACAGAGCGAAAACCCGGGAAACAAAAAAAACAGGAAAATGTAATTATTAAAGCTAAAGAAAAATCGGAACCGGAAAAAGCGGATGGCATAAGACCTAATCTCGATGCTCTAAGCGGCTTTGTTTATGAAGCATTCGAATATATATCAAGAGAATACAATTCGGACTCGGTCTCGCTATATTTGCTTGATGAGGCGAATTCAAAGCTAAACAAGACTTTTGAGCTTAACGGGAATGTGCTTATCAAGATTGACAATGCAGAACTAAACGTGATAAACCTGAATCGGGAACTCATGGATGAATTAAAGAACTCATCCATAATTATGCAGGGCAAGGGCAGGAAGGTTACTATCCCCGTATTATTTAAAAACGTCCTGTTTGGGATAATCAGCATTACAAGGGATACTGAATTCAGGGGGCCTGAAATAAATGATATAAAGTCACGGATAAAAATACTCGCAAAGCCGCTTGGCGAACAAATACTTCTTAGTGAGATACTGAGCAGATAAAACTGTTTCGAATTATATACTTGTTGAACATTAATATTAGACTTGTTACGGAACTGTCATTTCGAGGAGCGTAGCGACGAGAAATCCCTTAATTGCCGAAAGTAGATTTCTCCCCTTGGTCGAAATGACACTTTAGATTCGCAACAAGTCTAATATAACAATTAAAAATAACCTTACTCTAAAATATCCTTCCAGAATGCTTCTTTCTCTTTTGTGCTTTTGCTTCTGTCCTTGCTTAATTCGATGATCTTATTTTTATAATCTATAGGGATAGTATAAATTGCCTCTTTCGGAATAAGCACAAAACGGTTCGCAAAACCTCGCTGCATAACGCTTTCAAAGTTCCCGGCCGCCAGTTCGTCCATCAGCTTGCCCTGCTGCGTGGAAGCTTCCAGCAATCCTTTAAGATACTCAATGACCCTTGCCTGGTTCTGTGATGATTTATTCTGCTGATTCTTTTCGAGAGTCTCAATGGCTTTCTCACTGAAAAGCCTTGCCGACCCTGCATGCGAATTAAGTGTATACATAATAAAAGGATATTCCGAGCTCAGTTTTTGAGTCTCGCTGCCCAGAGCGGACAGCCTTTCATTAATTTCTTTTTGTTTTATATAGGCAGCCTTAAGCCTTCCTTTTTCTGTATTAATTTTGTTGGCTTCCTGAGCCTGTAAAACCTTGCGGGCTTTTCTGGAAATCTTCTCAAGCTTTTCCTTCACTTCAGCAGCGATCTTCTTTGACATTGCCGTTGATTTTGCCAGGTTCTCGGACATCTTTTTCTTCATCTTTGCAAGTAGTTCTATTATTTTCTTCTGAGCTCCGGCACGATCTCCTTTCTTAATCAGGTCTTCTATTTCCTGTAATTCGCGTTTAAATTCCTTTTCCAGCAGGTCCGCGGACTGGCGGTTTATCCTGTTAAGTGAAGCTTTTAAATCTGCTCCTGCATCATCAATCCTTGATTGTTCTTTGTCGATTGAACCGGCGCGCTCGGTCTCAATCATTAAATTAATAAATATAAGATATCTCTCAAGAAATGCGATGTAGCTTTTAAGTGACTCTTTTAGCTTTTGGCTATTATCGATATATAATGAGTTCAGCATATCATTTGTTTTTTGCAAAAGCGAACTTTGCGGCAATACTTCGTTTAAATCTTTACTGAACAAGTCAACAGCTTTGCTTAATTTGCCTTTGTATTCTGCGATCGTACTTTTATTTTCAGGCGATTTCAGCAGCTTCTTTCCTTTAGTTATTAATTCCTCTATAATATTTATCGCGTTTTTTATTTCGGAGAATGCATCAGTAAAATGTAAGTATCTTGATTCACTCCTGGCGGTACCCCCGGAGGAAAAGACATTAATGTCCCTGACCTCCAGATAATACTCAACCGATTCTGTGCCCTGATCGTAAACAAGTTCGTCTATCTTTTCCCCTTCGCGCAAAACAGGATTCCATACATATCCTGCCGAATAGTTCGTCTTTGCTTCTTTTGGGAACCTTGCAACTATTTCTTTAAAATATTCAGGTCCGGCTTCAGGGTTCCTGTGATAAAGAAAAATCTCGAGTATCCCGTAATCATCTGATGCGGAATAATTGATCTCAACAGGATTTCCGAAAAGCACATTATGATGCACAGGCGGTGAATAAATCTTTATTGATGGTGACCGGTCGGGCAATGCTTCAATCATAAACACTTTACTTTTCCCGAAAAGCTTTCCCTCTACCGGTTGTGAAAAAGCAATTTCCAGCGCAAACGCGCCTTTCATTGGAGCAAGAAACGACACTTCAAATCTGTTTCCTTCGGAAACAGTCACTGTAAAGTACTCTACACCTTTACCGGCAGACAGAATCAGTCTGCCGGATTCTATATTCATCACATTTCCTTTTACAAAAATGACTGAACCCTGGATTACTTTAATTTTATTTCTGATATTCAAGTCGACAGTCTCTGAAACACCGGATTCAATGTATGCCGGAGGAATTATACCTGCTTCAAGGGACCGAAATTTAATCGGGGAATCGAGAGCAATGAGTTCTACAGGAAGACCGGTTCTGAGCGCGAAGTAAACATCGGAAACGAGCTCGTTTTTAAAAAATGAGAGTGCTGAAGATATAAGTACTATAATAATACAAAATGCTTTTCTATAAATACCGGGCATGATCCCGCTGAATAATTTATTTTCGGGCTTTAAATGTTTAATAATTTTTTCGTTAAATTGTTCAGTCAGTTCAGCGGATATATTTTTATCATCAATCTGAATATTTTCTTTAATCGACGGAAAGCTGCTGCCCCTTTCGAGCTCCATGGCGGATTTTACATCTCCCGAATTATAGGGCGACAGAATAATATCTTTTAAAAATGACTTTCCAAAAAAAGGCTTTTGATACGAATACAAAACAAAAGGGATAACCATAGAAAGTATAAATATAACGAGCAAAGGTATAGGGGAAATTAAACCTGCATTGATAAATAAGGAAGGTAGAATTAAAAACAAAGAATAGAACAAAAGAAGCAATATAAAAGAAAGCAGGGACATCCCGGCAATTACAAAGAGAATCCTTTGTCTAATAAATTTATTGACAAGATGAGTGATCTTCATTGGTTCAACAGGTCAGACGGATATGAGTGTAATGCTTTTTAGTTCAGATATTGAATTTAACACACGGACGCTGCATTGTTCAAGCTTTTTTCTGCTATGATGCCCGCCGTTAACAAGGATGCAGTCAATTCCCAATGATTTTGCAACTTCGTAATCATGAGTAGTATCGCCGATAATCACGACCTGTTCTCCTGAAATTTCAAGCTCCAGCAGATGATTTCTGCCGATCTCAATTTTACTGTGAGCATAATGATCATTCAACCCGCAGACATTCGTAAAATATGGCTGAAGAGAATAATACTTAATAGCTTCTTCAAGAGAGCTTTGCTTGGAAGCCGACAGTACCGAATGTGTTATGCCTGATTCTTTAAAAAGAGAAAGTGCTTCCAAAACGCCTTGATGCAGTTTGCACCCGAATCTCCGGCTATTATACGCTTCTATGTATTCCGCAGCAGGTATTTTGAACGGCTCCTTTGAAAAATTAAAGCCAATCTTTTCATAAAAATTAATGACCGGAAAATTAAATAGTTCCTGGTAATCTGTAATGTTGATTTCGCGCATATTTCTTCTGCGTAAAAGTCCGTTTATTATTTCCAGGCACAGCCATGCGTCGTCTATAAGTGTACCGTTCCAGTCCCATATTATATGTTTATAATTAAAATTCATAATTGTTTAGCTAGATTTATAAAATATCCAAAAACCAATGCCTCGATAAATAAAATAGTTAAATATGCATTTTCGAAAGCATTCTATATTATATTGCTTGTCTCTTCTTAACCATCTCGTTAAGAACACGAATTGCTTCCCTGCCCTTCTCTCCAAGCGAAAGCGAAAACTCGTTTACATATAGATTAATATGGCTGTCTATAACAGTATCATCCATTTCCTGGGCATGTGACTTTATGAACTTACGGGATGCCTGTCGGTTACTTAGACCGAAGCTAAGCGATTCTCTGATGATTGATTCAACATCGTGCTTATGCAAAATTGTTTCCTCATCCTTTTTGATAGCGATACATCCAAGAGGGATTGGCATGCCGGTTTCCTGTTCCCACCATTCGCCCAGATCTATTATCTTTACAAGATTATAATCAGAGTAAATGAAACGTCCCTCGTGTATTATCACGCCTGCATCATACCTGCCGTTCCGCACTCCGTCCATGATATTATCAAACCTTGTGTACTCGATATTCTTAACTTCCGGATACCGGAGCCTGAAAAGCAGATTGGCGGTTGTATTTTGCCCGGGCACAGCAATCGTAGCAGAGTGTAGGTCGATCCCGGAGTTTCGGGCAACAACGAGGGGGCCACAGCCATAACCAAGAGCAGCCCCCGAATCCAGTATATCGTATATATCTGTTAACCTCAGATACGCGGCAAAAGACATCTTGGTTACACGGAATTTGCCTGCAAATGCTTTTTCGTTTAATGTTTCCACGTCATAAATATACTGAATAAACTTTAACCCTCGCGTATCTACCAGACCGTGAAGCATTGCATGAAAAATAATAGTATCATTAGGGCAAGGCGAAAAAGCGATATCGAGTTGCTTCATAAAAATTATTCCTGAAAACAAAAATCATCCATAACTTTTCAGATTAAATTTATTTATGAATTTAATAAATCAAAGTTATTTCAAACCCACTAATTTCCTGTTAAATATCAACCTATCTCTTTTTCTATCAGCTTGGTAATTTCCCCATTATCTGGAAATCGTTGTTGCTCAATACTTTGTTTGGAATAAATAAGTTTGTCGTTGTACTTAACATTGAATATACCGCCGCTGCCTTCGATCAATTTAATATTTGCATCAGGAAACTTTGTCCTAAGTTCCACTCCCACACGGGTAGCATGAGGTAAATAGTTTCATGCATTACAATATTCAATAAAAATATTCATAACGCCTCCTAAAGACAAAAATAATTCAACTCATCTCAAAACGATAATTAATAACTTCTAAGCTGTGTATCATAAGGTCAAGAGAAACAATCTGATTATTACAATAAGTCATTTCTTTGCGGTTTAAACATTTCAAATCTTTTTTATTGCATTAGGTTATTTTTATAGAAAGGTAATTCTTACTTGTTTAACTCTTTTAAAAAAATATCTACGTGTGACAAAACAAATTGATCAGGCTGCTTTTTTTGAAATGCCTGTTTAATTTGATTTTGTATATTTCTGTAATTTTCAGGTACTGCAAGATATTCTAAAGCATTTGCTATTTCTAATGGAGAACCCGGACTTACAACTCTGCCACCGTATTCATTTATCAGCTCAGGAATAGAATTTATATTACTTCCGACAATAGGTATCCCGAATGCCAACATCTCAAGACCAATTCTGCAAATTGCTTCCGATCCGATCGAAGGGACAACACCGATATCAGTAATTTTTAAAATATCCCTTGCATCATCTGCTTTGCCGATAAATGAAATGCTATTAATTTTCAAGCTTGAAGCTAAATCCTTAAGTTCATCAATAAAAAGATTTATTTCCTCACCTGAAACGATATAATGGAATTTGTTTTTATTTTTTAAATAACTAAAGCTTTTTATAAAATATTCAACACCTTTTATTCTATCCAGTCTGCCGACAAATGATACGACTTTTTTAACTTTATTAATACCTAATTCATATTTAAGATTTTTTTTGGATTTATAAGTCGAATAATCTTTATAATTCAGTTCTAAAGGAATAACAGTTATTCGATTCTCCGGTAATCCCATGGCAGTAATATGTGAAATCATATATTTAGAGGACACAATATAATTACCGGATGATATCCTGTAAAAGATTTTATTAAAAATGTTGCTCTTAGGTATTTTGCTGTCAGTTCTGGTGCGAACAATATTTTTGTTCTTTCCGAAAAGCGACAGATAGGCAAAAAAATGATCCCTCGAAATATAAGGATTTAAAAGATCTATTTTCTTTTTAATTATTAGTTTTCGAAATTTGTATAAATTTATAATATATTGAACAATTCCTTGATTCATTAATCCGATATTTTCAATTAAATTAAATCTATATTCTTTTGCTTTGCTTAAGAAAGGGCTTCCAGGTAAACCGAATAAAATTACGTTTAAACCAGATTTTCTCAGACTCAGTGCCAGAGTTAATGCATAATGAGCAGATGCGTTATACCATCTGACAGAGCACATTATTAAAATCGATTTATTACTCATATTTACTTAATCAAAAGCGAGGCTTAAATTACCAATTTAAAATTATTAAATTTTAACAAATTATTCATTTAACAGTCAATATATAATTTTTAAGAGTATTTCTAAAAAAAATTACAATTCATTAGAATTAAATTTGCGAACAGGTAATATTAAAGACGAAGAAGAAATATTTAAAAATGTAGTTATTTTTTGAATCGATAATTAAATTATAAAAAATATTAGACACAAAGTCTAATAATAAGGATAATAGTCCAGAATGAATATTTTTTCAGATTATCGACAGTGATTAAATATACAAATAATATAATATTTTTATAGTATTTATAGGAATTAATTGTAATAATGCATAAAAAATAAGAATATTAACCCCTTAGTTTCAATAATGCGTTATAAATAAGGGCTAATTAAAATATTAAGTACATGCCATAAATTGGGGAATAAATTGAAAAGCGATTATAAGCCTACCTGCACATTAAATCGGACAGATTCTTGATATTTTTTAATAATTGCAGATGTGATTTCCTCGCGCGCTTCCTGCGTTATAGGAAAAAATAAGTCAATAAAATCTCCGTTTTTTCTCTTGTTTGAAGGCATCCCTATAAAAATTCCTCTTTCCCCCTGAACGATGCGTAAATTTTTAACAACGAATTTGTCCATCAATGTGATGTTTGCAAATCCTAAAGTCTTACCAAGATTGTCTTTTGGAAAAACTCTAACTTCAGTAATAATATTATTCATACTATTATACCATCATTCATCAGATTTTAACAAAACATTACATACAAATATTATTATGTCAACAATAATATTATTCAATACCGAATTAATGTAACAAATTATTAATGTTTTATAAATTTTTTATTAACTTTAAAAAAAATTTGATTATTATAATATTATGACGATGTATCAATATATTTTAATTTTTAATTTATTAAAATATATCTAAATTAGGAGATCAAAACTATTGTAGATAATGATTCAACCAAATATCTGTCGTTATTTAACTGTATTTCACGGCCATTGCATAAAATATCGTATGGAGAAGGTTTTGAAGTATCTATAGCAAGGAGCCATTCTGTATTTGAAGGGCTATCAGGGATTTCAAAACAAATTGCTTCTTTTGATGCGTTAAATGCTATATAAATATCATTGTCTTTGCTTAAATTATTTTGCTTTGCATATTCTCCATTTAATAAACATGCAATACAATGTGAATCGATATTCCAGTCAGGTTTATTTTTTATATAACCATGCCATGTTATATCCGGCATAGAATCTTCATTAATAGCTATTCCTGTAAAAAATGAATCTTTTCGCAAAATTGGATGTTGTTTTCGAAATTTAATTATTTCACTGGTAAATCTAAAAATGTCTTTGTGCAAGTTCAGTAAAGACCAGTTAATCCATGATATCTCATTATCCTGGCAATAAGCGTTATTGTTTCCTTTCTGTGTGCGTCTGAACTCATCACCTGCAAGTAACATAGGTACACCCTGGGAAAGGAAAAGAGTTGCGATAAAATTTTTAATTTGTCTGTTTCTAAACAATTCAATTTTCGGATCTTCAGATAGCCCTTCTATTCCAAAATTAAAACTATTATTATAATTCTCGCCGTCTATATTATTTTCGCCGTTTTCTATATTATGTTTATTATTATAACTGACGAGATCATTTAAAGTAAAACCGTCATGACAGGAGATAAAATTTATACTATGCAACGGATTTTTCTTATTACGTTGATACAGATCTGCACTTCCCATAATCCTTGTTGCAAAATATCCAACTGTGTTTTCATCACCACGCCAAAACCGCCTTACATCGTCCCTGTATTTCCCATTCCATTCCGCCCATCTGCCTGGAAAATCTCCCAATTGATAAGCTCCGGCCGCGTCCCATGCCTCAGCGATTATTTTGGTATCCCTTAGTATGGAATCTTCCTCTATTCTTTCCAGTAAAGGAGGATTACTTAAAATATTTCCGTCTATATCTCTACCTAATATTGATGCTAGATCGAATCTGAATCCGTCTACATCCATTTCAATTACCCAGTATTTAAGGCAATTGATAATAAATTCCCTGACAATCGGATTGTTACAGTTAAAGGTATTGCCGCAGCCTGAAAAATTTTTATAATATCTTTTATAATCTTCAAGCATGTAATAAACGGAATTATCGATACCCCTGAAACATAATGTAGGTCCCAGATGGTCAAGCTCAGCAGTATGATTAAACACGACATCCAGAATTACTTCAATATCCGCCTCATGAAATTTTTTTATCATATCCCTGCATTCGCGAAACTGCTCCCCCATTGTACCGCTGGAAGAATACCTGCCTTTGGGGGCAAAAAATGAAATTGTACTGTACCCCCAATAATTCTTAAGTTTTTTTCCGGTTAATGGATTTATATTTCTATTTTCATCTTCATCAAACTCATGAATAGGCATTAATTCTATCGCAGTTATCCCCAGTTCCTTTAAATAGGGTATCTTCTCAGTTATTCCTTTAAATGTGCCTTTATGCTCTATATTAGAAGATTCGTGGTAAGTGAATCCTTTTACATGGACTTCATAAATGATCGTATCTTTAAGCGGTTTTTTTACTGGTTTATCGAAATTATAAAAATCTTCTTCTATGATAACACATTTTGGAGCGCCGGGAGCGCTGTCTTTTACTGAAAATGATAAATCGCTTAAAGGTGAGTTTCGGTCATATCCTCTTGCATCTGAAAGATCCCACTGAAAATTACCGGTTACAGCTCTGGCATACGGATCAACTAGTAATTTATTGCGGTTGAATCTGTAACCGTTTTCCGGATCATAAGGGCCATCAATCCTATAACCGTAAAGTTGTCCCTCACATATGTTTTCTATCCAGATATGCCAAATATCGCCCGTTTTATTTATTATAGGATCAAAAAAGATTTCTTCATATTCACTATCAGGTTGAGCGGATTTAAAAAGAATCAAACTGACAGATTTCGCGTTTCTGCTCAATATTGAAAAATTTACACCTCCTTTGCGTAGTTTCACTCCAAAAGGAAGGGGAGTTCCTCGCAAAATTCTATGAATTTTCAATGATATTATCTCCTGTTCAAATTATTAAAAAAAATTTTTACTATTAGCAGATACAAAAAAATAATTTTATAAAATAGAGAATTAATAGATTCAATATTAAAAAAATTTAAAAATGATGTTATTACATTATATGTGTTAATCAAATATTGCAAACTTTTTGTTGGTAGATAAAATGATTTTTTATACTATAACATTTTACAATTTAAACAGCATACATCCTAAGGCCGGGTGCAATCCAGCGTAATATAAAATTAAGCTTAGTATAATTTTTTTAGTATAAAACATGTTAGTCATTTAATAATAATATTAAAAATACAGTAGACGTTTAGGCGAGATAAATTAAATAGTCTTCCTCTTTGCTGTGATAATACCTTCGACTTTTAAAACAACAGTTTTGTTATTATCATCATTTGTATAAACATATATCGATTTTTTTATTTTCTCATCTTTATTACCGGTTTTTAAAGTTACTTCAATTTCCCCATTGCCTCCGGCAGGGATATCCTTCTGTGAAAGAAGGACACCAGTGCAGCCTCATCCGGCTTTTACATTTTCAATAGTTAATGTTGTTGTTCCCGTATTTTTAAAAGGAAAAATATGTTTAAATTCGGAATTTCGGCTAATAATACCAAAATCGTATTTAACCTCATTGAATTCAATATGCGGTTTTCCAAAGCATGAAATGCTTAATATAATTAATACGAGATAAATAAAGAATAAAAATTTTTTATAATACATGAGTTGAGTTTTAATCATAATAATATTGAATATCCTTATGATGTTTATATTGAAAATCAATTATTTTTCAACATTTTTTTTATAAACTTTACTTTTATTAATTTATTTGATATAAATAAAAATGATGTTTTATCGATTTCCGTTATTCGAATGCCGGAATTTTATAAAGTTTTAATGAGGTTTATTATGGATGACAAAAATAAAAACTGCATTTTAATCGTAGACGATAAAAAAGAAAATTTAAATTTACTGACTGCTGTATTAAAAAAATACGGTTACAAATTTCTTACTGCAAAAAGCGGAGAGGAAAGCATTAGTGTAATGAATATACATGACGAAATCGGTTTGGTTTTAATGGATATAAAGATGACAGGAATTAATGGTACAGACGCTATGATTAAAATAAAAGAAAAATCAAATATACCCATTATTGCAATAACAGGTTTTACAGGTGAAAATAATCGCAAAGAATTCATTGCCCAAGGTTTTAACGATTATATTTCCAAACCGATTGATATTAAGCTTTTAATTAAAAAAATTGAATATTTGATCTCTTATGGTAGTGCAATGTAAAATAAAATGTTTTAAAACAGAGCTAATTCAGTTTATTTTGATTATTTTACCAAGGTCGAAGCAGTAACAAAGTAGGTTAATGCTGTTGGTAATATCCCAATTATTAATATTATTATAGCAGATAAAAGTATGACTGAACGTGCATAATAGGATTTATCCGGAGTGGCCTCAGCAATAGCCTCTTCCATAAACATTGCTTTGCCGATCTGGAAATAGTAAAATAATGAAATAACCGAGTTTAACGCTCCAATAATAGCTAACGTGTAAAGCCCTTTTTCTACTACAGCAGCAAATAAAAAATACTTGCCCATAAATCCGGCAGTTGGTGGAATTCCTGTAAGTGAAAGCAAAAGAACAATAATTCCCGATGCCATTACTGGTGATTTTTTGGCAAATCCCTTCATATCATCAATATTTTCGCCAAAACCATTTTGTTTTTGAACAAGAAGGATCATCCCGAAAGCTGCAGCATTCATAAATAAGTAAACGAATAAATAGAAAAGTACAGCAATATTTCCCATAGCTCCGAATGCAGCAAGACCCATCATAATGTATCCTGCATGTGCTATTGATGAATAGGCCATCATTCTTTTAATGTTTTTCTGTGTTAGCGCAGCCAGGTTACCCCAGAACATAGTTACGATAGCAATTACCTGGAAAACCATTGTCCATTGATTTTGGAAAACAGTAAATATGCTGAAGATCATTCTTATTAGAATAGCAAATAATGCTGCCTTTGGGGCTGTAGATAAAAACACAACCAGTGGAGTAGGAGCTCCTTCATAAACGTCCGGTGTCCACATATGAAAAGGAACTAATGCTAATTTAAAGAATAATCCTGAAAACAACAATAGCATTCCGGTTAAGGCCAGTTTTGACGTCGCGGTTGACGATAATATTTTTGAAATTTCAGCATAATTAGTGCTTCCGGCAATTCCTACCAGCAAGGCAACACCTAATACCATAATAGCCGAGCTTAAGGTCCCCAGAATAAAATATTTTATGCCCGCTTCAGAAGATCTTTTGTCCTTTTTAAAGATGCCTGCTAATATGTATGATGAAAGTGCAAATGTTTCAAATGCTATATAAAATGTAATTAGATCAACAGCAGAAACAACGAACATCATCCCGACTACTGATAACATAATCAGATAATATGCTTCTCCAGGCTCCGATTTTTCAACATCAAAGAATTTAAAAGACAATACTATTGTAAGTAATCCAGATATTAAAAATATTATTTTAAAATAGAAAGCGAATTGATCTACTACAAGATTTCCAGAGTATATCTCGCCATTTGTAATGGGTGTCTTTAGCAATGCTACTGCTCCGGCAATCAAACCTAAAATAGATATTATGCCGGCAATTCTTTTTCCTTTGCTCTTTATGAACAAATGGGCTAACATGGCAACAAGAGCAAATGCTAGTACTATAAGTTCAGGAACAATAAATTTAAGTTGGGCAATGTATAAAGAATAATCCATCAATGTACCTCTGCCTTTTTAGCTGGCTGGTGAGCCTTGGAATCATCGGTTTTAAAGACAACCGCTTCTTTTTTATAATAATCGGGATTGACTACGCGTACTATTTTTTCAACCGGTTTGTCTATTATATTTAAAAACGGTTTCGGATATATACCAATCCAGAAAGCCATTATAATCAACGGAAGGAATACAAAGCATTCGCGTAGGTTTAAATCCTTTAAATTCTGGTTAGCAGGGTTCTCGTTTACACCAAACATAACTCTTTGATACATCCATAGCATATATCCTGCACCAAGAATAATTCCAGATGCCGCAATTGCAGCCCATACCCAGTTTACTGTAAAGACTCCCATTAGAATCATAAATTCACCGATAAAACCGTTTAAACCAGGCAATCCTATTGAGGACATTGTTATAATTAAAAATATTGCAGCATAAATAGGCATTTTAGAAGAAAGCCCGCCAAACTCTGAAATTAATCTGGTATGACGTCTTTCGTAGATAACACCTACTATAAGGAAGAGTGCTCCTGTGCTTACACCGTGATTAATCATCTGTAATATAGCACCTTTAATGGCCATTGGCGTAAACGCAAATAAACCAAGCATAACAAATCCCATATGCGAAACTGAAGAGTATGCAATCAATTTTTTCATATCTTTCTGCATCAGGGATACTAATGCTCCATATACGATAGATATAAGAGCAAGTATAATTATTAAAGGCACGAATGTCCTAGAAGCTTCCGGAAATAAATTAAGAGAGAATCGAACGAAACCGTATGTACCCATTTTTAGTAAAACGCCGGCAAGTATAACTGAACCAGCTGTCGGTGCTTCAACATGTGCATCAGGTAACCATGTGTGGAACGGAAACATAGGAACTTTGATTGCAAATCCAAGGAAGAATGCGAAGAATACCCAGCACTGAACAACGTATGGCAGATATGTCCCTGATTCCATCATTTTTAGTAAATCAAATGTATTATAGTTAAAATATAGTACTAGTATAGCAACAAGCATCATTACTGATCCAAACAAGGTATACAGGAAGAATTTTATAGCCGCATAAAGTTTGCGCTCTCCGCCCCACACACCGATAAGAAAGTACATTGGAACAAGCATAACTTCCCAGAATACATAGAAAAGAATCATATCAAGCGATACAAATACACCGATCATGCCTACTTCCAGTAAAAGCATAAATATGTAATATTCTTTTATTCTATCTTTAATAGCGGACCACGAGCTTAATGTGGCTATAAATGTCAACATTCCGGTAAGTAGTATTAGCAGAAGGGAAATGCCATCAATTCCCATAAGATATTGAACTTTTGCGAGCGGTATCCAATCTACTCTTTCAATGAATTGCATACCATCAGCTGATATATCAAATCCCTTTAATAGATATAGAGTAAATAGAAATTCAATTGCTGTAACAATGTTCGCAACCAATTTCAGAGCATTTGATTTAGCACCCGGAATAAACAGCAGAAGGATAATTCCTGCTACAGGGAAAAATGTAAGTAGTGTTAATATTGGAATACCGAAAATATCCATGACTTCTCCTTAAATGTTCAATTATAATAAATTCGTCTATTCATTATCTAAACTATTTATTAAACAAATAGTTTAATGATAGTATATTTAATTATAAACAATTACCGTCAATGTAAGTATTATTACTACACCAATAACTATCGACAATGCGTAATTGTATACATATCCAGTTTGGAATCTTTTTAATATTTTAGAGAAAAAGTTATTTATTGAGCCGACTCCATTTACTGCTCCGTCAACAACATGGCTGTCAATAGCCATAGATCCTGTAGAGATCTTTCTTACTAAGGATGCTACTCCATTTACGATCCCATCTATTATTCCTAGGTCAAATTTACCGAGTAGAGTCCCAAGTTTCATAGCACCACCAACAAATAATCCATTATAAATTTCATCAATAAAGTATTTATTTAGAACAAGTTTATAGAATATTTTAAATTTCTCTGCTAGCGATTCTGCAGGACGACCTTTCAGTTTTACATAAATTATGTAAGCCATTAAGATGCCAAAGAATCCGATCCCCACAGATACTGCCATAAGTAAAATTTCAGTTTGTGCGGACAATCCCAGCTCATGATGACCGACCGTATTTGATAAAAATTGTCCAAACCAGTTATGCCCACCGAATATGTGAGGTAATCCGACATATCCGCCAATGAACGATAGAATTGCAAGTACTTGTAAAGGTTTAATCATTACATTAGGTGATTCATGCAAATGATGTTTAGCTTCATGGTCAATTCTTTCATCTCCATAAAATGTCATGAAAATAAGCCTGAACATATAAAATGCAGTCATTCCTGCGCCAACAACCCCAAGTGCCCAAACTAAATAATTACCGGATGCATACGCCGAAGCAAGTATTTCATCTTTTGAGAAAAAGCCTGAAAAGCCGGGTATACCTGATATGGCGAGAGTAGCAACAAACATTACTAAAAAGGTTTTTGGTATATGTTTTCTAAGTCCACCCATCTTACGCATATCCTGCTGGCCGGACATAGCATGAATTACGCTTCCTGCCGAAAGGAAGAGTAAGCTTTTAAAGAAAGCATGTGTCATTAGATGAAAAACACCGGCTGCATACGCACCTACTCCAAGTCCAACAAACATATAACCTATCTGAGATATCGTTGAGTAAGCCAGAACCCGCTTAATATCAGTCTGAACAAAACCCATTGTTGCAGCATAAACTGCCGTTATTACTCCGACAAGAGCAACAACTGCAAGAGCTGTTCCGGAATAAGTGAATAATACGTTCATTCGAGCTACCATGTAAACACCGGCTGTAACCATTGTAGCAGCATGGATAAGTGCTGAAACTGGAGTGGGACCTTCCATAGCATCGGGCAACCAGGTATATAATGGTATCTGTGCTGATTTCCCCGTAGCACCGACAAAAAGGCACAATGCAATTATAGTTGCTGTTTCCTTTGTTATATTCCCGCCCTCTACAAGAGTTGATATTTGTGCAACGTCAATAGTGCCAAAATAATAAATTAAAAATCCAATTCCGATCAAAAATCCAAAGTCCCCCACTCTATTTGTAATGAAAGCCTTTTTCCCTGCATTTGCAGCAGAATCTTTATTAAACCAAAAACCAATCAGCAGGTAAGAACAAAGCCCGACACCTTCCCACCCAATAAACATGATTGCCAGATTGGCACCAAGTACCAGGATAAGCATTGCGAAAGAAAAAAGATTTAAGTAAGTAAAGAAACGGGCATAACTTGCATCATGAGCCATGTAACCGATTGAATATATATGTATGAGAAGTCCAACACCCGTAACTACCAGTGTCATTACTGATGTAAGCGAGTCGAATCTGAATGCGAAATCTATTACAAAAGAGGTGGCACCGTTATTTGAAAGATTTACTATACTTGCCGGTACCCAAGTGAATAATGTTTTTATTAAGTATGGTTCTGTCGAGTTTGCAATTTGAAAAAAACTGATAACTGAAAATATAAAACTTAAACCTATACCAGCAACTGCAATTGAATGGACAAGTTTTTTAGGAAAATATTTAATTCCAAAAAGTCCATTTAATAATACTCCAATTAGTGGAAAAACAGGAATCAGATAGAACATGTCTTTAACCTTTTAATTCGCTGATCTCATCAAGATCATAAGTCGTTTTATGTCTGAAATATGATAACGCAAGCGCAAAACCTATTGCCGCTTCAGCAACTGCAATCATTATAACAAAAACCGCAAATATTGAACCAATGGGCGATTTCATATAATAACTTATACCTACTAAGATTATATTTATTCCGTTTAGAACTAATTCAAGAGCCATAAGAATAATTATGAGGTTCTTTCGGAATAAAACACCGAATAGTCCAATAAAGAATATTATAAGTCCAAGACCAATGATTTGATTAATCGGGATCATGCAATAACGTCCTTCTAGCAATTATTATGGAACCAATTAGCACTGCAAGCAACAGAATTGACGCGATTTCAAATGGTACTATATATTTTGAAAGCAACATTTCTGCCAATGAATTAATGTCCATTCCGGATTCAACAGCCGGATTTATAACAATTTGATTCTTGAATAAAATATATAACATTTCTATTAAGAACAGTGCCGCGGTACTAAATATAAAAAATTTGGGAAATATTTTTCTCTTCTCAACTTTAATTTCTTTCAAATTAACGATGATGATAACAAAGAGATAAAGAACAACAATTCCGCCTGCATAAACAAGTATCTGAACTGCACCTAAAAATTCAGCCTGTAGAGTAAAAAATATTCCTGCAATTGTAAGTACTGTAAATGCCAAATATAATACACTATGCATAACATTTTTTTGGAGAATTACCAGCAACGAACAAATAACTGATAACACGGCAAAAAATATGAAAATTATATTGGAAATCATTATATCTTCTCCTTAAAAAACAGCCTGCATATAGATTAATTAAACTGTTAAAAAATTTATAACTTTATTTCAAAATAATCGTTATTAAAATGAATCTTCAATTATTATTTTAAATCGTCTAATAAATGTTTTTGCAGATCGAAATCACAATACATTTCCGGCAAATGCAACAGAAGCTTTGATCTGTCCAGTGTCGCAAGACGGAATTCTTTTGATGAGCGAATAGCGCCTGTAGGGCATGCTTCAGCGCATAATCCGCAAAAACTGCAACGTTCAAGTTTCCAATCAAACTTTACCGGCCGCATTTTGTTGCTCTCATCTTTCTGGCCTTCTATATCAAAACAATATTGCGGGCATGCGCGCTGACACATTTTGCATGCTATACATAACTGCTTTCCTTCTTCATCACGATAAAGCCGCACAATACCTCTGAAACGCTCAGATGGCTCTTTTACTTTCTCCGGATACTGAATTGTTGCCTTCGGCAATAATGTATATTTTAAAGTTACAAGCAAGCCCTGTATTAGTTCTATTAAGAATATCTTTTTAATAAATTTTATCATATGCTCAACCTGATAAATGCAACAACAAGAATATTTAATATTGAAAGCGGAATAAGCCATTTCCACGCAAGTTTAATCAATTCATCAAACCTATAACGGGGGTACGTTCCCCTTATCCATACATAAAAGTACAAAAAGAATAATATTTTCATTATATACCATACAAATCCTGGAACATAGTGAAGGAATGAAAGAAATTTAACATTCGCAAAAGGTGGCAGCCCGCCGCCGAAAAACAATGTGACCATTAAAGAAGATGCCAGCACCATATGCGCATATTCACCCATATAGAAATATCCGAATTTAAGACCTGAATATTCAGTATGGAATCCCGCAACCAACTCAGATTCTCCTTCAGGTAAGTCGAAAGGACAGCGATTTGTATCAGCAACAACCGCTATCCAGAATACTACACATGAAACAGGCATTAAAAAAGCATACCATATCTGCATTTCATTTTGTTTATTTACTATATCTATAAGATTCATGGACTGTGTCATAAAAACAACCGTCAACACAGTTAATGCCATCGGAATTTCATAACTTAAAAGCTGAACAACCCCACGTAATGCTCCCATCAGCGGATATTTAGAGTTTGACGACCATCCCGCAAATATTATACCAAGAACCGCAAGCGATGAAATGCCCAAAACGAGCAGTAAACCTACCGGAGTCTCCGCTACCCAGAATGTTAGATTATACGTTCCTATTTGCATTGTTGTACCGAAAGGAATAAAACAGAAGGCGAGCAGTGTTGATCCCAACACTAATATTGGAGCGACCCTATATGTCAATTTATCTGCATCTCTGGGAACAATATCTTCTTTAAAAAAAAGCTTTATTGCATCTGCAATTGGCTGAAGAACACCCTGAAAACCTACCCTGTTTGGTCCTAATCTTTCCTGTATAATTGCAATTACCCTTCTTTCAATCCACACCATTGCAATTACCATAAGCATTGGGAACAGAATAGCGACAATTATCTTAATAACCGGTATGATAAACTCATATATTATAGTATCAATATCTATCATTTGTCTATCTCTCCAAGTACTATGTCAAGCGAACCAAGAATCGCAACGACATCTGCAAAAAGGTATCCCTTACACATCGTTTCCAGTGCCTGCATATTTATAAAGGAAGGTGATTTCATTTTTACTCTTTCAGGCTTGTCGGTTCCATTAGACTTTATATAAAAGCCAAGCTCGCCTTTCGGATTTTCTATACTATAAAAAACCTCTCCGGCAGGTACTTTTAATACTTTTGGCACTTTTGTCTGGATTTCGCCAGCTGGTAGTTTATCGATTGCCTGACGTATTATACGCATACTCTGGTGCATTTCTTCAAGACGTACAGCATATCTATCATAAACATCGCAATTAGTACCATAAGCTATATCAAAATCAAAATCTTCGTAAGATGAATACGGGATATTTTTACGGATGTCCCACTTAACACCGGACGCGCGCAGGCATGGGCCGGTAATTCCAAAATTCATTGCAGCTTCCCCGCTCATGACGCCGATATTTTTTGTTCTATGAAGCCAGATACGATTTGCACTAAGCAGTCGTTCTATATCTTTAATCTTTTTAGGTATTTCAACAAGGCACTTATTGATTCTCGCTATTATGTTTTCACTTATATCAAATGGAACGCCGCCAATGCGCATTGCATTAATGGTTAGCCTTGCTCCAACATATTCTTCGAATATTTCAAGAATATCTTCGCGTTCATCAAAAGTATATAACAATACAGAAGCAGCGCCTATATCATTTGCCATAAATCCGACCCATGCTATATGCGAGGCAATTCGCTGAAGCTCAGTTAATATTACCCGAATATATTGTGCACGTTTTGGAATCTCAAGTCCTAGCAATTTTTCTACTGCAAGAACATAACCTAAATTATTAGAAATAGCTGCCAGATAATCAAGACGGTCGGTAAAGGGAAGTATTTGAGTGTAAGTTCGGTTTTCCCATAACTTTTCCATACCCCTGTGCAAATAACCGATAACGGGCTCAACCTTTAGAACTACTTCATTGTCAACCGTAAGCTTAAGTTGCAGCACCCCATGTGTGGAAGGATGCTGAGGTCCCATATTTATTTCAATTAATTTGAAAGCCACTAGTTTTTCCCCTCTAATGGAAAATCCTTACGTAATGGAAATTCGGTAAAATTATTCGGCATATAAATCCTTTTCAGATCCGGATGGCCGTTAAAACTAATCCCGAACATATCGTATATTTCGCGTTCCGCCCAATCCGATGCTTTGAAAAATTTATAAATAGATTCAACCGATTCCCCTGCATCTACATCAACTATCAGACGTATACGCAGATACGCTGGAAATTTATAAAGTTGATAAAGTACTGAAAAACGCTTTTGTCCTTGTTTCATACTGGAAAGATTATCAAGCGCTATTATATCGTTAAGAGCATTAAAACCTTTTTCAGCTATTAAAAATTGTATTATTTTTGGAAGATCGTCTTTTTTAATTTTTACGGAAAGCTCATCTTTCTCAAATTTGCTTTCTATTATTGAGTCTTTAAAGCCGGATTCAATAGAACGATATATTTCTTCCAATGCCGGAAATTTAACAATTTGGTCTATCATGGACGCTAAATATCTCCTTTGTCGGATGTTCTGTCGCTATTTTCTTCTGCAGAGTCATTAAACCGTGAAGCAATCCCTGCGGTGTCGGCGGGCACCCTGATATATATACATCAACCGGAATAATTTTATCAACCCCCTGAAGCACCGAGTATGTCGGAAACGGTCCGCCGGATATTGCGCAGTTTCCCATTGCGACAACCCATTTGGGATCAGGTATCTGCTCCCACAAGCGCCTGATAACAGGTGCCATTTTTTTAGTAACTGTTCCGGCAACAATAAAAAGATCGCACTGCCTTGGGGAAGCCCTGAAGACTTCCATTCCGAAACGGGAAATATCATAACGAGCTGCAGCAGTCGCAACCATTTCAATAGCACAACACGCAAGTCCTGAGCCGAACGGCCATACGGAATTCTTTTGTGCCCATGTAATCACTTTATCCAATGTGGTTAAAATGAATGGCATTTTTTCAATTTTATCAGTCAATGTTCCTCCTGAAATCAAGCGCATCGGCTTTCCATGCGTATAAATAACCGAATAATAATATGACAATAAAAATTGTTATTTCAATAAAACCGAACCATTTAAGTTTATCGTGAATTACTGCCCATGGGAATAGAAAAAGAGTTTCAACATCGAAGATTACAAAAACAAGAGTAAGAAGATAAAATCTTATCGAGTAAGCGTCCCTCGCTCCCTCTGTAATGGGATCGACTCCGCATTCGTAAGGGAATGTTTTATCTCCGTGGACATTTCGTTTAAAACGAATAAGGGCTATTGCCAGCAGCAAACCTATTGAAAAGGCAACAGCAATGATAAAGAATAAAAAGAAATACCAATAGTTTATCATATTTTAACTCATTTATCAAAGGATGAACCATGATTAACATCCAATGAAAAATTGTCAATAAAATATTTCAAAAAAAATATTTTTCAGCAAAAATTTTCTCTTTTTTTTAAAAAAAATAAATGTATCCTAAATTATTAAGATACAAATAAAAATACAAAAATATATTATCTATCTATGGGGTGTATTTTCCGGTTATAATATCGCTGCCGACCATTAAACTCAAAAGGTAATAATAATTGCTGCAGCATACCTGGTACTTAATGTTTTCATACTATAACATGGAAATTTTGTGCTATGCTATAGAAGGAAAAAATAATTGCTTGAAAAAGTTAGGAAAACAACTTTAGTATTATAATGTTTAAATAAAACATATATGGAGCAAAAATGGAAAAAGATACAGTAGACGTTAAAATAGAAATAAAAATCGATGAGGCAATTGCTTCGGGAGTATTTTCAAATTTTGCGAACATATCGCATTCTCCGGATGAGTTCGTACTTGATTTTTTATACGTGAACCCCACACCTCCCCCGGGCTTCGGCAAGCTAGTTTCAAGAATTATACTGACTCCGGGGCATGCAAAAAGAATTTTACAGGCTCTTAGTGATAATGTCAGAAAATATGAGGAAAGATTCGGCGAAATAAAAGCATCGCAAATTCCTGATTCTATTAAAAACAGGATTCAGTAATCTTAATAAAAAGCTTGACAGAAACTGCAAATTATTTTCAATCCCTAGCAACAATCAAAAAGCTTTATTTTTGGTTTTAATCAAGATTTATTTTAAATATAATTCTTGAAAAAATGATAACTTTATGGAGGAAATCCATGCCTTATAAGATTACCGATGATTGCGTGTCATGTGGTGTATGTGCAGACGAGTGTCCGTCAGGATCAATAAAAGAAGGTGAAGATAAATACGTAATAGATCCGGAAACCTGCACTGACTGCGGCACATGCAAAGATTCATGCCCGAATGAAGCAATAGTTGAAGGTTAATCCTTAATTATTCATATTCATCAATATATCTATCCCCTTTTCGGGGGTAGATATATTTTTATTTTCAAAATCTTTTTTGACAACATTGAAATAAATTTCCTGATATTAAAATATGGCTATTTAAATATCTTGAAAAAAATAATAATAATTTTACAAATTTGTTGTTTTATTCTCTTCGCTTACAGGGATACCGCAATCTTCGTTGAGAGTGCAAAAAATAGCCGATTTTATTATTATTCCGATAAAAAATTTACATCTTCCTTTTTTAAAAACTGCGTATATGCAGAAACTTCCGGCAAAGCAATTCCGGAAACTTCAACTGATGCATATAATAACTACATTATTTTAAGAAAACATTATATCAAATGGAACCAGGGTCTATTAAAAAACAAACGACACTATAGACGTGTCGTTACAAAATATCTGATAAGCATTATTGACAAAGAAATTTTGACCGATTATGAATATGTCCTTGTCTCTCCGGAAGAAAAATATGAAAAAGAGCTGCACTGCAATCTCGTGTTTGGGAGATGGCTGCAGGTTAAAGGCGATATTCAGCAGGATACTTTTATAAAGATTGTTGAAAAAAAACCCGAGCTTTTAGCAAAATGGGTGAGATCAAAAAAGCTTATTTCGGTTTCCGGCAGGCTTAAAGATTTTAGCCTGGATTCATATAAGCTTGGTGAGGTTATTACAATTCATTTGAAGGATATTAAAGTTAAAGAGATCGAAAATGACAGTGCTGGAAAAAATAATAAATAACAGAAGAATGCTGCTGGAAAAAGAAAAACAGCAGGTTCCGGAAAAAAAGATCAGAAAAAAAATAGATGATTTGATTTCTTCCGGCTATGCGCCTGCCGATTTTTTATGTGGGCGTAATATAAATATTCCTTTCCTGGTCGCAGAGATAAAAAAGGCTTCTCCTTCCAGGGGTTTAATCAGGGAAGATTTTAATATCGACGAAATTGCACAGGCATACAAATCATCCTCTTACGTAAACGCTATTTCAGTGCTTACTGAGCCGGATTATTTTCTGGGGAGCTACCAGTATTTAAAAAAAGCAAAGGATATAGCAGCCAAACCATTGCTTATGAAGGATTTCATAATAGATAAATATCAGATCTACAAAGGATTTGCCGAGGGAGCATCTGCAGTGCTTTTTATTTCCGCCATTTTAACGGATTCCGAACTGGAAGATTTAAGAAAAGCGGCGCTCGATCTGAACTTAGGAATACTTTTTGAGACACATACTTCAAGCGAATACAGGCGGGCATTGGATAACAATTTTAACATGATCGGCATCAATAACCGTGATCTTAAAACTTTCGTTACAGACATACATACTACAATAAATATAATCAACTCGGAAGGCAGACCTTCAGACAAGCTCATTATTTCGGAAAGCGGAATAAACTCAAGGGACGATGTTAGCCTTCTACGGGACAGCGGAGCAGATGGTTTTTTAATTGGAGAAAGATTCATGAAGCAAAGGGATATTGAGCATGCGATTTCCGAAATATTCGGTGACTATGGTAAAATAGGATGAAAACAGTTTGCCGCAGATCCTGTAAACGGTCTATAAAAACACCCCGAGTTAAAAATCGGAAAAAACAAAATAATTTTTAAAGCTTTAAACTGACCCGATATATAAAAACTACAAGAAAAATCTCGGCTGTTATTTATATTTATTGACACGTTAAAACATATATATTAGGAATTGAACAAAATAAAAGAATAATTGCAGTAGCGATAGCATAAGGATATATTCACGCAGACAACGGAGACTTATAATGATAGTAATTGAAAGCATAAATTATTTGGGACTGACAGTTTCTAATCTAGAAAATTCGATAAAATTTTACAGAGAATTATTTGATTTTGAAGTTATTGAAAACAATTCGGGACAGGCTTTTATAAAAGAAGGGGATATTATTATTAGTCTGTACGAAGCGGAAAAATTAAAAAACCCTGGAGATACAAAAAACCGTGTCAGCTTTATTGTAGATGAAGATGATTTTGAGGACGCTGTTGATGAACTGAAAGAAAAGGAAATCCCTATTGTATCCGGACCGGAAAACATAAGAAAAGGTCAAAGCATAGTATTTTTAGATCCAGACGGCAATCAAATTGAGCTATGTTATCCGAAACTAAAAATATAAACTTACTGGAAATACTTAAAAAAAGTAAAGTTATTCCGATTGCTGTTTTCAGCGATATAAACAATGCAATCAGAACTGCGGAATTACTTCTTAAAAACTCAGTAAACCTGCTGGAAATTACCCTTAGAACGGCAATAGCTTTTAAATGTTTAAAAGAAATCAGGGATAATTTCCCCGAACTAATCGTAGGTGCCGGAAGTGTATTATCAGCAGATGCGCTTAAAGAAGCCGTCGATTCCGGTGCTATGTTCGGCGTGGCTCCAGGACTGGATTTTGATGTAGTCAATTATGCCCTGTCAAAAAAAATTAATTTTATTCCCGGAGTCCTGACTCCTAGCGAACTTAACTCTGCAATTAAGGCAGATTTAAAATTCATTAAAATTTTTCCTGCTGCGAACATGGGCGGCACAGAGTACATTAAGGCAATTACAGCTCCTTTTAAAATGAAGGATTTTTACCTGGTTCCCACAGGCGGTATAAACGAAAAAAACATCGCCGAATATCTGAAAACCGAAAGAGTAATTGCATGCGGAGCTTCATATATTGTCGACAGCAAGCTTATCGAAAAAAATGAATTTGACGAACTTGATCGCAGAATCCGTATGACAAAAGAACTGCTCGCTTTAAAGTGAAAAATCCTTGACACAGTAAAATATTGCAAAGAAGATAAACGGATTTATTGTTGCTTAATGATTAAGCAGGATTGCTTTCCCAGCTTAATCAGGACAAACAACCGTACGTTCCGCTCGACTGTTGTTTAAAAAAATAAATCTTAATAATATATATCTCTCAAAAGATTCATTGTATAAGTTGTTTAAAAATCGTAAATAAATAATAAAATTTATTAATTTTTAATAAAACAAAATCAATATGCTGTATTTAAGTTTAATCCTGATAGTATCCGGAATATTTTTTATCATCTTTACTGTTGCTTCCATAACAAAAAAAGAAACCGATAAATCTGATACTGATAAAGAAACCAATCGCACCAAGCCGCCTTTTTTCAGTAAAGAGCGGATATTAAGATCTGAAAAAACCAGCGAAGAAGCAGCTCCAATAACTAATAATAAAAACGAAGATAAAAACACTTCCCTCGAACAACACAAAATTATTAACCAGGATAATCCATTTGGAGAGGAAAGATCCGAAGCTGAAATTCCATTCAGCGATGAAGCTATGTCTTATGACACTCCCGTTGTTTTATATGAGGATTCTTCCAGTATTATTAATTACAACAATAATGACAGCATAATTGACTCGACGCTGGAAGAATATAAAAAAATTAAAAGAATCGGACCAGGAAATATTGAGATACTGAACGACGGAATAAATTTTAGAGCCGGAAAAAAATTGTACAGGTTCGATTTCCGCCGCATAGCCAATATCAAAAGCGGCAACAATTTTATTGTTCTGTTCATTAAAGGAAGCAATGTGCTGCGCTTATTTCTTTTTAAGAAAGATGCTGCGCTTTTAGTAAAGCTGAAACAACTATTTAAGAATAATTTAACAAATGTATTATAGCTATAAATCAAAAAGAAAAAATAAAAAAATTTATAAGATATCGCTTTTACTTATTGTGATAGCCGGTATTTTATATTTAGGTAAAACATATCAGCACTATATTTTTTTCTGGAAATATACGTATAATAAAATCAACTCAGAACTGGAAGATGCTTTAAAGATCAGCGATCCTGTAATGAAAAAACATAAATTAGAGGAAATATGCCGGATATCTGCTGACTATAACGACAAACATCAAATATCCGCCGGCACATTCCTTCTTGCCGGCAAAATTCATTTTCATTTAGGCGAATTTTATTTAAATAAGAGTTTTTCCGAATTTATTATGAGTGATAGTTTTAATTGTACAGAGGAAAAAGCAAAAATTGAATTCTTCAACGCAATAAAAAGTATAAAAAAAGGTATTGCTCTTTCCATGTCCGAAGAAATAAAACCGGAACTTTTATTTATAATGGCAAAAGCATCTTTTTATTGTAATTATTACAACACAAAAGACATATATAAAACCGTCGAAAGAATAGGCAACATTGAATCAATCTCAAATGTAAACGACATAAGATTTTTATCGATAATTAATATTTTAAATAAAAAAGAAGAGTATGGCCTCGAAATTCTAAAAAAGCACGGGATGATCTCAGATACTATAAACGGCCGCTTCTTTTTGGCATCTGCCTATAATATTGCCGGGAAATATACGGATTCGATCATGAGTTTCAGAAACATCCTGGATAATTGTTCGGACAGTAATTTAATTAAATCGGCTAATATGAATCTAGGCAAAATATACTTTAACCAATCCCTTTATAAAGAATCACTTATGCATTTTACTAATGCGCTCAAAATTGACGGAAGGGATAACCTGTTAAAAATATGGATTGGTAAAAATTATTCTGCTCTGGGAGAAAAAACAAAAGCTAAAGCAATTTGGTCTGAAGTTTTAGCGTCCGATCAGTCAAATAAAGAAGCAAAGAAACTGCTGGGTTTGATGTAAAAGCAGGAAATCCAAAGGATATTTAAAATAATTTAGTTATAAGCGAAATAATTGTTGTAATTATTGCAGCAGTTGAGATTATTTCATTTTCCTTAAATATAAAAGAAATAAGAAGTGAGTGTGAAAAGACAATATGATATTTGATGCGATTTACAGTTTGTTTTCAAACGATATGGGAATTGACCTTGGTACGGCAAATACGCTTGTACATGTCAAAGGTCAGGGAATAGTATTAAGCGAACCTTCTGTCGTTGCCGTACAAACGAGTACATCAAGAGTACTGGCAGTAGGACAGGAAGCCAAAAGAATGCTCGGCAGAACTCCAGGTGACATAGTCGCGATTCGTCCTATGAAAGACGGAGTTATCGCGGATTTTGAAACTGTCGAAAAAATGATCAGATATTTTATTCAAAAAGTACATAAAAGAAGAGCTCTTGTAAGGCCCAGAATGGTGGTAGGTGTACCTTCAGGTATTACGGAAGTTGAGAAAAGAGCTGTTAGAGAATCCTGTGAGCAGGCGGGCGCAAGGGAGATATTCCTGATAGAAGAGGCACTTGCAGCTGCAATAGGCGCAAATATTCCGATTCATGAACCCGCCGGGCACATGGTAGTAGATATAGGCGGTGGCACAACCGAGATTGCCGTAATATCTCTTGGTGGAATGGTAATCGCAGATTCGATCAGGATTGCGGGCGATGAATTTGACGAAGCTATCATGAAATACATGAGAACGCAGTACAACCTGGTGATCGGGGAAAGAATGGCAGAAGAAGTAAAAATAAGGATAGGCAATGTGTTTCCGGAAAAGAAAGCGGAAACAATGGAATTAAAAGGCAGAGACGCGATTTCCGGCCTTCCGCGCACCCTTGAAATTGATTCTTCCGAAATAAGAAAAGCTTTAAAAGAACCTGTTGATCAGATATTAGACGCAATTAAACACGCTCTGGAAAGAACCCCTCCGGAACTGGCCGCGGATATTGTGGAAAGAGGGATTGTAATGACGGGCGGCGGGTCTCTTTTAAAAGGTCTTGATAAATTCATAAGCAAAGAAACCGGAGTCCCTGCCATAAAGGCGGAAAACCCGCTTACATGTGTTGTTATGGGCGCCGGCAAATTCCTTGAGGAAATAAAAAATTTAAACAGGCATCATTTTAAATAAAATTTGGATTTTATAATTAAACATAAAACAATCCTTGCGTTTGTACTCTGTACCCTTTTTTGCATTGTCTCCTTATCCTTACAGACCTCAGCTTTTACAATGTCCGTTGAAGGGATCGGAAGCTGGTTTATAATGCCTTTTCAGAAAGGCTATGACAGATTGCAGGACGGTATGCACAAGTTATGGGCCGGCTTCAGCGAACTGGGCGATGTAAGGGAAGAACTGCACAAAACAAGGGAAAAGCTGCGTAAATACGAAGCTTTTTCCGAAGAGTTGAGTGAAATTAAAAGAGAAAATTCCAGATTAAGAAAACAGCTCTCAATTAAGGAGCGTCTCACCTATGAATTTCTGCCGGCAACCATAATATCCAAAGATCCGGATAACTGGTTTAGAACTATAATAATCGACAGGGGCAAGAACGACGGGATTAAAGTCAATATGCCGGTAATTTCTTTCAGCGGTGACGAAAAAGCTGTATTCGGAAAGGTTATAGAAGTCAGAGGAAGCGTATCAAGGATACAGCCTATAGTATCAACTGACATGAATATCGGAGTAATGCTTCAGGAAAACCGATTCCAGGGTCTTTTATCGGGTTATTCACCGAATTCCAATCTGTGCATTATGAATTATTTAAACAGAACTGTTCCTGTAAAAGTGGGAGATACGGTAATTACTTCCGGCCAGGGCGGGATATTCCCACAGGGTCTCCTCGTAGGAAAAACGGTAAAATCAATAATAATTGAATCGAGCAGCTTTCAGAAAGTATTAATTAAACCAATAATTGATTATTCTCAGATTGAGGAAGTGTTTATACTTAAAAAGGAGCCTGATCCGGAATTACTGGAACTGCTCGATGATGAGGATCGATAAATCGATGATTAGTACATATATATATACCGGCGCTCTTGTGATAGTATCATTAATAATTCAGGGACACTCCTCTTTCGATATTTTGAGAATTGCCGAAGTTAAGCCGGATCTTGTCTTTATTGCAGTTGTCTACTTTGCTTACAGTTTCGGATCTTTCTATGGAGAAATGACGGGATTCATCAGCGGACTTTTACATGACGCCATTTCCATTTCTCCGCTGGGCCTTTTGGCATTCCCCAAAATGGCGCTTGGATTTATTGTCGGGATGTTCGGCAGATCAATTTTAAAAGGGAATGTCTTAACCGTTTTTCTGATGGTATTTATCGCATCTTTACTTAAAGGTATAATCACATTATTTTTATGTTATATTTTTCATGAAGGTGCCATATCAACAATCGTAAGTATTATCTTTCCTGAATCTTTTTATAATGCATTGCTCGCGCCCCCTCTTTTCCTGCTTTACGATAAATTATTTAAAGACGCTTTATCTGTGGAGGGGAGTTCATAGATGGCGCAATCATCTCTTAAACTCCGGATGTTGGAAGTATTCAGATTCAGAATGTTTACTTTCCTGGCAATTGTTTCGGTTCTATTCGGTTTCCTGATAATTCAAGTTGTAAATATTCAATTAATCCAGGGCGAAGAATACAAACGCAAATCCAAAATGAACATGGAAAATAATATTCCGATCCCGGCTCCGAGAGGAGAAATATATGATAGAAATTTTATGCCTGGCAACGACAACACCATAATTGTTTCCAACAGGCCGTCCTTTAATATAAGCACTATACCGGCCAGATTTACAGATAAAAAGCAATTTGAACGTATAGTAAAGAAACTCTCGCGTGTCCTTAAAACCCCCTATGAAGATATATATCAAATTATAAATCAGCAGAATCCATGGGAACGCGTAATAATTAAGGAAGATGTCCCGCTTGAAATCATTATTAAACTGGCATCAAACAAAGAAAAATTCCCGAATATCGACTGGAACGATGAACCGGTAAGAGTATATAATTCAGGAAAAAAATTTTTTCATGCAATCGGATATGTCGGAAGCATCAGTAGGGACGAATATCTGAAATATAAGGCAAGCGGATATAAACATTATCAGAAAATCGGGAAGTCCGGGGTCGAAAGCGAATATGATTTGACCCTTAGAGGAATTGACGGATTTGTAAGAAGAATTGTTGACGTTAAAAACAGACTGGAAGGCGAAGAGATCGGATCAACGCCTATTGCCGGGAATAATCTTGTATTGACGATCGATTCCGAAATTCAAAGCGTTGCCAGCGAAGCAATGGAAGGACAAAAGGGTGCCGTTGTAGTAATAAAGCCGTCTACCGGCGAAATCATAGCGCTATTAAGCAAGCCCGATATTGATCCGAATTTAATTATCTCCAGGAACAATGAAAAGATTATCTCCGGATTATACAGCAATAAAGATAAACCGTTCCTTAACAGGGCTTTACAGGCAAAATTTCCGCCTGCTTCCATGTTTAAAATTGTTACGGCAATTTCCGCCCTTGAGGAAGATAAATGGAAACCCGGATGGACTAAATATTGCCCGGGAAAATATACGCTTAAGGGCTATATTGATAAGGATATTTACTGCTATCAACAGCACGGAACACTGGACATGGAAGGAGCAATTGCAAAATCGTGCAGCGTATATTTTTATCAGGTTGGTCTGGCTGCAACTCCTACGATAATGTTAAAGTATGCCGACTACCTGGGACTTGGTGATAAAACAGGTATAGACCTTCCGGGCGAAACTACAGGATTTATTCCTTCCAAAGCATGGAAACTTAAAACATTCGGTCAGCAATGGTACGACGGAGATACGGTTAACCTTTCGATAGGCCAGGGATTTATAAGTACAACAACAATCGGTATTGCTGATTTTCTTTCAGGACTTGTAAATAATGGCGTCGTTTTTAAGCCGCATATTATAAAAGAAATCCGTTCTCCGGATAATACAAAAATAATTAAAACTTTTAAGCCGGAAAAAATAAGAGAAGTTCCTTTATCCGAACTTACCATGAATACGATTAAATCCGGCATGCGTTCTTCGGTAACATACGGCACTTCTGGAAGGCTAGGCTATATTAAAGTTCCCATAGCAGGAAAAACCGGAACCGCACAGACACGATCAGTACGTAAAGAGGATTACAGCCAGCATGCCTGGTCAATGAGCTATGCTCCTTATAACGGCGATGTAAGCAAAGCAATTGCAGTAGTTGTATTCGTAGAATACGGTGTAGCCGGAGCTTCAAGTGCAGTTCCTGTGGCGGAAAAAATATATTTAAAACTTGTTTCATTAGGGTACTTCTAATGCCGCGAAAAGACGAAATCTACAGAATTGATTATGTACTGGTATTTGCAGTAACGCTTCTTGTTTTGATAGGCGTGCTGATGATCTACAGCGCCGGGTTTGATCCCATTGAAAAAATAAACAAAGGCTTGTACAAAAAACAGCTATTATGGTTTATTTTCGGTTTTGTTATAATGATGGCTATTTCTTTTATGAATTATAAAATCCTGAGCGAATACTCTGTACAGATTTATACAGGATTTTTATTGCTCCTGGCTTTTACTACAATTTTCAGCTCCCCGGTAAGGAACACAAGGGCGTGGCTTAACCTGGGTCTATTTGCCGTGCAGCCTTCGGAATTTATGAAACTAGGTTTAATAATTCTGCTGGGGAAGTATCTTGAGTTCAGAGAGAGGGATATCAGGAACTTTAAGGAACTGCTGATCCCTACCCTTTTAACGATCATACCGATGCTTATAATATTAAAGCAGCCCGATTTCGGAACAGCAATGATGTTTATTCCGATATTATTTACCCTTCTTTTTGTAGGAGGCGCAGACGTGTCCCATCTTTTATCGATTATCGGAATAGCTGTAATTGCCCTGACAGTCCCCATGGTGCTTACATACAGAGAATGGGTCGGGCAGGAAGCTTCGAATTTTCTGCTCGACTTTTTTAAAGATTTAAATCTATTATTCATTGTTTCCGGTATTTTACTGATTATAGCTATAGTAACATTTATACTTAATTTTTTCTTTATAAAGAAATATTACAGAAAGATATATATCCCATCAGCCGTACTTTCGCTTGGATTATTATTTTCCGTAATTATTCAACATTTCCTAAAGGAGTATCAGAAAAGAAGAATACTGGTATTTTTAAATCCAGATCTGGATCCTCACGGTTCGGGCTATAACATTATACAGTCAAAAATAGCAGTCGGTTCCGGCGGATTTTTCGGCAAAGGATTTTTAAACGGCAGCCAGTCACAACTTGGATTTTTGCCGGAAAAAACATCTGATTTTATTTTTTCAGTAGTAGCTGAAGAATGGGGATTTATAGGTTCCATAATAATTATAATTTTGCTTTCCATAATAGTTTTTCGAGGTATTCAAATAGCATTGGAATCCAAAGATAAGTACGGTGCTCTCCTGGCAAGCGGAATAAGTGCAATTTTTTTCTACCACATATTTGTTAATATCGGAATGGCGCTGGGCATAATGCCTGTAACCGGATTACCATTGTGTTTTTTATCCTATGGAGGCTCCAACCTTGTGATGTCAATGATCTCTGTCGGTATTTTAATTAACATTAGAATGAGAAAATTTGTCCATTAAGTTGCCGTCATTTCTGTGATGCTGTACAAACTGACTTTGGGATTACTGTGTGCGGGAATAACCTGGTTAGGATATTCATATCAGGGGAACCTCCATCTCCGGATGCTGCCGGAGAATTATTTACAAAGAGAAGCGTCCGCTTATTGACTTTCTCTGAATATCTATGTAAAATTCTATAAAAGAATAATGATATTAACGATAACATTTTGCATCCCATTTGCATTAAGTATAATCATTCTTATTCAATATATTTGGACAAAGAAGTCAATTTACCGGAAACTTTTTTTCATTATTACATGCCTGTGTTTTGGAGTCCTGTGTATTGTACTTGTGCTCGCATATTTTTTTTCGTGGATAAATAACTCGATTGACTTTCTTCTTTTATTCTGGCTTCTTTCAGGTTATTTAATGATTCTCGCATTTTGTATTATTATCTTAGTGTCTACTAAAGTTTATGTACGGAATAGGGATCCAAAAAATTTTCATTACAATATATTCGGAAAAAAAGTATTGCATTCCGGATTTATAACAAATAAAGAAATGGGGTATCTTGTATTAACGGTTCCGCTTATTCTTTTTGTAGGAGCTTATTTTATAGCCAGGCTAATAAATTTAATCGTTTACGGGCATTTTTAAAATTAAGTACGATCGGAGTATTTTTCATTATTAGAATGAGATAATTTATTCATGGATGTAGACGAGTATTTCTAAAATATTTTTTAATTTTAAACTCAGTCAAGGTCTAATGATATTAACATTATTATTTCTAATTCCATTTGCTGTAAATATACTTATTCTTATACAATATATTTGTACTAAGAATATAATTTACCGTAAACGATTTTTTTTTACAGCTTTTATTGGTTTTTCTCTTCTGGGTATACTAATCCCGCTTTCTTTAGTTATTCCTGTTTTGTATAATACTTTTAATTTTTCTTTTTACTTCTGGATTCTTTCCGGCTATTTAATGATCGTATCAGTTATGATAAAGATAATGATAATCAGAAGACTATATTTAAGATACCAGGATCCTGAAAATTATCATTATAATTTTTTCGGAAAAAAAGTTATACATTCCGGTTTTTTATCGGATAAAGAAATGAAAAATTTTATGATTACAATTCCTTTGTTTATCTTCGCAGGTGCATATTTTATTGCCAGGCTAATCGGTATATTATCCCATGGTAAATAATATATTGCAGTCGGGATTACCCGGTTAAAGTAATCAAAAGATAGGGCGTGTATACATTCATGAAAGAAAAACAAAAAAAAGCAGTAGTTTTGTTAAGCGGCGGCATTGATTCCGCAACAACAACTGCTTATGCTTTAAAAAACGGCTATATCATTTATGCAATAACCTTTCTATACGGGCAAAGGCACAGCACCGAAATCGAATTCGCAAAAAAGCTATGCGCTTTTTTCAGGATAACAAATCATCTTCTTATTGAGCTTCCGGTGCAAATATTCTCTTCGTCTGCATTATCAAAAGCTTCCGATGAGATTATTCCGAAAAACCGCGATATGTCTTTTTCCGCAAAGGATGACATCCCTTCCACTTATGTGCCGGGAAGAAATATTCTTTTTCTGTCCTATGCGCTTTCCTTCGCAGAATCCATAAATTCGCGCGACATTTTCATAGGCGCTAATGCCGTAGATTACAGCGGATACCCTGACTGCAGGCCGGAATTTTTACAATCCTTCGAAGCAATGGCGAATATAGGCACAAAAGCGGGAATAATGGGCGACGGATTTAAAATACGCGCGCCGCTCCTTGATTTAAAGAAGTCGGAAATCATTAAGCTTGGAACAAATCTCGGAGTCGATTATTCGCTCACTCATAGCTGTTACGATCCTGACCCGGACGGCTCATCATGCGGTGAGTGCGACAGTTGTCAGATCCGCAGAAAAGGTTTCATCGAAGCAGGTATTAGCGATCCTACTGTTTATAAAAAAAAATAACTGTTGCCTAAGGGCGGCAGGTTATTTGAAACAACCTGGATTCTATTTAACCGGAACACATATTAAAAGCTAATAGCATTTGCGATGTTTAAATTTGATAGAATTATTATAAAGAAATTTTATGCATATCAGAAATATTATTTATCATATTATCGATTTCTTATTCCCTTCTTACTGTGTAAACTGCAAAAAATTAATATCATATAAAGAAATGTGCCTGTGCAACGGCTGTCTTCAAAAAATAGATTATCTTAAAAACACATGCGAAATTTGTTCCGGAGATATAATCGAGAACAAATGTACAATATGCAGCAGCAGAAAGCTTTTTATCGATAAAAACATTGCCGTTGCCGCATACGCCGGGGTAATAAAAGAAATTTTACATAATTATAAATTCAATAAACGAAGAAGACTATATAAACATATCTCTTTACTGTCGTTAAACCATATTATTAGATATAAAGAACTGATCGATGCTGTAACATCCGTACCAATCAACAGAAAAAAAAGATGGGAGAGAGGATTTAACCAGAGCGAACTAATTGCCAGAGATATTTCCAGGAAACTCGGAAAGAAGTACAGATCAATTTTAAAAGAGAAATATCATTTTAAAACACAAAAAAAACTTGGCTACAGGGAAAGATTTCTAAACATACTTGACAGATATTATATTAAAAATGCCGGGCTTGTTGCAGGCAAAACAATTCTTATTATTGATGACGTGTTCACAACAGGTGCAACAATTAATGAATGCGCCAGAATTTTAAAAAGTTTTGGAGCAGACAGGGTATATTCGTTGACAATAGCAAAGGCAGATATAAAAAGAGTTGATAATTTTTTGTTTTAAATGTATTATTATGTTTTTAATCTGAATTTTTCGAGGATTTTTTCGGAGGATTTTAATGAAGAGGTCATCAGTAAATAACGTTGAAGTAGTTGTGCTTGATGGAAGAATCGACCAGGAAGAACTGGAAGAACTGCAGGAAGTGCTGGATGATTGTCTGAAAGAAGGATTATATAACGTATGCCTTGATATGGTAAATGTAAAATTTATATGCAGCCGCGCTTTGGGACTTCTAAATAAGAAAAAACAGGAATATAAGAAAAAAGACGGAGACATTAAACTGGTTATAGTGGATGAAGTGATTCTGAAACCTTTCCAGATCACAATGCTGGATACAATTTTTGAAATATTTGAGTCAAAACGCGAATGTGTCAATGCTTTCTATTAAAATAATGCTTTTTACGGACACTTCCCATTAATGGATCATAATGCCTAACAGAGTTAAAGCAAATCTTAAAGATATTGTTAAGCCGATAAATTCATATCTGAAAGGAGTTGACGAAGCAATACCGGAAATTCTTAAAACCCGGATACCATTAATGAATTTAAGCTCCCTGCATCTTTTTAAAAGAGGGGGAAAAAAAATAAGGGCGTCAATTGTAATATTATCAAGCGGTTTGAACGGGCAAATTCCTGACGGAATAACCGATTTAGCTGCTGCAGTGGAAATATTTCACAGCGCAACTCTTGTACATGACGATATTATAGACCAGGCTTTTCTTCGAAGAGGCAATATATCTGTATCTTCGGAATGGGGAAGCAAAGTCGCTGTACTGGCAGGCGACTTTATGCACGTAAGGTCTTTGCAGACTATTTTAGGCGGCGGGAGTTCACTGCTCGTCGGCGAACTTTTAGCTGCTGCGCTGGAAATGTTTAAGGGTGAGATTTACCAGATAGAATTTTCGGGCATTGATAAAATTAACAAAGAACATTATTTTAATATAATTGAACTGAAAACCGCGGTTTTTATGGGAACATGCTCAAAGCTGGGAGCAATGAAAGCGGATATGCCTGATAGTGAACGCGAATCCCTGAATCAGTTTGGGCTCAACCTTGGCAGGGCTTTCCAGATAATAGATGATACTTTTGATTATGTCGAAGAAAAAGATGCAATAGGGAAAGATACGGGCAATGATTTTCGCAATGGGAAAATCACATTGCCTCTTTTGTACCTTCTGGAAACGGTGTCAAAAGGAGTAAGAAAGGATCTGATTAATTGCATTAAGAATCCGGATAAAGAAGCGTGGATTAAAGTAAAAGGATTGTTTGACGAACACAAGGCTGTAGAATACTGCATGGAAACTGCCGGAGATTATATAAAAAAAGCCGTTCCATTTCTCGATGCTTTTCCTTCATCCGTTTACAAAGAGAAATTAATTGATCTTGCGGAATTTTTAATTGATAGGGAATATTAGGAACTGTATAATAAAAATAAATATTTTTAACTCGACATGCATCTTTACTAATGGGATATAATATTCAGATCAATATTCCTGATTTCAGGGAGGCATTATGATTACCAAGGAAAAAGAAGAAGTGCTCAAATATTATAATCTTGGACTTACTGCCTACAAACAGCAAAAATGGGATGAATCCATCAGAGCTTTTGAGCACGCTTTAGCAATAGACCCGGAAGACGGCCCGTCCACAGTGTATATTGGGAGAGCGAAAGCTTTTAAACTGAATCCTCCGCCCGCTGACTGGGACGGTGTAGTTACGATGAAAACAAAATAAACACAAAGTGCGGATTTTTCTTTGTAGTGAAAAACCGCATATAACCTTAAAAATTATTATCAACAATAAGTGAAAGAAAATAATGGCCAGGAAAATAATTCAGATTAATAAAAATCCGGTTTACGAGATCGGAATGATAGCTACGGTTTTCGGCAAGGAAACCCAGTTCTTCGGGGATCTGACTTTTAAAAAATCGCTCCAGATCAACGGCAACTTCGAAGGAGAAATATCTTCCGGCGGATTTCTTGTTATAGGTGAAGGCGCAGCAGTAAAAGCAAACATTAAAGCAAATGTCGTTATAATCAGCGGTACCGTTTTCGGCAACATTGAAGCACGGGAAAAACTGGAAATACTTCCGAACGGAAAAGTATACGGCAATATAAGAACTGCCAAGTTAAAGATTGCGGACGGAGTAATTTTTGAAGGAAGCTGCGAAATGATAAAAACTTATGAAGATGTTTCCGATAAAACCGCCCCGTTAAAAACCGATTCTGTAAAGCAGGCAATTGCATAAAAAGAGCGATGTCTTGCTAAAAACAAGCGCAATATTACATTAAAAAAAGCAGCACGCAGCAGATATAATATAAAAATTAAGTCACGGCAAATGCGCAACAAATTTAAAAATTATATCCGGTTCAAAAAAATATAATAGACTTTCTTCCCATCCTAGCCTATAAAATCACTAATTTAACACAAATATGCGACTTTTCTAGCGGATAAAATCCCTATTTAAAGATCAACTCCAGACAAAAGTCGCACATAACATTATTTTACTTATTTTTTTTAAAAACAAAAAATACTTTGAGACGATTTTAACAAATCGGGAACTTAATTAATAAGAAGGCTGTAGTTCACATGTCGAGCAAATCCGGGAAGCGCAATGTCTTTTCCAAACTGTTTGTCGATTATTATCCGATGGTGTTTAATGCCGTTTATACTAAGATAAGCTCCGAGCACGATACTGAAGATATTTGCCAGGAAGTTTTCATTGCGCTTTATAATCATCTTGATGAGATAAAGAACATACGAGCCTGGCTTTACGGGACATTAAAAAATTTTGTGTTAAAATATTATAAGGAGAAATACTCCGGTAATGAAAATATAGAAAACTTTATGGAAGACGCGGCTCTCAGCTTTGTTAACGGCTTTCGCGATACAAGGATCATAATAGGCGAAGTGCTGGACAAAGTCTTATCCAATGAGGAAGAAAAAAACATGTTCGAATTAATTGCATTCCATAAATACAGTTATTCCGAGACCGCTGACATAATGGGACTGACTAAAAGAAAAGTCGAGTACAAGTATACAAAGCTTGCTTCCGGAATTACATCGCTTCTGAAGGAAAAGGGCATTGCTCATATTGAGGATATATTATGACAACAGAAACTGCCCGTCTGGAAAAGCTTTTTGAGAAATTTAAGTTTGTTAACCCAATACCTGAGCCCGCGCGGAAAATGATGCTGAAATCGCGCGCCAGAGTATTAAGGGCTACTTTAAAAAAAGTCGGCGCTTATTCAATCTGGTTCAGCTTATTGCTTTTTATTATTTTCAGGCTCAGAAAAATTGGACTTAAGTTTGCTGTCTCATTTGCCAATGCCGCGGCTATTACAGCTACTGTGCTCACAACGGGCGCTGCCGCAGGCGGCATTTATGTTATTGTAAAGCAATATACAGCGCCGGATATACCTGTTATAGTTGAAGAAACTGTCGATTCTATAACTGAAGAGAATAATCCTTTAACTGAACTTCAGGATAAAAAAATAGAACCTGCCAAAGAACAGGTAAAAGCTCCCGTATACGAGATTATTTTATACAGCGGAAAAAAATACTACGGAAGCATCAAATCACGGGGCAAGGCCTACATACTTAATACTGCAAACGGCACTATCTCCGTTCCGGCAAAGCAGATAAAGATGATTAAGCGTGTTGAGAAATAGATTCTACAGTATGGTCAACAAAATTTGCTGACTTCTGAGAAACTTGTTACAAATGTATTATATATTAAGGGAAGAGGGTGCTGATTACATAGAACAAGGGGTTGCAACCCCTTGTTCTAGCTACCCTTGAGTTTCTCACATCTTTATACGGCAGCTGCCGGTAGTTTGCCAACTACGAATATTAATGCTACCATGTATCTGCTTGATTCCTGGTTATAATAATCTACTTGACAAATCTGAAAAATTATAGTATGTTTTTGAGCATATTTAACTAAGAATTGTTTCCCATCTATGCTAAAGAACTCCATTTCCGCAGTGTAATTATTAATAAAACACCGTTTTTTATACATAACACAGAAATCTATAGCGCAAATATAATTAGTTTACGCTATAAATTTATATCTTAATTTCAAGGAGTTAAAATATGAAGAGATTTTTAGTTGTTTTAGTTGCAATCGCAGCTGTAATTGCTTTTGGCGCAACTCTTTACGCTGACCAAAGCAATTACGGATGCGGTCTCGGTTCAATAGTCTTCCAGGGAAAGGAAGGATTGCTTTCACAGACATGCGCTGCAACATTAAACGGAACATCCGGCCAAATCTCCGCGATTACTACTGGGACATCAAACTGCAAGGCATGGAATTCTATTGCGTCAAACGAACAGATCAACAAGTTCGTTGCAGACAATATGGACAACCTTGCAAAGGATGTTGCTAAAGGCAATGGAGAGTATTTGAACACATTCGCAGTTCTAATGCAGGTTAAAGAAACTGAAAGATCGACCTTCTATTCAAAACTTCAGTCAAATTTCTCAAAAATATTCACATCTGAAAAAGTAAATCACAACGATGTTTTAAACAATATCGAATCAGTATTGAAATCCAGCTAATTATAATGGATGGAAATACTAAGGGGATATGGAATTATAATAAAACCTGTATCCCCTTTTTTATTTTTTAAATACAAAATATATTTCCAAATAAAAATAAATTGCCAAGATCTCATTACTTATTCATTAAAATTATATTACTTATTATCATTTTATTTTCATCTGTTCTTAATGCCCGGGATGGCTCCTATATGGAACAGCTTATAGGGCAGGCAAATAAAAATAAATTATATCAGGATCCTTACTGGTATATTCTTCTTCATTATAAAAAGACTTTTTTCAGCGTGAAAAGCCTTATCGACGACCCGAAATTTTTCCTTGCCTCTGATGGAAAGCGCAATCCGAAATCCGAGATGGAAGCTACTATCCGGGGATTTTTTCAAAAAAAGGATAAAGAAGAAGATAACGCTATATGCAAGTTTATTGCGCGTTATACATGGTTAAAAGAAAAGCTCGCAATTGATACTTCGAAACTGCCTTATTCAGGATGCAAGTATGCTGAAGATATTATCAAAATGATCAAGCCAAAAAGTGCACAGATAATATTCCCGACTTCGCATATTAACAATCCGTCCTCAATGTATGGACACACTTTTATAAACATTGAAACAGAGAACAGGAGCAAACTGCTTTCATATTCGGTGAATTATTCCGCAATTACAAACGAGACATTCAGTCCGCTCTATGCTTTAAAGGGTCTTTTCGGATTTTATCCGGGTTATTTTTCCATACTGCCATATTACGCGAAAGTCCAGGAATACAGGGATTTTGATCACAGGGACATCTGGGAATACCAGCTAAATCTCAAAGAGGATGAGATCATAAAAATGATATTGCACGTCGTTGAGCTGAATAATATATATTCCAATTATTATTTTTTTGATGAGAACTGCTCATACAGTATTCTGTTCCTCTTTGACGCAGCACGGCCTACGCCCGCACTGTCTGACAGATTTTATTCCAACTTCATCAATTGGGTAATCCCGATCGATACGATCAGAGAAATGAAAAAGAAGCAGATGGTTGAATCTGCCGCATACAGGCCGTCAAAATCTGCTACAATAAAACATTTAACATCATTGCTTAACAGTAAAAATCAGAAGCTGGCTCTTTCAGTAATAAACGGCTCCGAAGAGCCTGATATTATATTAAAAAAAGATATCACAAACGAAGAAAAGATAGTAATATGCGATCTTGTCGCTGAATATGTGCAGTATAAATACACGAAGGAAGACATAACAAAGGACAGCTATTCAACTCTCCTTATGAAAACACTTAATGTCAGAAGCCGACTTGGCAGCCAGGGAGAAAAGGATTACAAGATACCGATTCCTCCCAGACCGGATGAAGGCCATTTGTCTAACAGAGCCAGCATTGGAGCCGGCTACAGAGACGGCAATCTGTTTCAGGAGATACTTTACCGCTTCGCCTATCACACACTGATTGACCTTGATGACGGCTATATTGAAGGCGGCCAGATAGTATTCGGAGACATAGGGCTCCGCTATTATTCATGCGACAGGAAATTAGAGCTGAACAAAGTTGATGTGATCAACATTATCTCCCTGTCGCCAAGAGATAATTTTATAAGATCAATTTCATGGAAAGTTGATACAGGATTATCCAGAAAACTATTGCTTGACGGCAAGGAACAGCTTGTATATGAACTTAATGGAGGAGCAGGTTTATCTTATAAGGGTTTTCCGGGAATATTTTTTGTTATGGCTGATTATGAGATAAACGTTGCCAAAGACCTAAATGATAATTACGCGGCAGGAATTGGCGCTTCAACCGGTTTAATATCAAAAGTTACAGGCTTCTGGAACAGCAACCTGATAATAAGGAATTTGTATTACGGTTTAGGCGAAACAAGGAATGAGCTTTCGTTTACTCTTAGAGAGGGATTCAGCTTCAGCACAAATACGGCCATAGTTGCAGACGCCTCCAGAAAGGATATATTTGATAAGCATCTGGAGAATAATTTTCATCAATACGAATTTAAAATAAATTTTAATTTGTTCTTTTAAAATGATTGGTCGTATCTCCTTGTAAAGTCATAGTGAAATATGTTCTTAGTACAGCGCCACACAAGTTAGGGGGTGTTATTTATTACAACATTTCTTTTAGACTCACCCCCCTAACCCCCAGGGATGCCTCACGCTAAATTTTTTAGTTGTAAATTGGATATGCTCCCGGCCCCCTAACCCCCTGAAGGGGGCATAATTGGAAAGGGGTTGATTTGACAATATTTTTTTAGTGCTAAAAAGGTTTAAAGCAACGAATTAAGAGTGAAATATCAGATAAGATAATACATCTGATTAAAGATATAAGATATAATATAAATATTTTCCCGAATGTGCCCCCTTAAGGGGGTTAGGGGGCTGAAAGAGCAATTGAGATGGTATGCAAGTATGATTGCCAAAAGCAAATAATAATAACAGATATTTAGCATGAGGCATCCCTGGGGGTTAGGGGGATGAGTTAAAAAAGCGAATTTGATTAATTATATTTATTTTGCCCCTTATCTTGTGTAGGACTGTACTTAGTAAAAACAGATGATTAATCCATGAAAAAAATAATTATATTATTAGTCATTTCCCTGCTAAGTTCATGCCAGTCGACTTTTATATTCTTCCCGGAAAAAGAAGTGAGATATACTCCAAAGAATGTCGAACTGCATTATGAGCAGGTGGAATTTAAAACAGTAGATAATATAATTCTTTCCGGATGGTGGATTCCATCTGTCAGGAAGCCGGTTATACTTTACTGCCATGGAAATGGAGGAAACGTTTCGCATCTTCTCGATATAATTAAAATGTATAACAAGCTTGGATACAATATTCTTGTATTCGATTATCGGGGTTATGGAATGAACAAAGGATCTCCATCCGAGCAGGGGACATATCTCGATGCTGAAGCGGCATGGAATTATGTTGTAAATACAAGGAAAATTCCGCCGAAGAATATCATTATACATGGAAGATCATTAGGCGGATCAATTGCAGCGTGGCTCGCGATGAAGCGTGAACCGCGGATGCTGATCGTTGAATCGTCGTTTACCAGCATGAAGGATGCTGCAAAACACAACTGCTCGTGTACTCCTGCGCTGATCATTCTCACATATAAATACAACACAGCAGAGTATTTAAAGAAAGTAAAATGCCCTGTGCTTATTATTCACAGCAGGGATGATGAGCTGATCCCTTTCCATCAGGGCGTAAGGCTTTTTGAATTGGCAAATGAACCAAAGGAATTCTGTGAGATTAGCGGCTCTCATAACGCGGGTTATTATAAATCCAAAAATATATATGAAAATAATTTGAAAAAATTTATTTCCGGATATTATACAAATTAATAAGAATTAAGGAGCTATCATGAAATATAAAATTATTCTTATTGTTTTAATACTCGGCGGTTCGTTAGCCGGTGAAAGTAAAGACGCTTATGATTTGATTATACTTCCTGAAGAAGCAACCAGCCGTCTTACAGATAGCGTTAGTGAAGGTTGCGGAATTTGCGCTGAAAAGCTCAGAAACGAAGCATTCGGTATATTGAATAAAGAAATCAGACCAGGCAAGGTGTTAAGCACCAGCAATTTATGCAAACTTGTTAAAGATAATATATATAAAAATAATGAATTTTTATCATCATGCAAACAGTCCAGTAATATTACGAGTAAAACAACTAATGAGAAAGCAGAGGAATTAGCACCTGTGGTAATTTATCAATTCCATACTAAAAGTAAGAAACTTGTCGGAATATCCGATGATGATCTGACTGATGAGAAATTTGAAAAGATTTATTTGCAAAGTCCGGCAGGCTCAAAATTTACAGGAAAAATTCAGATAATCAAATATAGTTATGGTCAGGGAAGTTGCTTCAGTTATAATTTAAAAGAAAATATTATAAGAGTGCACTGCAGGATAATGGAGCTGAATAAACAATAACATCGCAGCCCTCCCCTCGCCCCTGCTGTTCCGAACGTCTCTCAGCTATCAGCACCCCTGGGCATACGTGCTGTTAAGCAGTCTGTGCTGTTCCAGTGTATTTTACAGACATATATGTCTGTGCATTATCATGAGCAAGATTGTATTTGCTGCAGCGAATAAATAGTTTACGATTTAAACCTTAGGCTATTAAATGATCTTTGCTTATTTATTCTACAATTTTTTAATTATAAATTGACACAAAGATAAAAATTGTTACATTTGAAATATGCCGGAAAAAATATATGAAATATTTATTGATGACATTACTAAAATTATTATATTTTTCGAAACCGAAAACGGCGAAGTGATTAATTTTGTTATCAAGTTATTATATTTTTATAAAAATTCATGGTATGAGATTGAAAGATATGATTGTTTTCATAATTCGGTTCATAAGGATATTTATAATACAAAAGGAAATAAAAAAAGACAGATTCTCTACCCTCTGGTAGACTTATCTTCGGGCTTAAACATGGCTATCGAAGATTTTAAGACAAATTATAAAGCAATTATTTGGAGATTTCTTTATGGCAAATAGAAAAGCAGATGTTAAAACTATTGAGCGCTTTTTAAAAAAGCATGGAGCAAAACTGATTACAGGTGCAAAGAAAAACGCACCGGAATACAGAAAATGCATTATTGATACGAAACGATGTGAAAATAAAAAATCATCTTGTTCATAGATTGAATTTTAAAAGTAATATAAGCTTTTACGTTCTTTATTGATTTTATCATAAATAAGAATTATTTGATTAAACCCCTGCCCTCTCGTGCGTCTCTTGAGCACCCCGCGCCCGAACGCGCGTGCTGTTCAGTATGCGCGTGCTGCTGCTAGCGCGCTGCAGCCTGTGCTGTACACGCGCGTCTGTGCGACTATGAATATCTTTGCTTTTTCGTGCAGATGGCTGCGTGTGCATTTTTAGCAGAAAGCTTCTGCCATAGATCTGTGAGTTATAAATTAGTAAATTTTATTTAATACTTGATTTTTAACATCATTATCCAATATTTTTTCTTTGCTATAATGGCAGTGTCCAATCTTCTATTTTTAGACCTTCTATTCGACTAAATTCTTTGGTATTATTTGTTACCAGAATTAAACCTCTGCTAATAGCCTGCGCCGCAAGTAGCATATCAATGGGGCCAATTATATTGCCTGTTCTTTTTAACTTTGATTTCAATTTGCCATAAGCAATGGGGTCTAAATCATCAAAAGCCAGAATATTAAAAATGGAAAGAAACTTTAATAATGCAACCCGATTTTCTTCGATTCTAGAGCTGTTTTCAACGCCATACTCAAGTTCAGCTATCGTCAACGCTGAAATAAAAATACCCTTATGAATTTCCTTTTTTATTCTATTCAGTATCAGCTCTGGTTTCTTATTAATCGCATAAATACAGATATTTGTATCTAACAAGTACATTAAAATTTTTCCCGCTCTTGATCTTTACCCTGATCTCTCCCTTTCTCCATAAAATCGTCGGAGAATCCGTTAAGACCTTCAAGAAAAACTTTCCAGGCTTTTTTGTGCGGAATGAGGATTACAGCTTCTCCGTGTTTTTGAATATAGACTTCATCACCATTGAATTTAAATTCTTTTGGAAGCCTGACGGCCTGACTCCGGCCATTTTGAAAAAGTTTTGCTATCTGCATTATTTTCTACCTCTGTAAAGTAATATATATCTTGATATATATTCTGTCAAGATGTTATACGGGAAACGTAAAGAAATCGTGACACCGGTAACCGATGAATTTCACAACCGGTTCCTGGCTCAAAGCGATTCCATACTGCCTTAAAGCAAGACAGGAAAAGCCACCAGGTACGCAATATCGGAATGGGATAAGCTTACAAAATATTTAGAGCGCCTTTAATGACTCAGGACAACAATATGGCAGGCAATGCCATAAGGCCGTTTGTAATCGTTTGTGCTGTTCAGCATGCCCGTGCTGCTTGCGAGCGCGCTGCAGCCTGTGCTGTACACGCGCGTCTGTGCGACTATGAATATCTTTGCTTTTTCGTGCAGAATGATAGCCCCTACTGCTAAACAATTTGAATTATTCAAATTAACTACCAGTAGGATTCTTTTCGGTGTGATATTTTTCAATAAATACAAGCAGGCGTTTCTTTTCAATCTCATATAGAATGCGGTAATCTCTTATTCTATAAGACCAGTATCCTTTAAGATTACCGGCATGACTTTTACCGATATAAGGATCTTTTTAAATTTCTTCAAGAGCGTTGATAAATTGATTAAAAAGCTTCTTGTCACTTTTTGCCGTCTTTTCCAGAAACCCGACAGCTTTTTTTGATAGAATCAGATTATACATGATTTATAATCCGTGATATTTTTTAAAATCTTCATAATCAATAAAATCGCCTTGTTCCATTTTTTTTCGTTCTTTTTTTAATTCCCTAACAATGTCGGTTTGAGAAGAAAGTATAGCAATAGTTTCTTTCATTGCCTCATATTCGTCTATAGGTATAACAACTACCGGCTTGTCGCTATCGATTGAACAAAAATTTTTGATTTATGCCCCTGCTCTTCAGTGCGTCTCTTGAGTACCCGGCCGCCCGATCCGCGCGTGCTGTTTAGCAGCCTGTGCTGTCCCAGTGCATCAAACTTATCATGTGTGAATTAATGCGTTATTGTCTAGGCTGATTTGGTGTGCAGATAACGGTTGTTGAAAATAAGTGGCTTATTGGTTTATTGTCATAAATTCTTATAAACTTCTTTTCTATGCCGAATTCTTATGACAAATAAAATAACATCTTTATCGTTAATTTCATAAATGATTCTGTAGTTTCCAATGCGGATACGATATGCATTTCTGTCCTTTAATTTTTTGTAGCCGCTAGGTCTTGGATTTGAAGCAAGATGGTCAATTACCTTATTGATTTTTAGAATTTCACTTTGTGGCAATCTTTTATAGTCACGATTAGCTGCAGATGAAATAATAATGGAATACATAATTTAGCGTTTTACCTTTTTCCAGGGTATGGGTTTTCCGCTCTCTTTTTTTGCCCTATCATAAGCTGCAATATCTTCCAATTCTTCGATGTACTCCAGCATTTTATTATAATCTTTTTTACTAAGAATTACATTTGTGGTAATGCCATTTCTATCGACAATGTAATTTTCTTTTACTGAGATCATTTGAACCTCACAATCAAGCTTTCTACTATGCTTTTAAAAAAATATAATTAAATTTTAAACAAATCAATTACTTTATATATTTTCCTATCAGGTTAAGTTATTAAAAATTATTCGTCAAGTTTAAAAACGATTTTAACTGCTCCCGCCACGCCCCTGCGGCTATGTCGTCTGTCCCTACACAGTGCTGCCTCATGCTAAGGTGAAGCCGATTGAAGTTAGGGATTTGGTATGAAAATCCCCCTAAGGGGCTGTCCCAAAAAGCGATCATTTGCAATATAATTAATTGAAAAATGATGCACATATAATATATGTGACATCATGAAAAAGAAAAAATTAAGGATAGAACCGACATTTAAAGAATATAATCAGCATCAAGGAATGCTATTTCCACCAAGCCTTGATGATATGATTCCACAAGGGAATTTAGTAAGATTAGTAAATTCGATAATAGAATCGATGGATATATCGAACCTTGTAAAGCAATATAAAATGGTGGGGACAAGCAGCTATCATCCGAAGATGATGTTGAAAGCAATACTATATGCATATACGCAGAGAATATATTCATCAAGGAGAATAGCAAAAGCATTACGAGAGAATATCCATTTCATGTGGATATGCGGGATGAACCGGCCTGACTTCCGGACAATAAACAGATTCAGGACATCCCGGCTGAAAGCAACAATAGATGAATTGTTCTATTCGCTGATAGAAATACTTGAAGAAATGCAGGTGATAAAGTTAGAGAACTATTTTCTTGATGGTACAAAGATAGAGGCAAATGCAAATAAATATACATGGGTATGGAAAAAATCAAACAAGAGATACAGGGAGAATCTGGAAAAGAAAGTAAAAGCATTGCTGGTAGAGATAGACAGGGAGAATGAAGCAGAGGAATCCGAGTACAAAGACAAAGACCTTGAAGAAACGGGAGAAGACGCGAATATAGATTCAGAAGCACTTAAAAAACGAATTGAAGAGATGAATGAAAGACTGCGGGAGAAACCTGAGGATAAGGATTTGAAAAAGGCAGTGAAAATTCTGGAAAAAGATTATCTGCCAAAGCTGGAAAAGTATGAAGATCAGGCTGAAAAATTAGGGGACAGGAACAGTTATTCAAAGACAGACACAGATGCCACTTTCATGAGGATGAAAGAAGATCAGAAAAATGGACAGGCGAAACCCGGATACAATGTACAGATAGGGACAGAGAATCAATTTATAGTTGGATACAGCATCCATCAGCAAGCAGGAGATACATCATGTTTTATCCCGCATTTAGAGAGAGTAAAAACAGAATTCAAAAACAGACTGCCGGAAAATATAATAACTGATGCAGGATACGGCAGTGAAGAAAATTACGAGTATATAGAAAGTAATGAATTAGGAAATTATGTAAAGTACAATTATTATCACATTGAGAAGACAAAGAAATTTAAAGAGAACAAGTTCAGAGTTGAAAACTTACCGTATGACTCGGAGAAAAACGAGTACAGTTGTCCTGGAGAAAAGAAATTAAAATATTCCGAAACCAGAGAAATAATAACAGCAAATGGCTATAAGACGCATAGGGATCTTTATGAATGTGAAGATTGTAATGAATGCACGTTTCGGGAGCAATGTCATAAATCTGCAAACAACAGAAGAATACAAGTAAGTCATCGGCTGAATTATTTAAAAGGCAAGGCCAGAGAAAATTTAAATAGTGAAAAAGGAACAGTCTTGCGCAAAAAGAGAGGAGTTGAAGTAGAATCTGTTTTTGGCCAGATTAAGCATAACAAATTGTTCAAAAGATTTTTGCTTAGAGGGATTGAAAAAGTAAATATAGAGTGGGGATTGATCTCGATTGCTCACAATTTGATGAAAATCCCGGTCTAAAACAGAAGTTTTTGTTAATTATTGAAATAATGGAATATTTTACATATTGAAAAATAAGGGTCTGATTTTGAGACATCCCCTAAAAAGCTTCCAAACCTCCTTTAATAAAGGAGGTGGCGAGCGACAGGCACGGATGCCGAAGTGCCGGGCGCGGGCAGGACGCCCGTCTGCGACCGGCCGTAGCGAGCCGGAGGATTTAATCCGGAGCAGCAATTTCATAAGTTATATTTAGCATGAGACAGCCCTGCCCTGCGGGCAGGTCTCACGCCCCTGCGGCTATGTCGCCTGTACTTACGGGCCAGTCACCCGTTCTTACGGGGTTGTCGCCTGTCCCTGCGGGTGGAGAAGCACGTCCCTACGGGGTCGTCACCCGTCCCTACGTCGTAAGGACATAGAAAAAGACCCGTAAGGAGACACTTAAAGACCGTTAAAGGCATTAATTTATATACGATACAAATGAAAGTGCCGGAATTTTGGCGGGTTATAATGCTCCCCGAAAACTGGACAGTAAAACAGGAATAGGATAAGTGGGAAAACTCCTTAGAAAAGAATAATAAGGAGACGAAAATAAGAGCATGAAGAAAAAACAACATGACAGTAAATTTAAAGCAAGAGTAGCCCTTGAAGCGATTAAGGGGGAAAAAACAATAGTTGAAATAGCATCGGAATACAGCGTACATCCGAATCTGGTAGGACAATGGAAGAAGAAGGTGCTTGAGAATCTACCGGAAATATTTGAAAAAGGAGAGGAGAAAAAAACAAAAGAAACGGATAAAGAACGAGACGAGCTGTAACGGCAGATAGGGATAATGAAGATTGAGAATGAATGGCTAAAAAAAAAGTTGGATCCGTTCTTCCGGTAAGTAAAGACATGATAGAGCCAGAACATCAAATATTATCGATCAGGAGGCAATGCGAGCTTTTAGGTATTTCATGATCCATATACTACTATAAACCGATTGAGAACGAGGAAGATGAACAATATAAGCGGCTTATTTTTGAGGAATACAAAGAGTGCCCATTTTTCGAATATCGAAAGATTACAAAGGCCTTGCAGAAAAAAGGCCATGAAATTAATCGGAAGTACGATGGTTTATTATTTAACGCAAGATGGGAGGAATTTTACGCTTACGTTATTATACCGGTGAGGTTGTGCTGCTGCGAATAGAAAGCCCGCGGTTATACTCACAAGCTACATTGTTTTTTCTTTAAGAAGAAGATAACATTTTATTTGATTTTTTGTCTGTTGATTAAAGCTAGACCACATGGACTTGATCTATATCCATCTAAAGCATTGGGATAATGACCAAAACCACCATCATAATATTGTATAGGGCTAGTTGTTCCATCTGCATTTATTTTTAAATATTCAATAGAATCACTACCTCGACCAGATGCAATTAAGTAATTACCATTAGTGTCAATAATAAAATCTTTAACATCGGCTTGTACCGGAGTTGAGTTATTAAGATCGGTTAATGTTCCATCTGCATTGATTTGATATACTTTAACATTGGAATCATCGTCAGTATAGAGGAATTTACCATTAGGATGAATAGTTAACATACCATCGCCAGCAATAGATCCATGTGAGGTAGGTATGTCATTACTATAGTATAAATATATAGTTCCGTCTACAGTCACATATATATATTGTCCATTTGGATGCACGGCAACATCTCTTGGAGTATTACTTGCATAACTTACTGTTTTATCTATAATTAGCGAACCACTAATTTCAACTTGTTGTAAAACATTACCACCAGCATTGTTACTAACCCAATATAGATATGTTGCTGACTTATCAATAACCATCCTAGATGATGTTGCTGACGCTCCTGGACTTATGTAATCTTGAAAAGTAAGAGTACCTGCACTATCAATTAGATACCTTGAAATATTAAAACTAGTACCTGCATTAGCGACAAAAGCATAATTTCCAGATGGATGCACTTTTATTACGCCAGGTGTCCCACCTGGTCCCCCTCCATCTGTTGTATTAATAAAACCTGTACCTAACACTTCAAGTGTACCATTGGTAACTACTTTATACATTAAAATCCTTTGACTACCCGGATTAGTAACATATAGATAATTTCCTGTCGGGTGTGCAGCGACATAGTCTACTTGGGTACTACCTGTTGATGTTTGTGATGATTTACTGAGTGTGGTTGACTCTATGGAAACAATCGAAATTTTGTAATTCATCATTGAATTAACTATTGCTAAATAAAACTGATATTCTGCTTCTTGATCATCTATCGTATCGTTATACATGTTCCAGCAGCCTGTGGAATACAAAACAATTAGAAATATAATCACTTTAAGGAATATTTTCATAAGATCTCCACAGTTAAGATATTTATTTTTAGAAATAACTTTATTTAACAGTTTGTTTTAGTCTGCATAGCTTGTTGTAAAAATTATAAATTATAAACAAGCCATTTAGTCATAAATATAAACATATCTTTCATTATAAGCAACTGCAGCAAATCTGCTTCCATCTGCTGGCATTGTTACTGACCTCCAGTCGTGTGAGCCGGCACTTGAATGACTTATCCAGTTCGTACCGCTGTTTATGGATGATACAATAGTTCCTCCTTCAACTGCTGCAACAACTGTAGTCCCGTCACTAGAGCAGGCAATAGACTTCCAGTTCTGATTTGAAGCATTTATTGAAGTCCAGTTAACTCCGCTGTTTATTGATCTGTAAATTTGACCGCCATATACTGTTGCATATAGAATTGTTCCATTTGATGATGAAGCTACCGAGCTCCACGCCCGCACCGATTCTCTGGATGTCCAGTTTGATCCGCCATTGACAGAAGTATAAATATTCCCGCCGTCGGCTACAGCAACCATATATAATCCGGTACTTGATGAAGCAACGCCTTTCCAGCTTAGTATTGCTGGTTGAGTCTGATCCCATGCCCAGGTATCGCCGTCATATTCACCAATATAGATATAGCCGTCTCCATCCGTGTTTCTGCTTTGTGCTGCAATTACATAAGTGCCGTCTGATGATGACGCAATGGATGACCATTCGTTAGATCCCCCTACAGCGGCGTTATGAGTTGTCCATGATAATCCGGAATCTAGCGAGGTATATACATAGTCTGGATCCATATCACCCCAGCCTGCTGCGATTGAAAGACATGTTCCGTCAGCCAACGAAGCAATAGAGCGTGATACTCCGCTTATAGTAGTTAAATGTGTCCAATCTGTACCTCCGTTTGCAGATACATATATGCCATCTCCATAACTGGATATCGCTGCTGCCAGTCTATTACCGTCGGATGAAGAAGTAATTGACGACCATTCTGTACCGCTTACAGGCAACCCGCTTGTTTTTGCTGTCCAGCTTTTAGTACGGACATTGACCATATAATTTTTGGTTAGACCATTCGAATCATATAATATGTATAACTGGGAAGTCGCAAAATTATTAGCTGTTACACCGCTTACCTGTACGGTGCTTCCTATTCTTAGTTCCGTTCCTGTATGGGTAAATGTCGCAATTAAATTAGTAAGTGATACTCCCTCCGGAAGCGATACTGTTATATTCACTCCGCTAATAATTCCGTTAACCGGTACACCGCTGGTTGGTTCTTCTATTGAAAAGGCAGTAATGCTTTCAGGTGAAACAGTTTTCCCAAGATCATCTATCGTATCGTTGAACATGTTCCAGCAGCTGCTGAAACTTATACCTAATAGCAATATTGTTGTTTTGATGAGTGTTTTCATAAATGCTCTTTAATTGAAAAATTTAACCGCTTTTCTTTCTGAACAGGACAAGGTGAGAAGGGTAATAGATATAATCGGTTATTTGATAACTAATCATATTTGAATTATCAATTGAACCATTCCCGTTTATTGTGTAGCACTGAATGGCACTGTTGCTGTAATCTGTTTTGTAAAGATACTTGCCATTTGGATGAACGACAGCTTCATTTTCACCAGTAGCAATGAAGCCACTAATAGATGATAAAGTACCATCTGTTTGATTGATCTGGTAGTTTGTCAAAATATTATAACCAATAGCATATAAATAATTTCCATTAGGATGAATAGCTAAACTAACATTGCTGCTCCCGGAACTCCCTGCATTTAATTTGGCGCTGGTAGTTCCATCATTCTCAATCTTATATTTATAAATATCCGCATTGCTTTGTGTCACATAGAGGAACTGTCCGTTAGGATGTACTGCAATATCAAATGTGGTTATTGAAGGAGTACCAGTAATTACTTCCACTAGTGATTCGACTGGAGTTAAAGTCCCATCATTATTCACACTGAACGACGAAAAATAACTTGCGTTCCAGGTAGGATATATAATTGCAACATAGAGATAATTTCCTGAAGGATGAAACGACATTCTACGCGGTCTGTAAGGACTTCCTATAGAAAGTGTTCCATTGCTTGTCAATGTTCCATCAGCATTAACTATGTACATTGATATGGAATAACCGCTGCTGTTAGAAACATACACATATTTACCGGATGGGTGTACTTTTACTACATAAGGATATGTACCGGTATCTGCGGTTGAAGACAAACTCAAGATTCCTTCATCGCTGACAGTATATACGTTTAACTTTGCTGTATCTGAAATTAGACCATATAAATATTTCCCATTTGGATGTGCGTCCGGGTATGTGCCTGCAGCTGAATAATCTGTTGATTCAAATGCCGGACTCAAGGCTCCATCTGAATTTAACGAAAAAGTTGAAATATATCTGCCACCGGCATTAGGGGAATTAAATATTGCGAGGAAATATTTATACTCTTCTTCCAGATCATTAAGTACATCGTTATATGTGTCTCCACAGCCTGCAAATGTCAAAGCAAACAAAGCCATCAATATCTTAAATAATGTTTTCATGAATTCTCTCTCGATAGTTCGAACTAAAATTTTCTTGCAGCAGTAAGGCTGCCGGTTACAAAGTTCATTAGCCCGTCTGTCTCATAAACAAAGCCGTAGTTCGCCCCCAGACCGACTGTCCAGTAATCTGCGAACTCATAATTAAAAGATAATCCTGCCATTACAATTGGCTCAATACCGCTTCTGGATTTTTTCTCTTTTGTGCCTGTAAAGGACGGGGATTCCCAGTAGTAGCTTACACTGTTGTAGCTCATCCCGAGCGCCACTCTGGGCGCGATAAAGAACGAATCGAACGCTTCGTATCTGTACGTCGCTGTTGCCATTAAGGGAATCATGTACGACGAGTCTACGTCGGTTGCTCCGCTGAACTTCCAGTAACCGACCGCAAGCCCGATAACCATATCGTAAAACAGCGCGTCAGTCTTTGAGAAGCTGACGAGCCCCCCGAACCCGGATTCGTTTATCTTCTTAAAATCACCGAATGGCTTAATGTAGCTGAACTCCACTCCGGCTTCGTATCCCTTGAGAAGCGTTGCCGCAACCAGCCTGCTGTTTTCCGATTCGAGGTTCTTGTCATCAATTGACCGCACTGCATAGCGATAGCTTTTATCTGCATCAAGATTTTTTATTTCGTACGTATTTTTGTTCGTCTCGCCAACCTGTGTATAGCCCTTAACATCCGATCTGTATATACGGTAGCCGGTAATAGATCCGTCCGCGTCAAAGGCTGCCTTCCATGTAATCTTCGCAGTCATTTTCTGGCCGCTTTTATCGGGTTTAACAGACGCTCTAACGTAACCGGGCGAATCCGGAGGCTTGTTCTCTGTCTTAATCTTAAATTCATTTGTAGGCAGCGACTCATCTCCCTGTTTGTCGATCGCTGTAACTTTAATAGTGTAATGAGTGCTGCCGCGCAGCCCTTTTAAAGTATAGCTTGTGCTTCCTGTTGTACCATGAAGCTTGAACTCGCCGGTGCTTCTAAAATAAACTTTATAATTATTAACAGGAGTATACGGGGCTTTCCATGTAATTTCAATTCTGTCATCCTTTGCTTTCCCGATAAGTCCCGAAGGATTTTTGCGCGTAGTAAAAAGAACTTCGTCGCGCTTAATTATAAATTCCTGCGGCTTGTACAGTTCTTTTCTCAATGTATAAGTAGTCTGATCCTCATCTACCATGTATGCTTCTATTACTGTTCCATCGGTTTTATTTATAAATATCTTACCCATGTAAAGCTCTGTGTATAGAATACGTATAACGTTTTTAGGGCTGATCGTCATTTGTTTGCCGTCCGCAAGCCGCGCAGTAATAGTTGCCGCAGTCTCACTTTCGATTTTGCATTTAACGATTGAACCGTCCCGTAAAAACACGTATTCTGCAAAAGCTGTGTTTGCCATGATAAAGAAGAAAAAAATCAAGAGAGAGATCTTTGTTTGTTTTTTCATAACGCCTCTTTTTGTGTTGTAACATTACCCTCCTAACCCGTGCTCTTTAAAACCCCCTCTGTCGCTACGCGACATCTCCCCCTTAACAGGGGGAATAACCTATGCTGCACAGGTTATTCCCCCTGTTAAGGGGGAAAACCGGCCGAAGGCCGGAAAGGGGTTATGCCCGGAAGGGGGATATGGTTTTTTTTATTCCTCTACATTCCTTGCGCGTTTAACGTTCCTTATCTGCTTCGCTGGAACTGATTCGATCCCGTCGAGAGTCATTATAAGCACGTCTCTGCCGCGCGAAATTATTATGCCTGTATAATACTTGTTGTTGTAAAGATTCACCCTATTAATGTACCCGAATTTTTTCAGCATTTCGCGGTGCGTTTTAGGTATCGGGCCGCCTTTGGCTACTATTTCTTTATAGAGCATCTGTTCCTGCTCTTCAGCTATTCTGGCTACATCCTTGTACGCGTCATCTCCTTTAAGCTCTCTTTCAGTGCTGTAAGGAATCTGCGAAAGCTTATCTATTTCAAGAGCTTCAAACTCATTAATGCTCCTCATCTGGTCCTTGTTAATGACCATCGTATTTCCGGCTTCAACCATTTTCTGCTTTTCTCCGCTCTTCTCTTTAATGTCAATCTGTACCCTGCCCTCTTTCACTGCAAGCACGGAGCGGTTTTTGTAATACGACACGCTGTACTGCGTGCCCCTTACCGAAGCCGTTGCTGTCGGCGTTTTTATAATAAAGGAATTCCTTCTCAGCTTTTTAATGCGCGATATAATCTGGCCGTCGTCGAGCGCAAGCCTTGTCTCTTCGCCTTCAAATAGCTTTGCCATTTGCACTGTCGAGTTGGGCTCTATTCTTGTAAGTATGTCGTCCCCTATCTGAAGCATGATAAATCCGGAGCCGGTTTTTATTGTATCGCCCTTCCGCACAAGCATTTTAAGCGCAGCAGGCTCTTTTTTGCCGTCGCTGTGAGTAATTTCACCACCTTCCATTATAAATATTATCCTGGCGTCTTCGCTTGCCTTAAAAGCGCAGCCGTTAAAAATAAACAGAATGATAATAAAGGCAAATATCATACAATTTATTTTTTTCATATTTCCTTCCCTGGTAAAGTAAAGAGTAACCGCAGAGACGCAAAAATTAACCTGCGCCTCTGCGGTCAAATGGTAAGACCTCTCTTTCTTATCCAATATATAAGTTCAATTTTTAGCCGAATCGTCACAAAAAAAATGACTCTTTTCATAAAATTATTTATATGAGAGATGAGTAACAAAAAATTGCAATCATAAAATAATTCCTTCATATACCGTTAATTACACTCCGTATAGCATTCATTATAAACCCAAAACACATTTTTTTTGTGACGATTCGGCTAAAAATTGAACTTATATATTAAGGATAGTGAAAAAAATCGCCATCTTTGCATTTGTTTAATATTTTTGTATGATACACAAAAATAATCTGCTGCAAAGCAGGCTGCTGCGCAGGCTTCCGTTACTAGGTCGCAGGCGCGGCAGTTTAAACATAATTATTATCTGATATTAAAGAAGATTTTACCCTAAATTTAATTTTTTGATGATGCATAGGACGTTTTCGCAGGGGATTGCTGCCCCTGCGAAGCGTCCGCCTTTTTCGGGTATAATAAATAGATGATTGATTTGTTGCAAAACTATCATTTCGAGGAGTATAGCGACGAAAAATGACACTTTCTAATTGCAACAAGTCAAAATTTAAAATAAATCCGGGAGGATATATGAAAAATATTTTTAAATCAGTAGGTATAGTTCTGCTTGTTGAGCTGCTTATTTTTATCGTATGCGCCTGCGGAGGCGATAGCAGCAAGAGCAGCGGAGGAAGCGGAAGCACATCGACGGTTTGGGCATTCGTATCTGCCGGAAGAAATCATTGCGCGGCGATTGACGCGAACGGGAGTATGTATGCATGGGGGAGTAATAGATATGGTCAGGTGGGAGATGGAACGAATGTTCTTAAAAAAAGTCCGGTTAAAGTCGGGTCAGCTACTGACTGGAAATATGTTTCTACAGGCGGAGGACATACAATTGCTTTAAAGACAGACGGGACCCTCTGGGCATGGGGAGACAATGGATCCGGGCAATTGGGCGATGGTACATGGGAGGCCAAATCTGAACCTGTACAGATTGGTTCAGATACAGACTGGGCTTCCGTGTCCACCGGAGACTATCACACTGTCGCAGTAAAGACCGGCGGAGCTCTTTACGCGTGGGGATATGACGCATATGGTCAGCTTGGGGACGGACCGGATAATACCAGCAAGAACGCGCCTGTACAGATAGGTACGGATACTGACTGGGCATTTGTTTCAGGCGGCGCATATCATACAATTGCAATAAAGACCGGCGGAGCTCTTTACGCGTGGGGATATAATGAATACGGCCAGCTTGGAAACAATGAATCCGGAACAGGGACAGAAAAGAATGCGCCAGTACAAATAGGTACGGATACTGACTGGGCATTTGTTTCAGGCGGCGCATATCATACAATTGCTATAAAGACCGGCGGGACGCTCTACGCGTGGGGTTATAACGGGAGCGGACAGTTGGGAGATGGAACTTACAATAATAAAAGTGTTCCTGTTCACATTGGTTCGGAAACAGACTGGAAATCAGCGGACTGTGGAGAATATTTTACGGTTGTTGTAAAGACCAGCGGAGCGCTCTGGGGATGCGGAGATGGTTATTCCGGTCAATTTGGGAATGGAATAGATAATTACATGACGAACATACCGGTTCAGATAGGCACGGATACTGACTGGGCAGCAGCTTCTGCAGGATCAACATTCACAGAGGCACTTAAAACAAACGGCACTATATGGGCTAGCGGAGATAATTATGACGGTCAACTTGGAATCGGGATATCCGGCAGGGACAATGATAAGAATATACCAAATCAAATTTCGGATAGTGACTGGGCAGGTATATCTGCGGGAGCTATACATACTGTTGCCATAAAAACCAATCATACACTTTATACATGGGGTAATGGCGGATGGGCTCAATTAGGGGATGGGACATGGGTGGATAAAAAAACACCTGTTAAGATAGGGACTGATGCAAACTGGAAATCTGTATCTGCGGGATATTATCATACACTTGCCTTAAAGACCGACGGTACGCTTTATGCGTGGGGTTATGGCTCGTACGGTCAACTTGGTAACGGAACAGACTCCATCGGGATGATGCCTGTAAAGATAGGTTCCGGTACCGACTGGGCATCCGTTTCTGCCGGACAATTCCATAGTACGGCAATAAAAGCCGGTAATACGCTCTGGGCATGGGGATATAATCAGTACGGCCAGCTTGGGGATGGGTTGAATTCCAACAGGAATACGCCTGTACAGATTGGTTCTGCTGACTGGAGATCCGTGTGTGCCGGGGGTAATCATACTGTTGCTATTAAAACCGACGGTAGTCTCTGGGCATGGGGATGGGACGCCTATGGTCAGCTTGGAGACGGACCGGATACTGCCAACAAGAACGTGCCTGTACATATAGGCGCAGATACTAACTGGGCAGCTATATACGCAGGATCTTATCATACGCTTGCCGTAAAGACAAACGGCACACTATATGCATGGGGCGCTAACTTCTATGGCCAGCATGGGGATGGATCGTATTCCCCAAAAGACGCGCCTGTACAGATCGGGTCTGATACAGACTGGCTTTATGTGTCAGGAGGTTATGGCCACAGCATCGCCATAAAAACCAGCGGCGCTCTCTATATGTGGGGTTATAACGAACATGGCCAGGTCGGTGATGGAACGAATGTAAGCCGGAACGTACCCGTACGGATTGGAACAGATACAAACTGGGGATATGTGTCCGGAGGATATTTTGAGCATACGGCTGCACTAAAGTCGAATGGAACAATATCGACTTGGGGATATAATTACTATGGCCAGCTTGGAAACGGAACATGCGGCAAAGACAACAATAAAAACGTTTTTACAAAGGTTCAATAGGAATTTTGCGAATAGCATAGGTACCGTATGGGCGGTCAGTGTAGAGACTTGCGCTTTTAATTCACACGGTCTTATAGCAATAGTGCTCCATGGTATAATAAAATATTTTTTTTAAGAAAATTCAGGAGGATATATGAACAAATTATTTAAACTTTTTGCAATTACGCTCGCTACAGCGTTTCTTTTTACAGCCTGCGGCGGCGGGAGCAGCAGCGACAGCGGTCCGGGTGCCACGCCCGCTGGGACGTTTACGAAAATAGCCAGTAATGTTAGCAGCAACTATGCAGGTTCATTTAATCAATCTAGTGTTTATGCTCACTGGCAAAGTCTGTATAAGGCAAGCGGCAGTACAAACAGCGCAATAAATGCTTCGGGAAAGATCACAGGTATTGCGATTCAATATCATACAGGATTGGGAACAAATGTAACCTGTACCAACCTTACGATTAAATTAGGCCATACCAGCCTTTCGGCTGTTACAGACACATTCGCTAATAATGTTTCGAATGGGAAGGGAGGACAAACAACTGTCTTATCGAATGGAACTGTGACATTTCCTGCAGATGCGGCAGGCACATGGCATAATATCACGTTTACAACTCCGTTCGATTATAACGGAGTGGATAATTTAATTGTTGAGTTCGAAAGGACTGCAGCCTGCTCAGGGGATGTTTATGACGGAATTCAAGGGGGTTTGGTTGACGACTCGACACTCTGGTCATATACATCAGGCAACACAACTGGATCTGTTGAAAAATGGGTTCATAACGCTAAATTTACATTCGCTGGCGGGGATAACAATATAATCTGCGCGGATTCTGATGGTGATAACGGGAATAGTATAGCTCCAGGAGAGACAGGCCGTACACAGATGCTGATTTTAGCTTCTGATATTAATGGATCTGGCATGATAACCGGTATGGCAATCAGACCCAGTACTACAACTGCTTCATCGGATATTACGGAACTGAGTGTAAAGATTGCACATTTGCCATCAAGCACAACTACACTGACAAGCAATCAATTTTCGGTTAATTATGGCGGAGTTACTCCTGTAACCGTAACACAGAATCTTGCATATCATATTCCGGCTGGAAGTACTTCTGCAGTATGGATACCGTTTAATATCGGAAGCTTTACCTATGACGGTACAAGCAACTTGCTTATAGATATATCATGCACAAGTTCTGCAAGTTATGCTGTTGATTATGAAGACATCTCGACAGACCGCACGCTTTTAGCGGCTACTCTTAATGCGACAAATGGTTCACTCATGGATAGAGGATTTGAACCAGTATTTCGCTTCTATGGCGGGACAATGGACGTGATCGATAAGTATGACGGAGACGCTACTGTCTTCGGTAACTCATCCGGAGGATACCAGTTTATTTTACGCGCTGCAGAACTAGGAACATCAGGTTCTATAACCAGGCTCGCATTCCGGTTATCTTCTTCGAGCGGTTCTGTTCCTATTGCATATCCGGACTTTACTGTAATTCTTGCGCATACAACACAAAATTCCCTTGTGGCTGATGATGCAACTAATGTGGCTGGAGGAACTACTGTTTTCAATAATACGTTTAATTTATCTGCTAATCTGCTGGGAGGCGACTGGATTGAGATCCCGCTTAGCACTCCGTTTTATTATAATGGTACAGATAATCTTGTAATACAGACCAAAACAAGCGGCGGAACGTCGGCAAAGTGGTGTCAAATAACAAATGGCAATCCAAGATTTTTTGCTTGTGAGAAAGCAACCGGAGGCTCTGTTCTAAATAATTCCCGCGGAGTATTTAAATTCTGGGTAAGCAAGTAATGCGGGTTTACCGGTTAATCTTTATTTAAACTTAAATTTGCTAATCAGGTCTATGAGACATAGACAATAACACAAACCGGCGGGCCTACCCCGCCGGTTTTGCTTTTACGGGCGCGGGAGAAGCTAAAGTTTTTTTAAAACGATTCGGACGGTGCATATTCAAAAGATATTTTTGGACTTGACTAATAATTATTTATTACTTAATTTAACAGCAGGATATAAACTATCATAGACTTTATATTCCGTTAGATTTATTCCATAATGAGGCAATCAGAATGTTTACAAAAGCAAAAAAAAATCTAATAACAGAATTAATGAATTTCCCGGAAGATAAAGTTGATTCTCTTTTGCATTATATGCATTTTTTAAAATCCGAGAGCAGGAATATCCCAAACAGAACTACAAAAAAAACTTTCAAAGATACTGATAACAGAAAAAATCTAAATACCTATTCTTCTCTTGATGAGTTTTTTAATAAAATGAAATAATAATGTATATAATTCAGACCACAAAGAGATTTGAAAAGGATTATAGAAGAATTAAAAAATCAGGACGCAAAGACATAGAAAAATTAAAAACTGTTATGCGGAAACTTTCCGCTGGCGAGAAATTAGACTCAAAATACAAGGAACACTATTTATCCGGCACATACAAAAACCGCAAAGAATGTCATATTGGACCAGACTGGCTTCTTGTCTATAAAATCGATAGTGATAAAATTATCTTTGAAAGAACTGGAAGTCATACGGAGCTTTTTAAATAGATTTTTTTGAAGACATCTTTTATTCTAAAGAAAGATTAAGAACATTATATTTATCACCAGCGGCCTGCCCCGCCGGTTTTGCTTTTACGGGCGCGTGAGCGGCAAGACAATGGGCACGAGCCTATTGTCCTGCTTTATAAAACTGCGATTTTCTTTGTGACGATTCGGACAAAACCTGAACTACATTATAAGAGGACTAAAAATTCGTCGTTTGGATTATTGTTTGATATATTATTATGATACGGCTAAAAACAAAAAAAGCCTGATAAACACATAACTAAATTTAAATTTGCTTATTCCATTTTCCGCACTGCCATTTCAGGATTTGCAGAATGTCTATCGGCTGTTTTATATGCAGGGGCAAAGTACAGCGGTCAGTGTAGAGACTTGCGCTTTTAATTTACACGGTCTTATAGCAATAGTGCTCCATGGTATGATAAATTATTTTAATCAAAAAGAATCAGGAGGATGTATGAACAAATTTTTGAAACTTTTTGCAATTACGCTTGTCACAGCGTTTCTTTTTACAGCCTGCGGCGGCGGGAGCAGCAGTAGCGGCGGAGGGGGAGAGGGAACGGACCCTACAGCTCCGCCTTCGACTGATGCATTGAAGATAAACGGCGATACATCCGGCAAACACGAACATCAGAGTGTAGCATTTAATAGTACAGGCTCTACTGGTCTTTCAGTATGGCATGTATATAACGGAGTATATTACGAAGTTCTGTATTCTGTATATTCTGGCTCTTCATGGTCTGACGAACTCCAGCTGGTGCTATATGGTTCCAATCCTTCTATAGCTACAGACGGCACTAATTTTATGGTTGTATACAACAAGTCCGGCAACATATATATGCGTACTTATGACGGTACGGACTGGAGTGCAGAGTCTTCGATAGAATCAGAATCCGGGTATGGTTATGAACCGAAAATAGCTGCAAGAGGCACAACCGGACAATATGCTGTTGCATGGAATCAATGGAATGGCAGCAATTACGTTCTGTACGCGAATATTTATAACGGCTCAGCATGGGGCACAGCGTCCCGAATAGATAACGTTGCCAATAATATTTCCAGCTTTTGTATAGCATCAAATGGAACCGGGTATGCCTTAGCATGGAATCAGTATACGGGCTCAAGATACAATCTTTACGCTAATGTATATAACGGAACTATTTGGACCGGTGTAGCGGATATTGACGAGGTTACTGATTATAGCGCGGACTTGCCCGCTATCGCCTCCAACGGCACGACCTATGCAGTAATCTGGTATCAGCGTGATGCGAGCCACTATAATAGTTACGTCAATATTTATAATGCAGGCTGGGGTATGGCAACTGTTATTTCATCAGGATCCTCCGACTCTTTCAATCCGGATATTGCTTCAAACGGAGCGGGTTACGCTGCAGTATGGTCGCAGTGGGGTGGATCTTCGTACAGCATATTCGCGTGCTTTTATAACGGAAGTACATGGGGCACAGCAACTGACGTTGGGTTGGCAACTACGTACTCGAGCCTGCCTTCCATAGCCCAAAGCGGCACTTCTTATGCTGTCACATGGTACCAGGAAGACAGCGAAGCGTATAATATTTACGCCAGCATATACAACGGCTCTTCATGGGGAGCATCCGCATTGCTCGAACACGGTAGCGGTCGGGCGCTTTATCCGTTAATCGTAAAGAAAGGCAGCACTGATTCTTTTGCTGCTGCGTGGGAGCAGATAGATGCAAGCGGGAACAGCAATATAGTCACATCCATATATAGCGGGACAAGCTGGTCCTCCGAAAAAAGCCTTGCGGTAAGCCTTCACAAAGGCCTTTGCGATTATTACAAGCTTGCTACAAATGATGCGGGAAAATCGCTGGCTGTGTGGCAGCAGTACAATAGCGGATCATATTGCACTTATGCAAGCGTCAATATAACCGGGACATGGGAAACACCTGTTAAGCTTGCAGGCAATGCTGAGACCTATGAATATTCATACAATCCATCTCTTGCCACAAACGGTACTATTTTTATGGTGGTTTATGAATCAAACGGAGATATACATGCAAGATCTTTTGACGGATCCTCATGGGGAACTGAAGTAAAACTCGAATCTACTAATTACTATTCATACGAACCCTCTGTAGCTTCCAATGGCACAGGTTTTGCAGCTGTATGGCATAAGTATGATCCAAACATCCCAAGCATATATGCCAGCATATACAATGGGACTTCATGGAGCGCGGAAACTTTAATCGAATCCCAGGCAGACTCTTCATATAGCCCAGTAATCGCTTCAAACGGAACAGGATACGCCGCAGTCTGGAGCCAGTACGACGGTGCAACTTACTCCTTATACGCAAATTTATGCGATGGTTCATCATGGGGAACGGAGAGTAAGCTCAGTACTTCTACAGGCTATCTGTATATACCTGCTGTTGCTTCCAACGGCACAGGTTATGCGGTTGTCTGGGGTCAGAGTGACGGTTTGTACAATAACGCATATGCGAACATATATAACGGTACAGCGTGGAGTGGAGCAAACGTAATCGACACAGGCGATACTTATGTCGATTACTCTTCTTCAGTCGCTGCATACGGTGCCGGATATGTAACGACCTGGAGTCAATACAGCAATATCAACTTTAATTATAATATCTATGTTAAGTTTTATAACGGCGCTTTATGGTCAGCTGAAACTGAGATCGATGAAGGTTCGCCCCCTTCTATCGCCTCTAATACTTCCGGCTGCGGACTTGTCTGGTACACGTACGACGGGTCTTATGACAGCGTTTATATGAGTCTCTTTGACGGCTCCTCATGGGCAAGCTCCGTATTGCTGGAAACCATTGACGGCAGTGCAGCATATATGCCGCACATTACAACGAATGGAAATAAATATTCAGCAATCTGGCGACAGGATGGTACATTATCAAGGGATATCTATGCCAAACTGGGGTTGTAAAAAAATATATAGAATAAGGGGCTGCGGCCCCTTATTCTATAAGCAAGCGCGATTTTTTTGTGACGATTTGAGCAAAATGAGCACTGTATTATTAAGATGATAAGAAATCGCAGTTTTAATGTTTTTTAAACATATTAAAAAATTAAAATAGTCCATAAACCCGTTTTAAATTAAAAAATTTTTGCTTGTATTTAGAACATTGTTTCAGGTTAGTGTTTTACATAGCGAATGACGGTCTTTTTTTATTTACTTAGCAAATAATATATCAAAACAATAGGAGGATGTATGAACAAATTATTTAAACTTTTTGCAATTACGCTCGCCACAGCATTTATTTTTACAGCATGCGGCGGCAGCAGCAGCGATAGCAGCGGAGGCGGAAGTACGCCTGTGTTTAACGGAGGCGTTCTTTTACCGAACGGTGTAAACGCGACAGTGAGCGGCGACAGCTACAGCTGCTATATGCAATATGATAGCAACTGTATGAGCTACGCATGTGATATAAGCTGCTATAATACCTGGCAGACACAACTGGCAGGTCTTGATCCGGACGATCCGAACTATGATGCTCAGGCAGCAGCGCTGGAGGCAACTTATGAAAGCTGCAGTGAGGCCTGTTATGCCGGTTGCGACATGACATCTTCTTTTCTAATTACCATCACTTTAACAAACACAACCACAAGCACTGTAACTGTTACCCTTCCGGCAGGCTTGACTTTCGTACCGAGCGACAGCGGTTATCAGCCAATGATGATAATCAAAGAAGTAACGATTACCATCACTTCGCAGCAAACAAAAACAACATGTCTCCCCGTGTTCTGCCTCAATTTAAGTGCACATGCACCTGATGAAGAAGCTTACTATACAGGATATAACATTGTACTACCGACTGGCACGGGCTGTCTTTCCGAAATAATGGACATACTGGCTGGAGTAGATTTTGCCCAGCTTGAATACTCTGATTATCAGGCTATTCAGGATGTGATCTGGGATTGCACAAGTGGCGGAGTGCCTGATCTGGATTTTCTGAATAATCTGCCGGACAAGTCGATTACGATGAGCAAAACAAGCAGTACAAGTTCATCAAAATATCAGAAAAAGTGCGCTGAATGCAGTCTCAAAAAACTGAAGCTTATTAAATAGTTCCTTGCTAACAAGAAAGCGAAAAAACCGGCGGCCTAGCCCGCCGGTTTTGTTTTTACGGCTGCGTAAGCGGCAAAGGCGCGTTTTAATACAAAAGGCAGTTGCAAGACCGCCTTTTGTGTGAATTTATTATGCCCCAAATCTAAGAACTTCATCTTCGCTCAGCATGCGGCTTCTGCCGCTGGTTCTGAAAAGTTGCAACAAGCATGAAGTGCTAATGCAATCGTAAACAGATATATCATTCGGGAAAATATTAAAAATCACTGGACTGCAGGTAATAATATTTTAACATAATATACTATTATGAAACATTTATTATACATTTCGGGAATTGCCTGCTTTCTCGCGCTAATTCTTTTTGGAGGATACAGCTGTAAGTGCGGGGAAGAACCTTCTCTCAACTGCGAATATTGCCCCGATCCGCGCACAGATCCGCTTGCGGGACCTGCTGCCGGAAATCTCTCCGGTAACTGCGCTGTTCCTGCGGCCGCTGACGCGGAAGATGTTACAGCGCCGGATGAAACAGTAGGCAACGGCACTCCGGGAAGCTGCACATCCGAAGCATTCGTAAGCGCGGTAGCAAGGGGAGGAAAGATAGTCTTTAACTGCGGAGCAAGTCCCTTAACGATAACCTTAAACAGGACAGCTAAAGTATTTAATGATAAAAGACCGGATGTTGTAATTGACGGAGGCGGACTTATAACCTTAAGCGGCGGGGGCAAGAGACGCATACTGTACATGAACACCTGCGATCCTGAACAGGTGTGGACAAGCAGCTATTGCAATGACCAGGAAACACCAAGGCTCACTGTGCAGAACCTTACCTTCATTGACGGCAATGCAATGTGCGAAGCAGAGTACGACGGCGGCGGCGCCATCTGGGTACGCGGCGGGCAGTTCAAGATGGTCAACTGCCGCTTCTTTAACAATACGTGCCAGCGTGAAGGGCCGGACGTGGGCGGAGCTGCAGTGCGCGTGTTCGATCAGTACCAGGACAGGCCTGTGTATGTAACAGGCTGCACGTTCGGAGGCAGGGACAACGGCTACGGTAACGTGGGGGCAAACGGCGGCGGCTTAAGCAGCATAGGCGTATCGTGGACTATCATAAACAGCGTGTTCTCGTATAACCGGTGTACGGGCTGGGGCGCCAATCCCGCGAGCGAAGGCACTCCCGGCGGCGGGAGCGGGGGCGCGATCTATAATGACGGCAACACAATGACTCTCTCCATTTGCGGCACTCTCATAGAATACAACTCCGTAACCACGCACGGTTCAGCCATCTTTTTTGTCACAAACGATCATACGGGCAACATCCGCATCGAGAACAGCACAATACGAAACAACGCAGGCGGCTGGTGGTATGTTCTATATCCGGGCATCTCCATGCACAGCGACACTCCCTGCGATGTCATTAATTCAACGATAGAATAAGCGGCCGCAGGTTTTGCTTTAGCTGCTAATCGTTCTTATTAAAATTTAAATGTATCTTCTGAAACAGCTGCTTCCTGTCCGATACATTTAATTTTTCATAAATATTCTGTATATGCTTCCGCACAGTCAATATGCTGATTTTAAGTTCCTTTGCAATGCCGTCAGGTTTTAGTCTCTGCAAAAGCAGATGGGTTATCTCCGCTTCTCTCCTGCTAAGCAGCCTGCTGTCTGTTTCAAGTTCCGACATCAGGACTGGTAATTTTTTAAAACTTTCCAGCAGGGAGAGCATCCTGTAATAGCCCGAAATATGAGGCTCTATAATTTTCATAAGAGATAATTCTTCTTCGGTGTACATGCGTTCGCCTTTTGTTCTGTTCAGCACGAATATGTGGCTTGGTTTATTCCCCAGGGCTGATATCATAAATCCGGCACTGTAGCTTATATCCTGCGGAACCAGAAAATCATTATAATATTCGGAATTATGATACCTTTTTAATGCACGTATATTTGCATAGAAAATATTTTTATCAAAGCCGGGAGAATTGGAAATTTTATAATAATATTCATTAAATGAATCATTCCATTTTTTTGCCGAATTGACGGATTCCACTATGGTAGGTATAAAGTTTTCGCTCAATTCCATGAATATTCCGGAATTCCCGAATGGAATAAGAGCAGGTATTTCTTCAAGTATACCGGTGTTCAGTTCTTTGATTGAATCCGCGGAGCTGACCGACAACAGAAAGTCATTTGCTTTTAACCACCGGGATTTTGAAAGCTGCTTCTTATCAACTAATTCCATTATTATCAGCCTATTACATCAAAGTACTCTGAAATAATAATAAAGCTGCCTTTGATTCTTGGGCATTCCCTTAATAAAGTCAATTAAAAATTGAGTATGTTTTGCAGTATTGACCGGTCAACTTGATTTTCATACTTTCAAATAACAGATATAAAATCGCTGTTATCCGGAAGAACAGCAGTTTGCTCATTTTTTTTGTGACGATTTGGGCAAAAATAGAACTACATATTGAAGAGTATGTTTTTAAGAAAACTATAATCATATCAAATAATTATAAAAATCCTGGAGGATGTATGAAAAATTTGTTAAAAGCAATTTCTTTAATGCTGATCACTGCTCTGGCGCTTGCTTTTTCAGCCTGCGGCGGAGGAAGCAGCAGCGACAGCGGCGGAGTAGCCGGTCCAGCTCCGGTTATGGCGCCTAACGGCATGGTTAATGCAATTGCAGTTGGACCGGACGGAACCACGTATATTGGCGGAGATTTTACAGAATTATGGCCGTTTACAGGCCCATGTGTTCCGCTTGATACTTCCACAGGAAAACCTGCTTCAGCTTTTCCGCAGGTTAAGGGATATGTTACGGCTGTTGCATCCGATAACGCAAACGGCTGGTACATTGGAGGCAGATTTACTTATGCAGGCGGATTGGCCCGCAACAACATTGCCCATATACTTTCAAACGGCACTGTTGATCCTTCATGGAACCCTAACGTAAATGACGAAATAAAAGTTATTACAGTAAACGGCAGCAATGTATACATTGGCGGAAACTTTACAAGCATAGGCAGCACGCCTGTAACAAGAAACAGAATTGCCTGCCTTGACGCATCTACAGGTGCACCGACTTCATGGAACCCGAATGCCGGCGGCACTGTACATGCCATTGCAGTAAGCGGAAGTACAGTATATGCAGGCGGTCAATTTGCAACCATAGGAAGCCCATCAATGACAAGAAATAATATTGCTGCTCTGGATGCATCTACCGGAGAGGCTGTAATGACATGGATCCCTAACGCAAATGGGTTAGTTAGTTCTATAACCGTAAGCGGCAGCACTGTGTACGCAGGCGGACATTTTACCAGCATAGGCAGCACTCCTGCAGTAAGAAACCGTATTGCTGCTCTGGATTCGATGGGACAGGTTACTGCCTGGAATCCCAATGCAAACGGATATGTAACAGCTCTCGCAGTAAGCGGTACAACTGTATATGCGGGAGGAAATTTTTCAAGCATAGGCGCTGTAACAGCTGCAAGAAATCATATCGCTGCTCTGGACGCAGGTACAGGCAATGTAACTTCCTGGGACCCCAGCGCGGACAGTGCCATCTATGCTATTGTTATCAGCGGAAATACTGTTTATGCAGCAGGTAGTTTTCAATATATTGGAAATACGCCCGCAGCAAGAAAGTATATTGCTGCAATTGATTCAACTGGAGCTGCAACTTCATGGAATCCGAATGCAAATGGATATGTATATGCTCTTGCGGTAAGCGAGAGTACAGTATATACAGGCGGGGAATTCACAAGCATAGGCGGAACATCTGTAACAAGAAACCATGTGGCCGCATTTGATTCAACCGGAACAGTGACCTCATGGAATCCAAATGCGAACGGCACTGTAAATGCTTTAACTGTAAGCGGGAGCACTGTGTATGTTGGTGGAGCTTTCACAAGCATTGGCAGCACACCGGCAGCGAGAAGCTGTATTGCAGCGCTTGATACAACAACCGGAGCAGTGACATCATGGAATCCGAATGCAAATGGTGGTCCTGTTTATGCTATCGCAGTAAATGGGAACACAGTATATATTGGTGGCTTCTTTACACAAATAGGCAGCACGCCAATAGCAAGAAATCGTATTGCCGCGATTGATTCTGCGACCGGAGTTCCAACTTCATGGAACCCCAACGCAAATGGTACTGTATATGCTATTGCCATAAGCGGAAGCACTATATATGCAGGCGGGGATTTCAATAGCATAGGCAGCACACCGACAGCAAGAAATTATATTGCAGCACTTGACTCGACAGGAGCTGTAACCGCATGGAACCCTAATGCGAATGGTACTGTATATGTTATTACCATAAGCGGAAGCCTGGTTTATACCGGAGGGAATTTTACAAGCATAGGCAATACGCCCACAAGGAACTATATTGCTGCACTTGATGTAACGACTGGAGATGCAACTTCATGGAACCCTAACGCGAATGGTACTGTATTTTCTATTGCTATAAGCGGAAGTACAGTATACGCAGGAGGGGGATTCACGGAAATTGGCACTACCCCGGTAGCCAGAAACAACATTGCAGCTCTGGACACAGTTACTGGAAATGCAACTTCGTGGAATCCCAACGCAAATGACGCTGTACTTGCTCTTGCGGTAAGCGGGAGCTCGATGTACGCAGGTGGGTCTTTCAACTATATCGGGACTGAAGAATTGCAATCATATTTTGCGCGGCTTAGCCAGTAGCAGCAGACAGCCTATATTATATATAAAACCGGCGGCCTGCCCTGCCGGTTTTACAAAAAGCTCATTTTTTTTGTGACGATCTGGGCAAAAAGAGAACTACACACTGAAGAGTATGTTTTTAAGAAAACTATAATCATATCAAATAATTATAAAAATCCTGGAGGATGTATGAAAAATTTGTTAAAAGCAATTTCTTTAATGCTGATCACTGCGCTGGCGCTTGTTTTCACAGCCTGCGGGGGAGATGATAAAAGCTCTTATATTTATCAGGATGAAGGATTGCAGGCAGGAGATATATCTTTTTACAATGCAGATGGCGCAGGCTTTATGATGTCTTATGTGCCTGGAAAGACTTTTAAGACAGGCACGGATGATAGTGGAACTGCTACAGTGAGTAAAGCTTTCTGGATAGGTGAAACCGAGGTGACTTACGAGTTATGGTACACAGTTCGTCAATGGGCGATTAGTAGAGTAACAAATGCGTATACATTTGCAAACACAGGAATTGAAGGCAATGACGGTGCCGGAGGCGCTGCTTCGCCATTAACTATGGAGCCTGTAACAATGATCAACTGGCGTGATGCCATAATCTGGTGCAACGCTGCAACTGAATGGTATAACGAGAAGAACAGCACAAGTTACACATGCGCTTATTACAGCGATTCTGCTTATACAATACCCATACGTATATCGACAAATACAGCTTCTGTTGACACAACTAACGGAAGTGAGGATAAACCCTATATAAAAGCCGCGACCAATGGAAATGTTGACATGGAAAATTACGCTGCTACCGGATTCCGCATGCTTACTGCCCTTGAATGGGAGCTTGCCGCGCGGTATATAGATGACGCAAACAATGACGGCGATATATCGGACATGGGAGAGTATTATCCAGGCAATTATGCCAGCGGCGCTATGGCGGATTACACAAATACAGGAGCAAATCAGGCAGTAGCCTGGTATAGTTCATCCTCCACTCATGCAGTGAAAGGTCTTTTGCCCAATGCTCTGGGACTTTATGACATATCCGGTAATGTGTGGGAATGGTGCTATGGGAATAGTGGAGCCAGTCGTGCAATACGGGGAGGAGCCTGGTTATTTTCGGGCAGTACCTTACAGATAGGATACAGCGGGGGGCAGGATTCCCCATATAATGAATACAATACTCTGGGTTTCCGTCTTGCGAGGTCTGCCGATTAAATTTTTGTTCGGGTTTTATCCAGGCGCTTTTAAGGCAAATGTACCTGCGCCCGGGAAGATGGTATATGCACACTTATTATATCTCTTATATAGTAGGATTCAAATATTATTTCGGAGGAAAGATGAAATCAAAATTCAAATTTATTGCAATTTTAATGCTTTTTGCCGCATTGGCGTTTACAGCCTGCGGAGGAGACGATTCTTCCCACTCAACAACAAGCTGGGTTTATGAGATACCTAAAACCGGTGCAGGAGCAATAAGCGGATACACTCTTAATACTAGAGAGGATGGTTCCCTGCAGAAAGGGGCTGTATGGCCTTCTCCGCGTTTTACGCTAAATCCGGACAGCGCAAGTGTTACAGACAATCTCACCGGGCTTATCTGGGCACGCGATGCCAATCTTATGTATTCCAGGAGTACGACTCCTACCAGCCCTGATTATAATTTTGATCTGGATGGCACAACTTCGAATGACGGAATGGTCACATGGCTGCATGCGCTTGATTATATTAAAAAATTGAATACAGAGAATTACCTTGGGCATAATGACTGGCGTTTGCCGAATATTAATGAGTTCTATTCCATAACAAACATGGGAGCGGACACTGCCCAATGGTTGACTGATCATGGTTACTTTACCAATGTAAATTTTATTTACTGGAGCGGAACAACATATTCAAGTAACACAATTTATGCTAATGGGATGTGGATTAACAGTGGATACACCTGCCCATGCACAAAAGACAGCGACTATTTTATCGTGTGGCCGGTACGCGGCGGCATCACATCGCCTAAAATTCCTAAAACGGGGCAGACAACAAAATATGCTGACGGGGATGACGGCAACCTGCAGGTGGGCTATGACTGGCCGAATCCAAGGTTCCATGATAACGGCAACGGTACAATTACGGATTATTTAACAGGATTGATCTGGCAGAAAACAGTAAGTACTACTTTAAACACATGGTCGAATGCTATCGTATCCTGTTCAGGAGTATCAGCAGGCGGTTATAACGACTGGCGCATGCCTAACCGAAACGAATTATTGAGTCTTAGTAATTTCGAATCAAATAACAATGCATCCTGGCTCAACAGCCAGGGTTTTGAAAATGCTGCAAACGCAAATTACTGGTCTTCTACAACCAATTGTACGAATACAGCGAATGTCTGGCCGTTACAGATCGGCAGTGGAATATCCCAGGATGTTATAAAATCAAATTCAAGTTATTTTTGGGCTGTAAGAGGCGGAAGATAATATCAGTTTGATAAATTCAGGAGGATGTATGAAAAAATATTTTAAAACTATGTTCGCTTTAATGCTGTTTGGAGCAGTTTTGTTTATAGCCTGCGGAGGAGACGACGGCAGCGATAATCCGCCTGCCGCAACGTACGCTATAGGAGATACAGGCCCCAGCGGAGTCGGCACTGTCTTTTACATAACAAACGGCGGGGTGCATGGAATGGAAGTAGCACCTGCAAACTGGAATCCGAATGGTTCCGGTGATCCTCAGCCGACCTGGATAGAGGGCGACTATCAAGTGTGGAATTTTAACGGAAATACTTCAACTGAACCGGGGACAGGATTGGCAAATTCCAATGCCATTATGGCACAACCCGGACATACTGGAAGTGCCGCAAAAGTTTGCAGAGACTATAATGGCGGAGGTAAAACAGACTGGTTCCTTCCATCTATTGATGAACTTGAAGATTTATTTAATCAAATAAGCGTCATGGACGGTTATGAAAATGAATATTACTGGAGTTCATCTGAAATAGACGCAAACACAGCGTATGTTGCAAAGCTTTACAACAAAACAAGAACTGGGAAAAATACTCCTTATTACGTTCGTCCTGTCCGTGCTTTTTAACAAAATCGTCATTTAATAAATTCAGGAGGATGTATGAAAATATATTTTAAAGTTATGTTTGTTTTAATACTTATTACAACAATAGCGCTTAGCCTGCGGCAGTGATGATTCAGAATCTTCAAGTCCATCTGCATCAGAACATGAAATCGGTTACGATGGTGATCCATCCAATTGCTGGGGAAATTTAAATCATATAAATGAATATCTTGTTTATCTGGATAATGCTAAATTAATGCCCTACATAGGCGGGAAGATAACTAAGGTGAAAATCAATTATTTCAATATTGGAAATAATCCCGCAACGCATAGTTTCACAGTCCGGATATACGGAAAAGGTACAACAACAGCGCCGGGGATAATACTATTTGAGCAAACATACACTTTTAATAAAGGCTGGAATACTATTACTTTGTCAAATCCATTTGTAATTGATTCCGTATCTGAAATCTGGGCCGGTTATGTTACATCGATAAATGGAGTATATGCAAGTTCTGTCGATGCCGGTCCGCTTGTAGATAATAAAAACTGGATCTCAATAGATAATGGTCCTTATGCGGAATACACTCTGGGAGGCAATTTGAATATAAGAATAATAGTTGAAAAATGACATGGCAGGATGGTCAACAGTCGGCACAGATTATGACAGTAAAATCAGTTCATATTCTGTACGTCCTATACAGGCGTTTTAAAAGTTAGAAATCGATATGAAGTTTAAAATATCGAGATAAGCATACACCTCCAACCCTTAACAAAACCGGCGGAGCAATCCGCCGGTTTTGTTTTGCTTATATGCGCTGCCATAGAACAAGGGGCCGCAGCTATTTGTTCTGTTTGTGTAAATTTTTTTTGTGACGATTCCGCTAAAAATAGAACTACATACTGAAGGATAAGCTAAAAGCAAGCGTCTATTATCTTTCAGATATTTTTTAATTTAAGGAGGATATATGAACACTATAATAAGATTATTTATTGCGTCTCTTTTTTCTGCGGTAGTTTTTACGGCATGCGGTCCAGGAGATAGCGGCAGCGGCGGGAGTGGTCCTTGCGCTTCATCTGCATTACCGGTAATAGAAATAACTAATAACATTACATCACCGGCAGCATGGATTAAAGGCAATGTATATCTTATTAAAAAATATGATTTTTATGTTATGGATACCCTGACCATTGAACCCGGAGCAATTGTTAAGTTTCATCCAGATGACGGCCCTTATATGATACTGGACAGCTCGAACGGCAGAATTGTGGCGAACGGAACCTCTGTCGATCCTATAATCTTTACTTCATACAAAGATGACGCACACGGCGGCGATACAAATGACGATTGCTCGGCGAGTTCGCCAGCCAAAGGAGACTGGATCAGTATTAACACAAACGGCGCAGATGCATCGATATTTAATTACTGCGAATTTTACTACGGTGGTGGATCGGGAGACAACAGGGCGCTTTGTATTTACTACCAAACCGCAACGGTAACAAACTGTATTTTTGCACATAATAACAGCGGCAAGTTTGATGATTTTTATTTCGGCGCTCTGGATGCTAACCTTGCGGAAACAGGCACAATCATTACAGGCAACACGTTCTATGACAATATCCTGCCATTATCAATAAGCTCGAAGATAAACATTGACGATTCTAATATATTTCATAGCGGAGCAACCGGCAATACATATAACGGTATATTTCTGCACGCCGGCGATGATTTCGCAAACAACATAACATGGGCAGAGACGGAAGTCGCTTTCGTAATGTACGACAACAGCTTATGGGTGAACTCCGGCTGTACGCTGACTCTCGGCAACAACGTAACAATAAAGTTCACCGCAAATGTTCTTAACCTTGAAGACGGAGACTCTGCCATTGCTAATCACAATGGAGCGGGCGTTGCCTTTACTTCCTTTAAGGACGACAGCCGCAAGGGCGACACAAACGGCGACGGATACAGCGCCGGGGCAAACGGCGACTGGCTGGGAATTTACAATGATGCGGCATCGGTCTATGTCGGCTGGCCGACTATCTGGTTTAATTAATATAAAAATGAATCCCATAACTATTAAAATAAATCTTAGTTCGGGACAATACATGTCAGTTGTCAAAGGAAACCCGGAACCTACCCCCGCGGAATCCTGAAAGCAAAGTGCGGCCACGCACGGCAAGGCAGGGGGTTGCAGCCCCCTGCCTTGTTTACCCCTCACGCCCAGGGCTGCCTCATGCTAAATATAACTTCTGAAATTCCTGCTCCGGATTAAATCCTCCGGCTCGCTACGCTCGCCACCTCCTTTATTAAAGGAGGTTTGAAAGCTTTTTACCCCCTTTTTTTAAAGGGGGTTAGGGGGATTTTCATCCCA
>JAZDKB010000043.1:0-102828 GCA_043803405.1 Spirochaetota bacterium | reverse complement strand
ATCTGATTTACTGTTAAATTCTTAAAATCTATCTGCTTTAACAGTTCTTCTACTATTTCTTTTCCTTCAGCCATTTTCTTCTCCTCTGTCTTCAATTATTTATTCTATGGCTGTTTACACAATCTTTTTTACACTCTCATTAAAATAGGAACTTATTATATCATTGTTCCATCCAGTGAGGAACTTTAACCTTTCCCTCTGCTACAGCAGGAGGAAAAATTTGCACTCTTTTTCCTTTCTGCCACTGAACAATCCCGGTAACAGCTCCCTGTTTCGGATCAAGCGACGAAATAATCTGATGCGATTTCTTATTAAATCTCATTCTGCCGTAAACGCCTGTTATATCACTTTCTTCCAGGGCTTTTACTATTGCTTCACTGTCCAGACTGTTCGCTCTTTCAATCGCATCCTTAAGCTGGTATACTGCCATATAACTTGATGAAGTACCGTAGCCTTCTGGCTCAAGACCCCATTTTGCCTTATACGCATCCGCGAATTTCATTGTCCATGGAGTGATATTTGCAGGTGCATTGCCGCCGTTCACAAGATTTACTATGAGATACTCAGCTTTGCCGCCTGCCTTCATGAAACCGGGCTGTTCCGCGACATTTACAAAACCTACCGGAAGAGATCGGAGTTTCATATCGGTCCACTGTTTCAGCAATATAGCGCTCTCCGGCATATCCATCCACAGAAAAAGAAGATTAGCGCCTTTTTTAGCTGAATCTTTCAGCCCTCCTGAGAAATCGCCTGTCCCGGTCGGATATATCTTCATGTCAATTACTGTCCATCCTTTTGAAATCAGCGCCATTTTCATGGCCTCTCCGCCTCCCCTGGCGTGAGCCACATCCTGAACCATAATGTAAACTTTATCAAAGCCGTAATTTTTTTTAATATCTCCCAGAAGAGCAACGAATTCGCCCATCATTACTCCGACATGGCTTGTATTCCTGAAACAATATTTATACTTCTTATAATTTTGTGTTATTTTTACAGAATATGCGGGAGTAAGAACGCCTGTAGTGATTATGCTTACCTTTTTATATTTACTCATAATGTCCATTGCAGCCAGTGCAGCTTCGGAACGGTTTGGCCCCCCGATTATAAAATCCGCATTTTTTTCAACAATAAGTTTTTCAACACTTTCAAGAACTTCAGTTACAGGCACATTTGCATCAAGATCGTTCGTGTCCGCGACCTCAATCTTAAAAGGCCTCATCTCATCGCCGATCTTCACTCCGCCTGCTTTGTTGATCTCTTCAGCTGCAAGCTTCATCCCGCGCTCGGCATCCCAGCCATACAGGAAGCTTGTTGAAAGAGGCGCGCCTATTATGATCGGTTTGTCTGCGGCAGTTAAATTTACCGGAAAAAGAGTAACAATAAAAAAGAACGCAATAATTAAAAAATATAAGAATCTTTTCATACAATCCCCCCAGTTGATTCTTTATATTAAATTATTTGTGATGAAAAGAAATGATATATGAATAGGACTTTAGATATATGGCCGTCAATCATTAATGTCAAGGAATAATTAAAGAATGCATATCCCGAATGATAAAGGATTAAGTGACTCCCATAACCACTGTAACATAACAAATGAACTTCGGACATATCATAAATATTAATGTGTCCAGGAGCAGATAATATTAATAAAAATGTTAATTCATATTATAACAAAGGTTTTTAAACGCACTCTAAATTATTGATAAAAGTATTTGCCTGCTTAACGAAATTTTATTATATTGATTTGATAATTTTCCATATTCGTGTGCAAACCTTTATCTATAATTTGTATAAATATTTTGTCATTTAAAAGATCCTGTTATATGAAGCATAATATAATATCTTATTTTTTAATTATATTAACTATATTTATAATTCAATCCTGCTCTTGCAATGATAAGGATAAGCCAAAGGAATATCCATATTACGAAGGCAATACATATCCGGAGGAAATCAATACCGAAAACACAGAAATAACAGGAAGCGTATTTTATGTTGATCCGGGTCATATGGATCGAAACATAAACAATCCCGGGACAGAGACGCTTCCATGGACAACGTTCGAAGAAGTAATCGAAAGCGGCAAAATCGAATCGATGGAACCCGCAGGCCATCCTTATGCAGCAGGCATTGCTATGATAGTAAAGAACCCGGGCGCCCCGGTAAAAGCAGGCGATACAATCATTCTTAAGAGCGGAAATCACGGGAATATTTTTATTCAGGATTACTTTAATACAGGGTACATCAATGTAATTGCACAAACCGGCGCCACGGTAACACGGCTACATGTTCAATCGAGTTGCAGATGGCGTTTCAAGGGACTCTCGGTGATACCGTTATCCGGAAACGCGGAACTGTACGCCTCCCTAGTGTCTTTTGAATCAAGCGGGTGGCACGGACCTGCATATAATATTACGCTCGACAATTGCAGCATTCAATCTGCTGCAGATTCGTCATCATGGACACTGGAACAGTGGAACGCGCTCCCATGGAACGGAATTTCAGCTTCCGGCAATAATATGACAATACGCAATAATAATCTGCTTAATGTCAATTTCGGCATAACCGTATCCGGGAACTTTGCCCTGGTTAAAGGAAACACGGTCGAAAACTTTGCAGGTGACGGAATGCGGGGACTCGGCAATGATCTTTTTTTTGAATACAATATTGTTAAAAACTGCTATGCGGTTAACCAGAATCATGACGACGGGTTCCAGTCATGGTCGATCAATGACGACCCGCCGCGGGAGCGCGTTGTGCTGCGCGGGAATACTATCATAAATTATTCTGATCCGAATCAGCCTTTCAGGGGGACTCTTCAGGGAATCGGTTGTTTCGACGGTTTTTATATTAATTGGATAATTGAAAATAATGTCGTAATTACCGACCACTGGCACGGTATCTCGCTTTATGGAGCTGTCAACTGCAGAATAGTTAACAACACAGTTATAGACCTTAACAATGAGAGCCCGGGTCCGCCCTGGATAGCCATTGTACCGCACAAAGACGGCACCCCAAGCTGGAACTGTCTTGTCCGTAACAATATAGCGACTAATTTTATTATTACGGAAAACATAACAGAAGATCATAATTATGCAATAGAAAACTTTACCGGGTATCCCGGCCTGTTCATTGATCCGCCTACTGCATCAGTCCCTGCATTCGATCTTCATTTACGAGCGAACGCTCCGTCGGTGATTGATACAGGTATTGTAGACTCTGCTCCCTTAAAAGATATCGAAGAAAACACAAGGCCTAACGGCAACGGATTCGACCTGGGGGCTTATGAATATATCCCCTGAAATTGTCCGCAACAAAAACTAATAAATAAAAAAGAAGAATATTTATTTAAAAAATTTTTACTTATAAAATATTTTTCTTTGACTTTTTAATATTATAAGTTATAATTTCTCCATCAAAACTAAAAAAAATGGGGGGCATAATGAATAAATATTTAAATTTAAAAAAAAGTTATATTTTTGTTCTTTTTATGCTTTTTTTATTTTTTCCTTTAAGCTCATCGTTCAGCAAAGAAAAAATTAACATCGGTTATTTTTCGCTTGAACCTCACACCATCAGTGAAAACAACAAACATCTCGGGGCCATAATCGAATTCTGGGAAAAATATATAGCTCCTGAAATGAACGTTGAATTAAACTGGAGAGGCCCGCTGCCTCCACTAAGATTATTTAAATCTCTGGAAAACGGAGAAGTAAATGTAATTGCCCTGCTGGCAAAGAATCCGGACAGGGTGAAAATATTCGATTTCCCGAATGAATCCTTTTTTATAATGGAAGCAGGGATAGCCGTAACGTCTGACAGCAAGTTAAACAAAATTAATTCAGTAAACGATCTTTTTAGTCTTAACCTGGGATTTTTTCAGGATGGTTTTATCCCTCCTACGTTGAGAGATAAGAGGATTAAATGGAATCTCGTACCCGCAACTGACTGGCAAACGACAAATTTTAACAAGCTAATTGCAAAACGGATTGATGCGGCTTTTAATCCGGAATCTTTATCATTGATTTATGAAGCAAAAAGACTGAATATTAAAAACAAGGTTAAAATATTAGTAATCCCTAATACAAAATCTGAATTATATTCAGTATTTACTAAAAAAGATAATGGAAAATATTTAAAAAAGTATAATCAAATCATAAGCGATAAAGGAATCAAAGAAAAATATTTAGGATTATTACAAAAATATATAAAATAAATTTATTTATATATTTTAATTAAAAAAGGCTATCTTAACATTCGAGATAGCCTTTTTTGTTTTATAATCATTTGATTTACCTGAAAATATCTTCGATCCATTCAGCTTGTCCGTTACTGATCGCGATCATATCGAATCTGTAAGTAATATCTTTGGAGAGAAAATCGGGATGAGTGTGTAAAAACTGCCTGGCAACTTTTTTAATGGTCTGTTTTTTACGTTCGTTAATGGAATAATATGCTCCCCCGTACTGACCGGAATTTCTGCTTTTAACTTCGGCAAAAACAATTAAGTCCTTTTTCCTTACTATAATATCGATCTCGCCTACCTTTCCGAACCGGTAGTTTCGTTTAATAATTACAAATCCTTTGCTCTTGAAGAAAGATGCGGCAATTCCTTCTCCTGCATCACCCAAATCTTTTTTATATCCGGATTTTTTTTCTGTCGGCATTTTTAACAGCAGAAGTTAAATACTATAGTACTTCAAGAAGGTTTATGTTTGATTCTTTCTCATCAAGAACCTTGACAATAAAGTAGGCGGTTTCTTCAGGCAGGCTGATTATTACGGTATCTTCAACTTTTTTTCTATCGGAATCGTAAATAAGTTTTATAATTGGACGAAGCGGTTTATCCGGCGCAGAGCCGATCACAATGCCTCTGCTTTTATCATTAAGCTCAACAATCGATCCTATCGGGTAAACCGACATCTTCGACATAAATACACGCAGGATTACAGGATCGAATGTGTTGCTGCCCTGCGCAACAAGCTGTTTCATGGCATGATAAAAAAGCTGCTTTTTCTTATAACTTCTGTTTACAATCTGTGCTTCATAACTATCTGCTATTGTCGCAATTCTCGCATACTCGCTGATCATGTTGCCTTTAAGGCCTCTCGGATATCCGCTGCCGTCAAACTGTTCCTGATGCTGCAAAGATATGAGCGCAACCGATTCCTTAACTTTCCCGAACTCGCGCAAACATTTATATCCATGTATCGGATGAGTTTTTATCAGGTTGAATTCCTGCTCCGTAAGGGCCGACTGCTTGTGAGTTATGTAAACAGGAATTTTAGCCATGCCGGCGTCAATAAGAAGGGTTCCGAGTGCCAGTTCTCTTAACTTGGCCATCGGATATTTTAACCCCATGCCTATAAGCACTGCGTAAAAAGTCACATTAACCGAATGATACATCAAATAATTTTTCCCTTCATCAAGGCCATAAAGAAAAAGAAAAATATTATTGTTTTCTTTGATTAAGTCAATTATATCTCCGAGCGCTAATTCAAGTTCGTCTGTATTAAAATTTTCGCTGTTTTTTATTGCACTGTAAACATCGCCGACCGCTTTACACGCCTTTTTATGTACTTCTATAAGATTTTTTCTTTTTTTTAAAAGATTATTGTAATCAGCTATGATTTTTTTGGAATCGGTTGAGCTCAAGGATTCAGCTCTTTTTGAATACTGCTTTACTTCTTCTTTGGAAGATATCATTGTCCCCGCAGTTTCAACATCGCTTACGCCCCAGCGCATAAGCTTTTTAATATCTTCTTCTTTAATTGTAATATGTGCGCCGACAAAAATATTATTGCTGTCTATATATACAGGCTTATCGAATCTCATCCCCGGTTTTAATTCTTCAACTTGAATCTTTCTCATGAATTTTACCTAATAAAGTCCGCCTTTCACCATCTTTTCCCTGAATTTTTCATTAACCTTGTAACAATATGCCAGTATTTCCGACATTATTCGAAAGAGAGTCTCCGGGATTTGGTCTCCTGGTTTCATAAAAGAAAGGATTTCTGCAAGATCTGAATCTTTGTAAATTGTTATGTTATTGTCATTTGCGATCTGAATTAATCTGTCAACAAGAAAACCTCTGGCAACCGCCAGAATCTCCGGCGCCGGTTTATTTGAAGAATATCCGATCGCAATTCCCAATTTCTTTTTATTGTTATGCTTTAACATCCAATTGATATTCTAAATCTATATCAGAAATAATTTCAATAATTTTTTTAATAGATTCCGTATTGTTGCAAAAAATGATTCGAATATCCTTTTCGTAATATAAAGGTAATGCAGCTATTTCGCCTTTTAACGCGCTTGTGCTTTCTTCATTTTCGCAGTAAAAAGCAACTGAACGGAACGATTTATCCTGCCTAATTAATATATCTATATACCCAAGATAAGATAAATTCAAGGACATAACGATATTATTATTGTATAAAATGTATCTGCACAATTTAAATTTATTATCGTCGAAAAATAGTACCTCGCCAAATTGTGTTTCTCCTTTCTCCGATGCATCTGTCATTGTTCCTAATATATCCCGGATCGCATCTGCTTTTTCATCTTCTGTAAATGATTCATCGATCAAATCACCAAAATATTTAATTATATGCTTAAGTTTATCTTTATCGGATATCTGTTGATGATCCAGGCTGATCTGAGGAAAAATATAATTAACTAGTTGCGTAATACTGTTATTTTGATTAGCCAGAAGTTCGGCAATCAAAAGTAAATTTTTATAATCCGCGCCTTTTGTCAAAAGTTTATTAAAAATATTTTTTAATCTTTCATTTTTATTGTCTTTGTCAGTGTAACCGGTAAATTTTAACAAAGATTTATTAAGTGCAAAAATACTGCCGATGCTTTCTCTTAATTGAGAACGTAAATTATATATCGATTTCCCGAAATTGCCCCTGTTAAATACGGTCGATTCGCTCAATCTCTCCATCAATTCATCTTTATGCTGTGAGTTGTCGGCAATTTTAAATAATAAAATACCGCCTGCTTTGCTTTCCAGAACAAGGAATAATTTAGAAAAGTTTGGAACGCCCTGAAGGAATTGCGCCTTTACCTTGCTTCCGCCGATATCAAGAACAGCATATCTCTGTCCCAGCCTTTCGGTAATTGTTACAGGCACGCGACTCCCGGGTTTTAAATTTTTCAATACATCGAGCGATGATAATTGACCGGTTATTTTAATCTGATTTGTTTCAATTTTCATTAAAAACCGTTTTATAAATTTATCATCATACCTTTTACCGGCTCATAAGTTTTTCTGTGAATAATACAAGGCCCCAGCATCGAAATAGCTTCAAGATGCTCAAGCGTTCCATATCCTTTATTCTTTTTGAGCAAATAACCTGAGAATATTGAATCGTATTTTTCCATTATACTATCCCTTTTTATTTTAGCAGCAATAGATCCGGAAGCTATGGAAATGGATTTTGAATCACCTTTAATAACCGGAATAAAAGGGATACCGACGTTGAAATTGAAATTTCCGTCCATAATAATTACATCGGGTTTAAGCCTGGCCTTTCCAATAAGCTGCTTAACAGCATATTCGGTTGCCCTGTTAACATTTAATTGATCTATTATTCGATGCGAAATAACGGAAGTAGCCACATAAGCCGACATTCTTTTAATAATATCTAAAGCTTCGGTTCTTTTTCGGGGTGTAAGTTGCTTTGAATCGCGTATTTGAGTAATGAGTTCTTCAGGGGAATTTTGAATTACAGATTTAGCATAAATGACGAGGCCAACTACCAGTGGCCCGGCAAGGGCGCCTCTTCCGGCCTCGTCCACTCCTGCAATTATATTATATTTTTTGCTTAATAACTGTTTTTCTATAAAAAAAGATATTTTGCTGTCAGCTTCCGGCAATTTTACTCACTCGGTTTCTGGGAATCATTTTCTACAGGCGCTGCGGTCTCCTCGGTTTTGTGCTGAACCGGAGCAAAGCCTGGTCTCTTTTCTTTTAATTTGCTGGCTTTACCGGTTCTCTCTCTCAGGAAGTACAGCTTCGCACGTCTTGCTTTGCCTTTTCTTAGAACATCAATTTTTGCTATTCTGGGTGAGAACAATGGAAAAACGCGTTCAACACCCACATCAAAAGAAACTTTTCTAACGGTGAATGTTTTGCTGATACCTTTGTTGTTCATTGCAATTACAACACCTTCGTAAACCTGTATCCTCTCTCTGTTTCCCTCAATAATTTTATAATGAACTTTAACAGTATCACCGACCTGAAAATTTATTGTTTTTGGTACAGGGATAATTTCCTTTTCTATTGTCTTAATGATATCCATAATTTGTTGCTCCTCTATTTTATTTTTTATTTATTGTCTGAATATTTTTTATATAAGTCCGGTCTGACTTTTTTTGTTTTTTCAGCTGCTTTCTCCAGGCGCCAATCCCGAATTTTTTTATGATCCCCGCTTAAAAGAACTACAGGAACTTCCAAACCTTCAATTTCCGAAGGTCTTGTGTACTGGGGATACTCAAGCAGATGATTTTGAAAACTTTCTTCCACTAATGAATCCGGGTTAGACATAAATCCCGGCACATACCTTGCAATCGAATCCACTATTACCAGAGCAGCATACTCGCCTCCGGATATAATATAATCGCCTATGGAAATCTCATAGTCGACGTATTTATCGATAACCCTTTGATCCAGCCCTTCATAATGTCCGCAAATAATACATAGATCTTCTTCAATGGACAGCTGTTTTACCAGTTCCTGATTCAGCAGCATTCCTCCGGGCGATGTAAACACAACCTTCGTCCGCGTGTCTTTCACAGACTCTATTGCCCTGAACAAAGGGCCCGCCTGAAGAACCATACCGCTGCCGCCACCATAAGGGGCATCATCGCAGCGATGGAACTTATCAGTTGAAAAATACTTCAGATCAATAATATTAACTTTAATTATCTGATTGTCAATAGCTCTTCCTAACAGGCTGGACTTTAAAGGGCTGCAAAAAAAATCCGGGAAAAGAGTTATTATTTTAAATAATTTCAATTAATATTTATTATCCTTTGTTTGCATCCTTCTATCGTCATTTATCGGAGATTGCCTGCAATGTTTTAAAAAATATCCGTCTTTATCATTTCGATGAGCGTTTATCTATTATGCTCACTTTCATCTTCTTTGCTTCCCAGCTATATTAACTTTCTCAGCAGTCCATTTGCAGAAACGAAAGTGATGTTATTCTTCCAATTCAAATAATCCATCAATAGGTTTTATGTCAATTCTGCTTTTTGAAATATTACCGGTATCTACCATGGAATCATTAAACGGCATCAGGAATTCTTTTCCTTTCTTATCGTTTAAAACCAAAATACTGTTCTCTCCGATTTCCATTATATCAACAACTTTACCGAAGATCTTATTTTCCATGTAAACAATGCACCCTATTAAATCATAAAAATAAAATTCATCATCCCCCAGTTGATGCCTTGTTTTTTCCGCTTCACTTATTGTTGTATATAGTTCTTTCCCCTTAAAAGACAGCGCAACATCTCTATCGTTTATATTTTCTAACTTTAAAAGAGGAGTTTTACTTATTCCTGTAAATTCAGCGCATAAAAAAGGCTGGTAATGATCCCCCATCTTTATATACAACTTGCTTCCAGGTGAAAAACGTTCTATAAAATCCGTTACTACTTCCAATTTTAAGCGCCCGTTTAATCCATGAACTCCGGTAATTCTGGCGATTCTTAAGAATTGGTCCGATCCGCTCAATCAAGTATTTCCAGTACTACCTTCTTTCCTAATTTTGTAGCGGAGGCATTAAGGATTGTTCTAATAGCTCTGGCAATTCTTCCATGTTTCCCTATTACTTTACCGATATCTTCCTTTTTGACTTTAAGTTCAAGGATTGTAGATTTTTCTCCCTCAACTTCGTGAATTTCAACATCACCAGGACTATCCACAAGGCATTTTACCATATACTCCACAAGCTCTTTAAAGTCCATTTGTACCTCCGGCAGAAACATTACCATCTTTAAATTTTTTCCAGATACCTGCTTTTTTCAGCAGTTTCTCGATCGTTCCAGTCGGCACTGCGCCGATCTTAAGCCAGTTAATTACACGATTCTCATCAACAGTAAATTGCTCTGTTTTTGAGATTGGATGATATTGACCAAGATATTCAATTACCTCTCCGTCTCTCTTTTTCTTGCTGTCAACAGCCGCCACTCTGTAAAATGGTTTCTTTTTTGTTCCTATTCTTTGTAACCGTATTTTTACCGACACCTTATATACCTCCAAATTATCATCAAAGGGTTGATTGTTTCTCAAGCCTCATTTTTGTCAATAATAAATAAAAATATTAATTAAAATCATCTGGTTCAATATTTATTGTTTCAATTACGCTGCCGTCTTTAGTTATACTTATTTTAGCTTCCCCTTTTCGTTTAAAAATAAAATCTATTTTCCACCCGGGTTTCATTTTTCTGGAAAACACCATTCTTTTTGATAAAGCATCTTCAACATAAGCTTCAAATATACCTTCTTTTTCATTATTAGGTATCTGGTAAGTGATTCTTTCATAGGATATATATGTCTTTTCTTTCTGATGAAAATAACTTACAGCTAATTTTACCGGCATTCCTTTCTCTACTGGTTCACCGGGTCTTGGCATCTGAGATTCTATGACGCCGCTTTTAGAAGGCTGGTCGGTTGCGATTACTTCTTCAGTTACCGAAAGTCCCTTGGAAATTAAAAGATCTAAGCATAAATCAATAGACTGGCCGACCAACTGCGGCATCTTCATATCCGTTCCGGTTTTGCCCGCAGAAACAAGCAGATTGACTTTCCTGTCCGGTGAAATCTCCGCGCCCGCTTCCGGGCTTTGATCCATAACAATGCTTTCTGCAATTTTATCGGACGGGACATAGGAAATTACGCCTGTTCCCACAGAATAAGACCTGTCGTTAACATGAATATTTTTCAGTTTGTTTACTGCAAAAGGCAGTTTTGCTCCGACCAAGTTAGGCACTGGCAAATATACACTGCTTCTGCTTACAACAAGTTTTATTTTCTGTCCCTCATATACTATTTTCCCGTTTTCCGGATATTGATTTAATATAATACCGTTATCCAGGTCGTAAACGTCATAATGTTTTATTTCAGGTATAAGCCCTTTATGCACTAAGCTGTTATGAACATCTGCAAAACGTTTCCCTGTAACGTATGGAACAATTACTTCTTTATCAGGCTTTGTCTGAAAAATAAGTATAATTGAAGAAATGAACAGATATACCGACAATCCTATCAGCAGGAAAACTGAAAGACGTGCGGCAAGTTTTAGTATCCGCTTTCTCCGTTCTTTTTTTATTATATCTGAATCATCCATTTTATTCTCAACAAAAAATTGATTGGTTTAAACTTGTTACAGACCTGTTATTCCGGTCAAAGAAAAAATTTGTTCTTCAGTTGAAATGATTCAACAATTGAGGTAAATTAAGTAAAATTTTGTTATATAATTATAAACATTTTGCTTTTTGTAAATAACAAAATAATTAATTATTCTTATTGTTTTTAATTGAAACTCATCTAAAAGATAACCTGTGTGCGGGTTTTCATCTTTATATCAAGAGGGAAGGCACAATTATTCATTGAGAACTAATTAAATTCAGCGCACATATCGATAAATTAATCATAGCCTGTAAAGTAAAATAGCGCAATACACAACCTTTAAACAAGAGCACTTTTAGCGCCTGTTTCAGCAGATAATATAATAGTCCGGGTTTATGCAATGGTAAAAATTCTCTTAACATCGGATATACATCTAGGTTCGGAAGAAATACCCGAAAGTTTCAGGTTAAAAACTTTTAAGAAATTATCCTATCTGGCAAAATCCCATGACATATTCATAATTGCAGGCGATCTTTTTCACACCAATGGAATAAATGAAAAATCGATAGATTTTGTTGCAAGTGAATTTAAAAATCTTCGTGATACCGGAATTGAAATAGTTTATACGCTTGGAGATTGCGAACTAAATGGAAATAATGCGTCTTTACTGCAAAAACTGAATGTTTCAAAATTATTTTCAGATGATGGGGATTTTTCGCCTTATCATCTTTCCCGCGATAATCAGGATATCTATATTTACGGGCTTCCCGCCTGCAGCAAACGCAGTATTCCCGAAATAAAAAAAAGTTCGGATTCCGGTTTTCATATAGGCCTTTTCCATGCTGATTTCAATTTAAATGAAAAAGAAGAAATACGAGAAAATAAAATAAGCGTAATAAATAAAGAAGATATAATTTCGCTAAATTTTGACTTTTACGCCCTTGGGCACAATCATTACTTTAAACTCTTTAAATATAACGGCAGATACATCGGTGCATATCCCGGGAGCCCGGAAGCAGTTACATTCAATGAAAACGGCGACAGATACGCTATTTCTATCAGCATTAAGGATAATGAAATCTATCAGATTAAAAGGCTGACTGTAAATAGTGCAAAATTAGAAAGCATTGAGATCGATTGCAGTCAGTGGAGCGATACAAGCCCTATTACGGATATTTTAAAAGAAAAAAATTTAAGCGATTCGGCGCTTAAATTAAAGCTAACCGGCAAAAGAAACTTTAAATTCGACCGTTCCGAAATTAATAAATTATATGCAACATTTAAAAATATTTATATTCAAGACGCATCAATTCCCACAATCAATGTTTTTATCAGCGAGTTTGCAGGCGAGGAATCACTCAGAGGGGAATTTTTCAGCATGCTGAATTCCGCAATAAAAAATAATGAACTGCCGGCAAATATTGACATGGATATTTTATCCGATATATTTAACAAGGTACTCAATTCCGGATTCTACAAACTGGAGGATCTGTGCAATTACTGGAATGCATAGTTTCAAAACCCGGGCTACTGAATAATATAAAATTTAAGCTGGATAAAGGCATCACTGTTATATACGGCAAAAATGAGTCCGGTAAAACTTTAATTGCAAAGGCAATCATTGACACGCTTTTCGGGGAATTTTTCGGACAATTTTCCCTTAACGGAAAAGCATGGGATGATATGCATTTTGAGCTGTTGTTTAACAATTCCTCCAATCAATACAGATTCATTAAAGACAAAAAAGAATCCTTTATTATAAATTATGCAGATATGGATCAGGGGGAATATTCTTTCAGCAGTGAAAAACAACTATTTCAATTACCAGATAAAGAAAGAAAAAACATAAATATTGACGGAGAATGGTTCATTAAATTATTGGAAGCTAAAAACGACACTGAAACTGCCTGGCTTTTCAGTAAAATTGACATGCAGACTTTTTTAAATATTTGCTACCTTCCCGAGCCCATTGATATTGCAAGAAAAGGACGACTGGACTATAAAATTCTACAAAAATTTTTGATGGATGACAAAGGCAAATTCTTTTCTCTGCATAAAAATATTTCCAATGCATTCCGGAACGAAAATCCGGGCGACACTGCTTTTATAAATCATATTTTGAAGAATGAAAATGAATTAAAAAAAATTGAAAAGAAAATTCAAATCGCGGGCATCCATACATCGAAGTCGGAGCGTCTGAACAAAGAAAAAACAAGACTTGAAGATGAATTAAAAAACATGGAAAATGGATTGTCCGACGCACGCGCAAATAAAGCAAAACTAATAAGCATTCATAATAACTTAAAACAATTGGAAGAAATAAAAACCGCAATTGAAAACAAAATAAAAGAAAAACAGGCTGAACAGGAAAAGATAGATTTAGCTATAAAGACCGAAGAGAATATTAAAATTAAATATCCTAAATTTTACAATTTCGAAGAAAGCAACATTAAAAATTTAAAGAAAATCCAGGAAAGCTACAGGGAAGTAAGGGACGTACATGAAGAAATTGAAAATTTTTATTTATTAAGGTCAGAAAAAAAGAATAATTTTAAAAATATTATTTTATCAATAAATATCTCATGTATACTGATTCTGGCAGCTCTTTTCGGGATTTCGAACTACGCATTCCCGATCGCAGTTTTAGACGAATATAAAGCCCATTTTATAGTCGGTTTGCTGGCTTTTTCAATTTTCAGCTCTCTTTTACTGCTCTTATATTATTTTCTTAAAATGCGATCTTCCGATTTAAAGCGTATAATGAAGAAAAAGTCCGGGGTGGAAAAAAAACTGGAGGAAACTTTACAGAAAAACAGCATCATCCTTAATGAATACAAGCTTGAAGCTATTTACGAATACCTGGTTAAATATTTTGAAGAATACGGTGAATACTCAATAAATCAAACCGAACTTTTAAACATCAGGGAAAATTTAAAGGGGAATGATTATATAGAAGCATTTAATAATGAAATAGATAAGTTAAAAACGAATGAAAATGAAATAAAACAGGAAATCGACAACTGCATCAAGTCATTTGCGGATAATTCACAGTGCGATTTGGATATGGACAAGACTAATATCTTAATACTGAACAGGAACCATGATATAGCAAAACTGAAAGAAAACATTATAAGGACCGAAAAAATATTAATGCAAATTGACGAAGAATTAAGCCGCGGCATTGTTCAGAACAATGAGCTAACCGGCCTCAGGGAAGAACAAACCAAGCTGCAAACTGCTTTGCAAAAGCTTACTAATTATAAAATTTCTTTCGGATATATTAATAATTTGCTTAAAGATGCCATAGCAAAAAGAGAAGAAAAACAGATCGCAGGATTAGCCAGGACAGCTGCGGAAAAATTTCATTTTATAACCGATAATCAGTATACTGATTTAATTAATGAGAATGCTATTAGTAAATTATTAAAAAATGAAATGCCTGGTGAAGAAATTAACAATTCCATTCTTTACTTATTATACCTTTCCGTTAAATTTGCTCTGACGGAAACCGTAGGCGATTTCAAGATGAATCTTCCAATGATTATTGATGAGCCGTTTCAGCAGATGGATGAAGAAAGAATTATCAGATTTAAAAAAACAGTTGATGATATTTCCTTAAAAAGACAGGTTTTAATATTTACTCATGACAGCAAATATAAAGATTGGGGCCTTTGCATAGAATTATAAACATGAATAACGGCCAGCTTACATTTTCGGATGATCCTCTTTTAACCGGTATCAACGAAGTTTATCAATTTATTGAAGAGGGACGTTTTAAAGATGCAATACGTCAACTGGATAATCTTATGGACATTAATCCTGATTATCCGGGATTTACAGAAGCGTACAGAACCGCAAAATTCTGGTCTAACAGGACCGGCGAACTGTCAGGGCTTTCAAGAGGCAAGCAGACAGCGGATTTTTTAATGCGCGAATGGGAAGACTTTAAGATTTACGCCGCCGGCAACAGCATGATCGATTCAACAGCATACCTTTCGGCAATGAAGCATATTTTCTTTAATGCATCCGAGCACTACAAAATCGCTTTTAAGGAACAGGAAAGCACAACGGATAATTTTGATCTTCTGCTGAACCTGGGCATGTGCTTTTTAATCCTTGGAGAGTATAAAACATCAATTGAAACGCTCGAGTATGCCAGAAGTTCAAACAGGAACAGCGCAAGGCTAAATTCCCTGCTCGGTGAGGCATATTTTAATTCCAATGAAATAACCAGAAGCCTGCTGTTTTTTAAGGAAGCCTTTTTTATTAATCCCTCTGAAGTCGATTTAACCCCGCTTAAATCAAAACCAATTCAGGATCTCATTGCCATTGTGAAGGAAAAAAAGCCCGACGCCGGCGACATCCGGGAATGGATACCCGTATTCGGATTTCTCAACGATATTTTTTATGCCAGAAGAAATATAAACAGTGAACAGATTGAAGCAATTAAACGCGAGATCTATACTCTTGAAAAAAATCTTCATGTTTTAAGCAGAGAAAAAGTAAAAGAGTCGAATATTATTCCGAGAATAATGAATAAATACATCTGGATGCTGGATTATTTCAGGTTTCAGAATTATGATTATGAAAGCATTACGGAAATTAAGAACAGGCTGGTACAGCTGGACAGCGAAATATTTGAAAACTATTTCAAAGAGCATGATTTAAAATAGACTTATTTATTATCCAGTATTTCCCCCACTTTTTGCAGCAATTCATTCGGCATTAAAGGCTTTGAAAGAAAATTGAATTCCTTCTCTTCAATGCCTTTATCGAGAACAATATCCCTTGTGTAACCGCTTGTAAAAAGCACTTTAATGTCCGGCTTTATTTTTATAACTTCGTCATATACCTGTCTTCCGTTTTTCTTCGGCATAACTGAGTCTATAATACAAAGATCGATATTTTTATTATTTTTGAATTTCATTATTGCGTCTTCGCCGTCTACTGCTTCTATGATTGAATAACCATGCGCTTCCAGCACTGTTTTTAAAAGCTGTCTTACATTATCATTGTCTTCGGCCAAAAGTATTGTCTCTTTTCCCTCTCTTATTTCAGAAGCCGGTAAATTTTCTCTTTCAACATTTGCACCTAATGCCGGAAAATAAATATGAAATGTCGTTCCAATGCCGGGCTCGCTGTATATATTAATATGACCGCCATGCTGATTAATAATGCCGTAAACAGTGGACAGCCCAAGCCCGGTTCCTTTCCCGACTTCCTTGGTTGTAAAAAAAGGATCGAATATATGTTCTCTTATGTCTTTGTCTATTCCTGTGCCGGTATCTGAAAAAGAAAGCAATACATACTTACCCGCTTTTCCGGACTTCAGTATATACGAAAAATCTTCATCCAGTTCAATGCATCTTGTTTCCAGTGTCAATGTTCCTCCGTTAGGCATAGCATCCTTAGCGTTAGTTGCAAGGTTGAACAATACCTGGTCGATCTGGCTGACATCGCCCATAATGGTAGTATTATCAGTTGTAAAATTTTCCGCAAGGATAATATCGTCCGTAATCAGGCGTTTTAAAAGTCCTTTAGTTCCTATTATTATTTCGTTCAGATTTACAGGTTTCAGATCAACAGGCTGCTTCCTGCTGAACGCCAAAAGCCCTTTGGTAAGATTAGCCGCTTTCTCGGATGTGGTAACAATCAGATCAACATATTTATGCATGGGATCATCATTGCTTATGCCCATTTGTAAAAGCGATCCATAACCAAGTATTACGCTCAATATATTATTAAAGTCATGGGCAATGCCTCCGACAAATGTACCGATTGCTTCCATCTTCTGCGCCTGTCGGAGCTGAGACTGAAGTTTTTCTCTTTCTTCTTCAATATGTTTTTGTCTTGTGATATCAAGCGCAGTGCCTTCGTAATACAGCATTTTTCCCCTGTCATCACGGACAATACGAACATTTAACGATATCCAGATTTTACTTTTATCTTTCCTATAGGCGAGATGCTTAAAGCCTACTACTTTACCCGATTCTTCTATGGCTGCTTTGAATTTTAACCGTTCATCGGAATAAACATAAACCTGGTTGCCAATATCTTCAATAGTTGCTATCATTTCTTCGGGTGATTCATATCCGAAAATTAATGCAAGTGAAGGATTCACATTAAGAAATTTTCCCTGCGGACTGCTTTGAAAAATCCCCTCCACTGACCTCTCAAATATATCGCGGTATTTTTCTTCGCTGATCCTTAATGCTTCTTCAGCATGCTTGCGTTCGGTTATATCACTGATCAAACCGTCGTAAGCACAAAGCTTTCCGTTTTCGAATCGTGGCACAGGCGTATTTCTAACCCATCGGACATTGCTGTTCTTGTGTATAATGCGGTGTTCCAGAGGTTCAGCAGTTTTCCCGGAAAGCACAGCAGCGGTCTGCTTTAAAACAGATTCTTTGTCTTCTTCATAAATCATATTATACCACAACAGCGGATTGTTTTCATACTCATTGCTGGAATATCCGGTCACTGTAATACAGCCCGGGCTATGTGTTGTGGCAACCGGCCTGCCGTTCTCTATCTTAACAGTGTAAATATAATCGGTTACTGATTCAACAAGCTGCTTAAAGCGTTCTTCACTCGCCTTAAGGCTCTCTTCAACGCGCTTTCGTTCGGTAATGTCCTGCGTAATAAATACAACGCCTGCTGATCTGTCATTCGGATCAATGGCTGCAACGCTTAAATGAATATCCAGCACCCTGCCGTCTTTATGTATCCACTTCGTATCAGTTTCCCCGATATTACCTTTCCAGACTTCGTTATAAATAACCTCCCCTACCCGTATATATTCTTCTTCATTAAGATACATCTGTCTGACATCTTTGCTGAGCTCTTTCAGGGTAAAACCCGCGATAGTAGCGTTTCTGTCATTTACCCACAGCAATTTTCTGTCCTTGCTGAGAAGCGAAATGCCGACAGGCGCTGTGGAAATTATGGATCGCAATGTAGCCTCGCTTCTTCTTAGCGCATTTTCGGCCTGTTTAAGTCCCGTAATATCCATCATTGCGCCGATAATCCGGCTTGGATTTCCTTTTATATCACGCAATAAAAATGCGCTATCGAGTATATATGCGTAAGATCCATCGGCTTTCAGGAAGCGGTATTCAAAGGACATTTTTTGCTTATTGCCTTCGAATAATTCAGTAATGTCCGAATTTACAAGCTCCCTGTCGTCCGGATGAATTTTATCGAACCACCAGTTGTATTTTACGTAATTCTCAGAATATCCGAACAAAGCCTGGTAAGCTTCGCTGAGCCATGCGGTTCTTGAATCCAGATCCCAGTCATAAATCATTTCATTGATCGTACGCGAAATTACTTTAAAACGCTCTTCATTCTCTCCGGATATTTTTTCAGCTTCCTGAAACTCAGTAATATCCGCATGAGTCCCCACTATTCTGAGTGCGCGTTTTTTCCTGTCGCGCGATACTATGATCCCGCGGCTTAATATCCATCGCCATTTGCCTTTTTTTGTTTTTATGCGGATTTTAATTTCGTGTTTATCTCTGAGGTTCTCGTTATACTGAAGGAAAATATTGGCTAAGGATTCTTTATCGTCAGGATGGACAAGGCTTATCAGTGAATCAAATGAAGAAGATAACTCATCCGGTCCGTATCCGATCATAGCACACAACTCCGGGCTTAAATAGAACACTCCGGATTTTGCATTGTAATCGAACAAAGCATTGCCAGTGGCTTCAAGGGCAAGCGCCAGCCGTTCTTCACTCATTTGCAAAGACTGTAAGGACGATCTGCGCTTAACGCCGGTCTTTTTCGTTTGTTTTTCTTTCATAATTAAGCAGAACAGTTTAAAAGAAACCCAATCTTATCTAAACAGTAAAACTGCTCAGCAGCATGAAATCATGCAGGAAGGGAAAATCTTTAATCTTTATGAATATAATATAGTGTTCTTTATCACCATAATCAAGAAAATAATTAGATTGCATGTAAGGCATTTTTCAGGATGCGGATTAGTTCTTCAACCTCTCCCTATCGAGGATCTCCCTGACTTTATTTAGCAATTTAGCCGGTGTTATGGGTTTTGAAATAAAATCAAATTCTTTATCTTCAATACCCTTGTCGAGAATAACATCCCGTGTATATCCGCTTGTAAAAAGCGTTTTAACGCCCGGTTTTATTTTAATTATTTCATTATAAATATCCCTGCCGTTTTTTTTCGGCATTACTGAATCAATAATTAAAAGATCTGCATTTGAATTCTTCCTGAATTTTTCCACAGCATCTTCACCATCGACTGCTTCAACTATAGCATATCCGTATTTGCCCAGAATTTTTTTTACAAGCAGCCTTACCTGTTCATTATCCTCTGCAATGATAATTTTCTCATGTCCCTTTTTAATTTTTCTGGCTGCGGATTTTTTTTCCTTAACCGGCCCCGAAGCGACGGGAAAAAAAATATTAAAAGAAGTGCCCATGCCAGGCATACTGATCACATTTATATAGCCGTTCAGCTGCTTGACGATTCCATACACAGTTGAAAGACCGAGGCCTGTGCCTTTGCCGACTTCTTTTGTAGTAAAAAAAGGATCAAAAATATGCTCCCTTGTCTTTTCATCAATTCCGGCTCCCGTATCGGAAACTGTTATTAAAATATATTTTCCCGGCTTACCGATCCCGATTAGACTGGGAAACTCCTTATCAAAAACCGCAAGAGCGGTTTCGATGATTAATTTTCCTCCCTTCGGCATTGCATCTCTTGCATTGGTTACGAGATTGAATAATATCTGGTCTATCTGTGTAGTATCTCCTATTATTGTGGTGTTTTCTTTTGTTAGAATCTTTTTAAAAACAATATCTTCAGTTAAAAGACGTTTTAAAATTTTTTCAGTTCCTTTTATATGCTCATTCAGTTTTAACGGCCTTAAATTCATCGGCTGTTTCCTGCTGAAAGCTAAAAGGCCTTTTGTCAGGTTAGCTGCCTTTTCCGATGAAGAAAGTATAAGATCTGCATAAGAGTGCAGTTCCGTATTCTCATCGAGTTCCATTTGAAGCAGGGTTGCATAACCTATAATAATGCTCAGAATATTATTGAAATCATGAGCTATCCCGCCAACAAATGTCCCTATAGCTTCCATCTTCTGTGCCTGGCGCAGCTGCGACTGGAGCTTCTCCCGCTCCTCTTCAGCCTGTTTGCGTTCAGTGATATCAATTGATGTGCCTTCAATATACAGGCTTTTGCCGTTTGAATTGCGGATTAGATTTACATTTGACGATATCCATATTTTTGTGCCGTCTTTCCGGTAAAACTGATGTTCAAACCCGAACAGAGTCCCTGCCTGTTTAAGCGCCACCAGGAAAGAGCTGCTTTCCTCGGGATGTATAAACAGCTGATTCCGGATACTCCTGATATTTGCAATAAGATCGTCAGGAGATTCATATCTGAGCATTTTTGCAAATGAGGGATTAACACTGATAAATTTGCCTTCAAATGAACATTGAAAAATCCCTTCTATTGCCCTCTCGAATATATTACGGTATTTCTCTTTGCTTATGTGCAGAGCTTCCTCTGCATATTTGCGTTCGGTAATGTCGCTGATAAGGCCGTCGCAGGAAACAAGTGTATCGTTTTCATATATCGGGACCGGCATATTTCTCACCCATCGGACTTTGCCATCCTTGTGAATAATCCGGTGTTCCAGCGGGAATGCTTCTCTTTTTAAAAATATGGCGGCTGTCTGCTCCGTAACTGCCTCCCTGTCATCCTTATGGATCATTTTATACCACAGATACGGATCAGATTCATACTCCTCTGCCGAATACCCTGTTACTGCAATACATCCGGGACTATGTGCAGAAGCTACCGGCCTGCCGTTCTCAATCTTTACTGTGTAAATATAATCGGTTACAGTCTCTACCAATTGCCTGTAACGTTCCTCGCTTGCACGTAATGCTTCTTCCGCCTGCTTGCGTTTTGTTATATCGCGCTGGAAAATTAAAAGTTGTTTCAACTGGCTGTAATAAGTCGCGCTAACTTCAACATCAATTATACGGCCGTCTTTGCATCTGAATTGCCATTCAAAAAAATCGGAACCGGTTTTTATTATTTTCCGGATATGCTCCTGAATCTCAGCCGGAGTTTCCACAGTCACAATATCGGGGACGGACATTGAAAGCAGTTCATCTCTGCTGTATCCTATCATGCGGGAAAAAGCTTCATTAACATCTTTAAAATGACCGCCTTCCATATCGACTGCCCAAAAGCCGTCCATGGAAGTGCCTGTAATAATGCGGTATTGTTCTGCATTGCTGTATAACAGATTATTGTCGGATAGAGGTTTACAAATCGTATTGCTGGCGTTTTTTTTTATTATTTTTTCTTTTGTTTTTTTCATGGAAAAATGCAAAAGTCTTAAAAATAACAATTTTAATTTTTTTATATATAAATTATATATTTTTTGATAATTGTAATCAAGTATTATTCAAAATATTGATAATTTATTTTATTAAATTTTTAATATATCAGGTGAAAAATTTATATATTTTTTGATTGCGCGACAGCTAATGCAGTATTTAAATTGGCAGGATGCTTAGAGTAAGTCCTAATAATTTTTCAAGAGAGAGTATATGTCGGAACTAATATTAGTTGATTACGGCGAAACATTTGTTTTTATCATGCTATTTTTTGCCAGCATTCTGGCTTTGGCAGTAGGCATTGAAAGAGCGATAATCTTTAGAAAAAATTCCAGCAAAAAAATCACGGCATTTGCCGAAGAGCTGATTAAGCTTTTAAGAACACGCGATCTTAAGGCAGCCGCAAACATGGTTAAAGAAGCGGGCGATAACGTATATGCAAGATTCGCGCGCTTTACAATTGAACACGCGATTGAAAAAGAAAACGAACAGGGGCTTGCGGATTTAATGGCTGGCAAAATAATAGAAGAAAAAATATTTATGGAAAAGCGGCTGACTATACTGAACACCCTGGGGAACAACGCACCGTTCATCGGGCTTCTGGGAACTGTGCTTGGTGTAATCAAAGCGTTTTACGGTCTGGGGACTCTCGGCAGCACAGGCGCGGAAGTCGTTATGAGAAGCATATCCAAAGCGCTTTACGCAACCGCGTTCGGGCTTTTTATCGCAATACCGGTTGTTATGGCGAACAATTACTTTTCAAAAAAAGTAAAAATTATCATACAGCATCTGGAAATATTCTCCAAAGAGATAAGCGCGACTCTAAGTTCAGGTAAAATAAAATCTGCTGTAAAATCCAGAAATGAAAAGAGGTGACAGCTTATGGCATTTTTACCGGGCAGTGATGATGATGAAATCGGTTATATTAATATTACGCCAATGGTGGATGTTCTTCTTGTGCTTCTTGTAATATTTATGGTAACCGCCAATTTCCTAAAAATGGAATCCGTAAACATCAATCTTCCAAAGGTCAATGCTGCCGATCCGAATGTGCAGCAGTCGGTGCAGATTGCCCTTACTGTTGACGGCAAACTTATGATGGAAACCACTCCGACTACTGAAGAAAAAATGGTTTTAAAGCTCGCGCAGGAAGCAAAGTACAGACCTAACATGAGGGTTACGCTATCTGCCGATGAGAGGCTGCCTTACGGAAAAATCGCGCGCGTTATGGGGCTAATCCGCCAGGCAGGCGTTACCCGCATCGCATTATCTGTTAAACGCTAAACAGCAAATCATGTTATGACATTAAGCTTACATCAAATAATCATACAAAAATTCCGTCAAATGGATCTGTTCAGGCGCTGCTTTATTGTTTCATTTATACTGCACGCAACAATTTTCGGCATATATTATCTTCCAAAAATTCATTTATTCGCTTCAGACGATGATAAGATTTTTGACGCGAATAACATGCAAAATAAAAATGTGGATGTTGATTTTCTCTATGACCTGCCGCCATCGATACAGATGGGCGGAGACACAAATCCCGCACCTGTTCAAAAAGAAGAATGGATAGAGGGCACGGGCAAGGACAAACCAGACGCGGAGAACGCGGACGTGAACATAAACAAGATTTCCGGAACAGGAACCGATCCCGACGGGTACATGTTTGCCGAACTTACTAACCATCCTCCGATCGCAATAATCGATTTTGATTTGAACGATTATTTCCCCCAGGAAGCAAGATCCAGAGACATTTACCGAAAAACAGTAACTCTTCAGATGCAGATAGATGAAAGGGGAACGGTAAAAAGCGCAAAGGTTGTCTCCCAGCCTGCGGGCTTCGGTTTTGATGAAGCTGCCTTAAAAGTCGCGAACAGGCTGCGATTCAGACCAGGTAAAGTTAAGGGCAAGCCTGTTAAAATGGTGTATCAGCTTCCTATTCAATTTGTGCTTGAACAGTAGCTCAAAAATAATTCTTGAAATTAAAAACTCATATTTATAATATTGCTTATTCAAATAATAAGCGGGCGTAATTCAGTGGTAGAATGCCAGCTTCCCAAGCTGGACGTCGCCGGTTCGACCCCGGTCGCCCGCTCAGAAAGCCCTGGTTTGTTGCAGGGTTTTTTTTTATATCCTTTTAACTACCTGCGGCAAAATTATGCTTTATATAAAAATTTGCTAAAATATAAGCATTATTTTTATTGATTTTGGCTGAATATTTAGATGTCATCCCAATATATATATTGCTATATTGTCGCGTATTACGATCTCATAATAGACTTTGAGATAAACTCTTAATAATAATTAGGTATATGCACAGAGCATCAAAAGAAGGCTAAAATAAACGGAATGAGCAACGGGAATCAAAAATCGTATACCTGGGACTCTGAGGATTACGCAAAGCAGTCCGAAGCACAGTACAAGTGGGCAAAGGAGCTTACAGGCAAACTGAACCTGAAAGGCAGCGAGTCTGTACTCGATATCGGGTGCGGTGACGGGAAGGTCACTGCGCTTTTGTGTTCGTATCTGGCCGGTGGGAGCGTTACAGGCATTGACAGCTCCGCTGACATGATCGCCCTTGCAAAAAAGAACCACCCACCGGAAAAATATCCTGAATTATTTTTCATTAAAATGGATGCAACCAGACTAGACTTCGAAAATAAATTTGATATTGCGTTTTCAAATGCTGTACTTCACTGGATAAAAGACCAGGCTGCTGTTCTGGATGGAGTAAAGAAAAGCTTGAAACAATCCGGAAGGATATTGTTTCAGATGGGCGGCAAAGGCAATGCACAGGATATAATCGAGGTTGCTCATAAACTTATGGAAGAGAAACAGTGGGCGCAGTATTTTAAGGAATTTGTTTTCCCTTATAATTTTCCTGCTCCTGATGAATATTGCGACTGGCTGCAGCAGGCAGACCTTGAACTAGTACGCGCAGAACTTATAAGGAAGGACATGACACAGCATGGAGCCGAAGGCCTTGCAGGCTGGTTCAGAACTACCTGGATGCCTTATACTGACAGAATACCGAAAGAAAAGCAGGACGATTTTATTCACAAGACAATAAATCTGTACCTGCAAAAATTCCCTCTTGATGAGTGCGGCCTGGCTCATGTTAGCATGGTGAGGCTGGAAGTCGAAGCTGTTAAACTGCAATAGTAAATAAATTTAAACTTTCAATAAAAAGCCAGCGTTAATTTTTTTATCACTAAGCTTGCTCAGAAAGGAAAAATTAATATCAGGACAGAGGCAAATTAGGAAGATTACGAAAAGTTTTAAACAAAAAGGTTTTAAAAAAAATAGCGTATGCGGAGATCAAATTTATGATCCGCGGGCTTTTCCCCGTATTCCGAATTGTCATTGCCATACAGCCAGGTGTATCTGAACCTGAATTCGAAATTATTGATACCCGTGTAAAGCAACTCCGGAGTCAGTGAAAAACTCGAATCATCAATGTTTACTATTGAAGAAAGTGCAGGAGTAAAGTAAAGAATATCAAACGGTTCTTTCTGGCTTATTCTGGCATAAAGATAATTTTTCATTGGGCTCATCTTGCCGTAATTTCCTTCTGTTATCATGGATGCCTTGTTTAAAAGCGTTTTACTGCCGGTCTCAAGATATGAGGAATATGCCCTGTCAATAAAGTTATAATAATTCTTCATGTCGTTCTTCGACATGCCTGTGCCGTTATAGTAATATTCGATAATATAAGTAGTTTCTTTCTCAGTGAGGTACTTGATTCCTGCGAGTACGCTTGAGGCATTGAATATCTTCTCACGCACAACACCTGAGCTGTCAAAATAACGTTTCGTATAATCCGGGATATATGCGAATTCTCCGTGTATCTCAAAATTTGTGCCTATGTTCCTGGAAATATCGGCACCGTACCGGTCGTCCCTGCTGTCACCCGCGAGGAACATAATATCGATATCAGTATCAAAAAAAAGCAGATAGAGTTTCCCAGCATAGTTCCAGTCTTCGGTTTCGCTGAAATCATCATTGATTTTTTTATATACCGGCACTGCAACCGGAGTAAGCGCAACGGTCTTTAACGGGCTGTTAAAGCTAAAAATAAAGTCCGTTGAGGCGATAACGAAACCTTCGTTCGCGAGCTCGGGATCATCGGGATTTTTGGGCCTGTCTATAAACGCGGCAGGGTTCCACGCGTAACCCTTGCCCCATTTCATTGTTTTTTTCCCTGAGTCTATTATTATATGCTCATTCGGTTTGAGTGTGGCATAGCCTTCATAGAGAAGAGCGTCGTAATTCCATTCATTTTCAGCGTATTCCGCGTATCCATTTGCCCTGACGAATGCCTTGAATATGCCTTTTTCGAGTGTTGCTTCGGGCTGCAGCCTTGCGTACGCGTCCGCGTACGGATTTCCCGGATCATTGTCATGATATTTAAGACGGTAAAGTGCGGCCTTTCTGTCCGCGATAAAAAGCGAAGGGAAAAACTCTGAATAACCGGCGAAAGAAAATAACTTCTTTTCGAATTCCGTATCGTTGAAATCATAATCCGCGTTTTCTTCAGCGTATAAAAATGTTCCCATGAAAGAGAAAAGGACGAATGTGCACAGGACATACAAAGATTTCATTATTTATCTCAAAGATTCCACTCGGGGCATGAACGACAGCGTGAACACTTCATCTTTGACCGTCCTTTGTTTGATCTTTGAAAAAATCATCAAAGACTTGTACCCTTTATACAAAGGACTTGTTGTCTCTATTACCGACGGCCTTATTATTCCGCCCCCGAAGTCTTTTATGTTTTTAAAAGTAAGGGTTTTAATGAGCATGCTTTTTTCAGTCATGCATTCTATTTTTACAGGTAATTTCTTTTCTTTATCCGCCCATAAACGAATCCGGTCATAAGCAACGGTTTTATTTTTTGCTTTGAGATTAAGAATATACTGTCCGCCTTTTTCTTCAAGTTTTTCGACATTATATTCGGCGCTGTAATCCAGCGCGAGTATATCCGCATTATTGAATACTCCGCCAATAACGGACTGAAGGGATGTGATGCGGATGGGTTTTCCTACATTGGGAACATAAAGCCACATGTTGTCTCCAAGCCGGAGAGTACTTCTCCCTTTATCGCTTGCGGGCGATAAGAAGAGAGCTATCACTTTATCTGTGCCTTTTTTAAGGCTGAATAGAACGTACTCTTTCTTCCGTCCGTCGGGTTCAATGTTTACGATCTTTCGCAATGACTCATAAGAGTCCGGGTTAAGGTTTCTGTCTATCTCGCGAAGAAGACCTTCATTGTCCTCGCTTTTAACCTGGCTTATGCCTGCAAGTAGTATTATTAAAGACAGAATTATTTTTTTCATATATGGCGTCCTCCGAAAATACAATATGCTATACGTGCCTCAGGGCTTCGACCGGTTCCATCATGGATGCTTTATATGCAGGGTAAAACCCTCCGGCAATGGAAACAATAAGAACAGTTAACATTATAACAATACTTTGAATAGCTCCGAGGGAAGCGTGTATTACAAGGCCTTCCTGCCTGCCGAAGTCAAATGTCACTCCGACGGCGTTTATTATTGCTATTATAATAAAACCGAGAATTATACCTGTAACGGAGCCGGCAATCCCAAGAAAGAAACTTTCAGTGAGATACATTAAAAGTATTTTCCCAGGCTTTGTGCCTATGGCTGCCACTGTTCCTATCTCTCTTATCCGTTCATAAACCGCCATTGTCATTACGTTCATTATGCTTATAAGCACTATTGCGATGAGCATTATGCGTATAAAAAAAGTCATTACATCCACCATGTTCGCAATGTTCACGAAAGGTGAAAGGCCTTCCCATGTATGCGCTTCGTAAACCGGTTTTTTGTCACTCGTAAGCCCCATGATCGTTTTTTTTATGTACTTTTCAAAATCCCCGAGTTTGTTAAAATCTTTAAGGCGGATCGCGATCTCGCTGACTTCGGGCTTTTCCATACGGAGGAGTTCAACCGCATCGTCAAAATTAATGTATCCGTCCCGGCCGCCAGTCCCCACAACGCTGCTTAGTATGCCTGAAACGGTAAATTGCATCCCGTTCACGGACCCGTCCCTGTTCGTTGCGATAATAACAGCCTGACCGCCGGGCTTCACCTTCATGCCCTGCGCTAAAAGCTCGGGGATGAGTATTTCTCCGCGATTAAGAGACGCGCTTCCCTTGATAATTCTTTTTGGGAGCAACGGCGTTGTTTTAAATTCTTTTTCCGGATATATTCCGTTAAGCCGTATATTTGTTGTTTCAGCAAAATTGCTGAACATGCCTCCCAGCTTTACGCGCGGGGAATAAGCTTCCACGTTTTTCTGATTTTTTAATATGTCTTCAATTACACTGTACTCCTGCATGTTAAGGGTGAGATTAAGAGGCAGATTGTCTATTGAGGCAACAAATCCCTTTCTGTGTATCTGTGCATGGCCGAGCATTGAATCCGTGATCTGTCCGATTATAAGGCTTTTAAATGATCCTGAAACCGCTATATATAACACTACGAAAACAACTCCTATGCTGATGAGGGACATTGTCAATATGGTGCGGCGTTTATAGCGTATAAGGTTGCGAAGGGCTATTTTAATTATGCTTTGCATGAGCTTTCCCTCCTATCGATTGTTTCTTTACTTTCTTTCGCGTGATAACCTTTCTCCCTGTCAGCAGGCCGTCTTCAAGCGTGTAAATTATCTCTGCCTCGCCGACTATTTTCTGGTCGTGAGTGGAAAAAATAAAAGTAGTGCCGAACTCGTCCTTCATTTTTTTCATGATCCCGATGACCTTGTAAGCGGTTTCATGGTCGAGGTTGGCAGTGGGTTCGTCCGCGAGCACTATTTTCGGATTTGTCGCGAGGGCGCGGGCGATGGCCACGCGCTGCTTCTGCCCGCCGGATATCTGGTCAGGGTACTTGTCCTTTTGATCTTCCATCCCGACCTCAGTAAGGAGTTTGCTGACGCGTTTTATACGTTCATCCTTTTGCACGTTTTGTATCATTATCAGCGGATATTCAATATTCTCAAAAACAGTGAGCACCGGCATAAGGTTAAAATCCTGAAAAATAAAACCTATATTCTGCCCGCGAAAATCAGCTCTTTCATTTCTGTTTAGTTTTAAAATGTCGGTTCCGTCTATCAGGACATTTCCGCTTGTCGGGGTATCGAGACAGCCGAGAATGTTGAGAAGCGTGGTCTTGCCGCTTCCTGAAGGCCCGACGAACGAAATAAACGAAGAAGTCTCAATCGAGAAACTCAAGCCCTTTAGCGCGGATACGGTTATTTCGCCTACAGGGTAATTCTTTTTTAAATCGTCAGCGTGAATAAGTTCCATAATGCCTCCGGCAACGCGTAAATAATTATAATTGTTTAGATGAAAAACGCAAGTCGAATATAGTTTCTTAGACCTTTCATTTTAATAATGGTTCCAAATATTAATAATTATAATATTTAAAGGTCTTATCTGTAGGCCGAAATCGTGTTCCAGTTTTTCAAAATGAATCGAGGGCTGCGCGGATAAGAACGCGGTTGACAGTAATGCACCTGCAGCAATTAAACTGAGTTTTATAATTCTTTTTTGGATTGTATTTTACCCCTTAGTTGCTTAAGCCTTTGCAAAGTATTTCTTTCTGAAATACAGCGCCACATTCACAAGCCCGATAAGCACAGGGACTTCAACCAGCGGGCCTATAACTGCGGCAAAAGCAGCTCCCGAATTGATTCCGAAAACAGCGACAGCTACTGCTATTGCAAGCTCAAAGTTGTTGCTTGCCGCAGTGAAAGAAAGGGTAGCTGATTTCGGATAATCGGCTCCGACTTTTTTGCTCATGAAAAAGCTTAACAGAAACATTACAATAAAATATATTAAAAGCGGAATTGCGATGCGTACAACGTCCATGGGTATTTTTACTATGTATTCGCCTTTGAGGCTGAACATAACGACAATCGTAAACAGAAGCGCTATAAGGGTGATCGGGCTTATCCTGGGAATAAATTTTGAGTGATACCATACTTTGTTTTTTAATTTGATAAGCGTGAATCTCGTGATTATTCCTGCAATAAAAGGTATACCGAGATAAATAAAGACGCTTTCCGCGATCTGGCCTATTGTAATGTCCACTGCGCTGCCCTTAAGCCCGAACATCGGAGGCAGTACTGTTATGAAGAACCAAGCATACACGCTGAAAAAAAGTACCTGAAAAATGCTGTTAAATGCGACAAGCCCTGCTGCGTACTCGGTATCTCCGCACGCGAGTTCGTTCCACACTATTACCATTGCGATGCATCGCGCGAGGCCTATCATTATTAGGCCTACCATATATTCCGGGTATCCGGCAAGGAAGGTGATTGCAAGAAAGAACATCAGCACAGGCCCAATTATCCAGTTTTGCACGAGAGACAGCAGAAGTATTTTCCAGTTTCTGAATACGTCACCGAGCTCTTCATACTTTACTTTTGCGAGAGGCGGGTACATCATGAGTATAAGGCCAATAGCAATGGGGATATTGGTTGTGCCGCTCTGGAACTGGTTCCAGAAGGCTGCGGTTGAAGGAACAAAATATCCAAGTCCTACGCCTATTGCCATGGCAAGGAATATCCATAGAGTTAAATAACGGTCAAGAAAAGAAAGTTTTTTTGTTACTGAATCGGACATTTTATTTCTCCTAAAAATTATAATTATTAAAATTTATTTATTTCTTTTTAGGCAATACTGCACCAGCCCTTCGAGCATATCCGCTTTGCGGGATTTTCCGGCCAATAGTCTTCCATTGAGAAATATAGCCGGAGTACTCTCTACCCCGATTTTTTCTGCTTCTTTTATTTCCAGCAACAGCTGGTCTTTTATCTCTTTTGATAAAAAGCAGGTGTCAAAACCCAGTATGTTTAAGCCTGCTGTCTGAGCTGCGTTCCGTACCGATTTTTTTGTAAAACCGATCTTTTCATTATGATAATTCTTAAAAAGCAGTTTTGCATATTCCATGAATTTTCCCTGACGGTCCGCGCATAAACCTGCTGCAGCAGCAATGCAACTTTCTGCATCGCTGTCTGCTTTACTGTTTTCGAGTTCAGTGCAGTCTCCGTTCAATGGAAAATTTTTAAATGAAATTGCAATAGCATTTTCATATTTTTTTAACAGGTCTTCAAGTATCAGCATTTCTTCGCTGCAATGGCTGCAAGTAAAATCAAAGAATACAACGAAACTTACAGGGGCATCCTGTTTGCCGGTATAGATACTATTTTTTAAATCAATAGTAGCGGCCTTTGCAGTTTCGTACCGGCGTATGGCGCCTTTCAATCGTTCTTCATAAGTCGAGGATTCCTTTGTTTGCGCAATCATGCGCGCGCTTACGCCAATGCTTATTCCGGCTGCTGCGAGAGCAACAGCGATAACTGCGAATAGCAGGATTTCTTTTCTAAGATAATCTTTCATTTTTTCGATAAATGATCCTTCTGCAGAATCTTTACTGCTCTTAACCAGTATAATCGAAAATAACAGTATGACCGCTGTTGCTGCGTAAGTCATAATGCAGAGAGGGCAGACGAACTTAATTATAAATATGGAAATAAAATATAGAAAGATATCGCTTAGAAGAGCTGCTACTGACAGAACTAAAATGACGGCATGCATTTGAAGTGTATCATTGCTGTTTTTCCGGAAAAATTGTAAAATGACAAGCGCTGCAATAAAGCCGTAAAATACAAATCCAAAAACTGCTACAGGTAAATCGCCAATGAGCGGCACTCCCCTCAAAGCAGCGAAGCGGCTTGCCGAAACAATGGTGCACGCATTAATGCCTCCGCGCCCGCGAGAGCATACAGCATCGGCTGCGGCAGGCGATACGCCGAAATATTCGAAGATCAAAAGCACGCTCAAAGCAAGACCGGCAAGCGAAGCCGTTATTATTATCCATGAAAATATATTAGATTTATTTTTCATAAATATTTCGTTTAAGCATGTTTTAGTTTAATAAAATGTTCTAACTGAAGTTATCATCATATAAATGCCTGCTATGATCACCAGGGTTCCGCATATCTTTTTAACAATAAGCGCGCCTTTTGAGTTTTCGTTCCAGCGGAGCAAGTGATTTACAGTCTCGGTAAATGTTCCCGCGATTATTATGACCGAGCAATGCCCTAATGCGTACGCAGCAACAAGCGCCACAGCATAACCGAGGTTTGTTGACGCTACGTTAAATGCAACCCCAAGCATCGGAGCCATATAAGCGAATGTGCAGGGCCCCAGCGCGAGCCCGAATATAAGACCCAAAAAAAATGCCGCAATAAGGCCCTTCTTTTTAAAGCCGGGCTGGTTTATTCCGTTTTCAAGAAAAGGAAGGCGGATAATGCCCGTCAAGTACATGCCTATAATTATCAGAATAACAGACACTGCGATATTTCCGTACTGCCCAACATCGCCCAGCATTCTTCCAAGTATGCCTGTAATCACGCCTACCAGTCCAATTGTGATAAGAATGCCGAAGGAAAACAGGCTGGATATCGCTGCCGCCCTGCCTGTTGTTATCTGCCCCTGCTTATCGATAAAGCCGACCACGAGCGGAATGCTTGCGAGATGGCACGGAGACAGTATTATGCTCGCTATGCCCCATAGAACTGATCCCGTAAGCGCTATACCGGGTGAAGAAGAAAGCATGTTCGAAAGCGCTGTGAAAAAATCAAGTATCATCGGCGTACGCCGCCCTTTTTCAGTATTTTTTCAAGTTCCTCAAAGGGATAAAATCCTTCATGACGAAAGTATTCCTTTCCATTAGAATCAAGGAAAATCTGCGTGGGAATTGCCCTGATTTTGTATACTTGCCCAAATGGTCGTCCATTTTCCGTCCATACATCATAAAAAATGACTTTAACCTGATCGCTGTATTTTTCTTCAACCTGCTTCATTACAGGCTGCATCATTCTGCACGGAATGCAGTTGACCGAACCGAGTTCAATAAACGTGACTTTTATATTCGCGGCTTTTTTCTGCGCGTATGCAACAGCGCCCAGAAGGGAAGCTGCTCCATCTGTTTCATGTCTGTGAGTATCGCCGGCAGGACTCTCCGCCGCAGTTTCAAATATTTTTGTGAAAAGAGAAAATGGGAATGATGTTTCGAAGCCGCATTTAGATGAATGATCGGGTTCTACGTTGCCAGCTATAAGGGCAAAGGCGATTATGACAAAAAAAACTGCGAACCTTTTTAAAGACTTCATACAACACTCTCCTCTAAAAATTATATACCTGCAATATTCAATTTATATTCAATACAAATTACAAGTTTTTTTATTGAGCTATCAACCGGACTCATTCATTTGATATATTTTTTTACATCTTCGATGGATGGCACTCTTCCCGCAACCATAACTTCACCATCCACCACAAGCGCAGGCGTTGTCATGACTCCATATTCCATTATCTTTTTAATATCCTTAACTTTAATAATTTCGGCATCAACACCAATTTCACCTGCGGCTTTTCTGACGAGATCTTCAAGCTTTTCACATTTAGCACAACCGGTCCCGAGAATTTCTATTTTTTTCATGAGTTTACCCCTTATTAGTTTATTTCTTTTATCCGCTTTCCTAAGACAGATTGTCAGCCGGATATATTTACATACATTTTAACAAGTTATTATTAGTTCAAGTTACACTAACAAATTTCCAAAAATATTAAAAACATATCCAATGATTATTATTCCAATTGATACAACGCCGAAGAATATTACTAATAATTTTGTTTTGACTACGTTTTTCAGCATGATCATTGAAGGAAGTGAAAGCGCCGTAACTGCCATCATGAAAGATAATGCTGTTCCAAGTCCTACTCCTTTTAAAACCAGGGCTTCTGCAATAGGCAAAGTGCCAAATATATCAGCATACATCGGAATACCTATGATTGTTGCTACAAGCACTGAATACCATTTATCATTGCCAAGCACCATTGAAATCACACTTTCAGGAATCCAGTTATGAATAGCAGCCCCGATCCCGACTCCTATGAGGATATACATCCAGACTCTTTTTACAATGTCCCTTACCTGGTCTTTCGCAAAATTTATTCTGTCCCTGGCAGTCAATTTTTCCTGCTCTATATCTGCCATTTTATTACTGAAAACGAAAGGCTCTACATATTTCTCCAGCTTCGCCCTGCTTATAATGGTTCCGCCAATAACAGCAAGTATAAGCCCAACAAACACATAAGCAATCGCAATTTTCCAGTTGAATATACTGGCAATTAAAATTAACGATGCCAGATCGACAAGGGGAGAGGATATTAAAAACGAAAAGGTAACACCTATAGGGAGTCCTGCGTTGGTAAACCCTATAAAAAGAGGTATTGAAGAACAAGAGCAAAAAGGTGTTATTGTTCCAAATAGCGCACCAAATATATTGGCCGTTAGGCCATTATATTTTCCCAGTATTTTTCTCGTCCTCTCGGGCGGAAAAAAACTTTGCACGTATGAAATACAGAATATCAATACAGATAATAAAATAAATATTTTGATAACATCATATATAAAAAAATGTATGCTGCCTCCAATCCTTTCTGACATACTTAGACCAAATACATTTTCTACCAGTATTTTCGTCAGGCTGGATAGCCATTCCATTCTTAAAAGCTGATTATTTAACCACCCGAATATAAACATATTTTCAGATCCTTGCTTTTAGATTAATCATTTATAGAAATTACCTTTCCTTTATCCCGGCCTGACACAATTGAGATAATCAGCCCGGTGGATTTTATAATTACTATTTGCCAAAATAGCAAAATACTAAAAACAAAAAGTAATTTTTTACTGCAATATAGAACATTTAATTTTTTATTTTTATACTATATAAAAAGTTTTGTCCTTTTATTTTGACACTACTTCTCTTTCAAGGCATCCTTTTTATTGCGTTCATTTACTTCGAAATATTCTTCATAGAGACTATTAACAATATATTCGTATTCATTTATGCTGTTCGGAGGAACATAATTTCTTTCGGACAGCTTCTTTACTATTTCTTTTGCTAATAGCTTATCCGGTTTCCTGCCTTCAAAGTAAGCGTCTTCAAATAAAGCGTTTAAACCTATTAGTCCTGTCTTTGACCCGTCCGGGAAGAATACTACACGGTATTCATCAGCTGAGTGGTCTCAGCCTTCCGGGCGGTCTCAGGCAGGGCGAACCCACTGATTTATTTGCGGCGACATAACTAATCTCCTATCAGTATTCACTTTGTTTTCTCCAGCTTATATTATTTTATTTTTGAATAATAGTAGCCGATGAAATAATATTTGTTACTCTAAACTGCTCTAAATTATATTGAAAACCGTATAATATTACCAGAGTAATTAGTTTTTCACTATTTACGAACAGCATCCTCCGGATGAACATCCCGATGAGCATCCTGATGAAGGATTTCCCTGTATCACAAAGCCCTGCTGATTGAAATCGATAGTTGCTTCTGAAAGGCCTTCGGAAATTACAGAATCAATGAAAATTTTCAGACCATCTTTTTCCAGCAGTTGGTCGTTTTTGTCTCCATTTTCAGTTATGCCCATGCCGTATGAAACCCCGCAGCAGCTCTGGCCGGACATAAAAATACGTATTCCTGATTTGGACGCATTCGAATCCTCAAGAATTTGTTTAAATTGTTTTACGGCAGAATCCGATATTCCCAGCATATTAAACTCCTTTAATAATTTGTTGTTTTCGCTTATGAATAAGCTTGTTTATTGTATTATTGCATAAACACTACATTACAATAATTATAAAACCGGTTTTTTATTCTATTTTATTTTAAAATTTCTCCCGCAGCACTGTACGATCTGCATGTCATCCTCAGCCTTTGTTTTAATAACTGTTTCAATACAATCAATAAAATCAATAATGCATCGCGTACGGAGTTTATAATAGATGCTTGTTCCGCGCTTCTCATCTGTTACAAGCCCTGAGCTCTTAAGTACGCTTAAATGCTTGGACACAGTTGAAACATCGGAGCCTATCATTTTCGTCAGCTCGTTAACGCAATGTTCAGCCTTATATAGCTCTTCAATTATAAAAAGCCTTGTCGGATGACCGATCGCCTTAATTATATTTGCACGCGCCTCATATTGCGGATGTAATTTTTTTCCCGTAGCCATAGCTTTATTCCTTTAACAGCATGAGGCATTGCCTGCGCTGCTTTCGCTGCTGCACCCGCATACGGGCTCTCCGCCTTTAAGTATGCTGTGGATAACTGCAGCTGCGCAGCCAACTCCCGCGTTTACCGTAATCGCGCCGAATTCGCAGTTAAGTGCGCACGCGCCACATTCCATGCACCGGTCTTTATCTGTGACCGCAGCTTTTTTGTCGCGCATCACGAATACTTCGCGCGGGCAAACTTCAATACAGCGACCGCAGCCTGTGCATTTTCCGGGATCATAAACAAGCGTTGTTACGCTTTTAAGATAAGTCATATAATACCCCAGGATTTTATTTTATAAATCACTATTAAAATTACCGATATAGCTATTCCGGCTATGTAAAGCGGCAAAGCCAGTTTGAGTTCTTTTTTTACGCCCGAAATACCTGTGAATGTGGTTGCACCGGTAAACTGCAAAGCCAGATATGAAGATAAGGTAGCTGCCAGCAACACAGCCGATACCTTAACAAAACCGGAATCATATCCGAATACGGGACTAAAATACACAAGCGGTATCGCTGCTGTCAATCCTGTAATTATTCCCTTTATTGCAAAAGACCTGAACGGAATGAACGGAAGAAGCACAGGCGCAATAAATGCGCCTGTAAGAATGCTCACAAAGCACAGCAAAAGAAATGGCCATCCCTCTAACCAGGCAGTCCGGAATATTATTCCTGTTGGTTCAAATCCAAACAGTAAAAGGATTATAAGCGCAGCCCACAGAAATCTTTTAAGAGCAGGATACAGTTCAATGGGCGTAAGCTCAAGTCTTTTAAATACGGAAAATTTTACTCTTCTCATTTCCTGGTATGCTTTATATTTTAAATTCAGATATTCTTTAATGTCTTTTGCATCAACCGGTCCGAACAGAATATTAAAACCGGTCTCTTTTTTTACTTCCGCAGCTTTAACCCCGACTGCTCCAAGCTGAGGCACAATAATTCTTCTGTGGGAAACAATTTTAGCAAGCCCCGTATTTATAATTTGCTTTATAAGTTCATTTGTACCGAAAGTGCCCTTGCCTGCGGCGCACCATACGTTAATCCCTTTTGTGTCGAGCACAAGAATCCATCCGCTTAATCCGTCAAGACTGCGTCGCAGCACATCGAAGCTCAGTTTGTAGTTCGCGCTTACGAACACGTCCGAACCGGCATCCGGAGACCCGATCGCATACAGGCCCGGCTGTATGCTGTAACTCATGCGGAAAGCTCCGAGCCGCGAACGTAAGCATCCCCGGCGATCTGCCTTCGACCATTCCGGGCTTACCAGCGGAATCTGTCCTGCAGGCGTATTAACCATGCTCAACACCCACTCAGGTTTTTTCTCTATAGCTTCAAAATGTAAAGGCAGTTGAATTTTTGTACTTGTATCGACTGGCTGCGAACAGCTGCTTTGAGTATTCTCACAGCAGGATTGTACGTTTTTTTTCCCGCTGCGACCATCAACAATTTTTATCGGTATCATAAAAAAATTCCCTATATTTGTCTATTTGGTAATATAGCAAAATATACAAAAATCGTCAAGATTTTTTCAGATTTTTTCTTGTTTTTTATTTGTTGGATTAAAATTAAGTCAACTTATATTCATTCCCAATTGCTTATTTGCCGGATTTTTATTCTTTCTTTTTCTTTTCGTTTTCTGTTTTATTCTTTTTTAATAATTCAATAAGGAATTCACGCGCAAGCTCCTTGCATCCCAGTCCGAAAGCAAGAGCGATTGCGACTCCCAGAATAGACAGTACAAGCACAAATATAAAAGACAGCAGTTTGCCGGCTATTCCAAGATGTTCCAGAGAAATTACAGCGGCGATCCCAAAAATGCTCCATGCTACCACTTTTCCCCAGAATGACGGGTACTTAATATTGGATGTAGTGAACATAATTTGTGCAACAAAAGATAAAAACATGGCCAGAAGCGACCCCAGAAAAAGAACAAGCATAAAACTGAAAACGCCGGGTATTATTACAAACATGGAATCAAGTATCATCTCGCTTGTTTTGCCGCCCAGAATCTTTACAACAAGCAGAGCGGAAACAAATAAAAAAAAGTAATAAATAAAATTGGATAAAGCTTCAGAGGGCAAATGCTTAATATTATTTCTTGACCAGAGCCGGAAAATCCAGATATCCGAAAGTTTTTTATCGAGTTTAAGAGCTTTACATACAAGAAGTGTCAATTTTTTTAAAGCCCATGATGTAATAAACCCCACAATTAAAACAGCCACAGCTGCAATAATTTTCGGAAGGAATGATAACAAGTCGTTAGCTACTGAACGCAGAGGCTCGAGTATCGAATCAAATGAAAAGTTCATAACTCCTCCTGTAAAATCATTTCAATTAATTTTAAAATCTCGCCATCATACAATCTATAGTCCGCAGTTGTCTCTCCATCTCCTATTTTTAATCCGTATGCTTTTACTCCAAAGTCTTTTATGACCTTAAATCCGTCTTCATCTGTAAAATCATCACCCGCAAATAAAAATGGATCACCTCTTCTCCAGCCGGCAAATGAGCTTGTCGCGAGTTTTAAAAGTGCGGTTCCTTTTGAAAAACCGGTCATCGGCTTTAATTCATACACCATTTTACCGCTCTGAATTTTGAAATCAAATGCCGAAACGATCTTTCCCACTTCAAAAAGCAATGACTCTATTATAGCAGCATCGACTTTACGATAATGTACTGAAACAACTGGCCCTTTGTTTTCAATCAAACATCCATTATATTTTTGTTCAAGATATGATAGGTTTTGATAAATCTTAAAAGCTTCCTGCGACCATTTTTGCAAATCCGCTTTGCTTGCCGCGAATTCCTCAATTGAGGATGTAATCCCGTGATTGCCGAAATAGATAATAGACGGTATCCCGATTATCCTTTCAAGTTCCGGAACGCTTCGTCCGCTTATAACTGAAACAACAGTATCTTTGTCCCCGGACAGATTTTTTAAAAGATATGGCAGTTTTACGGGCAATACGACTCCTGCCGGCGAATCCGCAATAGGAACCAGTGTTCCGTCAAAATCAAAGGCAAGTATTCTTGGCTTTATCCTCAGCGATTCAATTACTTTATTTAAAGCATCAGATGTAAAAAGGTATTCAGTCATTATTCTATTCAATTTTATCGCTGCAGAGTTTCGGCATTATCCTCAGCCAGCATAACTACATCATTCAGAATTTTTTGAGCCCATGTATAAATGTTATTTTCTGCTACTCTTAACCTCATACGGGCAATCCTCATTTTCTGCTCCTCGTATGGCATGGTAAGAGCTGTATTCAGTATATCTGCAAATGATTCAGTATCGTATGGATTAATAAGCAATGCGTGTTCAAGCTCCCGTGCGGCCCCTGTAAAGCTTGAAAGCACAAGCACCCCGCGGTCATTGCTGGATGCAGCTATAAATTCTTTTGCTACAAGATTCATCCCATCATGAAGCGAACTTACTATGCAAACATCCGCCATTTTATAGAAAGGGACAAGAACATCAAAATCATACTGACCCTTTAAAAATATTACAGGCTCCCATTCATCGGTTCTGTATTTCTCATTTATTTGTAATATTTTTGTTTCAATCGCGTTCACTACATACTGATAATCTTCTATGTGTGTCCGGCTTGGGACGCCAATCTGAACATAAGTAAACTTTCCTACATGTTCGGGATATTTTTCGAACATCCTTTCAATTGCATCAAGACGTTCAGGGATCCCTTTTGTGTAATCCAGCCTGTCAACCCCCAGCCCTATTTTAACATTTTTTAGCCTTAACTCGGTCATTTTCTGAGTATAAGTTTCCTTGATTTTGGAATCTTCTGCCTGTAAAAAAATAGATTTAAAATCAATTGATATCGGATATGCTTTTATCCTTGTACGCCTCAGATTCTTTTCAATATGCATTCTTTCCCTGTCAATGCGCGACTCAAGTTCCTGATCCACAGTTTCAAGAAAATTATCGGCATGATATTTCAGGTGAAATCCTATTATATCGTTTGCAAGCAGACCTTCAAGGATATCATTTTTCCATGGGCAAATCCTGAATATTTCAGGATTAGGCCATGGGATATGCCAGAACAGCACTGTTGTCAAATTCGGGATTTCTTCTTTTAGATATTTGGCAACAAGGCAAAGATGATAATCCTGCAAAAATACTATGCTGTCGGAAGTCGCTACTTCAAGAATAGCTTTTGCAAATTTCCTGTTTACTTCCTGGTAAGTTAACCAGTATTTATATATAAATTTCGGCCTTACATAACTTACGTGGCAGAGAGGCCACAAGGTTTCATTCGAAAACCCTTCATAGTATTCCGCGACTTCCTGTTTAGACAGCCTTATCCTTTTCAAAGTATATTTAGGATTATCCGGCGGGACCTTTACTTCACCCTTACTGTCGGTCATTTTAAAATCCGCATTGCCGTCGCCATGGCAAACCCAGGTTGCGTTACAGGCTGAAGCCATTGAATCCAGCGCTACGGACAAACCTCCGGCAGAGCGAAACCATGATATATTTTCGCCTTTATATATATGGACATAGGGTTCCCTGTTAGATGCAAGTATAAGTTTCCGGTTTTTAAGCTTAGATTCGACAAGTGAAACAAGAGTTTGCTGCGATGCGATATCCGGGAAGGAATTAGCAAGTTCGGTTTTTTCCGCTGCGGTCTTTGATGCTTCAAGGATTACTTTTAACGATTTCTCAAGAAAATCTTTCATGATGAATCCTCATACGTGCGTTAAATTTTTTATATTTAAATCAGCTATAAAAATACCGGATTGTCTGTTTTTTGAGAAAGTTTACAAACAGCATTTATTAATCCCACATGACTGTAAGTCTGGGGAAAATTTCCCCACTGCGAACCGTCATGCTCTGCATCCTCGCTTAAAAGCGCAAGATGGTTTGAACAATTTATTAAATTTTCAATAATCGAATATGCCCTGTCAAGATGGCCTGTAGTAATTAACGCTTCTGCGTACCAGAAACCACATATTATAAAAGATGTATTTGTCCTCCCGATGTCGTCCTGCAAATAGCGGAAATACTCGCCTTTTCCGTGAAACAACTCCCTTTCGAGTGCTTTAAGATGCTTTTCTGCTTTGTCACTTTTCTGGTCAAGATACTTCATTGTAATAAGCTGAAGGCTGCTTGCATCAAGAACGCTTCCTCCTGTTGACTGTGAATAGGCCTTCTTCTTAGAATTATAACATCTTTCAATATATTTCTTCGCATCTTCAGCCAGCTTTTGTGCCTTATTAATTATATTGCTGTCTTTTAAATAAATGCCGATCTTTTCAGCGGCTTTTCCTCCGGCCCAGTGAAATAGATATGTATTACAGTAATAGTGAACGGTTTCGCTGAATTCCCACAAGCCTGAATCCGGCTGGTCCATGTATTCGGATATTTTCCCTGTCAGCCATTCAGTCAAATGCCGTGTAACATTATCATCCAGATGATTCAGCCTTTTATCAATAAAGAGAGGAAGAAGGCTCACAAGTATTTGACCATATACATCGTTCTGCACCTGTTTTATCGCATCATTTCCTATCCTAACAGGTTTTTCTCCCATATATCCTTCTAAAGGCAGTATTTCCACTTCAGGAACAGGTTCTCCGATAAGAGTATACAGCGGTTTAATACTCTTTGGTTCAGTTAAAATAATATTCCGTATAAATTGAAAATATTTTTCAAGCTCTTCAAAATGGCCGATATTATTGAACGCGTTAAGTGTATAGTAAGTATCTCTCATCCAGCAATATCGGTAATCCCATGTCCGCTTTGATCCGGGATATTCAGGCAGGCTTGTAGTCCCTGAAGCAATGATTGCACCTGTATCTTCGTATTGATGCAGCTTTAATATAAGCGCAGATCGAATAACCTGTTCCTGAAACAAAAGGGGTGCGGTTGTTTGTTTTACCCAGTGCATCCAGTATCTCATTGTTTTTTCAAAAAATATCTGGGTTGTTTCCGCGAGAGGAGCTTCTACAGGCACTCCGTAGCTGAAAGCAATGTATTTGGTTTCGGTAAGGGCAAATGGTTTTTCATTAAGGATATATGAAAGAGAAATATCTGTTGTGAGTCTAACATGACTTGAAAGATGTAAAAAACGCAGATGACTGTTCCCTGAAACGATTTCGGGCTGTGTTTCTCCGTATTCGCCTACAGGATGGCATTTCACAACGATATAAGGATTGCCCGATAAAAGTTCTATTTTACGGAAAAGTGTTGTCGGACGAAAATAACGATCATACTGATAAAAGCGGGGCGCGAAATCGATGACCCTAAAACTGCCTTCGGCTAAACTGAATTCAGTCGCAAGAATATTGGTATTTTTTAAATAATATTGTCTGGATTTAAACTTTTTATTAAAAGGAGTTATGCTGAATTCTCCGCCTTTTTTTTCGTCGAGAAGGGATCCGAAAATAAAACTGCTGTCGAACCTCGGCAGACACATCCATTTTACATTCGCACTCATGTCGATGTATGCGAGCATAGAGCAGTTGCCTACTACTCCAAGGTTATATGTGTGCTTTTGTTTCATAAATTAAGCATACATATATTAAACAGCCAGTTCAAGTAAAAAAAAGAATCTTTAAGCCGGCTTCTGCCTTCAGCCTCATACGACGCGACAGCAAAACAAATGATTGGTTTGGCTAAAAAAAATAATGCAAATTGCTTATAATGATTTTCAGTATGTTAATGAATTTTTTCAATAAAAAAACTCAACCCTATAGGTTGAGTTTTTTTGATGCTGTATGCATCCCCGAGGGGATTTGAACCCCTGTTGTCGAGATGAAAACCCGATGTCCTAGACCCCTAGACGACGGGGACAAATGTTAAAAACGCATATTAAATAAAAAAATTTATGCTTTGAGTCGCGGGAGAATTGAACTCCCGACCCACTGCTTAAAAGGCAGTTGCTCTACCGACTGAGCTAGCGACTCATGAGATTATTTTACACACAAGACGCAAAAATATTCATTATGCCGTATCTGTCAAACAAAAAAACAAAAAATATACCGGCAGAGTTAATTTTAACAGAATTTTTTTCAAAATCAAGTTAAAATTACAGTCGTTTGCACTCAGTTCAGAAAGTTGAATGCACATATAAAAATCAAAGATGAAAAAGTCAACTTAAATTATTATTATATATTTTAATAAAATTATTATCGTTTCCTTTTGCTTTTTCGAGAAATTCCCAGCTTTTTTTGGCATAATAATTTTCAAGAAAACCATTCTCACATTCAGTAAAAAGAAATAATGTATGATATTTAAGATGTTTTGCCCTGTGTATTAAGTGCTCTATAAGCAAAGAGCCGATCCCGCGCCTGCGGTATTCCGGAAGAACAAAAAGCGACGAGAGCCACGGATTCAGATCTTTTCTTGACCAGATGTCGTTCTCCTTCAGGGAAATCATACCGACCGGAATTTTGTCTTCAATGGCAATCAGTGAAATAGGCAGATTAGAATCATTGACCCTTTCTTTATATGCCTTGATAAGCAGATCAAAGCTGATAGCCCTTTCCATATACCATTCCCTGAATGCCCAGAACGCAAGCACAGGCGCGTAATCAGGGTATTCTTTAAGAAGAGCTATTTGCGGCATAAAGTATTATCTGTTGTGTAATTTTTAACCGGGAGCAAAAAGAATTGAGTAATGCTACAGGCTTTTTTATCTGCGCAATTCTTCTTCATAAGCCTGCATGGACACCTTGCGGTTTATCCTGATTTCTTCCATAGTAGGATCCTGGTCAATGCCATGCGTAAAAGCAGTCAACGCGTTCTTATAAAGCCCCTTCCTGTGATAAGATTTTCCGATATTATTGTAAGCTTCAGCAAGAATTTTTGGATCCCTCGTTGATGAAATCGCCATGTTGAATGTATCGATTGCCTTTTCAAGCATACCTTTCTTAAAATAAATAGAGCCGAGCGTAATGAGAGCTTCAGCATCATTCGGTTTTTGCAGCAGAGCTTTCTGAATATAACCCTGCGCTTCATCAAATGAGTTTTCATTGCTGCCAGCGTTTTTACTGATTATTACCCCAAGATTTGTGTATGCCTTTGCAGCAAGCTCGTTGTTTTTATTGAGTTCAATTACTTTTTTAAATTCTTCCTTAGCATAATCCGTAAGATTCTTTTTATAATAAAGGACTCCAAGATTAAAATGAGCTTCCTGCATATTGTCCCAGCGTTTAATAATCTTTTGATATTGTTCTATAGCCAGATCGTAAAAATTTTTTTCTTCATATATGCCCGCAATTGCCATTAAAGGCTTTGGCGCATCCGCATTCAGTTCCGATGCCCTGCGCCATGACTTAACCGCGAACTCAAGCTTGCCGGCGTTTTTATACACAATACCCATGTTGTAAAGAGTCGTGTCGTCATCTTCGTTTATTGCAAGAGCACTGTTATACATCTCAATAGCTTCATCCGGCCTGCCCAGATCGTCAAGTATGTTACCCATATTCGCGTAAGCGACCCGTGCATTTTCCGTAGCAGGTTCAAGCACGGTAATCTGTTTGTAAAGCTCCAGGGCTTCCCTCGGCTCTCCCTTCTCGTGATAAACCTCCGCAAGCCGTGAAAGAATTTTTATGTTGCGCTTGTTTGTAATAAGCAGTTTACTAAATGCTTCAATGCTTTTATCATAATCATTTAAACTAAAGTAAGTCTCCCCCAGATTTTCCAGCAGGTTTTCATCGTTCTTGCCGAATTCCTCAGCCTTTTTAAATTCAACGATGGCTTTATCCGGCTGCTTCATTTTAAGATATGCTATCCCAAGGTTGTAACTGACAACGGGGTCCCGCGGATTTAAGGATTCAGCCATTTTAAGATATTTTTCCGCAGATTCAAAATCCTTTCTCTCAATGTAAATTACGCCAAGTTTGGAATATGCCAGATGGGCAACATTTCCAACCTTATCCGCAGCGCCGGCTTTTAAAAGATAATCCATTGCCAGGGACTCCTTCCCTGTCTTAATATGAGCAAGCGCTAAATTATGATAAGCAACAGGGTCATTATTTATCTTTAACGCATCTTCATATACGGAAATAGCGTCTTTATAATTCCCCTGCTCGTATAAAATATTTCCGTAAAGAATGAGATTCTGTATATTATTCGGATCAATATCAAGGCCTTTCTTTATTGTCTTTGCTGCCGAATCATAGTCGTTTAAATGTCTGTAGGCAATAGCCATATTTCTGTATATGATCGCGTTCTTATCATCGTATTTCAGAGCCCTCTGGTAATACTCGATCGCTTTACTATAATTGCTCCTGTCGTCGTGAATTATACCAATATAAGTTAAAGCAATTGCTTTCTCAGCATTAGACGCATCGGATTCAACCACTTCATTGAAATATGTGATAGCGTTGGTGTAATATCCCCTGGAATAATTTTCTTTTCCTTTCTCTAGTTTTACGTTTGAAGTTTTGCCGGAAGGGATGTCTTTTTTTTCGGTAAACGAAAGAATATTGCTTTGTTCTGCAGGTTTAAAAATTTGCGGCTTTTTATAAAAAAAATTAATTAAAACAAGTACAAGTGCAATCGCGATAACTACTGATGATATTATGATTATAAGGGATAAGGACTTTCCTTTAAGTAATTCAATTTTTTTAATTCGGTTTTTAAAAAAATTTACAGGGGCATTTTCATCGGAGTGAGAGAGTTCATCTTCGACAAAAGTAAACCTATTTTTTCTTTTGCGGAACACCTTTCAGATTATTCTCCTTGTTAAGCTCTTTATTCTTTATTGCGTCCAGAACTCCGTTAATAAATTGACCCGAGCTTTCGCCGCCGAATGTTTTTCCAAGCTCAACTCCCTCGTTTATAACAACCGCTGTCGGTATATCGGGAAGGAAAAGAAGCGTATAAATCGATAATCTTAAAATAGATTTATCGATAGCGCTCAATCTTTCGAATTTCCAGTTTTTGGAATACTTCTTAATTATATTATCGATAAATTCGATCTTCTCTATTGAACCGTTTATTATAGAAATCGTAAATTTTTTTACTTCCTCAGGCAGCTGTTTATCCAGCCATTCGAGCGAGCAAAGTTCTTCTGTGGGACTTTGTACGGTTTCGAACATATATAATGCCTGCAGGGCGTATTCCCTTGCTTTATGTCTTTGTCCCATTATTATTGATTATATAAATTAGATTCTAATTCAGATTTTCCCAAAGTATACCGGAATATTTTTACCAGAGGCTGCGTTATCAGATCTGAGTAAAAATATTGCACATTTCAATTGCGGAAAGCGCTGCATCAAATCCCTTGTTGCCGGACTTTGTCCCTGCTCTTTCAATCGCCTGTTCAATCGTATCTGTCGTTAAAACTCCGTATACTATCGGAATGTTCGATGTAAGGCTTATGTGCGCTATACCTTTTGTTACTTCTGCAGCTATGTAGTTAAAGTGAGGCGTTGATCCCCGTATTACGGCTCCCAGGCAAATGATCGCGTCGAATTTTTTGGAATCCGACAATCTTTGCACAACCGGCGGTATCTCGAATGCTCCCGGCACCCACGCAACAGTAATATCTTTTTCATCAGCTTTATTTCTCTTTAAACAATCGATCGCTCCGCTCAATAACTTATTTGTTATAAATTCGTTGAATCTTGAAATAACAATACCGAATTTTAAACCCGAAGCATCAAGGTTCCCTTCTATTACTTTCATTTAAATCTCCGTTTTTTGTTAATATTCTTTAATTCTTCATAACCAGATGTCAATTAGCTAAACTCATTAACTGTATTTCGACATTTAATTTTCATCATAATGTCCCATAAATATCTCTTCCAGTTCATCCGCTTTGGCAGCTATATAGATCAGGGATTTCATAAATCTCTGCGGTTCGCAATGGTTCAGCAGAATCGAGTTCCTAAGCAGTAAAGTTCCATCCAGCAATGTAATTGCCCCATAATCAAGGGTTGAATTAAGTTCCAGGGATAATTTATAAAGCTCCAGTGAGTCGTGTTTTGTTTTACCTATAACCGAATAATAATGAATCAGCCTGTCGCCGGCTTCGTCCTTGGACAGTGTTATTAATATTTTCTGCGTTCTCCCGTTCTGAAATTCAATATCAGCGGTATATGCCCCATCCGAATCCTTAATGAATTTTATTTTAAACTCGGATGCGATTGCAGCAATAAAGCCGTCAAATACTTCCATAAGCGGTTCCTGTTAATTATTAGTTTAAATCGAATAGCTTATATGAAAAAATCAATCGGACTTATAATTAAGAATCAACTCTGTTTTATGCCGAAACAGGATTGGCAACCGGTTTTTATAGAAAATTTTTCGCAATATTGTGACTTATGTTCCCCTGTGATTTTAGTGCGGTTTGCGGATAATTTAAAATCAGGCCAACCGTATCCTGAACATGCTCAGAATAATTATTAACTGAAGAAATTCTGTTGCCGGATTCGGTGAATTTGTTAATAAGCTGACCGGATAAATTATCCACCGTATCTGCTTTATTGATAAGGCTGTCGTTTATTCTGTCAATCTTTTTTAAATTTATTGTTTTTGAGGAAATATCTTCAGCAAATTCCTTTAAAGCGTTTAAATCCTCCTTTGTCTTTACAAAGTCAAATGTAACGCCCGCTTGGCTGATATTCAGATTATTGCGAAAAGAAAATGATTGTGGAGACGACACTCCTTCCTGAATTTTATTCAAAGAAGAAATATCTTTTAACGTATCGTTTAACTCAGCTGTTTTTATTTTTCCTGTTGCAAGCGCATCCGCGGCCAGACTTTTAAGCTTTGAGCTTATAACGACTGCCTTTTGAAAAAAACCCTGTGCTATTTGCGTAACTATAATTGCGTCAATATCGATTCTTTTTTTTAAAAGATTATCCGGTGCCTGCGATAGATTTTCCCCTGCTAAATTTATATCATTATTTGCTTTTTGATCAGTACGCGCAGGCTTAACCGGCGCTGCTTCGCTGCCAAGCCTGTCAAGATTCATATTAATTTTCATAATAAATCCCTCCCTTCCCGTTTAATCATGGATCATAATATATATAATATTTGCTGTCAACCGGTTTGCAGAAGAAATAATTTTATTTTTACAAATAGTTTTTTTATTGCATATAAAAATATTATTTATAGTATAATTACAGGAACAATCCATTCTCTTCTTAAATTTAAAAAGGTAAATTATGAAAACACTCAGATACTTATTGATTGCATTAATATTTTTTTCTCCGGGATGTAAAAAAGAAAATAATAAAAATAAAGTTCCGCTGGAACAGCTGAACATTGATAAATCCAGCAATTATCAATATATTTTGAAAGATGTGATAGAAAAACAAAATAAAAGAGAGGAACAAAACAAAAAAGACCCCTTTAAAGACTGATTATGTCGTATATGCGCAAAAAATAATAAATAAAACCATAAAAAATTGTGAGTTTTATTTGACGATCTTCATTTTTATTTATATCTTCTAATGATTTGGATAAAATTAGAACTAATTTTAATAAATTAAATAAAAATTTTTATCATTTATTATGCATAGGAGGAATAAACATGAAAGTGAAGGATAAAACAAAACTGAGCAGAGTTGAAGACGAAATCAGGAAGATGGAGATAAAGGCAAAGAATGCCAAGAAAAAAGGGATGCATGCTACATACAGCAATTACATGCTCGATATCTCTATATTAAAAGGCCAGCTGCAAAAACTCAGAACTCATCCGCATAGAGCACTGTAACTTAAATTATTTTGCCGGTATCAATTAAATAAAATAATATTTGAATAAATCCGTATCATCTAAAACGATAATATGAGTTTCCTAGAATATGAATAAATAATAAGTAATAATCAGAAAGGCTATAATTATCAGCACTCCGATTGCGAAATAAAAAACTTTTGTATAATTAATATTTTTCCTTATTGATATTTTAGGTGATGCGGATGATTCATTAGAAGAATCCCTTCTTATTTCCGCTATATTTTTTTTACTGATACGTTCATCAACCGCAGGATCGTACATTCTAAGTTTTACCTGGCGCTCATCTTCAATGCATTTGCCGTAAATCCCTGGACCTATTTCAGTTAATATTTCCAGCGGATAACCTTTGCCTTCTGATTTAATATCAATGACCTTGCATGGAACCGGTTTTACAAAATTTTCCACTCTCAGATCAAGGAGATCGATAAAATAATTGGCTCTGTCAGTATTGGGAATTATTTTACATATAATTACATCGCCTATTTTAAGATCAAATAAAGGCTTCCCTGTTACAGGAGCCAAAATAAGTTGAATAGATAACGTTACCCCTTCCTCAGATGATATTTTTTCAACGTTAGGTTCTTTTTCTTTTTTTTGAGATCTGGATTCCTTTGTTTTGCGGAATTCCATGTCCGATGCTTCCTGAATTCCTGTTTCAATAATTAAATTTTTGTCATGGATTATTCTTTTTATGATGTCGAACATGAATGTGTCGACATTATCGTAATCATAATTCTGAATATATTTATAGAGCATTTCTTTTTGTCCGATTTGCTCTAATGTTATTTGTTTGAAAAAGGATTCAATTGAGGCAGTCATGCTCGGATTATAATTTCCCTTCCATTTTGAATTTACAATAAATTCTTCGTACTTTTCCCAACCGAAGTGCGGCTCCATGTCGTAAACGCTAGAAAAAGAAGAAACAAGAACATGACTTATTGTAAGTTCCTTACGCGTATTGAATATAAGAAGAAAAAGTCCGTAAAAATTCAGCGAGTTGGACTTGAATCTGCCCTTTAAAAAATATAAAATATTTTCTTCAGGAGTACCATCTTGATTTTTCAAATCATTCATAACGTCGTTTCCACTAATTATTTTTTTTAAAAATAATTAGAATTCTGGTTATTTTCCAAACAAGTAAGGAGGCTAAAGCGATCTTTTAAAGTTCATTAAATTCTCGGTATAAAAACATGAATATATACGTCAAAAATAAATTGAAAAGATAAACGTGTCAATCGAATATTTATGAATATTTTTTCAGGTTATATGGACGTATTAATATTATGGCAGGTTTTTTAAATCGGACAAGAAGGAGTATAAGCGAATAGATATTTAAAATTGTTTTATATATTCTCTATTATTTTAAGAGATGTGCCTATGACACGTTCTTTGTTTTCCATATTAGTAAAAAGAAGAATTACTTCCGTACGTTCGTCTCTCTTAATTATAAAATAATAATCCTTTGCAATCTTTCGTAATAAATCAAGGCCTCTTCCTGTTTCAGTTATTTCGTCCGATATTTCCTCACCTGTTTCATAAGCTTTTAATATTAATTGGCTTTGTTTTATCGCTCTATTCAGATTTTCAAGAATCATTTTTTTTGAAAGTTTGCCGCGATAATCATTAATGGAAATTCCGTATCCGCTGCTGTTTTTTGCCAGGAAAAGATCCACATATTCATCTTTTTTAAGATTAATTTGTTTTCGTGCTTCTTTCTCTTTTTTATACCCATGTGAATGGTATACTGCGTTAATGATTACTTCATTAAGAACAAGTTTTAATACTACTTTATTTTCGATTTTAAAGCCCCATTTTTCAATTCGGGCAAGGGCTTTATTGATATATTCCTGAATTTTATCCGAAGATGTTATACGTATTTTGCTTATTGCCTCAATGTCTTTCATATAATTTTTAAGGCCGAATACGTTTTTTTTGGTGATTAATTTTTCCGCAAGGTTGACTACTTCATCTTTCAAAAGGGGTTTGCATAATACATTGCCGATGCCTTCCTGGAAAATACGCTCAAAAAAATTATCGATTTGTTTTTCAGTTATCATCATCGTCGGAATGTAGGGATAATACGTGCTGATGTAATTATACAGTTCAAATGCATTATTGCCCGGCAGCTCCACTTCGGATACCACCAGGTCGAAATCGTAAGCTTTAAGCTTTGACATTGCGTCGAATGCTGATTCAGATATCTCAACATTGTAGCCTATTTTTCTGAACAATTCTGCAACCGAGTCTTTGTCCGAGGAAACATCAACAACTAAAATATTGTACATTTGAATTAGCTCTTTTCTATTCTATCTGCTATCTTTTTATCCAGTTCTTTTAAAAGTAAAAAATTGCTAACATCATCGGCAAATAGAAATACCGCTAAATTATCTTTAACATGCAGAATCGCTCTGTCATGATTATAGGATGCATAGTCGGACATCTTTTTTATCTCGTCTCTTGCTGCCTTACTGGTTTTAAACTGAATAATATAACATACTATATCATCATAATAGGGTTTGTCTTTTCTGGCAATAATTGTTACATGAATCGCCGATATTTGTCTGTAATCGCCGCCGGGATATATTTTATCCGCAAGCTTTTCTATTGCGGCTTTATCGAATTCCCACGGATTATCCTTTAATGTTGTTTTATAGGGAGTCGGGATCACCCCATACATAAATCCCTGCGGTATGTCCTCCGGCAATAGCCTGATTTTATTGATCAGCAAACTGCCGTTTTGAGGCAGCCCTGTTGAATTAGAAATGAAAAAGAAACCCATTAAAAATACTGAAAGAAAAATTATTTTTTTCATATTTATCTCCAAAAATTATTAATATGATGCATGTCTGTTCCGGGAATTTGTTTATCGATACTACTAATAGATGTCGGTAAAATAAAAAATGACTTTACAACAAAATGTAAAACGTTTTTTAAATTCCAATGATCGAAATCTTTTTGGAGTTTGCATAATCAATGACTTCTTTGGGGTTCACAATGAAAATACTGTCTGCTTCCAGAGCCAGCAATGAGCACTTGCATTCGAACATAAGTTTTATTGTATCAAGCCCGACTGCGGGTATGTCGAATCTTTTATCCTGTTTTGCCCTGGCAGCTTTGCAGACAACTGAGCCTGTTTTGGCAAGACCGGCCCCGCGCCTGATTGTTTCGTCCGATCCCTCCACCGCCTCTACTGCTGTAATTACCTGGTTTTTTACGACAACTGCCTGTCCAATATCCATTGAAGCAATTTGTTTCGCATATTTTAGCCCGAATTGCGCGTCCAGCATATCTTTTTTTGAAGGTTTTTTGCCGGTGATTGCTCCTTTTTTAACCAGCAGATCTTTAAGATATAAGTCCTGAGGAAGAATTTCTACTCCTATATTTTTCAATTCTCTTTCAACAGCATAAAAAATGGACATATCGTTTCCGTTTTTTATGCTCTTCAATAATTTCAAAGCCTTCAGATCAAAACCTTTCCGCTCCAGAAAGGCGTTTTTATCTATTTTACCGATCATTATCAGGTTTTTTATTTCATGTTTTTTTAAAATATTTATAATATTTTTTATTTTTCCGGGAGCGGATTCAAATATATTTTTCTGAATAAATCCGAATCTTTCCGTATTGCCCTGTAATACAATTACAAGCGATAATATGCCGGAGTCATTTAATCTTTGTGCAAGTATTAATGGCAATGATCCGTCGCCTGCTATTAATGCTGTATTAGTGTTTATCATTTACTGACTGGCTGTTTGATTGTTTTTTTTCTTGCTTCAAGGAGCTGCTGCTTGTAATTTTTAATCATAGGTTCAAGGAAAGAATAATATCTTTTCATTTCATTTTTTCTGGAAGAATGGCCGGCAAACGCGATCCCGGCAAACAGGTTCCCATGATCGTCACGGTACAGATTTTTTATCTCACAATAGATGGTGACCGGCGCCTGTAATTTAAAGACTATGTTAAAAATAAATCCCTTTGTGCTTTGAAGATGTTTCTTTAACTCTTCGTCTGTAATATATAATTTTGCCCCGGATTTGCTTAAATTTACGATCTCCTGATTTGTCTGTATTAAAACAGTATTGGCGTCCTTGATCCTGTTCACAAGCTTTCCCAGCATTTTTTTTATTTCTTCGATATCATTCAATGTAAATAGTCTGGACTTGGAAATCAACTGTAAATATGCGAATGAAACAGGGGCTCCCGAATCCATTATGTAAACAATTGGCGCAATAATAACCGATTTATATCCTTTTTCAATATTCTTCCTTATGTAGCCGGGCAAATTCTCTCCCAGCAATTCATGAATATTAATTATGTCTTCGGAAGTTGATTGAAATGTTTCGGGATTATTAATATCTTCGACAAAAAATATTTTTTGCTGTTTCCTGATATTTTCAAGAATAGAATCGCTCTTATCAAAAACATCGACTTTAACAACATCGCTCATATGAAGATTGCTGGAATGGAACTGATCCAGCAGAACTTTAATTGTTGTAGGTATTTTATAGGTTGTAATGTCAATAGCGTGTTTCGATACCATAAAGCCTGAAGCAATTACCTGTTCCGGCTTAACCCTGAGCCTTAACTCCTTTCTTACTTCCACAGCTCTTTTAAATTGTTTAACTTTGCATTTGAATACGCCCGGGCCCTGTGTTTCATTTATATCAAGATGAATTTCGATGTATTTATCAAGCAAACCGTAAATGGTTATAATGTTGCCTTCCGGCTGGTAATTAGGATCCGTAATAATAATAATGCTGTTATCTTCAAGTATATTGGTTATTTGAATTACATTTTTTTCAATGTCATTTTTTATATAAAGAATAAGACCATGTGTCTTTTCCTTAAGGATCGATAAGGCTTTATCCAGAGGCTCAACTGTTTCCAGTTTTCGTTCTATTTTTTTTAAATCTACATATTGGCTCATATTTATCGCCTTCCGGTAAAAAATTTTTTAGAATATTAGTTTATATTTGTCAATGATACCTGTTTGCCTGCAAGCAGCGGCAGTTCAGCTATATCCCCGTTTTTAATATTGCTGAGATAAATTTTAATTATTCTGTTTACGTCGCTTTCTCCGTCATAGAATAAGTTAATTATAGGCTTATTGTATTTTTTTCTGATATTATGAAATATCGATGTAGTAATATTTCCGGGCATGCATCCGAAAGGCGCGCAATTCACAATAATATCGGTTCCGCTTTCGAAAAATTTAATCACTCTTCCTATTGTAAGTATTGTTTCTCCTTCAAATTCAATAGGCACATATTCTTTGCCTTTATCCAGTACTTCCTCCATTGGAGGCTCTATCCTGTCCGGAATATATTGTCTCAGGGAATTTTCAAAATCGTGCATCCTTTTTATCATATAATTTGTTTTAATGTTTATTCCTAATCTGCTGAAAAAACCGTTCTTATTAATGCGGGCAAAATATCTTTCCATCCAGGCAGTATAAATAACCCATTCCGAGAACGGAGCAAGCCATACTTCACCGCCGCTTTCTTCAATGAAGCGGATCACATTGTTGTTACAGAACGGATTCGATCTGACATAAATTTCACCTACAATTCCCACAAGCGGCTTTTTCTCCGGGAAGACGGGAATGAGTGAAAGCCTTTTTAGTGCATCTGCCGTTGATTTTAACAGATCGCCCTTCTTCTCGATAACTGATTCCATCTGCATTAAGATTTCTTCCAAAAGCCTGTCCGTATCGTTTTTATTTATTTCATAAGGCCGCGTTTTATGCACAAGCTTGGTCAATATGTCACCGGACATTATTATATCCAGAAGATATCGCCTTAAATCACCGCCCATGCCCATGTACGAATTCATTGAAGTCGGCGAAAATATTTCAGTTTCTTTAAAGCCGTTTTTGTCGAGTATGCTTCTGTGCAGCATGGCATACTGTCCGAATCTGCACGGGCCCTCGGCTGTCGGCATAAAGAGAGCATGTTTTGAAGGATCGGAGTTGAGCTTTTTCAGCTTTTGCAGGAATACTCCGATTGTTGAGCATGCGGGCAGGCACTCGCTTCCGCGCGTATTTTGCCTGCCGAATTCGTATGCTTCCTCGTTCTCTGTCGGAAGCGCTTCCGCGTCAAAACCCCATGCTCTGAATGCGGCTGCAAAAAATCTGGGTGCGATCTCGAACATGGGCGGGAACCATATTTTTCTTTCTTTCTGCTTCCATGATTTGCTGAAATGCTTTGCAGACTTTCTTTCTGTAGTATTCTTTCTGTCCTTTTCCAGGATAACATCCATGAAAGCCTCAATGCGCGTCAGGTATCCGGTTTCCGAGCCGTGCTCGTCGAGCTCTATAATAAGATAAGGCTTTCCTGCCATGATCTCTTCAAACCGGCTCAGCACGAATGAATCCGGCCCGCATGAAAAATTTGTAAAATATACGGGATAGATATTATCGATCCATCTTATCCTTTCCGCGACTGATAAAATCTTTTCACCGTAATTCCAGTACATATAATCAACCGCAGGATTATCGCCTTCCGGATCAATAAGGAATTCATAAGGAAAAACGACTATATTCATTTTCCTTAAGCTTTCGGTCAGTCCCAGGTTTATAACCTTATCATAAAGATTATACGGCCTGCCGATGCATACAATGCCGGTCTTTTTTCTGTCTCTTATTTTGTTTACCTGAGTTATGTCTGTTAATATAACATTGCCGTATTCATGCTTTTTCTTCAAATACTCATTATAATTTTCTATTCCCTTATTATATGCATTTAAAATCCGGGGTTTATCTAAATTATAGCTTTTAAAACTGTTATAAAGAGTATTGATAATTTGATCGCTATTTTGCCTGAAATCGATAGATGGTGAAATAATTTTTTTGGAAACAGCAAGGCTTTCCTTTGCAAGTGATGGATATGCAATTACGTACGGACAAAACATGCGCGGCATGGAGTTATCCTGTTTTTTTTCGCTTAATATAGCCGGATAAAATATTGCATCAATATCCCGGCGGTCAGCAAGGTCGTGAAAATGAGCGAGGCTTAACTTTACCGGAAAACAAAAATCGGACTTCGAAAGGCGTATGCCTTTTTCTTTTAATTCATGAGTGGATTGCCCGGAAATGACTGCCTCAAAACCAAGCTCATCAAGGAATGTCCTCCACAGCGGCAGATAATTGTGCATTGAAAGAGTAAACGGTATGCCGATTTTTTTTGTTTCCGGTTCTTCAGCCGGTCTTCTTCCGGGTTTAATGGTTAGACCGGACGCTTTTCTAAAATGATCGGTAGAGTACTCAGGCTTTTTTTCTTCCAGTGATTCCTTTCCGCACATGAATCCCCATGAGCTGCTGAGTCCCCGGTCGTATTTTGCTGTTGTAATTTTACATAAGTTGGCGCATTTATCGCACCTGGTATATTCGAGCTCTATTTTCTGTTCGAATATATCCAGCCCTCTGAAAAATGTTTCTCTGCGCTGAACGCGATCCAGAGATAATATTGCAGCTCCGAAAGCGCCCATCACGTGGCAATGCGGTGACACTATTATTTCCTTTTGCAGAATGGACTCGAATACGGCAGCCAGCCCTTTGTTTCTGGCAGTAGCACCCTGAAAAAAAATCCTGTCTCCTGTAACAGGCCTTGAACCCACTACCCTGTTCAGGTAATTTTTACAGATTGATCTTATAATTCCGGCAAGCACTTCTTCCCTTGTATATCCGTTTCTAAGGAGCTTGTTGATATCCTGCTCCATAAAAACCGTGCATCTGTCGGATGTATGCGGAGGCGTAATGCCTAGCACAAGATCGCCTATTTCGCGGACATTGAAACCCAGTCTTTGCGCCTGCTCTTCTATGAAAGATCCGGTCCCGGCCGCGCATACGAAATTCATGTTACAGTCCACAACATGGCCGTTTTTTGCCCTTATATATTTGGAGTCCTGTCCTCCTATTTCGAAAATTGTTTCTATGGTAGGATTAAAGAAAGCGGCTCCTTTGTAATGAGCTGTAATTTCATTTGTAATAATGTCCGCGCCTATAATTTTACCGATCAGCTTTCGGCCCGATCCGGTTGTGCCTGCGCTCACAACATTAAAACGCGAATCGCCCGGTTTTTTCTCGTATGCCCTGCTGCGGACATCTGTGCCCGCCCAGATGCCGAGAATATCGCTCAGTTCATTAAAGAGAATTCTTGTTGCTTCTACCGGGTTTCCTTTTGTACGCCCGTATATGTCGATCAGCACATCCTGCGTTTTTGCTTCAATCGCTATAAGTTTTGTGCTCGTAGAACCGATATCTATTCCCAGAGATATGTCCGCCTTTATCCCAGGTTCTTTGTGTATCCTCACTTCAAGATCATTGAAGAAATATTCTTTCTTTGCGGTAAAGCTTACCGGATTTGAATATTTTAATTCAATAGGCCGAAGCTCGGTTTTTTTATTTGAATCTTTTATCCGGACTTGAATCGAATTATTATTACGTTTCTTTTTTCCGTTCAGAATAACTGATCCGACTGCGGAAAAAAAATGGCCGTTATCGTTAAATACTGCATTTTTTACCGTATCTTTCACCCATATTTTTACAATCGGATTAAGGAAAAGTCCTCCGCAGAATAATGTTTCTTCGGATGGGGTATTGCCTTTAAAAACAGACTGAAGCATTGTAGCAGCAACGCCTTTGCATAGTCCTGACCACATCTCCTCTCTGCTGTAGCCTTCCTGCTGTCTGTGAATGAGATCGGATTTTGCGAAAACAGCGCATCGAGTCGCCACGTCCGGAACGTCTTTTATAAAGGGCATTGTTTCAATGTCCTTGTAGGAAAAATTCATTCTATGCATCTGTTCGTCAAGGAAGGACCCTGTGCCGGCCGCGCAGAGCGAATTTTCCAAGTATGATGAGAAGCTGCCCCTGTCATCCAGTTCGATCAGTTTTATTGAGCCTGAACCAACGTTGACAATATATCTGCACTTTATGTTCAGGTAATTAACACATTCGATTATAGCCGAGATTTCATCTGCAGTTTCCGCGTTTTTATGAGCCTGTGCGAGCAGACCAGCGTGAGCGCCTGAAAATACTATTCGTTCAATATCAGAAAATTCTTTATCCTTAAGAAGGCTAGTGACTTCTTTTTCGGGATTTCCGAAATGCTGACAATACACGTGGGGAATAATCCCGTTTTTATCGGTATAAACGATTTTTAAAAATTTAGTCCCTGCATCAATCCCTATCTGCATACCAAGGTACCTTAATATCAATTATTTATGTAACCAGTCGGGTATTCTTTACAAAGAATAATAATACAGCAAAGGCAATATCTCTCATTTATATTTATTTTCAACAAATTAAATTATTTAATTACAGGGAACAGTCAAATAAAAGCAATAAATAAAAAAGTTGTTATTTCATCGATTTTTATGAAGAAAGCAAATCAATTTTTTTATTTTAAAGTCAGATTAATATCAGCCCGCAGTTGTGCAGCTGCGGGCTGATTATGGAAACTCATATTTTATTTATGCTGGAGGAATAATTACTTCTATGGCATCCTTATTTTTGTAAATTATATTAAACACATTTGTTTCACTATTAAAAAACGGAACAAAATTCACGGCGGATTCGCTTATTTCCTTAATGGCATTATTTATTTCCATGCATTTTATTGTTTTACTCTTGCATTTTTTTAATTCAATTTCCGGATTAGTGGACGAATCCTTACGTACAATGAAGTCGAATTCCATCAGATGTTCAGCTTCAATTTTTTCTTCTTTTTTTATTTTTTTCGGCAACTCGGCCATTTTAAATCCGTTCCCTGTTTTGTAAAGGACGTTATAACTGTTTATGTTATCTTTTAAATTCTTATTAAAAAGAATAAAATCCCTGTTGTCGACTCTCATCTCCAGAAATGCTTCAACTTCGTCCTTTGGCCTGTTCGCGGCCAGATTATAAATAACTTCAATCTGATTTTGCGGAGATTCAGCCTGCACATTATTTTTAAGCGGTTGCGCTTTATGTGCGGAATGTTTTTCTTTATGTTTTACAACCTGCTTCTCCATATTTTTGATGAGCATGTCAATAGCCGAATACATATCGGAAGCTTTCTCAGTTCCGAAAAACTTCATTCCATCGCCATTAATAACTGCTTCGATTACATGATTATGTTTTTCCATAGACATTATAATTTCCGTATCTATAAGTTTATGGAAATATTTTTCAAGTCTTGAAAATTTTTTCAATGTATACTCTGATAATTCTTCCGAGACATCAAAATGTCTGCCTTTAATTTTGATATTCATGCTTCCTCCGTTTTAATTGGTTTAAGATTTAATTAAATTTAGTTTTTTACGGATATTTGATGAAGAAATATTTAGACTATTTCTGTACTTGGCAATTGTTCTTCTGGCAATATTTATGCCTTTTCTATTCAATTGATTGTATATTTGCAGATCGGATACAGGATTTTCCGGATCTTCATTCGCGATGATTCCTTTTATTATATTCATAACTTCTTCCGAGGAATGGTCGGCTGTATTTTGCGACTTCAGTTTTGAAACAAAAAAGTGTTTCAGTTCAAAGACCCCCCACGGCGTCTGGGCAAATTTATTATTTGCTGTCCTGCTGATAGTCGATTCATGCAACCCTACCTCCCGAGCAATATCTGTGTAAACCAGGGGTTTCAAATGACCTGAACCGTTAATTAAAAAGTCGCGCTGGTGTTCCATTACTGCGCTTATTACTTTAACAATGGTAGCCTTCCTGTTTGCAATGCTGCTAAGCAGATTGTTTGCAGACTGCATTTTGTTTTTTAAATAGTCCGAAAGCTTTGCATCAATCGATTTTTTTTTAAGAATATTTTTATAATATGAATTTATTTTTATTTTCGGTATCCAGTCATCGTTCATTGCGATTATAATTTCGCCGTCCATGTACCTTACGTCGACATCCGGAATAATATACCTTGTTTTTTTTGACGAATATTTTAATCCGGGGAACGGATCAAGGTTATGAACAAGCCTGCTTTTCCTTATCACTTCAGCGGATGTAATGCCCAGGGCTGAAGCTATTTTTTCATAATTCAGTTTTTCAAGATCAAGAAAATAATCTTTTAATATTTTTAGCAAAATATCATCATCCGGATAAACATGCATGGTCTGAATTATTAATGAATCATTTACATTTGCCACGCCGCAGCCAACAGGGTCCAGATAATTAATAACAAAAATTGCTTCTATTACATTCTCATGTGAAAATGAACCTGCTTCTGCAATTTCCTCAGGCCTTGTGGTCAAAAAGCCGTTATCATCCAGCGAAGTAATGATCATTTCAAAAAGCTGGAATTCCGATTCGTCTTTTGCTATCAGGCTTGCTTGTTCTGTTAAATGCTCTTTAAGTGTTTCTTTCTGAGCAACGGCATTTTCGATGAAGCTTCGTTTCTTTTCGTCGTCGTACGAATCGTACGGCATGTTTTTATCAATGTATGTCTGGTCCCAGTCTTCTTTTGTGGTAAACGATGATTCATCTCCGCTTAATTCTTTGTCGACAGTTGATACTTTATTTTCATCATTATCGGATTCAGGGAGGTTCTCGGCATCTTCTTCGAGAATGGGGTTTTCTATCAGCTCAGATGCAATTTTTTCAGCTAGTTCAACATTGGAAAGCTGAAGCATCCCGATTGACTGTAAAAGCTGGCGGGTTAAAACCGTTTTTCCAGTCTGTTTTAAACTTGTTTTTGCAGATAAGTCCATTAGTATCCCGATATCGCTTATCCGTAAATTTTAATACTGGTTACCTCTAAAAATTAAATTTTGATGTAACCATTTGGGAACAAATCTGTGTAAAAATCAGGTTTTTTACCTGATTTTTTAAGGTTCCCTAATAATTAATATTGCATCACATTGAAAATTTTTCACCAAGATATATTTCTCTTGCTTTTTTGCTTTTAATTAGTTTATCCGACTTGCCGCTTATTAGAACTTCGCCTTTAAACATAATATATGACCTGTCGGTAATACTGAGCGTTTCTCTCACATTATGATCCGTAATAAGCACTCCGATATTCCGCTTTTTTATGGAGTAGATTATGCTCTGAATATCGGCAACAGCTATCGGATCAACGCCAGCAAAGGGCTCGTCAAGCAGCAGAAAGTCCGGCGTTGTTGCAAGCGTTCTGGCGATCTCAGTGCGTCTTCGCTCTCCGCCCGAAAGCGTAAACGCTTTCTGATCTTTTACATGCTCAATTGACAGGTCTTTCAGCAGCATGTTTTTTTTGTCGGCAATCTCTTCTTTTGTCAGGTTCTGCATCTCCAGTATTAATTCCAGATTTTGCGATACCGTAAGTTTCCTGAACACCGAATCCTCCTGGGGCAGATAGCCTATGCCGTGTCTTGCCCTTTTATACATCGGAAGATGAGTAATGTCGGATTTATCGATATATATTTTACCGGAGTCCGGTTTAACCAGCCCCACAACCATGTAAAACGTTGTTGTCTTTCCTGCTCCGTTAGGCCCCAGAAGCCCGACTACCTCTCCCTGGGAAATTTCAAAACCGATATTATCCACAACTCTGTGTTTTTTATATGATTTAACGAGCGCATCAAGCTTAAGGACTTTTTTATTTTTTCCGTTATTCATATCATTCACATTTTAAAAAATACTTTTATTATAAGATACACCATATCATTCAAAAAAGCCAGAAAAATATATTTTAAAAAATTAACGTTTACTTCCCCTGATGCTTCCCTGAAGCCTGGTATCGCTTGTTTTTGTATTGATAGTGATTACCTGTGCAAGCGATGTGGAATTATCCTTTTCTATTCTGGCATTTCCTGTAACTGTAAGCAAACTATTCTTTCGTTCGTACTTTGCCATATCTCCTTTAATAATCCCTTCATTCCGGATTATGCTTACTCTGCCTGCTGCGTAAAGCTCGTCCGTGTCCCTGTAATGCTCCATGTAATCGCCGTATATTCTGGAACTCTCTGCATCCGTTTTTACGTCTCTTGTAATAATGCAGGATTTATTCCATAACACGGATCTGCCTTCGTTTTTATAGAATTTGAAATTTTGCCCCATGGCTTCCATATTTTCTTTTTTATAGTTTATGTGCACATTTGATCCGGTTAAATCTTCCCTTCCTTTTTCTCCCTTCATTTCAAATCTGTCGCCTGTGGATATCGAGTCTTCCCTTTCTATTATTGCCCTGCCCGTTATTATAGTAATTTTTTCGCCTTCGGTAAAATGTTCAATTTTATCGCCGCTGGCTTTAACCAGCGATCTGGTAACTTTTCCGGTAGCCTTATCTTTCTCATCGGTATAAGCCTTTACATGCGCGTTTTTATTCAGGATTAAATATTTTTTATCAGTATAATATATTATCTCATCAGCAGTATACTTGTCATCTCCCCTTGTGATTTCAGGATTCAGGGAAAAGACAGCTGTTTTGGATTCTCTTCCGAATACTGCTTTCCCGGACAAAATAATAAGATCATTGTTGATTAATCTTACTTTTCCATTTGCTTCTGCAGTGTTATCATTCGTGTTATAAGTCATCATGTCCGACCGGACATTAACAACGGAACCGTCGTCCTGTCTTTTGATAATTGCATTCGGCTTTCCATAAAATTCTATGATGCCTTTTTCCTTATAAAATAAAGCTCTCCCTGCGCTTATACTCGAGCCTTTTATCCTATCCTTAAGGAACACTTTCCCTATCGCTTCAATGATTTCTCCGTCATTTCCCTGTATAATGAGTTTATCAGCATACAGAACCTTATTGTCGCTTTTTATTATGGGGTTGCCGGTAATCTCAGTTAAATAATTCTTCCCGTTTTTTTCATCACCCACAAGTCTGGTTTTGGCATTGTTTCCGGTAATTGTTACAGGTTTTTTTTCTTCAGCGTGGATCTGAATAAAAAATATTATAATTACCGGAATCATTAAAAAAATAATTTTACGGATATTAATGCAGATGAAATTGATTCGGGATATTATATTGCAATGCCTGAAAGTAATATTCAGAAGTAATTTATTAAATAAATTCATTTCTTCTTTAGTTTAGCGCTATTTATATTTTTGGAAACCGCGCTTACCCTTTTCTTTATTTCGTAATTTTCAAGGTTGTAATCCGCTCTCAGTCCAATGCCTTCGATTATATCGCCGTTCCTTCTTGCTATTTTAACGTGCTCATCTGTATTCAGGCTGCCGTCCTTGTTATTCCACCTGATCTTTGCTGTCTGCAATCTGTTTCCTGTTGTTGAGATCATATCAACATTGCCTATTAAATCAATATCTTTTGTTTCAGTATTTATTACTGCGCTGTCTGCGTTAACTATCGCCGACTCTTTGTTATTTTTAAAATAATTCAGAACAATCTTTTCTGCAATGGATTTTTTTTCTTTATAATAATATGATGCTTTTTTTGCTTTTAATTTCCACTCGATTTTATCTTCTTTAAAGTTTGTCGTAGTATAATTCTCGACAAGCATATCCGGCCGGAAGCCCTGTAAGGGTATTGCCCGGTCGCATCCGTTAATGATTAATGCGGCAATACATATAATAATATATTTTAACACGGTTTCATTGACCTCGATATGAGCGTGTTTAAATTTGTACACGATAAGCCTTAAAATATTATATTAAATTCAATAAATATAAATCAACTATAATATATAAAAACAAAAGAACCGTTTAATTTATAAAAATAATACTTTACGTAAAAACATAATTTTCTTATTATAGTATTGTAAGGCTTTTAATTGAGATTTATTCTTTATTAACGAGCCTGTAATAAACGGATTCCTGAAAGCAAGGTTTTGCCTGAGGTGAAGGAAGAGTTGCTGATTGCATAACTGTAAGATAATTACTGTTTGGCAATCCGGCTATGTGAACTTAACTCCCACCCGGTAAGGCGGGATTTTTTATTTTTGAGACCTGTCTGTTGCCGTGAGATTAAGAACAGACTACAATCTTCCCATCTTTTATTTTCTTCAGTTAAAATTAAATCCGGCAAATAGGAATTCCGCAAACATTAACGACTGCTTTCAATGGAGAAGATGATGGATATAAAAAGGCTCGGTGTTTTAGGTATTGTAATAGAACACCCGCAGGAATCGCAGGAAGCAATAAATAATATAATCAGCAAATACAGTCATATAGTTATTGGCCGCATGGGCATTCCATATCACGAAAGAAAAGTCGCTGTCGTGTCTTTGATCGTTGACGGCACTGAAGATGAAATAAACTCGCTTACAGGCCAGCTTGGCAATGTAAGCGGGGTTACTGCAAGGGCTTTGATGACAAAAAAATGAGTTAAAAAATAAAATAAACAGGCCCGGGCCTAATATTAATTTGTTAAAGAGACATTAACATGAACAGCAATTACAATTTTATCAATCATGAAAAAGTACTGGAGTATCTTGAAGAAGGAAAAAAACAGCGCGGGCTGGACGAAATTATAGCAAAGGCCAAACTGGGCAAGGGCCTCAGCATTCAGGAAACGGCAACGCTCCTGTGGTGCGAAGACAAGGAAACGCTCGCCAGAATATTCGAGACAGCCGAAGAGGTGAAGAAAGATATTTACGGCAACCGCATAGTAATATTTGCGCCTCTGTATCTTTCCAATTACTGCATTAATCACTGCACATACTGCGGATATCACAGCGGAAGCGACATTGTCCGCCGCAAGCTTACGCAGGAAGAGATTGCGCTTGAAGTGCAGGCTCTTGAGGCAATGGGGCACAAGCGCCTGGCTATCGAGACAGGGGAAGACCCCAAAGAGAATCCGCTTGAGTATGTCCTTGAATCGCTTGCGACTATTTACAAGGTGCGGAACGAGCACGGGAACATACGGCGCGTAAATGTAAATATCGCCGCAACAACTGTTGAGGATTACAGAAAACTGAAAGACGCGGGCATAGGCACATACATTCTGTTCCAGGAGACTTATCATAAGGATTCTTATAAGAGATATCATCCCGCAGGGCCGAAGTCGGATTACGAGTACCATCTCACTGCGTTTCACAGGGCAATGGAGGCAGGCATTGACGATGTGGGCTCCGGCATTCTGTTCGGCCTGTACGATTTCAGATACGAGCTTATTGCACTTTTGATGCACGCCGCTCAGCTTGAGGCGGACTTCGGTGTAGGCCCGCACACTGTTTCCGTTCCGCGTCTGCGTCCTGCCCAGGGCGTTGATCTGAAAAAATATCCTTATCTTGTAAGCGATGCGGACTTCGCGAAGATAATCGCTCTTGTAAGGCTGGCGATGCCGTATACAGGAATAATACTGTCCACGAGAGAAAGCGCGGAAGCAAGGCGCCGTCTCCTGAAGCTCGGCGTTTCACAAATATCCGCAGGTTCGTGCACAGGCGTTGGCGGATACAGAGAGCTGCCTGATGACGAGAAAGAAGAAAATACAAAACAGTTCCAGGTTGATGACTCGCGCAAGCCGAACGAGATTTACAGGGAGCTTTGCACGGACGGGTTCCTGCCGAGTTTCTGCACAGCGTGCTACAGGCAGGGGCGCACTGGCGACCGTTTTATGGCTCTTGCAAAGACAGGAGAAATAGGCAAGATATGCGGCCCGAATGCCCTGCTTACTTTCCAGGAATATCTTGAGGATTATGCTGAGCCCGAGACGCGCGTATTCGGGGAAAAGCAGATTAAAAAAAACCTTGCCATGATAGGCAGTGATGGCTTCCGCGGAGAAGTACAAAAGAAGCTTGATCGCATTAAGCACGGCGAAAGGGACCTGTATTACTGATAAAAGCGGCAAAGTCTTAGAGATAAATCGGTCATGCGCCGTCAAACATGTGATGTTCTGTTTTTCTATACCAGGAAGCAGGATCAATAAAGTATTCTTCAGTGTCCCTTAGAGAAGCATAATGCTCGCTTTCCATTTTTGACAGGAGATCAAAAAAATCCTTTTCTTTCGGATTCGTTACACTGTCGCGCAGCCCGGCATAGAACTTTGATCCCTTAGCCTCAAATTCAAGCGCTGTCCGTACGGCAGCCAAATCATCTGAATCTCCTTTGGCTGTTTTATCAACATTCTTTATAAACTCAAGCAGAATGTCTTTTACAATTGTATCCTTAACTTTTAAAGGAACAGTTTCCGGCCAGGCTTCCTGCTTAATCCATTTTTGATGCAGCTGTTTCAGCCTCTCATAGTGTTCCAGTTCATCATCCCCTATTTGCTGAAACATTTTTTTGCCAAGAGGGTTTTTCGTTCTTTCGGCATGTTTAAGATAAAATTCTCTTTCCCTGGTCTCGTTATTAAGAGCCACTTTCAGGGCATTCAAACGTTCTTTTTCATTCATCGCGATCCCTCCTTTTCAAGGTACCGGTTTTACTGGAAATTATATTATCATAATCGTTATTCAGAAACAAATATATTTTAAGAAAAAATTAAATTTTTATAATTATCATCGATGCAGGCATCGAGGTATTACGCCTTGAAATAAAAATAAATTGACGAAGGATGCATAAAAGTAGCAGGTATACCTCATAATTTACTAAATGCTGAACTAGTGTCTCGACCGGGTAACTTCAAATTGATTTTGCCACAGAGGCACGGAGTCACAGAGAAGGCAAATTAATTATTTTTATAATAAAAACCAAGAAAAAACTTCGTCTCTCTGTGACTCTATGCAAAATTTAAAATATTTTTTGAATCAAGATCTTGCGGTCAAAACAGTAGGCATCATAAAATAGTCATTTTAAGTTAATTCAGGAGCAATAAAATGCAGGAAAGGGAATATAATTTTAAGGATATTGAAAAGAAGTGGCAGAAGAAATGGGCGGATGCCGACGTCTTTACGGCAAAGAAGGATTCTGCCAAAAAGAAATATTATGTAATGGAGATGTTCCCCTACCCGTCAGGCTATCTTCACATGGGACATGTGCGGGTTTACTGTATAGGCGATATAATCGCGAATTACATGAGAATGCAGGGCTTTAATGTAATTCATCCGATGGGATACGACGCATTCGGCCTCCCTGCGGAGAACGCTGCAATCAAGAACAAAATACACCCTGCTGAGTGGACTTATTCGAACATTGACCACGCGCGCGGCCAGTTTAAAAAGCTCGGCATATCTTACGACTGGACAAGAGAATTCGCAACATGCGACGAAAGCTATTATAAATGGAACCAGTGGTTCTTTGTAAAATTTTTCGAGAAAGGGCTTGCGTACAGGAAAAATTCCTCAGTCAACTGGTGCGACGACTGTAAAACAGTGCTTGCGAACGAACAGGTACACGACGGCAAATGCTGGCGCTGCGAAAATCCTGTTACACAGCGGGAGCTCGCCCAATGGTTCTTCAAAACAACAGCGTACTCGCAGGAACTCCTGGACGGCCATAAAGAAATCGACTGGCCGGAACGCGTACTAATCATGCAGAAGAACTGGATTGGCCGCAGCACAGGCGTTACTATTCTTTTTAAGGAAGCAAAGACAGGTGAGGAAATCCCTGTGTTCACAACAAGATGCGACACAATTTTCGGCGCAACTTATGTTGTGCTCGCGTCCGAGCATCCCATGGTAGAAAAGATCAAAGGCATGGTTGATGCTAAAAAGAAAAAAGAGATCGAAGCATTCCAGGAAAAATGCAGGACAATAGATAAAACAGTGGAGACCATGCTTCAGCTGGAAAAGGAAGGGGTCGATACGGGCGTGCTTGCGGTAAACCCGGTGAACGGGAACAAAGTGCCCATATTCCTCGGCAATTACGTGCTCATGGACTACGGCACAGGAGCGATCATGGCAGTACCAACACACGACTCGCGCGACTTCGCATTCGCGACAAAGTACAACCTGCCAATGATAATCGTTATACAGCCGAAGGATAAAAACCTTAAACTGGAAGATATGAAGGACGCTTATGAAGAAGAAGGCGTGCTTGTTAATTCGGAACAATTCAACGGCACAGGCAATATCGAAGCAATAGAAAAAATAGCTGACTGGATGGAGTCAAAAGGCATTGGCAAAAAGTCCATTCATTACAAGCTAAAAGACTGGCTCATTTCGCGCCAGCGCTACTGGGGCACACCCATACCTGCAATATACTGCGACAAATGCGGCATAGTTATGGAGAAAATCGAGAATCTTCCTGTTGTTCTTCCAAAAGACATTGAATTCACAGGAAGCGGTAATCCGCTGGAAACATCGAAATCATTCTTAAAAACAAAGTGCCCCGAATGCGGAGGCGATGCGCGCAGGGAAACGGACACAATGGACACGTTCGTAGACTCATCCTGGTATTTTGTAAGATACTGCGACCCGAAAAACGACAAGGAGTGCATAGGCAGGGAAGTTGCGCAGAGAGAAATGCCTGTTGACCAGTACGTAGGCGGTCCGGAACACGCTTGCATGCACCTTATATACGCGCGATTCTTTACAAAGGTAATGCGCGACCTCGGCATTCTTCCGTACGGCGAACCATTCAAAAAGCTTTTAACGCAGGGCATGGTAATAAAGGACGGCAACAAAATGTCCAAGTCAAAGGGCAACACTGTAAGCCCGGATGATATCATAGACAAATACGGCGCAGATACAGTACGCGCGTTCATGCTCTTTGCTTCTCCACCTGACAAGGACCTCGAATGGTCGGACAAGGGCGTAGAAGGCTGCTTCAGATTCCTGAGCAGGATATGGAGGCTTGTCGACAAATACGGCGCCGTGTATGTAAAGAACGCTGATCCGGCAAAGCTCGCCCTCACACCCGCTCTCACCGAACTGCGCGGCGAGCTTCACAGAACAGTGAAAGCAGTAAGCAACGACATAGGCGAAAGGATGCAGTACAACACAGCAATAGCGCGGATGATGGAGCTTGTGAACGCTGTTTACAAAACAAGCGACGGGGAACTTGCCTCGGACGCAGGCAAAGCTGTACTCTCAGAGATCTTCCACAAGCTCGTGCTAATGCTCGCTCCGTTTGTTCCGCATATTGCAGAAGAGATGTGGGAAATGCTTGGCGAGAGCGGGATGATTGTTACGCACAGGTGGCCGGAATATATCGAAGCGCTTTGCGTAAAGAACGAAATTGAGATCGTGTTCCAGGTAAACGGCAAAATTCGCTCAAAGGCAAACGTAGCTGCCGACATCCCTAAAGACGAAATGGAAAAGATCGCATTGGCAGATGAACGCGTTAAAGAGTTCACAAAAGATAAAAAAATAGTAAAAGTGATTGTAGTTCCCGGGAAGCTTGTTAATGTTGTAGTAAAGTAAAATATGAGGACATTTAGATTCCTCAAACATTAAAAAGAATTTTATTTAAAATAATGAATGAGTCTATATTGAAGAATATCGAAAATAATATTTGTAAAAACGAATCCCGTAAAAATGATACAAAGGTCAGATGTAATATTGCATTTAAAATTATCGGCTTATTTTCCGACAGAATAATAAAACATAAACGCGATGAATTATACAGGCAAAGAGGCATATCCCGCAAATGCTTATAGCACACGACTGGAAAGAATACGAACTCATAGACACTGGCAATGGCGAAAGGCTCGAACGCTGGGGCGAATTTATTCTCAGAAGGCCCGACCCCCAGGTGCTGTGGCCTGCGCATAATGAAGCAAATGTATGGGACAATACAGATGCTCATTACCACAGAAGCCAGAAAGGCGGAGGGAGATGGGAATTCAAACGCCTCCTTCCCCCGCGGTGGACAATATCATATAAAGATTTAATCTTTTATATCAGGCCTACTGATTTTAAACACACAGGCATTTTCCCTGAACAGGCTGTAAACTGGCAGTGGATAACGAATAAAATAAAATCAGCAGAGCCCCCTGTTAAGCTCATTAATCTTTTCGCGTACACAGGCGCTGCCACTATAGCAGCAGCTTCAGCGGGAGCCGAGATCTGCCACGTGGATGCAGCAAAAAGCATGGTCGGCTGGGCAAAGGAAAACCTCACTCTTTCAGGATTCGCGGATCACCCGGTGCGCTTTATAACAGACGATGTGTTCAAATTCGTAAAGCGCGAAAAAAGACGGGGCCGCCGGTACGACGCGCTCATCATGGACCCGCCTTCCTACGGCAGGGGCCCTGACGGCGAAGTATGGAAACTTGAAGACGCATTGTACTCCCTCATTGAACAATGCCTTGATATAATGTCTCCCAAACCGCTTTTCTTTTTAGTGAATTCCTACACTACCGGCTTTTCTCCAACAGTGCTCGAAAATATTCTTAAAATGCTTGTACAGAAAAAATTCGGCGGCCGGATAAAAACAGGCGAAGTAGGGCTGCCCGTAACAGCGTCCGGTCTGGTTCTCCCCTGCGGCATATACGGCAGGTGGGAAAATGAAAAATGAAGATCCGCATAATATTCGAAGACAATCATATCATAGTTGCTGAAAAGCCGGTCAACATCCCAAGCCAGAAGGACTCGTCGAATGACGACGATATGCTCACTCTCCTTAAGGCAGATATAAAGAAACGGTATAATAAACCAGGCAATGTTTATCTTGGCCTTGTGCACAGGCTGGACAGGCCTGCAGGAGGCGTAATGGCGTTCGCAAAAACATCCAAGGCCGCGTCCCGGCTATCGGAGCAAATGCGTTCCGGCAGATTCAAAAAGATTTATCTTGCTGTAGTGAATGGAAAGCCGGAAAAGCCGGATGATAAGCTGAGACATTTTCTGCTGAAAGACGAGCGTACAAATATCGTCAGCATAGCTGATGAATCTGCAAAAGGAGCAAAGCTTGCCCTGCTGTTATACGAAGAAATCGAACATACGGAAAACCTGAGCCTCATCAAAATCGATCTTCATACAGGCAGGCCTCATCAGATACGGGCGCAGTTTTCGCACATAGGTAATCCGTTATGGGGAGACCAGAAATACGGCGCTGCTCTTAATAAACCCGGGCAGCAGCTCGCACTGTGGTCCGTTGAACTTGCGTTTACTCATCCTGTTTCAAATGAAGAGCTTTCTTTTAAAAGCATGCCCCCTGCAAAAGCTCCGTGGAATATGTTTAATTATTTTAAAACTCATTGATGGATTATGCAGTAAAAGTAAGACCATTCGGAGGTGACGGTTGGTCTAGAAATTAATATGCACATTGGGCCGGAATATTAATGACCAGTGCTCATCCACTCTTTGTTTTAAATTGCCTGAATAACCGCTTGCCACGGTTTTTAATGCTCCAATGCCGAATGAAAAAGCCACATATTCATTTACAACGAACTTTTTCCCGAACAGAAAAAGATACCTTGTTATCTTTCCTTCGCTCAGCCTTTGAGGATCAAAATCCAGCCTGAATTCCTGTTCGCTGTTTTTCGTAAATATATTCCATACCGGATTCCCGCCTTCAACAAAATAATCAATCCTGTTTCTTTTTATAGAAATATATATCGCATCCTTGATGTCCGGATTATAATGCTTCTTATATCCTACGGCATAGCTCCAGCTAATGTTTCTTTTTTTTCTTACGTCGGAACCCTTTAGTTTCAGCTCCGCTTCCATCCAGTTGTCATCAACCATTATGTTGTCTACAATGTGCTTGTTGCCGTAGCTTAACAAAAGGCCGCTGTAGCCCTTGCCTACTACTTCATTATTTTCCTTAACAAAATCCACAACATTACCCAGGAAGAATGAGAATGCCCATGGCTCGGGGAAACCCGCAGTTGCAGACTTTACCACATTGATATTTTTTGTGATCTGGGTCTCCTCCTGCCAGTCGGTATTTTTTTTTATGTAAACACCGGCAAGAGGCAGCGGATAAATGCTTGCTTCAAGAATGGCAAATCTCGGCATGTATATATTTCTTGCGAGATAATAATAAAGGCTCTGTTCGTTAGCGTAAGTTTCTTTCGGGATAGGCTTATCTGTCAGTGAAAAAACATAAGCAATGTTCGTATAATACTGGTCAATATCAAAACTGAACTCGTGCCTGCCTGCGTCATCGAGCTGATATGTCTTCTCATAAGCATTAGATTCAGGGGAATTATAACTGAAAAAATACAAGAGCAATAAGACAATAGTGATCAGTATTTTAAAAATATTTTTCCGCATAATAATTTTAAGTAAGATTAGATGTGATATGCTGCCCGGTAATCAGACATTGGCCGGATTAATTTCTTTGTCAAGAAAATATATTAGGGCTTTTTACAGAAGAAAGAATATTAGCAAAAATAATTCAAAACTTGCATTCCAGGAAACATGGCGACACGAATCCAATGATTATTGGAGCTCATTCCATAATATTATGTACTTTGAAGATTTGATAGAAATGACGCTCTGGATTTACCCCAGGTCTAATACTCGTAAGCCCCGATATCATACAGGCAGTTAACAGGAGCATAGTTGCCGTCAACGTCTCTGTTAAAATCAACTTCAGGGAATATGTCAATGGGAAGATAGGCTGATATATCAGTGCCTGTATCGATTGCAGGGCTGCCTGCTTTCAAATGAAAATCGCCGTTGTCAGGATCAGCAAATATCATATTTAAATCGGTCTGGATTATTTCACCTTCTGCCGGATACCATCCATAACCGGGTTCCTGGTTCCAGAGAAGGCCGGCATAAATATTATGGCTCCTATTGCCTGTACCACCGCCATCAATGATATTGTTTTTTACTACATAAGTGCAGCCGGTTGTCCCGCCCATATTCAAAGAAGCATTCCTGTTATTACGCACAAATATATTATTCAGAAACGCAATTACGCCCCCGCCTGCCGGAGCAGTTCCTCCCCATTCATTGACATTGCTGTCTCCGTCATTCGCATCTACAAGATTCCTGTAAAAATACATATTTGCAGAAGCCTGCAAAGTAAATCCCGAGCCTGCCTCGAACAGCTTGTTCCATGCGATCAGAATATTTTTGCACGATAAATAACACGTAATGCCATTCCCGTGAGTACCATAAACTTCGTTAACTGTGTTATTGACAATCTGGCTGTTCGTGTTGCCGAAATACCACATACCCGTATGCCCGGGCCTGCGTATTATGTTGCCGCGCGTAATAGCGCGGTCTGAAGCTGTTACACATAATCCTGTAGTTAACACATTTTCTTCTATAACGTTGTCCTCAATTATACTATTATCGCAATGGCTAAGATAAACCCCACCATATCCGCCGGATGTATGGGAATTGTGTCTTATGTAATTATTCCTTACTGTTATATAGGCTTTGCTTGTCGATGCCGCAGTGACGCTGCCTATACCGCAGTCTGTCAAACCGCCCCCGCTGTACTTTTGCACAGTAAATCCTTCTATCACAAGATTGCTGTTATTGGATATATTGATACCATAATTACGCACTGAAACTTCAATCTTATTATTCAGATTGCCTGTATCATTCGGCCATAAATATACCTTATGGCTTCCGTCCGCTTCCGGCACAGAGTTAAAGTAATACTCGCCCGGCTTATCCAGGGCATGAATGCTGTTAATAATGGAATAATAAGTCCCGCGGTCAGTATAAACACCGCCGCCTTCGACATCATCATAAGTAATAGTATTAGTAGCAGGGATAAATGATTTTATAGCGCGTGTAACCACAATGTTTGGCGTTATCCATAGCATTACAGATGAGCCGTCCCAGTAATCTGATTCGCTCTGATTAAAAATATCCGGGTCGCTTAGAGAGGTTGTTTGCATAATTCCGGCAGGCAAAGTATAAAAGTAGCTGATCTGATCCCTGTAAAACGGATCAGGCAAATCAGGGCTCTGGGCCAGCCAGCAAAATTCGTTATTCTCGTGCAGATTAACAGTAAAGGCAGTGCAGGCAAGGCTGTCCGGCATAATATCCGGCTGTATATATGTATAATAAATATTCGCGTAATTGGCATTCCCTCCGCAATCGTCAGCGAATGCGCATTGAGTCCATCCCGATAGCACCTCTGATCCTTCGAGTATAGCTTTTTCGCTGCCCCATCCATCGCCTTTAAAAATAATCGGATTTACGGATGTTCCGCCTGCATTAACAGTAATGCTTCCCCTGTATTGTACTCCTCCTTTAAACAGTATCATGTCCCCTGGCTGTAAAGCAATTGTCGCAGGAATACCTTCGGCTTTGGGATCTCCCGGAGCATGTTTCCATGCTTTTTCTTCCGCAGTACCGTCTTTCAGGTCATCCCCTCCTTCGAAGTTAACATAATAAGCCTTTAAGTAAAACGGAGGCGTGATTATTTTTGCTTCATTAGAATAATCCGAATTGCCTAGTACATTATAAGCGCGAATGCGGTAATAATAGGCAGTTTCATTTTCTAATCCCGAATCCGTATAGGACGCGTTATTCGCGGAAATAGCGCTTATTTCGGCGTAAGCCCCTGCATGGCCACCGTTATCAGGCGCGCGTTCAATTCTAAATCCTGCTTCATTGCCGGAGTTGTCGGACCAGGTCAGCTTTATCTGCGAATTGGAAATCACTTCCGGCGATAATCCGCCGGGCGCATTAGGGATCGTCATTGAACCGGAATCGTTATTACCGGAATCTTGAGTGCATGCTGTTAAAAATATAGTTACCAGAATCATTAGAAAAATTTTACAGCTTTTTACAGGCTTATCATTTGATAACAGCATAACAAGCTCCCTTAATATAACATTTCAATTTTTCCGGAAAGTTCAAACCGGAAATCATCTCAAAAACAATCTGTGTTTTAAAAATTTAAAATAAGTATCGGATAATTTATTCGGTAAGCAGGTTTATACTTTAAAAATGAATCATTATAATTTATAAAAAAAATATACAGCTGTCAATATTCAGCATGATTTTTAATCAAATATTCAACAAAAGAATTCATTTATATTATGGTTTTAATTACGCTTTTATTCCCATTTTTTTTCAATCTGATCTGCGAAATGTCTTTAATATAAAAATAATTATTACTTTTTATTGCCATTCATAATATAATTGATTATATTACTTAGGTTCATTTTTATGAATAATAAATTAATAATAATATTTTTAAACATAATCCGATTCCTGAAACAAGCCGGAATAATATTTTTCTGTATAATAATTCCTGCTTTTACATCATGCGACGATAATTTTGACGATTCCATCAAAAAAGAAAATAACCTTACCGATAATTCCCAACCTGTAGTTTCATTTGCTGTTTCTTCCGGTTATACGACAAACGAAAACGAAACAGATCATCAGGTAAACATAATTCTTTCCAAAACCTCGGATAAAGCAATTTCCGTTACAGTTAGTGATCTTCTTAATGGTTCAGCAACAGCACTAACAGATTACAATTATACGGAATGGTCTTCTCCCGAAATTATCACCTTTAATCCGGGCGAAACAATTAAAACAATCAGTATTACTCCTGTTCAGGATTCGGACACTGAAGGAACCGGCGAAACAATTAATCTCGCTTTAAGCTCTCCGGTTAATGCCGCTCTCGGGTTGAGTTCCCATCAGATAACGATATATGATGACGAGTCAGTTCCGGTAGTGTCTTTTGAAACTTCAACAAGCAGCACATCAAATGAGAATACCATAGCACACAATATCAATGTAGTTCTCTCAAAGGCATCTGCAAGTGATGTTACAGTAACAGTTACCGATCTTATGAATGGCTCAGCAACAACAGGCGACTACAATTATACGGGATGGTCCTCCGGTCAGGTCATTACATTTACTGCCAGACAAACAGTTAAAACAATAATCATTACTCCTGTTCAGGACTTTCTTAGTGAAGGTACCGGCGAAACAATTAATCTCGCTTTAAGCTCTCCGGTTAACGCTGCTCTTGGCGGATCATTCCACGTAATGACAATTACGGATGACGACACAAGCTGGATTAAACTTGGTGAAACAGCCACATCCAGAGCAGGCGCGGCAGCAGCTCTTAGCGGCAACTGTCTTTATATCTACGGCGGAGAAAGTTACTCAGGAGCGCTTAACGACTTCTGGGAATATGATCTTTCTACCGGAGAATATGATTCTCTGACAAGCAATGGCGCAAGGGCTTACGCAACCCTTGTGGAGCTTAACGGAAATCTTTACCGATTTGGCGGAACAGACGGTTCAACATATTATGACAAACAGAACGAGGGCATGTATTATTATATAACAGAATCAGACACATGGATTAGCTTTGACAATAATGAAACAACCGGAAGCTGGCCTGCCGAGAGATCACATCATATAGCTGTTCCAGTATACAATCCAATAGGTCCAGTAGAAAGCATTTATTTCCAGGGCGGCAGGGACACAGGCGGGAATCTGAATGCCAGGACTTATCTAATCAATCTGAGTTTGCTTGACTGGGACCAGTTCGATAGTACTTTATCTCATACCAGAAGCGAACACAGCGCCGTTTATTATAATAACAGCATTTACTTTTTCGGCGGTTACAACAGCGGAACATATTACAACGACCTGTGGAGATTTAACCTTAACGGTACTTTCAGCGAAGTAATTACAACAGGAATCACCATTATCCCAACAAGAAGCGGAATAAGCATAATAGAACATAACGGAAATCTTTATGTTTTCGGCGGACAAAACGGCAAAGAATGCTTTAATGATCTGTGGAAGTATTCACTTTCATCCAACACATGGACAAAGATCTCAACAGCGCCTTTCAAACGAAGCTTTTATTCTGCAGTAAAATACAATAATTCTTTAATAATATTCGGCGGGTATTCCCTCAACGACCTCTCACAAAAAGTATACAGCTCCGAAGTCTGGCAGTATAATCTTGAATAATAATTTATAACTCATCTCAAAAATAACTAGTGCTTGGACTTCATGATTTTAAATTAAAAGTATTTTAAAATTTCGCCACAGAGTCACAGAGACACTGAGTGTTTGATTGGTTTTTATCTTAAAAATAATTAATATATCTTCTCTGTGCCTCAGTGTCTCCGTGGCATATTTAATTTGAATTTATATGATAAAAGTACTAGTGCTTTAAAAAAAACTCCCTGCATTAAACAGGGAGTTTTTATTAAAATTAAAGAATGAAAGTTTAGGCTATTTGCCTTTTGCCTGAATTTCTTTTATTGTTTTGAAATCTTTTATAATTCTCGGCAGAATCATCTGATGGAACGGGCATATAGATGCCGGATTCTGATAACACGAACCAGTAAAAGCAACCAGATAATTTCTTATTGCTTTCATTGGAACCACTTCATCGATGAGACCGTATTTCGCACAAAATGCAGGTCTTGAATTATCGTAATATTGTTTTGCCATTTGATTCATCTTCTCAATAATCGGTTCAAGCGGCTTGCCTGCGTCCTTTTCCTTAACAAGCCTTCTGGAATAGCTTGCAACAGCTGCCGTCTGACCATGCATTACATATATCTCGGTTGTTGCTGTTCCGAGTGTAAATGCGTTATGATCGTTCGCTGTCGGCCCGCCCATTACATAATGTGCAGCTGCTGTTCCTTTCCTGAGCACGATAAGCATCTGCGGTATGCATGACTGTTGAATCGAGTAAATAAGGCTCTGTCCCAGTCCAAGAAGTTCTGCTCTTTCCGCAATATCGCCTACATCAATTCCGCTTGTATCCTGAACCCAGATGATCGGAACTCTGTCTCTTGAGCAGTATGTCACGAATTCATTCATCTTAACAAGGCCCTGGCGATAAAGCTTTCCACCAATTCCCGGATAATCTGCATACTCAGGATATCCCTTTGGAAGGAAACCCTGACGGTTGCCTATGATTGCCACTAAAAATCCGTCTATTTTTACAAGACCTGTGTAAATTTCAGGACCGTAATCGGGACGATATTCCATGTGTTCGCTGTTATCTACTAAACGTGCGAGAATTTCATCGAAGTTATAAACTTTCTTCTGCTCGAATTGGATAAGACTATAAATATCCTCAGCCGGGAACTTCGGTTCAGCAGGTTTTGCAACTCTGAAAAACTTCGTATTATATGAAGGAATATCCTTCATATATTCTTTCAATCCGTCCAGAACGCCTTTTTCTTCTTCATACATATATCTGAAAAATCCGGTTTCATTGTAATGCATCTTCACTGTGCCCGGAGGGTTGCTTTTAAAATGTCTGGTTTTATCGATAAGATCTTCAACATACGCATTGTCAAATTCTCCCTTTGGAGCCATACCGCTTACAATACCTGCGCCGCCGACTGCTATGTTGCAGTTTTTATGAGCGAAAAGTACAGTCGGGCTTATGCCCTGGTATCCGCCGCCGGCAGGATTTGTTCCGTATATACCGGCTAGTACAGGAATACCAAGCTGGTTCAGTTCAGCGTGTCTGAAGAACGGTGTTCCTGACCCGCGTCTGTTTGCGTAAAATTTTTCCTGCTCATCCAGCTTAACACCGCTGCAGTTAACAAGCCATATAAGCGGCAGATGAAGTCTTTTTGCCATGTCCGTAACGCGGAGAATATTATCTGACTGTCCCGGCACCCATGCTCCAGCAAGAACTTTATTGTCAAAACCTATTATAACCGCCCATTTGCCGGAAATCTTTCCAAGTCCGTCAAATACATTGTTTATTCCGGAATCATTATTTTCCGGATTATATAATGTATGCAGAGGACACCATGTGCCCGGATCTACAAGATACTCAAGACGCTGCCACACTGTCATCTCGCCGCGTTTATTAATCTCAGCTTCCGGCAACCCGGCTTTTTTTGCTTTATCAACAAGCTGATCAATCTCTGCTTCCACTTGTTTTATCTGCTTAACATTTTCCACGCTTCTTTTGATTTCGCCTTCCTTTAATGCCTTGCCGAAATCGTCCATCTTTTCAAAATATGGTTTCATTATTAAACTCCTGAATTAAAATATTCACAAATTATCGTTAATATAAATTTTCTGGTTATTAGTGAAATTTGTGATAGATGATAATAATAGAAGAGAAGCACTGGCTTCCCTTCTATTATTGATTGAGGAAATCGATGCTGAAAAACTCAAAATTATTTTAAAACGATAACATCTATTCAATAACTGCTAAAATATTATCTGCTTCAACATCCTGTGCTTCCTTGGTTTTTACTTCTTTAACCGTGCCGCTGCAGGGAGCATAAATCGGAGTTTCCATCTTCATAGCTTCAATGATAAAAAGTTCATCATCTTCACTTACCTGGGCTCCTTGTTTAACTAAAACCTTTACTACTTTACCAGAAAACGGGGATAATACTTCCATTTCTATACCTCTAATTATTATTAAATTTAGGTTATACCGAAACCTTATTTCCAAAAATAAATTCTTTGTATAATATTTATTAAAACATTAGCTTAACCAGCAAATGTTTTTATCCAATTATTCGCAAAAGGCGCAATCCTTTTTTGCGCAAATTTTTGCGTGATCTTACGAAGAATTTGCTATTCCTCACTAAGAGTAAAATCAATTATCCTCCTTTATATTTTTAAATTATTAAATACATAATTGCCGCGAAGTGCCGGCACATTTAAAAAATATTACTGCCTTTTTATTAATATTAAATATATTTAATTCATCAAGTCTTTATAGCTGTTGACAAAACATGGCTGGACTTTTTAAAATCCTTATAAAGATCATTACAAAAGATATAAAAATATCTTTTTATTAACAAAAAACAATTTTGTTTGCTAGCATTTTATGCCATGCCTTTTTTAACAAGCATTTTTTTTAATTTTTTTTTATTTTATTTAATATTTTTATATGGAGCTACTGCTCGGTTCCAGAGGTCAGTATTGCAGACGCTTATTTTTTTAACCGCCGTCTTTTGGCGGCAGTCACTTAATATATTAGGAGGATCATCACTTGAACGATGAAATAATTACTAAAAGAACCCAGGAAACAGCGAAAAAACTTTTCGGCAAAGGAATTAAAATGGACCCGCCATATTTAACATGGAAGGAGTTCAATAAAGATCTCGCAGGCGATTTTTCTAAATTCATTACCGGAAACCTGTATTCCCGGACTGTGCTCACTTTGCCCGAAAGGCAAATGGCAGCCTGCGCCATGCTGGCTGCGCTCAGGGCAACTGACGAATTAAAGCTTCATATAAATGCAGCGTTAAACGTGGGCTGTGATCCGAAAAAAATTACAGAAATATTTTTTCAGCTTGCCACCTATGCGGGAATGCCTTCAGTCAACGAAGCGCTTGCTGCATACAGGGAAGTTCTAAAAGAACGCGGCGAATGGCCCATTAAAGATTAACGAAAAAAAACGAGGGGCCAAAAAAAGGGCTAAAATTCACTAATGGAATTTCAGCCCTTTTAAATTTACTTTTTACTAAATTATTTTATTAAAAAAATTAGTTATTCGTCCACTTCGGAGGACGTTTCTCCATAAATGAAACAATACCTTCTACAGCGTCATGTGTACTCATCAGTTTCTTTAAATATAATTTTTCAACATATGCAATGTGTTCTTTGTATCTTGTAATTATATCTCTTCTCACTGCCTCATTAGCAATACGAATGCTGGATGCACTTAACGGCATAATTCTTTTTGTAATGAAAGCGTCAATGGCTTTGTCCATTGCATCTGCGTCATCGCTCAATTCATTTATAAAATTATAATTCTTTAGTTCTTCGGCGGATTTTGCAGCTCCGGTCATAACCATCTGGCAAGCAATTTTATCACCCACTACAAGCGGGAGAAGAATCGAACCAGGAGGAGGGAAAACTGCAAGTTTTATCTCGGCAAAAGCAAAAGATGCTTTTTTCTCTGCAAAAACAAAATGACATGCAAGCACAACTTCCAATGCGCCTCCAAGGCAATTGCCTTTCACTCTCGCGAGTATCGGCACCGGACATGCGAGCATTTTCCCGATAAATATGTTGAATTTTGTTATCATTGAATCACATCTGTCGGGTGTATGCTCAGGTACGCTTGCACCAAAACTAAAATGGTCCCCGGCTCCGGTCAAAATTATAATTTTTTTGTTAGGATCTGAAACAATTTTATCCAGATGGGCACTTAATTCATCCATAGCTGCTTCGCTGAGTATGTTGGCAGGCGCCGGACCTACGATAAGTTCCGCTGCACTCCCGTTATACTTTTCATTAACCTGAACTAATTTATCTCCCATAATTTTGCCTCCGAAATTATTTAAAATAATTTTGTTTAATTGAAAAAACAAGCTTACAAAACATTAAGCCACCAAGGTGCTAATTCTTTTAAATTTTTAAAGAATATTATTAGACCTTAGTGGCTTAACTTTTAAAAATTATTATGCTTTTTGAAACACAAAATTCAATTGTCCGTTAGGCAACTTGTTTGGAACAGTCTTCATGTCCATGCCTATCTTTATTTCATTGTCAGGTAGGCTTTTATCGAGTCTTCCAAATACCTGGAATTTGCCGTAATCGAGCAGAGCTATACTATACGGTAAATCGCCTTCAAATCCGATTGGGCCGTATTGAAGTTTGCTGTAACTTACCAGTTTTCCTGCACCTGTTACTTCCGTCCATTCCATATCGTGTGTATAGTCTTTGAAACAGTCATATCTGGGTGGAAAATATATCTGACCGCATTTTTTGCATTTAGTGGCCATTACTTTTCCTTCCTGCAGATATTTAATAAAATCATTAACTTTGGTTGTGGCAGTAAAGCTCACAGTACCAAATACTTTAAATCTATCATCTTTTTCTTTTGCCATTTTTCACCTCTGCATTAAATGCATTATATTCCAAGAATTGTAACGTTTCCGTAAAGACCTACTCCGCCGACATTGTGAACTAATCCAATCTTCGGATTCTTTACCTGTATTGCTCCCGCTTCACCTCTTAGCTGAAGCACTATTGTTCTTATCTGAGATCCGCCTGTTGCTCCGATCGGGTGGCCTTTGGAAAGGAGTCCGCCGTCTACGTTTACGGGGATTCTGCCTTCTTTATATGTCTCTTTGTTTCTGATAAGATCTTTTGCTTCGCCCGGTTTTGCAAAACCGAGAGCTTCATAAGCCAGAATTTCTGCTATAGTGAAGCAGTCGTGAACTTCAGCAACGTTTATGTCCTTAGGGCCAACGCCTGCCATTTTATATGCCTGCTCTCCTGCTATTCTTGCTGCTACAAGTCCGGATAATGTATCCCTTCCTGCAATATTTACGCTCTGGCTGGCTGCGCCTACTCCTAATATCCAAACCGGTTTTGGGGAGAATTTCTTTGCTACTTTCTCATTTGCTACTATTATACATGAACTTCCGTCTGCATTTGCGCAGCAATCGCCTACTCTTAACGGGCTGGAAACAGGATCAGCCATTCTGTTTTCCGGTGTCGGTGCAAACTCTTCGAATTTAACGCCTTTTCTGAAAACCGCTCTCTCGTTCAGCTGGCCGTACGTTCCGGATTTAACTCTGATGCGCGCAAGGTCATCCAGAGAAGCTTCTTTATATTTGGCTAAATATGCCTGAGCATGAAGCGCGTAATAAGCCGGCATCATTGTTCCATAAGGGCTTTCCCATTGAATGTCTCCGCCGCGTCCCATTCTCTCCTGCGATTCTTTTGATGAAATTTCCGACATCTTCTGAAAACCTACAACAGCCACACAGTCGTGAAGCCCTGACTCAACAAGTGCATAAGCTAATTTTACGCCCGTGCTGCTTGAAGAACACAGTGTTTCAACATAAAAAGTCGGCTGTGGATTTAAACCGAAGTATTCCGCTATAACGCCTGCAGGCGATCTTTGTTTATCATATTCAGGTGAAGAACAGATTACTGTTGCATTAATGTCCTGTGGTGATATCTTAGCGTCCTGCATTGCTTCGCTAAATCCTTCAAAAGCCAGCTCTCTGATTGATCCGGGATATTCCCGGACAAAATAACTCTGGCCTACTCCAATTATTGCTACTTTTCCCATAAAAACCTCTTTCAATAATTATATAATAGTTAAGATTAAATTAAACATTATAAATAGACATAGATTACAACTGTCTATGTCATCCCATACCCGCCGTCAACACATAACAACTGGCCTGTTACATAAGCCGAATCATCTGAAGCAAAGAATATAAAAGCCGGGGCTACATCTTCCGGTTCAGCATACTTATTAAGCAGAATGCGTCTTAAATATATTTCCTTCAGCTTTTCGTCGTTTTGAAGAGTGCTTGTCATCTCGGTTGTAACAATACCAAGGGAAATAACATTAGCTGTAACATTAAATTTAGCAAGTTCTCTTGCTGCAGATTTTGTTAAAGTAACAACTCCGCCTTTTGCTGCTGCATAGTGGATCTGACCTGTAGTTCCGACTATTCCTGCTACTGAAGTTACGTTAACGATCCGGCCGTATTTCTGTTCCATAAAATACTTGGAAGCTGCTTTAATGCACTGCCATGGTCCTTTCATTTGAACATCAACAACCTCATCCCAAACTTCATCTTTCAGTTTGTGAAGCATTGCGGGCTTCGATATCCCGGCATTATTTACAAGAATATGTATTGATCCAAAATTCTTAACGCATGCATCAATGAGGTTCTGGGCATCTGCCTCTACAGCAACGTTACCCTTAACGGCAACAGCTTTTCTCCCCAACTTTTGCACCATTTCTACAACTTCCATTGCAGCTTTCTCATTGCCAGCATAATTGACAATAACATTTGCGCCTTCCTTTGCAAATGCAACACACAGAGCGCGGCCTACACCTCTTCCCCCACCGGTTATAACCGCATTTTTTCCTTCCAGTTTCATGTATTACCTCTTTACATTAATTATTCTGTAATTTTTTAAGAAACTTCCAAGAAAGTTCTTTATGAATTCCGTTAAATTTATTTTTCAGGTTCAAGATTTGCCGGCCGCCTGTTTTCTCATTATTCTGATCCGAATAATTAAAAAATAATTTAATAATATTCTGTTTGTAAAATATATTCTACACGTATTTTCGATTCAATAACTATTTTTATCAGCAGACGCAGCCTGATAAAAACTTAAAAGTATGATTTATCTGCAGGTTGAATTTTATTCAATAATATATTTTAAATAAAGTATAATAAAAACAACAACGTTAATACCTGTTTAGGATACTATTTATGAGGCCAATTTTGTGTCAAGCAAAAAAACCGGCAGAACATTTCCAGGCTTTCTTTTACCGATAACTGCCTAAATGAAGCTTTTTTCTGACCTATCATCCGCATTAATGCCTTGTTCAAACTCAATAATTCAGTTTACCAGTATCATTAAATAAATACTAAATTTTATTAAAAATTTGTTTACTGGTATTATTCTTTGTATTTTATTGAGTAATTACTCATAAATATACATATTATGGATTTTCAAAATAAGCTTTATATATTGTCTTATTTAATACATTTAAACCAAGCAGGAAACTAATTGAATAAAAAACATATTTCAATATATGACACAACTTTAAGAGACGGCGCGCAGACTGTCGGCATCTCATTTTCACTGCACGATAAAATACGGATATCCGAGGCTCTGGACAGGCTAAAAATTGATTTCATTGAAGGAGGATGGCCCGGTTCAAATCCAAAGGACGATCTTTTCTTCAGGGAAGCAAAAAAATTAAATCTTAAACATTCCAGAACAGCAGCATTCGGATCAACCAAACTTGGAGATTCATCATATCAAAAAGATGTTCTTTTACAGGCATTGATTAATTCACAGGCTGATGTATATACAATTGTCGCAAAGACATCTGAATTCCAGGTAACACGAGCTTTAAACATATCACTTGAAGAAAATTTAAATAATATTTTCGGAACGGTCGCGTATTTAAAAGACAAGGGATTAACGGTTTTTCTGGACGCGGAACATTTCTTCGACGGGTATAAAGCAAATCCAGGCTACTCACTTAGCACGCTTTTAAAAGCAAAGGAAGCAGGTGCAGATATGCTTTTTCTATGCGACACAAACGGAGGCACACTTCCTCACGAGATCCGGCAAATTACAGAGCAGGTAAACAAAGAAATAAATATGCCGTTTGGCGTTCATTTTCACAATGATTCAGGCGTTGCAGTTGCAAACTCAATCGCTGCCATAGAAGCCGGCGCTGTATCTGTTCAGGGAACAATAAACGGTTACGGTGAAAGATGCGGGAATGCAGACCTGACAACATTTATACCAAATATCGTTTTAAAAATGAATTATGCGTGCAATGCGGGTGACGCGCTTATGCACCTGACCGAGGTAAGCAGATTCGTTAGCGAAACCGCAAATCTGTCCCATAACGAAAAAGCGCCTTATGTAGGCAGCCACTCATTCTCAACAAAGGCAGGCATCCATGTTTCAGCCATTGCCAAGGATACCCGCACCTATGAACATATTGAACCCGAAATAGTCGGTAATAAAAGAATGATACTCATCTCGGAACTTGGCGGCAAAAGCAATATTGTATTTAAAGCAAATGAGCTTGGCATAGATCTGAAGGATGATATAAATATTAGCCAGGAACTCTTAAATAAAGTTAAAAGGCTCGAAGACCAGGGATTCCAGTTTGAATCTGCAGAGGGTTCTTTCGAACTTTTAATAAGAAGCTCAACCGGAGAATATATACCGTTCTTTAACCTAAAGGGTTTCAGGGTAATTACGGAAAAAAAAGAAAGCAACGATATAGTCTGCGAGGCTACCATCAAAGTTGAAGTAAACGGCATAGAAGAGCATACGGCGTCGAACGGGAACGGCCCTATTGAAGCACTCGATAATGCTTTAAGAAAAGCGCTTGAAAAATTTTATCCTGAAATCAATAAACTGAAACTCACAGACTACAAGGTCAGGGTTCTTGACGAGAAAGCTGGCACCGGAGCTCCTGTGCGTGTTTTAATTGAACAGAAAAACGATCATACTCAGTGGGGAACAGTCGGTGTTTCCAAAAATATTATAGAAGCATCATGGCAGGCGCTTGTTGACGGAGTAGAGTATATGCTTTTTAAAAACAAGCTTGGAGAGAAAAAATAAAATAATGGATGACAGGCCGATAGGCATTTTTGATTCAGGAGTAGGCGGCCTGAGCGTTTGTAAAGCCGTAAAGGCATTGCTGCCGTCGGAAAATATTATTTACTTCGGCGACACCAACCGTTTTCCGTACGGCACAAAGGCTATTGAAACAGTTATCAGGTACTCAAAAGAGATAACCGCCTATTTAAAATCAAAAGACGTTAAAATGATCGTTGTTGCCTGCAATACTGCGTCTGCGGCAGCTCTCGAAACATTAAAAAAAGACAATCACATACCGATCATCGGGGTTATTGAAGCAGGTGCAAGAGCTGCCTGTAAAAGATCCGAAGGAAAAAAAATCGGCGTAATCGCAACCAGGGCTACGGTGCAAAGCGGATCTTACATTAAAGCAATAAAAGCAATTAATCCAGACATGGATATAATTCAGCAGCATGCCAGCGTTTTTGTATCACTAGTTGAAGAAGGATGGATCGACGAAGATATAACGAGAGCAGCAGGAAGAAAATACATTCAGAATATGTATAATAGCGGGGTAAGGACTCTTATACTTGGATGCACTCATTTTCCTTTATTAAAAAAAGCGATTAACGATATTTACCCTGATCTTGATCTGATAGATACAAGCGAAGAAATAGCGCTTGAAGTGAAAAGAATATTAAAAGAAAAAAACATTGAAAATAATGCGGTTAAAGGACAGATTACTCTATACGCATCGGATATAACAGATACTATAGAACGTTTAAAAGATATGTTTTTCGGCGGAGACTCAAGCAAAATTACAAGACTCGTTATTGATGAAGAAAAATGATGTTAAATACTTATTTTAATCATTTATGCTCTGCAAATGTGACAAGAGAGGCAAACCGCCGAATTAATTTTCTCTTTGATCAAGCAGCAGTGTCAGCGGACTAAACTTATTCACGAATTATTTTCACTTAAAGGATTCAGGAAATGAAACACATTTATAGAATAATATTTACAATAACTTTATTTTTAAATTATAACAACGGATATTCGTGGGAGGTTTACGATAAAGTAATAGCTACTGTTAATGAAACGCCGATAGTCGAGAGCGAAGTAACCAGTAAATTCGACCGCTTATACGGCCTTAAAAAAGCAAAGCAGTGGGGCGAAAAAAGCCGGCTGCTCGATAAATTCATTGAAGAGGCAATTGTTGAGCAGACTGCAAAAAAAGAATCTATAATTGTAAGCCCGGAAAAAGTCGACAATCACATTAAAAAAATAATGAATAGAATGAATTTCAGATCTATTGAAGCTTTTAAAAAGGAAATAGAAAAATCGGAAAACATTTCTTTTGAAGAATACAAGGAAGAACTCAGGAAATCGCTTATTACCGAGCAGATAATGTCAATAGCAATAGGAATGTCGCCACCGTCGGTTAAAGAAGCTGAAGACTGGTACAGAAAAAACAGAGATAAGATGGGCTACGAAGTCAATATTCAACATATATTGTTTAAACTGCAAAACGAATCATATGCCGAAAACAAAAGAGTAAACAAACTCGCTGTTGATCTAAACAGCAAAATAAGGGATATGTCGTTTGAGAATGCTGCAAGAGACTATTCTGAAGACGCCGGTACAAAAAATAACGCAGGGAACATGGGCTGGGTAGCCTTATCAAATCTTGCAAAGAATGATATGATATTTGCAGATAATATCTATAAAGAATTCATCGTAAACCAGAGGAAGTACGCTGTTGTAAAATCAAGCATTGGCTACCATATTGTTAAATTTAACGGCAGCCGACCTAGCACTTTTGAAGCCGTAAAAGATGAAATTTTCAATATCCTTTACCAGAAGAAAATGGTAGAACAGTTTAAAAAGTGGATAGTGCAGAAAAAGACAGAATCCGATATAAAAATATATATGTCTGAGTACATTAAGGAAAAAGCTAACGGATAATAAAAGGAGGCGTTCTTGAAAATAATCGCGCTTTTATATATCGATATTAATTTAACGGACGCCGATCTCACATTTAAATCATTTTACCTTCCGGAAGAGCTGAAAAGCAGAGTGCTCTCCGCCGGCCTGTGCGCGGAAGTAAAATATTCTGCGCACAATTCGTATTCGGGGAAACTTAAAGGAAACGATGTTTATTTAAGGGAAGATAATGACGATGTAGCATTCTGGAAAAGGTTTTTTTCCGAAACCCAAGCAGACCACATTGTAAAAATTTTCTGCGATTCGCCGTTTGCCGACATGGATATCATTGCCGATATGCTGAATGTCCATACGAAATATCTTGCTGAATTTACATATTCCGAAAATCTTCCTGCCGGCTACGCCTGCGAAATAATATCAAAAGAATTAATAAACGCGCTGCCCGATACTGAAGAGAAAACCCTCCCGCTAGGCCAGGTTATCAGGTCAAACATAAACAAATTCGACGTGGAATTATACTACAGGGAACCGGATATAAGGGATAAACGCATCCTGTTCAGATGCGGCAATCCGAGGGAAAAACGTATTCTTGAGAATATTTACGTCAAAGCTGCAAAAATTCCCAGGTATTCAGAAGTAAAAAATATTATTGACGGAAACCCGGATATTCTTTACTTGTGGCCATCCTATGCGGAAATTGAACTTACAGGCAGATGCGACCTTGATTGTATATTCTGCTATAGAAAGGCTTTAAAAACCGAACACGGTGATATGGACACCGGTCTTTTCAAAAAGATTTTATCTGATTTGAGTTCAGCAGGGCTTCCGTATTCAGTGTGTTTCGGCGGTTCGGGTGAGCCTTTGATGCATAAAAACTTTTACGAAATTCTGGATTTGTCCAGAAATGAGCGTTTTATTGAAAATATTATCATAGAAACCAATGGAATACTTGCCGGTGCCAATTACAGGAACTATCTTATTACTGTTAAAGACAGGCGTATTAAAACAATATTCAATATTAACGGTATGGACGCTGAATCTTATAAAACTATTCATAAAGGCAATTTTTTCAATACAGTATTTCAGAATATAACATCGCTGAAAGAAGCAATATCGGGCGATGACAGTTTATATATTCAGATAATGAAAATCAATGAAACCGAAGCGTTTCTTGATAAATTCTACGATTTCTGGGAAAAGTACAAAATCCCTATTATTTTACAGAAACAAAATACTTTTCTTGGAAAGATTGAAGACAGAAGTTATTCGGATCTTTCTCCGCTGGAGCGAACTCCATGCTGGCATTTGCAGAGAGATTTTAATGTTTTATCGGACGGAACCGCTATGTTTTGCAAACAGGATGTTGATGGGCAATTTGCCCGCGGGAACCTCAACAATGAATCGATTTCTGAGCTATTTATGAAATCGAAGAACTCCTTTTTAAACGACTACAGGAAAAACTACGCGGCCAGTCCGGACTGCGCTTCATGCGGAGAATGGTATACATTTAATTTATAAATACTTCCGGAAAAATCCGGAATTATTTTACAAGAGGCAGAAATGACGGTTAACGGTAAAGTCAACGGTCACAAAATAAAACCGGTTGTAACAGCTATAATCCAGGCCAGAATGCAGTCAAAGAGACTGCCTGGGAAAGCCATGTATACGCTTGGAGGGAAGCCGCTTCTTTATCATGTGATTGAGCGCACAAAAGCTATTGAACATGTAGATAAAGTAGTTCTTGCAACAGGCGAGGGCATTGAAAACGAGCCGCTGATTAACCTTGCTTTGTCAATGGGGATTGATGTTTATGCAGGCTCGCTCGATAATGTCCTTGAAAGATATTACATGGCCTCTGAAAAATACGGCGGCGAATTTATTGTCCGCGTAACAGCGGACAATCCGTTTACCGATGCTGAATATGCTTCAATGATAGTCGATTTTGCGCTTGAATCAAAATCGGATCTTTGCTCGCTTACTAACCTGCCTCTTGGAGCTGCGGTTGAAGTAATAAAAAAAGAAGCTCTTGATCAGGCTTATAAAATGAGCAGCGAACCTTATCATTTTGAACACGTGACCCCTTTCATAAAAGAACATCCCGAATTATTTTCAATTGAGCATCCTCCGGTAAAACTGGCAAAAAAGGCCGCGAAAATAAGATTGACTGTGGATACAAAGGAAGATTTTGACCTTGCGGAAATTTTATACGACAATCTTTATAAAGATGCTCTATTTCCGCTTTCCGATGTGCTGGATTTTATCAGGGAACATCCGGAAATCACTAAAATAAACAGTCGGATAAAACAAAAACTTGCAACCTGCGTGTCATAATAATTATTCTATAGCAATAAAAACTTCATGCGGAAAATCGCTGGGCATGGGTCATATCCAGCGCATGTCCTCGCTTCTCTGGTTTCTTAACGAACAAAAAAAAATTAAAACTGCTCTTATTGCTGACAGTATACCGGAGCATTTTCCTGCTGAACTTAAAAGATATATAAAACCGGATTTCGATTTTATACCGGAATTAATTATACGCGATATGCGTGACTCCTACGCAGAAGAAATAACGCGGCTTAAAAAAATAAGCAAAGTTCTTGTTATTGACGATAACGGCCCGGGAAGAAAGAACGCAGATATAGCTATAGACATTCTCCCAAATCCGGATACTGCCGGAAAAAATTTTAATGCAGGTATTTTCATCTATGGTTACAATTTTCTTAAGGCTGTAAACAGCTTAAACAATAAACTTATAAAAAAAGAAACCGACTTTTCTGTTTATCCCGGCAATTCCGCAGATACTGAATATATTAATTTTTTAATTTCATTGCTTCCCGAAGATTCAGCCTTCGCTGTTCTGAACGGGAGGAATTCTTTCATTACTAATAAAAACAAAAAAACAGCAATTAATGATTCACCTGAGGCCTACGCGAATATCATACTTTCATCAAAATCCCTGATTTCTCATTTTGGTATTACACTGTACGAGGGTTTTGCTTCTGGCTGCAGGATATTTACCGTGAATCCGGGCAAATATCATTCGCATCTTGCCGACATGGCAAAGGAGCATCTTCGTCTTGTTAACTTGGGTGAATACAACAGCCTTGATATTGAAAAAGCGCGTCTGCTTATTAAGGAAAACATAAGTAAGCCTTTATGTACGGAGATCAATGCAGGAGACGTTTACAAAAAAATTATTTCCGGGCTTGATAACTTCTGCGGATTGCTTTTAAATTTGATGCAGAAAACTTAATTCCCTGCGGCCGCTTTTTTTGCAATGTTCACTGCTTCTTCCAGAGCTTTGAAAATGCCGTCCGGAGACTTGCCGCCTGCCTGTGCCATATCCTTTTTCCCGCCTCCTCCGCCACCTACAAGCTTCGACACGGCTTTTATCATAGCTCCGCAGTCAATGCCTTTGTCCACAGCCGGCTTTGTTGCAGCAAACAGAAGCAATGCTTTACCGTCGGTCTTTGAGCCGAAGACTGTCACAGATAGCGGTTCTTTACCGCGCACAATGTCCGAAAGATTCTTAAGATCATCGTTGTTTAATCCTTCGAACACACGCGCGACTATGCTGATGCCGTTAACAACCGGTGCATCCGCCATCAGCGAATCGACATTCGAAGCAAGATTCGCGGATTTCATCTTTTTTATTTCTTTCTCAAGCTTATTGTTGCGGTCCACAAGGTCTGCGAATCTTTTAGGCAAATCCTCAACCGTAATATTCATATCTTTTATAATGTTTGAAATAATTTCCGTTTGTCTGGTGAATTTTTCAAAAACACCCTTAAGAGTAATAGCCTCTATCCTGCGCACACCAGCTCCGGGCGATCCTTCTTTCAGAATTTTAAATACGCCGATCTTGCCTGTATTGTCGACATGAGTGCCTCCGCAAAGCTCCATGCTGAAGCCGGGAACGCTCACTACTCTCACCATATCCTCGTACTTTTCGTCGAAAACAGCAAGCGCGCCCCTGGCCGTTGCCTTATCTATAGGCATTACCTCAGTAGTAACAGCGTGCGCTTCCCATATTTTTTCATTCACGATCTTCTCCACTTCGGAGATCTCAGCATCCGAGAGCGGATTAAAATGCGAGAAATCGAATCTGAATCTCTCAGGCTCAACAAGCGAACCGGCCTGCTCCACGTGCTGCCCGAGCGTCTTTTTCAAGGCTGCCTGAAGCAAATGCGTTGCAGTATGATTCGCCCTTATAAGATTTCTCCGCGTTGCGTCAATCTCTGTCTTTACTTTATCACCTTCGGAAAACTCGCCCTCGATTACTTCTCCGAAATGCACGATAGTTTTACCGAATCTTTTTGTGTCGTCAACCCTGAATACACCCTTGCTGGAAACAATGCGGCCAATGTCCCCGACCTGGCCGCCTGTCTCACCGTAAAAGGATGTGGCTTTTGCAATGAAAGCTCCTTTATCATTCTTCGTAAGCTTTGAAACAATTCCGTTATCTTTCCCCAATACAGCTATTTCTGTATCAGCAGTCTCGAATTCATATCCTGAAAATTTTGTATCGCCTGCTTTTTTTACAATATCATCTATCATTTTATCAAATGTAGGATCGCCGCCTTTCCAGCTGAGCTTGCCGCGCTCCCGCTGTTTCTGCATTTCTTCTTCAAAACCTGCTTCGTCTACTGTCATGTTATGTTCGCGCACAATGTCCTCTGTAAGATCAAGGGGGAATCCGTAAGTGTCGTAAAGCTTAAAGGCAACATCGCCCGGAATTACTTTGTTTTTCGCATCCTCAACCGCTTTTTCAAGAATACGTAGGCCGTTATCAAGCGTACGCGCGAACTGCTCTTCCTCACGAAGCAGCGCATCTTGAACCTGGGTTTTCGCTTTTGCAAGTTCCGGGTAAGCTTCGCCCATCTCTTTTACAAGCGCATCAACAAGCCTGTGGAAGAATATCTCCTGTGCTCCAAGCTTGCGGCCGTGCCTCAGCGCCCTGCGAATTATGCGGCGCAGAACATACCCGCGGCCTTCGTTTGAAGGCTGCACGCCGTCAGCAATTAAAAAACATGAAGACCGTATATGATCTGCTATAACACGCAAAGATTTATTTTCAATATTCTTTTCACCGGTAATATCCGACGCAGCTTTCAGGAGATTGCGGAACAGATCAATGTCATAATTGCTGTGAACGCCCTGCATTACAGCTGCAACGCGCTCAAGCCCCATGCCTGTATCAACAGACGGCTTCGGTAGCGGAGTGAGAGTGCCGTCCTGCGAGCGGTTGAACTGCATAAACACAAGATTCCATATTTCAACAAAACGGTCGAGGTCCGCGTCCGGGCTGCCGGGAGGGCCTCCGGGAATGTCCGCGCCATGATCATAAAAAATCTCGGAACATGGGCCGCACGGGCCTGTGTCGCCCATCGCCCAGAAGTTATCCTTTTCGCCCATGCGCGAAAAACGCTTAGGATCCACGCCGATCTCTTTAAGCCATATATCCGCAGCTTCGTCGTCGTTTTCAAAAACCGTGACCCACATTCTTTCAGCAGGTATCTTTAATACCCCGTTTAAGTATTCCCAGGCGAATCTGATCGCATCGCGTTTAAAGTAATCGCCGAAGCTGAAATTCCCAAGCATTTCAAAAAATGTATGATGACGCGAAGTATAGCCAACTTTTTCAAGGTCATTATGCTTGCCTCCGGCACGGACGCAGCGCTGCACAGTAGCAGCGCGCACATAATCGCGTTTCTCCTGCCCAAGAAAAACATTCTTGAACTGCACCATGCCTGCATTTGTAAAAAGCAGAGTCGGGTCGTCTTTGGGCACAAGCGGGCTGGACTGCACAATCCTGTGGCCTTTATCCTTAAAATAATCTAAAAATGATTTTCTGATATCTTTTACTGTTAACATCATCTGTGCCTTTTATTATTAAAAATATATTTCCTATTTATAACCTTCTTTCTTTAATTTATCTACTGCGTCCCTTACCTGATCCTCTTCAAATCCCTTCTGCTTTAAAAAATAAACAACCTTTAATAATTTATTCTTTTTTTTATCCAGCGAATTATATTTCTTTAATGCAAGCCCGTATATATCATCCGGATCAATCCTGCCGGCATTTGTTTTTTTTATAGCAGTATTAATTATCTCCCGGGATACGCCTTTTTTATACAAGTCTCTTTTTATTGCATTTCTGCCTACAATCCTTGAATTCTTCCTGCTATTGATAAAGCTAATGGCAAAATCATAATCATTGATATAGCCTTTATCCTTAAGGCTGCATACGGTTTCCTCAACAATATCTTTATCAAATCCCTTCTTAATAAGATACAGGCGCATCTCCCATCCTGATCTGGAACGTACCGCAAGATAATTAAACGCCTTACCCCTGCACTCCAGACGCGCCGACTCTTCTTTCAAATGCTCATATTCTTCGTTGTCAATTATTTTTCCCTTTGAAAGAGAGAGTTCCGAATACAGCTCTGGTGGAAGCTTTAACCTTTCGCCTGTGCTGAGCAAAACAGTAAAATACGGATCAGTGTATCTTATTTCTGTGATCTCTGTCATCAACGATACTTTTAACGAATATACAGATTTAGTCTACACTAAATTCGGAAGGAAAAATAAATTATTTCAGGATAATTACATTACGACTTGAAATAAAAAAAGAGCGCCGGTATGACGCTCTTTTTTTATAAAATATATATCTGCGAAAATCGTTTTTAACGTTTTGAGAACTGGAAGCTTTTTCTCGCTTTTTTCCTGCCGTATTTCTTCCGCTCAACTTTTCTCGAATCCCTTGTAAGATATCCCGCTTCGCGCAGCGGCTTTTTATTTTTTTCGTCAACTGCCTGCAGGCATCTGGCAATGCCAAGCCTTACTGCACCTGCCTGACCCGACCATCCGCCGCCTGTTACATAAGCGTACACATCGAATGCAGTTGTAGTATCTGTGCACTCAAGCGGCTGTTTTACTATTAAACCCAGCGTTCCTCTGCGAAAATAATCCGCAATCGGCTGCCTGTTAATAATAATCTGACCGGATCCCGGTTTCAGCCATACTTTTGCTATTGCCGATTTTCTTTTGCCGGTTGCATATTTCAGCGTATCTGCCATAATAACTAACTCCTGATATATTAAAGTATATTGATTATTTTCGTTTAAACTTCCAGTTTTTCGGGCTTCTGAGCCTGATGAGGATGTTTAGCGCCCTTATAAATCTTTAAATTAGTAAACAGCTGTTTTCCAAGCTTGCTCTTGGGAAGCATTCCTTTTACGGCATGTTCCAGAATATACTCCGGTTTTTCAGCTCTTATCTTTTTAATGCTCCTGAATTTAATGCCTCCGGGATAATGCGAATGGCTGTAATATTGTTTATCCTCTTCTTTTGTGCCGGATAATACAATCTTTTCGGCATTAATTACTACAATATTGTCGCCCATATCCAGGTGGGCTGTAAAGGACGGTTTATGTTTCCCGCGCAGTATATCCGCTATTTTGGTAGCAATTCTGCCAAGTATTTTACCCTCGGCATCAATAATAAACCACCTTTTTTCAATTTCGCCAGCTTTCATTGAATAGGTCTTCTGCAAACTCATTTTAAATCCTCTTTAAAAATTCTAAATATATATTCGTTATTAAATTATTATCAAAATAAATAGATTTATTACGAAATGTAGTTCCCCCGCATAAAGGGAAAGACAAAGCTATACCTGTATTTATTTTTGTCAACAAAAAACGCATTAAAACTCAATAATCTCTTTAGGTTTAAGATTATTTTCCATTGTCCAGAAATGCGCATGGCCGTGAGCAATTCTGAATATAATTAAAGACGGGCTGTCTGCTTTAAGACCGAAGCTCTTTAAAAAAGGCCTGTCAGCAAGACATTTTTCTTTCATTTTAAGGTCATTTAGAAATTCGACTTTGCCGGTTATACGTAGCATGGTGCCTGCTTGGTCCCCGGGTTTATAAAAGCATACCTCGGTCTTCGGATTCTTCTTTAACTGGTTATAAAATTCTTTCATCGATCCAGTCTGAAAATAAAAACCTGTTTTATCCGCAAACCAGAATCCCAGCGCCCGCACTCTCGGCTGATCGCTCTCAACAGTCGCCAAAAAACAGACCGGATTTTCGTTTGTAAATTTAATAAGATCTTCCATCTATAATTCTCCGTTATTTTTCTATATTGCACTTTTCCTGAAGGCTCAATAATAAAAAAATATTAAAATACCTCAGTCAATAATATTATAGAAAATGATTCCCCGACTACTGGAATTAAAATCGTAAAAAAAGCCTGTTTATCATAATAAATTATTTATTCAGGTAAGTCAATAAGATGATTTATTATATTATAAAATATCGGCCAAAAATTCTCTTTAGGCCTCAGGATTTGTGATAATAATAACTTCACTGAATCCTTCATTCCTGGAAGGAAGCACTTTTTTATTGCTGAGTTTTTGCACAATGTATGCGGGCACCCCCAGCGGTTTCCCTTCATTGTTTTTTAAGCAATTATTCACAGGAATATCGAGGAAAATTATTCCGACGGTTTTACCCATGTCCTTTGCGATTTTAACAAAACGGTTCCTGGACTCCACGCTCGTAAATGTGTTAACAACCAGAACATTTCTTTTATTTTGCAGGTAATGCTCGATTATTTTTCTTTCAACGTGTTTTACAAGCACGTCATCCTCTTCATTGAAGTTGTCGGGCATCCATTTTTTGCCAAAATTGGTCATTTCGAACAATAGTCTGCGAATTTCCGACCTGCTAATCCTGTATCGCGACTTGTTCTGAAAATGTTTTACCGCAAATTCGGTCTTGCCTGCTCCGTAAAGGCCGCCAAGCAATACTATGTTGCAGCTATGAATTTTCTCCATAATTATCTTTCCTCAATTGATTTCATATACTACAACTTAAATATAATATAAAAAAATTTAATTGTGTTATGAAATAAAATACTTTATATTTTAATTGTTAAACAATTAGTTTTAATTATTCTGCAATATTGTCAAATTTGAAATTGTGAATGAAAGGATATTTTTAAAATTATGAAAAAGATAATTATAATAGCAGCAGTTTTTGTTTTTTACGCTTTTCTTCATGCAAACACATCAAGGGATCTTGGGACTGAACCGGATCTGAACATAAAACTGGTTTCCAAATGGATAATATTTTATACGAATATTGAACGCCTGACAAACGGACAGGCACCTTTGCAGTATGATCCTGAACTTGAAAAAGCCGCGCTCTGGCAGGCTGAGTACTGCTCAAAAATAAAAACGCTCGACCACACCGCGCGAGTAAAAAATATGGCTAAACATAAAGACAGAATTGAATTTTTCGGCGGCAAATGCGGAAATTGCGGTGAGAACCTTACTGTTAAATTCAGTGCAAACTTTGAAGGAATCCCTGTTTCAGTAAAAAATGACAGTAAAGGCGTTTATTACGATTACGGCAGTAAAACAGTTTACTGGCTTACTGAGCAGCAAATGGCCTTCATAATGATCGACGGATGGATGAAAAGCCCGGGACACAGGAAAAACATACTTCGTCCCGGATTTTTATGGATAGGCGCCGGATCTGTTAAAGGCGTTTATAACAATTTCAGCTCCTATTATGGCTGCCAGGTCTTTAACGGATATGGCGGGTTACCTCCGGAACATTTTAAAAGCAAATATGAGTTGTCCGGTATTATTGCCAAAAAAAAGATAAGCAATGGCAAAGAAATTTTTGAAATTTCCTATGACGGGACTTTTATACCCGGAATAGTGGAAATAAACGGTGACGCGGAGCTAATAACTCATCCGCTTGAAAAAAACGGCGCTCAATATACATTTATAAAAATACCGAATATCAAAGGACAATTATTTGCAGCGCTTTATGATAAAAACCAGGACATGCTTTATCCAGTAATTCTTTTAAAATAAAAAAAGGATTGCCTCCCCCCAGGCAATCCTTTTTAAACAAAACTTTAAAAAAACTTTTTATTTTTTTGTTACTGCTGTAAGCATTATCCTGTTCGGATATGTCTCTTTAATTTCAACCTGAAAACCGAGATTCGGAGCTTTTACTTTCAACTCATCCGCGAGATCCGTGGTTTTGCCTGCAAACTCAACTTCTATTTTTGAGGTTTTGCCTGCCTGGCCTCTGCTATAAACTTTATTTATTCCTCTTACTCTGTGTTCAATCTGATTCCTGAATTTTGTCAGTTCTTCATAATTCAGGCCTACGATATTCAGCATAATCATTCTGCGTGTAGCGGATTCCAGGAATTTTTTTGTTATCTGGTTCATAAAAGGCCCGGATACAAATTTGCCTGTTGTTTCATCGTTTTTACCGAGAATCTTTTCAAGGCCCCTTTGAATCGCCATTTTTGAAGCGGTATCATTGTCTATATGAATGCCTGGCTGATTTACGCTTGTGCTTGCGAGCACTCTGCCTGTGTAAACATCCACTGCCTTAAGATTTAATATTGCGCTTTTGGACTTCATCGCTTTGGAATATGCTGCCATAACATGGCTTTGATCATTTGTTTTTACCGTTCCAGTAATTAGCACCTCTGCTCCGATATCGTCAAGAAGTACGTTCTTTACGTCATCGCCTACTGTGCCGGCAATTGCCTTTGCCATCTTATTTCTTTCTTTTCTCATAAGTTCCTGGGTAACCGCAGCATCCACAAATTCAAAACCTGCTCTGCCCATAACGTCCATCATGGTAAGTTCGGTAACAGTGTTGCCGGGTGCGTTTTCAACACCCTCAAATGTCTCCTTAACAAGTACCATAAATTTTGGCCTTCCGTAATTCCTTAATGTCGCTTCAATAGTATCATCCACTGCCTGGGGGTAAACTGTTCCTTCAAGAGTAACAATAAATGCGCCCTGTTCCGCTCCTTCTTTCAATATCTTCCAGTCCTTAACCATACCGGTTGATCTTGCTTCTACAATCGATTCAACAAGCGCAAAGTTCTCTACCGTAGCCCTACCGCTTACCATTGTTCCGAGTATTTTTTTTACAAGCTTATTCATTGCATCATCAATAGCTCTATCCCTTGCCAAAGCAGTATCATTGTCATAAATTGTGCCATAGCCCGTTTCCTGCCCCCTCATGCTGTCTTCAGGAGTTTTTTGAATCTGGCTCCCGCCTTTGGCTTTACCGCCGCCGCAGTATAAAAACCCGCATAACACGGCAATAATTAAAGCAATTGATGTTGTTTTCATTACTTAGACTCCTCAAAATATATTAAAAAAGTAAAAAAATTCTCCCGCCGATCATTAAAACATATTCAATAATGGCAATTAAAAATTGAATTGTATAATATTATTTATTACCGGTAAAGTCAAATCCTTTTTAATAAAAAAAGCCCTGCGTTGAATATTCAATGCAGGGCTTTCAAAATAATAAATAAATTACGAATTAAGCTTTTTTATGCTGAATGGGTTTGAAAACCATCGCAATTACAAAGCCGACTATCAGCAGGCAGGCAGCGATATACAACGCCTGTGGTTTAAAGGCTTCAAATACAAATGGCCCGATAAGCCCTGCTACGCTCCATGCTGTAAGCATAAAGCCGTAAACCTTGCCTATGTAAGCAGGACCGAAAGAGTCGGCTGCAAACGCGGGCATTGTTGCGAATCCTCCGCCGTAGCATGCCAGCAAATAGCAGGATACTACGATGAACAGATAGTAGTTGGATATAAAACCCATTGCTACAATCACATAAACTACTGCCTGTGTAGCAAACATTATCATAAATACCATGCGGCGGCCGATATTGTCGGAAAGTTTGGCCCAGAAAAGACGTCCAAGACCGTTAAATATTGCAGCTACTGCAACAACTGTTCCTCCTGCGGCTGCAACCATGGCAATCTGTTCAGGCGACAATTCGCCGGTAAGATCCATCGTTTTCTTATAAACATTCTGCGCAAGCGGAGAGTGCTGGGAAATAAGACCTAAGCCAGCTGAAACGTTAAGGCAAAGCATTGCCCACAGCATCCACCATTGCGGTCTTTTAACAGCTTCGCCGAATTTGAAAGAATCAGCAGCAGAAACTGAAGAAGCAGCGGGTTTAAACCCTTTCGGAAGCCAGCCCTGGGGCGGGTTCTTAAAGAGCTGTGCAGCTCCTACAACCAGGATCATAAATATAACTCCCCATATATACCATGTTGTTGAAACACCGGATGTAATTGTTTTGCCAGCGGCATCAACTTCGCGGAAGGAATTGATCATCGCCGGAGCTATCTTTCCCATGAAAAAAGCACCTGCTCCAAAACCCATAACTGCCAATCCTGTGACAAGACCGCGTTTATCCGGGAACCAGCGGATCAAAGTTGCAATAGGTGTAACATATCCGAAACCGTTTCCTAAAGCAGCTATAACGCCAAATCCTAAATATAATAAACCAATACTGCCTGACTGGTCGGCGTAACCTGCTACTAAAGTGCCAAGACCAAATAGAATACCACCTATTGAAGCAACAAAACGGGGACCCTTTTTATCTACCAGCATACCGCCGAATGCAGCAGCTAATCCAATAATGAGCATTAACAGCATGAATGTATATTGAACCGATTTACCGTCCCATCCGTGCATGTTCATAAGCGGGTTTTTAAAAACCGACCACGCGTAAACTGTGCCAAGACATAGTTGAATAACAATAGCTGCGATGGCTATACCCCACCGCTTGCTTTCCAGATTTTCATTTGACATTTGTTCTTTCCTCCCTGCCTTTTTCTTAAAGGCAAAATTATGATTCTTATTTTAATACTGTTATCTTTTTTTGAAATCGAGATTAACAATTGAACTTCGATATTATTGACGGAAATCCAATTAAAACTCGTTATTTTAGATGATACCTCTTAATACTTAGCTAAATATTTTGTCAAATATAAATATGTATTTTCAAAATATAAATTTGATCTGTTTAAATCCGGAAAACATTTTACATGACTCTTTTCTAAAATCATATTCACTATAGTTAAAAATATTGACATCAGAGACTTTAAAATATTTCATACACTTGTTCGTAATGTTTAATTGCGAAAATATTTAGCAGAACTTTAATTTGTTATATTATTCTTTATAATTATATTCTATTAAATCATGCCGACAAAAAATATTACAGCTTTCGTTATAGCAGGCGGGAAAAGCACAAGGTTCGGTCAGGACAAACTATTATATAAATTAGACGGCATGCCTATTCTGGAACGCGTAACAAGCATTTTAAAAAAAATATTCGGCAGGATAATAATTATCGGGGATGTATCCGAAAAATTCGGATATCTCGGATTTGAATCGCATCCGGATCTGATCCGGGGCGTGGGGCCGATTGCAGGTATTTACACTGCACTCACTATTTCGGAAACGGAAAAGAACTTCTGTTTTGCGGGCGATCTCCCGTTTTTAAATGCAGACCTGATCGAATACATGATCTCGGTTTCGGATAATTACGATATAACAGTACCGGTCGTAAAAAGCTATTTCGAAGCTCTGCATACGATCTATTCAAAGAATTGTCTTGAATATATAAAGGCAACCGTTACTGAGGGGAACAATAAAATTATAAAAATATTTGAGAAAAGTTCGCTAATGAAAATAGAAGAATCGGCAATAATAAAATTTGCAGATCCTGCCCTTGTTTTTAAAAATATTAATTATATCGAAGATTTGAAATAAAAAATTTTATTATTTTCCTGATATTTGCCGTCGATAACCTCTGGCAACACCCCGTGGTAAACTTTCGGGTGAAGAAATGCAAAATAACGCCCAAGTTCCTTCGAGTAACGCGGTTTACCGTCAAGTGTCTTTGCTCCGTTATCCTTAAGGGCTCCGAGAGCCAGGGCACAGTCCGCCACATGGAACGAGAGCACCATTACCCCTTCGCCGTGCCGCTCGATGAATTTTGCCACCTCGCCTGTGCCGTCCAGGTCTTCCATAACCTCGACAGCTGTCGGCCCTACCATGAAATAACTGACCCTGATCTTCTCACCTGTATCAACGTAACGGCCTGAAACTTCCCATCCGAATGCTTCAGAATAATCCTTCTCGGCCTGTACAACGTCTTTGACAGCAATACTTATATGGTCAACATAATCGGATTCGACTTTTTTTTTCATGAAAGACCTCTTTATTCGTTTTCTTTAATTGCTTTCATATAATGAGCCAGGCGGGACTTAAGCCAGTGTATCTGGTCAATTAAATGGAGTATTACTGGTATTGATTCATCATTTACACTGAATATTTCTTTTAGATCTTTTATAAGAAGTATCCTTGCAATATCTTCCTTATCTAACAGCTCTTTTTCGCAATCGCATGGAGTAATCCATTGCTTCTCAATACATTGATAAATAAATACTTCATTAACCTTATACAACCCGATAACTTCCTTTATTTCATATATGATCTTCTCTTTCATAATGTCATCTCCCTATCATATTGATTTTTCCCGCGGATTATAGGGATGATCTTTACTCCATCTCTTTATAAACTCATTGAATTCGGGATCTATCTTTTCAGGAAGAACCACTTTTAAAACGACTATCTGATCGCCGCGTTCTTTTCCATGCGGCATTCCTTTACCCTTAACGCGAAGCTTTGTTCCAGTATTGGCTCCCGGAGGTATGGTCAGCATTACAGCGCCGTCTATTGTAGGTATTTTTATCTTTAATCCGTTTACAGCCTCGTCAACAGTGACAGGGACTTCAATCTCAAGATCGTTTCCTTCCAGCTTAAAATCCTTAGAGGGTTTGATAAATATTTCAACGTAAGCATCGCCTGGTTTGCCTTTGCCTGTGCCGGCCCCGCCCCGGCCTTTGAATCTTAATTTAGCGCCGTCCTCAACGCCGGCCGGTATCTTTACTTTTAATCTTTGCCCGCCTGCGAGCATAATTTCCTGTTCGTTTCCAAGCACTGCATCCTTAAGCTCTATCTCCATTTTATAGAGATGATCCTGCCCCGGCACATCCATGCTCCTGCCTTTGCCCGCAAACCCGGAAAAAAAAGATTTTAGAAAATCCTCGTCATCGCCTTCGTAATAATGCGTATAACGCCTGTCTGCGTCCTGAAATTCATGATAAAACGGACCTGATCTGCGCTGAGAATCCGCGAATTGCTCGTTAAACTCGCCTTTCTCGAATTTTTCCCGCGCCTCTTTAGTTCCGATCAGTTCGTATGCTGCGCTGACTTTTTTAAATTCCTGTTCTGCCTGTTTATTATTCGGATTTAAATCCGGATGATATTTTTTTGCAAGATTCCGGTAGGCTTTTTTTATCTCATCATCGGTCGCTGTTTTTGATACACCTAAAATTGCATAAGGATCCATATATTGAACTATTCCTGGTTTAAAATATTTATTTATCTATTTCATATAATACGCAATTTGTCAAGAGGTATAGCGCCAGTTTCAGCACGTCGGCGCTGTCTCATAATAAAAATATTGTATTTAATAGCCTAGAGGACTCACCCCCTAGCCCAATGTCATTAAGTTAAGGATTATTATTGCTTTTATATTGCAATTTTTACTCCCGCCCCCTAACCCCCGAAGGGGGCATAAAAATTTTTTATTGAATAAATTCTCATTTTCACAATGGATTAGCACATAATCTATATTT
>JAZDKB010000042.1:0-11130 GCA_043803405.1 Spirochaetota bacterium | reverse complement strand
AATATACTTATATATATAATATATTTTATAGTAATGTCAATGTTTTTTATAAATGAAAATATAGAGTACTTGCCATACCAGATTTCCTATTGGAAATGTTCGCCATCCATTACATCAACTTATACTTTGGTCCGCCTCCTCCTTCGGGAACCGTCCAGCGTATGTTGTCAAAGGGACACTTTCGCTGACATGTCTTGCAGTGCAGACAATTCGAAGGATTTGCCGTCCTGAGCACACCAAGAATATTTTCGTATACGCCGGCAGGACAAAACGTAATACACGGTTCCTTGAATACAGGTCTGCATTTTGTTGAACAAGTATGTGAATCCAGAATTGTAAGATGTGAAGGCTGTTCGTGGCGATGTTCGGTGTTTGCAAGGGCGGTGAATGTATCCTTGTCAAATTCCCTGTTCCCTTTATATCTGTATTTCTTTTTCCTCATGGCACGGTAATCAGGCTCAGTTTGGAAAAGCGGAAGAGCCCTTCCGAAAACAGTTAAGGGGAGACCCAAAAGGTTGCCGAATGCTGCAATTGTTTGGCGAAACTTCCCGGCCTGTTTCATTTCTTTAATTACTGACGATTGATCAATACTGTCGGTGAACCTTTGCGCTGTTGTAAAAGGATCTTTTACGGCTTCGGAAACTACTTTGCCCGCAATAACTCCTGAATATATCGCATTATGAAGACCCTTGATTTTTTGCATATTTACAAAACCGGCGCTGTCTCCAATAATTATCACATTACCTTTCCCGATACTATTTGTTCTATTACTTCGGGGAATAGCGTAATATCCGCCTTCGGGTATCATCTTTGCTCCCGCTTCGATTACCTTCCCATCCTTAATAAACTGGTTTACAAAAGGATGATTTTTAAAGTGTGTAAGCGCATCCTGCGGATTAAAATCAAATTCCTTCCAGTCAAGCCCGCATATAATTCCTACCGCGATGCAGTTGTCTCCGTAAGAATACATAAGTCCGCCGCCGAATATGCCTGGTCCCAGAACCGGAGTCCATATAGGATAGCCAAGCGTATGAACAACCCTGTTATCCCCGAATTTTTTATATTGTTCCTCACTGACCTTTATGACTTCTTTCACTCCGATTGAAAAGAGTTGGTTTCTCTGTCGTTTGAGCGACGCTTTTTCTATAAAGCTTTCGGTTACAAGTCCATCACATCCTTCTGCCAATACAATAACATCAGCTTCAATTATCTCTCCTTCGGAATAATTCGGCTGTTTATTCCCTTCCTTATCAATGCCCTGGTCAACCAGCTTAATGCCGGTTGCTCCGCTCCCGTTATCGTTTAGCAGAATATCTTTAGCGGAAAAACCTGACAAAACTTCTATGCCGGCCTTGCGTGCCTCTTGTCCAAGCCACTTTGTAAGCCTGGAAATTGAAACTATATAATCTCCATCATGTCTCATTTTACCTATGCCGAGCTTTAGCAGACTTGCAATACGTATTAAAAAACTCACGTTTAATTTTATTTTTTTTCCAAACAAAAAAATTATATCATCGCGTTCAACGGTTCTGGAAAATAACTCTATTACTGATTCATCATCCTGCCGGTTTTCCTTTATTAAATCCATCAACCGGTGCGCGGCATCGGATTCCAGCAGGGCGCCTGACAGAGTATGGTTTCCCAGGTCAAATCCCTTATCGATAACGCATATTTCGAGTCCCGGATTATTGCGCTTTGCGGATAGCGCGCATGTAAGTCCTGCCGGTCCTGCACCAACAATAAGTACGGATGTTTTGTTGTTCTTTTTTTCTGTCTCCATAGTATTATGCCTCCAGCTCTTTGACCAATAGCGGTATTATTTCCTCAACATTGCCTATCATGTAATAATCGCACATTTTAAAAATCGGCGCATTGGGGTCGCTGTTGATTGCAATTATGGTTTCAGTGTTTGCAACCCCAATCATATGCTGGATAGCTCCGCTTATTCCCAGTGCCAGATATAATTTCGGCCCTACTGCCGTACCGGTTTGCCCAACCTGGTAAGGCCTCCCAATAAAACCCCTTTCAACAGCTGCCCTCGATGCGCCTTTTTCTACCTCGGTACCTAACTTTTTCTTTAATATGTTACATAGGGAGTCTATCAACTCTTCATAATTATCCCTGTCCTGAAGACCTTTTCCGCCGCTGACAATCACTTCGACATCAAAATTTACCCTTCCTGTTGCTTCTTCGCTTTTTTGAATTTCCATGCACAAATCTGATTCGGTGAGTTTTAACTCGTGTTTGAAAACAGATCCGGTGCGCGATTCATCAGGCTTGATTTTTTTCATTATTCCGGGGCGTGCTGTAGCCATTTGCGAACGTGAATTGATAGTAGCTATCGTAGCCATAATGTTTCCGCCGAGAGCCGGTCTTGTCTGAAGCAGAACGGCAATCTGACCTTTTTTTGTATTGTCTCTTATGTCCAGAGATGTGCAGTCTGCAGTAAGACCGCAATTCAGCCTGTAAGAAACCATCGGCGCCAGTATCCTCCCGGCCGGTGTCGCAGCAAAAAGAACGATCTGAGGCCAGTTCGCAGATATAAGGTCCGCAACAGCTTTGCGGGCAGACAGGGGATCAAAATGATCCAGGAGCTCATGCTCGGCGCAATAGACTTTATCGGCGCCGTAAATTATAAGCTGGCGGGCCAGTCCTTCCACCATGTAGCCGGCAAGCACAGCGCCGACTTTGACTTCCAGGGAATTTGCAAGCTCCCTCGCTTTTCCGATTAACTCAAGAGAAGCAGGATGAATTACACCTTGGTCATGTTCTGCAACAACCCACACATCCCCCTGAAAAGATGCATTGAATTGCTTCATCCCCTCGATCATAGTTTTAATATTATGCTCTTCTAAATGCGGTCTAAGATTAAGTGTCAGCCTTGACATCAATTCTTCATCAAGGTCATAGAGATCTTCAATACCGAGTTCACGCATTTTATCGGCAAGTATCTTAAAGCTCTGGTTTTCTCTCTCAAGGCTTTCAAAATTGCGCTCAAAAAAATGATTTCTTTTTCCGGGTAAAACATATGAAGCTGATCCGGATGTACCGGCTGATTTGCCGGCACCCGTATAATAACTGTTTAAAAGAGCTTCGGAAAGCTCATTTAAATCCTTGACCTGTTTGCATTTGCGGGTTGATTTTCCGGGAGGGAAAATTCTTATTACCTGGGTTTTTGATCCTTTCACTCCTGTTTGAGTCGCCTGTATATCAGCGGCACTCCATTCGATGATTTTTGTTTTATTGGCGCGCCTTGTCGCCGAAAAACCGGCATAGAGCGGATATTCGTATTTTGCAACTGTAATGACCGTCGGAATTATTTTTGGAGCTACTGTCTGGCTACCGCCGCTTATAATTCTGTTAAATAAAAATCTGCCTTCATGAAAATCAACACTGGTTACATACGGAACGCATCCGATCCCAAGCTCCTCTGCGATCTGTGCCGGCACCTGCGCGGTATCCCCATCCACGGACTGCATCCCGGTAATGACATAGTAATCGCGGCTCCCGTCTAAAAGATCACGCTCAATTTTTCGGATTGCATAAGCAAGCGGATTTGCCGTAGCTACTGTATCGGCGCCGCCTAGCGCACGGTCAGTGAGAAGTATGGCGGTATCGGCGCAGCGGCTCAACGCATAACGCAGGACTTCTTCTGCCATCGGAGGACCCATAGAAAGACAGATAATCCTGGCATTTACATCTCCGCTGACCTTCCTCATTTGATATGCAAACGCAAGGGCCTCTGCATCGAGCCCGTTGATGACATTTTGCAATCTGGTGCGAATAAGTGTACCGGTCTCAGAATTAAATGCATTGTCAGTAATTTGGGAAATATCCGGGACCTGCTTGACAAGTACTATGAAATTGCTCATAGATTTCTCCTCACCGATTTCTTTGTGCCTGCGTCCTGCTGCTTAATGTTGTTGCCAGATTGTTAATTTTTGAGCGGAGTTGATTAGCTCAAGAGTTGTATACTTATCTTTTGGTCTGCAATATTCCCTGTGCACTTCAAGTCACCATTACCGGTTTTTAAACAATGCTCGATTCTGGCGGCTGATTATGATAAGATCGGTTTTTCAATAATAAACATCAGGCTGCGGTATGTTCACAAAGGATTATATGTAATGGTCTAACTTTTATTTAATTATAATTTTAAAATAATTGCAATAATTAATTAAAAAATTGTACTGATTAAAGGTTGTCTGGTTTGTTAATATTACAATTGAGATAATTAGTTATAAAGATGCTATTGATGTTTTTTCAGAACAAAGGATATAAGGAAGAAATATTTTGACTAAAAAAAATACTAACATAATTACAATCAGATTCAAAGGCATAATCTTTGACCTTGACGGAACCCTTGCAGATACGCTTCTCGATATAACTGGTTCAATGAACAGGGTTCTTTCCCGCATGGGATTTCCGGCTCATAATTATAACGCATATAAATATTTCGTTGGCCGCGGGCTTGAACATCTCGTGATAGAGGCGCTTCCGGAGAAGGAGAGGAGAAAAGAGACTATTGCAGAATGCCTGGCTCTCTTGATGGAAGACTACAGGGTTAATTATCTCAAGGATACCAGGCTGTATGACGGCATTGCGGCAATGATCGATGAATTTGAGCAATTGAATTTTAAAATGGCAGTGCTCTCTAATAAAGCTGATATTTTGACGCGTACCTTAGTAAAGGCACTTTTGCCGGATAGGAGATTTGAAACAGTGATAGGCAGCCGTCCGGATATGCCTGCAAAGCCCGACCCTACAGGCGCATTGCAAATTAGCGAAATCTTCGGGATTCCTCCTTTGAAAATTTTATATCTTGGCGACACAGGTATAGACATGATGACCGCAAATAAATGCGGCATGTTCGCAATAGGCGCTCTATGGGGTTTCCGCACTGCGGAAGAGCTTATGGAAAATGGAGCAAAGATATTGCTCAGGCATCCCGGTGAACTTATGACAAAGATAAATGAATATCTTTCTGAAAAATCTAATTAACAACTGTATTTTATTATCCTACTGATGGCTAGCTAATTAGTTAATAGATATTTTCCTATTTTAAAATAAATATTTCTTTGTAGAATTGTTTCATTGCATCCCACGAACGTTTATCAGCATTTTTATTATAGGCAAGTCCCTTGGCAGAATCATTACCATTAGCCGGATTTGTGAAACCGTGTACTGCTCCGCTGTAGATTATCAACTGCCAGTCGACATTGTCTGCTTTACGCATTTCATCCTGAAACGCATTCATTTGATCACGGGTAACATAAGGATCGTTTGCGCCATGCATTACAAGGATTTTGGCTTTTATGTTCTTTGCATCTTCGGGAAAAGGTGTGTCGAGATTACCGTGGAAGCTTGCAGCTCCGGAAATATCTGCTCCGCTTCTGGCTAATTCAAGCACGCACTGGCCTCCGAAGCAGTAACCCATTGCTGCTATTCTTGCCGAGTCGACCATTGGCTGTTTCCTGAGTTCAGCAAGACCGGCTGCCGCGCGTTTTCGCATCAACTCCCTGTCAGCTCTGTAAATACCGGCTTGTTTGCCTGATTCCTCCATATTTTTCGGCCTTATGCCTTTCCCGTAAATATCCGCACAAAAAGCCACATACCCGAGTTTTACAATTTGCTCTGAACGCATTTTAACGTAGGAGCCAAGTCCGTTCCACTCATGAATAATTAAAATACCGGGACGCTTTCCTTTTATTGAATTGTCATATGCAAGATATCCCTGCAGAACAGTATCCCCTTCTTTATACTCAATATCCTTTGTAATAATTTTTGCCGAAGCTGAATCGTTAAACGTGAGTAGAATCCCGAAGCAGGATATACATATAATTAGTAATTTGAACATAATGCCTCCTTTGATTGATTTTATAATATTATATTATTTAAACTTATATGTTTGATTTTATTTGATACCTGATTAAATTCCGTTTTTGACAGCAATGTCAATTCATGATATTTATGAATTGTTATTAATGGAAATTGTTATATATATGAGAACCTAAGAAGAGTATAAAAATGATTATTTAAACAGCTATAAATACAAATAAGATTTAAGTATTTTTTAAATCGTGCGTAGTAAACGGATTTTCCGTTCTTGTACTTGCGGGTATAAATAGAAAAACCGGCCATTTTCTCAATCTTTCATCAGATTCTTATTACATTTATCTGACATTTTTTAGATTTGAGAAACGCCGGTTGTTCGGTAGTTTCCTGAAACCCTGTATTTTATCAGGGTTTCGTATTGGGCGCTGCAGGGATCGAACCTGCGACCCTCTGCTTGTAAGGCAGATGCTCTCCCAGCTGAGCTAAGCGCCCTGACATATAAATCAAATTTTACTTATAAAACCTGTCTTTTTTTCTGTACTTCTCTGAATTAAATTTTATATTGATGCCTGAATCTAAAAACGTTAAAAAGATTACCTGATTAACTGCTTTTTTTAGCTGACGAATTAATTTTTTTTGCCAGCCTGGATTTTTTTCTTGCAGCAGTTTTTTTATGAACAACGCCTTTCCTTACGGCAGTATCAATGCCTTTTGCAAATTGTCTAAAATTTTCTTTTGTTTCCTCCGGGTTGGAAGAAGCGCTTATCTTTTTTAATACTTTTTTTGCGGCTGTTCTGAGTGAAGATTTTATTTCAACATTATGTTTTCTGCTTTTTTCGCTTTGTCTTATTCTCTTTTCTGTCGATTTTGTATTTGCCAACTTGATACCTTTTCCATAGAAAATTTTATTTTAAGCCACAATTAGAAATAAATTAGAATCAGAGTCAAGAATATTTATAAAAAAAATAAAAATTTTATTAGTTTTTATAAAGAATTAAAATAATATTTACAGCAATAATCAGATTTTAAAATTCATTGGAGGATAATTTATGATACAGATGGGAATCATAAAAATAGATTTCGCATTTTTTTGATTTAATATAATAATGAACAATGATCTTTGTTTCTTTATTTGAGATAAAATATATATCCATTTCACTTCCGGGATTATAATTCGGTTCTCCGTATTGACCGGATAATTTTTTAATAACGCTTTTTAGTTCATCTTTTGAAATAGAGTTATAAAGTTCAAGAACGGAAAATAGTTTATTTTTAAAAAGTAAAAAATCCTTTCTTGGAGTCGTTTTTGTGCTGATTATTTCAATATCTTTATCAGCATCGGAATCTACATTTTTTACGATTAGTTTTACCATATTCATTATTTTATTTTCGTAATCCGGGTTTTTCGAGGGTGTAAATGTTACTGTTTCTTCACCCGGTGTGATATGTTTTTTTATGACTGTTTCTTTGGATAATCCCCATGAATTAAACAGTACGGCGGAATGCAGACTGTCGTTAAAAACATTTATAAAAGCAAAAAGCAGTAAAATGACAGATATATTTAAGATTTTATTTCTAATATTCATTTTTTTACCTGTTATGCCCGTATTATTTATAATAAAACAATAATTTCTATATTTATTGTCAAAGTTGCAATTAAACATAGATTATAAAAATTAAATATTCTTTTGTCAAATATAAACTCATTTATGAATATAAAAATTTCACTTTTGCTTGATTATTTTTATTTGATTTGCATAATTGTACATTTTTAACTATTAAATTTGCGGAGGTAATATGAACATCGAAGCGGAGAAATATAATCCGGTAAACAACATAAGAGTTGTAACTGCAACGTCGCTTTTTGACGGCCACGATGTTTCTATAAATATAATGCGGAGAATCCTGCAGGATTCTGGTGTTGAAGTTATTCATCTTGGCCATAACAGGTCTGTGCGTGAAATCGTTGACGCAGCTATAGAAGAAGATGCGCAGGGAATTGCTGTTTCCAGCTACCAGGGAGGGCATGTCGAATATTTCAAATATATCGTTGATCTGCTGAAAGAAAGAGGAGCAGGCATTAAAGTGTTCGGCGGCGGCGGGGGCGTTATCATACCTTCGGAAATCGCTGACCTGGAGAAATACGGCGTGACTAAAATTTATTCTCCTGAGGACGGAAGTAAAATGGGTCTTCAGGGAATGATAAATCACATGATACAGAATATGGATTTTTCTACAGTTAAAAATTTTGATTTCAACGGCGGACTTTCGGAATCGAATAAATTATATATTGCTAAAGCGATAACAGCGATTGAGGCTCCCGGACACGATCAGAAAATTATAGATAAACTCAAGAACGAAATCAGCAGCAAAATAGAAAAAAAGAAAATTCCGGTTATAGGTATTACGGGGACCGGCGGCGCAGGCAAATCTTCGCTTATTGACGAGCTTATTATAAGATTTTTACAGGATATAAAGGATATTAGCATAGCTGTAATTAGCTGCGACCCCTCAAGGCGTAAAACCGGAGGCGCGCTTCTGGGCGACAGGATCAGGATGAACTCTATTTTTAACGACAGGGTTTATATGCGCAGCCTGGCAACGCGCCAGTCGAACTCGGAGATTTCGTCCGTACTTATTGACGCAATCAAGGTGGTAAAGGCCGCAGGATTTGATCTTGTTATAGCGGAGACTGCCGGAATAGGGCAGGGCGATTCCCAGATTACTGATCTGGTCGATATTTCCATGTACGTAATGACGGGCGAGTTCGGGGCCGCCTCGCAGCTTGAGAAAATTGATATGCTCGACTACGCCGATCTTGTAGTAGTTAACAAGTTTGAAAAGCCCGGGAGCGAGGACGCGTTGCGCGACGTGCGCAAGCAAGTGCAGAGAAATCGTAAAACATTCGAGAAAAAGACCGAAGAAATGCCGGTGTTCGGAACTATTGCTTCGAAGTTCAACGATGACGGCGTTACTGCGCTTTACAGCGCACTTATCGGTTTGCTCAAGGAAAAAAGCAGAGTTGAGTTTAAGACGCATCTTCCGAAATCACTCACAAAAATATCAACATCAAAAACAATAATCATTCCTCCCGAACGCACGCGTTATCTTTCAGAGATTGCGGACACTATCAGGGAATATCATAAACAAACGGAAGCACAGGCAAAATGTCTCAGGCATGTCTGGCATCTAGAGGAAACAATGAAGTCTCTTAAAAATAACAGCGATGTGACAGATAAAATCGCTGCGGAGATTGATGATGCAAAGAAACAACTGGATGAAGAAACAACTGAACTCTTAACGAAATGGAATGATATTAAATCTGTTTATAAAAAGGATGAACTAATATATTATGTGAGGGGCAAAGAGCTGAGAATTCCATTAAAAGTCGAGTCTTTATGTCATTTAAAAATTCCCAAGATTGCTTTGCCGCAGTATGAGGATCCGGGGGAGATATACAAGTGGATGAGGGAAGAAAACATTCCGGGTAACTTTCCCTATACAGCAGGGCTTTTCCCGCTTAAACGAACAAATGAGGATCCGACACGGATGTTCGCTGGAGAGGGCGATCCGCAGAGAACGAACAGGCGCTTTAAACTTGTTTCCGGCAACTATGAAGCGAAGCGGCTCTCAACAGCGTTCGATTCTGCTACATTGTACGGTTACGATCCCGACCTGCGTCCCGATATTTACGGCAAGGTAGGCACGGCCGGCGTTAGTATATGCACATTGGATGATCTTAAGGTATTATATGACGGCTTCGACCTTTGCGCGCCGTCAACTTCAGTTTCAATGACTATAAACGGTCCTGCGCCTGTTATGCTCGCAATGTTTCTTAACACTGCTGTTGATCAGCAGGTTGATGCCTTTAGAAATGCTAATAAGAGGGAACCTTCGGAGGCGGAATACGCGAAAATAAAAGCTTCGGCGTTTTCGACTGTCAGGGGCACTGTTCAGGCAGATATTTTAAAGGAAGACCAGGGGCAGAATACCTGTATATTTTCTATTGAATTTGCTCTGAAAATGATGGGCGATATCCAGCAATATTTTATTGATAATAATGTCAGGAATTTCTACTCGGTTTCTATCTCCGGTTATCATATTGCCGAAGCAGGAGCAAATCCGATAACACAGCTTGCATTTACCCTTGCAAATGCATTTACTTACGTGGAATATTATCTTTCAAGAGGGATGAATATAGACAGTTTTGCGCCGAATCTGTCTTTCTTTTTCTCGAACGGCATGGATCCCGAGTATACGGTGATCGGCCGCGTTGCGCGCAGGATATGGTCGGTTGCCATAAAGCACAAATATACCGGAGCAGAACGGTCACAAATGCTTAAGTATCATGTTCAGACTTCGGGACGCTCTTTGCATAGCCGCGATATTCAGTTCAACGACATAAGGACAACGCTGCAGGCTCTGTGCGGTGTTTACGATAATGCAAACAGTATGCACACCAACGCATACGATGAAGCTATAACAACGCCCAGCCCTGAATCCGTACGCAGGGCTCTCGCAATACAGCTCATTATTAACCGCGAATGGGGGCTTGCCAAGAACGAGAATCCATACCAGGGCAGTTTTATTGTCGAGGAGCTGACAAAGCTTGTTGAGGATGCCGTACTCCTGGAATTTGACAGGATAACCGAACGCGGCGGAGTTCTCGGCGCTATGGAGAAAGGATATCAGCGCAGTAAAATTCAGGAAGAATCGATTTATTATGAAACGCTTAAACACACAGGCGAGTTCCCCATAATAGGAGTAAATACATTCCTTAATCCGGACGAAAATCAGAGAGAGACTAGTTCATCCGTTGATTTAATGAGAGCCAGCGAAGAAGAAAGACAATCTCAGCTTAAACGTCTTAACGAGTTTAAAAAACTCAATGCCGATAAAGCGCCGAAGGCTCTCGAACATCTGCAGCAGGCAGCTCTTTCCGGGAAAAATGTTTTCACAGAACTTATGGAGACCGTTAAATGCTGTTCACTGGGACAAATTACGCAGGCTTTATTTGACGTTGGAGGACAGTACAGGCGGAATATGTAAATTAATATTAAAAAAAAAACCTTTTGCGATTTCGCAAAAGGTTTTAAATATGCGAAGGAATTGATGATAAGAGGTTATTTACTCAAAGGTTTTTATTCTACCTTCTATTGCAGAGGTGACAGGTGGGGTCAGGGTATTCATAAAAAGAATAAAAGCAACAAGATCAATCATTCCAGTTTCTTTTTATAGAGCCGGTATAAATATTTAATAAAAGTATTATTAAAAAGATTAAAATTAAATATTAATTTT
>JAZDKB010000041.1:0-69853 GCA_043803405.1 Spirochaetota bacterium | reverse complement strand
ATTAATATATTATTTATAAATAATAATATGATTAAAGGAGAATGATATGAACATCACCTCATTAATAATATTTCTGGTAGTGGGAGCTCTTGCAGGATGGATTGCAGGACTTATAATGAAAGGAAGCGGATTCGGTATTTTAGGCAATATTGTGATTGGCATAATTGGAGCACTAATCGGCAGTTTTGTATTTCGTCTGTTCGGGATATATGCCGGCGGGTATATGGGCGCATTTTTCATTGCTTTGATCGGGGCAGTAATTCTGCTCTTTGTAATAAGACTGATAAAACGGGCATAACAATTTCGGAATTTTTTAACTTTCGGTTTTTTCCCGTGTTCATCTGTGTATTATTATTTTTTAGGAACTACAATGCAAATATCAATTATACTGGCGCATCCTAATCGAAAAAGCTTTAACCATTCAATCGCGAAAACAGTAATCGGCAGACTTAAATCCAATGGCCACAGCATATTTTTTCACGATTTGTATGTTGAAAAATTCGATCCTCTTTTACCGTCCGAAGAAATCCCGGACAAAGCAGCCTTGCCTGAAGCGATCCGTAAGCATTGCGACGAAATCGCAAAAGCTGACGGGATTGTCATCATCCATCCGAACTGGTGGGGCCAGCCGCCCGCAATACTTAAAGGCTGGGTAGACAGGATAATCCGTGCAGGCACAGCATACGAATTTCTTGAGGGCGATACCGGCGAAGGGGTGCCGAAAGGCTTGCTGAAAGCACAGGTGGCAGTTATTTTTAATACATCCAATACGCCTGATGAGCGTGAAAAAGACATTTTCGGTGATCCTCTTGAAACAATATGGAAAAATTGTATTTTCGGGCTTTGCGGAGTCACATCATTTTACAGGCGCATGTTTAATGTCATTATAACCAGCACTGAAACAGAGCGTATTCAATGGCTCAAAGAAGCAGGAAATAATATTGATAGAATTTTCCCGAAATCAGCTTAAGTCCCCTCCTGCAAAAAATAGTTGCATAATTATTATTAATTAACGATAATAGTAGAGAAATAGTTCCCCTGGGAAAGTTCTCTATTGTCCGCTATCCTGGCTGCAGAATAAATATATTTTATTTCGGGCTTTGCAGAAAATCTGCCGGATTACGTTTCGGGTGCACCAGGCGGGGGAATAAACTGGAATCTTTAATAAGAAAAAAATGCGATTTAAAATTCAGCAATATAACGGCAAAATACATAAAACATTTTCCGAAAAGAAATTTCTCATAAAAAAGAAATACAGCAAGTTATGGGATGCCTTTCTTGAGAAAGGCCATGAAAAAATGACCATAATGCTGATACCTCATAATGAAAAGAATATTTTTAACTTCCATATTTCCAAGTTTACGATTTTGTTCTTTGCCTTTCTATTCACGATCGTTGTACTGACATCAGTCTATGCAATTTATAAAAATGCTTCGATTAACTCTAAAAAAGCGGAACTCTTATCTAATTATAAAGACATTAGATCAAATCTTATACGATTCGAAATGCTTACAAAGGACACGGCAAAGCTTGTAGATAAGTTAAAGCCGTATATTGAAGACGTTTATGAACTGACAAAAGGCGACAATGATGTTGAAAAGATATGGGAAGCAAGCGAAGAATTCGCGTCAAAGGAACAAATAAAAGAGAACAGGCACATCCTTCCTGAGGAAATTTTTACTTTGAAAGAGCTGCAAAAGGAACTGATCTGCACTACCAAAACAATTAAAACCGTTAAAAATTTTATTGATGTAAGAAGTAAAGTAATTAACGATATTCCTTCAATTATCCCGAACAGGGGGCATGTAACGTCGTTATTCGGATGGCGGAGGTCGCCTTTCGGCTTTGGGCGCGACTTTCATTCGGGTATTGACATAGCAGCATCGCCCGGTGTAGAGATAAGGGCAACCGCGCCAGGCACTGTAATAAGCGCGGACTGGGGCGGCGGGTACGGATACCTTATCCGGCTACAGCACAAGTACGGTTTTCAGACGATGTACGGGCACTGTCAAAGGCTTATTGTACGACAAGGTGAACTTGTCAGAAAGGGGCAGATAATCGGCTATGTCGGCCAGACAGGACAGGCCACAGGGAATCACTGTCATTATGAAGTCAGGCTTGGGAGTGTCGCGGTTAATCCATATCCTTATATGAGCCGCGTCTGGTAGAATATTTTTAAAATTACTGCAAATAAAACCTCTTTAGCCGCATTTATACTTTTTATCATAAGGGAACCCCGAAAAATTAGGTTTTTTATTATCTACTCAAATAAAATTCCCCGGGGAATTTTATTTTTAGAGGTAACCATAATAAAGTCTTGCACATTTTCCCCGAATCCTTAAAACTTAATATCTTAACAGCAATTGAAACGAATTTCAGCAGATCAAGAGATCAAGAAATTGCAACCGCTTGGTCTATGGTATTTTTTGTCTGTTGAAACAGGCAATTATTATATTAATTATTTAGAATTAAAATATTATTTTTAATTCGCGTTAGATAATGACCTTCAAAAAAATAATTTGCTCCTTTATTTAAAAAATAATGAATAAAGTTCCGTCGATTATTTTGAAAATATTTGCGTGCTTAATTGCAGCAGGCGTAATTTCCCTCCTTGCGGTTATAATTTCAAAAACATCCGGCTCGGAAAACGGCTTCACGGATTCCCTGCTTAAATTCATAGATTTAAACGTAAAAGCATCTGATGTAAGTATAATTCAGAAACCCATACCCCTGAAAGAAATTACCATTGAGGAAGATTCAATAAACAATGATCCTTTTGCTTATCAGAAGGGAGACTGGAAAAGGTATGTTACCAAACCGAAATATTCCGTGTTTGAAAAGGAAGGCACAGGCAAGGTATATATTGAAGACAGTGAAGATGTCAATATGAATACTTACGGCTCAAACAAGTTAAACATGCTGTACGGCAGCTCGCGCTTTACAAACAATAAATACAGAAGGTCGGATGATGATGTGCCTGTTTCAAAAGTTATTAAAGACGGATTGAATTTTGAGCGCCAGCTGCAGCTTCACATGGAAGGCACCACAGGCAGAAGAATGAAAGTCTATATTGATTATGACAGCAATAAGCAGAACAATCAGTATATGATGCAGTATAAAGCCACGGAAGACAAGGAAGTAATTAGGGAAATAAATGCAGGCGAGATAGACATAAAGTTCCAGGGATCAAAATACGCGGTATATGACGATACTTCCAAAAAAGGACTGGGCATGGATATTACCATGAAAAAAGAAAATCTGAAAATAAAGGCTTTCGGCAGCATAGTCAAAGGAGAAACCGAGGTTGAAACTTTTCGCGGCAATTCATCTTCGGGTTATGTTAAACTGTCGGATTTTCAATATGTGAGAAACACATATTTCCAGCTTGAGCCTTTTAAAAGATACGATAATTTATCAGTTCCTCCTGTGCCTGCGGATGACCCATATAATAAGCTGATTACTTTTACGTCAAAACCTACAGATCCGGAAACATATAAACCATACAATGTAAATATTTCCCCAAGCGGTTTTGCATTGTATCTGGATGATCAGAATAATTACAATAATTACAGTAATCTGAATTCGTTTAAATTTGAAGTGACTAAGGGAGGTGATGGAGGATATTATGACAAGCTTGTTTCAGGTGTTGATTATACGATTAATTATTCGACAGGGCTAATAACCCTTATAAGAACGATTCCGAAAAACGCGAGGATGTTTGCTGTTTATACTCTGGCAGACAATGGGAGTAATTCATCTGACCCGGGTGCCAGAACAGATGTTATAGATCAGGACTTTTACGGTAAAATTTTAGTTTTTATTAAATACGATTATTCCATTAATGAAGATGTAAATAAAAATTTTGTTCTGGATTCGGGTGAGGATAAAAACAACGATGGCAAACCTAACTTTGATATATACGAAGTTAGATCTGTTTTCAGCATAGGCCAGAAGCAGCTTTTGCAGAATAATTTCAGCATACAGTTTTTTAAACAAAACGGTATTTTAATAAAAAGCGATTTAATTAAAACCGGAAAATATACAGTCGATTTTTCAAATGGCCTGATATTATTTTACCTTAGGGAGCCTTTCAGGGAGCTTTATGAACCAGGCGACAGTACAAACGCCGGTATAGTTTACAGTGAAAACCAGCCTGCTACAACCGCTAATTACTCAAAATACAATTTAAAAGTGGATTATTACAGGGAAGCAAGAAGTTTTCAGCTTAAACATGTTAATATTATTCCGGGCAGTGTCAGAATAAAGATAAATGCCAGGGAGCTGTCTTCTTCGCTTTATTCGGTTGATTACACATCCGGCTTTCTGCAGTTTACAAATCCGAATGATCCGGTAATCGGAACTGAAACTGAAATGGAAGTGAAGTACGAGTATCTGCCTCTGGGCACAAAAACATCGACTTTGGTTACTGGAGCAAGAGCAGAATACGATATCAACAGGAATCTTAAAATCGGCACTACTGTCCTGCTAAAACGCGAATCAGCATCTGAAATTGTGCCTAATGCAGGCAGCGAGCCGGATCAGACACTCATACTGGAAGGTGATGCGACCTTAAAATTGCAGGAAAATTCCATAAAGAATCTCATTAAATCGGTTACAGGATATAATGTTGAATCCGCTCCGGTTGAAATCAATGCGTATGCGGAATACGCAAGGAGCTATAGAAAAGTAAACACATTCGGAAAAGCATTAATAGACGATATGGAATCGAATGAAGAACTGACCGCAATATCGCTTTCTGACAAAGACTGGCAGCTCGCTTCAATGCCGGAAGGAATAGCCCAGTCGAACAGAGGACTACTGAATTATTATTATTACAGAGATCCGAACAGTCCTGGCAGATTAAGGGGCTTTGGATTTAATTCGTATCTGATAGATTATGCAAAAAAGCCCGGCCCGTATAATATCGCAACAGGTCATATCGCGGACTCCATACAGTCTGTGGACACGCAAAAGTCCCTTGCCTTTAACTTCGAATTTTCCGTAGGGAAAGATCATATCCCTATAGTAACAAGGCAGCTCTCGGGCGACGCTGTGGATTTCTCAAATCTTCAGTACGTGGAAATATGGTACAGAGCTGACGGCACAAGCGCTGGTGATGTGGACCTGTATTTTGACATAGGTACGCTGAACGAAGACTCGGATGGTGATACAAAACTGGATACTGAAGACTTTAACAATAACAATATTCTTGATTTTAACACCTCAAGCAGCACATCGGAGGATATCGGCTATGAATTTAACGGGAATACTGCCACGCGTGTGGGTTCAGGCCCGGGGCTGAACAGCTATACTGTTGGCGACGGCGTTCTGAACACAGAAGACCTTAACAGGAACGGAATCCTTGACACAACAGAAAGCAGCATCCGCCTGCCCGGTATATTAACTACCCCTTATAATGATTCAACAAGGCTTGTTGTCAGTATGAACGATCCTGCATGGAAAATGGCGCGTATATATTTAAATAAGAATTCAACTGATTATCTTTCCAATTCTTATGCTTACGAAGAGTTGCTTAAAAAAGTCAGGTCAGTAAGATTATTTTTACAAAATAGAAGCGGAACAGCGACTACAGGCACCATATACATAGACAGCATTAAGTTTGTTTCAACTATCTGGGGAAATCTGATGATAAACGATGTTTTAAGCAACTCCCCGACTCAGTTTAAATTAACACAGGTGGACTCTATAAATGATGCTGAATACAGGGCAAATTCATTCATGATTTCTCAAAATGAAGCATACTCTTCATTGTACGGCAAAAAAACTGATAAGGAACTGAATTCACAAAAGGAAACAGCAATTCAGATTGAATATGATTATTCTTCGGTCTTGCCGTTCCCCTCTGGATTAAAAAAAGGATCAACTGCGAAAAAGATTATAAAACCTGTAGACGTAAGGTCGTATAAGACAATGAATATGTGGTTCAATTTCAGGAGTTTTTCAAGCGGCGACAGCATTGCCATGCAGGTCGGTTCGTCCGACACAGATTATATTGAATACAGGTTTCCGATGGATTACGCAAATACGTGGCGTGAAATGAGATTAAAGCTTAAAGACAGTTCCGGCGGGAACATCGAAAAATACGAAGTTCACGGAAGCCCGGATTTAAAAAGAATATCCGTAATAAGAGTTGAACTTCACGGGCAGGGTACAAGCACAGGCAAGCTGTGGCTTAACGATATTTACCTGAGCGAACCGGAAACGGAAAAATCGGGAGCTTACTGGTACGAGGGCGAACTGAAAATAAAAAGACCTTTATACATTACGAAATCCGGGACGCCGGTCTTCTCGGATATAAATATAAAGTATATCAGCAAAGGCCACGGCTCCAGGTTCAGTTCAGTAGGAAAACAGATTACAGACATTATGGAGCAATATAACGAAGTGTTTTCCTCTGCCAATATCCTGCCGAACTGGTCTGCAAAACTTGATTTTATTGCCGAAAAGTCCGATACTGACAGCTATAATGAGCTGGTAGCAGTCGATAAAAGAGGCAAAACAAATAAAAAAACGCTTCTTTTTGAATCCAGTTATATTTCAAATATATACGCAATGCCATCCATAACTGTGCAGTATAAGCAGGATATGTCTAATAATATTAAAGAAGAAGACTCATCTACCAGGCAGCTAAAAAGAACGAAAAACGAGCTTTACACACCTTCAATCATTATTGATGAAAAACTCAGCGGATTTTTAGGAGGCAATTTATCCGCAATTACAAGAATAGACCTGAATTTTAAAAATGAAAGTATAAACAGGGATGATTCCAGCGTTTCTCTTCTGGGAGATGAGGAAGAAAAACGGCAGAAGGGGTATGCAACTGTTACACTTGATTACAGAAATAAATTGTTCTATATACAGCCGGGCATTTCAACAGGTTCCCAGGAAATTGTAAAGGTTAAAGGGAAAACCAGCCTTAATGATACGCAGATATTGACAGACATAGACAACAGTTATCATTTTCCTTTTGTTTACAACAGCAAATACAAGCTTGTTGACAGGGACAAGAAAGCGAATTTAAAACTGGGAAGCGATAATGCATTGTCGCCGGCAAACATGGCAATGGAGGTTTATTATTCAGAGTACAATTTCAGGGATTATACCGAAAGCGAGAAGCTGCTTACAAGAGAGTATTCACGCGCTAAAAACGCGAGAAGCTCTGTTTCCAGCAATCTGAACCTGCCGGTCAACTTCAGCAATTTTAAAAATCTGAAATTTATAAGATCATTTAATTTATATTATACAAGATCGGTATTTTTTGAAGAAACCGATATTCCCTACGAGGGAGAAGGCAAAGGTGCGTTTGACGAGGAATACGGCGTTAAACGGGTCTATAACGGATTCTCTGAACCAGTATTCAATCTGTGGAAATATCCTCCATGGTATTTTTTTAAAGGCAGGGGCAATTTTGCGAATGGCAGGGATTTTTCTTATAATAAATTAAACAGCAAACTTGATGGCGAAAGCGGTTCCCCGGAATTGAATTATACAAATCATTTAAGGCTTATAGATAATGCGGGCTTTAATTCAATGCAGGATTTCGGAATTGTTATCGTTAATTTATCCGGCGCAATAAACGGGGTCAATGAAAGGCAGACCATATCCGGCATTCCCCAGCAAACAATTGTTATTAACGCGGGTTCAAACGTAAATTTCGACCTGATGCAGTTATTCAGATCCGGATTTTTCAGGCCGAATAAAATCGGCATCCCTCATCATTCTGCTAGTATTAATATTGGATATAATTTTACACGGAACATGCTTATTACTTCAGACATAGAGGAAAATGTGCACACTCCAGGCATTGGACTGACATTTAAAAGGGACAGGTCAATGATTGGTACAAAATCGGAAGTAAATTACAGACAGCGAAACAAGAGGGAATATATTTCGCTGGACGATTCGGAACGGAGCAGCAAGGACGATATTTATATATCGAATATGCAGACTAAGGAGTCTTTTAAAGAGCGGGATAAGGGATATAAATTTTCGATTATTTATGAGACCGATGTTTTATGGCTGCACAGCTGGTTCAGCTATTTATACACGCTTACAGGGTATCCGATTTTCAGCATTGAATATTCTCTTATACTTAACAGGTACGACTATTCAAAAACAACCTCCCCTGAACCGTATGACCAGCATCTGATTACGGGAAAACTCACACTTGACCTGCATAAAAACATTCAGGGCGGATTAACAGGGCGCATGGCTCTTGAAAAATTCAGGGACAGGGAAACAAACAGCGTAAACAGGGAAATAATTTCTTACGAGATCGCGATAAATTTTACTCTTATTTTTTAAAAGTTTTTATTGCTGCGCGCTGAACTTAAATTTCGAAACAAGAGCTTCGAGCTTTTGCGCCTGCGAAGCTACTTCCTCGGAAGATCCTGCAATTTCTTCCGATCCGGACGTTACATCCTCCGAAATGCCGGCAATGCCGTTTATCATCTTATTGATACCTTCTATTGCTTCTCTTTGTTTCTGAGTCGCATTTTTAATGCTTAAGGAAAGTTCCGAGAGTCCTTTAACATCGAGAATTGCGTCATCATAACGCCTGGACTGTTTATCGATTACGGATACTATTTCAGTGATTTTATTAGAAATTGTCTCAATATTTATTATAATATTCTGAAGTACTCCTGCCATGTTATCCACAAGCCTTACTCCTGTGCCGACTTCTTTGGATACTTTGGCGATAAGAGACGCGATCTCCTGTGTGCTGTTCGAGGTTTGATCCGCAAGCTTCGATATCTCTTCTGCGACTACTGCAAATCCTCTGCCGTGCTCGCCTGCGCGTGCAGCTTCAATTGCAGCATTAAGAGACAGAAGATTTATCTGGTCCGATATATCATTAATCAGGTTAACGATTTCATTTATCTGTTCGGAACTGGTTCTCATTACATGCATTGCGTTCTTTGCGTCAATCGTCTGATTTTCGGCATTTTTAACATGCAGCGAAGCTTCCTCGGAGCTTGCCTTGAATTCCGAAATGAGGGCGTGAATATATTTGCTGGATTCTACAAAATCATTCATTAAATCCGAGACCTTGGCGCTGTTGGCTGACTGCACTTCGGAGTTGCCGGATATTGAACTGATGTCAGTATTGACTTCACGTATTCCTTCCATGATAGTGTTGACCATGTTGTTTTCGTCGACCGAATGCTGGGAAAGCGATGTGGATGACGCCGAAAGCTCTTCAGAGGAAGATGATAAAGTGATCGCGGAATCGTGAATTTTTGTTATTACTTCGCAAATGACATCTCTCAGTTTCATAAAGTCATTTTCTATACCCGAGATCTCATCATTATATTTCGAGTGCTTTGTGAAACTGATCTCATTATCGAAAAAATTCAGGGTGGATACGATTTTTTGAATGAATAGATGAATTTTATTAAGTCTGTCCGATATTAATCTTTTTACCACTAATAGTGTGATAATAAATACTATAAACGCTGTAATACCGGCGGTAACTGAAACAATAAGAGCAATATTGGACGCATCAATGGAATTTTCATATTCTTTCCGCATTCCGCTTTTTTCATAAATGAATAATTTTTGCAGCCCTGCGTCGAGTATTGCGTATTTCTCATCAGCGCTTTGAAGATACATTGACGCTATGCCGATATCGGTTGTTGCAATTTCGAGCGTGTTCGTTAATATTTTTTTATATTCTGTAAGATTTTCACAACATTGATTAAACGCTTTTTTTTCTTCCTGATTCTGAAAATCGGTGCATTCAACATATTTTTTAAGTGTTGCGACTGCGGTATCTGCTGATGCGTTTTGTTCTTTTGAAAGCGCTTCGACCCTGTCTTTTGAAAAATTAGCGCTTATCCATGATATTACTTTATAAACGTTTAAATGTATATCTCGTGTTTTGTTTATTGTTTCAACGCTTATCTGATATGAATTTAAATGGTGCTGCATGTCATTTTCTATAAGATTTTTCTGCTTAAGGATAATAACAAGGGAAATTGAAACGCTTATTATTAATATGAACAGAAAAATAAAATAAGAAAGGCGCAGCTTCATTGCCACGCTTAAATTTGTTAAAAACTTTTTCATAATTCAATCCTCCCTGCAGCCCAGTAAGGAAATCTACAGTTTATAATTACAAGTTATCTTAAAAATATGTTTTGTTACTTACCATATGTTTTCAGGGGCGTATGTTTTTACGCCCCCGAATCAGTTCAGGTCATTATACTTATTTCAACGCCCTGTAACAAAATAACCGCTAACGCCGAAGCCGGAGCGATAGCACCGGGGCTTGCCCCGGGAAATTTTATTTTTTTAAATAAATTCCGCATCCCAGAAAATAATCCGAGCCGGGCATTCTCTTTACATAAGTGGATTTCTGTTCAATCATTTTTGTTTTTGGATTAGACCATTTGTAGCTTATCCAGCCCTGGCCTTTATTTTTTGCAACATCAATGAATTTGCGGATAAAATAATTTCCGTCGCTGTCCTTGAGATCGTACATGCTTTTGCCGACAAGTTTTTCATTTCCGCCGTGTGCAAATGTCATCCCTTTAAAATCTACTGCAAAAATATACAATTCGCCTTTTGTAAACATGCCGTTTTTTTTGGTGAATTCCTGAAATGCTTTGTCTTTACCGTTCTTGTTAATATAGGCAATCCCTTCATCTACAAGAGCAACGGCTTTTGCCTTATCGTCCGCGTAACTAAGTGTAAAGCAAACCAGCATAATTAATGCTGAAAAAAATAGTATTGATTTTTTCATTCTGACACCTCGTTTTTTATTTTTAATAATTTTTTAACTATATTATCTGCAAAAATTACCGGAAATGTTAATAGAATATCATAAAAAAATTATTTTTCAATAAAAAATTTAATTTCTATGCAGTTTCTATATGTAGAAATCCATAGATGTAATGGTGATATGCGGCGGGGGCAGTGCAGCTCATTAATATTTAAATATTTTCTCTGCTTTTCTTTTAATTCTTTTATAAAATCCTTTGATTTCAATAAACTGGGAGTTGTCGCGCAGGTGTTTTATTCGTGTGAAAGTAGTGCTTTTAATGAGGCCCCAGAGCATATCTTTGTCCGGTGTGTCAGCAAAATAATTAAGGTCCACCTGGTATGCTCCTTTATATTTCCTTCCTCCTCCGCTTTGGGTAATTTCTTTAATGAGCATATCCAGGTCGGTCTTTTCATCTTCGGTTCTGAAAGATGCATCCAGTTTTAATCCTCTGGATTTATTAATTATAACGGCAGCAAACACAATTACTACAGAGGCTTTGTATCTTTTTAGAAGATAGTCGGCAATAATAGGAATGCTGTCTCTACGCGATTCGTCAATAAAACCTATGCCTGTAATGATCCAGTTTTTATAATCTTCCATATTATTCAGCGCTGTTGACATTAATCCGTGAATGTAATCGGGCAGCGGAAGGCCTATAATATGATTAATTATTATTTTATCCGAATAAAACGAAACATACTTAAGTGCTTCGAAATCAATAGAATTAGCATGCCTGTACGAATCCGTATCAGCATATATCCCGTACTGCAGGGCAGTACAAACTTTTTTAAGGATGTTTTCGTCGAATTTTATTAATGTTATTTCTTTTTCCCCTTGCGGATTTGCGGATTTTTTAGTCCCACGTTTTTTCTTTATGAATGACCGGTTTTCTTTTTCAGTATAAACAGTAACAGAAGGATCAGCTTCGATAATCCTGATTATCAGAGAAAAAAGACTGCTTATCGACCCGGCCTCTTCAACGATCAGCTTAAAATCTTTTTCAATATCTTCCTCAATCTGTTCATGATGGTCAATATGAACAACGCAGGGAATTTTACCTGTCAGCCCGTTTACTTCCGCAGACTGAAAATCCAGAACAGCATAGGCGTCGTAGCCGGATAATTTTTCAGCCGAAGATTCAAACCGTATAGGGATGTCCAGTTCATTTATAATTGCGCTGTTCTGGGGTAATGATGGTTTAATGGGAGCCGTTATGGAAGCATGAAGGCCGGCGCTTTCACAGATCAACTTTAAGGCATACGAAGAAGCAATTACGTCCGGGTCCGGCGAGCCTTTTATATAAATCAGTATGGATTTATATTTTACCAGATTATTAATAAGTTGTTCACATATTTCTTTAAGGTTCATATATCTTTACCGGAATTTCAGGCTGTTTTAAAAACAATTAATGTGATGTCATTTATCAGTTTTGTGTCTGCTGTAAAAGAATTAAAATCGTCATATATTACCCTTACAAGCACAGATGGATCGCTGTTCCTATTAATCCTTATAAGGTCTTTAATTCTGCTTATCGAATAATTATTTCCATTTTTATCAATAGCAGTTGATATACCCTGAGAGCAACAAAGACCAATCGTATCCGGAGGAGCAAGCAGGGTTGTATGCTTATACCGGAATGATTTATCTATACCAAGCGGAATGCCTTCCACATCGAATTCGGCAAAGTTTTCTTTCTTGGGATTAAAAATAATAAGTGGATTGAAAGCGGCGTTTGAAAAAGCGATTTCTTTTGAAACCGAGTTATATATTAAATAAATTGCCGTAGCATACTTTTCCGTGAAACGTGAGGTGCACAGAACCTGGTTTAAGGTATTTAGAAGGCCTTCCGGAGCTTCGTGCATGCTGGCCTGAGCATGAAAGACACTGCTCATTTGCAAAATAAGCAAAGCGGATTCTACCCCCAGATCGGATGCATTTGCAGTGAAAATTCCCATTTTATCGTTCCGTACCTTGCTTGAATCGAAAAAGTCGCCCCCAAATTCGGAATTATTAATATAAAGCGAGCTGATTTTTAATCCTTCAATATTTTTAAAATTAGCAGGAATAATTCTTTTTTTTATATTTGTAACGATCATTTTATCGCGCTTTATTACCTGGGTTTTTCTTATTTCTTCTGAGAATAGAAGATTCTCAAGCAAAGACGAAAACTGTATCCTGTAATTATCGAGATACGATAAAAAATCGGCAGAATAATTTTTTTTGCCTGCAAGGCTTCCGAGAGTTATAAGCCCAAGCAGTTTTTTAGTGTATGAAAAAACAGGCAGAATTGCGGATATATCGTTTTTATTAAAAAAATCCAGAAGGATATTTTTATGCTTTTCCAGTTCCCTGTCTGTGTAGAGCTGATATTTTTCTATTACCTGATTTCTATTTCTGAAGAATGAAATAAGTACGTCATTTTCGCTTATGTCGGTAAAATCGCTGTTCTCATTATAAGTATGTACAAGCTCAAATATTTTTAATTCTTCGTTTAAAAGAAAGAATGAAGCCTTTTCAATATTGAGTATTCCAAAGACTTCATTTATTCCTTTGCTAAAAAAATTATCCCAGTCCATTTTTTGTTTTTTCATTTCTGACAGTTCCGACATATTGCGGAAAATGCTGTTGAAATTATCTTTAAGCGTCCTGTTCATTTTATTTATTACATTGCCGGCAACAGGTTTCAGATATCTGTAAATAATGATAAACAGGAAAGGGAACAGGATTGTTCCGCTGAATAGCAGTATGTTATTTTTTATCAGTTCGGAATTAATAAAATATTCAATGAAAAAATACGTGGGGATAAATAATACTAATATAAGCATGAATCTGAACAGAACCTTCAGATAAAATTTTTTAAAATCTATTTGTTTGTCATGAGACAGGGAATAGTTTAACTGTAGCTGCAAAAAATAGCTGCCTGCGAGACTGAATTTTTGATAATTGTGGATATCGAAATAAAACGGGAGAACTACTAAAAAGAAGATAACAATTGCCGTTCCGGCCAGCAGACCAGCCTGAAACGGCAGAAGCTGTTTTTTGAATGATGCATTCTCAAAATGTCTTGCTTTAAAAAGAAAGGATAAATGAAGACCCAGAATATACAATCCTGTAATGATAATGTAAATAAAAACAAATGGGCCATAACTATAAGTAAGCGAATCGGTAAATGCCATCTTTGATATTATGAGATCTGTAAAAATAACGAGGCCTGCTAAAGCCAGGCCCGGAATTTGCGGCATAATTATAAATACTGTACGCGGTCTTTTCTCCCATGCAGGGTATATTTGCAGAATTAAAAAAACAACCTGTAATATAATTACCGGAAGGGCGATAAAATACCTGCTGAAAGCGGTTAAATCGGCGCTGTCGTGATATAATGAAAGATACAAATAAATAAAAAGCATTGCTGCAAAAGCAATATTGGCAAGAGTAAATAATATGTTTTCTATGTAACATTTTATTATATTACTAAATGCAAAATAAATACAGGCCGCAATCGCGAGGCCGATTGATGTATTTTCAAGGTTTATCAAGTTATCACCGAATTAGTTTTAGAATTTATATACACGGAAAATTATAAATTATTTTTTCATTAGTCAAGTATTTGTCTGAATTAAGGGCAAATTTTAAGCTGAATCGTATTTAGTAAACGTATCTCCATATAAAAATGCCGTAAAAAGTTAAACGGCTTTAATGTCGTCAGGCATCCGGATTTCTATTTGATTGCGCATATTCCTGTAATGGTTTATTATTCCGGCTGTCTGATAAACGCAATAATGCTAAAAAACAATAGACATTATATTTGTAATTTAATTTTATTTAATTATGAGTGCGTCCCAAAACCCTTTTACAGCATGTATTCCTGCGTACTTTTAATTTTCTGCGGAACTCGGCCTTCGGCCTCAGACAGTCCTCGAAAATTAAAAGTATTCAGGATATGTCCGGAAATTAAAAATTAGTAAAGTGGCTTTGGGATGTACTCATAGTAAAATTTACTTTTAGTGTGGCTGCGGAGGCAAAAATGTTCCATGTGGAACGTGACATAATCCGGGACTGGAAAAACTCCCGGAATATAACCATTGATTCACTTATCGAAGAAAAAATGATCCGGTTCGCAGATATGATCCATTCGGCAAACCAGAAGTTCAACCTGACCGGGCTTAAAACCTGCCCGGGAATATTGACCGGACTCATTCTGGGAAGCATAGAACCGGTATGCGACATAATTGTTCCACGTGGAACAAAATTCGCCGATATCGGGTCTGGCGCCGGAATACCAGGCATACCTCTCGCCCTGTTCTTCAATAATCTTTCGGGCGTATTGATAGAGTCCAGCCAGAAAAAGGCGGACTTTATTAAAAGTGTTACGGACGAACTGAAGCTGGATAAAATTGAGGTTATATGCGGCAGGGCGGAAGAGCTGGCAGCAGGTGCGGATCAAAGGGAGCGGTACGGCTGGTGTTTTGCACGGGCGTTCGGAAAACTGCATATAGTCCTTGAACTCGCGGCGCCGTTTGTTAAGCTGAAGGGCTGCCTGTACGTTTATTCCGCAATGCAGCCGGATCAAATCCCTGAACAAACTCGCGGACATGCCGAAAAGCTAGGTTTGAATATTATGTCGCATAAGCAGATGAAAGAAATACATCTTTCAGAAACAGGTTTATGCTTTATGAAAACAAAGAACACTCCTCGGAAATATCCGCGTAAATACCCTATAATTAAAAGAGAAGCAGAGAAAATACAAAATAATGGTTGATTAAAGAAAAATTATAAATAATATTTTTAACAGAGTGCTGGTTCGGCACCCTGTGCCCTTTTCAGAAGTTTTAAAGTGAGTAAACCGGACTTCTATATTTTCTGAAAGTGTTTTTATAAAGAACAACTGAGCTTTCTGGGATTTCGCATTCTGCATTAATTAATAACGCTTTCCGTAACTTTTGATTTCAATAATTGTTTATTTTCTAATCTCCTTGGGTTTAATTCACTGCAGCTCTGCTGTGAGGAGGATTCATTTATTTTTAAGATGAGTTCTAATAAAATATTTGTGCTAAAACCCTGTAGGGTTAATCTTTGACCAGAGGTTATATGTTATGGGAATAATTATTGAAGATTTAAGAGTAAAATACATCGATCAGGTTGCAGGATTATTTAACGACCTTGTGTGTGAAATCAAGAAGGAGACAAATGATCTTTATTATCAGGTAAATAATCTTCAGATTGAAAATACAAGAATTTTACTGACGGAAATACTTGAAGATGATAACTCTGCAGCATTTATTGCATTAGATGATGAAAAGCCTGTGGGGTTCATAAGCGGGCAAATCCAGTCAAATTTTTTGCCTTTATCCAATATTCCCAGGGTTGGTTATATATCCGGCGCTTTCATTAAACATGGTTACCGCAAGAAAGGTTTAATGAAATTGCTCGAAAACAGAATGATTGAATTTTTTAAAAGTAAAAATATTACCTACGTTGATTTGAATGTTATTAATAATAATATTACAGGAAAAAACTGCTGGCAGGAGCTGGGTTATGAGACTTTCAGAGAGCAAATGCGGAAAAAAATAAAATAATCATACAATATTATTTCACAGGAAGAAAAAATAATGAAGAATTTAATAAGAATAATATGCCTGTTATGTCTTTTTCTGTTAAACTGTTCGTTTCTTTTTTCAGCCAGGACACCGATTGATTCAATTCATTATTTAACAGGCAAAGATAAGTCAAAAAGCCTTTTGATTATGCTCCCAGGCAGAAGCGAGAAAACAGATGCTTTTATTAAGCACGGATTCATCCAGAGGCTTAAGGATACAGGAACCGGATTCGATGCTGTAGTAGTAGATGCTCATCTTGGCTATTATTATAAGGAAAACCTGGTTGTCCGTTTATATGAAGACATTGTTAAACCCGCAAAGCTGAACGGCTATGAAACTATCTGGATATTGGGGGTTTCAATGGGCGGTTTAGGAGCATTATGGTATGGCAAGGATAAAGGCGAAACAATTAATGGAATAATTGCAATTGCTCCTTTTGTGGGAGATAAGGATGTTATTGATGAAATAAAGGCGTCCGGCGGGCCGGCAAAATGGACGCCGAAAGAAGCTATAGCAAAAGGCGATTATCAGCGCGGGCTTTGGGTGTGGCTCAGAAATTATTCTTTAGAGAATAAAAATCTTCCAAAACTTATTTTAGGATACGGTATGGAGGATGAATTTGCCTATGGGGATGATTTGCTTGCGCAGATGCTTCCGAATGACCGGCTTTTTACTTTATCCGGCGGACATGACTGGGATACATGGACCAGGCTTTTTGATGCTATCCTGAACCTGGGAAAATTAAGCAGCAAATAGAATAATAAGCTGCTGGCAGTCGTAAACCATGACTTTAAAAATCACGCAAATAATAAATAAATTCCTGCTTCCGGTAGTTCTTATTATTATATTTTCAATGCTCGGGCTTGGGGTATATGCTTACAAGCAGAAGCCGCAGTATTTTTTCCTGTTCTTCGGAATGGGCTTTATGGTGGCTCTGGGCGAAATAATAATAATTATTTTTTCCCAGCATAAACAAATCCTTCGCAGGATTATTCAGGGGCTGGTAGGAGGCGGCCTGTTCTTCGGTATATCCATTAATTTCAGAGTCAATTTTCAGTTTTCTGAAGTTATTTTCGATATTATGGCATTGGTTGTTACAGGCGCGTTGATCCAGTTCATCATTGCAAGGCTCATTATGCCCTTTGTTGTAGGGAATGCTTTTTGTTCCAGGGTTTGCTGGGACGGCGCTGTGTTTGAGCTTTCGCAAAGCCTGCTGCCAAAAGCAGGAACCAAAAAACACAGATCCGTTTATACGGCATCCGGGTATCTGTTATTTATAATAATACTGGCAGTTGCTGTTGCTCATTACAGGAACCCGGCTCTGGACGAAAATCAAAGGATATGGTGGATAATCGGAGAAAATATTTTTTTGTTGGCAGCAGGATTCGGTTTGTCGTATATCTGGGGCAGGCGCGCCTATTGCAGAATGCTTTGTCCGTTTATTACGATATCAGGCGTATTTTCAAAATATTCAATTTTTAAAATCGCGCCTGCAAATGCGGATAAATGCATTGAATGCGGCAAATGTAATAATGCCTGTCCTATGATGATAGATGTAAGCAGTTTCGTGAAAAACAGGAAAAGGATAAACAACAGGAGCTGCATTCTTTGCGAACAATGCGTAAGTTCGTGTGTTAACGAATGTTTAAAACTGGCGCCGGGTTTGCCATGGAAATAAAAGAAACAATATTTAACAGATTTTCATTGGGGGATGTCTATGATTATAATACAGCTCTTGGTCGGATCAATGGATGTGTTTTGCTATATTGTCGGATGCGAAAAGACCAGGGATGCTATGGTAATTGATCCGGGCGGTGGCGCGGATCTTTTGGCAGCAAGGGCAAAGAAAGAAAACCTGAACATAAAATATATCTTTAATACTCATCATCACTGGGATCATACTTACGATAATGCCGCGCTTAAAAAGCTGACAGGAGCAAAAATAGTGATGCATGCCCTTGAGGATGACCGCGTAAGCCGTGAAGCAAAGGCGGATATTCGCATTACGGATGAAAAGACATTCAGATTAGGTAATATTGATTTTCAGGTATTTCATACTCCGGGGCACAGCCCGGGCGGGCTTTGCCTTTACGCACAGGGCCAGCTTTTTACAGGCGACACTCTTTTTGTTGGCGACAGCGGCCGCACAGACCTTCCGGGAGGGCACAGGCCTACTCTGGGAGCTTCCATAAGAATGCTGATGAAGCTTCCGGATGATACTGTTGTTTGGCCCGGGCATGACTACGGGCGCACTAAAAGCTCAACTATAGGCAATGAAAAGAGGACGAACATAAACGCAAAAGAGTACGGTTATTATGTGGGAGATTAATAATTATTTTTTTGGAGAATAACATGAGAATTAAGGAATATAGTGAGATCAAGCCTGTTAATTTTGAGAGCGAGGATATGAAAGGAGTTGCAGGACGCGTCATAATAGGAAAAAGCGACGGCGCCGGGAATTTCTGCATGCGCGTATTTGAGATCGCGCCCGGAGGATTTACTCGCAGGCACGCACATGACTGGGAGCATGAAATGTTTGTTCATTCAGGGAAGGGAGAAATATACAATAACGGGCAGTGGCATAACTTTAAAACAGGGGATACTGTTTTTATGCCTTCTGATGAAGAGCATCAAATTAAAAATACGGGAAAAGATTTACTGGTATTTGTTTGTCTGGTGCCTTCAAAGGCTCCTGAATTGTAAAAAATTAAAATACAAATCAAAGGAGAAGTAAAAATGCTTATTTTAAAAAAAACTGTAATTATTGCCTCAATTGTAGTTTTTATTATTTGTTTCTATTCATTTTTGCTTGGTAACGGAGTATTTGCAGGAAAATTTGAAAACGAGAGCATAGCATGGTACATTCTGGCTAAGGGAATTTTCTGCTCCCTTGTGCTTTACCTGCTGGCAAGAATTATTGAAGCTATTAACTCGCTGCGGAATAATGAATGACTTATTTTGCCGGTTTGAATTGATCTTGACATTTGAAAGCTTGGTCGTTTAGCATAATTTAAATTATTTCCCGGCAATATTTATTCTAACGGATTTGTTAATAACTTTACTTTAAACAATAATTCAGGAGGACTGTATGATAAAAATAGTATTGGCATTAATGTTATTTGCAATTCTCGGAATGGCTAAATCTGTTAGCCTGGAAGCAATGGAAAAGGATATTATAAAAACATCTTCCGGCGATCTTGAGATCACTTTTATCGGCCATGCTTCTTTAATGTTTAAGATTAACGGTAAAATAATTCACATCGATCCATGCGGCGATGAGGGGGACTATACAAAGCTTCCGAAAGCGGATATGGTTTTATTTACGCACGATCATTCTGATCACATGGACCCTGCTGCTTTAAAAAAAATACGCACTGATAACACAGCGATCGTTTATACAAAGAAGTGCGCTGCTAAAATTCCAGGCGGAACAGTAATGAATAACGGGGATGTTAAAACCATGCTGGGCATTAAAATAGAAGCAGTACCTGCATATAATATTATACATAAGCGCAATGACGGCCAGCTTTTTCATCCTAAAAGCGATGGCAACGGTTATGTAATGACCATCGGGGACAAGCGTGTTTATGTAGCCGGGGATACGGAAAATACCCCGGAGTTAAAATCGCTTAAGAATATCGATGTCGCGTTTTTGCCGATGAATCTGCCTTATACCATGACTCCGGAAATGGTCGCGGATGCGGCTAACGCGTTTAAGCCAAAAATACTGTATCCGTATCATTTCGGCGATACAGATACTTCCATACTTGGCAAGTTATTAAAAGGCAGCAGCACGGAAATACGAATCAGGAAAATGAAGTAATAAAAGTGGAATTATTAAAACAGCTTACAAATACAAAGTTCACTGAATATCTCACTCAGGTAAATTCGCTTCCGGCAGCAGAAGTTAAGGAATGGAATTTTGCTCCAGGAATGCTTTACGGTTCAATTGAAAAATGGTGGGATAAGGGAAACAGGGATAATCATCATGAAGGCGTAGACGTATGTCTTTACAGGGATAAGTCGGATAATATTTTCCGCCTAAAAGAAAAAACTCTGATTCCCGCAATATATGACGGTATTATTGCAGGGATTATTGATGATTATCTCGGCAAATCAATTATAATTGAGCATGATTTAAACGGCGTAAGCGGTTCGTTCTGCACAATACTTGCCCACGTAATACCGAAATCCGGGCTTGTTAAAGGAAGCTTTGTTAAGCAGGGAGAGGCTGTCTCAGAAATAGCAGGCACAGGGAAATTAAGGACAAAAATACTTCCGCATCTCCACATCTCTCTCGGGCGGGCAACCAAGGGGTTCCCGTATTGCGAACTTGACTGGGATATAATACGCGATCCGAAAAGATTTATCTTACACGATCCGGTTTCTTTGCTTGATGCGGGTTATCGGGTTATTGATGGCAGTAACAGGAAAAAGAGTTAAGATAAATATCTGAATATAAAAATGCATAACCTATCGGGTAATTACTTATCCTGGAAAATGGTAATTCATAATATAAGAAAAAAAATAAATAAAAATCCGGCAGATAAGAATTATAATTTAATTTTATATAAACTCAACTTTTAAAGTTTTTATATATTCATTGATTATTAAAAAGTCGGATTTGTTTTCAGTAAACAAAACGGCTCCAATAGTTACTGCATTTAACCCGATTGAAATGTCGTTAATAAAACCAGATATATTAATTTTACTTTTATATTTTGAGGGCAAATCGGATATTATCTGTCCGATTTGAATGTAGTGGTTAATTGACAATGTAATTATTCGTCCGGATTTAAGATATGGTCTTTGAAGCTTTTCAATTAAACGCACCGAATCTTTTGTCTTGGTTCCTGCCCAGAGTTCCATCAATACTATGGATGAAAGATATTTTTGCGTATTCTGATTCAGCATTAAATAACTGTATTCTGAATCACGTATCCACGATATATAGATATTCGTATCAAAAATGACTTTCATTTAAACACTCTTTCAATTGTGCCTTCGCCGCTTATTTCCCTGTGAGCGTTAATTATTTCTTCTTCTTCAACAGCAATTTCCAATGCTCTGTTGACTGCTTCTTTTTCCGTTTTTACATTAAATAATTTAACTGCTTTATCAACATAAGCCTGGTTTAAAAGTATTGTCTTTTTAACGTATCGTTTATCCATGAAATACCTCTTAGCCATATTATTATACATTTTATACATATAATAAGTATTTTAAAAGATGTTTAGTCAATGGATATTTTTATAATTAATAATAAAAAAAAGTAGAAATATTAAATATTATTTAAAATATAAATATGGTCATCTTAAAAATAACAGATGGTGAGATAATGCGTATAGACAGAATGCTTGCGATTACTGTGATGCTTTTGAACAGGGACAGGATAAGCGCCCGCGAGCTTGCGGATAAATTCGAGGTGTCGGTCCGCACGGTTTACAGGGATATAGATGCGATTAATCTGGCTGGCATTCCGGTTGTTTCGTATCCCGGCAATGACGGCGGATTCGGTATTATGGAGAATTACAGGATCGACCGCCAGGTTTTGACATTGCGCGACATGTTTGCAATACTATCCGCACTTAAGGGAGTGAATTCAGGGCTGAAAGATACTGAACTTGAATGCGCTATCGAAAAGATACAAAGCCTTGTGCCTGAAGAAAAGTCCGGAGAGATGGAGCTTCACTTTGAGCGTCTGGCGATTGATCTGATGCCGTGGGGCTTCAGCGACAGGCATAAGGCTGCATTCAAAGCAATACAGAATTCCATAAACGGAAATACTCTTTTAAAAATAAAATATTCCGATGCAAAGGGCGAAAGCTCGGAGCGCATTATTGAGCCTATGACGCTTATTATGATGGGATATACTTGGTATCTCTTCGCTTTTTGCCGGATGCGAAACAGCTTCCGCGTATTCAGGCTATCGCGTATAAAAAAGATTGATGCTTTACAACAGATTTTTTCACGCAGGGAAGCATCCTATAAAGATTATACAGGAAAGGATATTGATGATCGGGCAGTGACTTGTCTTGTGTTAAAGTTTTCTTCTGCTGTCAGGGCGAGGGTTGAGGATTATTTCGACGAAGAGCAGATTGATACGATTGAGAACGGCGATATGATTGTAAAGGTATCGTATCCGGAAGATGATTGGGTGTATTCTTTTATACTGGGCTATGGCGAACATGTTGAAGTGCTGGAGCCTCCTCACATAAAAAAAATTATTTGCGAAAAAGCAAAAAAAGTCTTACAGCAATATAACTCCATTAAATAATCTGCATGAAATCCTATTAAAATTATGATTTTATAAATATATCTAATTTTTACTTATTTTTAAAAATCTTAATAATTCAAACCTGACATAATGGTGTCACAGGGATATATTATTATATTAATGCTAACCTGATTAAACACTGCTGAATGGTTAAAGGAAATTTCGGACGGGAACAGCTCTGCGGACTTTTTAAAAAGGGCGGAGTACTACATGAAAGCAATGCCTGCATGGGCTGATAATCAGTTATAAAAGTTTGCATTGACGATAAGGATATAAATCTAATAATTAAAAAATAAGGAGGTTTTAAGATGAAAAGTATGACAGCATATTGCGGAATAGACTGCGCAAAATGTGAAGGTTATATTGCTACGCAGGCCAATGACCGCAAAGCAATTGAGGGTGTTGCGGAGAAATGGCGAAAACAGTATAATTCTCCGGATATTACTGCTGAATCTGTTATCTGTGATGGCTGCACTAAGGACAACAGGCTGAGTGGCTATTGCAATTATGTATGCAAAATCCGGCCATGTGCGAGAGAAAAGAAGGTTGAAAATTGCGCATATTGCCCTGATTATAATACATGTAAAGAGCTTGCAGCGTTCTATGCATATCCGGCTGCTGCAGAAGCAAAAGCAACACTGGAACAAGAATATTCTAAAAATAAATAAAAAAGAAAAAAAAGAATTAGAACATCCCGCAATAGAATTTGTATTTTATTTAAAATAATTATATTTAATAGGAGCATTTATATGAAAAAAATGTTAAAAGTAATTTTATTGATTATTGCAGTATTGTTTTTAGGACTGGTTTTTTTCGCCGGTTATATGGGATTTTTTACTACAGTTAAAATTTACGAGAAAGAAGTTGGTCCATATACTTATGTATTTAAGGAATTTAAAGGGGATTATAAGCTGACAGGCCCGGTTTTTGATGAGGTTTATACTAATATAAATAAGATGGGCATTAAAACAGAGTGCGGCATAGGTGTTTATTTTGATGATCCGAAAGTTACAAAGACAGAGAATCTGAGAAGTAATTGCGGCGTAATAATTAAGCAGGAAGATTCAGGTAAAATAAAAGATTTACCGGCGATTCTGAAAACTGGAAAGCTCGATAAATTAAAAAGAATAGTTGCTGAATTTACTATAAAAAATTATCTTTCATATATGATCGGGCCAATGAAAGCATATCCGGCCTTAGCGAAATATGCTAAGGAAAATGGTTATAATGATGCTTCTGTAGGTTATGAAATTTATGATGAAAAAGCAGGGAAAATTTATTACATAATGGACATTGTAAAATAATGATATTAACAGTAGAGAAAAATAATTATTTGCCCCTACTGTTGTAATTTTTTATTATAAATAGGGAAATATGGCATCAGCATTAGACTTTGTTGAATTTGTTGCAGATCAAATGGAGAGCGCCGGTGCGGTCACGTTTAAAAAAATGTTCGGCGAGTATGCTGTTTATTGCAATGGCAAAGTAATTGCTCTTGTTTGCGATAATCGGCTTTTTATAAAGCCGACTGAGGGTGGCAGGTCTTTTATAGGAGATGTAAACGAAGCTCCGCCATATCCGGGCGCAAAGATGTATTATCTAATAAAAGATAAATTTGAAGACCGGGAATGGATCAGCGATTTAGTAAAAATAACATATAATGGGCTTCCTGAGCCGATACCGAAAAAGCTGTCCGGGTCAAAGAAGAAAAGCACCAAGGGAAAGTAAAAAAAAAGTTCACAAAAACTGAGAAAGAGTTACTGGATAGAGAGATTCGTAAAATTCTTGCTGATCCTGAAATCGGGCAGGAAAAAAAGGGTGATCTGAAAGATGTTTATGTACATAAATTCAAAATAAAGACTATTCAGTATCTGCTGGCTTACCGCGTTGCGAATAAAATGCTTGAACTTATGATCGGACCTCATGAAAATTATTACAAAGATCTGAAAATATATTTAAAAAACCGATAATGACTCCAGATAAATTTATTAAATTATCATTAATTGTTATTTCAATATTGTGTTTATTGTTACAACAGGCAATTGCTCAAAGCAAACCGGATTGCCGCGAGGAAATGCGTAAGTTTGTTGAGCTTATAAGCGCAAGGGCAAAAAAGATAAATCCTTCGTTTGCTGTAGTGCCTCAGAATGCGATGGACCTGATCACCTATAACAGTAAAGCGGACGGCGGGATTGCGAAATCGTATCTCGCGTCAATCGACGCTGCCGGGTGCGAAGAGCTTTTTTACGGGCACTCGGAAGACGGGAAAAGGACAGCCGCAGACACTACAGATTATTTTTTGAATTATCTTAAAATAATGAAAAATAACGCCAAGGCAATTCTTGTAATCGATTATGTGGCTGACAAAAAACAGGCGTTTAATTCTTTCACACTGAATAATAAACACGGATTTATTTCATTTCAGGCTAACCGGGAACTGACAAAAATTCCTTCATGGATTTTTAGCAGGAACGACGATGCAGTCACGGACATTCATAAAGCTAAAAACTTTCTTTATTTGCTTAATGCGTCTCAGTTTCGTTCAGTTGATGCTTATTTAAGCGCTTTAAAAAAAACCTGGCACGATCTGATAGTGATAGACGCATTTTTCTGGGGTAAAATGCTTACGCGTAACCAGGTAGCTTTGCTGCAGAAAAAGCCTTCTGGTAAAAAGCGTCTTGTTCTTGCTTATCTTTCAATTGGGGAAGCGGAGGATTACAGGTATTACTGGAAACAGGAGTGGAAGCAGAGCCGGCCTCTATTTCTCGAACGGGAAAATCCAGAATGGAAAGGCAATTATAAAGTAAAATACTGGATGGATGAATGGAAAGAGATAATTACAGGCCGCGTGGACGGCACAGGGTTTACGGACAGTTATCTTAAAAAAATTCTGGATGCTGGTTTTGACGGCGTTTACCTGGATGTTCTGGATGCCGCATACTACTTTGAGAAAAGAAATAAATAAATATTTTTACTTAATTCAGTATAATCTTTGAAATATGCTCTGTTGTCTTTAAAATTACATCCCCGCTTTCATTATTCGTGTTAACAATCTGGCAGTTCTGTGCGGTCTTGATTTTTTGTCCTTTCTTTAAACGTATTCTGAAATACAGGTATCGGTCCGATCCGTCCGCTGATTCGACTATTATCGTTTTACCGGATTCTTTTACTCTTATGGAAGCTGCATTGTAAAACTGAAATTCTTCAAACGCGTCCTTTGAGGTCATCCATCTGATTGACGGCAGGCATTTTTTAACCTGGTTAAACTCGTCAATAAAAGCTGATTTCATGGCGTTCCAGCCTGCGAAGCCAAAAGAGCGGCCTTCGTCAAAAACGTCATCCGGATGAATAAAGTGGCTGACTATGCCGAAATTGTGTATTGCATCATATATATAATATTTGTTGGAAGGATTTACAATATAGCCGGAACTTATTCTTGGGAGCTGAAAAAATCTGCGGTCTTTTGTCCATTCAAATTCCTGTTCGATTTCTCCCTGGTCGCTAACATATAAAGTCGAAACTACGTTTATTGAAGGAAATGTTTCGGCAATTGCAGAAAGCCCGGCATTGTCAATTATGTTATGCGGCGCTACATAGGAAAAAGGCAGGGTGTTCTCTCCGAAAATCGATATCCATTCATTTTTTGCGGAAGTCAATGCTTTTACCATTGAATTTTTATCCGGCCAGGGAAGTGAATCATAATGATCGGGCTTTTTTGTAGTAAGAGACTGATGATTATAACCATGCAGTGCGAGTTCCCATCCCGCATTCAGGACTTTTAATCCCATTTGAATAGGAAGATTATCTCCGGATAAATAAAAATCTACTATAGGATATGTATCTTCATTTTTATCGAGTACAACTTTATCATTATAATTAAAGATCATATAAGCCGTATATTTAAAGCCGAACTGTTTTTCCAAGGCTTCCATATCATTGATCCAGATATTCTTAATAAAATTGTTATCCGTGATATTGGAGTAATTACTAAGATTTTTAATAATTGAGCTGATCTTTTCTTTCTGGGTCGGGTCTGATGCGCTTTTTAACTGATTGTTGTAATAATTTATTCTGTATTCCCTATAATTGATGTTCCATAAAGGCGCAGGCAAATCGTCAATCATCATCATGCCTATATTTGCTATTCCGCTGACAAAGCCGCTGTATATATAATGTATGCTCTGAATAATTGTTCCCCTGTATCCCTTATCTCCGCTTAATAATATATCAGTATTCCAGTATAATATTTTCCCTTTTCCGAGGGAAGTCTCCCATAACACAGGATAGTTTTTTACTTCATCCTGATCGAGTACAACAGCGAGAACCTTGCAGTTTGCCAGCGATGCTCTTCTGACTGTTATTGATATTCTTTCCCCTTTGAACGCTACTTTGTTCATGCAGAATTCCGTGTTGATCGCGAATCCCTCATTAAATGAACTGCTTTGAGTGTATGAGGTTGCTCCAACCAGTTCTTTGAACTGACTGCTCAGGTCAGCTGATTTTGCGAATATTAAGTTCCCGCCTTTGTTTACATAATCTTTTATTGTATTGAACGGAATATTATTAACAGTATCAGTTGCAATAATTAATACATTATATTGCAGAAGATCGCCGGAAATCATTGTACGCAATTGCTCGGCTTCAATAATTATATTTCGGATTTTTGCATATTTGAACGCGTATTTAAAATTTTCAATGACAGGCCCCTTGTTTTTTATATCGCCTATCACAACACACACATCCTGTATTCCATCGTCAAAGAATAGTGATTTGCGCAGGAATTCGGACGTGTTTAGCATAAGCTTGTTACCTGAAAGCACGTAAGTTTCGAGCGCGAAACCGCCGTTCCTGGAAGTCAGTATTACGGAGGAATTACCGTCTCCCAGACCCTTGACATTATCTGTTCTTTTTATTGTTAGATATGTTGCAACATCGTTTCTTTGTGGAACGATCTGCTGGTAATGTTTCGATACGTTCACATCCTGTTTTGCGTCCTTTTCGGTCATAAAGCTGTCTTTTTCCGTGATACGGATTTTTGCAGGATCGTTCGTCCAGAATGAATCTTTAAAAACGAATCCCAGTTTTTTATATAATATATTAATATCGTTTATAAGATCCCATTTTTCGATTCCGCCTTCATTGTAACCGTACGCTCCGAACGAATTAATAATTACAAGTTTGCAGCCTGAATCAACCGCGCTTTTAAGAAATTCGATATATTCAAGCCCTGTTTTTTTATTTTCAACAACTCCGCCGTTATACCATGTAACGATAGCGCGTATATTGTTTAAAGAATCCCTGGGAGGCATTCCGCTTTCGAAACTGCGGTATTCTGTTTTTAATCCGAGCTTTTTAATTTCAGGCTCGAGGTATGTTTTTACTGGATTATTATTTTCGGAAAAGCCTTCAGATGATTTATACAGCGCGAGAACTGTGTCACCGTACTGAGCTGCGGAAAGGGAGGTGATTAAAAATATGAAAATGAAAGCAAAAAGAAATAATAAGACAAAATGATGCCTCCTATATCCCCCTGAGAGGGATTTAAAAATTAATCTATCCGTGAATGTTTTTAAAGCCCCCCTTCGGGGGGTTTGGGGGGCAGGTTTTTTTTTAATATATTTCGATTTCATATCTGTCATCCAGTTTTCTGTCGTTAATTTTTGACGGCTGCGACTTTCCAACGCCATTTATAAAGATAACGCCTGTTTCTATTTTTAAGCCGTCTTTGATACTCTGGCCGAGGTTCCTTGCGCGTGTTTTGGAAAGTTCCAGATTCGCATCTGTTGAGCCGTCTGAAGATGTATGGCCGATTATTCGTATTTTTTTAGACTTTTTATATTTCTGGAGTTCTGTTATAAGTCGCTTAACAACATCCTTTCCTGTCTGTGTCAGGTTCTCGTCCTTGCGCTTATGCATTATGCCCTGGTCAAAAAGCGTAATAAGAGTAAAGTCTTTCTGCTTTTCTTCGAGGAAGCCGAGCCACAGATTAACTTTATTCGATGCGCCTTTGTTGCCAGCTTTATCCGTGATTTCCATAACAGCACTTACAGGCATGTTGTAGCATACAATATTGCTGTTTTCATCAGTGCCGTTCCATGCAATTATTTCGGGCAGTTTCCCGCTGCTCTGTATCATCTTGATTAATTTATCATCAATCGAATAAAACGAGATTTTCCATGAAGCGAGGTCTTTGTCCGATGATTCCGGTATTATGCGGAGCATTGTTTTTGCAGGAATAATTGTCTCGGTATTTGTGCTTATTCTTATCTGCGCTTTTGTGATTATAGTTGCTTTTATATCCGGAGAAGTAATATCTTTTTCATCATTATATTTTACATTAATAAAAATATGATAATCTCCGTCCGGGAGCACTTTCCCGTTATTGTCTTTGCCGTCCCATTCAACCGAGGATGGCAAAAATTCGTATCCTTTTATTGTGCGGACTACGCGTCTTTCCCTGTCTTTTTCCGGCTTGTATGTTTTAGGTCTGTCCATTACATACAGAGTCCAGCTTGACACATGCTCTCTGTCCGTAGCCTTGAATTCAACGCTTACAGTGTCTTTTGTATTGTCCCCGTTAGGAGAAAAAGCCGTGTAAGATAATTCCGGTGCAATGGCCTTTGCCTTTCGCGAAACGAACACGGTTTCCTTCTTGGAAGAATTCCGTTCGCCTGCGCTGTTTACGATTGTGATCTGATAATAGTAGACAGCTTCGGGAAGAGGGCTGTTTGCCTTGTCAGTTCCATCCCATTTTACTGATGCTGGCGGTGTTCCCTGTCCCGTAATGCTTTTTACTTTTTCGCCTGAGTTGCTGAATATTTCAAGTTCCCAGCTTGTTATGCCTTTTTCGTCAAAGCCTGTAAGCGAGAATATTGCATAGTCATCTTTGCCGTCGCCGTCGGGCGTGATCATTGTTGGGCTTGCTGTTGCCATTGCAATGCTCTTTGCGCCTGCTCCTGTCGGCGAATATACTGTATAGAATTTTCCCTGCAGGCCGAATTCAACCGACTGGGAAGTGTACGGTTTTGCGTTTTCAAGATTGGATTTGGAATAAGCATAAGAATAATTAATATAATAATCAATTTTATCCCAGGCATGAGTGAGTCTGATACCAGGAGTGTAATTAGTCTGATCATAATTATTTTCATCAGTAATAAATTGATCTTCCACTACTTTTGTCTGATTTCCTTTAACATAATCCTTTGTACAATTAAAATATAATTCATAAGAAAATTTTCCTTTAAGAAAGTTTTCTATGCTTTGTTTGAAAGACACGCCTCCGCCATAAGTATAAATTTTATCAGGAGCCCAATACGGCAGGCTGCTGACGTTATTATGTTTAATTCGTTCTGTTCCGCTATATTCTGTAAATTTAGAAGCATCATAAGCACCTATGGCGTTCATATTAAGATCAATACCATAAGAAGGAATCTTTAATGTTGTAAATGTAAGCTGGTTATAAGTGGATGTTCTTGTATTGCTATCCGACAGCATGCTGTATTTAATAGTGTCAGAAAGAGAAAGCCTGTCGCTTAAAGGAAAGGAATATTCTGAAAATGAGAGATTTACTATTCCCTGAATGCTTTTAGATGTAATGGCAGATCCAAGTTTGGTCTTTAATGACAGTGTTAAATCCGCCTCGTCATCAAAAGCATATATAAATCTTAACTGTAGACCTTTTACTAATTTTAAAAAATCAATTCCTGCTGAATAATTAATAGAACTATAACTAATATCTGAATTATATTTGGTAGCCATATCAATATAGTCAGGATCACCGGTTGGCAGTTTGTTTTCATGGCTAATTTTGCCTTTATAACTATGCCCTTTAAAATCCAAAAATAATTTTACACCCAATGGCACGAAATTAATATCCGTACCGGCTATTGCAGTATTTCTGGTGAATGAACCCTCGGTTAGTGATAGTGCTTTGCCGGGAATCGCAGTTCCGCCAGTATCAGAAACTTTTCTGAATCCATACCCGGCATTAAGCGCTAACCAGTTGTTAAGCGGATATGTGAACATTAATAGGTTATTGATTCTTGTGGACTTATAGTCCTGTCCTTTGTCGTATTGATCGGAGAAATAGGAAAACTCGTTCTTAAGCGCAGGCGAGTGCTCCTTTTGCAGATCATAATGCGCAGCGCGTGCGTTCTGGTTGTCCGGGTCATTGTTGATGCAGAGCTCGTAATTCCCCATTGCTGACTTCCAGTAGCCCAGAGCCTGATTTTGAGCGCCTGTCTTGTAATTTATCTCAACATTTAAAGGCTGAACCGCAAGGATTCTGCCGTAGTAGTCCAGAACATCCTTCTGATTTCCTTTGTTTAAATTATAGTTCGCAATTTCATTGTAAATGTTCACATTATCAATTTCAGTATCCAGGAACATTTTTTCATACATATACTGCATTGTTTTTTTTGCTGTTTTCAGCTTTTCTTTTTTCTCGCTTATAAGCTCTTCAAGGCGGCTCAATGCGTTTTGCGATTGTTTGCTTATTTCAGATGCCATTGACTTTATGTCGACCATTTTGTTTTCAGGAGCAGGTTCTGCCTGCAGAGCTTTTAAAAAATCCTGCAGTTTTTTAAGATTTTCAGTATATGCCTTAAAGTTTTTATTTTTTTGCATATCAGCGATTAAATTTCCTGTTGCAGAATGATCGGATAATTCGGAAGCAGCCAAAACATAAACAGGGAATGATTTTTCGGGTTGTACTTTATATACGAAATCGAATTTCGATTTCGAGACGGACAGGCTGCCATATAAATATTCAAGGAGACCTGTAACTTTTTTCGGCCTGTAATCCTGAGGGAACATCTTTTCCGATTCATCTGCCTGGGTTTCAATTCTCTTTTTGTCGGGTTCCCATTTTAACGCGTTCTTTTGCGTTAAATAGCTTTGTATGTCCCTGTCATAATAACTGATAACATCGTTAAAATATGAAAGATTCTGCTCAAAAAGATCGACCTTTTTTACCAGGCTTAAGGTCAGAAGCAGATCGTTTTTAATTTTGTTTTCGTTAAGTCCTTCAGGAAGATCTTTGCCTCCGGATATATAGGATTCCGCTTTTTTGTATCTTTCTGCAATTTCCGCGAGCTTTTCTTTAATTCCTGCAAGTACAGGCGCTGCCTGTCTCAGCTTTACTGATTCAATCGCCAGATTCGCGATTCTTTCGTCTGTTTTTTCTATGCCCTTAACAATTTTAACGTTCAAAAGATTGTTGTATTCTTTAGCAGCTTCAGCGTCCATTTTATTCCAGATGTATGAGTCTATAAGGTTCTTTCGTGTTTCAATATCGTCAGGATTTTTTTCGAGCGCTTTTCTGTACTCTCCAAGAGTAGCTACCGTGTCTTTATTGAGCTCGCTTGTTATATCCAGCGAAAACCCTGCGAGTTCAGGGTATATATTTACAACGCGCGACGCTTCGTCCATAATATCATCCGCGCTTTCTTTGCGGTCCATTGAAAGATACAGTTTAGCCAGTTTTTTATACGCTTCGATCTGTTTTTCGTCTATGGAGATTATCTTTTTATACTGCTGGCTTGCTTCAAAGGTTTTTCCAATCCAGAAGTAATTGTCCCCAAGGGCGTAAAGCACTTCTATGTTTTTAGGCGCAATAGACTCTGCTTTTTTGAAAATTTCAAAAGCCTTGGTCGGCTCGTTTTTCCAGGAATATTGAGTTGCTAAAGAAATATAAGCATCGATGTTCATGCGGTCAATCTCAACAATCTCCCTGTAATTTTTAATTGATTCATCGTAGCGGTTGTTCCATCCGGCAAGAACGGCCAGAAGCTTGCGCGCAGTTATGTTGTTTTTATCAATGGCGATTATATTGTTATACTCTTTTATGGCTTCATCAAGCCTGTCTGCCCATGCCAGGCTCGAAGCCAGAAGAAGACGTATTTCAATATCCTTCGGATTTTTTTTCAGGTACTCCCTGCATAAATCCATTGATTTTTCGTATTCATAAAGCCATGTATAGACCTGAAGCAGTGAAAATACCATTTCACGGTCATTCGGTTTTTGCCTTATCTGCTGTTTGTAATAATCAATGTCTTCGAATAATATGCTTTTTCCCTTATCGCTGAAGTTTTTCGAAGCAACTTCAGGAAAGCTCATAAGAGGCATAAGGTAATCTGAGTAAGCCGGAATGAAAACTATCGCGTCTATATAGAAAAAATAATCCCATCCGCTCGACCTTTTCTGGTTTACGCGTATCGTAAGAGTGTGCTTCCCTGCAGTAAGAATTCCTGTCGAAATCTTTGTCCAGTAATATCCCCCGATTGCGTAATATTCCTTAACAAATGTATTTTCCGACGAAGCGTTTTTAAAATCGCTGCTGTCGATTTTCCAGTCGAATGGCGAAGCATAGCCGGGTTTATCTGCGTTTTTCGAGCCCGGAGGCGTGCATCCCATCCAGAAGTCGAATGCCTTGGTGCCCGAAACGTAAAAAACATACGTAGCGTAATAACCCTTATCGGATGCAGGGTCTGCGTCCTTGGAAAGCTGCAAAGCGAACCTGTCGCTGCAGAAAAAGTTATACGTTTTCTCTTTTGAAAAATTCGTATCAACCGAGTTTTCGCCTTCAATCCATATGTAATTTTTGTATGATATTTTAACGGCAGGGTTTTTTTGCTCAGGATTCGCCTGCTTTTTTTGTTTCTGCGCCAGCACGTTTATCAAAAGCAAAGGTATAATCAATGCGAATGATACTGTTAAAACAATGAGTTTTAACGAAGAGGATTTTGTTTTCATGTTTTTTCTCTGTTAGATGTAAAATTATTTTATGTGTATTAAGATTATTTATGTTTCAGGAAATATTAACTGTTCTTTGCCCCAACCCGAAGCGGGGCTTAAAGGATAAAGCCCCTGAGATGTACCGGAAGCCTTTACTTTATTAGTTTACTGAATATGCCTATTGTCTCAAGACCGCTGACAGGTTCCAGAGGATTAATTGATCCGTCCAGAGAAATAACCATCGCTTTTGCATCTATGGCAGTTTTTATTGCATTGTAATAAGGATCTTTTACATCAATACCTTTAATAGTTGATTTAGCATCTTTTAAAAAACGAGTGCGAAGCGAGGTATTCCCGCTTTGAAGCACAATAAAGTCTTCCACTATCATTGCGATCTCGCTTCGTGTTACTATTTTATAAGGCTCGAAATTGTCCCCGCTTATATAAGTAAAAAAACCTTTCTCTCTTAAAATGCGGATCGAATCTGCGTACAAAGAATCTATAATATCCTTAAAATTTTTTTCTCCTGTCTTGCCGAATTTAAGATACCTGTCCGCATTATATATGCGCTTTAAAATGTCCGCAGCCTCATCTCTTCGTACGTATAAAGACAAAATGACATTCTGTACTTTGCCTGTATCGACGCCGGTGCGCCTTATCTGGTCCATTACTTCAAGCCTGTCTGCAGCCAGCACCTGGAATGCTTCGCCAATTTTTAGCACTTCAGTATACTGTTTCTGAGCGTCCTGAAAATTGCCCAGCAGGAAATGGCAGTCACCCAGGGTTAGACGCGCCATTGCATTGCGGGGATATGTTGTTAAAACAGGCTCCAGTCTGCCGATCGCGTTGCGTGCAAATTCACTTCCTTTCTCCTTAAGGGAAATACGCGTATTTAAAACAGTCATAAAAGGATCATTTTTATCTTTATTCTTTTCCGCAAATTTTTTTGCCTTAGTGTAATCCCCGTTTACAAAATACAAATACGCGTATACAGAGTTGACTTTGCCCTGCATCTCAGTAAGTTTTACGCTTAATGTATCCGCTTCCTGCACCTGGGATTCAGCAGTTTTCATGAGGTTGTTTTTTCGCGCAATGTCGGAAAGGGATTCTGCGGTTGCTATGTTCTTTGAGGCCTTTTCGAGGAGGTTTTCAACATTGCCTTTATCGCTTTTTATCTGTCCGCATGCCTGGAAAAAAAACAGAAGGCACAATGTTAAAAAAAAATAATTTTTGGCAATACTCATAGTTATATCCGTTTATATTATTTTATTTGTGTGAATTTGATCTAATTCCGGTAAATCAATTACCGGATGCCGTGACGCTAAACCGAAAAAATAACCAATATATCCTTGTCATTTATAAACGGAAATATCGGTATTTTTCTTTACGACTTTATATCACGGCATCCGGCAAAAATTGAAAAATTTAGCAATATAAACGTATATGAATTCCCTCCTTAACGATTTAGTTTTCAACGTATTATCGCATTAAAACCGGAGAAATGCAAGATTTTAATTCAGGGCAGGCAGACATGGGGCAGGATAATTATTTTAGTATCAGCGGAATCAGGGAATATAATATTGACTGAATAATATTTTTTAATTGATCGATACTATATTAGGTGTACGCGGTTTTTTTTTAGCGCCGGCGTAGTTATTTCTTAGAGCATACAAATTCAGGAAATTTCAAAGAATGAAAATAATGATTCCAAATATGGCTGTGTTGTTTAAAAAAATTTATCCCGGCGAAATAATAACAGCGATTGTCGTTTTAAGTATAGTAAATTATTTTTATTACCCCGAAGACCCCGGCCTTTTACATACCGGCTATAATCCTTATTTTATTATAATAATCTTTTTCTCGTGTTTTTACGGAAAAATATCCGGCATTATCGCTTTATTGGTATCCATAACCGGAATCGTAATTAATTTTGCTGTTATAAATTATAAATACGATATTTTTGGAGGCACGGAATACTTTATTCAGTATTTTTTCGGCATAAATTATAATGAAGTAATGCAGTTTCTGTTTATGAGTTTTATCTTTGCGGTTTTATTCGGCGAAATACGGGATACGCTTGGTGTTATTCTTAATAAGCATAAAAATAAAATCGAAGAACTGGAAGAAAAGGAGAACAAGCTGGATCGTGAACTCAAGGCAATTTCCATGGTAAATGAAGAGTACCAGGACAGGATTTTAGGCCAGCAGAATTCGCTTATTTCTCTCTACTCTACTATGATATCACTCAATTCACTTGATATGGAAAAAATATACCCTAATATACTTGAAGCAATAGTTAAATTTTCGGGAGCGGGAAAATGCTCGCTGTGGCAGTACAATCGCGAGGAAAAAGCGCTACTTTTGCTGGCTACTCATGGATGGAGCGGGATTAAAGCCGAAGACAGAAAGATTTCCGACTCGGATAATATTACAGGCTGGGTGGCGCGCAATAATGCAATGTTTTCAGTAAAGCTTTTGCAAAAGCACGCCAATCTTCTTGAGATAGATAAAAAGAATAATATTATAACAGTGCCGGTAAACATTGGCAACCTGGTCTGGGGTATAATAAATATAGAGGAAATGCCTTTTGTTAAGTATAATTTATATTCCGAACAGTTAATTATGATGATCGCCGATCTTGCTGCTCCGATAATAGGCAATGCAATACGGTTTGACGAAATAAGCAGGAAAGGCGAAGTCGATGAAGTTACAGGCCTGCCGTCTATTGACGAAATGTTTTCAGCTCTTAAAGAAGAGTTTGGGAAAGCTTTTTCTTACAACACAAAATTATCCTTTGTAGTTTTCGAGCTTAGCAACAGCGAAGAACTTTTAGAAAAATATTCGGGCAATGAAGTGCTCGAGCTGTTAAGAACTGTGGCCCAGCTTGTTAAGCGTGAAAGTAAAAAAGACGCTATGATATTCCAGTATAAAGGAAGATTCCAGTTTTCCCTGATTCTTCCGAACATGGACTATGACGGAGCTGCCATGCTTTGTCTCACTTTTATTGAAAAAATAAATAGTGAAGAATTCAAAATAGGCGAAATTTCCATGCATCCGGAAATAATTCTGGGCTATAGCAGTATGCGTCCTAACCTGAAGTCCGAGGAAGACATAATGATGCTTGCAGAGAATCTTCTGGAGATGCAGAAGATATGACATTACGAGCTAAAATATTCGATTCTTTCGCCATCTCAAAAGTGGTATTGCAAACGCATCCCTTGCCCGGCAGTAAGGAGACTGATGCAGCGGCAGCAGACAATATCTTTACGTATTCCGATCCATTCGACTTTTTCCGCAAATTAAAAAAATCGGATCAGTATGTTCCGGTAACTCAGCGTGGGCTTCGCAAATCATTTGAAAGAGGAATAACGGGCATTGAATTTTTTATTGAAATGGCGACTTCTCTTCGGCCTCTCGCGGACGAAGCACAGGACATTGACGAGATCACGCGCCTTTTGTCACAGCAGAAACTTACAACAAATCCGAATCTGCATTCTGTTTCTATACTGCGTAATTTAATCAAAGACCCAAATCCTGAGATCGCGCTTTATGCTGCAGAAGGATTAAATACAATTGAGAATGCATTTATCGAAAAAATACAGCGGATAAAATCGAAGATCAAAGAAAAGGAAAAAGATAATAAATCTACCCGGATTTATATTTTATATTATTTATTAGGCCTGCTTTATTTTGAATTTGCCGGGCTTCTTAACGGGCAGCGCCTGATACAGATATTTTACCTTAAAGAAAGCGAAACTGCCTTGAAAACTGCACATGAGATTGAAAATAAAAATAATAAACGAATTTTGACTGCCCTGGGTAGTTGTTATATGCTGATGGGAAAAAACAAAAGCGCAATAAAGATATTTACTCATCTTTTTTCAAAAAACGGCAAAGACAGAAATTTGCTTTTAAGACTTGCAGAGTGTTATTACAACACTGGCGATTATCAGAATGTTTTTACTCTCGCAACGCTTGCATCAAAGACCGAGATCGAATTAGACGAAATATCCGAGTTAATAATTTATCAATGGCTATTGAATATATAAACAAACCTGATCCGCAAAAAAAGACAATATGCATTATTGCCGAAGGATCGTATCCGTATATTACCGGAGGCGTTTCGTCGTGGATACAGGATATGATATCCGGCCTTACGAACTTTAATTTCATAGTGCTGGCAATCTCGGCAGACGAGGACAACGAGCTTAAATATAAATTTCCCGAAAATGTAATATCCCTTGAAAACAGGATTTTGACAAAAAAGAAAAAGCATAAAAAGAAAAAAACAGATAAAGAATTTTTTAAAAAGATAAAAGAATTTCACGGCGAAATGATGTCCGAAAAAAAATTTTCCGGGCTTTCGTGGATTTTAAAAAAGATGCAGGAAAAGAAATACGATTTCCGCGACCTTGTTGAAACTTCCGATGCCTGGGATATGGCGTGTGAATACGGCAGCATGCATAACCCGCTTTATCCTTTTTCCGATTATTACTGGGCATGGCTGTCGTCGCATGAATATATGCTGAAAATACTTACATGGGAAATTCCACAGGCTGACCTTTATCATACAATTTCCACAGGATACGCCGGGCTTGTTGCAGCAATAGCGAAGATAATGTACAATAAGCCTGTAATCCTCACAGAGCACGGCCTGTACAATAAAGAAAGAGAAATCGATATTAAGCGCGCCAAATGGGTAAAGGGATACCAGCGCGACTTATGGATAAACATATTTAACGATCTTAGCAGGATAACTTACGAGTACGCGGATCTTTCTATAGCGCTTTTTGAGCACAACAGGAATATCCAGATTTCACAGGGCGCGAGCAAAGAGAAAACTCTTGTTGTCCCGAATGGCATTGATGTTGAGCGCTTTCTGGATTTAAAGATCGAATCGCGTGAAGAATACTCAGTGGGATTTGTCGGACGCGTAGTTCCGATTAAGGATGTTAAAGCATTTATTATTGCTTCCAAGATAGTATCCGAAACAATCCCGAAAGTAAAATTTTACATAATCGGCCCCCAGGATGAGGATGAGAATTACTACGAAGAATGCATCCAGCTCGTTGAGAATTTTAAGCTGGAAGATAAAATAATTTTTACAGGCAAGGCCGACGTGCGTACCTATTATTCTTTTTTAGATGTTATGGTTCTTTCGAGCATACGAGAAGCGCAGCCGCTCGTAATTATCGAAGCTTACCTTGCCGGCATTCCTGTAATATCCACACGCGTGGGCAATGTGCCGGAAATGCTTGATTATGACGAAGATCTTTTAGCTGATCCCAAGGACTCGGAAAAAATCGCGTCCGGGATCAGTAAGCTGTATACGGAAAAAGAATATACACGCGAGCTTGTAAAAAAGAACAGGGAAAAAGCTTTAAAATTCTACAATAAAAAAGACCTTATCCGGAATTACGATGGGCTTTATAATAAGTATATTAAGAGTTGATAATATCATTTTAGTTTATTTATAGCATGATTTCAAACCTGTTGATATAGGTTATAAATTAAGACCGGTTTTATGCGGATAATTTTCACTGCCCTCCGGACTATTTCCCCATCGGTTGAACACCCTAAACATTATCGTGCTTGTTTAAAAATCTGTTGACGAATATCAAACACCATTCTAAATTATTTTATTGTCTATAATATATTTTGTATTAATAACAGGTTATGAAATCGATTAAATATCCAACTTTTGTTATTATCATATTGATTTCTTTAGCAGTCGTTTCCTGCGGAGATCTCTTCCGCAGCCTGCCTGATTTGCTGCAAAACATTTCTTACTTAATTGCAAAATAAATTGTTAGCTAAATAAATTTAAATAGACGTTATAACGTTATGATGTTATATTAAGAATAATTATATTTATTCAAGAAAAACATATGTCAGCATTAAATAAACGTGCAACAGTATATTTTGATCCGGATATACATAAAGTTCTAAAAATTAAAGCTGCTGAAACATCTAAATCAATATCTGAAATAGTTGATAATGCTATTCGGAGAGAGTTAGCGGAAGACGAAGAAGATCTTAGAATTTTCAGAAATAGAGCGTATGCTGCTTGCGGCGGGTTGTTCATTACCTTTAATATTTTTTGATTCCAGCCATGCAGTTAAATCTTTTGAAGCGCTGGAAGGGAATTCACTGTTTTTTTATTGTTCATGGTAATGTTTTTTGAGTTTAATCCTTCGACCGGGTGCAAACAGGCCTCCTGCCTGCACCCGGCACTAAGGCATCCATGCCTGTCGGCCTCAGATAGTCCTCAAAAATTAAAATAATATTTGTTATGTCTGAATATCTTTTATTGCGTTTCAGAGGTTTTGGAACGCACTCTTAATTATTTTAAATTCATATCCGAACTTAATAAACAAAGCGCGCTTTAAAGCGCGCGGATTTTTAACAAGCCCGTCTTTAAATGCTCTCGGCTTCTGCTTTATAAACGCTTCGACTTTCATTGCCTGCGCCTTTGTGCCTGTAAGCTTCCAGCTTTGCGCGACCCCGACAGGCTTGTATGTCCTTGTAAATTTTGCGCCTTTTCCGTTTATGTGGAGCAAATATCGCCTGGCTAAATCATTTGTATAACCTGTATAATATTTGCCGTTTTTGCATTCCAGTATATATATCCAGTAGCGGTTAAGGTCTTTAGTCGGCATTGCAATTTAAAAAAAATATTATATTCATGAAGCATTTGTCTTAGTACTTCAGTGATTCATAATTTTTCAATAAAATTTGCACTTGTCAATATAATAATAATAATTCTATTTTTTATAAAATATTTTGTCACGAATTTTGTGATTATGGAACTTTAATATAAACAGGAAGAACCGAATGCCGGGCGGGAAATCAAAGAGAGATAAATATACGGAAATATTCACGGAGTATTATCATATTGTATTTAACACGATTTACACAAAAACAGGCAATATGCAGGATGCCGAAGACCTGTGCCAGGAGGTTTTCATCGCGCTGTATAACAACCTGGAGCAGATATTAAATGTACGCAAATGGATATTCGGCACATTGCGGAATATCGTTTTAAAATATTACAGGGACAAACATCCGGAGGGAATAAATATTGACGATGTTTTCCAGGATGTAAGTTTGACTTTCGTGAACGGTTTCAGGGACCTGCGAATAATAATAAGCGACTCTATTGCAAAAGCCGCCCTGGATGATACTGACAGGGCAATTATTGAACTGATTGCGTTTCATAATTACAGCTATACGACAGCAGGCAGGCTTCTGGGTTTAAGCAAAAGGCAGGTTCAGTATAAATACGGCCAGATCGTGAAAAGAGTAATACAGAACCTGAATGAAAAAGGCATACGCAATATAGAGGATCTATTATGAATGACATACAGGCCTTTAATAAACTTTTAATAAAATTCAGATTCACCGAAGAAATTCCCGAACACGTGCAGCAGCATGTTTCCGGTTCGCAGAAAAAAGCCCTGGTTTCGAGCTTAAAAAAGCTCGGTGCATCCGGTCTTGTTTACAGCTTCATTCTGCTGATATATTTCGGATTTAGAAAAAAAGGCTACGGGCTGTCACTTTCTTTCAGCAAGGCAATAGCCTGGGCATCAATAACAGCAGCAGGGATTTCTGCCGCAGGCGGGGCATCTTATTTAGCATACAATATGGCAAAGGGACAAACTATGAAACAGCAAACAACAGGAGAGAATACCGGAAGTGCAAAAGGATTCTCATTAGTGCAGAAATACAGGCTTGGCATTGGGCGCTTAATGTCGCGGAATAATGACAGCGAATTATCCGAAAGGGTAACGGATTTAATAGCGAATGAACTGGTTGAACTGCTGGGACATGATTATGTGATTAAACTTGATAACGAAAGAAAAGGGAAGAAAGTAAATCTTATCCTTGTAGGCGCTGTTGGCAAGCTTGGGCATGAGCTTATCATTTCGTCGAAGATAATCGATGTGGAAAATTCCCAGGTTCTTTTTGCAGAGAATGTCCAGGTGCCTGGCGAAACGGATATTGAGCCGCAGGCAAGATATCTTTCGCAGAATATTGCTAAATATCTTAAACAAAAATTTGAAGAATAAATAATTTTATAAACATATAACAGGAGAGATAAACAATGAACGGAAAGCTGAAAGTATTTTTTATAAGCGCAATTATTCTTTCTTCAATGGCAATTGCTTTTGTGAATGCTGCCATTGCAGAGCAGAAGCCGAAACGAGTTGCAATACTTGAACTGGAAGCAAAGAACGCTCCGAAACCGTACGCGGAAATTATCCGCGATCTTCTCGAAGTAAAACTTCAGAAAAGCAGGCTGTTCGATGTGCTGGAACGCAACCAGATAAAGATGATACTTAATGAGCAGAAATTCCAGCTCTCGGACTGCTCGGATTCGATTTGTGCTGTTCAGATAGGCAAAATACTTTACGCTGATTTTGTCATAGTGGGCAGCCTTTCGAAGATCGCGAAATACACACTCTCGCTTAAGATCGTTGATGTCAAGAACGGATCGATTATACTCGCGGACACTGAAAGCGCGGAAACAGATGCGGAACTCGACAAAGCTGCTGGGAGCATTGTAGACAGAATAGCACGCGATATACAATCGAATAACTATGGCGCAACAACGTACTCTTTTAACGATGAAAGACAAAAGTCCGGGAAAGCAATGGATTTCGGGGTGTATTTCAGGTATGGGCTGATACATAATATGGAAGTCCCAACAATACATATTCCAAATAATTACCCTGAACCATTTACTCTTTCTGAAGATAAAATTAATACCTATATGATGGAACTCATAATTGCGCCAAATATTGGACTTAATAATTTCATTAAATTAAAACCTAATCTTAAATATGGATGGGGATTATATGGAGAAGCGAAGACTGTAGGATGGAAAGGGATAAATAATGAATACACAGCAGATTCATATTATGTTTATTCTTATAACAGCGATAATAGAAAAAACTTTAATTTCTACAGCGCTGGCACTGGCTTATCAATATTGTTTGAATATCCATTTTTCAAAATTAAGCCATTTATAGGGATTGGTTTTGGTTATAATATGTATATGTGTAATAATAAAAATTATGTTAGAATATACAATGTAAGTTCTTCCAGTATATCAGATTCTGGTAGCCAAGTATATTCCTTCACAATGGACGGAGGAGGAAATATTTTATATACGGAGTTCGAATTAGGTTTTTCGGCATTTATTACTGATAAAATTGGATTAACTGCCAGTTGTATCTATAATTATACTATTTATGGAAATCTTTTTCAAAATATTAAGATTACTAAGGTTAATAGTAGCGATCCTAATGGCATAATACCTCCTGAGTATCAAGACCTTGACAAAAAGATAAATACAAGCAGTTGGGACGATAAACGCTTAGTACCGATATTGTATTTACAGGCAGGTGTTGTGTACAGACTGTAAATTATTGTTTAGCATATTGAATCCAGAAGGTTTGGCTGCGGAACCAATGTCTGGCTATGCGGAAAGGGTGTTAGGGTCTGCGGGAACCCTTGAGCAATATCATGCAAAAAAATCCTGTAAGGGCGGGCGCAAGCCCGCCCCATAAACTAGAATTTTCCTGTTAAACCGATCTTGTAATTTCGTTCCGGCATAGGATACCCGCGAACCCATTCATAATTTTTATTTGTAAGATTGAATACACCTCCATTCACTTCAATAACCGGAGTAATATCATATTTAAATGTCAGGTCATAATATCTGAACGGACTTTTTGTTTCAACAGTTGCCGGATAATTATCGAAATTTTCATGTTTTTGTTTTCCAATATAAACATAGAATAAAGTTACAACAGCCTTTCTGTAACCAACACTCAGGTTTGTTTTTATCTCTTTATCCGAGACATAATTTAAATCCTGCCCTGTGCTTCTATTTTCGTACTGCAGATTAAATACAATATTTGCATTAAAATTTACCGCTACAGGCAGATTCAATGTTTTACCGATTGCCCAGTTTAAATAGCATTCGACTGCCTGCATGCGGGATTTACCGATATTTTCAAATGTATACCAGTCATACCCGTTGTACGGGACAGTATAGCCTGTTCTTTCAATTTTATTTTTTGTATTAGTAAGAGTATAAGTAGAGCCTAAATTTAAATCAGATAAATATAAATCCGAACCTCCTTCATAACTTGTGCTAGTTTCAGCTTTCAGGTCCGGATTCCCCAATGTTCTTTTCTCAGTGCCATATTCCATATACATATATTCAGCAGTCAGCTCGTCAGCCGAAGGGGCTTTATACGCATGTCCAACATTACCCCTGAATCGGAGAAAGTCAGTCAATTTATATACAACTCCACCTCTTGGAGAAACATGATCAAAACTCTTTTCAGTATATGTGCTGTTTTTCGGTTTTTCAGTGGAAAAATCAAATCTGTCATATCTGACTCCTGCTATTAAATTCACAGTATTGTTTAATAAATCGACCGAGTCCTGGGCGTATATGCTGTTTGTTAAACATGAAGTATCCGGTGATGACGGTTTAGTAGCGATGCCATTCTCTTTCGCTTCAATTTCCTTCCTTAAAAATTCAAAAGTATAACCGGCAATTATTTTATTATACGGCACTAACGAAACAGTAAATTGCTGATCAGCACCTGCTGTGTAATTGTTATTTATTGATGCACTGTCTTTTGCGGAAGATGGAGGGGATGCCCAAAAAAGAGAATTCCTGTCCCATAAAAAATATAACAATGACTTCCAGTGCAATTTATCATTATATAATCCGAGATTATATTCAAGATCAGAATGTCCCCGGCTTTTATCAGTATAACAATTTGTATTTTCCTCATATTTAGTGTATGTCTGCCAGTTTTTCCATTCAGGATAATGTGCTATAATATTTGCGTAGGAAAAACCCAGCCGCAGGCTCTGATTATCCTTAGGGTAAAGTGACAGGTTCCCCCATATCTGCTTATGGTCCTCACTGCTGTTATGTACTGTCCCGTATTTTTTCGTTTCATAATCCCCTACATGCATAAAACTGCCGGATACAAAATAGCTGAACAAGTCCGTTGCACTGCCTCCGCTTGCAGCCGATCCTTTCATATAGTCAAAACTACCGTACTCGTTTTTTATATCTGTTTCTGGTTTACCTCTGCCTTTTTTTGTAATAATATTGATTACACCGCCCATTGCCGCAGATCCGTAAAGCGAAGAAGCCGGGCCTTTTATAATCTCGATTCTTTCAATAGCTTCGGGCGGTATTTTCCCTAAATTGCCGGTGCCGATGCGGTGGCCGTCAACCAGTATTAAAACATAGCCTTTAATATCATCGCCCATTGAATCTGTTCTGAAATTGCCGTGCAAACCTGCAGATTGCTGAAGCCCGCTATATTTGTGAAAATGCCCGGTCTCGAGCTGGCCTAAAACATCACCTGCTGACGTAGCTCCGGTTGCTTCAATATCCTTGCTTGTAATTACTTCCACATTAACAGGAACATCCTTTTTGTTTTCTCTTGTTTTTGTAGCAGTAATAACAAGCATGTTCTGCTTAATGATTTTCTCGTTATCCTGTACGTCTCCTTTTAATTCTGCACTGTTACTCTCATCCTGTTCCTGCCCAACAGCTTCCGCACTTTCTTCAACAGGTATTTCCTGCGCATTTGAAAGCACGCTGAAAGAAAAATAGATAATGCTTACTAAAATAATCTGAAATATATAATATTTATAAAACTTCATTTTTAATTCTCCTGAAAATAATGTTTAATGAAAAATATTCTTTAAATCTGATAATTGAAAACTAAATCCCGTATCTCTATCCTCCATGGGCAATATTCCCGTTTTTGTGCGCGTTATTCTCCGAACAACTTTGCATTTCAGGCCAAAAAAAAATCCCCGGACACTTAATGTCCGAGGATTCCGTTTTTTTGCCTCGTAATGTAAATGAGCTTCCTTATACTCACGAAGGAAATGCAGCTCTCTGTTACAGGCAGGTCTTCTGGCTCCCGGTTCGTTTTACTTGCCGCGCCTTCCCGTACGCAAAGCGCACAGTGGCAAAAACGGCTTTCATCCCCGGTTACAGCGGCGGGTCCGCACCCGATTTTAACGGGTTTCCCTATTCTCTCCGGATTTCTCCGGAGCACCTGTAAATATTATGTTATAATACCTGTTACTCTATTCGTTATTTATTTAATTTTTGTCAAGATAATTATTTAAGATATTTTTTCATTTGCTTTATACTGAAAATTTATTCTTTAATGCGGCAATATCCGATCTTCACATCCAGTGCCGCGCACCCCCTGCCTTCGGGGAATACCCTGAGAGGATTGATGTCAAGATTCGTTATTTCAGGATGTTCCGATAATAAGCGCGAAACATTCACTATGGCATCCGTCAATGATGCAATGTCTGCCATTGCTGTGCCCCTTGCTCCCTTAAGAAGAGGCGCTCCCTTAATCTCATCGATCATCTCTTTAGCAGTCTGCATATCCACAGGAGCAATACGCACCGACGTATCCCTGAATATTTCCACGAAAATTCCGCCAAGGCCAAATAGAATAACATGCCCGAACTCCGGGTCCTGTTTGCCGCCGATTATAGCATCGATCCCTTCGGGCGCCATTTTTTGAAGAAGGTAAGATGTTCCGTTCATTTTTTTTATGGCTGCAGAAAGCTCTAATTCGTTTTTAATATTAAGCTTAACCGCACCTTCCTCGGTTTTATGCAGAATAAAAGGCTCTGTTTTTTTCAAGGCAACAGGGTAACCGATACGGTTCGCTGCCGCCAGCCCTGAAGCATAGTCAGCAAACAACTCGTATTCACCTGCCGGCAAACTGTACTTAGCCAGCAGGGAGAGAGACTGTCCGGCAGGCATAATTTCCGCTTTGCCTTCAGTCGCCCTGTTAAAACCTGCGGACGCAATGATGCCGGTTTTGCGGTGGCCAGATATCCTTTCATAATGCCACAGCGATCTCTTAAGCGCTGTAAAGGCGCGCTCTGCCTCTGTAAAGAACGGGAAAGGAGACGAATACCTGAGTGAGAACCACACAGACCGGTCAGGCACCATGCATAAAGCAACAGGCTTGTCGTATTCGCGGCAAAGACGCTCAACACCCTTAAGAACATCAAAGCTGACATCGTGATTGTTGCCGTATTCAAAATAAAAAACTACTCCGTCCGCATTATCCAGGCCAAGGGCCATCTCTACTACTGTCAGAAAAAAATGTTCATCCCACACGTCTCCAAGGTCTACAGGATTCGTGTTCCGCATTACCCCTGCTTTTGCCTTTTTGCCTATTGGAACAAAAAATTCCGGCGGTAGTTTAGGAAGTATAAAACCCTGGCTATGCGCTTCATCTGCCAGCAGTACGCCCTGTCCGCCCGAGCGTCCAATAATGACTATGTTCGGTCCCTTAAGTGGCGGAAGATCGAATATCTTGAAGCAATCTACCATATCCTGCGGGCTTCGCACATGATGAATGCCCGCCTGCTTAAATGCAGAATCAGCTACAGCAGAGTCGCCCACCAGCGCTGCAGTATGAAACGAAGCGATTTCCCTGCTCAAAGGGCTCGCATTTCCTTTCAGCATAATCACCGGCTTATCAGTGCCGGCTGCCAGGCTGACAAGCCGTCTTCCTTCACGTATATCTTCAAGATACAGGCCGATGCACTTACTATCAGGATCATGAATGAAATATTCCAGGATATCGCTTTCGTTTACCATGAGCTTGTTGCCGATGCTCGCAAACTTGCTTATACCAACATTATCCGCAGCGCATCTGTGCAGCAGGTCATGTATAAGTCCGCCGCTCTGGGTAATGAAAGAATTGTGCCCCTTCCCGACTTCGCCCTTTTCAAAAGGTATAAAAGGCGTAACAAGCCCGTTTTCCTTGTTGATGACGCCCACGCAGTTCGGGCCTATACATGTAATGCCTGACTCTTCGGCAATGCTGCGGATTTGATCTTCAAGTGCTTTGCCTTTTGCGCCCAGTTCGGAAAAACCGCCTGTCTCAATGATGACATGAGTTACGCCTTTAATTTTGCACGATCGAAGAGCATCCGGCATGGCTGCGGCAGGAATAACAAAAACAGCCAGATCCGGAACCTCTGGCACGTCTTCTATTTTACTATATACTTTTGTGCCCATTACATCTTTTTCTTTTCTGCCAATGCCATACACACGGCCCGTAAAACCGAATCGGCCGAGATTCTCAAGTATATATATACTGAGATTCCCCGGGCTGTCGGACAGGCCAAATATTACTATGCTGTGCGGGTAAAAAAATTTATCCATGTTCATATATAATTTCATCCTGATGATTTTATTATTCCATATAAAACAGGCAGGGAGGGAAAAGTCAACTCTTTCGGAGAAAGATTCCAGGCTATATCTTTTCTTTATTCTATTTTTAATTCCAGAGACAATTCATCAATGTAAGTTTTTAATTTTACAGTATAATCGTTAATTTCCTGCGCCAGATTTTTTTTAATAGCGTCCTCGAGTGTTATGGTAAGTTGATAAGCCTGAGCAACCCTTAAATTACCTGCAGCGCCTTTCAGCGAATGAATTACACTCTGCGCCTCTTTAAAATCACCTGCGGCAATGGACTTTTCCATTATCGGTAAATCTTTCCTGGCATGAGTAATAAACTCTTTCAGTAATCCGTCATAAAATTCTTCTGTTATTCCATACTCTTTAATTGCTTTGGCTTTGTCGAACATTTGACAGCGCTCCTTTAAACAAAATATTGTTATTTAACAACTGCTATTTTTAGGCCCAGAATAATATTTTTTCTTTTAATTTTTCTTTATCAATGGGTTTGCCGAGATAATCATCCATACCAGCCTCAATGCATTTTTCCTTATCTTCTCCGAAAACCTGGGCGGTAATAGCAATAACAGGCGTTTTTATCCGGAGTTCATTGCGTATGGCTTTTGTCGCTTCAATCCCATCCATGACCGGCATTTCAATATCCATTAAAATAATATCATATTTTTTTTTAGATAAACTGGCGAGAGCTTCTTTCCCGTCGCAGGCCATATCAAAAACACATCCTAACTGTGTTAAAAGATAACCCATCAATTTCCGGTTTATTTCATTGTCTTCTACTACAAGTACGGAAATCCCTTTTGCTATCAGTTCCTGCGCAAGGTGGCGCGTGATGATCTGGTCTTTTTCATGTCTTCTGTCACCTAATACTGTACGCATAATTTCGTATAATTCTTTGTGGGTGAATGGCTTGGAAAGATACGCATCGAATCCGGCTTTTTCGGACTGAGCTGCCACTCCCGGAGCAGCGTCGGAAGTAAGGGCTACGAGCCTGATGTTTTTCAGGGAATCATTCAGGCGCAGCAGCTTTGCAAAAGTAAATCCATCCATGCCAGGCATTTTAAGATCGCACAAAACAATGTCTATATTGTCCTCCTTGCGCTTCAACCATCCCAGAGCATCTTCAGCTGATGCAGAGCAATAAGCAATATCCATTCCTATTGCCATGCAATAATTTTCCAGTATTTCCCGTGCGTTGGCGTTATCATCCAGAATAAGAACTTTTTTACTTTTTAATTGGGTTATTTCAACTGGTTTTATATCCTTTTCAACAGCAGGTTGACCCTGTATAAGCTGAAGCGTAAATACAAACTCTGTACCTTTGCCAGGTTCTGAGTTAACGCTGATTGTACCGCCCATCATCTCTATCAGTTTTTTTGTAATTGTGAGCCCCAGGCCTGTACCTCCGAACTTGCGGGTTATTGATGAATCTACCTGTGTAAAAGATTCAAAGACTTGCTCCAGTTTGTCTTTGGGAATGCCGATGCCGGTATCTTTTACGGATATTTTAATCCCGGGCATGTAGTCGATTCCGGCCACCTGTTTGCTGTCCATGCTTACGCGAAGTGTAACATCTCCCTTGTCTGTAAATTTAATCGCATTGCCTGCAAGATTTATAAGAACCTGCCTGATTCGAGTCGGGTCTCCCTTGAAATTCCGCGGTACATTTTCAAGATAAATAACATGCAGTTCAATATCTTTGGTGCTTGCCCGCAGCCGCAGTAATTTCATTACATTGGCAATCAGGTATTCCATATCAAAGTCGATGCTTTCGAGCATCATCTTTCCGGATTCTATTTTGGACATATCGAGTATATCGTTTATCAGCGATATCAGCAATTCCCCGCTGCCGTATACCATTTCGACATACTCTGTCTGCTGCTGGTTCAGATGAGTGTTTTTCAGCAGATCACAGAATCCTATGACTGCATTCATGGGTGTGCGTATCTCATGCGACATATTGGCTAAAAATTCGCTCTTGGCCTTTGTAGCAGCTTCGGCCTTTTCCTTAAGCTCGGAAAGATTTAGCATTACGCTCCGTATTTCAGCTGTTCTCTCGGTCACAATTTTTTCCAGCTCATCCCTGCGTATTTCTAGGTTCCTGACAGCCTTATCTTCTGCCAGAAGTTTTGCTTTTTGCAAAATACGAATACGGTCAGCCAGAGCCAGGGAAAGCATCAGCGCATCAACAGCAATGCTGATGGCAATACTCTCATACAAAATAAAATTAAAAGGCAGCACACCGATAACCATTAGTCCAAAAGCAAGCATACCAATCCAGGATGCCCCTTGTCCGAATATATAAATTCTGGCTTCCGTATGACCGCGGCGCCAGAAAAAAATACCTAATATTGTGCCGACAATCGGAAAGATGAATGCCATGAATAAGGCTAATTTATACGTAACCTGAACCGGCAATATAAAGGGTGAAACTGATATGAATAAATTTACGCCTATCAGAATTTTAAGAGATAAATCAAGTTGTTTGTACTCATTTGTATGGAGAAATGCCCTGCTGAACAATAGAATGAAAACAAAGCTTAGACCGGCAAAAAGAGCAAGGCCTTCATTGCTCAGCCAGGTTGAATCGGGAAATAATAAAACAGATCCGAAACCGTCGAGGATACTTATCGTTATATAAGCTAACGGAAGGTAAACCAGATAATAAAGAAAGTTCCTTCTCCTGATAACAATAAAAATAACCAGGTTATAAATGAACAATGCAGCAAATATCCCGAGAATAATGCCATGAAAAACGCGTTCCTGCATTTGCGACGCATGCAATGCAGCTTCGCCCATCACCTCAAAGGGCACAATCATCGAAGCGGCATCGGCACGTACACGTAAATAAAGATCAGCAGTCTGTCCCGCTTGAAGATGAAAAGGCAACACCATGTTAACTGCATTATACGGCCTGTCGCGGACCAGTATGCCATCACCCGACCGGACAATCTGCGAAGGTCCGGCCGATGAATCGACAACATGGAGTGTTACACTATCCAGTAATGGATGTTTTACATCCAGGTATAATTTTCTATTTTCTACGGATTTATTATGTACGGAAATGCGAAACCAGTATGCAGAATAAGTATAATAATAGCTTGGAATTGCTGATGTACTTGTATAAAAATTGCTGCGTTGATTAATAACCTGATAAATGGTCAGTTCGCCGCTTCGGTCTTCCATTACCTGGTAACGGCCGACAACTATGCCGGAAGGCATACTCTCCGCCTGCGACCGGCCGCATCCCGAAAACGGAATAGGTGCAAAAAGTGCGATTAAAATTGTTAGTAAGCAATGTTTCATCAGGTGCATTCGGGATGTCCTTTTTATAGAAACATATTTCAAAAAGCAATTCAAGGCGAAACTTTTAAAGTATACTGTTATTTATTTCTTATGTCAAATAATAAACCTGCATCAGAAACCCGAACGAAACCTCTTTTAAAATCTTCCGAAAATTCAATTGACTTTTTGACCATTTTTTTAGAACTTAGCATTTAAGTCTGTATTAAATGTATTTTTACAATAGATGCACACTACCGGATATGCAATATACCTGAGTATACGATTTTTTCATGTAAAATTGAAATAGTCTATTCGCAGGCAATAATAAATTTTTTAAATATTTAAAGGAGGATTTATGGCAAACAAACCAGTTGAAATCGTTCAACTCGCAGGAGATGCAGGAAAGTATAAGGCAGCACTTACGCCCTCAAACTTACTTGTAAGAGCATTTATGGCCGGACTTTTTATCGCAGTCGGAGGCGCACTAGCCACTGTCTGCGGCACGGGAATCCCTATTCCAGGTCTCAAATCCCTGATAGCCGGCGCTGTCTTCCCTGTAGGACTCATTGCGATCGTCCTGACTGGCATGTCACTTTTCACAGGCGATACAATGCTTATCCCCATGGGTGTTTTTCAGAAAAAGACCACATGGAGCAGGGTTCTCAACGCATGGTTCTGGGTCTATATAGGAAACTTTATCGGCTCTATTTTCTGGGCTTACCTGATGTCAGTGGGTCCATTCAGCAAAGGCGGCAGCGCTGAACTAACTGCATTTGGACAAAGTGCAATTGCTATTGCAGAAGCAAAGACGCTTCCTTATATAGCAGCAGGCGGCATGGGTCTATGGTCTGCTTTTATGAAAGGGATTGCATGTAACCTTCTTGTTAACGTGGCAATTCTTCTGGCTATATCATCGAAAAACATGATCGGCAAATTCTTCGGAATATGGTTCCCGATTATGGCTTTCGTTGCTTCAGGATTTGAGCATAGTGTTGCAAACATGTATTTTATTCCTACCGGTATTATACTAGGTGCGAATGTCACATGGGGCCAGTTCATTACCTGGAACCTGATCCCTGTTACACTCGGAAATATTGTAGGCGGATTCATTTTTATCGGAGCAGTATATTACTGGTCATTTAAAAAAGAATTATCTACTATGTCTCCTACATAATATATGGTTTATCGATGAATTATTATAAAAAAACCGGCGGGATTACCCGCCGGTTTTTTTGCCTGTAAATCGTTTTTTTATAATCCTGATGAGCTATACAGCGGATATCAGATCTGATTATCTTAAAATATATTAGCTCCGGTTCAATTACTCATCCTGGCTGACTTTTTCCGAAATATTATTGTTAAATTATGCTGCTTATTTTTTTACGATCTCGACCCTGCGGTTCTTTGAGCGGCCTTCTTCGCTATCGTTAGATGACACAGGAGTGAGCGGGCCCACACCATGTGCCGACAGTCTTGCTGCAGCAATGCCATGCTGGCTTGTCAGAGCGGCCATTACAGCCTTAGCGCGCGCCTCCGATAATGTCATATTGTGAGCAAAATCACCTACAGAATCAGTATGACCCACCAGACGGATATTTAAAGAAGGATTCTTTTTGAGCAGCGTTGCTATCTCTTTGAGTACTGCTTCCGATCCGCTCTTGATAACAGCCTTGTCTGTATCAAAATTAATGCCGTAGACTGCCGCATGTCCTGTTGCATTGATATCGGATTTCCATGCGTCAGCGTTTGCTGTTACTTCCTGCGCCATCGCAGCTTTTTCAATGATGAACACCTGGTAGTTTCTTCCACTGTCGCCAATCCGTACTTTTACCCATATTTCCTCCTTGCCGCGGGTCACTTTCATTGTGGTTTCACCGCCACCGGAGTTAAGGTTCTGGAACAATATTTTGCCGCCGATCTTTGTTATTGCATTTTGATAATTTCTGCCTATTTTGATCGGAGAAACAATGCTGGGATCATCTTTCGCGCGATAATTCAGCTCTGTGTAGCGGCCTTCAACTTCGACCGGCTTGCCTTTGCTGTCCTCGAAACTCATTTTATCGAAGTCATTCTTTGCGCAATGTCCGATATAATAGCGCGGCATCCTGGTTAACAGCGGGTGATCCTTGCTTCCCTGGAAGTCTTCCTGGGCAAAAAGCGCCGGACTAATTAACAGCGCTGATAAAAAAACAAATACAATGATTCTAAATATTTTCATATTGAACTCTCCATTTAGATTTTCCTTTTCCGGCAGGTTAAACTGGATGCTATTTCAAAATTTTAATAACTTTGCGGTCAATATTTTTTCTTAGCAGAAAGCTAACGCAGCGTATATCCTGACGGAACCTGAAATTTATCTTTCGGGATAACTGCATTGGGCTCAATCTTTACCGCTTTTATAACAGTACTGTCGGTCTTCGTATACACCATTACCTTTTTCCATGCTGCATAAGTTTGTGGAGTTTTTCCCTTCTTTACTTCAAACACATCGCAGCTCTGGCCTGCGAGTGTCATAGGCGCAATCTTTTTAACAAGTCCGGATTCGATATCTTTGGTTGTTCCAAAAAAGTCTATATCCACACGCGGTCCGAGCCCTCTGTCGCCTGAGCCTTCTTTTGCTGCAGTTTTCTTGCTGAGATTCAAAGAGATTTTGTCTTTTCCGTCTGTAAAACGCACACCGTTAAGCTTGCCGTTGGAATAGGTTTCCTCGCGTTCTTTTGCGCCAAAATCATCGAAATAAACTATCTTGGTCATTTTCATTTCTGTCTTGCCGACCTTAAGCACGGTTTCCAGAGTTATTATGCTGGATTTAATATCGTACTTGTTTGCTGCATGGGCCTTTAAAGTGCAAAATACAATAAAAGCAATTCCTAATAAGCATACAGATTTTTTCATAAATATCTCCACTATTTCCAATTTTAATTGGTAATTTACTAACTTATTTAAAACTTCATGAAAATCTTTCTAAATTAAGTATATCTTAGTCTATCCGTTTCAAATCCCAGGATACCTTTACATCATTGTCGGCCAAAGGAACAGTGACAGTTGTTTCACCAATAAGATGAGACGGATCTGCCGGGATTGGTATAACTTCAATATAGGGAACAATGATCATACCAGCCACAGTACCACTTAAAGATCCCATCTGATAAGTGCAGTTAGGAAATGCAATAGTACTAACCACTAATGCATATTTATTTGAATTCCAAAGTATTAAAGTTACAGGAAACGTTGATGCTGATGGTGTAACAGCTTGGGGGCCGTTGCTTGTCAACAAGTCATATGCTCCAAAGCAGCTGCCAGATGTTGTTTCAAGAATACTGCCAGTTATACTTACGGCCTGGGAATTTCGCCATTCCATGCCGTCCGTGCTGGGAAACGATGGAACATTCTCCAGTAAAATATTAAATGTTGCATGATTATCGTATGTATGTGTGCAGTTAGCAACTGTATCTTCTGAAACCACAGTAATTGTACCTGTATAATAGGGTTTGGTCAACGTCGAACAAAGGCTTCCGGAAACGTACACCTTAAGCCATCCGTCGCCCAGGCCGAATTCATCTATCCAGGTCGATCCTTCCAACTTGCCGAAATTCAATTCTGAATTAACCTCATAAGTACACCATTCAAACCCTGCGGTTGTATCATCCAGATTCACCTGACCAAGTACAATAGCATATTCCGCACCTGGAACAAGGTTCAGGTATTTTAATTCTGCTCTTATTACAGCAGACTCGGTCCCGACAGAAGCAATACCTATTGTTGTTTCCGCAAGCTTATTTGACGGCAGGCCTGTCTTGGTATCGTACAGCTCCACTGAAACATTGTTGTATGTCTGGGTGCCGTTATTTTTTTTGATTTTTACTTCCACTCCGTCAAGTTTCGTATGGCAATCTGCTATAAATGTCTGGAAACGTTTTGCCTGGTCATTGTTTTTATAGCCGAAAGAAAAAGCGTTAGGGTATATGCAGTTGCCTGTGTTGGAAACATCTATAATACCGCTGCTTTCGCCTCCCCCGCTGTTGCCGCCTCCTCCGTTGCTACTGCTTCCTCCGCCGCACGAAGAAAAAGCGATTGCTAAAACCAATAATAAAAATCCAGATTTTTTCATAACTTAACTCCTCTTAAATATTTATTTATTAAATTAACCGGTTTGTTCTGCTGTATCTACAATTAAGCCTTTCCTGTTTAGCTAGTTCTGTTTTGACACAAATCGTCACAAGAAAATATGCTGCCTGATGAGTTTACATCAACGTCCCCATCGTGCCATACGATTTACCGTAGTGCCTCCCGCATTTGTAAGATATCCGCCTGCAAAGATATTGTCATCCGGATCAACTGCCAGAGCAAACACCGAACTATTCACACCTGCCCCTAAAATGGACCATGAAGTACCGTTCCACCTGGCAAGACAGTTTAAAGGATTCCCCCCGCCGGTTGTTGTGAAGTTTCCGCCGGCATAGAGATTGTCAGCAGAATCAACTGCCAGTGCAGTTACAATATCATTCATTCCTGTATCCAGAGCTGACCATGTTGTACCGTCCCACTTGGCAATATGATTTACTGTATTCCCGCCTGCTGTTGTAAACCATCCTCCGGCATAAAGATTGTTATGCGAATCGACAGCAAGAACATAGGCCCTATCATTCATACCGTCCCCCAAAGCAGACCAGGAAGTTCCATCCCACCTGGCAATATAATTTACCGCTGTTCCGCCTGCAGTTGTGAAGTTACCACTTGCATAGAGATTGTTATTTGAATCAACAGCAAGTGCATTGACATAATCATTCATACCGGTTCCCAAAGCAGACCATGAAGTACCGTCCCATTTAGCAACTCGATTTACGGTAAGGCCTCCGTAAGTTTCGGTAAAGTAACCGCCGACATAGAGGTTGTCGTTTGAATCAATTGCAAGTGCTGATACCGAACCAACCAGACCATTTCCCAGAGCTGACCATGTTGTGCCATCCCATTTGGCGATAGCTGAAGCCGCGACTCCTCCCGCAGTTGAAAAATTTCCACATGCATAGAGATTATTATGTGAATCAATCGCAAGAGCACGTACAGTTCCAACATCCATCCCGGTTCCAAGAGCAGACCATGAAGTTCCATTCCACATTGCAATGCGATTTACCGTAATCCCGCTACCGGTTGTGATAAAGTTTCCGCTCGCGTAAACATTACCGATTGAATCAATCGCAATACTGTATACAACGTCGTCCACGCCATTACCAGGATCAGACCATGCATAGGGTCTTGAATAATCAGCTCCGTAGACATAAACTTTAAGCCATCCGTCGCCATTGACAGATTCGTCTGTCCACGTCGAACCTTCCAGTTTGCCGAAATCCAATTCTGAACTTACCTGTTTGGTGCACCATGAAAATCCATTAGTAGTAACAGTATCCAAATTCACCTGGCCCAGGACAATGGCATATTCTGTTCCGGGTACAAGGTTCTGATATTTTAACTCTGCCCTCATTACCTTTAGAACAGTTCCGAGCGAAGTTACATCCATTGTTGTTTCTGCTAATTTGGTAGTCGGAAGGCCGGCGCTGGTTTCGTATAGTTCCACTGATATGTTATTGTATATCTGGGTGCCGTTATTTTTTTGTATTTTTACTTCAACTCCATCAAGTATTGTATGATAGTCAGCAATAAAGGTTTGAAATCGTTTCGCCTGATTATCGGTTCTGTACCCGAATGAATAACTCTGTGTTCCATTATGGGATATATCGATAACGCCAATAGAGTCGACTGTAACATTGCAGGCAGCCTGAAAGCTTCCGTCTTCTGAAGTTACAGTTATTACTGCAATTCCCTTCTTGATTCCATTTACAAGGCCGTTTGCGGAAACTGTCGCTTTTGTATCGTCAGAACTTTTCCATGTCAAATTCTGGTTCGTAGCATTTGCAGGTGTAATTGTTGCGGTAAGCTGTTCTGTCTCGTTGACTAAAATTATGGCACTGGCTTTCAATGAAACAGAGGTGACTGGTACGCCACTTGATCCTCCGTTATTGCTGCTACTTCCGCCTCCGCAGGTCGGGAAGACAATTACTAAAGCTAGCAATAAAAAATATAAAATTAATTTTTTCATAACTTATCTCCTGTATTTATTTAATTTCGGATATGGGCAAGAGATCTTTCGGAAATTCTAATATCTATTTATGTAGTTCTATATTTTCCCAAAATCGTCATAAAAATTTCAATCCGGGATATTTATGTAAATATTTCTTTATCTTTCAGTTAAGAGTAATACAACTTTGCTGAAATGGGGTGTATCCGATTTGATACAAACGAAGAATTTTTTAACTAGGATTTTGTTTTGGTTTTATTCAATAATATAATCGAGCAGATCCGGCAAGTTGAGTTTTTTCGAAGCTCTCTTGAGATGTGTATGAACTGTGCCAGGCTCTACTCCCATTATTTTCGCTATTTCCTTTACGGTTTTCCCGCTTTTTTTAAGCTTAAGTGCCGTTATCTGGTTTTCGGATAATTCGCCGGCGCGCTTCTCAAGGGCGTCAAGTTCATTGATCAGATCTATATGCCTTATTTTCAGCTGGCCGTCCTTTCTTAAGGATATCAGGGTTTCCTGCTGTTCAGGGACAGATGTTGTAACTATATGATCGAGGAGCGCTTCCAGGCGCGGTCCTTTTTCAACGTAATCGGCACCTATTTTTCTTGCTTCAGAGAATGAATTACTATCCGGATATGCGGTCATGATCACAATACGTATATCAGACTTTTTCTCTTTTATCCGCCTTGCGCATTCAATACCGGACATGTCTTTTAATACAACGTCTATTAAACACACATCCGGTTTAAACCGCGAATTCACATCCATCACAAAAGCTTTTCCTGAATCATACTCGCTGTATATTATGATGCGGTCATCTTCGCTCAGGATCCTTTTTAAAGAATCCCTGTACGATTTGCTATCATCAAGAATCGAAACCTTGATCCGATTTTTTTGTGGTTCCATAAAAATTATCCCGCAGGTTCTGTCCTGAAAAGAGTTGTTAAATTATATTATACTGGTATTCATTGTTACTGTCTTGTCCCCTATCGGATACAGATAAAAATTAAACTATCATCGAAATCTTTATCACGCTTCCATGCCCGGATATGGATTGAATCTCAAGTAGTGCGCCAATTTCCTGTGCCAGATCTTCCAGAATATTTAATCCATAAGAGCCTTTTTTTACTCTTTGCACTTTATAATCAAAACCAATGCCGTTATCGCTTACTATTATAGATAAATGTTCATCTGCGTATTGAACCGTAATATCAACATTAGACGCTTCTGAATGTTTCACAATATTGTTAAGTATCTCACTATAAATTTCAAGCAGGTTTAAAATAATTTCAAGACTAAGAATTTTTTCCAGGGGCAAGTCGTTTTTATTGATGGTATGTTTTATTTGCGAGCCGGAAAAAGCAAGTTCAGCCTGCAGTTCCAGTTCATCAAGAAATTTTGTGATTGTGCATTCTTTATGCGTAGTAACAAAAAGAATATTTTTGCTTTCAGTACTGCAATGAGAAACCAGATTTTTTGCAATCCGAAGATTCTCCATAAGTTTTTCCCTGTCATCATATACCCTGATTGAATGGGAAAGAAAATTTTGCAGGGACTCCAGCTTGTTTTTAAGTGAATTATGGATCTTTGCAGTCAGCATGGAAAAATCTTTCATCAGGCTGTCAAGATGTTCATTAAGCTGTTTTAATTCTTTATAATAAGAAGCGTTTTCAATATGCGTTTTGACCCTTCTTAAAAGCTCGCCCCTTGAAACCGGTTTTGCGATATAATCATTTGCGCCTGACTCAAGCCCTTCGATCATATCCGGAACCCTGTCCCTTGCAGTAAGCATAATGACAGGGAGCTCGCTTAACGAATATCTTTGCCTTATTTTCCTGCACACCTCATAGCCGCTCATCCTCGGCATCATTACATCCAGGAGCACGAGATCAAAATTATCTTTCTCTATCGCGTTCAGGGCTTCAGCGCCTCCGGAAACCATGCTGACGGCATAACCGTCTTGGGAAAGCTGATCTGCAACAACCTGCAGGTTGACCGGGTCATCATCCACAGCAAGAATCCTGCGATCGCCCTGCTGTATGTCCGCATGTGGTAAAGTTATTTCGATCGCCTCCTCCGCTTCATCCTGTTTCAGAGTTCCGATTTTATCTTTATCCGCGTCCCGGATTTCAGCTTCTCTTTCCGTGCAAACTGGTATTGTAAAAATAAATTCAGATCCTGCTCCGGGCTTTGAATTTACGCGTATGGTGCCTCCGTGCAGCTCAATGAGCTGTTTGGTTATGGAGAGCCCCAATCCTGTTCCACCATACAATCTCGAAATTGAGGCGTCAGCCTGCTCAAATGACTTGAATATGCTTTCCAGTTTCTCCTCCGGAATGCCGATGCCTGTATCCGATATCCTGATCTCAATAAAATCACGCGTCTTGCCGTTACTGGATACGGCAGCGCTGATTTTTACCGTACCCGACTCGGTGAATTTTATCGCATTCCCTATTAGGTTATGCATTATTTGCTGAATACGGTCCTCATCTCCGAGCACAGGAGGCAGATCTTCCCCGATCGCGTTATCGAGGATTATCGGTTTACCAGACAGCAAGGGTCTCGATAGAATAACGATGAGTTCAGCGACCTGCCTCATATCTACTGGTTTTTGCTGAAGAATTATATCATGATGTTTAAGTTTGGAGATATCGAGTATTTCATTAACCATATTTAAAAGCCGCTTGCCGCTGGATAAAATCAGAGACAGACGAAGTCTTTGATCCTGAGATATATTGGCATTATCCATCATTGTTTCGGCGATACCGATAATCCCGTTTAATGGAGTTTTCAGTTCGTGAGATGTGTTGGCAAGGAATTCATCTTTTAATTTATCTGCCTTATGGAGATTCTCAATAGCTAAGGCCTGTGCATCTTCTTTTTCTTTTTTCATTATATCGATCCTGTCAGCAAGGGCAAGAGAAAGAAGAATTACCTCAAGAGCCGAACCAATCTGCATACTGTTGGTTGTAATGAAAGTATTCGGGATAAATCCGGAGGCTCTCAGAATATAAATAAAAGCACCGGAAAGGAATGTTGTCCATGCAATAATAAAATATCTTGCAGGCCTGTAGCCCTTTCGCCAGCTTATAACACCGGCGCTTATTGCAGCCGGAATCCAGAGAGTCATTGTACCAATACTTATAAGTAGAGCAATATAATAATTCCCGAAAAGTGACCATAACATTCCTGCAATAGAAATGAATATTAAAGCGGAAAAAAATTTATCGGTTTTGGGAGCATATATATGGCATACAAGAAAATTGCTGGAAAATCTTGAAACCCAGAGCAGCACCACGGATATTAAAAAGGGCATGGATCTGTTGCTCCACCATGGCAAATCAGGCCATATATACTCGGATGCGAGTCCATTCAGCAAAAGCTGGAGCAAACCGTAGCTTGCGAGATAAAGCACATAGTAGAGATAATTTTTATCCCTTAGAGAGAAAAAGAGAAAAATATTGTATAATAATAAAGCTAAAATAATTCCGTAATACAACCCGAGTACTATCCGCTGTTCATGATCCTTTGCCGAAAATGCCGCCGGAGAAAGCAGCGTAAGCGGAAGCTGTACAGACCCGGTCGATTCGAACCGAATATAATATGTTATCTCTTTTCCGGCCAAAATCCGGAGATGAAAAACAAAATTTTGATGCTTCAATTCCCTTTTATAAAAAGGATAGTTTTCGCCCGCTGTTTTTATAATATAATTCTGTCGCGTTTTACCATTATTATATGTGGCCGGAATATAAACTTCTATCTGGTCCAGCAGAGGATAACTAATTTCCAGCAGCCAGTCTTCTTTATGAGATTTATTTATTAGCTTAAATCTCACCCAATACGCATAATCAATAAACCCGAAGTTAGGAGTTTCTTTGCTGCTTTGAAAAAAATATTCGGTAAGTTTCGGCGAAGAGGCATCCTCAATCTTCCACTTTTTTTCTCTATCTTCTAAAATTTCAAGGTGAAGACCTAAAGGATATTCTTCCTTTGGCTCAGTTAAGATCAAAGGCTTAAGCGCGAATAGAGGAGATTGGAAATATATTATAATAAAAAATATAAAATAATAAATCGAGTGTTTCATAGGTTTATTAATTTTAATTAATAGACTTGCTGTATAACTTATTATAATGAAACGAATGCAAATATATGGTTTGTCCAGTCATAATATTAAAAAAAATATTTACAATAAGTAATTAGTTCTTGGTGAATAATTAGAACTTATTTTAATAATAACTACTACACTATCACATTTGAAATTATAAAATTGAATATGACAGCAGTACTACCGCTTTAATATTTTGATCATTATTATATTTATTTTATTTGTCTAATATGATATACATACGCTAGAATGCACACGTATTTTCAGATAAAACACAGGAGGAGCTAAGATGAATAATGCCGGCAAAGAATACAGAAACAGGCTGCAATATGAAAAAAGCCCTTACCTGCTGCAGCATGCGTCCAATCCTGTTGACTGGTACCCGTGGGGAGACGAAGCTTTTAAAAAGGCATCCGAAGAAAATAAGCCTGTCTTTCTTTCCATAGGATATTCTACATGCCACTGGTGCCACGTAATGGAACACGAGTCATTCGAAGATACTGAAGTGGCTGCTCTTATGAACGATGTGTTCGTATGCATCAAAGTTGACAGGGAAGAGCGCCCTGATATTGACAACATATATATGATAATTTGCCAGGCTGCTTCAGGAACTAGCGGATGGCCTCTTACCATACTAATGACTCCAGATAAAAAACCTTTCTACACTGCAACATTCATTCCTAAAAACGATAGCTACGGCATGCTGGGGCTGAAAAATCTCATACCTACTGTGAAACAGGTCTGGAGCACTCGTAAAGACGAATTGCTTATGGCAAGCCAGCTTAATATTAAGCAGCTTCAGCGCTTTATGCAAATGCCGAAGGGAAACGACCTGAATGAAGTAACACTGCAAACAGCCTTTAATCATTTTATTGGTCATTTCGATATGCTGCATGGCGGTTTTGGCGGAGCACCAAAATTTCCCAGCCCGCATAGTTTAAGCTTTCTTTTGCGGTACTGGAAGCGAACTGGCGATTCAAGTGCACTCAGTATTACGGAAAAAACGCTTAAAGAAATGAGGCTTGGCGGGATATTCGACCATCTCGGATTCGGTTTTCATAGGTACTCAACTGACGAGAAATGGCTTGTTCCTCATTTTGAAAAGATGCTGTACGATCAGGCGCTTCTTGCAATTGCTTACCTTGAATTGTACCAGGCAACCCGAAACAGCGACTATGCTGACACTGCGCGTGAAATATTTACTTATGTATTAAGGGATATGACAGATAAGGAAGGCGCATTCTACTCCGCAGAGGACGCAGACAGCGAAGGAGTTGAAGGGAAATTCTATGTCTGGACGGAGCAGGAAATACGCAGCATACTCGGAAGCAAAGAAGCGGATACTTTTATCCATTGTTTTAATGTTAAACCGGAAGGCAACTGGACTGACCCGGCAGGTCATGGAGTTAAAGAAAGCAATATCCTTCATCTGAAAAAGACTATTGCGGATATTGCTGCGGATATGAAAAAACCGACCGGTCAGCTTTACGCAGAACTCGAAGCAGCGCGGGAAAAGCTGTTTACTTCGCGCGGAAAACGCGTGCGTCCGCACAGGGATGATAAAGTGCTCACTGACTGGAACGGACTCATGATCGCAGCCCTTGCGCGGGGTACACAGGTACTTGGAGATAAACGCTACACAGAAGCTGCAAAAAAAGCGTGCGCATTTATTATGGACAAAATGCGGGATGCAGACGGCCGCCTGCTGCACCGCTGGCGCGATGGAGAAGCGGCGTTCCGGGCGACAATTGATGACTACGCTTTTCTTATCTGGGCGCTTATAGAGCTTTACGAAGCGACATTCGATGCAAAATATCTTTCGCAGGCTCTAGATCTCAACCGTGAGCAGGTGGCACATTTTCTTGACAGCGAAGCAGGCGGGTTCTTTTTCACTCCCGATGACGGTGAAGAACTGCTGATTCGGCAAAAGCATGTTTACGACGGAGCACTGCCGTCCGGCAACTCGGTTGCTATGCTTAATTTGATCCGCCTCGCGCGCATGACCGCAGACACAAAGCTGGAAGATATGGCGGTTAAGCTTGGCAGCGCGGCATCCGGACGAGTAGGCCAGTTCCCTGCGGGACACACACAGCTTCTCTCTGCTTTAAGCTTCGCGATCGGCCCGTCAAAAGAAGTTGTGCTTACAGGCATACCTGATTCCACAGAAATGCAGAATATGCTGCAACTTCTGCGCTCACGTTTTATTCCCGAGATGGTTGTGCTTGTGAAATACGCGGACAGCGGCATAGAAAAACCGGCTCCTTTCCTGAGCGCTTTCAGCACAGAAGAAGGAAAAGCGATGGCGTACGTCTGTTCTAAAAATACATGCGCTCAGCCCACGTCCGATCCTGAAGAAATGCTGAAATTGCTTGGAGAAGAATTAAGATAACAACTAGTATATGAATGCAGAATATTCAGCTATGCAGGATATAAACGAAGCAAATAAATGCTATTTCAATGAGTTTCATCAAAGAAATATCTTATAAAAAAGCTATATTATAATCATTGATTATTACGCTATTTCATACTGGAGAGAATGATAATTAATTTCCGGAGCTCGTTTTGATAAATTCAGTATTTCAATGCCAACTACCTGATCTTTATCATTGAAATCAATTATTACTCCAGGAGTAATTTCTTTTGAGTCGATTATCTGTGATTCATCTATTCTCAAGTACAGAGCATCTGATTTCTCGTCAATTTTCAATTTCATAATTTTCCTCTCATTGATCTGTCAAAAAATACTGTCACTATCCGCAAGGGATCTGAATTTTTATTAAGTATAATTCGCAGCACTCTGTATTCATGTTCCGGAATTTTTTTTAACCTGTGTTCAAGATTGATGTCGGAAATATCATTCTCTATTAAATCCGGATCTAGTATCGTACGCTCAATAAATTCTAAAGATATTCTCCTTTCTTTGATGACATCTTCTGCGTGTTTTGTAAAATCAAATTTAAGATGATTTATCATTACCATATAAATTAAGTCTTACTTTTAATAATGTCAATGAAATTTCAAAAATCATGTAATCCTTAATAGATTTTATTAGTAACTAAACTTCCCTCATCATTGCTAACACTTTCTAAAAAAGTAATGGACATTACAATTTTAAATATTTATTTTTAAATCAGGATAAAATATTACAGGAAAGCATTTAACAGGCACAATGGAAAAACTGGACAGGCTGCATCTGGAAAAAATAGAGAATGATTTGCTGGCTCCTTATGCTGCAAAGTCTGCGTATTCAAAGGGCAGGCAATACGAAGAGCCGCCGCATCCTTACAGGACAGAGTTCCAGAGAGACAGGGACAGGATAATACACTCCAAGGCATTCAGAAGGCTGGAATATAAAACGCAGGTCTTTATAAATCACGAAGGAGACCATTACAGGACAAGGCTTACTCATACGATCGAAGTAGCTCAGATTACACGGTCAATCGCCCGGGCCCTGCGGCTTAACGAAGACCTAGCAGAAGCGCTCGCGCTTGCGCACGACCTTGGGCACACGCCGTTCGGTCATTCCGGCGAAAAGGAATTCAACGAAATGCTTAAAGACGAAGGCGGCTTTGAGCATAACAGGCAAAGCCTGCGCGTTGTGGAAAAGCTCGAAGAAAGGTATGATAAATTTCCCGGCCTTAACCTTACATGGGAAACACGCGAAGGGATAATAAAGCACTCGCTTAAAAATTTTCCTGAGACAAAAAATTATGCTCCGGAAGAAAATCCGACGCTCGAAGCCCAGATCATCGATTTCTCGGATGAGATAGCTTACAATAACCACGATCTTGACGATGGCTTGCGTTCGGGTTTGCTTAATATGAAGGAAATCCGAAAGCTTGCAATCTGGGAAATGGCGATAGAGTCAATCGGCGGGGAAAAGAACATTCCCAAGAACAGCAAGCTGTTGATAAGCAAAATAATACGCTCTATAATCAATCTTCTTGTTACGGATTTTATAGATACATTCAGTGCCAATATTGAAAGGCTCTCCATAAAAAGTTACAGCGATGCGAGAAAGTCCCCGGATATGGCTGCGGGATTCAGCATAAAAGTCAAAGAAGCAAACCGCGAACTTAAAAATATCTTGAATAAAAAACTGTACCAGCATTATAAGGTAATAAGGATGAGCATAAAAACGCAGAAGGTCATCCGCGATCTTTTTAATTTATACATGGACTTTCCGAATGCTCTCCCAGAGGATCATTTCAAACGGATCAATGCTGACGGATTAAAACAGACAATCTCGGATTATATCGCAGGAATGACTGACAGGTTCGCTCTGGAAGAACATCAGAAACTGACTGACCCGATGATAAGAGTTTAGGTTATGGATACAAATTTTCCCGAAATACCGGAATACATCAGAAAGATGATGGAGTCGGGCGAAGAGCTTGACGAGATCAGAATTGATGCTGATGGAAACTGGTTCCATAACGGGGTTGCCTTTAAAAATAAAAAGCTGATCACGTTCTTTAACAAATCAATTGATTTAACAAAGGATAAACTCTATGTAGTAAGCTACAGCGGGTTTGTTTACCCTATAATTGTTGAAGATGTACCGCTTTTTGTAACAGGGATCAGGTTTGCAAAGGACGGAGATGCGGATTGCGTATACCTGGCGCTTACATCGGGCGAAACGGAAAAGCTCGATATTGATACGCTGTATTATAAAAACAACGCGCTTTACTGTTTGGTTAAGAAAGGGAAATTCCCTGCCAAATTCAAACGGTCGCCCTGCTACGAAATATTGCAAAATATAAAAGATACTGACGATATTTATTTTCTTGAAATATGCGGGAAAAGGATCGTCTTATCCGAAAAGATGGATGCGCACGATTAACTAATTTAATTTTAAACTCTCGCAGCGGGTGAAAAACTCTGTTCTCCGGATTTTAATACATACCAAGTTGTATCTTAACGGCATTTTCAATCTTCTTCATATCTTCCTCTGAAAGAATGCCTGCACAGTTAAATAGTCTTAACTTGCTTACAGTGGCTAATTGGTCAGCCATGGCCTTACTCTCTTTACCTTCAAAAATAACAACCGCCTCACTGGGATATATACGATCTGTTTTACTGGTAAGAGGAACAACCTGAACTCTATTAAGAAATTTATTCGATGCATCATTACTAATAATAACAGCTGGACGTTTCTTCTTAATTTCTCCACCCACAGACGGATCGAAATTGACCCACCATATTTCACATCTTTTCATGGTCCATATCCTTGAAAGTGATTTCTGCCCACTCTAATGCTTCATTTTCCCGATTTTTGTCATTTGCCATTTCAGAGTAGGCAGATTCATAATCAGGATGTACAACATGAGGGCGGACTATTTCCTGGACAAATCTGCTGATTTTTCGAGCGCCAATATATTTGTGAAGGCCTTTATATACTTCTTCATCAATAGTGATCGTTAATTTTTTTTGCATAATCGTCTTCCTTTATACATATATACGTGCAATATACGTATTAAAAAACAAGGTGTCAATAGAAAAAACGAAATCTGAAATGGATGTCATTAGAAAGGAATTGCCTTTCATCGGAATAAAGTGAAAGTCCAAAAATCCAGCCACAATCATAAAATATCATACGGATCAATATCTATCTCAAGATACAAATCCTTTGCAGTAATTATATTTTTCACTGCCCTTACAACACGCCGAATGCTTTCAGCATCCTTTGACTTTAAAATTATATGATATCTGAAATTGTTCGATATACGCGACAGGGGCGCGGACACAGGCCCAAGAACCGAAATAGGACTGCCCGTGTTTTGTATTTCCTTTTCCAGGGCAGCCTTTAAATTATTGATCGACTCTATTACCTTCTCTTCTTTTTTGCCCCTTACCAGAAGCCTTGCCAGCCTTGTAAAAGGAGGATACTGGAGAGCCTTTCTCATTGAAAGCTCGTATTTGTAAAAACCCATGTAATCATGTGTCTTTAAGTAACTGAATATAACATTGCTGTCGTCCAGTGTCTGTATAATCACTTTGCCGCTCACATCGCCCCTGCCGCATCTGCCGGCAACCTGTATCAGCAGGGAAAAGATCCTCTCTGAAGCACGAAAGTCCGGCATGTTAAGCCCTATGTCCGCGAGCAATACTCCCACAACAGACACATTGTGAAAGTCGAATCCCTTTGCCACCATCTGCGTGCCGAGCAGGATATCTATTTCTCCCTTTGACATCTTTTCAACAATGCCGAATATGGCGTATTTCTTCTTTGTGCTGTCCTGATCCAGCCTGTGTATATTGTGCCCGGAAAAAGTCTCGTTTATCACCTCTTCAACTTTCTGAGTACCTGCTCCAAGTTTTAGAATATTTTCAGAGCCGCATTCAGGGCATTCCCTGGGCAGCTTTCTGGTGAACCCGCAGTAATGGCATATCATTTTGCCGCTTCTGTGCAGGTTAAGGCTTATGCTGCAGTTAGGGCAAACGAGCGTTTCCCCGCAGTCGTCGCACAAAACTGTAGGCGAAAAACCCCGCCTGTTCAAAAGAAATATTGCCTGGTTCCCGTTTGCGAGTGCTCTTTTGCTGTTCAGCAAAAGCCTTGTGGAAATCATTGCTTCGCCCTTTTTCGGATCAATCTTTACAATGTCTACCTCCGGCAGAACAGCTGCCCCGAACCTGCTTTTAAGATGATGCAGCTTGAACACTCCCTGCTCGGCAGTGTAAAGAGATTCAATGGACGGGGTTGCAGACCCCATAAGCATTATTGCGTTCTCGGTTTTGCAGCGGTGATACGCCAGCCTTCTCGCATTATAACGCGGAGTGCTGTGCTCCTTGTACGACCAGTCATGCTCTTCATCTACGATTACAAGGCCAAGGTCCGGGCATTGCAGAAACACTGCCGATCTTGTGCCTACAGCTATTTTAGCTCCTCCGCTGTAAAAGCGTTTCCAGCTGTAAAGCCTCTGGTTCATGGTAAGCTGGCTGTGATACACAATGAGCTCTGCCCCGAACACATTGTACAGCCGTTCGAATATCTGCGAAGAAAGCGTAATCTCGGGCACAAGATATATTACAGAGCGGCCGAGTGCCATAACGTGCTTGGCAAGTTCAATATAAACTTCGGTTTTACCGCTCCCGGTAATTCCATAAACAAGATGGAAATTCTGTTTATTATTATAAGCATTTAAGATATTATCATATATATTTTTTTGCTCAGCCGACAGTTCAATATTTCTCTCAGCAACCTCTTTATGTTTAAAAGGATGCTTGTACCTTGCTGAAGGCTTTTCACCCGAAGGCAATGCCATTGCCATTGCTTCTCCGGCAGCGCATAAATAATTGACTGCAGTGTACTCAGCCAGTGCGATCAGCCTGTCGTCGAAAATCGGTGAAGGATCAATTACTTTACCGACGTCCTTTATACCTTTGAAATCAGGCTTTTCAGAATGCACCTTGCGCACAAAAGCAGTCAGTGTCCTGTTGCGAAAATTTACCTTAACGCGCATACCGGGCTGAACATCCAAGTCATCAGGCACAGAATACGTGAACGAGCCTTCGATAGGATATCCGACATACACGTCTGCGTATTTTTTTTCTGCTGCCACGGGAAACCGTATCCTGGAATTATTTTAGTACGAGTTAATACTTCTTAAAATAGCGTAATTCGTGATAATAATCATCAATTTTAAGGCGACAGGATGTCGCCGCAAGCCGCTTCTTACAGGATGTATGCATTAGCGGCGAGAAAATTGATGATTATTATCACGAATTTAGGACGCACTCTTAATTATTGTTTCAATCTTTTGAAGAGTTGTCCACGCAGATTTTTTTAATTCAGGTTTTTTTATAAGATTTAAAGGATGGTCTATTTTATGCCAGCTTATACTTTTATTTTCATTTATCATTTTCCGCACAGGCATATCGTCGCCCAGTACAATAATTATGTTCGGTTTATATTCAGCTATTTCTCTTAGCAAAATAGGCTCGCAGTTTTTCAGCATTACACCAGGCCTGTTAAAGGAATTGTCCGAATCGCATTTTATCAGGTTAGTGATATAGCATTTAGCGATATCAACATGGATGGCAGCCATCATTTTTCTAAGCAATTCCTTTGACTCGTCTTTCAGCTTGTCTCTTTCGGTTATGCTTATGCCTGCAGGTGTGTTCAACAATATCATAGTGCTGTTTTCGCCTGTGCCGAACCCGGCTTTCTTGTTTTCCACCTTGCCGCATTTTACGCATTTCCTCAGCATTTCAGAAAGAGAATCAACGGATGGCGCCTGCGGCATTTCCGCTTTTTCATTGTTTGCTGCCGATATCCAGTCCGTCAGAAAAGCAAGCTCCTCCTCTCCCCTGTAAGGAAGAAACGTCCCGCGCTCAGCGTGGGAGGCGATATAAGAAACTAAATCTGTGTAAATGCTGTTCATATATATTATTCAATAAGCGGATTATTCACAACGCAATCTTTTTCAAGTTCCTTTAAGGATATTCTTCATTAGAGTAGTGAGTATAGTGGAATAATTTGTCTTTTTATAAGCAGGTTATTTCCCCTGTCAAGGCAGGGCTGTCTCATGCTAAATATAACTTCTGAAATTCCTGCTCCGGATTAAATCCTCCGGCTCGCTACGTTCGCCACCTCCTTTATTAAAGGAGGTTTGAAAGCTTTTTACCCCCTTTTTTTAAAGGGGGTTAGGGGGATTTTCATCCCAAATCCCTAAATTCAATCGGCTTCACCTTAGC
>JAZDKB010000040.1:0-3018 GCA_043803405.1 Spirochaetota bacterium | reverse complement strand
CAACCTGATCTCAACTGACGACGGGTTCGCGTTTTCTCTTGGCGCGTATGTCGGGTACTACAACAACGCATATTTTGATATGAGCGGCTGGAGCGACGCGGTTGCAACTGCGGGCATAAGCAAAAACTACAAGAACATCGCATTCACATCCGGTTTCAATTACGGCAGAACGCTCGGCAAGGATTTCAGGGAATGTTCATATAACCTTGGCAAAAAGAATCATTTCTGGGCATCATTCGGCGTAACAGCAACATTGTAGAAATACCGTGGCTTGATTCTCTCATAATATTACCCTGTTAAAGATCCGGAGGAGCGATCCTCCGGATTCTTTTTTTCACCTGTACTTTTTATAATCGATCCCCAGCAGGCTTATTTTATATGTGAGTATCCTTTTGGTAGTGCCGAGCTGTTTGGCTGCAAGGGTTATGTTTCCCTTTGTGGCTTTCAGATTGTCTATAATTATTTCCTTAAAATAAATTTATTCTTTCGTAAAACCTTTCTAGCTCAAAAACAAATAGAAAGTACATTTTTGTGCTATTAATTCATTGCAGCAAATCAATTCCTGCTTAAAATCATATATATAATACATTTTTGTACTATTTATTTATTGCGGTTACATATTTGTGTTATTGTACATGCAATTTATTATTTTTTCTTTTGTTTTTTATTACAATATTATAAAATTAATTCGATCCGGATCACCTTTCTGTAACTTTCTGTTCTTGTTTTAATAATATTGTCTTCAATGTGTTACATCTATGTTAACAAATCTTAATCGCATACAATATATCTAATGTTGGCATGCAAATTGCTAATTATAACTAGTAAGAATTGTTAATCTTAATATCAGGAGGGCTTATGAAAAAGCTATTCACTTTACTTTCACTGGCGTTAATCATCGGATTAACTGCATCTGTTGTATCAGCGGCAGATACAGTGCCGAAGGCAATAACGCAGGAGGCGTTTGATGCTTTAAAAAGCTCCATGCAGGTAGGCATGGATACGGTCTGGGTTCTTTTTACCGCATTTCTTGTGTTCTTTATGAACCTTGGATTTGCAATGGTTGAATCGGGACTCTGCCGTTCAAAAAATACCGTAAACATTCTGGCAAAAAACTTTATTGTCTTTGCTATTGCATCAATATCGTTTTGGATAATAGGATGGGGGTTAATGTTCGGCAACGGCAACTCGTTAATCGGCCTCACAGGAGTTTTCTTCGCATCCGGCGCAGATAACAGTCCTGCAATTGGCGATGCTTACAAGGGTGCATATTCAGCCCTCAACTGGACCGGTGTTCCTATGTGGGCCAAATTTTTCTTTCAGCTTGTTTTTGCAGGAACTGCGGCTACTATAGTATCCGGCGCAGTTGCAGAGCGCATTAAATTTATTTCCTTTATTATTTTTTCATTTATACTTGTTGCCTTTATATATCCTGTTGCAGGCCACTGGATATGGGGAGGCGGCTGGCTGGCGTCGCTAGGCATGTTCGATTTCGCTGGCTCGACAGTTGTTCATTCAATAGGCGGCTGGTCGGCTCTGGCAGGTGTGATTTTTCTTGGATCGCGGTCAGGTAAATACCGGAAAGATGGAACCGTCAGTCCTATATTAGGACACAGTATGTCGCTTGTAACGCTTGGTGGTATTGTGCTCTGGTTCGGCTGGTTCGGATTTAATCCTGGATCAACCATGGCAGTAGGCGACGGCAGCGCGATTGCCCATATAGCTGTAACAACAAATACTTCAGCTGCAATGGCTATACTGACTTCAACAATCATGTCATGGATAATTCAGAAAAAACCCGACCTCTCCATGATTATTAACGGGGCTCTCGCAGGTCTGGTTGCAATTACTGCCCCATGCGCTTTTGTAAGTGTTGGCTCTGCGGCGGTGATAGGGCTCATTGCAGGCGTTCTCGTCGTTTTAGCGGTTTTAATGTTTGATAAGCTTAGACTTGACGACCCGGTTGGCGCTCTTTCAGTTCATCTTGTTAACGGAGTATTCGGAACGCTTGCTGTGGGGCTATTCGCGCAGGATAAGATTACAGGTACTGCAACCGGGAATGGGCTCTTTAACGGCGGCGGGCTCAAACTCCTGGGAGCACAGGCGCTGGGTGTTGTTTCGGTGGGAGCATTTACCTTTGTTGCTGCGGCTATTGTATGGTATGTTATTAAAGTAACTATGGGTCTCAGGGTTTCCAGAGAAGAAGAGATACAAGGTCTGGATATAGGAGAGCATGGCATAAAGGCATATCCCGACTTTCAGGGATTCATTACCAAGTAGCGGCATAAAGCCGAAAAATAATAGTTTAAAGGAGAAGATAATATGAAACTTGTAATAGCAATTGTTCAGCCTGAAAAATTGACAGACGTCAAGCAGGCTCTGACAGAAGCAAATGTCGGCAAAATGACTGTTTCCAATGTTATTGGGTGCGGTGCCCAGGGAGGTTATCACGAGTCATACCGCGGAGCGGATATGGAAGTGAACCTTCTTGATAAAGTCCGTTTTGAAATCGCAGTAAATGATAAATTTGTCAAACCTGTAGTTGATGCGATCATTAAAGGAGCCAGGTCCGGGAAGATCGGTGATGGAAAAATATTTGTTGTTCCGCTGGAAGAGTGCATAAGAGTTCGCACTGGAGAGACTGGCTCGGACGCCATAGGTTAAAAAAGGTGTTTAAAATATCTGTTTGGTCCGGATGAAAGATATCCGGCCCGGGCAACTATTCCGGTTAAATATGCCGGTCAGAATAATAAAATTTACGGAGGAAATAAGATGAAAAGAATAAGTTATTTAATATTATCCGCAATGATTATGCTTGGAACTGCGGGTACAGCAAAGGACGCATATGCGGAAGACGCAAAGATATCGGTACCGGTATCTTTCTCATACAACAGCGTGTACTGGTGGAGAGGAGTTGAACTGAACGGAAACGGCGTAGGCGTTTTGTGGCCTGGTATAGGGCTTAATTACGGAGACCTGGCGCTCTCGGCAGCCGCAGGCATAAGCGAAGCATGGATT
>JAZDKB010000039.1:0-51307 GCA_043803405.1 Spirochaetota bacterium | reverse complement strand
GCATTTACCGCACTGGTAGCAATAACAAACATCAACTCCCCCAACTGCTACCATGGCATTACTAAAATTATAACTCTTATCATTTAAATTTATCACTGCTTCTGTCATAGGTTATGCAACCTCTTTTTCTTTACTCTTTCTGATTACGGCTCTTTTTCCTTCAGGAAGTGATGGCGGAACAGGTGCACCAACTATCTTTGTAATTGCCTTGAATTTCGGCGGACAGGCTTCTATGCATGTCCCGCATTTTATGCATTTTTCCTGATCTATTATATGCACTTCCTGCTTTGCGCTTATTATCGCGTCTGCTGGGCATCTTCTGGCACAGGTCATACATGCCTGGCATTTCTCCGGTTCGATATAGTAAGCAGGTACTTCGCGGATTAGTTTTTCCACTTCTTCAGTTGTGTAAAGTTTAGTATACGATTCCTGATCCTGATTATGCAGCGCCAGTTCCTTCATTTTTACCAGTTTAAAGTACGGGATGAGCTTTGTGATTTCCTCAACTCTGGATTTTAATTCATTCGCATCTATTCCTTCGCTTTTGCCCAAAGGCCCCAAACCCTCAATCTCTTTGGCAAATTCATTCATAATATTTGCGAAACGGATACCCTCACCTGCCGATACCCATTCCAGTCTTAAGCGTTTCGGGTTTATTCCAATGTGTTCCAGCAATTTCCTGCATAGATTTACCATACTAAGCGCGTCATAATTTCCTTCCGGATTATAATGGCAGTCATTAATATGGCATCCGCCGACAAACATCGCGTCCGCTCCGTTCGCAAAAGCAAGAAATATGTGTTTCAGGTCAACCCTGCCTGAGCACATCACCCTTATCAATCTAATATAAGTAGGATATTGAAAGCGCGAAACTCCGCATAGGTCAGCTCCCCCATAACAGCACCAGTTACAGATTATACCTAACATCTTTGGCGTGAATTTACCTTCTGAACTCATTTTTATTTTACCTCCTTTATTAATTTTAAATCACTATTCCAGGGAAGATCAGCTGTCCGCCCTGCTGGACATATTTCTGTCCTATAGCTCTCCAGCCATTGCATTGATTTACTATGCCATCTCCTCATTCGGAAAGACCGGCAAGAATCTGGCCGAAAAGCTCTTTATCGGTATAATGCTTCAGCTGTATAGCCCCTGTCGGACATTTTGAGTTGCAAAGACCGCATCCTTTACAAAGCACAGGGATAACCGAGGCTTTTCTTCCCTGTTTTGTTTCGTTAAGCGTTACCGCGTTATATGTACACGCAGGAGCACATGCCCCACATCCCATACACATTTTTTCATCTACAGTACAAACAGAGCCCGATGCCACGACAGTATCATTTGCAAGAAGAGTTAATGCACGTCCTGCTGCCCCGTAAGCCTGGTTGATAGTTTCAGATATAAGCTTGGGGTAATGCGCTATACCGCACAGGTAAACGCCTTCCGCGGCAAAGTCAACAGGCCTTAATTTAACATGTGCCTCCTGGCAGAAACCATCCGGCCCCATAGACACTTTAAACAACCGTGATATTTCCTGGCTGCCGGCAGATGGAATTATTGCCACAGCCAGGGCAATCACATCGGCATCTATGGCTACCTTCTTATTTAATGTCTGATCTGTTACGGTAATCCTAAGAATACTCTTGCCGTTTTCCTTAACAGCTTCAACCAGGGGTTTGTCATCCGTCTCATAACGGATAAATCTTACATTTTTGCCTCTTGCTTCCCTGTAATAATCCTCATTAAATCCGTATGTTCTCATATCCCTGAATAGTATGTAGATATCCATCTCAGGATTTATTTCTTTCAGTTTTAAGGCATTCTTTACAGACTCTCCGCAGCATATCTTGCTGCAATAATTTCTTTCTTCATTCCTGCAGCCTACGCACTGGATCATCACAGTATTTTTTGCATTTTTTATCACTTCATCTTTATTGGTTATCTTTTCTTCCAGCTCAAGCTGGGTTAACACCCTGTCATCCTGCCCATAAAGATATTCAGTGGGTTTATAAACGTCAGCGCCTATAGCAATGACTATCGCTCCGTGTTTTATCTCTACGATCCCTCTGTCGGACTTTACTTTTGTAATGAAATTTCCAACATAACCTGAAGCTTCCGGAATGGATGCGTCTGTGTATACATGTATTAAAGGATTTTTATAAATCTTTTTTATAAGATCATTCAGGAATGCCTGGACATCATGTCCTTCCATGGTGTAATGAAGTTTACGCGCCAGTCCTCCAAGCTGTTTTTCCTTTTCGATCAAATGAACCTCGTGTCCCTGCCTGGCTATGGAGAGAGCGCTGGTCATGCCTGCTACGCCGCCGCCGACTACTATGGCAACTTTATTGACTGGCAGCTCAAATTCCTGCAAAGGCTCCAGAAAGCAGGCACGCGCTGCCGACATCCGGATTATATCCTTTGCCTTTTGTGTTGCAGCTTCCTTCTCTTTTGAGTGTACCCACGAACAATGTTCTCTTATATTTGCCATGTCGTAATAATATTGGTTAATTCCGGCTTCACGAAGCGTATCCCTGAATAACGGCTCATGTGTCCTGGGCGTACATGCAGCGACAATTACGCGATTAAGCCCTCTTTCTTTGATATCTTTTGCCAGCATCGCGGCTGCTTCGGTAGAACAAATGAAGAGGCTTTCCTCTGCGTGGACAACATTCGGCAATGTAAGGGAATACTCAACAGTGGAAGGTACATTTACTATCCTTCCTATATTGGCTCCGCAATGACACACATAGACTCCTATCTTTGGTTCTTCACTGGATACATCCTTTTCCGGCGGGTATACCCTAGCTTTGGAAAGGTTCCCCCTCCGGTAGGAAAGGAGCTCGCCGCATTGAGAACCTGCTCCGCTGGCGGATAGAACCGCCTCAGGGATGTCCATAGGCCCCTGGAATGCCCCGCTTACGAAAATCCCCGGACGTGTTGTCTCCATTGGATTCATAGGATTTTTTTTGCAGAATCCGTGGGAATTGAGTTCTATCCCGAATACATTTGCCAGGTTCTGAACATTGGCAGGCGGAGCCAATCCGACAGATAATACTACCATATCGAATTCTTCTTCTTTTAGCCCTTCATCCGGTGTATAATACCGTATTGTTACATTCCTGGTTATCGGATCTTCTTTCATTATCGATACATAGCTTTTGAAAAAGCGGACCCCTGAAAGGTCCGCTGTTCTCTGGTAAAACCGCTCAAAATCCTTGCCAAAGGAACGGATATCGTTATGGAATACAGTGCACTTCGCGTCCCCGTCATGGTCTTTTGTAAGTATAACCTGTTTCTGGGTATATGTGCAGCACACAGACGAACAATAACTATTAGACCCTTCTGTAGCATTTCTGGAACCGACGCAGTGAATCCATGCTATATTATGCGGATGCTTTTTGTCTGAAGCACGCAATATCTCGCCTTCGTACGGCCCGGTGGCACATAACAGCCTTTCGTAGTCAAGGGCAGTCACAACATTCTTAAAGTCGCCGTAATGGTATTCCTTCATTATCTCAGGATTAAATGCCTCAATGCCAGGAGATAATATTATTGCCCCTACTTTTATTTCAACCTTCTCCGGTACCTGGTTAAAATTTATTGCATTATTCTTACATACTCCTTCGCACATACGGCATTTACCTTCTTTAAGGTAAAGACAGCTTTCATCTACGTAAGGCTTTAAAGGAATAGCCTGGGCAAAATAAATATGAATTGCTTTGTTATTCGATATATTCTGGTTAAAATCATCAGGGTACTTAACCGGGCAGTACTCTACACATACAGTACAACCCGTGCATTTAGCCTCGTCTACATATCTCGGTTTCTTAATCACAGTAACCTTGAAATCTCCCGCTTCCCCTTCTACGCGTTCAACTTCAGAATAGGACATGATCTCAATATTAGGATGTCTGTTGCATTCAACAAACTTAGGGGATTCAATGCACATAGAACAGTCATTGGTAGGGAATGTTTTGTCAAGATGGGCCATCTTGCCGCCTACAGTCGGTGATTTTTCGACAAAGTAAACCTTAAATCCAGCGGTTCCAAGATCGAGCGCTGCCTGAATGCCGCTGATCCCTCCGCCTACTATCATAACATCGCCAAAATTGCTCTCTCCAAAAGTTCGGTAAAGCTCCTGCATTTTTTCTTTTAGCAATAGTTCGTTTTCCATAGCATAATCCCCCTGTTCATTATATTAATGAAAGATACGAATCGCGACTGTGCGGTTCGACAGCACGACAGTAAACTTTTGCGATTGTTTAACATTTTAAACCTCCATAAAGATATTAAAAGTCCGGCCGCCTTTTCCGGCGCCGGAATCTCAGGAGGTATTCTGAGGTTCTATGGCGTAGTTAAGGCGGCTGGAAACATATTATGGAACCACACGGGCTTCCGGTCTGTTTCTCAATATTGGGAAAAAATTATTTTGTTGTTTTGTCCGGTTAACATAATTTATTAAACGTTAAAATTGATTTAACTCCTCATATAATATATTCGATTTTGTAAAACCTTCCCGCTTTTTGCAGCGGGAAGGTTTGCTGCTTCAATTAAACTCTTTCAATCTGTACCGCGCAGGCCTTGTATTCAGGCGTCTTTGTTACAGTATCATACGCATTATTGGTAAGCCAGTTGCAATTTCCGTCGCGGTAATGAAATGTCATCCAGACAACGCCTTTGGGGACTTCATCTGTAACCCGGGCAGGAACAGTTACTTTCCCGCGTCTGGATTTCACGACAATCATTTCTCCATCTTTTATTCCTTTTTCCCTTGCATCAGCAATGGAAACATCGGCGGTTTCCTGGCTGTAAATAGCATCCATGCCGCTTCGGCCGGTCTGCGTTCTTGTATGATACTGGGAAAGCCTTCTGCCTGTGCTCAAAACCAACGGATAATCTTTGTCTGCGATTTCCTCCGGCGGGGTCCATTCGATGCCTTTCATTATTCCTTTCCCATGGGTGAATTTCCCGTCTTTATGAACAATCGGCGTGCCGGGATGTTCTTCGCCGGGACACGGCCATTGCAGTCCGTCCTTTTCAATCCTGGAAAATTTAATTCCTGCAAACATCGGGCACAATACGGCCAGTTCATTGTCACAGATTTCCCGTGCGCTGTTTGATGCCCAGTCATGTCCCATCTTCCTGGCGACTTCCTTGAATATCCACCAATCCGGTTTCGCAATACCAGGAGCTTCTTTTATCTTTCTTACCATGCTTACGCGCCTTTCCAGGCTTGTGAATGTTCCTTCGTCTTCACACCATGCAGCGGCAGGAAGAATTACATGAGCAAATTTTGTCGTTTCATTTGGAAAAATATCCTGCACAACTAAAAACTCGGCAGAGTTCAGGCATTTTTCAGTATGGGTAATATTCGGCTCTGCATTGGCCAGATTTTCCCCGAACACCCAAAGTGCCCGTATTTTTTTGGTGAGCAATCCTTCCATCATGGCGTTTATCATCAATCCCGGCTTGTCCGGAAGATTTTTAACTCCCCATGCCTTTATGAATTTTTCTCTGTTCTCGGGCACGGTTACGTTCTGATAACCAGGGAAAACAACCGGCAACGCGCCCATGTCGCAGGCGCCCTGTACGTTGTTCTGTCCGCGAAGCGGGTTTACGCCGCCAAATTCAATGCCCATGTTTCCAAGCAGCATCTGGAGATTGGCGCAGCTCATTACGTTGTTTGTACCGCAGGAATGCTCCGTTATTCCCAATGTGTAAATCAGCATTGACGGCCTTATGGCAGCCATTTGATGAGCTATCTGGATTATTTGTTCAGCAGGTACTCCGCTTATCTCGGCTGCTTTTTGGGGCGTATAATTCATGACTGTCTTTTTAAGATCTTCAAAGCCAGTACAGTTATCAGCAACAAATTTTTTGTCGTACAGATTCTCGTTTATCAGGACATTCATTATGCCGTTCAAAAAGGCCACATCAGAACCAACCTTGATCTGTGCATAAATATCAGACATCTTTGCCAGTTCGTGGTATCTGGGATCCACAACAATGAGTTTTGCACCCTTCAATTTTGCCTGCTTTACATAATAGGAGGCAACCGGATGAGCTTCTGTCATGTTCGATCCGATAATGAAGAACATCTTTGCATCTTTATACTCGCTGATCGAGTTGGTGCCAGCGCCTGATCCGAACGATGCTGCAAGACCTGCGACTGTAGGCGCATGGCAGACACGGGCACAATGGTCGATATTGTTTGTCTGGAAAACGGCTCTGAACAGCTTTTGCATATTGTAAGAATCTTCATTGATACTGCGAGCGCAGCTGATACCGGCAACTGAATCCGGGCCGGATTCTTTTATTATTTCTGTGAATTTTTTCGCTACAAGGTCAAGCGCTTCGTCCCAGGAAGCCTCCTTGAACTCTCCGTTTTTCTGACGAATCAGCGGAGTTGTAAGTCTGTCTTTTGAGTAAATGAAATCATAAGCGAAGCGTCCTTTAACGCATAATCTGCCATAGTTCGGCGCACCGTCTTCAACAGCTGTAATTTTTACTATCTGGTCACCCTTGACATGAAGGTTTTGCTGGCATCCTACGCCGCAGTAAGGACACGTCGTGCGGACATTTTTGACTTCCCATGATCGTCCCAGTCCCTTGCCTTTCTTTTCCGTCAGCGCTCCGACAGGACATACTTGCACGCACTGACCGCAGAATACGCATTCGCTGTTATCGTACGGCAGATCGCCGCCTGTAACAATTTTGCTTTCGGAACCGCGATAGCCTTGCGAGATTGCGCGGTTTACTACAAGCTCGTTACATGCCTGAACGCAGCGTCCGCAAAGGATACAACGTCCAAAATCACGGATAATGAAAGAGTTTTGATCCTCTGTCGGATAAATATTGTTTCGTTCTTTTTCTTTAAATCGTAAATTGGTGATTTTATAGGAATATGCCAGATCCTGCAGGTGGCAATCGCCATTTGCTTCACAGACAAGACAATTATGCCTGCCGCCGGCAAGCAGCAGTTCAATATTCATTTTTCGCGCTCTATGGACAAGACCGCTATCCGTCCTTACTTCCATCCCCGGTGTAACCGGAGTGGAACATGATGCCATCAGCGAACGCGCGCCTTTGACTTCTACCAGGCAAACCCTGCATGCGCCGGTAGGCGTAGTTCCTTTCAGATAGCATAAAGTAGGTATTTTGATTCCGGCATTTTGCGCCGCTTCCAGAATCATCTGACCCTGCTTAAATGGCGTTTCTTCTCCGTTTAATATAAAGGTATCACTCATTTTACTCTCCTGTAATTCATTTTATAATAAAATTATTATTAATCTTTGCCATAATATAATCTTCCCTGTAGATTATATCACTGGAAAAAGCGTATAGTAGCCGTACGGATTTACAGCCCGATAACAAACTTCTTGATTGTTTAGTAATTGAATACCTCCTTATGATATTAAAATCCCGACCGCCTGCTTAGGCGCCGGAATCTCAGGAGGTTGACTGAGGTTTTAAGGCGTAGTTATGGCGGTTAGGACAATATTAGGAAGCCGCACCGGCTTCCTAAGCGTTGCTCACTGTAACGCGATAAATATTTTGATTTTTTGTTTTGTTAACATCGTGTTTTTGTTTTTAATTTAACTTTAAATATAATTTTATTCGGCCGTTTCAATAATCAGCCCGAAAATATCATCCTTCTTCTCAACAAGAAAAGTAACTAAATACCTGCCGTTAGTGAACATAAAAGACCGGCCGGATTCGCTAAATCCAGCATCAAGTATCTTTTGCCTGCTGCTGCTGAAAGACATGCCCGGCCGTATGCCGAACATGCTTGTACCCGGATTATATGTAGTGATCTTTCTTATTTTTTTGTTTGCCGTATATCCGATTGTTATATCAAGTACATCAAAATTGAGATCATATCCATCGGAACATGAGCACGATTCCTCAACCGCAGGGTCGCCGTTAATTTCTTTATACTCAACACTGGAAGAGAGATAAACGCCAAAGACATCTATTTGTCTTTTTATCTTATCATCTTCTATCTGTTTTCCGGCGCAACACACAGCTAGAAAAACCAATATAAAAGAAAGAGATATTTGTAATTTCTTCATGGTTGCATAATGCCGGATAAACCGCATAAAGCGGTCTATCCGGCACAAATATATTTTCAATAATTATTTTGCAGGAGCAGATGCTTCCTTCCAGCCCGCAATGCCTCCAGGATAGCGGTAAACATTTTTATATCCGCTTTCCGCGAGCGTCTTTGCTCCCAGATGGCTCCTTCTGCAGGCCACAAAACCGCAATACACAACAATAGTCATATCCTTATCTTTGCCTGCTGTCTTAATTATGCCGTCCTTCACTGCCTGGGTAACTTCTTTTTCCGTCATAGGCATAGGGCCGCTTACAGCAGAGGGAAGAGTACCCAATGCTTTGTCGTCCGCCGGCGGAAACGTGCTGATGACGATCATCTTTTTGCCTTCGGCATACCATTTCTTCAGCTCGCTTGTATTTACGATCTTGTATCCGCCGGCTTTTACATCCTCCATGAACTTAAGAGTCGCCTTTTCAATAGGCAGTTCAAGGCCTTTTGTGGATGTGCCGTAAGGCGGGAATGATGCGCATCCTGCAAGCACGAACGCTATTACTATAAAAAGCGTGATAACTGAAGCGCATTTCGTCCGTTTGGACGATATTGAATTTTTTAAATTGTTTAACATTTAAAACCTCCTTAAGATATTAAAAATCCGGCCGCCTTTTTCGGCGCCGGTATCTCAGGAGGTGAGCTGAGGCACTAGGGCGTGAGTAAGGCGGTAAGATGCATTAAGGGAAACCGCACGGGCTCCCGATAAATCTCTCAATGAGACAAAATAAATATTTTGTATTTATTATTTAACATTGTTTATTTATTATAAAATTGTTTTTTCTGGTTTTATTTTTAATTTATTAAGGCTGCTTTTACAAACCGGATGTTGCCACTAATAAAGCAAAAATATTAAATCCCGTATTTTACGTCAATAAAGTTTTTTTTATTGTGTGAATTCTTATATTATATCTAGTGTCTTGACTGTATAAATTCAAATTGAATTTGCCACAGAGACACGGAGTCACAGAGAAGATAAATTAATTATTTTTATAATAAAAAAACTCAGTATCTCTGTGACTCTGTGGCAAGATTTAAAATATTTTTAATTCAAGATCATACGGTCTAAGCACTAGTTCTTGAAATTATATCTGAATTATGATAATATGCAAACATATAAGTATTATTCCATGGAGGATTAAATGATAATAGGTGTTGCTGCTGAGATAAAAAAGGATGAGTACCGCGTTGGGCTTTCGCCCATGACTGTTAAGCCTTTTGCCAAGAACGGCCACCGCGTGCTTATTGAGCAGAATGCAGGCCACGGAAGCGGATTTGAGGACAGCGAATACGAGGCAGCAGGCGCGGAAATCATATCGGATAAAAAGTCGCTTTTTGATCAAAGCGAATTAATCATAAAAGTAAAAGAGCCGTTGCCGGAAGAGTACGGCCTGTTCCATGAAGGACAGATACTTTACACATATCTTCACCTTGCTGCAGCATACGACCTGACCCTTGCTCTTCTTAAAAGAAAGATAATCGGCATAGCATACGAGACCATTGAGCTTGCAGACGGCACTCTTCCGCTTCTTACGCCGATGAGCGAGATAGCAGGAAGGCTTGCCGTGCAGGAAGGCGCGAAGTATCTTGAAAAGCCATTCGGAGGCAGGGGCATACTGCTTGGCGGAGTGCCTGGTATAAAGCGCGGCAAGGTTGTAATACTTGGCGGGGGAGTAGTAGGACTTAACGCGTGCAAAATGGCGGTAGGGCTCGGGGCTGACGTGACAATACTCGATGTTGATCCGAAAAGACTGGCGTACCTGGACGATCTGTTCTCGACTCACATAACCACTCTTTATTCTACTGAAAGCAACATAGAAGAAGAGATACAGCAGGCAGATCTAGTGATCGGAGCAGTGCTGAAGCACGGAGCAAAAGCGCCGAAACTTATCGAACGGCATCATCTTAAGATGATGAAGAAGGGCGCTGTGCTTGTAGACGTATCTGTAGACCAGGGAGGATGCTTCGAGAGCTCAAGGCCTACAACGCACAAGGAGCCTGTTTACGTGGAAGAAGGGATTGTGCACTATGCCGTAGCCAACATGCCTGGCGCTGTCGCGCTTTCGTCTACGATTGCTCTGACCAGCGTCACTTACGCGTACGGGCTTGCCGTTGCCAGCAAAGGCCTTAACTCGGCAATCAAGGAAAGCGCCGCTCTTGCAAGCGGGGTAAATCTGTACCGCGGGTGCTGCACATATAAGAATGTAGCAGACAGCCTTGGTATTCCATACACGCCGCTCGCGGAAGCAATGGCGAAGTAAAATAGTGATCAACTTAAAACTAAGTTTGAATTCGACCGGTACTTTTCCAAGGCCTACAATTTATCAGAGATTTTTTTTGCAAGCTTTCGTAGTGAATCCTGGATCATGCTTTCATTATCCGCAGTTTCAGATGCGTACATCAATACCTGCGAGTTATTTGAATTTACAATCTTAGCAGATATTCTGAATTCACTTTTACTGCCAGTTGTTTGGGATTCTTTAAGCTTAATGATCGATATAGATAGAATTTTATCTGAAAAGTGTTTTTTATCAAGATTGTTTATGTTTATCGCGGCCTGAGCGCCTTTAATATTACGCAGATCCCTTATTATTTTATTTGTATATTCGTAAAGCCTGTCATTTGAAATTTCGTCCATCTCAATTTGGGAAACAGCAACTGCGTAAGTCAAAATTCCGGGGACTATTCGTCTTTCAAGCGATCCGGTTTTCGTCTTCTTCATTTCTTCAATCTTTTCTTCGGTATTCGGCATTCCGGCAGAAAAGTGTTCAATAATCTTTTTAGTAGTATAAACGCCGGCAGTTGTGAGCGCGCCAGCGCTAATGATACAGGCTGTTGTAACTGTTACAGCGCTCTTTGCGATCGAAAGCGATATGCCGAATTTCTTTATCCACAGAAAGAAGGATACAACCGTAGAGATGAATATGAATCGGCGCGCGTCTTTTTTCAGTATCTTAACCAGGTTTTCTTTTCTGGATCTATCCATGGCTAAGCGGACATCCTGAGGTACCGGTTCGCTGAGTTCGTATCTGTCGATTACTGCTTTGAGGAGTTCGCCCGCGTTCATAGCAATTCCTCCAGATTATTTATTCCTTTTGTACTAAGATACTTCATTATTCTTTCAACTATGAGATTATATCTATACCTGACCTGTCGCATTGAAAGCCCCGTTTGCTTAGAAGCTTCATAATAAGAATAATTTTTAATAGCGATAAGCTCGTAAATGATCCTGTCTTTATCGTCCCTGTAATTCTCCGATGCATCGAGGGCTTCCTGTAAAATTATTCTCGTATCTCTGAACCCGTTTACATAATGGAGATTCGCGTCGTTAAAAATCCGGTCAATATCTACATTGTCAGTGCTGTTTTTTTTATAATGTTCAAGCAGTACGAATCTCGATGTGCCGAGAAGCCATTTGCGCGGATTTTCTACTTCGTCCATCTTCTCATAAAATCTTGTAAAGACTTCCTGTGCCAGGTCGCCTGCAATTTCAATGTTTCGTACTTTCGAGTATATTCCATTATAAACCACAGAATAGAAATCGCTGTAGATATCAGTAAACTTTTTAACTTTATCCGAAAGGAGGTTCATTTCTTTATTATTATAGTGGCGGAATTTAAGAATTATGACAAAAAAATATTAAAGAATTAAAAAAGCATTTTTACGCCAAGACCGAGGGACGCGAACTGTCCGACTTTATCACTCACAAAAAAAATATTATACTGCGGCGTAAAAACAATATACCATCTGTCTATCAGAAAAAGATCGAATTCAGTTCTTATTACTATGGCAGGATTATAATACAATTTTTTATCACGCCAGTATAAATCGTCCTTGTTCGCCGAGTCATTAGTGGAAATTCTGGAAAATACGTATCCGAATCCGGCCGACGGGATAAATTTGATATTTCTCGCTACGCCGAATTTGTATGCAGCGCATAAATAAAGCGGGAACATATTAAAATTATCGATCGATTCATTGCCCGGCCTAAAGCAGTAATATCCTGTTATAGCCTGAACGTCAAAAGGCAATCGGAAAGCAGAATTTAACGTGATAACCGCCTGTACTCCGAGCCCGCGATCAACTGCTTTTCCGAATGTCCCGAAAGGATTAAGATAATGCGCCTCAAGCGCGATGTCGAATGTTCCGCTAAGCCTGTAATATCCGAGATAATGCCTCTCGATAGTAATTGAAATATCATCAAGCGCGGATTCCAGTTTCTCTATGGAGTTTATTTTTTTATTTGCATTGAATTCTATCTCGCCGTTTCCCACGTCAAAGACTTTTACATCTATTATATATGAATCAAGATACGTAATGGACCCTACAAGCATTTTATCGACTTTGAGTATCCTGCCGAGTTTCGCGATCTGCTTAGGATCTATGCTATTAAACTCTTTGAAACCATTAAGCCGCGCGATTTTATCCATCTGGCTTTTTTCCATAAGAGTGAAGAGCTTTGAAGCAAAAAGTTTTTCGGAGAGTATGTCCAGGCACGCGTTTCCGAACGAATCTTTTGTGTTATTAGCCCGGAATTCCATTATAGCAAGGCTTATCTTTTTATAGTCCTCTGCATAGACACTTCCTGAGAATAAAAAGAACGCGATTATTAATGCAAATTTTTTAGTCATATACGCGTCGTCCAGGATGGAGTATTCTATTTCTTAAAAATACAGTAATTTTTATTTTATACTTATTATATCGTCAACGTCTTTTTATATTGACGCCTTTTTGATAAGGCTGGAAAAATATAAAAACTAAAGTTATTAAGTACTGTTTGGCGGAAAAAATTAATATCGTAGTATTTTTTTGTCACATTTAAAGAAAATTGCCACTACTTATATATATTAAATATTTTTTTATTGGAGGTATATGTGAGAATCTTTAATCGTCTGGTAATTTTAGGATATGTTCTATGTTTAAGCTTTTTATTTGTTGCTTGTTCAAGTGACACGATGGGTGAAGGCGGGAATGGGGGAGGTCAATCCGTACCGGGTGCACCTGACGTGCCGATTGTAACAGCGGCGAGTGAGCAGCTTACATTAAGCTGGACAGCTGTAATAGGTGCGACAGCGTATGAGGTATGGTATAATACAGAAAATAATTCGGATACTGCTATACAGGATGATGGAGACATTTCAGGTACAAGTCATACAATAACCGAACTAACTAACGGAACAACATATTATGTGTGGCTAAAGGCAAAGAATTCAGCAGGCACAAGCGGATTTGGCGCAATGGCAAGCGGGACACCTGAATTACCTTTATCTGTACCAGATGCTCCCGGAACACCAAGTGTAATACCTGGAGATAGTCAACTTTCATTAAGCTGGGGAGCTGTAACAGGCGCGACAGCATATGAAGTATGGTATAATACTGAAAATAATTCAGGTACATCAGATCAGCATGATGGAGACATCACAGATCTAAGTCATACAATAACCGGATTGACTAACGGAACAACATATTATGTGTGGTTAAAAGCGAAGAATTCAGCAGGCACAAGCGGATTCGGCGCAATGGCAAATGGAGCACCTTTGCCCATACCGGCAGCACCCGGAGCACCGACTGTGACATCTGGGAATGGTCAGCTTGCATTAACTTGGACAGCTGTAACAGGCGCGACAGCATATGAAGTATGGTATAATACTGAAAATAATTCAGGTACAGCAATTCAACAGGGCGGAGACATTACTTCAACCAATTATACAATAACCGGATTAGCAAATGGGACAGAATATTATATATGGCTAAAAGCAAAAAATTCAGCAGGAACAAGTGGATTCGGTGCAGTTGCAAATGCAGAAACAAATAAATTAACATTATACGCTACAAATACATTTGGTACTAGCTCTATACAAAATTGCCAGATAGCCGCATTGACAAACGGAAACTATGTAATTATTTACCAGGATAACAACGATTCAGGTAAAGGCAAATTTGTTATTGTCAATTCTTTGTGTCAGACAGTAAAGGAACAGACAACTTATAATAGTGGCAGCGGTTCTGCTGACTCGGCTGTTGCTAGCCTTAACAACGGTAACTTTGTTGTAGCTTACAGAGATTACAGCAACAGTGATTATGGAACTTTTATTATTTACGATTCATCCGGAACAGCTGTGACCACGCCTGCAGTTTTCTACAGCGGCGATTCGCGTAACATTGCAATATGTACATTAATTAACGGGAATTTTGTCCTCGCATTTCGTGACAGCAATAATTCCCGTTGTCTGTACATGATTTATAATTCCAGCGGTACAATTGTAAAGAACTCAGCAATATTTTTAAATAATGATGTTTATTTAATCATGACCAGTCCATTGACAAATGGCAATTTTGTAATCGGTTATAGTCTTACTGGTTCGCAGGCTTTTGTTGTCTTCAATAGTGCAGGTGCTACTGTTACTTCAGGAACCGTAAATACATCAACCTCATCGGTATTGTCAATTTCCCAGATTTCTAACGGAAATTTTGTCTTTGTATATTCTGACAGCAATGACTATCTGTCAGGAAAATATTCAGTTTACAGTTCTGCCGGGGTTAAAGTAACCGGCCCGATAACTTTTGAAAGCAACTCCGGGGAAGGAATTGATGATGTATCAGTCGCGTTACAAGGCGATGGAAATTTTGCTTTAATATATCAATATGAGATTGGCTACTATTATTATAATAAGCTGGCAATCTATGATTCGACTGATATGTTATTAGCTGATATTAATTTTAGTTCATATACTTTTGATAATCGTTGCAGAAGTATTGCAAATGGTGCAGATGGCAAGATAGCAATAATAACCAGAAGCGGTTATGGACACATGTATGTATATGAATATAATGACTAGTATACATAGAATCACTTTGCATCTGCAATCTTTCTTTTGAACGAACGATTGCGGATAAAGGTTTGTGTTACCGGGCTGATTTTATAACATAAATGATTTGCTTTTTAAATTTTTGGAGCTATTTTACGAGTATCCTTCATAGCTCCTGAGTGCTTTTTTCTGCGTCCGTACCTGTATGGCTGCGCTGCTGCGTACGGGGCATTTGTTTTCGCGAACAAATACTGTAAAAAGCCGGCTGGGTTTACGAGCTCACACACGGGCTGCCAATAAGGGCAGCCCTTTTTGTTGTTGTTTAATGATAGTATTCACCTGACACATGTGCATTAAGCCAAACTTTAAGAAATAATCTTTAAACCATATTTCTGATATTTAGAGATTGCCTTATCAGAAGATATCAGGGTGAGGCTGTTTTCGATTGACTGCCAGATAAGCATGTGTGTATCAACGAGGAAGTTCACGATCGAAGCAATTCCTTATCGGACATTCTATAACCCGGTTTAAATTCAACGGACATTTTCCCTTTGAGTGTACCAAGAACCCGCTTTTTTAATTTATTATAATTCTTAATAGGGACAATAACGGCAATGGTTTCTTTTTTCTTTCCATAGGAAATTCCTATTTCTTTTCCTGTCCCTACTTCTTTTAAAATTGCGGAAAGGTTTGTTTTTACTTCATTTAATTGCAGTATTTTCATATAATGAATGAAACCAATATGGTCTAATTGGTCAACTAATTTTCAATAGGAGTTAGTTCGAATCGGAATTTCACAAAGAGGTCTTTTTCGTCGTCCGTACCTGTATGGCAGCGCTGCCGCGGACAGGGCATTTATTTTCGCATGTTCCGCAGCCTATGCAGGTATCTTCACGCACATACGGAAGCTTTATTCGCACCCTTTGCCCTGCTTTGTTCACAAGGTTTTCCTCCCTGAACATGATGGACTTCTTTTTTGTGGGGCACATTTCTTCGCAGACAAGGCAGTCTGTGAATTCCGACCATGGTATGCAAAGATCGCGGATAATGTATGCAGTGCCGATCACTGTCGTTTCTTTCTCCGGAATAGGCACAAGCTTAAGCGCGCCGCTGGGACACACAGCGCTGCACTGGTTGCAGTTCTTTTCACAGTAGCCGAGGCGCGGGATTAGCTGCGGAGTAAAAACAGCGTCCGGGCCGCACTCGAACAGCACAGGATGAAGTCCGTTGGTCGGGCATACTTTCATGCACGCGCCGCAGCGCACGCAGGCATTCACAAAGTCCTGCTCCGGAAGCGCGCCCGGGGGACGTAGCAGATGGGAATAGTCCATTGCGAATGCGGGCTTTTGTTTAAGAACAGGAACTGCCACCAGCGACCCGGCGATCGAGTATAATAATTTCTTCCGGGTGAATTGAATGCCGGGATACTCTTCCGCGTTGTCGGAAATATCTTCCAAATTTTTTTTACGGAATGATAATGAGAACTTAAATTTCACTGCATCGAACTTACATGCTTTTAAACAATCAAAACACTTGATGCACTCGCCTTCGAGCGTTTTTGTTCCTTTATTATGAATGGCGTCCATGCGGCAATTTTTTTCGCAGGCAAGACAATTTGTGCATTTCCCCGTATCAACATATCTTTTAAAAAACGCGACCTTGCCTGTAAGCGAGTAAATCGCTCCGAGCGGGCACAAGGCCTTGCACCAGAATCTGCGGGTAAGCGCCGAGAGCATAAGAAGGCCTGCGAAGAATAAGAAAACCGGAATATGGTTATTATACTGTGTCGGATTGTAGTCGAGCAGGTGGTCCTTTAAAAATGAAAAAATGAATTCAGAAACGATATTTAAGCCGGGCACATAATAAAGCGCATTAAATATATTTTTAAGAATTGTATCGAGATACGAGAAAATAACCGTGCCATAGCTTCGTATTGAAAGAGAGATCGGATCGATTATGCCGGAAACCTGGATGCCGAAAACTGAAAGAATAATTGCAGTGAGCAGAACAACATATTTCCATGACTTAATGGATATTTTTTTTTCAGATGATATCCTTTCCTTTTTTGCAATCGATTTATCAGTACAATCCAGCGTGGCTCCCAGGGGGCAGATCCACCCGCAGAAAAATCTGCCTAGTATTGCCGCAAGCGCAAGAAACACGAGAGCCGGAAAGAATACATCCGCTATGGAACGGGTTGCAATGGATATGCTGATGCCGAGAAACGGCGAGAGACGCGGCAGGTTTGAAAGTAAAGTATTGTCTGTTGTGTCTTTGCCTGCAAAGATCACGGCAATAAAAGCAATCCAGATTACGAGCTGGGCTGCTGCCCTGATTCTTGCCCAGTGTTTATTTTTCATACAGCAAATTTCTGGATATTCATTTTACCCGGATTTATCTCGCCCATTTTTTCTTTATGAGCAAGAGCAAGGAATTTAATAGTGGAAGGTGATTTTCCGAACAATGTAGATGCGTATGCGTCCACGCTCACAGGATTACGGCCTACGATTATAGTTCTTGTTTCTTTTACGTCTTCAGCAGTTCCGCTGTTTGGGCCGTGATTTGTGAGTATCCTTAGACAATCACAAATGACCAGATCGCTTCTTATTGCCTTTACAAAGTCAACCAGGTTCTCATCCATATTTCGGTGCAAAGCGCCTCTATTTCCACCTATTACGCCCATCAGGTTTTTCATCGAAATTGTCAGCCCGGCTATTGAATGATGCTTCGCTATCGGCATGTTAATTACGAAATCGGCATCGAGTATAGGTTTGTACACGGAAAGCGTTTCCAGGTTTAATCCCTTTGGGACTTTTACGTCGACAAATTTTCTCTCATCTATATACTCCAGCTTAACTCCAGCTTTTTTTGCCGCATCCTCAGCACCGCTATGTTTGTAGCTGAGCCTCGCGCTGCTGCATGTGCGGTCGAATATAGTAACTTTTGCGCCTGCTTCTTTGCATATTCTTGCTACGTACTCGACTAAATCCGGATTAGTATTAGCGGCGTTTTCCGGGGGCGCATCCCAAGCTATATTGGGTTTAATGACAACATTCATTCCTTTTTTTACGAACTGGCTGATACCTCCAAACTGAGCGAGGGCTTTTTGCGCCATCTTTTCAATTGTCGGTTTTGCAATATTACGGCCCGTTACGACTACAAGTCTGTCATTTGCAGGGAGCGCTGCATTCAGCTGTGCTGAATTCCGTGCGCTGTCTGAATAATTGCCGGATATTTTCATTAAAATAGATGGGAGCATAATGCCGCCCGCGACTCCGGCGGCCTTTGCCAAAAAAGATTTTCTGGTAAAATATCTTTTAAGATTCATGGTTTATCTCTTTATTTTTAAAATTTTATTCTTGATTTAACAGGTTTGCTTTTTCTTTTTAACGTCAATATTTTTTATAACCACTAATAAGCATAAAAGATGAATTATTATTAATAAAAAATCAACAATTTTAACTATAGTAGATCTAATAAATTAGTGCACATTAGAATTTATTAACGGATTAAATAATAATTTTTATTTATTTTTGCAATCTAAGTTGCAAAAATCGGACACCCATGTATTATAACTCATCTCAAAAATACAAAAAATAAATCCGATATTGAAATGAGTTGTAAATAAACTCTGCAATTTTTATTTTTTCTGGTTGAAAATATTATATATTTAAAATTATTCCTGTTATATTAAAATAATAGGGTATATATTTCTATTGCATTAAAAATAATAAAGAAAATAATTTCCGGGGGTTATATATGTGGGATTATTCAGATAAAGTAAAGGAACTGTACAAGAATCCCAAAAACGTGGGCGTAATTGAGGACGCTGATGCAGTCGGTGAAGAGGGCAGCCTTGTATGCGGCGACGCTTTAAAAGTATTCCTTAAAATAAAAGACAATGTCATCACGGACGCAAAGTTCCAGACATTCGGATGCGGAAGCGCCATTGCTTCTTCTTCAGCCCTCACTGAGATGATAAAGGGAAAAACGCTCGAGGAAGCACAAAAAATTACCAATAAAGACATTGTGGATTACCTGGGCGGATTGCCGGAAGAGAAAATGCACTGTTCTGTAATGGGAAGCGAGGCTCTTGAAAAAGCCATAGCATCTTACAAAGGGATTAAGATGCCGGACAAGCTTGAACAGGAAGGCGAAATAATCTGCAAATGTTTCGGGGTTACGGATCAATTGATAAGAAAAGCAATCCACGAGAATAATTTAAAAACTGTTGAGGATGTTACGAATTATACCAAGGCAGGCGGCGGATGCGGCTCGTGCATTCCCGATATCGAAAGGATACTTGAGGAGGAATTGCATATTTCGGTAAAATCCGAAACGCCGGAGAAGAAAGCGCCTCTTTCCAACATAAAGAGAATGCAGCTTGTCGAGAAAACGATCAGTGACGTTATACGGCCGCAGCTTCAGCAGGACGGCGGTGACATTGAGCTTGTGGACGTTGATAATAAAAAGGTTTATGTGTCGCTTCGCGGGCATTGCTCGGGTTGTGTTGCTTCCAGCGTCACACTAAAACACCTTGTACAGGAAAAGCTGAGAGAGTTTGTCGAGAGCGACATAGAGGTGATTGAGCAGAAGTAAAATATATATATAAACTTCGCCCCGTAATATTCTTTATTAACCCCCTCTGCCGCTTCGCGGTTTCTCCCCCTTATTAAGGGGGAGATGGCCGTCAGGCCAGAAGGGGTCATGAGCAGGAATGTTATGGAGGTGAGGTTACTTTCCGAGAGGGCTTATTTATATGGAAAAAATAATTTATCTTGATAATAACGCGACTACGATGGTTGACCCGCTTGTGCTTGAGGAGATGCTGCCATATTTTTGCGAGCGCTATGGCAATCCTTCGAGCATGTACGATTTCGGAGGCAGCGTTGCGAAATCTATCGCGAAAGCGAGGATGCAGGTAGCTGAGATGCTGGGCGCAGAGCACGAGCGCGAGATCGTATTCACGAGCTGCGGCACAGAAAGCGACAACATGGCGATCATGGGCGTATTGACGCAGAATCACGATAAAAAGCATATCATTACTTCCAGGGTTGAGCATCCGGCCGTGCTTAACCTGTGCAAAAAGCTCGAGAGAGACGGTTACCGCGTCACATACATACCTGTAGACCGTGAAGGGCTCCTGAACCTTGACAAGCTGAAGGAAGCTGTGGATGCCGACACTGCGGTCGTTTCCATTATGTATGCGAATAATGAAACCGGCGTCATTTTCCCTGTTGAAGAGATAGGCGCTTTTCTTAAAGAGAAGAATGTTCCGTTTCACATAGATGCTGTTCAGGCTGTAGGTAAAATTCCGATAGATGTAAAAAAAATAAACTGCGACATGCTTTCTATCTCGGGGCACAAATTTCATTCTCCGAAAGGAGTCGGTGCGCTTTATATTAAGATGGGTACAAAGATACAGCCTCTCCTGCACGGCGGGCATCAGGAAAAGGGCATTCGGCCCGGTACTGAAAACGTGGCCAGCATTATAGGCATGGGCAAGGCCGCGGAGCTTGTTTTAAAAAATATGGACAAAGAACAAAGAATAGAGGAACTGCGTGATAAGCTCGAGAGCGGTATACTTAAAAAATTTGCGAACTGCGGGCTTAACGGCGCAAAAAACAGGCGTGTGCCCAACACAACCAATGTAGGGTTTGAGTATATTGAGGGCGAATCGATACTGCTTTACCTGAACGAAAAAAACATTGCAGCATCATCGGGTTCCGCGTGCTCATCCGGCTCGCTTGAGCCTTCGCACGTTTTAAGGGCGATGGGCGTTCCCTTTACTTCTGCGCACGGTTCCATAAGGTTCAGCCTTAGCAGGTTCACTACTGAAGAAGAGATAGACTATACGCTGTCCGTGCTGCCTGCCATAATCGAAAGGCTGCTCGAAATTTCGCCTTTCTGGGACAGTAAAAACAAAAAGCCGACAGGAATACGTTTTTAAGGTATACCAGGTCTGGCATTGTCGCGTTTACGTTTCTCCAGTCTTCCAAAAATTAACGCAATTGTGCCGACACCTTTTCAATATTATGGGTAAGGCGCAAACCATGTAGTTCCGTCATACAGGTCGTATGATTCTATATTACTGTCCTCTAAAGCGCTGTTTCGCCAGTCATCCCATATCAGCTTTGCTCTGCCATTATTGTTATACGGTACTATGAGCGCATTAGGCCAGTACCCGTTAGCTGAGTTTAAAATGATCGATACGCCGTTCATGTCTGTGCCAGCATCCGAATCTGCATCCCATGTCGCGATAGCGCTTTTTGTTCCCGTAGCAGCGCCAATTCGCATGCCGAATATGCCGTAACCACAGCCTGTTACGAATCTGTTGTCTTCCCATGTAATGATCGCATCTGTCCAGTTCGTGTAGATTTTCGGTTTCTGCTGAATGCTTGTGCCTGCAGGATTGGAAATGTATTGACCGGCAGCTACTGCTCCGTCCGTCCATACAGTGCCGACTCTTCTTGCCCAGATATCATTGCCTATCTGTGCAACAACTATTACACTATTTGCGCCGTCGTAAACTATATCAACTGCATCACTAATCGGAGTTGTAGTGTCGATGTTTGCTGGATTTCCTACAGCAAGTCCTGCGCCGGCGCCCCATTGTGCTGCACCGGCATTGTCTATTCGTTGAACACGAAGAGCACTTGTTGCGTTTAATCTATATAGAACAACAAATCCGCCGGTATTATCGCTAATAACTTTTACTATTGTTTCGTTGCTATTAACTGTATCGATAGGAGTATTGGAAACAACAGTACCAATCGCATTGATTAATCTGGCATTGATATCACTAATAGCACTTGTATCCTCATATACAATAAACGCACTTCCTAATCCATTTGAGATTACAATCGGATTGCGTGCATTATTAATAGTTTGTTCTGTATTCAATGGAGTAGGCGGTGTCCCGTAAGCAGTGTAAATCCTCCAGCGAACAGTAGTCCCTTCTTCCCACGCATATAAAATACCAGTAGTAGGCCTTAGAATGATGTAACGATCATTAACGGCAAAGGATGGACTACCCGCTAAAGTATAATCTGGTGCGGAAATCGATACAATTACAGAATGAGTAGCATCCGTGACATTGTAAACAACATCGCCTACTGCAGCTCCGCTGATAGTTGCGTCTCTCAGTACAGTCGTAGTAGTACCTGCAGCGGCAATCCCGCTATCTATAATATCACTGAATGTATAGCCTGTGGCTAATCGTAAAATTCTGAATCCATTTGTACCTGAAAACATAGTAGCAGGCCCATTAATTCCAAGTGCGCCATAAGCTCTATATGCATCATTGTTTACTACACCAACAGTACCGGTTGCGTAATTAAATACTATATCTCCTGAAATAACTGCATTGCCTGTTGAAAAGTCTACTCCGTCAACAAACAGAGGATTACTTGGCGGACTCTGTGCTGAACTTTCAATACCTGTATTATAAATATTGTAAGAATTGCCTGCTGTTATATTGATTGTAGCATTATCAAATTGTATTTGATCAAATGCTGTAAATTGATCAGTGTCTGATGAATGATCGAGACAGTATCTGTCATATATATTGTAATTTTCGTTGGTTGTGATATTAAAAATATCATTGGTTAGCCATAAATACTCATCTGGGCCTGGATAAGGAGGAGTCGGATAGGAAGGATGTCCAGTGGTTACATCAGTAATTGTTGTTACTGAAGGATTACTCGTATTTAGAATGTAGTCTCCTACATCAATCGGGACTCCTGTATAGTTAGCTCCGGGATCATAAACATGAATGGGAGGTGCTGCTATGCTGTTTTGTTCAACCCCGTTGAATATACGCGTAATTCCACCTACAGAGTTAGTAATAGCAATTACTCGAGCAAAATTTCCGCCAAATCCTGCTAGATTAGTCAAAGCAGCTGTCGTTGTTACTCCATGGTCCGTATATACATAATCGTTCCCACTCGCATAAGGAGTTACAAGTGCATTTGGATTAGTTGTATATGTATGATGGTCAAAAGCAGTCCCGCTGCCATCAGCAGTTTGATCAGCAATAACATAGTTTGGATCAGCTGTTGTAATTACAACTGAACTTTGTCCAATGACATGTCTGTAGTTAGTACTTCTTGTAAGAGTTGCATCACCATATGTATCCTCATTGTAGACAATATCTCCATCCGTGATTCCTGCTATTAAGTTTTGAGTAAAATCATAAAATGGATTTGCCGGTATATTCATCGTGGCATTGCCAGTTCTTCTCGCCGTAAAAAATCCACTGTATACAGGAGCAGCGGATATTTTTGTACCGGTTGCCGTAAGCTTAATAGGCAGACCTCTATCGGTTGCCTGATCAGCATCTGTTCCCCAGTTTACAAAGGTGCCTCCGCTGTTTAAGCGTTTCGCGAAAAGTCCTGTACTGTGGGAAGCTAAGACAATCACTCCGCCCGCATCGTCTTCAACTGCGGACTGATAAGTATAAGTCTGTCCAGCTTCAGTATAAATACCGCTCGACCATTGTTGAGTAAAAGTACTGTTATAGAGTTTGCCGCTGATGTGTCCAACACCAGCATTTACATCGGACCAGAACATAAAAGCTCCCGAATTTGTAACGCCTGCTTTACGTGGAATATACCTCGCAAGCATCTGGTAGTTTGCTCCGCCGCTTATTGTAGTCGGAGTTTCAGCTGTTGCTGTGTTGAACTGGTATGTGATTGATGTTACTGCAGGGACTCCGCTGAACTGGTCGTCAAATACGATATTATAAAAATAGCGTTTCCCGTCGTTTAAAGCGCCTAAAGCAACAGAATGCACAGTAGTATAAGAAGCACTGCTTGATGTTAAACCGAAAGATGAGCCTGTGTCGTAATTTATTGTATAATTTGTTGCTTCATTTGTTGTCCAGTTTATTGTTGCAGAAACATCTGTAACAGAGCTGATTGAGGGTGAACCTTCAATCCCCGGATTCCCCGACGGTGCATCGGGGAACTGGACTGTTCTAAAAGTCCAGAAGTAATTTCCCGGGAGGTAATTTCCCGAAAGATCTCTAATTCCTGTTGTTACCCAGGCCCTATACCACGTATAGTTCAACAGATCCGCAGATGGAGTAAGAGTGGCTGTCGGAGCTGAATAAGTATATGTTGCAGTAACCAGCGTGCTGTCGGATACGCGTTCAAGATAAAATGTACTGCTGTTGATTGTAGAAGGATCAATAGTTGTCTCGTCAAAGTCGATAGATACAGTCGTATTTATTGCTATGTCTGTTGCGGTGTTTGCGGGATTTGCTGTACCCGCGTTCACATCCGGATCAGCCGTATCCGGTGCGGTATCAGCAGTAAAAGTATTTGACTGCGGATTATTAAGAGCTATATTATTGGCACTGTCGCGGATCCCTGCAGTTGTTGTGACAGTTATAATTTCGCCATAGCTTAAATCTGGAGTAAAGTCTAATCTCGCGTAATTTAATCCGGGATAAAGATCCATATCTACCCCTTGTATCAACGTTGGCCTCATGTTTGATGTTACAATTAAATTAGTATCAGTTAAAGTAGCAATATTTACAGGTATATTGAAAAGAATAACATAGTCGGTATTAATAGGCGCGGTTGTCGCATTCGCCGGATATACTTCAGTTACATAAGGATAGGAATACCCCGGCTCACCACCGCCTCCGCCCTCAGTATAATCCCCCGGATTTACCGTAGACGCGTTTTTGCCGCACGAAGAAGCAAGCAAAAATAAAAACAGAATAGTTATTATGTGATAATATTTCTTTAAGTTTTTCATATAGCTAACCGTAAAAACATTAATATTACAAATACAAACCTGATAAGAGCTACCAACTAAATATATAAAAACGCGTGTAAAACTGCAATTGTTTTTGGTGATTAATTAGAAAAATGTTAATTACGTTCTATTGATCGCATCAAAAGCACTCAATATAGTTTGCAGTGACCGTAAAGCAGGTTCTGCCGGCATACAGATTAAAGTAGATGCATTCTAAGCGCTGCGGTGATTCTCAAGAAAGTTTTAATTGTATAATTAGCGCCATTTTCAACTTTTGAAAGCTGTTGCTGAGTTACATGAGCTTTTTTTGCAAGCTCAGCCTGTGTAATCCCCTGTTTGTTCCTTTCCGCAGCAATCTTCACTGCTAATTCTATAATTTTTTTTTCTTCATCATAGACCTTGGCGAATTCTGGATTTTTCTTTTGTTCGGCCAGTTGTTTTTTAAAGGTTCTCATTGTGTTTGCTCCTTAATTCGGTTTCGCTGTATCTGGCAATAAAGTCATATCTGAATTTTTTTGCTTTTTCAATTTCGATTTTCGGGACTTTATCAGTAGTTTTAATGAACGAGTGGGTCAGGATTATGAAATCTTTATAACAGAAAAAATAAATTATTCTAACCTGATCCCCGGACAGTTTTATTCTAAGTTCATGGACCCCGTCTTCAAGCAGATCCGCGTAAGGTCTCGGCAGGTTCGGTCCATGTGCTTCGAGCTGTTCAAGCCAGCTAAATATTTTAGCTCGGTTTTTTATACTTCTTGAATTGATGAAATCCTCGATAGGGCATTCTTCTTTTGCTGTTTCATAGTAGATGATATGCCATTTGCTTTCCATTAAATGAAATATACGTCATATATGATGTAGTGTCAAGAAATTATTTTTTTATAAATAAAGCAGATATATATTAAAAAATAAAAAAACCGGCTGATTTTTACTAATTTCTGTAAGCTATTTTTGTATATTATCCTATAGAAGAAACTTTTTCACAATACAGAGAACTGTTCTTTTATCTACCTGCATAAGACATCCTGCAAACAAATACATATCCACACCGTTTCAGATTCGCTTTTTACTTTATTCAGTATAATAATTGCAGCCGGTCGGATAAAAACAAGTCCTGGATAGCTTTTTAATCACCTGTAAATGATGATTACCCGGAAAAAAATATTGTTGATTTTTAATAAAAAATAAATACATTAAGATCAAATGCAGCCAAAAGATAAAACAAATTTTTTTTAAACATAAAGGCGGACAAATGAAAAATGAAATTATATTTTACATTGAAGAATCGATCGAAGACGGATATGAAGCAAAGGCTCTGGGTCATTCAATTTTTACAGAAGGTGATAATATTGATGAATTAAAAGAAAACATTAGGGATGCAGTAAAGTGTCATTTTGATGAAAAAGAAAGTCCACAAATAATAAAACTTCACTTTGTTAAAGAGGAGGCTATTGCTCTTTGAAATTGCCACGCGATATCAGTGGTTTATCCCTCACAAAACTGCTTGGGAAACTTGGTTATATTGTCACAAGGCAAACCAGCAGTCACATCAGATTAACTACAAAAGAAAATGGCGAACACCACGTAACTATCCCGGCGCATAAAAACATATAAGTCGGCACTTTAAATTCAATTCTCACAGACGTAGCGAATCATTTTAAAATAACAAAAGAACAGTTACTAAAAAAGATTTTATAGGTGTGCTAATTTTAAATCTTAAATATTGTAGAGAAACTATTTTTCTCAGGATTAAAAGCATCTGATTGCTTCTATGACCTATGATAGCTTATTAAATGATTCCCATGAAATTTAATCCTCAGATACGCATTATTTTGAATTTTTTAAATTAAACATAAAAAAATGTTGTAAAAAGCGATGTTATTTTGTTATTTTAATTGGATATTTATAAATATTTAATAAAATTAAACGAATCGCTGTATATAGCAATGAAAAAACAAATTATATTTTTAATAATAGCTCTTTTACTGCCCGCGGCATCGCTTCATGCTGCGCTTACTGCTACATCAGTAACACTGACACCTGCACTCCCTAGGACGCTCTCAAACGGAAATTCATATTATCTGGCTGGGCATCAACCTGCAACCGATGGATACAGGTTTAGGGTGCAGGTATCCGACCCGGCTGCAACAAATCAGGCATACTGGGGAACCGGCAATATTCTTCTTACAATTACAGGTCCAATAACATTTACCATACCGATCTCCTCAATCGCTATAGGCGGAACAGGAGTATTCACAGCAGGTACGGACTCATCTACAGCTACCGTTACCCTCGACAGCTCATCCAGTTGGTCAAACCTTAACTATCAAATCGATATTACATTTGCGTGGAATATGGCGGAAACTGCCGCAGGCCCGAACAGCGTCACGGCTACTGTTAACGAGACTACTACTCCATCAAACGATTCAGATATTAAAACTTTTTCCTTTGGCGTTTGCTCTTCAATATGGGTTGCAAGCTTTGCGCAGAATACCGGAGCTACTACAGTTGCTGCAGACGGGTATGTAAATCCATGGCATAGTTCTTTTAATGTTACCGGAGTTGTTGTTTATAACGTTACAGGTGCAACAGTTTCAGATAAAATAAACGCCATTGATCCCGGTGAACTTAGTTTATCAACACTATACACTGATGGACTAACGACTTATCGCGGAGCCGGATGGCGAACTATAGCTGACGATGATCTCTCGTTCACAGTGCCGTCATTCATTGCGGTTCCAACCGCATTGGGCGTCGGCAACCATTCATGGACTGTAGTCGCCAGCATGACCACCGGGGGAGCAAGTGAAACATCTCAAAATAGCCTTGGACTTATCTGTGACCGGGTTCAAATTGATACTATTACTTTTGTTAACGGAGGTGGTGTTACAACTCCGCCTACTTTTTATCGCAGTGTAAATGTTCCAGGAACACAGATAACAATCGGTGCTAGCAGACAATTCGGTGGTGCTCTAATGATTGGTACCACCACAATTACAGTATCCGATGGGACAAACACATTTCCTGTTGTGATTGCCGATAGTGCCGGGAGCGGCACCGGTACTGTAACAATCCCGGCGCTTGCTCAAACACCCACAGGGCAAACAACTTCAATATCCTATCAGGTAATAGCAATTTCCGGAAGCGTTTTCGATAGTGAGCAGAACGTTGCCGGCAGAGTTACTCAGCCGGCCAGCCCTGCTATTCTCTGGGACCGCAATGACCCGCCGGGGGATAATAATGCACCCGGAGTTGGTGAGACGCGGTTTACGGGTTTTGTAAGTGTTAATCCTATAGGAGCAACATCATTTACATTGAATTGGACACCTCTTGTATCAGTTGCACCTGACGAGGACTTTTTTACATACAGAGTATATTACAAATTAAGTACTGCTTCTATATGGACTATTGTGGACACAGGTACTATTGGGTATGCGAATTTAGGTCTTATTGGCACACCGTCCGCCACAATAACCGGCCTTGTCCCGCTAACAAGATATGATTATTTTATTACGGCTGTTGACCTATTTGGTCAGGAGGTTGAACACCCTGTCTCATCAACTTCACCACCTCTTGCTGCGTCTCCTTCTATAAGCACTAGCGATGCTTGTTTTTCAGGAGCGCCAAACACTTATGGATTTGCCACAATACAAACAAGTCCTACCACCATTGAAGCTTTAATTACAGATGGAATTACTAATTATACTTATGCTCAGTTTGCAGCTAGTATTAATGCATCAACAAGACCGCTCAGAAAATCTTCACTTAGAGTAACAACTTATATCGTATCTGCCGGGGATCAGCCAGATAACGTAAACATAATTTTAGCACAGGATGATGGATCAGGAACCACAGGGACTAATCTAGTTAATGTTTCTGGAACAGCAGTTAACGGAACAGAAGGAATAAATTATTCTAGAATTTCCTGTTCTAAATCAGGTCCTAATACCTGGCAAGGATATATCCCAAGTAATAATCAGTTTCTTATAGAAGGATTATATTGCAGATTGGTTATTGAATCAATTAGGAATAGTACCCCAACTTATTCAGATATTGACTCTACCACTGATGGCGATCCAAACAATTTTGAATATACATTCATGGTCCAGACTCCCACTGTCTTTACACCCTGGCCCACTCGTATTCTTAACAACGTGCTTACGGATGAACATCCTGTATGCTATCCCGCGTATTATCTCTCGGATGATGCTTACGTAACGATCACTGCACACGATGTGAAAGGCAGGCCTGTGGCTACACTCATAGACAACGGTTTTCGCAAAGGCGGCCAGAACATAAAGGAAGGCGGGTGGTCGGGCGAGAACAAAGCGCGCAAAAAGCTGGGCGTGGGACTTTATTTTATACGCTTTGAGGCAAAACGCGCGCGGGACGGACGCATCATATTAAATTCTACACAGAAGCTCGTAGTGGCGAAGTAAAGCAATGCATTTTATTCTCCTTATTGCCGTATAATAACATGTTAGGTTCTAGAAGGGTACAGTAAAAATAAAATTTCCCGGGGCAAGCCCCTGATACTGATGTATCAACCGCCACCTGCGGTGTCGGCGGGGTATTATGTTTCAAGGCGTTGAAATAAAAATCTCACTTGAAATTATTTCATATAATGTGTATGTTATAATCAAATAATACACACAGGAGAACGAGATGAGAACTAATATTGTAATCGACGATAATCTAATGATAAAAGCAATTAATGCTTCGGGATATAAGACGAAGAAGGAAACTGTTGAGGAAGCGCTTAAGCTATTGATCACTATGAAGAATCAATCTAAAATTCGTAAATATCGCGGAAAGCTTAACTGGGAAGGTGATCTAAATAAAATGAGAACAGACAAATGATAGTAGCAGATACTTCAGTCTGGATAGATTATTTTAAAGGTATAAGCGCTCCACATACAGATATTTTAGATCGAGAATTGCTAAATTATCGAATTATCACTGGAGATATAATTATAGCAGAATTCCTCCAGGGATTTAAAGATGAAAAGGATTATAATCAGGCAAAAGAGATCATGAACTCTCTCGAATATTTTGATTTTGTTGGTAAAGAAATCGCGTTTAAAGCTGCCCAAAATTTTAGGAAATTAAGAAAACAGGGAATAACAGTACGAAAAACAATAGATGTTATTATTGCTACCTTTTGTATTAAAAATAATTTTCCACTAATCCATAACGATAAAGATTTTGATCCCATGGAACAACATTTGGGATTAAAAGTTATAAAATAAAAAAACATAACATTGCATGTGTCGGATACTTGCCCGGTCAATTTGTTTAAAAAATTCATAAGTGGTTCAAAATATTTTAGCTATTATTTACCTTTGCTTACAGTCGCAAGTCCAGCTCATGATTTCGATAAATAATATTAATAATATATATCAATTGAAAATATAATATGCACAGAGGAGAATGCTATGAGAACAACTGTTGAACTTCCGGAAGAACTTATATGCGATGCAATGAAGATAACAAAAATTAAAACAAAAACAGATGTATTAGAAGCTGCTTTAATAAACCTGGTACAGAAAGAAAAGATACGTAATATTAAAAAGTATCAGGGGAAAGTTGAGCTTGATGTCAATCTCGATCATTTGAGAAAAAGATGAGCAGAGTACTGGTCGATTCTTCGGTCTGGATATAATTAAAAGATTCATAATTTTACTAATTTATGCATAACTTCGAACAAATAAAATCTGAATTATTAAGCAAAGCGAACAAAGAAAAAGCAAAAGGCCTGCAGAGGTTTTTCAAAACAGGGCCTGACCAGTACGGCGAAGGCGATATTTTTATCGGGATTACCGTTCCAGAGCAGCGTGTTACGGCGAAAAAATTCAGGGACGCAGGACTGAAGGAAATTGAAAAACTGCTGCATGATAAAATTCATGAGTGCAGGCTTACCGCGCTTTTAATACTTTGCGAAAAATTCAATAAGGCCGACCCTGGCCTGAGAAAAGAAATCTTTGAACTATATATGGATAATTATGAATATATTAATAACTGGGACCTTGTGGATCTTTCAGCTCCGAAAATAGCGGGTGAATACCTGCTGGATAAAAACAGGTCGTATCTTTATGAACTTGCAAAATCCGGCAATCTATGGAAACAGCGCATAGCTGTACTGGCTTCATACGCATTTATAAAAAATAATGATTTTTCCGACACCCTTAAACTGTCGGAGTTGCTTTTAAATCATAAGCACGATTTAATACACAAAGCGGTGGGATGGATGCTTCGTGAAGCAGGAAAGCGCAATGTAAATATCCTAAAAACCTTTTTAAATAAGCATTATAAAAAAATGCCAAGGACGATGCTCAGATACGCGATCGAAAAACTCGATGAAAATACACGCCTTAAATATCTTAAAGGACTCGCCTGAGTTTATTTCAGAAAAATTTAAAAAAAATCCTTTAATATTATTTCTTTAATACCTTTTAAAAAATGCCGATATTATCTAGTAACTAATTATCTTTTAAATACTAAAAGCGACATAATTTCATCTTTATTTTTCTACCTGAATCCCGGAGATTATGTTTTGCTAATGGAGGTATAAGCATGAAAAAAACCGTAATGGTAATCGGCGGGGGACTTCTTCAGGTTCCTGTCATTCAAGCTGCGCAAAAGATGGGCTTAAATGTAATTGTTACTGACTACAATCCCGAAGCTATTGGCATGAAATACGCGGATATTCCTGTAGTGATGAGCACGCGCGATATTGACGGCTCGGTCAGGGCTGCCAGGGCGCAAAACCAGCTTACTCCAATTAGCGGCGTTCTCACTGCAGGCACCGATGCCTCTATGACCGTAGCTGCTGTTGCGAACGCGCTTAATCTTCCCGGAATCAAGTTCGAGGACGCGGAAGCTGCCACGAATAAAATAAAGATGAGAACAAGGCTTACCGAGCATAAGGTGCCCTGCCCGTATTTTTATCCCGTATGGTCGCTTGCAGAAGCAAAGACAGCGTGTAAAAAGCTCGGATTCCCTGTTGTAATCAAGCCTTCGAGCAACATGGGCGCGCGCGGCGTAATGCGTGTTGACGATAAGAATGTGCTTGCGGATGCTTTCAAATTCGCGAAGGAAGCATCGCCGAACGGCGAAGTGTTAATAGAAGAATTTATGCAAGGCCCCGAGCTTTCAATCGATGCTGTGATATATAACGACGAAATTACTATAACCGGTGTTGCAGACAGAATAATAAATTACGAGCCGTATTTTGTTGAGATAGGTCATACAATGCCGTCCAACCTGCCTGCGCAGGTTATTGATGATGCGTGCAATGTAATGAAGATGGGCATAAAGGCGCTCGGCATAAGCATGGGTGCTGCGAAAGGCGACATTAAAATAACTTCCGAAGGCGCAAAAATAGGCGAACTGGCCGCAAGGCTTTCCGGCGGATTTATGTCCGCATACACTTATCCGCTTTCTTCAGGAGTCGATCTTATGCGCGCCGTTATAGAGATCGCGCTTGGCCAGGAGCCGGGCAATCTCGAACCTATCAGAAACAAGGTTAGCATTGAGAGGGCAATTATAACAGAGCCCGGTATTGTTAAGGATATAAACGGACTGGAAGACGCTCTGAAAATCGCAGGTATTGCGGAAATCTTCCTAAATGTTAAAAAAGGCGATAAAGTGGTAAAACCGCGTTCAAATGTTGAAAAGGCTGGCCATATAATTGCAGTAGCAAACACGCTTGAGGAAGCCGAACAGGCGGTGGCCAAATGCAAAGCAGTGTTAAAGATTGAAGTTGTGCAGGATATGGAAATCTCCATGGAAAGCATTCGATATGCTGCAAGGGAAAAGTTTAAAAAAGTATGCTATGCGTGCAAATCGTGCGACGGAGCAAATTGCCCGTCCGGAGTTCCGGGCATGGGAGGCATAGGCACTGGGGCTTCGTTCAGGGAAAACCTTGAAGCCCTGAAAAGATACAAAATAAACACAAGGGTAATTCACAGCATAACTAATCCGGATACATCAACCGCCTTTTTCGGCACTCCGCTTTCTTTCCCTGTAATGGCTGCGCCAATAACCGGAACTGTAACGAATTTGTGCGGAGCAATTGACGAACTTGAATACAACAGGGCTGTTGTTTCCGGATGTATGAACGCAGGCACAATCGCATTTGTTGGAGACGGCGCCAGCCCGGAAAAATACAAGATCGGCCTTCAGGCAATTTCCGAAAACAACGGAATGGGAATCCCGATATTCAAGCCGAGAAGCGACAACAAAGAAATAATTAAGAGGATAAAGAAAGCAGAGAAAAGCCAGGCTGCTGCTGTCGGCATGGACATAGACGCTGTTGTGTTTAAAACTATGGCCATGAAGAATCAGTCTGTAGGGCCAAAGAGCGTTGAAGAGCTGAAAGAAATAATTTCCAGCACGCAGCTCCCGTTTATTCTGAAAGGCATTATGAACGTAAAAGACGCCGAGCTGGCGGTTGAGGCAGGAGCTCATGCCATTATAGTTTCCAATCACGGGGGTCGTGTTCTGGACGGGATGCCTGGATCTATGGACGTTCTTGAGGACATCGCGAGAGCTGTTAAGGGACACGTGCGAATTCTGATAGACGGCGGGTTCAGGACAGGCGTCGATGTGCTGAAGGCGCTCGCGCTGGGTGCGGACTTTGTGCTTATAGGGCGTCCGGTAACAATCGCAGCGGTCGGGATGCTCGACAAGGGAGTATCGTTCTATCTCAAGGCGCTAAAAAAGGAACTCGAACTTGCCATGATCTTAACAGGCAGTCAGAATATTGCCGATATCCCGAAAGACGTTGTGAGCAGGGCAACACTGAGTGATTTTGTCGGAATGCGCCGTAGCTAGTGCTTAGGCCGTATGATCTTGAATTAAAAAATATTTTAAATTTTTTTATTAACCCGCGGATTATCCGTGGGTTAACTTTTTTATACGCTTATAATCAGAAAAACCGGTAATGATTAAAAATACTATCCTGCTGAATTATTATTAGGTCTTGACTAAAATCGAAGGAGCTAATAAATCCAGGCTAATAGAAATTTCTGCAATACAAAAAAACACAAAATATCGATTTGCTTAATAATGCAACCGTAAGAGGGTTCTGTAATTGAACAAAGATAAAGATAGTTATATGGAACTTTTTCCTGAATTAGATGAGACAATAGTAAATAATTTTAAAGATAAAGATGGCACTACTGAAAGGCTAGGCCGTCTTGATGCGGACAATGAACTGAGAAAAATAATTTTGCCTTATTGCAGGCTTAAGCAGGGCGACATTTGGGAAAGCGATTCCGGGCACAGGGTTGGCGTGCTAGATGCGACAGATTTCAATCATCTTAAAAAAATTGCTTCGGACGAAAGTCCGTCCCTCATCATCAACGATCCTCCATATAACGTAAAAGTAGGGAAAGCGAACACGGACAATTTATTCAAAATCGATCATCATGATTATATGGATTTTTCGCGCAAATGGGTCGGGAACGCTTTGCAAATAATGAATGATAATGCGCATCTTTACATTTGGCTGGGCGCGGACTACAAGGACGACTTTAAGCCTCTGCCCGACTTTATGATTATGATGAGAGAATTCAAAAATCTTAAACCAAAAAATTTTATTACGCTCCGTAATCAGAGAGGTTACGGCACTCAGAAAAACTGGATGTGGATAAGGCAGGAGCTTCTGCATTATACAAAAGGGAACCCTGATTTTAAAGTGGTTTATACCGATATTCCCAAGGTGCTTAAAGGATATTATAAAACAGTTGCCGGAAGAAGACAGGAAAATATGGAGCGCAGCAAATCGGACACCATAAGGCCGGGAAACGTGTGGATAGACATTCAGCAGGTATTTTACAGGATGGAAGAGAATGTGCCGGGTTGCTACGCGCAAAAACCGTTAAAAGCAATTGAAAGAATAATTGAAACAAGCAGTAAAACAGGCGATATTATAATGGATTCTTTTTCTCATTCCGGAACCACTCTTATAGCCGGAGAAAAATCAGGACGAAGGGTATTTACATTCGATATGGATCCGGTTTTTGCAGAATTAACCATTAGAAGATTAGAGCATTATAAAAAAACAGGAGAGACCGGATGGCAATGGAGAAACCCGTTCCCGGAAATTGACGGGAATAATTAAAAACTTATCTCTCGTTTAAAAAAAACAAGTTTTAAAACATCATTTCGGATGCATCCCAAAACCATACATATTGCTATATTGAGTTAATTTTTTAACTTTTATTTTGAAAAGCAGCTTGACACGATTTGTTTGTTTTCCTGAACTAACAGATAAATAGAATTATTTAGTGTAAACTTATAAGACATTACGAATAAAAAACACATATATGTTTTTGCATTTTAGCTTTCGGGTGTTCTTTATAGCCGAATATTAGAATTTTTGTTATAATGAATAAAGGAGTATAATATGTTTAAAGGACATAAACAAAATGAATTTGCCGGATCTTCCAAATATGTACTGGATGAAGAACTTGCAAAGATAGTAAACATTTCGATGGCGCTGGAAATGCCTCTTCTTCTGAAAGGCGAACCTGGCACAGGAAAAACCATGCTGGCACATGCCATTGCCGACGCTTCCAGCATGAAACTGATAATCCTTAATGTAAAGTCGAGCATGAAACTTATAGACGCTCTATATCAATATGATACGCTTACAAGGCTGAATGACAGCCGTTTCGGGGATTCCAAAAGAGAGGTAAGCAATATTGAGGAATATATAAAGATGGGCAAGATCGGCCAGTCATTTGTTTCCGATAAAAGAGTGATTCTTTTAATCGATGAAATAGATAAGGCAGATACGGATTTTCAGGATGATATGCTGGATGTTCTCGACCAGATGGAATTTGATATAATGGAAATAGATAAGACAATAAAAGCCAAACACCGCCCTGTTATTATTATCACATCAAACGCCAAGAAAGACCTTTCGGATCCGTTTCTCGGACGCTGCAATTTCCACCACATTGCTTTCCCTGAACCTGACATGATGAGAAGGATAGTACAGGTACATTTTACCGATCTGGACAGGGAATTGCTGGAGAGCGCCATTAAAACATTTTATCGCCTCAGGGAAATAAGAGGGATTGAAAAGAAACCGGCAACACGCGAACTCATAAACTGGATAAGGGCATTAAAAGCAGACCCTGATTTTAAGATTAAAGACCTTAAAGGAGATGTTCCGTTTTTAGGCATTTTATTTAAAAAAAGTCCGGATTACATGACGGCGCAAAATACTGTAGCAAGAACTAAAGAATAAAAAATATCATGTTTATAGATTTCTTTTTTTTACTTAAAAAAGTAGGCATCCCTGTTTCACCTACCTCCTTCTTAAGACTTCATAAAGCCCTTAGCATGGGTATTATTAATTCTACCGATGATTTTTATACAGGCGCCCGCTCCATCCTGGTTAAAAGCGAGAAATACTTTGACCTTTACGACCAGGTATTTGCGCATCACTTTAAAGGTATTGAATTAAAGGATCCTGAAGAATTCGAGATGGAAGAGATAGCACGCGCCATGCTTGAGGAATGGCTGAAGGACCCGAAGGGAATTGCAGATGCGCTTGGTATTGATGAAAATGATCTTACTAAGCTAAGCCCGGAAGAGCTTATAAAATACTTTATGGACCGTTTAAAGGACCAGAAAGAAGAGCATCATGGCGGAAAAAAATGGATAGGCACTGGCGGGTATTCTCCTGTAGGCCATTCCGGGTATAATCCTGGCGGCATGAGAGTCGGCGGCGTATCACACAATAAATCGGCAATCAAGGTCGCTATGGACCGCAGGTACCGCGATTACTCGCAGATGGGGCCTATGACGCCGTCTCAAATTGGCGAAGCTCTTAAAAGGCTGCGCAATATGGTTCCGTTTGGCCCCAAAGACAGGGTAAATATCGATAAAACCATTTACGAAACAATGAAAAAAGCAGGGGAAATTGAGATCATATACGACCGAAGCCTAAGGGACAGGTTAAAAGTTGTATTAGTGATTGATAACGGCGGCTGGTCAATGGATCCGTATATTGAACTGGTGCAAACCCTCTTTAATTATGCCCGTGCGCAGTTTAAGGATCTTAAAACATTCTTTTTCCATAATACAATTTACGGCAGTATATGGGAAGATCCGCAAAGGTACTCCAAACCATTCCCTGTGGACGAACTGGTACGCCTAGATCCGGAAACAAGATTTATATTTGTAGGTGACGCCAGCATGGCGCCTTACGAACTATCGTATACAAATGGATCAATCTACATGGAAGAACGATCCGGAAAACCCAGTTACGAGAGATTAAAGTTTATCGCAAAAACCTTCCCTCATTCAGTATGGCTGAATCCTGTAATGGCCACTGAATGGAGGTATACACATACAATTGGCCTTATCCAGCAGGTATTTCCCATGTTTGAGCTGACCCTCGAAGGATTGGAAAAAGCAGTCGCCCAGATAATGAAAAGAAATTAAGCTGAGCCTGCATCCGGGTTATTAAACCCGTTAAAAAATCACCGCTAATTATTATATCCAAAAAGATATTAATTTCTTAATATGCTTCGAATCAAAAAACAATTAACTGCTTGACAGCAGTATACGATATGTTTCTGATTGCTTAACGATGCGGCATTTAAATCTTAAATCATTTAAGGATAATTTTAATGGAAACGGATTATTTAAATTATGACGCCTGTCTTGAAACAGCGAGACAATTCCACGGGGAAGTTTGCGGAGGGATAATGATCGGCACCCGCATGTCCATAGTCGGGATGAAATCTGTCGGCATCCTTGACCCGAAGGGCAAAGACCGCAAAAACCTGATGATTTTTGTCGAGATAGACAGATGCGCTACCGACGCGATTCTCGCGGTTACAGGCTGCCATCCGGGCAAACGCACCATGAAGATCATGGATTACGGAAAGATGGCTGCCACATTCATCAACCTGAAAACCGGAAAAGCGGTCAGGGTTGCGGCAAAAAACCGGGACGGGGATAAGGTTATTACAAGGGAAATGATGGAAAAGAATCCGCACACTCCGGACTATTATTCCGTTAAAACAGATGAAGAGCTTTTCGACGTTCATGAAGTCAGTGTTACACTGAAACCGGAAGACCTGCCTGGGAGGCCGGTCAGGTCCGTAGTATGTTCATCCTGCGGAGAACGCGTAATGGACGCAAAAGAGCTGGTAAAGGACGATAAGACTATATGCAGGACATGCGCAGGTACAACAACCTATTACTCAAAAACCGGTAAATAAATTTTTTTTAAAATAAGTGTAATATGAAAAAATCATTAAATCAGATTATTGATATTCAGGACATTGACTGGAACGAAATTTTTAAAAAGCAAAAAGCGAAACAGCAATACAAACGGCACAGGCACAGGGAATACTGGAACAAAAGAGCGCCTTCGTTTGCGGATAACGCGGCAAAATCCGCGTACCCGACCGAATTCATTAAAATTATGAAACCGCGACGTTCATGGACAGTCCTGGATATGGGCTGCGGAGGAGGAACGCTCGCAATACCGCTTGCAGGGAAAGTGAAAGAGATAACCGCTGTAGATTTTTCCGATAAAATGATTGAGATACTGAGTGAAGAAGCAACTAAACGCGGTTTTCAGAATATCAAAACGATCAAAGCAAGCTGGGAGGATGACTGGGGTAAAGCAGGCATAGGCGTATACGACGTCGCCATTGCATCGCGTTCGCTTGCGGTTGAGGATATAAAGGCTGCCATTATTAAACTGGATAAGGCTGCGCGCAAACGCGTTTATCTTTCAACTGTCGCGGGAGACGGCCCGTTCGACAGGAATATCTTTGAAGCAATCGGGAGAAAATACGTTCCGTACCCGGATTATCTTTATGTTTATAACGTTATCTATCAAATGGGGATACGGGCCAGGATTGATTTTATTATACAAAAAAATGTTACTAAAATATATGACAGCTATGAAGCTGGTTTGAATTCCTACAAATGGATGTTTCAGGATCTGACAAAACCTGAAGAAAAAAAGCTGCAAAAATTTCTTCATGATCATCTCGTTAACGCCAGCGGGAAATGGACATTAGACTACAAACAAAAAGTAACCTGGGCTGTCATCTGGTGGGATAAAGAAAATTAAATTAATCAATAAACAATCTTAACGATCTTAACTTTCTTCTCTTTCCCTTTAACGTCGATAGGAGAACAGTCTATCTTTTTAAATTTCTTCTTTGTCATCTGGAAAAGGTCCTGGGAAACAAGAATCTCACCCGGATCAGCGGCCGAGCAGAGCCGCGATGTTAAATTCACTGTATCGCCCACACTTGTGAAATCCATCCTGAACTTAGAACCTATATTCCCTACAACAACATCACCGCCGTGAACTCCTATGCCTACTTCAAAAACCGGAAGCCCGGCCTTTTTCCTTTCCGCGTTTACAGCCACGATCTCCTTCATAATCTTGATTCCGGTTTCAATTGCGCGATCGGCCCTCTTCTCGCCGGAAAAATGTGCCATTATCTGGTCGCCCACATAATCGTCGATATCCCCTTTATTGCTTTTCACGATCTTCGACTGTAGTTCAAGATAAAAGTTCAGTACTTCAACAACAGTGCCAGGGTCTTCCTTTTCCGAGAAAGAAGTAAACCCGCGCACATCGGAAAAAATAAATGCGAAATTATTCCTGCCAGTAACCCCAAGGTCGAGCTCTCCTGCTTCGGATTTTTGCTTCTCGATCATGCTCTTTGTCGACTTGGATACAAATTTTTCAAGATGATATTTGACCTTGATCTCATCGATCATGTAATTAGTGATATCGCCGAGCCTTCCTATTTCGTCGTTCGTCGCAATATGTATCTTTTCGTCAAGATTGCCTTTGCTCACGTCAATAGCCCACCGCTCAAGCTTCTTCAAATTCTTGACATTATAGTTCAGCACAAAAAATATTGCGACAATGCTGAGCGCCAGAATTATAAGCGCGATCTTAATTATCTGGCTTATGTTCCTGGCAGATGATTGTTTTATTATATCGATGTTGAACACAACAGCAATGACGCCCAGCCTTCTGCTCTTCTCAACGCGTTCCGAAAGCGTGCTTATTCTCGAAATTATAGCGTCATCGATATCCTTTGCCTTTGCGGAAGAATCTTCAAGATAAGCTTTTAATTTTTTGTCTTTCTGTGCAAAGAGCCATTTTGAATCCCATAAAGCCGACTCGTTAGCAGGAATAAATTTTTTCCGGAATGTCATGCAATAATTAAATAAATGATAAAATACAAAATCGATGTCATGCGCCTTTGTCACTTTCGCGGGGATACCCTGCTCCTGCCTGTTCTTTGCAGGATCAAAATCCTTATCAAGAATATCTTTATATTTTTTCCATAAGTATAAATATATCTGGTTCTTCCTGGGCTTTCCGGCGCTGTGATATTCATCATACAGGCGGGTAAAATCGTTCAGTATCGAAACGACATCGCCTGTCTTTAAAAAAACAGGATAAGTAATTGCCCTTAGCCGCGTTGTTTCCGTAGCTTTAGTTTTCCTGTTACTGGTTTCTATTGAAAAATCACTGGATAGAAGCTTATCCTCATTCTGCTGCAGGCCCTTTTTTATGTAAGGTAAAATATTTTTGCGTTCGTAATCCTGCTTCTGTGTGCTGAACCTTATCCTTCCCGACTCGTCCGCAAGCACTATCTTTACTATATCATCGTTATATGTTATAAAATTCTGGGATTCGCGCTGAATGATATTATACTTGGTTTGAACCTCATCTTTGGTTGTCTCAATATCCCGGTCCAGGTAAAATTCAGCAGGGCCGGATAATATCTGAGTAAGCGATATGGCCTTGGTATTCTTCTCTTCTTCAATAAGTTCACGATTATTGAGATACATTATTAAGGTCAGGATCGAGATTGTAATTATCATTACAAGCACAACCAGTCCCAGAACACGGCTCCTGAGCCCGAAATAGACCTCCCTTATGCCGTTCATCTCGCTTATTAACTTATTCTGCTTGAAAAATATATGCAGTATCCTTTTAGATAAAGAATGGTTCTTTTTCATATTAATGATATATATCCTTAATAAATTACATAATTTAACAATAGTTGATGTGCAACGGGATATTCTACAAAACACTTTGAAAAAAGCAAGGGGAATTTATATATAAAAAAGCAATTGACATTCCGCGCAAATCAAATCCTAAAAGTTATAGAGTTTATGTTGTGATTCTAATCTAAAAAAATAAACCGCGTAAAACATCACCATTATGGCAGCGCACGAGTCAAAAGTAGAACTTTTAAGAAAAATCGACATATTTTCGCAGCTGCGGGAATACGAACTTGATATTATTGCCCAGTACAGCGAACTTATAAGTTTCCCTAAAGGCCACATTATTTTCAGCAATAATTCCGAAGCAGAGGAGCTGTATGTTGTCGATGAAGGACGCATAGGCATAATTAGCGTTGAGAATGAAAACGATGTTATAATTGCGCAAATCATCGCAAAAGAATCTTTCGGGGAACTGGATTTTTTCGGCAGGATCGGAAGAAACGCAACAGCGCTTGTGGAAGAGGATTCCGTTCTGCTTCGTTTCCCGGCGAGAAAATACAAATCTGAAGAAATTTTCCTTAAACATTCATTTATATCTGCGCGAATGCTTTACAGGCTTTTAGGAATTATTTCCGAAAGGATGTGGAACGTGAATAAGCTGATCCAGGATAAAAGCCACTGGCTTCAGGACCTGCATAAACAATTGCTGCGGGATAAAATGACAGGTCTTTATAATCAGACTTATCTTAAGGAAGATTTTGTCAACATGCTTCCCAACCTGGAAAAAAGCGCTGCCCTTGTTATGATTAAACCGGATAATTTTAAAACCATTAATGACAAATACGGGCACGAAGCAGGGGATAATGTCCTGAACCTTATGGCTATTTTTCTCCAGTCCGAACTAAAGGAATATGATATAGGGATAAGATACAAGGGAGATGAGTTTGCAGCTATCCTTCTGGATACAGACAAAGACAACGCAATTAGCCGGGCAAAAGATATCAGCAAAGCATTTAAATCAATGGATCTTTCAGATTACAAAATTTCCAAAAACGATAAAATACTGGTCAGTATAGGAATTGCTTTGTATCCTGATGATTCCGCCAGCAGCGGCGAACTTGTTGAGACAGCACATAAAAAAATGTTCCGCGCGCGCGAGGCAGGCGGGAACCGAATAACGATATAAAATGCCGCAAAATGCCCGGTCCAATAATTAAAGCGGTTAATTTATTTTTCTAATTTAAAGATGAAAGAACAATTAAAAAAATTAAAAATCTTCACCGAATTCACTGATAATGAGTTAAACATTATTGAGAAATATTTTACTCATAAAATCGGCAATAAAGATGAGATCGTTTCGGACAATAATAATCTAAAAAAAGAAATCATTATAGTTCTGGACGGGAAAATAACCGGCACATTGCATCTTCCGGGCAATATTAATAAAAAAAGCATTGAATACATTACCGGTGATTTTTTCGGTGAATTATCCCTCTTCGGATATACTCCTCTTTTTAATACTTTTATCGCAATGGAGAAGAGCGACCTTTTTGTTATTCCGGAAAAGAACGTCGTATCGCTTATTGAAACTAATCCGGAGATCGCGGTTAAACTTATTTCTCAGCTTTTAAGCAGTACAATACAGAAATTAAGCAACACAAACAAATTCCTTGCTCATGTTGTTCAGTGGGGCGAGACCGCGAGCCGGCGTGTAATTACCGACGAACTTACCGGCCTTTATAACAGGGAGTTCCTTGAGGACGCAATTGAGAATTTTTTCCATATTTCGAAAAGCAACAACAAGCCCCTGTCCCTTTTTATGCTTGATATGGATAATTTCAGCAAAATTAACGAAGCATACGGAATCGATGCCGGAAATAAAATTCTGATCGAGATGGTCAACCTGATTAAGGAAAAAATAAGCAAGCACGGAATAATTGCCAGGTACGGAGGAGATGAGTATTCGGTGCTTCTGCCCGAGACCGACCTGGGAAAAGCTTACATAATTGCGGAACATATACGGCGTAATGTTGAAGCGCGGGACTTCACGAAAGATTTACCGGGTAAAAAAATCGCCGCCACAATAAGCATAGGCATCAGCGTTTTTCCTGATACTGCAACCGAAATCGAAGCATTCAGGGAAAAAGCGGACGCTTCGCTGTACAAAGCAAAAGAATCGGGAAAAAACAAAGTGGAATATATTGAGTAAGCTATGCACTCTAACTCATTTCCAGCATCCTTCCAGTCTGTTTTTATATTAACGAATTAAAAAAACTAATCCGATAATTACATCACAAAATTTATTTTCCTTTTGACTTATTGATAAATATACTCTATAAAATATATATGCAGAGCGAAACAGAACGTTTGAATGAAATCATCCGGCTGAGTTCGGAACTCAACAGCATTCAGGACTTTGATATGCTGCTTGAACGGATATTGCTGGAAGCGCGAAAGGTCGTTAATGCTGATGCTGGATCAATCTATATCTGCACAAACGATTATCTTGTCTTCAGCCATGCTCAGAACGACACAAAGCAAAAGGAGCTGCCGTACGGGCAGAAGCTTCCCTATACATCTTTCCGGGTCAGGATAAACATGGGCTCCGTTTCCGGTTATGTCGCCAGCACAGGCGAAATGCTTAATATTCCGGACGTATACTCAATTAAAAAAACCGCTCCATACCATTTTGATCCCAGTTATGATAAAGTGTCCAATTATAAAACCGTATCCCTGCTTACTGTGCCAATGAAAAACAACCTGGGAAAAATCATCGGCGTTCTCCAGATGATAAACGCAAAGGACGATAAAAACAATATAATCCCGTTCTCCGTAAAAGATAACCCGTATGTACTGCATTTTGCAAACACTGCAAGCATAGTGCTGCAAAGGGCGCAAATGACGCGCACACTTCTGCTGCGGATGATCAGCATGGCAGAGCTCAGGGACCCGAAAGAGACAGGCCCGCATGTAAACCGCGTTGCCTCGTACGCTGTTGAACTGTACGAACGCTGGGCCATACAGAAAAAAATCCCTAAAGAAGAAATCGACAGAAACAGGGATACCCTCAGAATGGCTGCAATGCTGCACGATGTAGGGAAGGTAGCAATCTCGGATTTGATTCTTAAAAAACAGGGGAAGCTGACCGATGAAGAATACGAGATAATGAAAACCCATACTGTCCAGGGTGCAAAGCTTCTGGGAGACATACAATCCGAGCTTGACAAAGCAGCCGCAGACATTGCGCTCACTCACCACGAAAACTGGGACGGCACCGGTTATCCCGGACGCATCGACATAAATACAGGCCAGGCGCTTGAAAAAGATGCTCATGGAAAACCGGCTCCGTTAAAAGGAGATGAGATTCCAGTCTTCGGAAGGATTGTTTCTATTGCCGACGTATACGACGCGCTGTCCTCCAAAAGAGTGTACAAAGAAGCATGGGGATACGAAAAAGTTAAAAATGAGATAAGGTGCCTTTCCGGTAAAAAGTTCGATCCGGAAATTGTTGATGTTTTTTTTAATTCAATAGAGTATATTGAGTCGATAAGGCATAAATATCCCGAAGCTTAAGTGTGTTTATTTGCTTCCGCCCTCTGCCGCTTTTATAACCATGTCGTAATTTCCGCCCGCATTCCAGAAAGTGTATCCGTCACCCCCGGCTGCCATAGATGCTTTAACCTGGCTATTAATGTACTCCGGCCCCCACGTAGGCGATAGCAGATTAAAAGCCTGCAGATATGGACGCACAAGAGCATTACCTGTGATCTTCCGGGCTCTTCTTACGCTTGCAAGCACAATGCCGTAAGGCCGCTTTTCAACCGGCGTGTCCGTAAAAAAGCTTCTGCCATAATGAGACGGGTAAACCATTGGGCACACTGCATCCGCAATTTCTGAAAAAGCTTCGGCATCCTGCCCAATATCATTCCCCAACCGGAACCACATGTTAAAGCCGTAAATATCGACTGAAACAGGAACGCCGGTTTTCTTTTTTGCTTCCTCAAGAAAACACGCAAGTATTTCCGGTTTGTATATGTCCTTATTCTCTTTAAATCTGTAATGGCAGCGATCGACAGGGCCATCCGAGGGAAAACGAATATAATCGAACTGGATTTCATCGAATCCTAAACGCTCAGCTTCTGCTGCGATCTCGATATTGTAATTTCTCACAAATCCGGAATACGGATCGTTCCAGTACTCGCGCGGATTTCCTTTCCATGGAGCATTATTTTTGCTGTCCCATATCGCGTATTTTGAATTATATGCTTCGTACAGACGCTTGTCTTTAAACACAACAATTCTTGCTATCGAGTATATCCCGTTTTTCTTTAATGTTTCCAGTGTTTTCTTTGCATCAAAATATTTCTTCACAGCGCCTATCCCGATCGCAGTTTTGTTTTCCGAAGAATAACATACATCGCCCCAGTCGTCCTTCACATCGATCACTATAGCGTTAAGCCCGCACTTCTTTATTGTGCTGATGTATTGGTGCAGCTTTTTATTTACCGAATAAGCGTTCGTATAAAGCGCTCTTTTACCGCGCGCTTTTTCCGCCAGAGCGCCGGTATCTTTTCGGTAACGGTTTAAGCAATAAAATATGGAAGGATAATTCTTCGATTTTTCCGTTATCAGTACTGACAGGTTTCCTTTTTTTAAAGACAGCTTTTTAAGCAAATCGCCGAACGGCAAAGCCAGCCATTTATGATCACGGGCGAATTTGTATACGCCGCCTTCCGCGGATACAAAAAGTTCATCGCCGCTTGCCTTAATGTCGAACACATCGTAAAGCGCATCCTTTTGCCCAGGAAATCCGAGAGACTTCCACGATGCTCCGCTATTACAGGACGCGTAGACTCCTCCGCCGAAACCGAAGCCTGCGTACACAGTTTCTGCGTTCTTTTCACCGGGCTCGATCGCGGAAATTTCCTCACGGAAGAAATGAGTTTTCGAGTACTGCTCCCTGGGAAGGTTGGAAGAGATATTGTGCGCACGCTGGCCACTTATTCTGAACAGGCCGTCGCAGGATGTCCCTGCGTAAACTGCGTCCCCGGAAGCAGCCAGAGCGGTATAATATTTATCGGACGTATATCCAGGAAGATGCGTCCACTGCTTCCCTTTATCTTTGCGGAATATGCCGTGCTTTGTCGCAAGAATAACCGTGCTTCCGTCTTTACTTACAGCAATGGCAGATATCTTCCTGTATTTTTTTTCTTTTAAATTATATAGCGGCGATAATAATAAATCCGAGCTGATGTCCTTCCATCCGGATTTGCCTGTTTCCAGGTAAAATACTCCGGAAGAGGCTGTTGCCATGTAAAGATTTCCCAGCCGGTCGCCCTGAATCCTATCCGGAATAATACCCTGCGGCAATCCCCTGTTAAGGTCGTCCCAGCTTCTTCCGCTGTCATCCGAGACAAGCACTCCCCTGTCTGATGTCAGTAGTACTAGCTTATAATTTTCGGAATGTAACAGCGTTTGACAGCAAAGAAAGAAGGAAAGAATTATAGTCATTGATGAAAGAAGTTTGTTTAATGATTTCATAAAATTAAATTAGGAGTAAGGTTAGTATATTTTATAAGGACTATTCGAAATGCCATCCCACCTTGATCCAGTAAGAAACTTCTGCCCGGGATTTCTACTAAAAGAGAAAAGCATAATATCCCCCCTCTCCTGTTTCAGGAGAGGGGCTGGGGGTGAGGTCAAAATCTTTCGTAAAACATCTCTTCGTTCAGGATAGTATAGTCGTATCCTTCTTCGGTCAGGAAAAGATGCCTGTTCTGCGCGAATCTCTCTTCAACCGAATTTGAAGTAATGACAGTATAGAAGAAAGCCGTATTCTCGCCTGTCTTGGGACGCAGTATCCTTCCAAGCCTTTGAGCTTCTTCCTGGCGCGAGCCGAACGTACCGGAAATCTGTATTGCCACGTTCGCGTCAGGAAGATCCACTGAAAAGTTAGCTACTTTGGATACAACGAGCCTCTTTACCTCCCCCCTCCTGAATTTCGCGTACAGTTCCTCGCGCTCGGACACAGGCGTGCTGCCTGTTATGATCGGAAACTTAAAGATATCGTTTAAAGCCTTTAACTGGTCAAGGTACTGCCCTATTACTAAAATGCTGGCTTCATTGTGGAAGTCGATTATCCTTTTAACTATCGCGAATTTTCGTTCGTTCTCGGAAGCCATCCTGAACTTCTCCCTTTCCTTTGCAATGGAATAGCGGAATCTTGTGTCTTCGTCCAGGGCTACTCTTATCTCCGTGCAAAGCGCCGTTGCGATCCAGCACGATTTTTCCAGCGTCTTCCATGGGATGTCGTACTTCTTAGGCCCGATAAGGCTGAATACGTCGGTCTCCATCCCGTCTTCTCTTATGAGAGTAGCAGTAAGTCCAAGGCGCCTCTTTGACTGTATCTCGGACGTCATCCTGAACACAGGTGCAGGCAGAAGATGAACTTCATCATATATTATCAGTCCCCAGTTCTTGGAGCTGAAAAGGCCGAAGTGAATGAAATCTTCCTTTTTATTTTTTCTGTATGTGAGGATATTGTATGTCGCTATTGTGACCGGCTTGATTTCTTTTTTTGATCCGGAAAACTCGCCTATCGTTTCAGTGTCAAGATATGTTTTATCGATAAGCTCTTCCTTCCACTGCCGCAGCGCGACAGTGTTTGTGACAAGTATAAGGGTCTGTGTTTTCAGCATGGCCATTATCCCAATGCCCACAATTGTTTTGCCTGCTCCGCACGGAAGCACTATCACTCCGCTCCCGCCTTCTTTGCCTCCGCCCCTGTAAAACGCGTCAATAGCGCTGCCCTGGTAATCGCGTATATCAAATGCCAGATTGTTAGCCAGCATTTGTGTGCGCATTTTAATATCGCACGGGTCGCCATCCTCGTATCCGGCCAGGTCTTCAACAGGGAAGCCCTTTTTAATAAGCGCCTGTTTTATATGGCCGCGCAGGTTCGCTTTGACATGGAGCGTCATGTCGTCCACGCGTCTCACTATAAAAGGCTCCATTTTCCTGTCGTGAACCAGCTCGTTTATTAATATGGTGTCCCTGGATACAAGGCGCAGTTCGCCGTCTTCCAGAACGAGCTTTAGAAGCCCGTATCTTTTCATCTGCTCTTTTATAGTTGTGATGACGCTCGCTGGAATCTCATAACGGGAGAATTTATGAAGCGTATCGACTATTTTTTTCGTCTCAAGGCCTGCTGCTGCAGCGTTCCACAGCGACAGCGCGGATATTCTGTACGTGTGTATGTGCTCAGGACTTTTCTCAAGCTCGGCAAACGGAGAAACAGAATCCCTTGCATTCTCAAACTCGGGATTATTCACTTCAAGAAGCAGTGTATTGTCGCTTTGTATAATTAAGGGTTTGGTCATAATTAATATTTTTAATGAATTATTTTCTTAGCGGTTAAGTGTTTTGAAATGGGCATTATACAAATAATCTTCAGGATGTCAATATAATAATTACGTATTATCCTTGAATATGTCTTTCTTTTTTCTTGACAAATAACAAGCCTGCATTTGATAATACCAATATTACTGCCCGATGGTGTAATTGGTAACACGTCTGACTCTGGATCAGAAGTCTCCAGGTTCAAGTCCTGGTCGGGCAGCATTATAACATTCCTGCTATAAATCATTCTTTCTTTATATACTAATCTGATTAATTACAAATATGTAAAATAAATAGATTTGCCGGCGAATAAAGTATATTTATCTTTATCTTTTAATATGGTCATCAAGATAATTGTTTATATTGTTTGTATAAATACCTGATAATTACAACTTATATTTATGGACACCTTTAAGAGCAAACACACGGAATTCATAAGCGAGATAGGCAGGGCGTTCATGTCCGGGGATATGAACGCTCTTTTGAACGACGTATTGAAAACACTCGCGCGCTATTTTCCTGTGGAAAGAGGAATGATAAATATTTACAAGCAGGAAGAGGACGAGCTGTTCGCGGATGTATCATACGGGTACTCGGAAGACCAGGCCGCGAAAGGCATATACAAATCCGGCGAGGGCATAACGGGATCGGTAATCGCGAGCGGAGAGCCGGTAATAGTGCCCTCGATACTGGACGAGCCGCGCTTCCTTAACCGCACAGGCGCGCGGAGCGGCAAAGCCGGAGGAAACACCGCGTTCATCTGCGTGCCGATAAAGATCGAGGGCGAAGCGATCGGCACTATTTCCATAGACCTTGCAAAGAAAAAGACCGAGCCCCTTAACGAAGAATTCGAAATGCTTTCCATGATTTCGGTCATGATAGCGCACGCGGTCAACAACAGAAAAGAAATTCTGCGAAGGGAACACGAATTAAGAGAAGAGAACACGCTGCTTAAAATTAAGCTTGGCGCGGATAAAAAACCGGGAATGATAGTCGGGAATTCTCATTTAATGAAATCGGTTTATGAGAAAGTTATACTTGTAGCTGAGACCGATTCCACAGTGCTCATAACCGGTGAGAGCGGCACAGGGAAAGAGCTTGTAGCAGATGCGATCCATCAGAGCAGCAGGCGCAAAGACAAGCCGCTCATCAAGGTAAATATAGCGGCGCTTTCGCACAACCTGATAGAAAGCGAACTTTTCGGACACGAGAGGGGAGCTTTTACAGGCGCGCTTGTGCAGAAGAAAGGCCGCTTTGAACTGGCGGACGGGGGCACAATCTTTCTGGACGAGATCGGCGACCTGAATCCGAATCTCCAGGTACACCTGCTGCGCGTGCTTCAGGAAAAAACAATAGAACGCGTCGGAGGCACGAGGACTATTCCGCTTAATGTGCGCGTAATAGCAGCCACCCACCAGGATCTGGAAGCAAAAATTAATAGCAGTGAGTTCAGAACAGACCTGTATTACAGGCTGAATGTTTTTCCGATTTATGTTCCGCCTTTAAGGGAGCGTAAAACCGACATCATGCTTCTGGCTGACTATTTCCTTGATAAATATAATAAAAAAACGGGAAAAAAAATTAAAAGGATAAGCAGTGACGCAATAGACATGCTCAACAGTTATCACTGGCCCGGAAATGTCCGCGAGCTGGAGAACTGCATTGAAAGGGCTGTAATACTGTCGCAGGAAGATGTCATCAGGAACTATCATCTTCCGCCATCGCTTCAGATGGCAGAACTGCCTTCTCAGCGCACAGACACTCTTGACGAAATGACGGACATGTTTGTTAAGGAAATCATCATAGATAACCTTAAAGCCACAAAGGGGAACATAACCCTTGCAGCTAAACAGCTGGGCACTACCAAAAGAATACTCACCTATAAAATAAGCCGGCTGGGAATCGATTATAAAAAATTCAGGTGATCTGTCCGCAAGCTTTCAACCGTAATCCAGCCCGGCAATTATTCTTGACAAGGTTCAATTTTACTATTACTTTCTTTTTATGAATGAAAAAACAATCCAGAACTGGATTCAGCTTGCTGTATATGACTTTGATACTGCAAAGGCAATGCTGAAAAGCAAACGTTACCTGTATCTTGCCTTTGCCTGTCATCAGACAGTAGAAAAAATATTAAAAGCAATCTATGTTAAGGAAATAGGCAAAACGCCTCCATATACTCACAATCTGATAAAACTATCTGAAAGTATATCCATCTCAGGATCAATGAATGAAGAATTTAAAAAATTTATAGAGGATTTAAATTCATACTATATACAAAGCAGATATAATGAAGACATCGCAAGAATGACAGCTATACTTACAAAAAAAAAATCCAGACTGATTTTTAAGGGAACGGAAGCATTATATTTATGGTTAAAGAAACAGATATAATAAAAAACGAAATCGTTGATTTTTATAACAGAATAAAAAATACGTATCAGGTAAAAAAAGTGCTGTTATACGGTTCTTATGCAACAGGCACAGCGCGTGAAGACAGTGACATTGATGTAGGCGTTGTAATTGATTTGCCCGAAGACGGAGATATAATAAAAATAACATCGGGGCTTTTTCACTATGCCAGGGAAATCGATTTAGATATTGAACCATTATGCATAACATGGCATGATTATAATAATCACGATCCTGCCAGCATACTCGCAGATATTCTTAGGAACAGTGTTAATATAATTTAAGATGCTGAGTTCAAACCTTTCACAGCGCCACAAAGGCTGCCTGTCATAAGCTTTCTATATTTCCGGATAGTTGCCTGCTTTTGTCCGGATTTTACGCTTTAACTTCGCTTAGCGCACCTTTTAGTTCAACCGGAGGGAAAACCCGCTTCCGAACGGATAGATTGAGCTAAAAACAAATAAAGAATCCGGAGGATCGCTCCTCCGGATCTTTAACAGGGTACTATTATGAGGGAATCAAGCCACGGTATTTCTACAATGTTGCTGTTACGCCGAATGATGCCCAGAAATGATTCTTTTTGCCAAGGTTATATGAACATTCCCTGAAATCCTTGCCGAGCGTTCTGCCGTAATTGAAACCGGATATGAACGCGATGTTCTTGTAGTTTTTGCTTATGCCCGCAGTTGCAACCGCGTCGCTCCAGCCGCTCATATCAAAATATGCGTTGTTGTAGTACCCGACATACGCGCCAAGAGAAAACGCGAACCCGTCGTCAGTTGAGATCAGGTTG
>JAZDKB010000038.1:0-2721 GCA_043803405.1 Spirochaetota bacterium | reverse complement strand
TCAACGAGATCCCTGAATTCATCTTCCATAATTGTTACGTAACTACTGCGCTTTTCAAATCCTGCAATTTTTGCAAGTGTTACAGAAATGTTGTATAATATAAATCTTATCGGAAAAATTAATTTTGAAAACAAATGCAAGGGCCCGCAAATAACAGGTGCTACTCTTTCATTATAAGTCATGGCCAGTGTTTTGGGTATGACTTCGGCAAAAATCAGCGTTACCGGCGTCATTACCGCTATCGCAATCCATTCTCCATGATCCTTATTGAATGACACAAAGAGAGACGCAGCAATAACTGAAGCCGCGATATTGACCATATCGTTTCCGATAAGAATAGTTACTATGAGTTTTCTGGGTCTCGACAGCAGTTTATTGATTAATAATGACTTTTTATCGCCGGTCCTTTTAATCCGCTCACGCTGGATTGAAGATAATGAAAAAAGGGCGGTCTCGGACCCGGAAAAAAATCCCGAGAACATAAGAAGAAGCAGGATTATGGATATATTCAGCAGCAAATAAGATTCCTAACCCCGATAAACGGGACTCTTTTCAGTACCCCCTTGAGGGGTAGAAAAACGCAGAAAATAATTTCTATCTTACTAATAAATGATTATTGAAAGAAGGCTGTAAATTGTTTATTAAATATGATGACTTTTTATGAATACATCAAATATATATGTCATTATGTTTCATTTGCAAGTATATAGATTGTTTTGATATGGATAAATTCGTGAAAAATCATAAAAATCAGTTTTGTATGATATGAGGATTTATTCTTAATGGACAAGTTATTTGGAACAGACGGAATCAGAGGCATTGCGAATGAATATCCTATGACGCCTGAAATGGCGGTTAAAATAGGGAAATCGGTTGCCTTAAAATCCAAAAAAGAAGGGGGTTACTCCTCAATAATTATTGGCAGGGATACACGTTTATCAGGTAACATGATTGAATATGGCTTGGTTTCTGGTATTTGCGCTATGGGCATTGATGCATTGCTTGCTGATGTTATACCCACACCCGGAGTTGCATTTCTTACGTCGTCTTTAAAAGCAAATGCGGGTATCGTAGTATCCGCTTCTCACAATCCCTTTTATGATAATGGAATCAAATTATTTAACGGCGATGGTTATAAGCTTTCCGATAAAGAAGAAGCTGAAATTGAGGATTTAATATTTGATAACAATAAATTATCTTATAATATCTCAAGTAATAATATAGGTTATGTCCGTGTAATTGATAATGCATTAACCCTATATTCAAACTTCCTTAAAAGCACGCTATCGAACAAACTCTCGTTTAAAGGCATTAAAATCGTAATAGATTGTTCAAATGGAGCAACTTATGAAATAGCTCCAGCTCTCTTTTCTGATTTTGGAGCAGAGGTTATTCCCTTAAATATTTCCCCAGACGGAACGAATATTAATGACAATTGCGGATCCGAGCACACGGAATATGTCAGAAAAAAAGTGTTGAAAAATAAAGCTGATATAGGGATTGCATTTGATGGTGATGGAGACAGGCTAACAGCAATTGATGAAAATGGGAATATTTTATCAGGGGATAAGATACTTGCAATAAGCGCAATAATAATGAAGAAAAAGGGGATGCTGGCGAATAATTATGTTGTCAGTACGGTCATGAGCAACATGGGACTGGTCTCATTATTTAAGGAAAAAGGAATAAATCACACCATGTCTCAGGTTGGGGATCGGTATGTAATGCAGGAAATGATAAAAACGGGCGCTATTCTTGGCGGAGAGGATTCCGGACATATAATTTTCTCGGATTATCAGACAACCGGAGATGGAATACTGACAGCCTTAAAGTTAATTCAATTCATGATGGAAGAATCAAAACCGCTTTCGGAACTTGGAAAAATCATGACTATTTATCCCCAGGTGTTAATGAACATCGACGTTTCACGTAAACCTGATATAAATGGTGTTCCGGAACTTGCGGATGCGGTTAAACATGTGGAAAATATTCTTGGAGAGAAGGGAAGGGTGCTTGTCCGGTATTCAGGAACTCAGCCTCTTTGCAGAGTAATGGTTGAAGGCGAATCTCTGGGTGAAACCGAAAAGCTATGCGGGTTTCTGGCAGATAAAGTAAAGGAATATATCGGATAATTCGATTGCAGATTGAAATCACTAAGAGCACAGCACGGTGCTCTTAGTGATTAAAAACTTATACGGTTTTTATTCTCTTCTTCCACCTAATACGCTAAGTAACATTATAAAAAGGTTTATGAAATCCAAGTACAACGTAAGCGCGCCTAATATGGCTCCTTTGCGGATTACACCTGCTTCAAGTCCGGGTGGCTGTGTCATTGCCATATTTTTCAATTTTTGTGTGTCGTATGCGGTTAATCCAACAAATACGATAACACCGATATAACTGATTATCATATTCATTGCTGAGTTTTTTATAAATATATTGACGACAGAAGCGATTAAAATGCCGATTAATCCCATTGCCATGAATCCGCCCATGGATGTCAAATCCCGCTTTGTCGTCATTCCGAAAATGCTGCATGCTACAAAAGTGGCGGAACATATAAAGAATGTTGAAGTGATGGATGAACTTGTATATACGAGAAAAAGAGATGCCAGAGTTGCGCCGTTCAATGCGGCATAAAGTATAAACAAGGATGTTGCGGTTGATGCCTGAATTTTATTGACCCGGGCGCTTATTATATAAACCAGCGCTAATTCAGCT
>JAZDKB010000037.1:0-26233 GCA_043803405.1 Spirochaetota bacterium | reverse complement strand
ATTAATAATAAATATTAATATTATAATTTATAAATAGATTTTTGTAAGTATTTCGGGGGAACGGGAATATGGTTAAGTCGCCTTTTCTTTTTAAATTATCCGGCATGGCAATCAATGCATTAATGAAATTTACCAAGGCCGAAATCAGGACATGCGGGAAGGAAAACATACTGGATCAGCCGATTCTTTATGTTATTAACCATTTTACGCGTATGGAAACTTTTTTCCTGCCGTATATTATTTATAAAATTACAGGTGTTGAAATACTGTCGCTTGCATCGGGAGAATTTTTTGGCGGAGGATTCGGCAACTATCTGGAAAAAGTTGGGGCTGTGTCAACAGATTCTCCGGACAGGGACCGAATTATGACGTCTGCCTTGATTAAAAAAGATATGTCGTGTTTAATTTTTCCTGAAGGGCAAATGGTAAAGGATAAGAAGATAATTGAGAAAGGCAAGTACATGGTTTATAACTCCGGCATCAGAAGGCCGCCTCATACAGGAGCTGCAATACTTGCGCTTAGAACGGAATTTTACCGTCAGAAATTAAAATATTTTTATGAAATCGGTTTTTCAGAAGGCATTAATGCTTATTGTAATTATTTTGGGATTGATCCCACGAAAAAGATTAAGGATGTGATCAATTTTGAAACCCATATACTTCCGGTTAATGTAACATATTATCCTATAAGAGCCAGGAAAAATTTAATTAATAAGGTCGCTGCCAGGCTGGTCGAGAATATGCCGGAAAGACTTGTGGAAGAACTGGAAGTGGAAGGATCAATGCTTACCGAAGGTGTGGATATTGATATTAATTTCGGAAAGGCTATTCCAATTAATACTTTATTGAATAAGCAGAAAATTGTTAAATTAATTCAAAATAATAATTTATATTTAACTGACGAAGAAATAAAAGGCAATCTTAAATTTCGAAACGAAAGCATGCAGTTGATGTATATTTATATGAATTCCATATATAACATGACAACAGTAAACCATGATCATATATTATCTTATATGTTATTAAAATATAAATCCAACAAAATATCGAAGAGGGATTTAAGAAACAGGGCTTTTTTAGCTATCAGTACAATAAAAAACCAGTTGAAATATAATCATTCTTTTTTAAATCGCAAACAGAATTCACTCCTTATAGATGAAGATAATGACAAGATGCAGAATTTTATATCGGCACTGGAAGAAGAATCGTTAATTACTACAGATAAACAATATATTTACAGGAAAAAGGAAAAGTTTTCGCGGCCTTATGAATTTCACACAATAAGAAAAGATAATATTGCCGAAGTACTGAAGAATGAGATTGAGCCACTCGGGAATCTTGTTAAAGCAATTAATAATATTATGATATTGCCGGATTTTATTATAAAAAGCAGAATTCGAAATACATTTTTAAAATGGGATAGAGAACTCTTTGAACGTGATTATAACAATTTTTTCGATCAAAAGGATAGTAAGCCAAAGCGTATAGGGCAGCCGTTTTTTTTACGAAGACCGCTGTCTAATAAAGGCGTTTTGCTTATACATGGGTACCTGTCCGCTCCTGCAGAGGTCAGGGAATTAGCAAAATTTTTATATAAATCAGGGTATACTGTTTATGGGGTCCGGCTGCGTGGTCATGGCACTTCTCCGGGCGATCTTGCCACAAGAACATGGATGGACTGGCTGAAATCGGTCAGGAGGGGATATGTAGTATTGACGAACTACGTAAACAATATGGCTATTATAGGCTTTTCAACCGGAGCCGGACTTGCAATGCTTCATGCCGCCAATCATCAGGATGATTTTAATTGTGCAATATCTATTTGTGCGCCTTTAAAACTTGCGAATATTGCATCCAATTTTGCATCTTCGGTAGTGAAGTGGAATAAACTTCTAAAAAAAGCTAATATTAAAAAAGGTAAATTTGAATTTGTTGAAAATGAGCCACAGAACCCGCATATAAATTATTTTAAAAATCCGGTTAATGGGATTTGGGAACTGGAAAAATTGATGAAAATGGTTGAAAAAAACCTGGCGAATTTACAAATCCCGGCTCTTGTAATTCAAAGCAATAATGATCCTGTTGTAAATCCGGAAAGCGGCAGGGAAATTTTTAATAAAATCGGTTCTGAAGATAAAGAATATGTAACAATAAACAGCGATAACCATGTTATCATTATGGGTGATGACACCAATAAAGTAAACCCGGCAATAGAGGGATTTTTAAAAGAATTTTTATAATTAAAAAACTTGCTTTTTTTTAGGATTATGATTTTACTTAATTCAATAATAAATAAGGAGGATATTTTATGAAACGTAAACTATTTTCAGTTTTAGCTGTTTTTGCGTTTGTTGCAGCTTTTTCATTAGGAGCAAACGCGCAGTATATGACGCAGGATGTTATTTTTGTAAAAGCAGGTTATATACCTGTATATACAGCTACTTTTAAAGAAAAAGACGGTAATAAACCGGATGATGCGGAATTAAAAGGATTTGCTTTACAGGGTGAATATAATTTAAATTTTAGCGGTTTTTGGCTGGGATTCGGAATGGAATATCAATACACTAAATTGGATCTTGATAATGAAAAAAATCCAGCATATCAGTTTATTTTACCTATGGTATCGGCTAAAGTTGCCGCTGTTGGCGGTCTTTATGTTGGAGCCGGAGTGTCAGGGAAGTACTTAATAGCTGCAGAAAGCGATAATGATGGTTCAAAACCTAAGAAAAAAATCGACTTATGGGCTAACGGCATTCTTGGATATCATGTTCCGGTTGGAGAAGGCGTGTTCCTGGACCTTGAAGGCAGATTTGGATGGAACCTTACCAATAAACAATTCTCTGAAACTGAACTTAATAATATTACTTTAAAAGCTGATCCGAAAAACGCGTACGATATTGCTTTTTATGTTGGCGTTGGATTCAGAGCAATAGGGTCGAATTATTAGCATTCAATAGTATCCGCGGACACAACATCATCGTCCGCGGATAACACTATAAAGTGCAAATTATCATTTTACTCCTATATCGAAAATAAAACGTGAATTCTCAGCCTCTCATTTTACAAAACAGAAATTTTGCTAATTTAATAAAGAAATAAATCAAATGATATACTAATAATTAGGGAAAAGTAATATATTATTCGGCTAATAATGCTTCATCAATGCATATCGATAATTATAGCTATTTTGGCTTTGATGTTGCCGGAAAACGAAAAATAATTTAAAATTAACAGATGATGAGAATATTGGCGAACGTGATGATACGTCGCTGGTTGGCATACTATCGATGCAATTGCTGCAGCATTATTTCATTGAAAACAAAATTTCAGTTCCATAGAATGTAGTATAATATTTTTATGCTAACTTGATTAATAACTTTTACTTGACATCAGCTATATTACAATTATTTATAGTTATAACATTAAATCTGTATTAAAAGAAATACCCCATGTTGTTGACTCGGTAAATTTATAATGCAAAGGGAAGATATATGCAAAGCGTTCAAGAAACAATAATTAATTTTATTAAAGAAAATTTTATTATAGGCCGCAGTGAAATAAATTTACTGACAAATCAGTCTTTGCTGGATAGCGGTATAATAGATTCAACCGGTGTTTTAGAGCTTGTTATGTTCCTTGAAGAGAAATATTCAATAAAAATTGAGGATGAAGAATTAATTCCGGAAAATTTAGATAGTATAGATAATATTGTAAAATATTTAAAAATAAAAGATGTTAATTAAAAGATAATTAATCTCAGATTTTATATGTTGAGGATATAAAGGAGTTGTTTATGAAATTTTGCTCCAATTGTGTGCTGCCGGATACATTCCCGGGAATAGAATTCGATAAAGACGGAAAATGTAATTACTGCCTGCATATACAGCTGCCGGATGATCAGAAAAAGCGTGAATATACAAAAAAATTTGAAGAACTTTTAGAAAGCGTAAAAGGCAAATACGATTATGATGTCATTATGGCTTTTAGTGGCGGTAAAGATTCCACTTATACTATGTATAAACTTGCAGATAAATATAATCTTAATATATTAGCCTTAACTTTTGATAATGGATTTATTTCCGAAAAGGCAATGGAAAATATTATCCGGATGACGGATCTTTGCAAAGCAACAAGTTTAATAATAAGACCGTCCTTCCAAAAAATGAAGAAAATTTTTAAGATTGCAGCAACAAAAGATTTATATAACGCTAAAACATTGGATCGGGCAAGCTCACTGTGTACAACATGCATCAGCCATGTTAAATCTTTAGTTTTAAAAACAGCTATCGAAAAGAATATTCCGCTTGTTGCATATGGTTGGACGCCAGGGCAAGCTCCGATTACATCTGCGATTATGCAAACAAGCCCCAGACTTCAAAATATAAGTCATAAAACCACAAGAGACCCTATACTGGAAAATTGCAGAGAATTGAGTTCTTATTTTTTATCAGATAATGATCTGAATAATATAGATAAGAAAAGATGGCCTATTAATATTCATCCTCTTGCATTTTTTGAATATGATGAAAAAGCTATTCTGAAATTTATTAAATCGCTCGGATGGGAAGAGCCTTTAGATACGGACCCGAATTCCAGTAATTGCGTTTTAAATGCACTTGCAAATTATTTGCATCGAAAAAGATTCAATTTCCATCCATATGCATGGGAGATGGCAGGTATTGTCCGGAGCGGCAGTATGAAGCGCGAGGATGGTATTGCCAAGACAATCCAAGAAGAAGACATCTCCATGGTCAATTTCGGGGCAAAAATGCTAGATATCTCATTAAAATAAACTGATTTTATAAAAAAAATAAGTAATAATCAGTAAGGATTTTCTATGTCAAACACTCCGATTCGACTTCTTCATGAAACTTTATTCCACTCAGCAGAAATTAATCCTTCCAAGGTAGCTCTTGTTGCAGAAGGAACCGGGCATACATATTCCGAACTTGCTGATACATCCCGTAGAATCGCTACAGTTCTTAAGGAATTCGGGGCACAACGTGGAGATCGGATCGCGCTGTATATGGACAACACAGCATATACAGTTATGGCTATCTTTGGTATACTTATGATTGGATGTGTATTTTTTATTATCAACCCGCAAACCAAGGCTGATAAACTTACCTACGTTATGGACAATAGCGACGCAAAAATTTTGATAACCGATAGTCATCTTACTCCATTTTTTGGCCCGATATTGCATCAATTCACCAAGCTTACAGCCTTGCTTTTTACTGGTGATGAAGATAAATTTTTTAAGTCAATACCATATACTCCCAATTATCCGGTAGAGTCTTTACCAAAGGTGTGCTCAACAGCTCAACCCTGGACATTGCCTTCCCCATCTATATCAATTGACCTTGCAGCTCTTATATACACATCTGGAAGTACTGGGGATCCGAAAGGTGTTATGCAAACTAACCAGTCAATGATATTCGCAGCCCAGAGCATAGCGCAGTATCTCAGGCTATCCTCCGATCACCATATTTTAAATGTTTTACCGTTGGCATTTGATTATGGACTTTATCAAGTATTGATGTCCATACTAATTGGCGCCACAATCATTCTTGAACGATCATTTACTTATCCCGCACAAATTTTTAACCGAATGCGTGAACAAAAAGTATCTGTTTTCCCTGGGGTTCCAACCATTTATACTACACTGGTATCTACTCATCGCCGAAAGCCATTATGTTTTCCCGATGTAACCCGGGTTACAAATACTGCCGCAGCTTTACCCGTTGATTATAATACTGATTTGCATCAGATATTCCCAAACGCCCTCATCTATCGGATGTATGGTCTCACTGAATGCAAAAGGGTATGCTATCTTGAGCCTGAACTTAATGATGCCAAACCATCCTCAGTAGGGAAAGCAATTCCCGGTACTGAAGTATTTCTTCTTTCTCCTGAGGGAAACCCCGTGCCTCCAGGTGAAACCGGCATTCTCCATGTCCGGGGCGCTCATGTCATGCTTGGGTACTGGAAAGACCCTGATCTGAGTGCAAAAATGCTCAGGCCCGGAAATTTACCGGGTGAACGCGTATTGTGCGCTCAGGACTGGTTTTCGATGGATGAAGAAGGATTCCTGTATTTTAAAGGCCGCAGCGATGATATAATTAAATCGCGAGGTGAAAAAGTCAGTCCAGTTGAAGTTGAAAATGCCCTGCTTGGCATTAAAGGCGTGCGGGAAGCTGCGGTTATCGGTATACCAGATGAACTCATGGGGCAGGCGATCAAGGCCTTCGTATCGATTGATGATTCGTCATTGACTCCCAAGCTTATTCAAAAATATTGCATGCAAAAACTCGAAAACTTTATGGTGCCCAAGGTCATAGAGATTATGGACTCTCTTCCCAAGACAGAGACCGGAAAAATCACAAAAAAAAATCTGAAATAATGAATTAAGGAATAATAATGTTATGAATACATTATTTGATAAATATCTGCAAATAGTATTAAATGAATGCACATTCTCTCCGGATCTCCCGCGGGAAACGCCTGAATCTACGATATATGCCCTATGGCATTGCGCCGCGGGAACACCATTTTCAGCGGAACAGGCAATCCTTACACCCCTGCCGGATCTGAACGATGAAGAAAAAGTAAAACTTGATATGTTAGTACGCCAGCGAACTGACGGGACCCCACTTGCCCATATAACCAGGCGTATGCATTTCATGGACATGGAGCTTGTGTATAGACCTGAAGTTCTTGTGGCCAGATCTGAAACTGAAATACTTGGCGAATCGCTTGTGGAGATATTGGGAAAACAGAACCAGCAAAGTAGTACTCAAGTAATAATTGAAATCGGATGCGGCAGTGGTAATTTGACCTGCTCTGTATTGTATCATCTTCCCTATACATTCATTTATGCGGTTGATATTACTGAACCCTGTGCAGCATTGACTCGGGAGAATCTTAAAATGCACAGTCTTCATGATAGAGCCAGGGTTTTTACCGGCGATATGTTTTCTCCACTGTCAGGATTATCTCTTGAGGGTGCTGTTGATGCAGTATTTTCGAACCCGCCATATATATCAACGAAAGCTTTGTCTGATAAAAATTCTCATTTGCTAACGCATGAACCCCGTGAAGCGTTTGATGGCGGGCCATTTGGCCTTTCGATCCATCAACGCCTCATTAAGGAATCCGGGTTATATCTCAAGCATGGAGGCTATTTATTTTTTGAATTTGGACTTGGTCAGGAAAGACAGGTTGAATTATTATTTTCGAGAAACTCAGTGTTTAGTAAACCTGAATTTAAAAAAGATCCTGCCGGGAATCCACGGGTTGCCTATGCAAAAAAACAACATTAAAATGTATTCTTAAATTCTCAAAAGTGATACTACTCTTTGAGACTCTACTGCTAATTATTTAAGAAGTCATATATTTATCTTCAAAAAAACAACACACCTAAAATCTATTAAGGTGTGTTGTTCCCAGCCGGTTTTTTGAAAAACACTTTAGCTACGCGCCTGCGACTGCATGTACTGAAACGGAAGCCGAAGCTGTTACAGCCGAAGAATATTCGCCGTCTGTAATTACAGCGTACACAAAGTATTCCCCGCCCGGTTCCAGACCGCTTATTGTAAAAGGCGATACAGGGTTAATGCCCGCTTCGTGAGTTCTTATCTCATCTGTTACTTTTCCTTCCATGATCTTCTGAACAAAGAACACCACGTACCTGCCGGTAGAGCTTTGAGGCACTGAGAAAGAACAAATTATCTCTCCTGCTGAAGCATTTCCTTCCGCAATAATGGATACAATCTCATTTTCTCCATAGCTTTTAAAAAGCTCCATTGCCTCGCACTCAAGAACAAGCGCTGAGTTTGTTTTTATAAAAGCATTGAAACCTGTCATGTTCATGTTTTTCGAATACTCGTTCCATGAACTATGCATTACCTGTCCCATGCTTTTCCAGACCGAGACTAAAAGAGCGAAACAGTTTCTTACTTCAGCCTGCTTTTCGCTGTTGCCTCTTGAATAGGATGTATACTCCCAAACATAATTTGTATCCTTCCACTTGGAGAACACAACATTGCCCAGCCTGTTTCTTACATCTGCTACCAGAGTGCTTAATCTAACTTTTGCCATTTTATTTCTCCTTTATAATTGATTTTAAGAGCAAGTGTTAATTTATGTTCATGCCTTTTCATCAAACAAGTTCCCGGGATGTTCTTTCCAGAAACGCTACTTGCTTAATACAGCTTCGCGTAATTTAGAAAGAAACAGGTTTAATGATTCAGCAAAAACCTTATTTAAAATTGCCCTTTGCCTATATATACGAAAACAGGTTACATGTTTATCGCGCGGAAGCGGGATCAGGAAAATTTTTTATAAAGCCGTGAGTTAGACTTTGAAGCGGTTATGAAGCGGATGATTACCCCGGAATAAAAATTTGTATAATTATAAAATTTTTGTAATTTTTTTGAAAAAAATCGGTCTTTTTAGATTTAAGTGTTTCCGTTTTTAAAATGTTTTCATATATTTAAATAACCTCCTGTTCATTTTCTTTTTAATAATCTATTTGTTACTACAAATTATAATATCAGCAGCGCTGTGCGGGGCCATGCTATCTTATTAATTATCCCGGAACTTGTTCCGGCAGCCTTTGAAGCAGGTTGATGCATGTAAAGTAACAGACACCGGGGGGAGGCAGCTCTGCGAGGGCAGGAGGGTAATTGTTGAAGAGGCTGTTACAATAGGACAATGGATTCGTTTTAAACATTTTAAAAGTGTTTATCTGAAAATTATTTTTTATAATATATATGATCAAAGTGAGGCTTTTTATGTTAAATTCAAAAGAAAAAGACAGAATAACCGCACAGGGAATAGTTGACGGCAGCAGGCAGGCCTATACAGAATTCAGCAATAGGTTCTCATGTCTTATTTACAAAGAATGCATGAACTATTGCACCGAGAGCGAAGATACCGACGAACTGCTTAACGAAACCCTCATTCATCTTATTATAACAATAGGCAGGTTCGATCCCGACAGGGGAACTCTCGCTACATGGGTTTTAACCGTAACGAAGAATTTTCTAAGGGATTATTACAGAAAACAATCACATAAACCTGAGCTGCTGTTTCTCGATGAAAGCTATCTTGATATTTATCCCGCGAAACAGGACAAAGATATAAATGATCCGGAAGAAACGGAGCTTACTCCGGTTGACAGCAGGTTGCAAAATGCCCTTTCATCCGTCAGCGAAAGAGACAGAAGTATTCTCCGGTACAGGGCTGAAGGCTTTAGTTATGAGAATATAAGCGAATTTCTGCACATAAAGGCAGTGACTGCCAAAACGGCATACTGCAGGGCAGTGAAGAAGGTAAAGGAGATATATAATAAATCCGGTAATGGGAAAGCAGAAGAGATTAACTGATTGCAAATTTGTGCTGAGTCTTTAGAAAAATTCATTTGGATTTTTTTATAGCGGGGCTGATTTTCGCGGAACACTTTTCAGCCAGTAATTTCGCCGCTTTGTACTTGCTATTCCTGTACGGCTTGGAAATATCATCCGTAAGCCCCCAGCACCCGTAGCGTGTATAAGCGCTGCAGAGAGTGTACTGCATGACCAGATTACCGCCTATTTTAAAGAAGGCATCGTCGAAATTAGATGTCCAGATTCCGGCCATTCCGGGATCCCGTTCGGCCTTGATACGATTGGCTATATTTATAACACCGCCGCCGCCATGATCTGGCCCGCCTTCATAAGAGCAGAATCCGCCGATAAAACCCATATCATGAGCAAATTTAATCCACTGTTTGCGGCCTGCTTCATTTATTTTTCCGGTTTCATCTATTTGATCAGTTATGTTTGTTTTACAGTTAGCTAAAATTTTATCGACACTATCTTCGGCAGTTACTCCACCACCGAAATAGCTTTGACAAGCTATCGCGTAAATAAAATCTTTTGGCTTGCCGTAGGTTTTAGAGATGTAATTAAGCATTGGCATCATCCACCATTTCAGCATGGGACTATGGCTGCACAATACGATACGTATGCGTTTGTTAAGTGCATTTTTGCCGAATACCTGTGCGAAAATAGAAGCGATTTCAATTGTTCTCCGGGCATGGTTTTCGTGTTCACCAATGCCAAGTGTTTTTGCCTGAGCCTTGTTATAATGGCTCTGCTCAAATCCCGGCGCTGTATTCCATACTTCGTTGCTGCTCTCAATATAAATGTTCAGGTTTCGGTTGAGATTCGCCCGGAATAGCTTAGCTGTTTCGCGGATATATCCGGAATCAGCCGAAACAGGGATATTTATCCATGGATCTATTCTGACAATATTACAAAGTTCAATGACATAGTCCCAGGAAGCGCCATCAGTCTTGCCGATCGGTGGGATGCGATTTTGCGAGGCATCATCTTTTTGCTTGCGCTTTGACCATTTTGTCTGTTGCGGGTAATTGGGATCACAGCCATTTACAATGGTGAAATTCATGAACCGTATGGCAGAGAATTTAATTCCGGTAAGTGCAGTAATGAATTCGTCTGTAAACGTTTTTGTAGAGGAGGATTTATACCCGGGGCGAAGCATACGGAAGGATGTGAATCCGCTTCCCGATGTACCGGAGGCTGTCCGTTTTGTTTTTGTGAATTCGATTACAATGAGGCCGTAATTTGAACCGGATGGGCTGGCAACAACAAAATCGAAAGTGGTGAGGTTTGAGACTGCATCGTAGGTCTTGTTCCGTACAGTGCCTCCCGAAACTCCCCGAACACTGGCATTGCCGATAAATGAACATTTGTAAGTACCGCTTATATCTATACGGTATGCAGATGGATCGTCTATACTGCCGCTCCACTCTGCCACCGGCCGGTAATCAGCAATAAACTGCGCGTCCGTCTTAGGCCAGCCATGTTTGTCAACCTCTGCCGGAGTAAGCTGGCTTCCGGTCACTGCCTTAATCCAGCGATAATTTTCTTTTACGATATCTACAAAAGTGCCGCCTCTTTCTGCTAAATTTATGTTGACGCCGAGTTGTCCGGCAAAAAGCGTATATGTCGGTAAAAGTATCAGCAAAATAATACGGTATATCATATTGGATTTCCTTTCTATATGCCGTGAAATTCTAACTTAACCGGCTTATTTCTGAATAATCGTAATAGTTTTTGTGTAGAATACGCACTAACTGCTTCAGATTGGTATAATATACCATGTCGATAGGATTATTAATATGCCGGATTTCTTTATAGTCAATTCAATTACATTAAGAATTTTTACAATTATTCGGGTTATTGACCAGAGATATTTATATGAAGTGATGATTATTTTTTTATAGCAATTATTATAAAGATAATTTTTAATAAAATATTCATAAAAAATTTGCCGATCGTATATTTTTTTTATATCTTATTCTGATTAACTTTTTTTAAAAATGATAATTGACCATTACCAAACTGCAATTTGTTATTGTTATAAGTATTAAAGCTTCTCATGAATTGACAAGTTTGAATATAGTTTTCAGGCACTTAGTAGCGAAATATAACACAGATAGTGATTTATTAAAGAAGGGGAGGTAGTAATAATGAAAGAAAAGAGATTGTTATTTCTTTTTATTTTATTATCAGTTGAATGTCTTATTTTATCTTCATGCAAAATGGAAAATCTTCTGAATGGTACTACATCTGCTCCAAAAGCTCCAAATAATTTATCATTATCGGGAGTATCATCTAATATAATAAATCTTTCATGGGCTGATAACTCAGATAATGAAGATGGTTTTACGATTGAAAGAGCGCCCGATAACTCCGGCAATGCGGGAGATTTTGTTGAAATTAAAGAAGTCTCTAAAAATACGCATACATACAGCGATGCAGATCTGGAAGCGGACACTAAATATTATTACAGGGTTAAGTCTTATAATTCGGTAGGTGACTCTCCATATTCGGATATTGCGGATGCAACCACTAATCCAGTTCCTTTAACGGTTCCGGACAGCCCGGATCATTTATTGCTGTCAGTTGTATCCTCAAATCAGATAAATCTGTCATGGACTGATAATTCGGATAACGAGACCGGGTTCAGAGTTGAAAGAGCCTTGGATAGCGGCGGTAGTCCGGGAGCATTCAGTCAAATAGCAACGCTAAGTGCGAATACAACAACATACAGCGACTCAGGTTTGACTGCTGAGACGAAATATTATTATAGAATATTTGCTTATAACTCGGTCGGAGATTCTCCGTATTCGGATATTGCGGATGCAACCACTAATCCTGCTCCAGTAACTATTCCGAGCAACCCTAATAATTTATTGTTATCTGTTATATCGTACAGCCAGATAAATCTGTCATGGACTGATAATTCGGATAATGAGACCGGGTTCAGAATAGAAAGAGCTCCGGATAGCGGCGGAAGCGCGGGAACGTTCAGTCAAATAGCAACAGTAAGCGCGAATACGGCAACATACAGCAACACAGGATTAAGCCCATCGACCAGATATTATTACAGAGTATATGCATATAATTCAGCAGGCAATTCTTCTTATTCGAGCGTAGTGAGTGCAACGACGGATCCTGTTCCAATAACAATTCCAAATGCTCCAGACAGTTTGTTATTATCTGTCGTATCATCCAGCGGGATAAACTTGTCATGGAGTGATAATTCAGATAACGAGACCGGATTCAGAATAGTAAGAGCTCCGGACAGCGGCGGAAGCGCGGGAGCATACAGTCAAATAGCAACAGTAAGCGCGAATACGGCAACATACAGCAACACGGGATTAAGCCCATCGACCAGATATTATTATAGAGTATACGCGTATAATTCAGCGGGAAATTCGGGATACACGAATGTCGCGAATGCAACGACATTGGCAGCTCCCGTCGGAGGGCAGATCATAGCAGATCACACATGTGTTGATAAATATGTAAATATACCAGATCAATATATTGCAATAGTTAAAACATGGCTTGTTGATATAGCCGGCGAATCACACAGCCGCGGTTATGGGATAGGGATGAATCTGCTGGAAACCCAGAATTTAAAATATTCTGTTCAGACCTTTGATTCAGTTTTTCCTGGAACAACAAGTTCTATGCTTCGACTCGGCCGTCATGACTCAGTGGGAGAAGAAGACTTTTTTACAAACGCTGCAGCAATACAGAATATAAAGAATATAATAAAACAACAGAATGATATTTCCAATCCCATTAATGTTCTTGGTTTTGGATGGTGTTATGATTTTACCGGTTCATACGACCCGACAACAGTAAAAGATCCGGTGTATAATATTGGCTGGGCAGGAAATAGTATCGGAGGTCCCCAGGGTAACTTGCCATGGGGACTTGACAGCGGAGATCAGGCGATTACAGGCAATAGCATTTGCATGGATACATATTTAACGACTATTGATGATTATAATTCTTACTGTCAACAGAACGGATATATATGCAAAGCGATATTTACAACCGGCCCTGTTGATGAAAATGCTGGAACAGAAACCGGAGTTCAAAGAGAGATAAAACATGATTACATACGAAATTATATAAAAAGTAATGATGGTATACTTTTTGACTATGCTGATATACTTTGCTGGAATAATTCAAATGAGCAGAATATAAGTACATGGAGCGGCCATACATATCAACAGATCCATCCTGACAACAAGATGGATTATGATGAAAATTGGAACATAATCGCTGAAGGAGCCGACAGCGACCATATCGGTGAGGTCGGGACACTCCGCCTGGCCAAGGCAATGTGGTGGTTGCTGGCCCGCATGGCTGGATGGGATGGTCAATAGAAGGAATCTCCTGCAGGAAACTTCTTTATGTGTAAATACAACTTCCTGCCTTTTTTTAAAGAGACCACTTATAAAACTCAATAAAACTGTCTTGATGAAGTGGCGCAGTTTTTTTATTCTATATATACTCTTGGAACTCTCTTGGATATACCGCATGTTACTTCATAAGAGATAGTGCCGATCCATTCGGCTACAGTATCAACAGTAATATTATCCCTGCCGAAAAGAATTACCTCTTCGCCTAATGGATATTCATCATCTCCAAGGTTAATCAGGATCTGGTCCATTGTTACTCTGCCTGCAACGGGGTATATTTTGCTCTTAATGATTACCTTTGCTTTGTTTGACAGAAACCTGCTGTATCCGTCTCCATATCCTATCGCTACAGTGGCGATATTTGAATCTTCCGGTGCAGTATAGGCCAATCCATAACAAAGAGGAACTCCTTTGGCTACTCTTTTGGAGAAAACAATACAGCTCTTTAATGTCATTGCCGGTTCAAGTTTAATGTCATACAGTTTCATTCCTGAAGCAGGTAGGTATCCGTATGACATTATTCCGGGCCTTATCATGTTTAACGCGGCATCGGGAAAGCTTACAATCCCTGCGCTGTTTGATATATGCTTAAGAGGAATATCAAAGCCTTCCTTTTGAATTTGAATTAGTATTTTCGAAAATATATTAATCTGCTTATTGGTGAATTCTGTGTTTTTTTCATCTGCCACTGGAAAGTGCGAGCATATCCCTTCCAGTTCTATAAATTCCAGGGAGGATATTTCTTTTACTATTCTTACCGCTTCCTCAGGTTTGCATCCAATCCTTCCCATGCCGGTATCAACTTTTAAATGAAGCCTTGCTTTCTTGCCTTTCAGCATTGCTGCTTCAGAAATTTTTTCTGCAAGTCTTCTGTCAGCGATAGTCTGTGTAAGATTGTAATCAAGTATAACCCCTGTCGATTCTTCGTCCGGTATAATTAGTCCAAGCACAAGAATAGGCACCTTAATGCCTGCATTTCTCAGATTAACACCTTCGTCAAGAGTGGCTACACCGAGCATATCAATAATATTATTTTTTTCCACATATCTCGATACGTCAACAATACCGTGACCATAGGCATCCGCCTTAACAGGCAGAAGCACTTTCTTATCATTGCCGGCTTTTTCTTTTAGTGCCTTGATATTATTTTTAATTGCTTTCAGATTTATTTCAGCAAAGGTTTTTCTTAACATTATTTTTTTATTTATTAGAATATGATTATTTTCGGACGTAATAATTATTTATAATAATTTTATTTTCCTTTAATAACGTCCCCTCATTATTAGTTTTGATATTCCCGGATAATTACCGCTTGTATAGTGTGCCAGCCTGGATAAATTAACCGGAGGCGTAACACGCCCAAGAGCATAAGGAAAACTTTTTGAATTAATTAATAAATCAGCACTATCTGATACAGATGATAAGTATCCCAGTTTATTGAGAATTGCCGGTAAGTTTTCTGCTGTCCGGGAATAAGGACAGGAAAAATGAACAGGGCTTTGACCTGTCTCTCTTTTAATATCTTCTGTAGAGATTTTAATTTCAGATATTATTTTGTTATTAACTATCCTGCTTATATCTGTGTGATTATAAGTATGTGATCCGAGAGTAATATTCCTGTTGTTATTAACAAGTGTCCGTACATCATCCCAGTTCATAGTGAGCTTGGGCGGATTATAATTTGGAACAAGTTGTTTTTTTATAGATGCAAGTATATATGTTCTCTGTTTATATGTACTTACTAAAAGATATTTAGCAATTTGAGAATATGCAGTCCATGTGGAAGCAGAATCGTTCATTTCTATTTGCTTCTCAGATACTTCAGAAATCAATAGTCTATCTTTTGTTCGTTCATTAAAACATGTGAATAATTGATCAATCCACTGGTTTTCTTCTCTTTCGATATATCCAGTTGCGAGATATATTGTTGCCGGAAGATTATATTTCTTCAATATGGGAGTCGCGTTTGTTAAATTATCCAGATAGCCATCATCAAAACTAACAACTGTTGTTCCTCCGGGTAAAGGCTTTTTTTCTTTTATAGAATTAATAAGGGTATCCATAGATATAACAGTACGATTATTCGCGAGGAATTTCATGTGCTTTTCAAAAATGTCCCTTGGAATATGATTACTTGGATCAATCCATCTTTTATTTTCATTTGAAGCAACACTATGATACCCTAATATTACTGCACCGTCAGCATCTATTGTATGTGCTAAAATTATATCTATTCTTGATAAGTGAAGGAAGGAGTGGAAATTATACAATATTCTACGCTTTAACGGGGTTTTAGGGAAATTTAATTGTTTTATTGATTTAAACATTTCAATTTTCATTTACCCAATAATATAATAAACAATAATCCTAAAATTGATACTATTGTTTCTATAATGTTGATATCAAGTAATTTTTATAGGCAGCAACCAGGATGAACTTATACCTGAAAATGATTTAATTAGCATTGGAAAAAATGCTGCATTGTTATAAGTATAATGAGCTGTTGGATTTTTTTTGTATATAATATTAATAAAGATTCAGGAGTCTCCCTATATGATTCAACTGTACCAGCCAGTTGATGATCTATCATCAATCACCAAAAAAATATTTGATTCGCCTTTTTGTCAATTCTGGTTCTAAAGCTGGGTCATACGCCCCAACACGCTTCTGAATCAGGTCATTCCATGGTAATTGTTCGGTTTCTTTTTTTAGTTTTGCAACAAGTTTTTCCACTTTTCCAATAGTACGGGCAGGTATCCCGCCTACTATGGTTCCTTCTTTTACATCAGAAGTGACAACACTGCCAGCTGCGACAATAGCATTTGGACCGATAGTAACGCCAGGCTGCACAATTGCTCCATGTCCAATAAATACATTGTCTTTAATATCAATCTTACCCACCTTGTCCAGTTTAACATTATATGCGCGGTTTAAAACTGCAATAGAGGCATCATGTCCAAAAAGCGAACAACCGCTTAACCGAACATTATTCCCTATTCGCACAAATTCAGGGTCTGGTATATTCGTAAAAGTATTGATCGAACAATAATCTCCGATTGACCTGAAACGGCCATGCTTTTTCAAATATTGTGCATATTCCTCACCGCGTGGTCTACATAATTTTATATACAGATTAGTTAATTTGCCATACTTTAAAGCAATCCAACGTATTATTTTTTTTATAAAATTCATTAGAAATAGCTCCATTTATTTACTTTCTAAAACTGTCTTTAATTTAAAATATAAATCACGGACTGCAGGTTCAAGTACAAAACCATCATGATCTCCCGGTTCCACAGCTATTTCCTGAATATCCAATTGTTTAATATGAGGCGACCACCCATTGTCCGGCCTCACAAATTCGCGTTTTTTATTTATTACTCTTCCCCCGTCCAAAAAGACGAATTGATCAAGCTTTGGCCTGAACAAGGTCACTTTGCCGGCATACGGTTTTGGCTTATACCTGTCTTCTGCTCTCAGGGTGGCATCAAAAATAGCCCTTCCGCGAAATACAGCCGGACCTGTTTCCTCTTTGTTTAAGCCGAATTTTTCCCGGAGTTTTTTCAATTCCCATTTAACGCGGTTAACAAACCATATAAATGGATATTTAATCCCGGCCCGTTTGAAATTCATAATATGAAAGGCAATTTTATCCTTTCTGGTCAGTTTCTCCCGCCAGTCCGAGGCAATCGCATCCAGCATTATAACATGTGAAACATCTTCACCATCATTAATTAACTGCTGTGCCATCTCATAAGCAATTTCCCCGCCTGAGCAAAATCCGGCTAGTATATACGGGCCATTCGGTTGAACCTTACGTATTTCTTTGAGGTAATCACATGCTGTTGATTCAAACGTTTCATGAGGGAGGTCATCCCCAAGCAATCCTTTTGCCTGTATTCCGTAAACAGGCCGTTGGTTACCTATAAGCTGCGCAAGATGTCTGAGGTTAAGTACATTACCAAAACCGCCGGCGGCAATGTATATCGGAACGGTATCGTTTCCAGTAGACTCATGCATCTTTACTAAAAAACGAAACTCCTGGCTGTCAGCTCCATCCTTATTCTGTCTCTTACCCTGGATTTCATTCCTGATCAGCCTGGCACATGCCTCAATAGTGGGCGCTTCAAATAATACTGCAAGCGGCCACTGAACATTATACTTCTGCTGGATTTTTGCGAATAGACGCACTGCAGTTAACGAATGCCCGCCGACGTCAAAAAAATTCTGACGGACACCAAGGTGTCTGATGCCGATAATCTCCTTCCAGTAGTCAACCAGGGTCCGTTCAATATCGTCCCTCGGTTCAGCCAGTTCATCTCCGTAAGTTCCTGAACATCTTAATTCGATTTCAGATGCATAATCAAATAGATTAATCGGTGAGACAACCAATACTCCTGATTGACCTGCCAAAGATTTTTCAAAAACCTGAAAACATTCTTCAGGTTTTAGTCCCTGCATTGATATATAATTCAGGAGCCGCTCATTATCCGTCAACACGGTTCCGGATGGATCTGTAGCATCACCTAAGCCTGTTCCCGTTTGAACTTCTGAATGATCCCAATATCCCCAAACCAGGCATATTGTTTTCCTTTTATTATTTGCAGCACAATTTTCTGTATATGCATCCATAAATGCACCGGCTGCAACAACACCAGCTTTCCCGGTTCCTGCTGTCACAATATCACTGGAGGAAAATAATATGAACATATCTAATTCCAATTTCTGGAAAAGCTGATCTAAGGCCAGTGTCCCCTTTACCCTGGCTGCAAAGCATCGTTCCACTTTGTTGTTATCCTGCATATAAATCGGATCTGAGGTGTCCATAGAAGCCGCATGAATAACTCCATTGACAGCGCCAAACCGTCTTTTCACATCCTCCAGCAATATTGCCATTTGTCCTGCATCTGCAATATCAGCAGAATAAAATATTACCTCCTGGCCATGAGTTTCAAGTTCGCGAAGTGTCTTAATATCGTTGGCGATTGACTGCTCTTTATCAGTCCCGGATAGAAAATTATTCCAGTCTTTTTTATCAGGCAGTTGTTTCCTATCTACAATGATGAGTCGTGCCTGAATATTTTTAGCGAGATAATGAGCTATCTGTTTACCTTTTTTTCCCAATCCTCCGGCAATCAGGTAAACTCCGCCTTTCCGAAGTAAATTAGACGAAGAAGATGGTAAAGCGACTTGTTCATATTGTTTTACGAATCGTCGCCCTTTCCGATATGCTATAATATCATTTTCCGATGGAACCAGCAGTTCTTTTTCCAGTAATTTTGCATAGCGTTTGCGCATTCGTTTACTGATAAAAGTTCTCGGATGCAGTAAAATTTGCGGTTTTTTTGCAGGATAATCAAAATCAACAACACTTGTTTTCATTTGAGGAAATTCCCTGGTCATAACCATACATGGCCCCAGAACACATACCTTCTCAGGGTATGGTATATACTCGGAATACACCTTTTGCGAGCCATTCAAGGCGACCAGGAGTTGACTTCTATTTGTTAATCCCTGTTTGTTAAGCGCCTGTATTAAATACAAAATGCTGTAAAAGCCGCATTCAAGATTTCGGTGAAAAAAACTTGACCCGGGCCTAAATGTTTCCTGTCCGGTCAACATCCATAAATGAGCAATTTTGTTTGGAAACCGTCCGTTTGCCGCCAGATCAGCCGCTAAAGATACATAGCCGGAAAGACCCTGTTCGGGGTTAATGCAATATTCACTTTCATTGAACTTGTAATAGGAATCAGACAAACGCACGGTAATGACGTCATATTCTTTTTTCCGCAAGTACCCGGCTAGCTCCTCGCCTATGCCGTCCTCATCCAGAAAAAGCAGACAAGTTGCGGCTTGCGGTAATTCAGCATTTGACTCCAATTGGATTGGTTTCCAGACAGGCTTATAAAACCAATCATCCATTGGGAGCTTTTTTAAATGAGTCGGATCTTTATATGGTTGTTTCTCATCAGCAATGATCTGTTGAGGAACCGGCAATGCTTTTCGATCCACCTTCCCGTTCGGCGTTCTCGGCAGTTCATCAAGCTGTACAATATGATGGGGCACCATATATGAGGCCAGCGTACTTTTTAAAAATTCACGCAGCTCTTTCTCGCTGATTTTGTTTCCATCACTGGCGACAAAGTAGCCGACCAGACGCTTGTCATCCGGATTATCCTCTCTGACAATTACCACACCTTGTTTAATATTCGGAAATTTAAGAAGGACAGATTCTATTTCACCAAGTTCAATTCGCAAGCCGCGAATTTTAACCTGATTATCCAGCCGGTTCAGATATTCAAGATTACCGTCCGGTCTGTAGCGGACAGAATCTCCGGTTTTATATATTCTTGGGTGTCCGTCAATATTGAACGGATTTTCAATAAAGCTGCTTTTATTAAGTTCGGGACGGCCCAGATAGCCCAGTGAGACTCCATGGCCTCCGATATAGAGCTCTCCCGGAACTCCAATAGGTACCAACTGCAGATTTTTATCAAGAACATAAACCGATGTGTTGTCAATTGGCTTTCCGATCAGGACAGGTGAATCCGGATTTGATATATGATAACATGTCGACCATACCGTTGTTTCCGTCGGACCGTACATATTCCATAATGCTTTGACGCGGGGAACCAGGATCCCGGCAAGATTTGCCGGCCAGGCTTCTCCGCCGCACAAAGCCGTCAGCTCTTTTGAACCCTCCCATCCTGAATCCAGTAACAGCGTCCATGTAGAAGGAGTGGCCTGCATGAAGGTTGCTTTAGTCTCTTTTAAAATTTTAGCTAACTGAGGACCATCTGCGGCAATTTCACGCTTAACAAATACTGTCCTGGCTCCGGTATAAAGCGGTAAATATAAATCCGGAACTGATAAATCAAAGGAATATGTTGTAACGCAAACGAGAACATCATTCTTATTCATTCCCGGTTCTTTTGCCATACTGGCCATCAGGTTCGAAACAGCTCCATGTGGGATCTGAACGCCTTTCGGCCTGCCTGTTGAACCGGAAGTATAAATAACATACGCTACATTATCAGGTTCCGCATTGTCCGGGAATTTATCAACCGGATAAGTTTCAATCTCCTGCCAGTCTCTGTCTATGCAAACAGTTGATGCATCGGTTTCAGGTAAAAAAGACAACAGGGATTGTTGTGTAATCAATACCGGCGCATTTGAATTTTCTGCAATATAAGCGATCCGGTCTTTTGGATATTCAGGATCCATCGGAATGTATCCGCCGCCGGCTTTTAAGACACCCAGCAAAGCAATCATCATTTCACATGACCGCTCCAGGCATACTCCTACTAAAACATTCGGGGCCACTTTATATTTCTGTAAAAAATGCGCCAATTGATTCGCGCGTTGGTCCAATTCCCTGTATGTCAGTTTATTCTTTTCAAATTCTACCGCAATACTGTCCGGATTCAATGAAGCCTGGTATTCAAAAAATTCATGTATTTTCCGGTGCTTTGGAAACGGCCGCTTTGTATTGTTCCAATCAATCAACTGTTTATGTTTATCGGCTTCCGGGAGCAAATTGAGCAGCGATATCGGAGTTTCTTTCGATTCTAACGCATTAGCAAGTAAAACCTCATATTGCTCTACGAAAGCGGCAACTGCCGATGCATCAAACAGCCCGGGATTATAGACAATCCGTAATTTATACTTTCCTTTATCATCAATGATATTAAAAAACAAATCAATAAAGGATGTCTTATTAAAACAATCATGTTGAATTATTTCAAGATTGTTCAGCACCAGGCGTGGAGATTTAAAAAATCGGAATCCAACCTGATATATGGGATTATAACCAGGATCATGCAATGGCTTAATGATCTCCACAATCGAATCAAAGGTCACATCCTGATGATTGGATGCTTCTTGCAGTGCTTTTTGAGTCCGGAGCAATGCGTTTCTTAATGCCAGTGAATCTGAAATGTTACTGGTAAAAGGCAGAATATTTTCAAGTGGACCCAGCAGATCATTAAATTTATCAGTATTTCTATTTAAGAAAGGAAACCCGATCGAGAAACCTCCATTGCCCGTATAGCGAAAAAGAAGAATTTGAAATAATCCTAAAAAAACCGCTTCAACTGAAATACCCATTTCACGCGCTAACTTATTAATACTATCTGAGAGATTTTCAGGAAAATTATACTCATGCTTTTTTCCTTCGAAAGTCTGAATCGATGGCCTGGTACATGAAACAGGGATGTCAAGAAAGCCATTTGGATTTAATACGGTATTTTTCCAATAGTTGAGTTTCTCAGCATAAGAACCCTCATCGATTTGCTGATTCTGATAGTTAACATAATCAGAATACTGCTTCGGTTTTAACGGATCCGTTACAGTTAATCCATTGGAAAATATTGAGTATTGTTCTGATATGTATTGCAGTAGATAATTCATACTGGCATAGTCTGCCACTATTTGATGGGAAACAAGTAAAAACAGGTGATCGTCGTTTGTGATGTGTAATAAAAAGGCTTTAATGAGCGGCGCTTTTTCATGATCAAAAGGTGCCGAGACACGTTCCAGAATATATTGATTGATGGATTCCTCCCGGCGTGTATTGTTCTCGGCTCCGAACTCCTCATTTAAAATGGCGATGTTTTCAATACCTGTAACGATCTGCTTCAGTTCCCCTCTGTCCATTTGGAAACTTGTATGAAAAATTTCGTATGAATTCACTGCTTCAAAATAACTTTTATTTAATGCTTCAATATTTAATTTACCTTTTATTCTGAAAGCGGCTGATAAGTTGTATGCAGGATTATCCGGATATAATTGATTAAGCATCCATATCTGCTGCTGCTGCCTGGAAGCCTGGATTTGCCTGTAGGTGTTTCCTTCGGATGAATTTAAAATAGATGTTGATGTATTTGTCATGTAACTTTTAATTATTTATTATTGTATATTATTTCGAATTCAGTTTTATCTGGCATTTTTCGGCAGTTGCAATACAGTTCCGGATAAGCGCTCTCTGAATTTACTCTTAAATGAACGATTTATCAACCTGCCTAACAAAGAATAGCAAAATAATAAAATCAACTCTCCGACCTCTGTAATGCCGGCCAAAATTTTTCCATAGTGCTTTTGAAGATAATAATAACGGCTCTGAAAAAAGTGTTCCGAAATGCAACCGGCATACATAGGTTTATTATGTGTCTTCGCGCTTACTGCGTTGGTATGCCGTGCAACAGCTTCACCGATGGTCCATATTTCCCAACCGCCGAGAACAGCCCTTAAACAAAGATCCGTTTCTTCCCAATACAAAAAAAATTTCGGATCAAATCCATTCAATGATTCAAAAACATTTCTCCGAACCATAAAAACAGCGCCACCAACACAGTCAACCTTTCGGGGAGGTGAACCGGGATGTATATAGAACAATTGCTTAAAAATACGATCCAGGCCGATTGACTGAATAAATATTCTTAACGGAGTCGGAAATAAAAACCATGGTTGAAGAGTACCTTCCGGTTCTACAATTGCCGGAGCAGTAATACCTGCTTTAAGATTTTCTTTCATGAATGTGAGCATACACTGAACAGCTTCCGGGTCAATAACAGCATCAGGATTTAAGAATAAAATAAAAGGCGCCTGAGTATGCCGAACACCAAGATTATTGCCCCGGCCGAATCCGAGGTTTTCTTCGCTTTTTATTACCGTTATCCAGGGGAACTCTTTTTTTATATAATCAGCAGTAGCATCCTGGCTGGCATTATCCACAACAATCCATTCAATAATTCCACTTTTACATGGAATTTCCAATGTTCGGAACGCCTCACCGATATAATTTTTTGAATTATATGTTATTGTTATAATGCAAATTTCTTTCATTAGCTTCAGGACTGTTTTATTTATATTCTATAATTTCAGTTTTCTTTTTAATAATTCTATTAAATATATTTTGTATCATTCCCTGAAGTTCTGCGAATTTTGCTATGGTATAGAAAGCCGCGTATTGTGATGCATGAATAGAAGTATTACTCATCCCGATGCGCCATTTTCTGATCCGATACCAGAGCAATCCATAGCTAAACATCAGAATCAAACTCCATCCTTTGGATATTGGTATCAGCCCGATTGATAAAAAAGGAATGCAGAGTGACCAGAAAAAGACAGATAATACCTGTTTTTTTCTATACCGGTCATCCGATGTTCCATACATTAAAAATCCATCCAAATATGCATGTCCGCAACGTATGCTTCGTTTCCACAATTGTCCGAATCGTGTGATATTCGCATCATGCAAAGTCATCTCATGCCCTATGCTTAAAATCTTCCATCCTTTTCTTCGCATACGAAGACACATTTCCGGTTCTTCTCCTGCAATAAGGGAGGCATTATAACCTCCCACTTCATCCAGCGCTTTCATCTTCATCAGCGCATCACCGCCGCATGCATCGGATTCACCCACGGAATTTTCCCATTCCATATCCACAATCCGGTTATAAGGAGTTTTATCAGGGAATTCTTCTCTTCTTCTGCCGTAAACCGCTGCAATATTCTTATGACTCTTGATTGTTTTCAAAGCGGCTTCAAACCATCCATTTGATATTTTGCAGTCACCGTCTACAAATTGAACAAATTCAGGTACGGGTTTTAATACCTTCAGCTTTTTAAGACCCGCGTTTCTTCCCCTGGCAGCAGTAAAAGGCATTGTCATATCAAGTTCTACTACTTCAATGTTCAACTGACGTGCGTTCTCAACACTGTTATCGGTGGAACCGGAATCTACGTATACAATCCGATTCACTTTTCCGATAATCGAATGAAAACATTCAACCAGACGTTTTCCTTCATTGCGGCCGATAATTACAACACCTATTTTATTTAATAAAGACATTTTTTAAATCAATTTTTTTTATACATTTAATTAAATTGTAATAACCAAAAGAGGTCAAACAGTTATTGATTCGCGCAATGAAACCGGATGTCAATAAGATTGACATAAATATATTGGTTTTCTCTTTTTGTCAATTCTTATAGTCGAGCTTTTCCAGTATTTCTGCCGGTTGATTCTAAATAAAATTTAAGGAAATCCAATAGATTTGTTCGCTCTTTTTATGCCAGTTATCATTAACTGGTTTTATAATGCTTTTAAAACTTTCAACCATTATTCTTGTTTTTATACATTTTTAAAAAAATAAGCTTTAATATCATATAGAAAAAAATTAAATTTTAAACTTTTTTTACTCTGGCAATTGACGATTCGGAAATTTTTTTGTATATTCCTTTGATTTATTTTTTCAAATTGAAAAAATAAATTGCTTCAAGCTGCAACTTGAAGAGATTTTTCGCGATTTGACGAATGACATACTAACTCAACAGGATTTCAGACATGTGTTTTTTGAGAGCTGATTTGTAAAAACGCTTTGTGCCGCTTATTTTAATTTTAATATTGCCTTAGTATATGTCCCGGGTGTATTGCCGGCTAATTCAAATCAGATCGTGAATTTCCACACAAGGAGGCAGGAAAAAACTTGAAGCAGATTATTTAAAGGAGAATTAACTATGAATAATCTTTTTCAAGTGTTGAAAGATAGTAAAATAAGAATGGCGATGGTTTTCGTGCTTATTATTGCCTGCCCGGTATTATTATCAAATTGCGCGATGAATCCTGAGGATTTGTCCGCCGAAGGTAATACTGCCGGTATGGATCCCACCGCACCCAGCGCTTCACCTGAAATTCCCAATGAACCTCCGGCAAGCGGCGATGGTTCGATTGTTATATCGGTAAATACTTCCAGGGTAAGCGGACTTGCTCCTTTATCTGTATTTTTTGACGCTACAGGCACTACGGGATTAACTTCAACTAATTTCTTCGCAGATAACGCAGACTATATGGATGCGACTTTTTCCTGGAATTTTGACGCGGATAACAATGATCCTGACGGGAAATATGAAAGGGCGAGCGGATTTGTAGCCGCACATGTGTTTGAGGATCCCGGCACATACAGGGTTCAGCTGAATGTTTACGATGCTTCCGGCAATGCGGGCTCAATAAATATAGCTATTGCAGTTTCTGCGTTTAGCGGGACAACTTATTATGTGGCTGCCAACGGATCCGATTCCAATACAGGATTAACAATGAATGATCCGTTCCTTACTCCGCATCGTTCTCTTACAGGTTCACATGTTCAGCCCAATACGCGGATACTATTCAGGAACGGAGATACATTTACTATATCCAATCAAGTCACGATATCAGATAAAACCGGGCCGATCATCATCGGAGGTTACAGTGATCCGTCAAGTCCTTCATTGGTTAAGCCTATAATACATACAACAGCCGTTAATAGTGATTGGGCTACGATACATTTTTATAACTGTAGTGATATAAGGATAATGAATATTGCAGCCAGAGCAACAGGTGAGAGCAGTGAAAGCCCTTATCCACGTTATCCCTATGGGATAGGTTGGGCATATAATTGC
>JAZDKB010000036.1:0-140962 GCA_043803405.1 Spirochaetota bacterium | reverse complement strand
AGATTTTATTCTTTAATATTTAATTTAAATATAAAATATATTTTTATCTTGATAATAGATCCTTCTGGTCAAGGTTGATGATTAGTGGAAATAATTATATATATTACTGATATTACAACTCTTCTATGTATAATATTTGGCCTCTATATTTTAAAATTTGATCCCAGAAACAGCTTATATCGTATTTTTTTTATTTTATGTATTCTTATTGCATTGTCGGCTTTTTCGGCAAAAATGATGTTTTCTGCTGAAGATAAGGAAGCATTAATTTTATGGGATCAAATTAAGGCTCTTTTCGTAATCATTTGCTGGGCGGTAAATTTACATTTTTATATTTTGCTAACAGAGAAAAAATTAAATATATGGCAGACTTCGCTTTTATATTTGCCTGCACTAGTCATTATTGTTTTAAAAACTTCATACCCGCTAGTCGCTGATTTTGTTAAATATAATAATCAGTGGAAATATATTTATTCCAAAAGCTACTATTTATATATTTTTTACTCCATTTCTTATGCAGTTATAGACATGGTTCTGGTTTATCACTGGGGTATTAAGAGCCAGTACAGGAAACAAAAGCTTCAGGCAAAAACCCTTCTGGGTGTTACCATACCTCTATTTTTGATATGTAGTATAACAGATTACCTTTTACCGCACTTTGAGTTTTATAAATTTCCTCCTTTTGGATTTATCGGTAGAATAATATACGCATTTACAATATGGTATTCGTTTGTTAAATTCCGATTTCTAATACCGAAATCTTCATTAGTATTAAATGAAATCGCATATAATATTCAGGAGTCTGTTTTGCTGTTAAATTCCGAATTAAAAATTATTATTTATAATAATAAATTTATAGAATTACTAAATTTGAGTGAAAAAAATTATACTGATGATTATTTATTTGATTATGCAATCGAAAATAATGAAATTAAGCAAAACATCAATAAAATAAAAAACGGCGAACTTATTCACTGTTCATGCAGATTGTATTTTAAAAATAAACTGGAAAATGTTGCTACTAACAGTAACATTACCAGAATTATTGATAAATTTGGGGATTTAATCGGTATTTTATTAATTTCAAATGAAAATAAGAATATTAAACAATTTCAAAAAACATACAGGCTTTCTGATAGGCAGATGGAAATAATTGATTTGAGTTTAGCCGGATTTTCCAATACCGAGATTTCAGAGAAACTTAAAATTACAAAAAAAACCACGGAAGCGCATCTCTATAATATATATACCAAGTTAGGAATAAATAATAAGATAGAACTTTATAATATTACTAAAAAATTTAATGTAATTCCAAAAAACGACTGTCATTAAACAAAATATTATTATTCTTTTAGTAAAAAAGAAAAAAAGTTCATTCTTTTCAAAAAAATTTATAGTTTTTCCTCTTCATAAGTGTTTACCCCGATGACTAATTTCCATTATTTGATATATTAAATATGTCAAAACGTGCATACAGCTTTCTTTATAAACAAATAAATATAAATCAGCACAATCCCAGCTTTCTTAAAAAAATAATTATATTAACTTAGAATAATCAGGATTTGGTTAAAGGGTAAATGATATAAAATTTGTTTTTTTTAGGAAACACATAATAACTTCTGAATTTACTGGAGGCAATTAAGTGCGTCATTTAACATCCTTCTTGGCTTTATTGATTAGTATTGTTTCGATTTCGGTTTTTTCTATATTTTATTTATCTTGCTCTGAGGAAGAGCAACCAAAAGGTGCCTGTATAAGACAATTAACACCAATGGACGATCCTTCATGTTCAAATGATGAAACTAAATCAGAATGCCTGGATTATTTTGGTCGTGAATGGCATGAAGGCAAAACCTGTGCAGATTTAGGTTACGGTGGAGGATGCACTAATAGTAATCCTGAAGTTAAATATACTATTGGTGGTACAGTCAGCGGCCTTTCAGGAACCCTTATACTTAAAAATAATAATTATTATCAAGTGACCATTACAAGCAATGGTTATTTCATTTTTCAAAATACTTTTTCAAATTGTTCTAATTATTCCGTGACAGTTACCTCTAAACCATCAAATCAGGTTTGCACAATAACAAATGGATCGGGGACTTTAAATAATGCTAATGTAACTAACATTCAAGTTGTATGTGAAAGGGCTTACAGCGTGGGTGGGACTGTAAATGGCCTCAATGGAACAATAATTCTTCAAAACAACGGAACTGATAATTTGACTATTATATCAAATGGCTCTTTTGTATTTCCAAAACAATTAGGTAATGGAGATTCTTATTCAGTATCTTCAGTAGCAACTCAATGTTCTACGGAATGTAGTGTATCGAGTGGTTCTGGTATCATAAACGGAACGGATAAATCAAATATTATTGTTACATGCACGAATATAACTTGTTCATCTCCTACTGTGTTGATATCTGCTAGCCAAAATGTTCACAGCATGGCCCTTAAGAATGACAATACTGTCTGGTCTTGGGGTGATAATTATTCTGGCCAGCTTGGTGATGGTACTACGACTACCAGATATACTCCTGTGCAGGTAAGCAGTTTAACAGGAATTACAGCTATATCTGCGGGCAATTCTCATAGTATAGCCCTTAAGAATGAGGGTACTGTCTGGTCTTGGGGAGCTAACACCAGTGGCCAGCTTGGTGATGGGACTACGACTACCAGACATACTCCTGTACAGATAAGCAGTTTAACGGGAATTACAGCTATATCTGCGGGCAATTCTCATAGTATAGCCCTTAAGAATGATGGTACTGTTTGGTCTTGGGGGTCAAATTCTTATGGCCAGCTTGGTATTGGCCTTAGTATTTGGCCATTCATAAAATCTTCTCCAGTCGGTGTTCCAGGGATATAGAATAATTACGGTTTTTAATTAATTATTTATAAATTTATTAAAAAAATGGAGGTTTTAATATGAAAAGAATTAGTATTATATGTTTACTTATATTTGACGCCTTTTTCTCAGCATGTTTCGATTCGGGAACCCAAAAAGCAGACTCGCCCTCCGCGAATGGTACGCTAACTATGAATGTTTCCGGACTTTCATCTGGAGTTTCTGTCGGTTTTAAGGTTTTCCCGGGCGGTACATCTATAAAACAAATATATCAAAATACCGTTGCTCCGGAAGCTGGTGGGTATTTTACTGTTGATATTAACGGAACTGGATCGTCAGTCGCTGTTGATACGAATGCTAGTCCTGTAACACTAAGCAGCGGTTTGCATGTGCTTAGATGCAGCATTGACATGGATAATAACCAGTCACCAAGCAATGGCGACATAAGAATACCACAGAGAGATATAACAATAAACGGCAACACTACAGTTAATCTAACTGTCAGCGATTTTTCCATAACTTTATATATTTTGCATACTTCAATAATAGGGTCATGGGGCGTGACATATATTGAAGGCGCTCCGTCATCGGTTGATTTTACTAACAGTACTTGGAATTTTATCAATAACGGCACATATAACTGGTTTCTTGACTTAGATCCCTATGATCTATCGGGAAATGGAACCTATGCGATTTATGGGAATTGCCTTTGCGTAACTGGGATTGTTGCAGACACAGTATTTGAAAATATATCCGGCGGATGTGTAGAGATTATTCCTTCGAGCGATTTAAATACATTCAGTTTCCTTGATGATGAAGGAGATGAGTGGATATATGAAAGATTATAAATAATAAATAAAAAAAAATCAGGAGGATTTTCGTATGTATGCAAAACCAATCAAATTGTTTTTACTGTTATCAGCTATTACTATTATAACTTTTTCTATAGGATGCTCAACGCTGGATGTCAGAGTTAATACAGGTGCTCCTAAAATAGTTAAAGATGCTAAAATTGCATATATTAAAAATTCATTCAGCGACCGGGATTTCCCAATATTTCCACTTATACCTGCTGGTATATATAGAAGCAGGTCAAGTGAGAGTACTGAAAAATTTAAAAAAGTTGAAGAAAAGGCCTCGGAGCAAATTGCCAATTTTTGTGCTCAAAATATAAAACTAAAAACCGGTAATGAAGTGATTATAGTAGACCAAATATTTAATGTTGAAGACTTTAACGTTCTTGATAATATTACAAGTGATATTGAGCTTAAAATAGGTTCTGAATGTAAAAAGCTAAATGCCGCTTATGCTTTTATTCCAATAATGAGAGGAAAAGTCACAAAAACCGATCTTTTTACCTCATCGGGAGGAAACCACTTTGAATCGAAAATTTATTTATTTGATAAGGATGGCAAAGTAATAGGGAAGGGTTATGTATCAACGGAAGAGGAATGGATACCGCCGGCAGACACAATATCGTATCGGAACCTGATAAAAAAGAGTGAGCCTCTTTATAAACAGTTATTCGATAAACTTTTTCAGTGAAACAGTCTATCTGTAATTTATTCAGGTTTATTTAGTGTACATTCTAAAATTTAGTAAAGTGATAAATAATCTTTGGGCATATCATCACAAAAAATAATAAGTATTAAAAATTAATGTAAGTTTAATTAAGGAACCTTTATATGAGAACAAAAATAATTATAACTTTTATATGTTCGATAATTATCTTTTCACTTTTTGGCTGTATGCAAAAATACTCTATTGTAAAAGAACAAAACAGCATTCCACAATTAAGCAAATATAATAATATTTATGTAGGATGGCTTGATTTAGAAGAATCAAGATGGGAAATTTACAGATACGAATCAATCGAAAAATGGAAAGAAGTCATTTACGAAATGAATGTCTTAGGACTACAAAAACATTTAAAATCAATGCTTCGGAAAAAAACAATAACCGGGGATGCCACTAATTCAAAAATTTTCCCTTCATCCGGAGAATTATTCATTAAATGTAATTTTGAGGAAATAGGACCCAGTGCTACCTATTTACTGGTCAACCTCCAATTTTATGAAATTCCAGGGAAGAATGAAATATATAATGTTACAGTTAAAACGACCAGTAAAGGAGCCTTCTGGGCTAATCTTGAATCAATGCTGGATGCTACCATATATAATCTGGCTGATTATATAACCCAGAATATCAAATAGAATTTTTATTTGTGCTAAGGCTAATTTTTGAACGAATAGCCAGCCTGGTTAATGAATAATTTTCTTCCGAATCAGGTCTATCTCGTCTTTTTCAAAATAATATTTACTGTTGCAGTTATGGCATCTGATCTCAACCGGGAAAGGCCCGTTTTCCATAATATCGTTAATATCATTTGCGGTTAGCAGCGTCAAATAATGCAGCATCAGCTCTTTTTTGCAGCGGCAGAAAAATTCCGTTCTGGTATCTCCTACGAATTCCGGGCTATACTCCTTAAATACTTCGTTTACAAGGCTTACCGGCGTGTTGAAACCGGAACCGGAAGAAAAGGCTGCTCCGATAGAAGGAAAATTCATCACAATTTTTTCAAGCGACTGAACAATATTGTCGTCCGCACCGGGCATAACCTGCAGAAACAGGCCTCCCGCTCCTGTCACATTGCCTTCGGTATCGAATTGAACGCTGAGGTTGAAAGATGTCGGTATCTGCTCTGAGGTTAAAAAATAATAAGCAAGATCTTTTGCTACGCTCCCGTGTTTTAAAATTACTGTGCCTGAAAATGGATTTTTACTGTTCTCCGGATATTTTGTCACTGTAAGGAACCCTGCGCCGAAAAATTTCGATATATTAAAGCTGTCCAGTGGCTCGTTGACAGGTATGGGAACGTTTTTTAGGTATCCGCGCACTTCGTTGTAGCCGTTCGATTCGACATCAAAGCCTTTTATGGGGCCGGAGCATTCAACGCGAATGCTTATCCTGTTGTTCCCTTTTATGTTAGCTGAAAGCAGGGCAGCAGCTATGTACGCGTGTCCAAGTACAAGAGTCTCAATTATTCCCAGTTCATGGTTGGAACGCATTTCGTTTACCATTTTCGTGCCGTTTAAAATGACTCCGCGAACATTTTTATTGTGCATTAAAAACAAATGCAGGCGGTCTTTTGAACCGGCAATAAGCTGCTCTTTTAATGTTTCGCCGTAAACTTTTTTCTTTATCATGTTTAAAATATTAATAATTTTGGTCAATAATTCAAATTTCTATAATAAAATCACAGGATTTTCCCTGATTGCTTACCAAGAGTAAAATAATTGTTAATACATGCTGAAACCAGTCAAGGAATTCTTTCCATTAAATACATTTTTTAATAACATATATAATTATATTTGCACTTTTTATGCAGGAATGAGAATATCATCCTGAAAGGAGCAATTAATTAATGGAGCGGCACGAAAGTTCGGGCATTAGCTTTTTAACGGGCAGGATGCCGTTTGAGAATACAAAACCGTATATTTTGTTTATTCACGGCGCCGGAACCACGGCTTTAAGCTGGTTATCGCAAATAAAATATTTTGCCGAAAAAGTCAACGTAATTGTTCCCGATTTATCCGGTCATGGACAGACCAGGGGTTCCGGCAGAACATCAATTGCCGAATACGCAAAAGATATTGCCGGTTTTATTGACTCCTTGAAAATTCCGGAATGCATTCTGGCAGGTACAAGCATGGGGGGCGGTGTTGTACTCGAAATGCTGGTCAATTATCCCGATTATGTAAAAGCAGGCATACTCATGAACACCGGCGCGAAATTGAAAGTGCTGCCGGCAATTATGGAGGCCGTGAAAAAGGATTTTAAAGGATTTGTTATAGGCATGAGCGATATTTTATTTCCTGCCAATACTGTTATTGAAAGCATGGATACGTCGCTTAAGGACATACTTGCGATAGATAAAAAAATTATGCTGAACGATTTTACCGCATGCGATACTTTCGACATAAGGGACAGGCTGAATAAAATCGACAAACCTGTTCTTATAATAAGCTCTAAAAATGATATTATGACTCCGGTGTGGTATGGTGAATATTTAAAGAATAATATTAAAAATTCCAGGCTGGTTCTTGCTGAAGGCGCCGGGCATCTTGCTCAGTTCGAGAAACCCAGGGTGGTAAATAAGGCGATCATGGAATTTTTAAACTGCCATATATCCAAAACAATAATTTAAATAAATAATACAGGCCGGCAGGATGATTTCCAGCCTGCCGGTTGAAAGAAAAGATTAAGATGATGTTTTTGAGTTCTTTTCCTTTTTAAGCTTTCTTTTTTCTTTAATGGTTAACTGTGGTTTCTTCTTTACTTCGCCCTTTGCCTTATCCTTTCCCTTTGCCATATTTATTCTCCGGTTGATAAAGATTTATATTATTATTTTGTATAAAATATAGTTTAATTATTATATATTCAAGCATTTTTTAAAATGCTTTCAGATTCGGGGTTAAATTTTTTTGTGGTTATAATAAACAAACATGTTTTAGTAGTCACTTCTTATATAAAAGTTGACAAGCTGGGAATAATAGTATATTAGGATATTTAAAAAATAAACCATAGAATATGATCCCAGTCAAAATCAAATTATTCCCGCAGGCAAATATACCTGAGTATAAAAGTCCGGGTTCGGCCGGAGCCGATGTCTTTGCAAGTTTGCCGGAGCCTGTTACGCTTGAACCGGGCGATATAAAACTTATTCCTACAGGCATAGCTGTTGAGATCCCGGAAGGGTATGAAGCGCAGATAAGGCCAAGGAGCGGGCTCGCGCTTAACCACGGGCTTACTCTTTTAAACACACCGGGGACAATAGATTCGGATTACAGGGGTGAAGTAAAAATTATACTGGCAAATCTTGGACGGAAATCATTTACCGTAGAGAACGGAATGAGAATAGCTCAGATGGTATTCTCCAGAGTATACAGGGCGCAATTTGCCGTAACAGAGGAAATAAGCGCCACAGAAAGAAATGAGGGGGGATTCGGGCATACCGGAACATGACAGCAAGAAAAAAACAAAAAGATCAGAAAGATATAAGCAGCCGGTCTGGGGAGAAGATCAGGATAACGCCTCTGGGCGGCCTGGGAGCCATAGGCAATCATTTAACGCTTTTTGAATATAAAGAAGATATTATAATTGTGGATGCAGGACTGATGTTTCCGGATGATGAAATGCCGGGAATTGATTTTCTGATCCCGGATTTTTCTTATGTTATAAAAAATAAGAAGAAAGTTAAAGCTATTATTATTACTCACGGGCATGAGGATCACATAGGAGCGCTGCCTTTTCTGCTTCAGAATATAACAGCGCCTGTTTATGCCGCAGGGCTCACGCTGGGATTTATACGCAGCAGGCTTGAAGAAAGGCAGCCTAAGGACGAGCCTGTACTTATAGAAGTTAATCCCAGGGATAGGGTGGAAATAGGCGCCTTTTCCCTTGAGTTTATAAGAATAAATCATTCAATACTGGACGGGATTGCCATTGCGATAAACACGGACGCAGGAACGGTAATTCATACAGGCGATTTTAAAATAGACTTTTCCCCGCTGGACGGCAAGGTTATAGACCTGGCGAGATTTGCGGAATACGGGGAAAAGGGAGTGCTGCTTCTTATGTCGGACAGCACCAACGCGCTTGTGCATGGATACTCCAAATCCGAAAGCTCACTTCAGCAGGGTTTAAACGATATTTTTGCGTCATCCAGAGGCAGAATATTAGTCGCTTCGTTCGCGTCCCACATACACCGCATTCAGCAGGTTCTGGACGCGGCGCATAAGTATAACCGCAAAGTCGCCCTTTCGGGCATTACTATTGAAAAGAATTTCGAGATCGCAAGGTCGCTCGGATATTTATCCTACAAAGAGGATCTTATTGTAGACATAAGGGAAGCTGTGAGAATGCAGGATAAAAAGATCGTTGTGGTCTGCACAGGAAGCCAGGGCGAGCCTATGAGCGCGCTTTCCAGAATGGCAGCAGGCACGCACAAGCATATACAGGTAAATGAAAGAGACACAATTGCCATATCCGCATCGGTAATTCCCGGAAATGAAAAGACCGTGAACAATGTTGTAAACGCGCTTTTAAAGCAGGGTGCGGATGTATTCTACGATATGGAAGATATACACGCCACAGGCCATGCTGCGGAAGAAGAGCTTAAGCTTATGATCACTCTTACGAAGCCGAAATTTTTTATGCCGATACACGGAGAATACATGCATCTGAGGGCGCATGCGCGGATAGCCGAATCCCTTAAAATAAAGCAGTCCCGCATAATGCTTGCAGAGAACGGAGATATGCTCGAACTTACCCAGAATTCCTTTGTTAAGACCGACTCCATTCCCCTGAGGAAAATTTTTGTTCACGGTATAGACATCGGCGATATTGAAAGCAATGTCATAAAAGAAAGGCAGACAATGTCCAGGGACGGCGTGCTGTTCATAAACGCTATTGTCCGGGGTGAGAATATTATTAAAGCTCCGGAAATAATTGCCAGGGGTTTTATTGAATACAAGAGTGAAAAAATCATTAATTCTTTAGCCCAGTTTGCTGAAAAAGAGCTGGAGAAACTGCTTCTGGACAGGAGAGAGGAAGATATTGAACTTTCACTGAATAAAAAGATAAAGAAGCATGTTTTTAACTTAACAAAAAGATCGCCGCTAATAGAACTGAGGATTGCCGAGCTTCAGTCCTGAATAAGATAATATTATCCGCTAAAATTATTCCCCTGAAAAGCCGAAAAATAGATAATACAGGTGTAATTTGAGTGCTTAATAACCAAAAGCCCCAAAAAAGCTGAATATAAGCTTTTTTTTCATCTTGTTATTTGTTTTCCCGGAGGATTTCGTGTTTACAGAGCGCCAATTAAAAGAAGTTGCAGGCATTTTTCTTCTGCTGGTTTCGGTAATATTTCTTCTTTCGCTTTCGAGCTTTAGTATTGGGGACATTAAGCTTATTGCAGAGGGAAAATCCGCGCATAATTTTATTGGCCCTGCGGGCGTGTACTTCAGCGACTTTCTGAGGGCGTCATTCGGGTATATCTCGTTCATTGCTGTTATCATTTTCGCAGTATCGGGTTGGAGCTTTCTTAAGAACGGCGAATCTTCGGATATAATAGAGCGGATTTTATCGCTGCTGTATCTTATGGTTACCGCTTCCGTTATGCTGTCGCTTGTGTATAAAAGCTCTGCTCCTCATTATTCGGGCGGGTTCATCGGGCTTTTTCTGTCAAGGGTGTTTACAGGCGTTTTCGGAAGCATAGGGGCATTCATTGTTGTGCTGATCCTTAACATTATTGGCCTTGTGCTGCTGGGCATCATATCCTTCTCATTAATAATCGCGTCGCTGGGCAAAAGCGATTCAAACATAAAATCAAACATAAAAAAATCAGTAAAGGCATTATTAAAAAAGATATTTGTCGTTAATTATAATGATTCTGTTCCTTTGAATGATATTGACGAGGCCGTTAAAAGAAAGGGAAAGAAACAGCCGTGGATCACAAAGAAGAAAATAATCGTAGGCAATTTTAATTTTGAGCCTCTTACCAAAGAAGATAAATTAAGACTACTGGAACACAATGTTATTTCATCTGAAGTACATGCAGGCTCAATTTTATCGGAAAGAGCGCTGGTGCCTGTTGCAGCAGGAATGTATACGCATCCTGAGCAGGCTTATTTGAATGCTGCGGAGCAGGAGAAAAATACAGAGCAGTCTTATTTTAAAACTGAAGAAAATACCCAGCTGTCTTATCCCGAATCGGCTCAGAATGAAATATCTTTCGTAAATTATACTGAAGACGACGAGCCGTATACGATAAAGACCAACAGGATCAAGTCCGCAGTGCTTGAGCATGATGTAAAGCCGGAACTGATTGCCGATGAAGTTGATGTTGATGAAGCTGCTGATATAGACGAAGAACCGATAGACTGCGAAGAAGAGGAAAGCGATCCGGCCTCCGAAGAAACTAAGCCATTCATACGGGACGACAGCGACCGTCCGGTCTCGTATATTCCCAGGGTGTTTGAAAAGATCGCCCTAAACGGAAAGTACGACATACCTACGGATTTTCTGGAAGTCTCGATGCCCATTGACGCGGTGAGCTGGAAAGCAGAGGCAAAGCGGAACTCGGAGCTCCTTGTAAAGACATTAAGCGATTTCGGGATCGAGTCGCGCGTAATTAATGTGCACAGGGGGCCAGTAATAACCCTGTACGAAATACAGATCGCGCCCGGCATAAAAGTGAACAAGATCGTCGGGCTTTCGGACGACCTGGCAATGGCGCTCGCAGCATACAAAGTAAGGGTTGTTGCTCCGATTCCCGGCAAGTCGGCCATTGGAGTGGAAATCCCGAATACATCCAGGGAAATGGTAACAATCGGCGATATTATTAAATCGTCTGAATATAATTCGCAGACTTCCATGAAAGTCAAGGTAGGGCTTGGCAAGGATATTCTCGGTAAGCCTGTTGTGATAGACCTTAAAAAGCAGCCGCATCTTTTAATAGCTGGCGCAACAGGTTCCGGCAAATCGATTTGCCTCAATTCCATTATCTGCGATTTAATATACAATTATGATCCGAACAGTATAAGATTTATTCTTATTGATCCGAAGATGGTAGAGCTTCAGCTTTATAACGGGCTGCCTCATCTATTGACTCCTGTAATAACAGAGACATTTATGGCACCGCGCGCTCTCAAGTGGGCAGTAGCCGAAATGGAAAGACGCTATAAGCTTTTATCCGAAGTGAACGCAAGGGATATTGATAAGTACAACGAAAGGATCACAGGATACGAAGAAAAGTACGAGCATCTTCCGTATATCATAATAATGATAGACGAGCTTGCCGATCTTATGATGATCGCAGCAAAGGAGATAGAAGGCTCGATAACAAGGATAGCGCAAAAGGCAAGGGCAGTCGGCATCCACTTAATACTCGCAACGCAAAGGCCGTCTGTTGATATTATAACCGGTATAATAAAGGCGAACTTCCCTGCGAGGATCGCGTTCCAGGTCGCGCAGAAGATCGATTCGCGGACAATACTCGATCAGAACGGCGCGGAGACTCTGCTCGGCAAGGGCGACATGCTTTACCAGTCGCCCGTTAGCTCATTTCCCGTCCGGGTGCAGGGCGCGTATATTTCCGAAGAAGAAATAATGAAGATAATGCGGCATACAAGGAAGTACGGCAAAGCCAGATATGTCGATATCGAGGATCAACTGGACGACGATGATTCGGAAGATATTGACGATTCCGCGGATGACGCGCTTTTTGTCGAGGCTATCAAGATAATAGAGGAGACCAAAAAGGCGTCGGCATCTTATTTGCAGAGAAGGCTCTCCATAGGCTATAACCGCGCTGCCAGGATCATTGAACTCGCGGAAGAACGCGGCTATGTCGGCCCGCAGCAGGGCAGCAAACCGAGAGAGGTTTATATATAATGCCATTTTGAATCTTAACTGATCGCGAATATTGGGTTAGATTAAATGAAACAGCCTGCTTAAAAAGCAGGCTGTTTCATTTTAAAGGAGACTGTATGCCCTACAGTACAAAAATAAAGCCCATTCTAATTTAAATTAGTTGCCGTCCCAGCCTGCCATTCTTGCCAGCATCCACCACATCGCTTTTGCTAGTCTTAAAGATCCTGTATTGCCAATATGTCCTGTATTATATCCTGCATTATCTGGATGTATACCTTTATGAGTGCGGCCATCCCAGGTAAATTCAGCAACTGCTCCTGAATTATTATAACATAGAATATCCGCGTAATCAAAAAGTATACGTGATGAATCCTGCGCTACAAAATTTCTGATGTAATTGTGTTTTAGTTCACGCTGATAACCATTTTCTGTTCCATTAGTAGTTTCATAAACATCATCTACCGGACCTGTAGTGAAAATAATTTTGCATACATATCCATTCGAAGTACAATAATTAATGTATTCAACAACTGCATTAAGATACGTATCCATGCAAACACTGTTTCCTGTTAATGCTTCATCTCCAGCATCCAACCCCCATCTTAAATTTCCATCTGGTCCGTCAGATGAAGAACCAGCCCAATGAACACCATATACAGGATCTACAGTTCCTCCGGGGTCATTTGTCCATGTCATATCCCAACACCAGCCAAAACCTAAAACATGAATAGGATTACCTGCATTATGCTGACTTGTAATTTTATTCTTTATTGTAGTTATTGCTGCTGTATTTGTATAAAAATCCTCTTCACCGACAGAAGCATGCCTTCCTAAACGTAGTTCAGAAGATGTTATAGATGGTATCGAACTATCAAATGTTGCTACCTGAAATTTTGATTCCTGTGCTTCTAATAAATCCATTCCTATCCTATATCCGGAGGAATGTGATTCACCAGCTATATCTACAAGCCATGTTTTAACGATATCGATATATGCCTGCGGAATTGCCGAATACCTGTCTACAACTGTATGGTCTGCAATTATCTGCCCTCCCTGTGTAATATTAGGTGCTGAATCGGAGCTATTATCCGAGCCGCAAGATAAACTTATGAAAGCAAATATGGCTGGCAGCATTATTTTGCATAAAAAATGATTTTCTTTTTTCATTTAGTGAAACCTCATTATTATTTTTTAACTGGATAAAGGAGATGATATTTGAATAAATCACATTAATTTATAAAAAATTTTTAAGAATGTCAATAATGAGTATAGTTTTATTAAAATTTTTAATTATTTTTTGTGACGATTCGCCTCCTTCTGCTGCTTATGCGCAAATAATAAAAATAAACGGAGGTTTTAAAATGAACGCTTTAGTTAATTTTTTCAAACATCTTCATAAATCCAAATCAGTGCTTCTTATTGTTCTGATCTTTTCAATAAGTGTATGCATGTGCGGCGGCAGTAGCAGCAGCAACTCAGGAACACAGACTCATCCGCCCTTAAATTCCGAAGTAATAATGATTGGCGATTCATATTTTGCAATGGACGGATATATTGCGAATGAACTGGAAAATTTGTCAGGCGAAAGCTACAGACATTACTACATGAATGGAACAGGATTTAACATATCTTACGGGATGCCAATCGGACAGCAATATACCTATGCAAGATCGATCGACAGCAATATTAAAATTGTAATTATGAACGGCGGCGGGAACGATATTTTTGACGATAGCGACTGCATGACTTATGGCCTTAACGGCAATTGTGAAGAATGTATCGATTCCGTAGTGGACACAGCAGAGAGCCTGGTACAGCAAATGTTTTTAAATAATGCGGATCATGTAATATTCTTATTCTATCCTCATCTAATAAACAGTATGGCATCCATGAATCCAATCCTGGACTATGCAGCCGGAGAAATCGCGTCCCGGATAACAGACAGCAGATTCCATTTTATTAATCCTTCAACTGAATTTGCCGGCCATTCTGAATATTTTAAAACAGATAATTTGCATCCGAGTAAAGCAGGCGGTGATGTGCTTGCTGGATTAATATGGGATGTAATGGAAAATTTTTAATAAAAAAATAATTGTAATTTATTTATTTAAAACTATGTATTGTCTGATATACAAATTAAATTCAAAAATAATAAAAAATTCATGAGGCGTATTATGAAAAACATCTTGAAGGAAGTATTTTTATGTTCGCTCGTAGCTTTTGCTTTGTTATTTTCAGTCAGCACACTTTTTGCCCAGGAGTCGGCTCCGGCCGTTCAGGCAGAGCAGTTAAACAATCCGCGTTCTTTTGCTCTGGGAATTACAACGCTTAAAGAGCACGGATTCGGCGGCATGTTGAGAGCAAGGTGGAACCATTTTGCCATTGACGGATCAGTCGGGTCTCTGCCGTGGCTGATAATGTATACAACCGAGGATGGTGAAACTACTGAAACGGAATTCGACATGTCGTTCCACAGCGATTTAAGCTGCGTGGTATTTATTAATAGCGATCAAAGCAGATTCCAGAATGGAATACGGCTCGGTGCTCTTTACGATTCAATAGGCGGCAAAGGCATAATGGGCGGATGGACAGGAGAAATTACATTCACAACCTTTGCGTTATGTATCGGCGCAGGTATCCAGTATTATCCTGACATAGTTGACAAGCTGAACGAGCATTTCCCAAAGACAAGGGATGCGGAGCTGGATTCATCGTACAAATGGCAGCTTTATCTGGGAATTAATTGTACATGGTACCTTTTCTGATATTAATTATAAATTTCCATGCAGGTGATTACGTGAATCTATCATCCTTTACGCTTGCTTCACCTGCATGGATTTATTCTACAACCCCTTATAGAAACTCGCTGTCTCTATAGTAAAATATTTAAACATTCAAGATTATACCTATTCATCAATCGCAACACTATTTAGCTTAACAAAGTATATATCGGACATACATATATCGACGAACTTCAACTAATATAAATAGCTTGTAGTATTCTTGCCTTTTGTTATTAATAGTAATATTATAAATCAGGAAGGATAAATGAATTACGAAAAGTTTAAAAGTCTGGGTCTCTCGGACGAAATACTAAAAGAATTGCAGAAAAAGGGATTTGAAGAACCGACAGAAATTCAGGAAAAGGTAATCCCTGCATTGCTTACGTCAAACTCGGACATCATAGGCCAGGCGCAGACAGGAACAGGAAAGACAGCGGCATTCGGGCTGCCTCTCATAGAAAAAATGCAGAAGAAGGCCGGCGCTGTTCAGGCGCTAATACTTGTACCCACAAGAGAGCTTGCCATCCAGGTCTCGGAAGAAATTAACTCGTTTAAAGGAAAAAGGAAATTTCAGATAATTCCCATTTACGGCGGGCAGTCCATGGTAGAGCAGTTAAGGCGCCTTGAAAAGGGAGTCGATGTTGTTGTCGGCACACCTGGCAGGATATCGGACCACATAAAGAGAAAGAGCCTTTTGCTTAACAATGTCAATTACGTTGTGCTCGATGAAGCAGACGAGATGCTCAACATGGGCTTTATAGATGAGGTGGAGGATATACTTTCACATACGAATCCGCAAAGAAGGACTTTGCTGTTCTCTGCCACAATGCCGGACAGGATAAAGAATATCGCGAAAAAATACATGCGCGATTACGTTGTCATTGCAGCTCAGAACAAGCAGCTCACGGTTGATCTTACTGACCAGATTTACTTCGAAGTGAATCCCTCGGATAAATTCGAATCCCTTTGCAGAATAATAGATGTGGAGAATGATTTTTACGGGTTGATATTCTGCAGGACAAAGGTGTCGGTAGATGAGCTCTACAATAAACTCATCGACCGCGGTTACGAGGCAGAGGGCATTCACGGCGACCTGTCGCAGGCGCAGCGCGAGCGTATTCTCGACAAGTTCAAGAAGCGCAGGGTGAGCATACTTGTCGCCACTGACGTTGCCGCGCGCGGCATAGACGTTATGGACCTGACTCACGTAATCAACTACTCCCTGCCCCAGGACCCGGACTCCTATGTGCATCGCATAGGCAGAACAGGCCGCGCGGGGAAGAAAGGAATCGCGATCACATTTATCAGCCCGTCCGAATACAGAAAGCTTATGCACATTAGCAGCGAAACCAAAACTAAGATCAGAAAAGAAAAAATTCCCGGTATTGCAGATATCATAAATACAAAAAAATTACAAATCAAATCGGATTTAAGCGATCTTATAAATGAAGGCTCGCATGAGCCTTATATCGAAACAGCTTTGCAGATGATAGAAGAGAATGATCCTGTAAATGTCCTTGCCGCGCTGCTTAAATATTCTCTCGAAGATATCCTTAACGAAAAGAAATACAAGGAAATTGCGGTTGTCTCCAGGCCAAGGGAAGATCACGCTGAAGACAGGGGAAAGACAAGGCTGTTTGTGTCCTTCGGAAGAAAGGACGGGCTAAATCCGAGAAAGCTTTTAAAGCTGATAAACAATGAGGCTAAAGTGCCGGCAGGCAAAATAACCGAGGTCATGATTAAAGACAGTTATTCGTTTTTAACTGTGCCTTTTACGGAAGCTGAAAAAATTCTGAAGGCTTTCAGGGATAGCTGCGGAAAAAAACCTGTTATACAAAAAGCCGAGAGCGGATCAAACCCCAAAAAGAAGAATAAAAAGAAAAAATAAAATAAATCCTCCGTTTTTATTTTCACCGAATTAAATTATTTTAATTTTAATAAAAATAAATCGTCAATAATTCATAAAATATAATAATAAAATATTATTGACGAATTTTTTATTATTTCCATATCCTATAAAAAATGAAAATCCAATGTTTATGTTTATAATATGGCGTTTTCATTAAAAAAATACTGCAATAGTATTAATTTTTTTGTGACGATTCGCCTGCAAAGGATACTTATATGCAGATACTTGATATAAATTTAAAACGGAGGTTTAAAACTATGTTTCAAAAAACCAGGCTTAAAATGTTTTTTAGAACATTGGTAGTTGGAATTGCTTTTTCAATGTGTGCATTTTCATGCGGAGGAGGGGGAAGCAGCAGCGGTGGCGGAGGGGGAGTAGTGATTACCGATCCATCAGTTACCACAACAAAAAACTGGACAATAATAGTATATCTTGATGGAGATAACAATCTTGAGCAAGCAGCCTTAACAGATTTAAATGAAATGGAAGCTGTAAACCTGACTGGTAGCAGCATTAATGTTATTACGTTGTTCGACAGAGCTCCGGCTTACTATACAAGCAGTCCTGACTGGACAGGTACTAGAATATACGAAGTGGCATACGACTCTGCCGGATCGGCAAATGAAGCAATTGTGTCAAAAAGGCTGGGATCAACGTCTTTAGGCATACCGGAAGCATCCGATGTCGAGTTAAACATGGGTGATCCTCAAACATTGTCTAAATATATTGATTACTGCAAAACATATTTTCCGGCTACTAATTATGCTTTAATACTCTGGAATCACGGTGGCGGCTGGAAAAATAAAAATATAATAAACAATATAAAATCAGGCCTTAAAACATTGTCATCTATCTCTGAGGTAAGTATTCTTAAAGAAAATAAGTCATCATTAGCAAAAGCGGTGTGCTGGGATGATACCAACGGAGACGATACGCTTTATATGAGTGAAGTTAAAAGCGCGGTTGCAGGCAAAGGACTTAGCATAATCGGTTTCGATGCCTGTTTAATGGGTATGATCGAAGTAGCTTATGAATTAAAGGACAATGCCAGTTATATGATTGCTTCTGAAGAAACAATACCTGGTGACGGCTGGAATTACGAAGCATGGCTAACATCATTTAAAGACTCAGTCGGCAAGACAGCAGATGATATGTGCAATGCAATAGTTGATTCGTATGGCTTATATTATATCACTTATTCTGGTACAACATTATCAGCACTCGACCTATCAAAAGTCAGCGACGTCTATTCTGCTTTAAATACTTTTTCAGAAAGTTTATATAATGCCATTAGCACAGATACAATTAGAGATAATGTTTTCAATACCATATGGAATGATGTTGAATATTACTGCGCTGGTTATAGTTCTGATTATAATATCGACTTATGGCATTTAGCTGACAGAATACAAAATACTTATACTTACACAAACTCAACGTTACACTGTACTGCTTTAAAAACAGCAATTGAAGGATGCATTGTTAAAGAGTGGCACAATACGAGCGGAACTATTGATACTGGCAATCCGAACTCACATGGACTGGCTATACATTTTACCTATATAAACAGTTCTGGTTATGGTGGAAATATGTGGTATGACTATTGCAATGGTTATTCAAGCACATATCCTGTCGATTTTGTTCAGGATGCAAATAATAATTGGGTTGCCCATTATAGCGGAAGCAGCATTGTAGGACCCGGATTATTGTACAGATTATGGAGAGAGACATTACCATAAAATATTAAAATCAGTACATAACACAATCAAAAGATATTTACATATAAAAGCAAATTCCGGAATAACTATCTGGAATTTGCTTTTATCTTACAAATTTAAAAAATTAAGTACAAAAGAAAAAATCATGAAAATAATTAAAAAATATTTTATCGCTTTTATCAGTTTGCTCTTTATTTCGCAATGCTCAGGGAATGGAGTAAAAAAGAATCCGGATAGTAATAATACAGAAAAAGTCAGCGTCTCAAATATTTCAATAAAAGACAAAAGCAAAATAAAAGCTGCGGAAAACACAGGTAAAATAGAAGTTCAAAATGATGCAGTATATTTTGTTGTCAACTGGACATCCAGATCAAGAAAAACATTAAAGGTTATCGGAGACATGGAAAACGAGATGAAGAGTTTAAATAATAAAATAATAGAAGCTGACGGCAAGATAACATACACGAACCAGTGGTCGGGCACTATTGATATTAAGTCCTATAAAGTGAAGGAATAAATCATATATTTTGTTATTTTTTTGTGACAATTCGCCTGTTAAGTATGCTTATCTGCATAAAAAACATAAGGAGTATATCATGAAAAGCAGAGTGGTTATTATCGCAGGCGTTGCGGCGGCAAGCATTATGTTATTATCGTCTCCGGTAAAAGCGATCGGGCTTGGAGTATACCTGACAGGCTCAGTCAGTCATTATAACTGGACGTATCAGAATTACGACTATTCTTATACCGATGAGGAAATAAGCCATAAATCCAACGGATACAAAGCAGGGGGCGGATTCATACTGGATACGGCTCTGGCATACGACAGGCTTTTCAATTACAGGTTGAATCTTGGCGGCGCATATATAAAATTGTATAATGATTCAGGCGTTCCCGATCTTAAAGGCACCGAGTTCCATTGTTATAACAGTTTTGGCTTTGGCGTTTACAGAAGCGAGGATATACGGGTTTGGGCCGGCCCTCAAATAGGATTCGGAATGATGGAAGCTGAATATGATATGCAAACTTCCGGCGTATATGAATACAACAGTTTCTGGACGGTATTTTTCTCAATAGGAGCAATAGCAGGCATCAATTATAATTATGATAATAGATTGTCTTTATGCTTTGATGCCGGGTTCAGGTACAGCTCTCATGGAGGAGAAGCTGAAATACGGGATAAATCATGGGATGATGTGGTGGGGAAACAGTACGAAGGTTTTATTGATGTATGCTTTCTGTTCAGAATAAACGACGAGTTTTAAAATGATTCACTACGCTCATTGACTGATCTTGACGCCGCAGGCGGCAAAATTATGTCGAAATGAGCGCCTTATATCAGCAATCGATCAGGAAATTCACACGGCTACCGTTTTTAGCTTAGCCCCTTTTCAGAATCCTTTGCCTCTTCTTCAATCTTATTCTCAAATAATTTGGCGAACTTCATAAACACATAAAAAGATGCGATTACTGCAATAATAAAGCCCCTTTTCCCGTCCAGGAAACCCCGCTTTAAGAAATACATTTTAATAAATTTGAAAAGCGGCCTTAATGTAAAATTTATCAGAGACGGTTTTTCTCCAATCTTTGCATATTCCACTGCCATAATATCGGTAAATTTATTTACCTGATCAAGATGCGCTTTTATGCTGTCGTACGGATAATGAAGCAGGTCGCCTCTCAGCTTCATGGATGTGCCGATAAGTATTACTTTATCGTGCGGATTTATGCCGCCCCACTTCCCGAACTTCTTGTGGAAGTACCTTACTTTGTAATCCGGGTACCATCCGCCGTGTTTTATCCACTTACCCAGATAAAATACTTTACGGGGGAAAGAAAACCCCATGCTCTCTGAGGCCCAGGTGTTTAAATTCTTGATCGATTCCTTTAACTCTTCACTTACAACCTCGTCTGCATCAATGCAGAACACCCAGTCGTATTTGCAAAGGCTGATCGCCCTGTTTTTCTGCTGGATATGCCCGTCAAATTCATGCTGATGAATTTTATCGGTATATTCCCTGCAAATATCGAGCGTTTTGTCGGTCGAGAACGAATCCAGTATAAGGATTTCATCCGCCCATTTTACGCTCTCAAGGCAACGGCGGATTTTTTTTTCTTCGTTAAAGCAGATAATTGAAACAGATATAGGCATTGGTTAATTTTATTTTTTTGTTAAGTGAATGTTAATGATCATTTATAATAAAATAATACAATGTATATTCTATTGGAGTCAAGTAAAATTTAATAGAATAAAACAAGCCGTAAAGTTTGAATTCCGGCGAAAATAATATAAAATTATTCCGGCTCCTGGTTTATGCACACAGGTTCATATCTTTCATAATATCCGATTAATTTCCCGTTTTCATCCCTGACGCCCCGAACGTACACGCGCTGTTTTTCAGACCCGGAAAATAAAACTTCCTCTGCTCCGTTTGCCAGTTGTTTATAGGCATTATCTATTATAGCACATGAATTTTCATTATGGCAAGCGAATATGCTTTTCCCAGTACAGTCACCCCAGACAGCATAATGCTTTTTAGCGGGTTCATTCATATATCGAATAATATGATCAGCATCGACAAAGACAAGGGGTTTATTCCAGCTATCCAGAATAAGCGACAATAATTTTTCTTTATTCATTACCATATCTTTAAAACCCCAGCAGTAATCCTGTATTATAAAAAATAAAACATACAATCCATGCAATCGTTATTTGATACGCAACCGAAAACAATGCCCATTGCCAGCCAGCCTCTCTGCCTATAACCGTCACAGTGCCGATACACGGAACGTACAAAAGCACAAATAGCAGAAATGTGTAGGCGATTAAAGGGGTTATCCCGTATTCTTTATTTTTTAATACTTCGCGAAGTGTTTTCTTGGAGCTTTTATTCTCCCCTTCATCCGAAGTATGGTAAAGAACGCTCATGGTGCTTACTACGATTTCCTTTGCTGCGAATCCCGTTGTAAGAGAAATGCCCATCTGCCAGTTAAATCCCAGCGGCTTAATTAAAGGGAACACAGCACTGCCGAATCTGCCTATAAAGGTATATCTCATCTCTTCGGATTTTTTTTCAATATGCAGTTTTTCCAGATTGTTATTATAGTTCATGGTAAGAATTTTAAGCTCTTCCGAATTCCTGCCGTATTTTTTAATTATCTTTATACTGTCAGACTCATAAGTCTTATTTGATTGATTTATTAAATTCGAATACCTGTTTCCTATTTCAGTTGATTTCGGATAAGCGCTTAATACCCAGATTATTATTGAAAAAATCAGGATTGCTCCGGCCACCTTTTTCAAATATAATGATCCCCTGTCCCACATGTGCAGCAGTGTCGTTTTTAAACTCGGAAGCCTGTATGGAGGCAGTTCCATTACAAACGGAGTGGATTGGCCCCTGAAAAAAATCATTGTGAATAATTTAGCTGAAATAAAGGCTAATATAATTCCTACGGCATATAAAGAAGCAACCACTGCGCCGGCGTGTGCACCGAAGAATGTTCCTGCGAATAAAATATAAACAGGGAGCCTTGCTGAACAGCTCATGAACGGATTAATAAGTATAGTAAGTATTCTGTCCCTTGTGTTTTCCAATGATCTCGTAGCCATTATCGCAGGCACATTGCATCCGAATCCCATCACAAGGGAAATGAATGATTTGCCGTGGAGCCCTATCTTATGCATAATCTTGTCCATAATAAAGGCCGCCCTTGCCATGTAACCCGTATCCTCCATAAAACTTATGCCCATGAACAGGATAAGAATATTAGGAAGAAATACAATAACGCCGCCTATTCCGCCCAGGATTCCGTCTACAATAAGATTTTTAAACGGGCTATCTGGCAGCAGGTTGCTGAATAAAGCGCTTAATAAAGTCACGCCTTTTTCAATAAGATTCATCGGATACTGGCCAAGAGTAAAAGTGAGCTCAAAAAGCATCCATAGAAAAAAAATAAGAATTGGAAAAGCCAGATACTGATGTGTGATAATTTTATCGATCTTTTCGGTAAAATCCCTTCTCCTGGGAGCGGTCTTTTTTACTGCTTCTTTGATGGCTCCTGCTATAAAACCATAGCGCATATCCGTAATAAGGGTCTCAATATTATCATTATATTTATTTTCTATCATGCGCCTGCTTTTTTCGGACTGGGATAATATGTCTCCGGAATTATTAAAAATATTTATTTTTTGTCCTGCATCCTCATCTCCTTCAATCAGCTGAAGAGCAAGCCAGCGCGTGGAATATTTTTGAGCCATTCCCTTGTCGGACCTGATAATTTCCTGGATTTTTTTAATTTCTCTTTCAATGTCTTCGCCGTAATTAATATGAATATGCCGTGCCATTTCGCTTTGCTCCAGCGCGACATTCAAAACAGCATCTTTTAACTCATATATTCCTTTGTCCCTGCTGGCTATTGTCTTTACCACATTCATGCCAAGAAGCTGTCCCAGCGTTTCGGAATTTATTATCACTCCCTTCGATTCGGCCTCATCGAACATGTTTAAAGCCATTACAACTTTTGCCCTCATGTCAATAAGCTGTGTGGTCAGGTAAAGATTCCTGTCCAGATTACCGGCATCTACAACATTAATTATTACATCCGGGCGGGTATTCGGATCACTCATCTTTTCTGTATTAAGATCATCATTCTGGTCAGAAATATTCCTGTTGTTTCTGGGCCTTCTATGGCGATGTCTGCCGTGAATATCTATATGGCAGGAAATTCCGTAATGACTTCCTATAATAAAATCGCGCGCTACTATTTCTTCAATGCTGTATGAGCTAAGACTGTATGTGCCGGGAAGATCTACAATTTTTAACACATATCCTTTATGAATGCAGGTGCCCTCCCTTTTTTCAACAGTTACTCCGCTCCAGTTTGCTACTTTGTGCCTTGCTCCGGTCAATGAATTAAAAATGCTTGTTTTCCCGCTATTCGGATTCCCTGCCAGGCCAACCACAATTTTCTTCTTATGCATTTATTTACTCCTGGTCTATTACCGGTTTAACAATTATATCTTTTGCTTCATCAACTCTTAAAGAAATATTATAATCCTTTATTTTAATTTCAAGAGGATCCTTTAAAGGAGCGTATTTAATTACTTTAATAAGTTCGCCTTTTCTGAATCCCATCTCTCCAAGCCTTTTTTTAAAAGGACTGGATCCGGCAATACGTAAAATTATTGATTCATCTCCCTGGCGGAGCTCGGAAAGCGCTCTTTCTTCAAGAACATTTCTAAGTCTCTCTGTCCAGTTCTCATTATTATTTTTTTCCGATTTAAAGAATTCTATTAATTTAAAAATCTGTTTGCACGCTTCGGATGTGAGCTGATGTTCTACACGGCAGGCAACATCATCCGCTCTTTTTCTTTCGATCTTTAAAATTTTATTAAAAAATTCAGATAGAAACGTATGCCTGTCATAAACGTTCTCGGCAATTTTTTTGCCTTTTCCGGTTAAATCAACATAGCCGTATCTTTCATAGTTTATTAGACCCATTTCTTCAAGTTTATGGAGGGCAGCAGTAACACTCGGCATTTTAATGTTCAGATTTTTGGCAATATCCTTTACGCGGACTACCTTTTGAGTTCTAGAAAGAATTTCTATAGTTTCAAGGTAATCCTGCATATGAGAAGTGAGACTCGTGTCTTCAAATGTACGATCAATTAGTTTTTCAACTGTTCCCATTTTTTCAGGTCCTCTAGTTATAATAAGCTTATTTAATAAAATTATTCTTTTATAATAAATTTAGATAAATCTAACTTCAACGTCAATTGCTTTTTGATTTACTGCTTATTTTTAAAGCGAATAGAAGAACTTTAATTTATTTGACTTTCGTTAGAAAATAAATATTATTGTATTTCCGCCGAAAATAGTTTAAGCATTATTTATTAAACAATGAGATAATTTATATTGGAACAGGAAATAGCGAAATTTTTTTTGACTTTTAAGGATACCCTGCTTTTTGATGCTTCACAAATCATAAGCAGCAGAATATATATTTTTATTACATGTGCTGTATTTATCACTTATGCATTCGTAAAAGTAAAACACGTAGCTTTTATTTTTTTATTTGCCGCCCTTATGTCTGTTGCTGCTTCAGATATAATATGCTACAGGGTGCTCAAGCCATTAATCGGCCGTCCAAGACCCTCAATAGAACTGAACATCGGCACAAACATGAAACTTCAAAATCAGGAAAAGCAATTAACCGATAAAGATTATTCAATGCCGTCAAATCATGCGTCTAATATTTTTGCTTTTTTTATTGTATATTTTTTATACATTAAAAGGCACTGGTATTTGCTTTTGTTAAATTCCTTATTGATATCAGCATCAAGGATTATTCTTGTTAAGCATTACCCTTCGGATATCTTTGCAGGTGCGGCAGTCGGTATTATTTTAGGATTATGTACAGTCTTTTTATTTCGTATATTAAAGATTTCCCAATTTTTCACTAAAAATAAAGAAAGATAATTTTTTTGCCTGTTTTTAAATATAAAAAGCAATTTCCTGGTGAACTTGACGGATTTGAACACATTTTAATCTCTATGTTTTATCAGATATATTTTTTAATCTTTTAATCCCTGATTTACGCTGAAACCCGAAAAAATATAGAAAAATTTAAAATTATGATTGACTTTTTTCATCATTAATTCTACCGATCAATCGATAGCTGTTCAATTCAAATAGATATTATCTAATGAGATTTATCAACCATTTCTATAGCACAAAAATAAAGGAGTATTATTTTAACCAAGGATAATCCCCATAAGAAGTTTAAATTTTTAAAAGCGATTCCGGTTTTTTTTACAGGAGATATAAAACTGAATTTAGATTGTGCGGGCTCGCAAAAGTAAAAACATCTGCAAAACCATGAAAATGTTTAAGGATTTTTTACTATAGAAGATACGTGAAAAAAGACTGACTGCTGCATTTAAGCCGGATCGAATCTGTGAAAATACTGCTGATGGGCCAAACTGGAAAATTGCAATAATGCTGAGTTCGCCAGGTGGCAGCCTCGGAATTTTTTGTTGACTTTCCATGTTATGTATTTAACGTTATAAACAATAAATTCAGAATATTTAATTTTTATATGTTTTATTTTTAATATATAAATTAAATATCATCTAAATAACAAATAAATACATAAATTCTGGAGGAATTATTATGGAGATCAAAACAATCGGAGTTGTTGGCGCTGGTTCTATGGGGAATGGAATAGCCCAGGTTGCAGCGCAGGCCGGCTACAATGTCGTCATGAGAGATATTGAAGACAGATTTGTAGATAACGGGATGAAGAATATCGACAAAATGCTTTCTAAATCAGTAGAAAAAGGTAAAATGAGTGCTGATGACAAGAAAGCGGTCATGGGAAGAATCAGAGGCACCACAAAGATGGAAGATCTTAAGAACGTCGACTTTGTAATCGAAGTTGTTCTGGAGATCATGGATGTTAAGAAAAAAGTTTTTGCTGAACTCGATCAGATCACAAGACCGGAAGTCATCCTTGCTTCGAATACTTCTTCAATGTCCATTACGGAAATTGCAACAGCAACAAAAAAACCTGATAAAGTAGTAGGTATGCACTTCTTTAATCCTGTTCCACTTATGAAATTAGTTGAAGTTATAAGAGGCATGAGTTCAAGCGATGAAACAATCAAGACAACTCTTGAACTTACAAAGAAAATGGGGAAAGAAGCAGTAGAAGTTAAAGTCGATATGCCCGGCTTCCTTGTAAACAGGCTTATGCTCGCAGTTACGGTAGAAGCATTAAAACTTTACGAAACAGGCATAGCATCTATTGAGGATATAGACAAAGCGGCAAAACTCGGCCTTAACTATCCTATGGGACCGTTTGAACTTATGGATTTCACGGGACTTGATATCAATTATCACGTTATTAAATATTTTTTCGAAGAATTACCCAAAGAATTAAAATGGAATCTGCCTCTATCCCTTAAACACATGGTAACATCCGGAAAGCTCGGCAAAAAGACCGGCAAAGGCTGGTATAATTATTCCAAATAAAAAACTGCAATTGCTCGGTCATTTTTCTTTATGCAAAAAATGACTGAGCAACAGCATAAGGAGAATTTATGAGTTACGAAACAGTAATAGTCGAAAGAGAGGAAAAGGTCGGTATTATCAAGCTTAACAGGCCGCCGATGAATCCTTTAAGCACGAAGTTATATTTAGAACTTCATGACGCTGTAACCGAACTGGACAACGATGCCGAGATTGGAGCTATAATCATTACCGGCAACGGCGATAAAGCATTCGCGGCAGGACTTGATATTAAGGAAGTTCTGGGAAAATCGATCGTTGAAGCTCTGAATTTTTGCTGGGCTGGTCCGCGTAAGGCGTTTGATAAACTCACAGGTATCGAAAAACCGACTATAGCTGCTGTATTTGGCCTTGCTCTCGGCGGCGGCTGCGAAGTAGCTCTGTGTTGTGATTTCAGAATTGCCTCCGAAGATGCAATTTTTGGCCTGCCGGAAATTAATCTCGGCATAATGCCGGGTTCCGGCGCCACTCAAAGGCTGACCAGACTGGTTGGATCTTCAAGAGCAAAAGAACTCCTTTTTTCCGGTGATAATATCAATGCACAGGAAGCTTACCGTATAGGACTCGCCAACAAAGTAGTTCCTAAAGATAAGCTAATGGAAGAAGCAAAGGCAATGGCTAAAAAACTTTCCAAGAAACCCAAAGTTGCACTTGGCCTCATAAAAAAATGTGTGGATAACGGACTCAATACTGACCTCGCGTCCGGCCTTACAATGGAAATGAATGCTTTCTCAATAGCATTTGCGTCCGAGGACGGGAGAGAAGGTATTAACGCATTTAATGAAAAGAGAAAACCAGTTTATAAAGGAAAATAAACTTGTAACAATTAAATTCTATAATTAGTTTTCCGCTTTGTTTTTTATTTTACGGCTTAATTGCGTAATGATTCCAGGCGGAAAGCTGATTTAACAAAAAATACAGGAGGCTAATATATGTCGAGAAATGCAGTAATTTTGGGAGGCGGCCAATGCAAATGGGGTATACGTGAAGCCCATTTCGTTGACATGTTCCAGGAAGCGGCTAAAGCCTGTCTTGATGATATCCCGGGACTTAAACCCAAAGATATCGATGGTTTAGTTGTCGCTACATCATACGCGGGAAGATGTTCTTTCCAGGTAAACACGGCTCCGGTTATAGCCGAAAGACTCGGTTTAAAACCGACTTCAATCTGCACAAGGTGCGATACATTATGCGCCGGTGGAAGCACAGCAATTATCCTTGCAAAAGCATTAGTCGAATCGGGCAATGCTGATATAGTTATGGCTTCGGGCGGAGAAAAACTTTATACTCCTCAGAAATGGGAGATTTTCTACAGCGAACTTGCATCTGTAGACCACGACTGGGAAGCTGTTCACGGTATGGGGCTCCCTCCATCTTTCTTTGCAATGACTGCAAAAGATCACTTTGCAAACTATGGAACCAAGAAAGAACAACTGGCTGCTGTTTCGGTCGCGAATTATAACTATGCAGTAGGTAATCAGGTAGCTCAGATGCAGAAAGCTCTGACTCTTGAAGAAGCAATGGCAGCACCTCCAATAGTACCCCCGTTAACATTATTTGACTGCTGCCCCATTACAGACGGTGCAGCTGCTTGTATTATTACAACAGATGAGATTGCAAAAAGATATACTAAAAAACCTTTGGTATACTTAAGAGGGTGTGCCCAGGTATCTTTAAACAACGTATCATCCAATTTCCCGGGTGCGCATCTTGCAGACTGGAAACATACAAGAGTTGCAGGTGAAAAAGCATATAAAAGAGCAAAGGTTACTCCTAAAGATATTAAAGTCGCTCAGACACATGACTGCTTTACAATCTCCGAAGTTATTGAAGTAGAAGAACTCGGTTTCTGTAAAAAAGGCGAGGGCGGAGAATTCTGCGGCTCAAAACAGATAGAACTGGGCGGCAAAGTTCCAATCAATACGGACGGCGGGCTCCTCGCGGTCGGTCATCCTTTTGGCGCCACTGGCATCAGACAGGGTATTGAAATAATGAAACAGTTGCAGGGAAGAGCTCGTAACCAGGTTAAGAATGCCGATATAGGCCTTACACATAACCTGAGCGGGCAGAACGCCGAACATACTGTAGTCATTTACGGACTTGATCCGGTAAAATAATAAAAGGAGAATATTATGTCTGTAGTAGGAATTCCAGTACTTGAAAATTTATATCCGGTAACTATGGATTTATGGCCAATAGAAGCAAAAGAATTTAACAGAGTATGGCCATTCTATGAAAATTTGAAACAGGGCAGATTCACAACCACAAAATGCAAAGATTGCGGTAAAGTTACTTACCCGCCTCAGGTAATTTGCCCGGAATGCTATTCGGAAAACTTGGAATACATTGATCTGCCGAAAAAAGGAAAAGTATGTGTATTTTCCGAAGAAGTTAAAGGTGTTCCTTTAGGATTTGAATCACCTCTTATTCATGCAGTTCTTGACTTAGGCGTTGAACCAATGAGACGTCTGATATCGAAAGTTATAAACTGCCCAACAGGTAAGCTTAAAGTAGGCGATGAATTAAAATTTGTTGTTTTCCCGGTTCCGGCTTTCCCGATTGAAAAAGGTAAAGCAGGAACAATAATGGTGGAAAGAGTCTTTTTTGCCTTTGAACCCATGAACTAAGCATGGGCTATTCTTTGGGCTGTCTCAATGCAACAGTTGAGACAGCCATTTTTTTATTTTTTTTAATAAAAAGATCAAATTCCTTTGCCAGTAAAACTGACTGGCTAAATACCGGATACTCTCCTCTAATAATTATTCCCGCCTAATCTTTAAGTTTAAACTTACCTGCTGATTCAGTCTATGTTTGAATATTAATAATTAAGAAAATAATTTGTAAAGCTTTTTTCTGATTAAATAATATCCGAATGATCAGTATAATGCTTCTAATTGTTCTTTAAAATAAATAACGCTGTAAAAGCATTAAAATTTCATTGACTTTTGATGTTTTAAAAAAAGAATAATTTTAAAAATTTTTCTGAGAAGGGATCACAATGAGCAAGATTGTAATACTGGACGGTAATTCGCTGACAATTGAAGAATTATTTAATATTAGTTTTAATAATTATAAAATCGAGCTCAGTAAAGATAAGAAATTTATAAATCGTTTGTTGAAGAGCAGAAATATTCTAGAGAAATTTATTGATAAAGGTTACCCTGTTTATGGCGTAACAACCGGCTTCGGAGATTCATGCCACAATCAGATAAATGCAGCAAAAACGGAAAGGCTTCAGGAATCCCTTGTGAACTTTCACGGAATAGGAGTAGGCGAAGTATTTTCCGAAGCCGAATCGCGTGCCGTAATCCTCGCCCGCCTCAACTCCAATATAAAGGGATACTCTGCCATCCGTATTGAAGTCGCCGATTTAATGAAGGAGCTTCTAAACCGGGATATCTCGCCGGTAATTCCCGAGCTCGGTTCGGTCGGTGCGTCGGGCGACCTTACTCCGCTGAGTTATCTGGCAGCTGTGCTTATGGGAAAGCGCAGGGTTTACTACAAAAATAAAATAACCGGAACCGGAACGGCATTCAAAAAAGAAAAATTAACTCCTTTAAAGCTGCAGGCTAAGGAAGGGCTTGCTTTAATGAACGGGACTTCCGTTATGACTGCAGTCGCAGCACTATGCTGGAGCCATGCGGAAAAATTATCACACATTTCGGATTTTATATCGGGTGTTACAGTTGAAATACTCGGTGGAAATGACATTCCTTACAGGAGAAAAGTAAGCGAAATTAAAAATCACAACGGGCAAATAGAAAGCGCAGGATACATAAAACAAGTGATAAAAGATTCCGGGAGAGTAATTAAGTATGAATATCTCCTGAATGATCTGGGCACTTTAAAAGGGGATAATTTCAGAAAGACCGATGTAAAAATACAGGACAGGTATTCACTCCGTTGCTCGCCTCAAATAAACGGAGTTATGCGCGATACTCTTGCTTTTACAAAGTGCTGGATAGAAAATGAACTTAATTCCGCAAATGACAATCCGCTTATTGATCCGGATGAGGGTATAATTTACAACAGCGGCAATTTTTACGGCGGTCATATATGCGCAGCCTGCGATTATTTAAGGACTTCGATTGCAAATATAGCCGATCTTTCAGAGAAGCAGGCAGAACTGATTATCGACGGTAAGTATAATAATCTTACCGAAAACCTGATTCCGAAAATACCGGAAGATTCGGAGGACAAAGGATTATTTCACGGATTCAAGGCGGCTCAGATTTCGATATCTGCGCTATGCAGCGAAATAAATTATATGGCTTCTCCTGTGAGCATTCATTCAAGACCGACTGAATCTCACAATCAGGATAAGGTATCTCTCGGAACTATTTCCAGCAGAAAACTTCGCGAGGTTTTAGAGCTGTTGTACTACCAGTATTCCATACATCTGCTTGCGGTGTGTCAGGCAATGGATTTGATCGGAACAGGTGAATTTGGAACATTCGCAAGAAAGGTTTACGGTGAAATTAGAAAAATTTCCCGGTTTGTAAAAGAAGACAGACCTCTTGATGAAGACGTTAATGCCGTGAAGACGTTCCTGAAAAAAACGGATTTATTTAATTTTTAGAGGTAACCATAATAAAGACTGGAGCTAAATAATCCGTTTTATTATCAGCTATCCTGCCAATTAATATTAAAATCAGTTTTAATAGCAATAATAAGCAAAGTATAAATAAAAATTGCTTATTTGGAAAATCGGAAGCTGTTCCTTATCTTTTAAGCTTTTATAAAGTAGAGCGCTATTGCAATAATAATTATTATAACGGCAATAAATAAAGGCATCATATTTTTTTTACGATGCTGCCCGCCGGTTTTCCAGTTAATATCGGAAACCGTCGGCGCGTCAGGATTTGCCGTAGGACGCCCGCATTTAGGACATTCGCGTGCCCATTCATAAACTTCTTCGCCGCAATGAACGCATTTGGATTTTGATGGCATATAAACCTCCAAAAATTTAAAATCCTTGTTGATTATCAAACCGGATGGTAAAAGTCAACTATATTTTAAAGAATTATTTTCTTAAATATTAAAATGAGTTGAATTATTATTTTATATATCTCATTATATTTTCTGTAAAAAAACACAAAGTGGGTCCCTGAATATATTAAAAGGCTTACACAGGGAATAATTCTTTTTTAGGTATGAGTAAATTTTATGCAAACAAACCACGTTAAAATGCTTTACGATATTGGCGAATTGAACAGCCTGTTTGCAAAAAGTGTTAATATTGAAACATTTTTGCAGAAGATTGTAGAAATGGTAGCGCGGCATATGAATACGGATGTGTGCTCAATATTTTTATACGATGAAGCTTCTAAAGAAATTGTGTTAAAGGCCACAATAGGATTAAAGCCCGAGTCCGTTAATAATGTTAAGTTAAAACTCGGAGAAGGTCTGGTAGGGCTTTCTCTTCTGGATGCAAAACCCATATATGAAAAAAGTGGCCCCGAAAATCCAAATTATAAATTTTATCCCGGCATAAATGAAGAATTATATTTATCGTTTCTTGCAGTGCCTATTTTAAGGGGTAATATCAAAATAGGCGTTTTAGTTGTTCAAAAAACCGAAGGTAAAACATTTGAAGAACAGGATATTCTGGCTCTTCGGGTTACTGCATCCCAGCTGGCCTCAATGATTGAAAATATTAAATTTATTATTACGTCTCCTCAGAAACCGGATCAGGTAAAAAAAGCTGTTAATCTGGAAAAACTGAAATTTATTAAAGGCAAATCCGCGTCCGAGGGATTTGCTTACAGCGAAGTAACGACTGTCGATGTGGAAAATGTTCACGAATTAATGCAGGATATTAATTTTACAAAAAAATATTCCATTAAGGATTTTGATAAGGCTATAAAAGCAACCGAACAACAGCTTGAAATGCTGCAAAAAAAAGTTGAAGAAAAACTGTCCGATGCTGCTTCATTAATTTTTTCTGCACATTTACTTATTCTGAAAGATGAAGTTTTTACCGGAAGTATGAGAAAGCTGATTGAGAATGGCGAGAATCCTCCTTTTGCAATAATAAAGAAATACAAGGAATACAAGGATATTTTTTCCGAAAGTCAGAACCAGCTCATAAGGGAAAAAATACTGGATATCGAGGACCTGACAAAACGGATTATAAATAATCTTCTGTATAGAGATACGATAAAAACACGTTATAAAGACCGCATTGCTGTTGTTCGCGAAATATTTCCGTCCGAATTATTAATCATGTCTGCGGAAGACATAAAAGGCATAATACTGGTTAGCGGGGGAGTATCGTCCCATGTTTCCATTCTGGCCCGGTCGCTTAAAATCCCGGTTGTAATTGCAGACAGTCCTGAATTACTTGAACTTCCGGATAAAACCATGGCCATTATTGATGCAGAATTAGGCAATGTTTATATAAATCCTTCCAAAGAAATCGTAATAAAGTATAATGAACAAAAAAAAGCACGTGTAGAAATTTCAAAAGAAGAAAACTTAAACGCTCCATCTGTTACGACAGAAGGCATTAAAATTAATTTAATGGTAAATATTAATTTATTAAGCGATTTAAAAAATATTCAAGGGGTGTATAATGACGGGATCGGCTTGTACAGAACTGAATTTCCGTTTATTATAAGAAATGATTTCCCAACCGAAGAGGAGCAATTTGTTATTTATAAAAAATTAGTGCAGGATATGGATAATAAACCGGTTACATTCAGGACTCTCGATATTGGCGGCGATAAGGTTCTTTCATACTACGAAGTTGCGCATGAGGAGAATCCTTTTCTGGGAATGCGCTCAATACGGTTCTCGTTGACTCACAGGGAAATATTTAAACAGCAGATAAGGGCAATACTCCGTGCAGGATATAAAAGCAATATTAAAATAATGTTCCCTATGATTTCTTCTCTCGATGAATTTTTAATATCGCGCGATATTGTATATGACTGCATTCGTGAACTAAATAAGCAAAGCATTACTCACATAAGCAATCCCGAAATCGGCATGATGGTTGAAATTCCATCGCTGGTAAGTATAATTGATGACATAGCCAAAGAGGCGGACTTTTTAAGCATAGGCACAAACGATCTTATTCAATATACTCTGGCTGTTGACCGGACAAACGAAAAAGTTGCGGATCTTTACATTCCGCATCATCCTGCTATTTTAAATTCTCTAAAAACAATTGCAGATGCCGGCAAAAAATACAATATTGAAGTCAGTATATGCGGGGATATGGCAAGCAACATAAATTATATTCCTTTTCTTTTGGGTATCGGTATTCTTAATTTAAGCGTTGATTCCATGTATTTGCCCAAGGTTAAAAGAGTATTGTCAAAAATTTCCATTAAGGATGCGGAAAAATTTGCTGCCTTATTATTATCTAAAAGCAAAATAAGCGAAATAGAACAAATCCTGAATTCTATCAATAATTAAACAAACAATTTCAATATAATTTTTTATTTGATTAATTATCTTTTATGAATTTTATTGTCTTTATTTTATAAATGCTTTCAATGTTTTACCGGAATCTTTAGCTTAAGGATTTATTTTAGTAAATTTTTAATATCCTAAAGGACGATGATATTGAAAATTAAATCAAAATAATCATTTGGAATAACAGGAGTTTTAATAATGACAAAGGTATATGTTTTTCCCGGGCAGGGATCGCAGGCTCTCGGCATGGGAAATGAGCTGTTCGATAAGTTTTCATTTTTAATAAAACAGGCAGACGCGATTCTGGGATACTCGATCAAACAATTGTGCCTGGAAGATCCGAACAAAAAGCTGAATAGTACAGATTATACCCAGCCGGCTATATATGTTATAAACGCTCTTTCGTACCTTAAAAAAGTGCAGCAGTCGGGCAAACCGGATTTTGTAGCAGGGCACAGCCTTGGAGAATACAATGCGCTTTTCGCAGCGGAAGTGTTCGATTTTGCTACAGGATTAAAGCTGGTGCAGAAGCGCGGCGCTATTATGGCAAAAGCCGAGGGCGGCGGCATGGCGGCAGTGATCGGACTTGAGCCGGAAAAGATCCAGGAAGTGCTGACTAATATGGGAATTAATACGATAGATATTGCTAACTATAATTCGCCAAGCCAGACGGTTATATCAGGGCTTAAAGCGGATATTCAAAAACTAACAGGCGTTTTTGAAAAAGCAGGGGCAAAGCTTTTTATTTCCTTGCCTGTTAGCGGCGCTTTTCATTCACGCTATATGAAGCCGGCTAAAGAAGAGTTTGAAAAATTCCTTGGCCAGTTTACTCTAAAAGCGCCCAAGATCCCTGTTATAGCGAACTATACTGCAAAGAAATATGAGGATAATGCAATTAAAGAAACTCTTGCTCCGCAGATATGCAATCCTGTTAGATGGGTTGAAACTATCAGATTTTTAAAACAGCAGCCGGAGCCTGTGTTTGAAGAGGTAGGTCCAGGCAAGGTGCTGACTAAGCTTATTGCCCAGATATGATTAGTCTAAAACTTTTTTGGAAATAGATTATTTTGACAGTAAAAACAAATTTCGAAATTTTTTATAAAAAGCTGCTTTCCGGGCCGGATAATCCGGATGATGAATTTATTGTATCAGGGAATTCGTATAAAAGCATATACGGGCTGGCATGCGGAATAGTTAATATTGCTCAAAAGTTCAATACCGGCACACTTTGCCTGTGCACTGAAAACAAGGCTCTTATTGCTGCTGCGCTCCTTTCATCTCTCGGCGGAGGTCCGCTCGTGCTTCTTCCGCATTCTTTTAATAAAACAATTTTAGCAGAAATGAAAGATTCGGAAAACTTCGACTTTGTGCTGAGTGATATGCCGGAAATAAAACAGTCCGGGTTTAAAGTTTTAACACCGGACGAAATCGAGGAAGCAAAGAGCGGAGAAAATTATTTTTCAAAGCGGCTTGATCCGGATTCCGTATTTCTAAAGCTTTTTACAGGGGGTTCTACAGGCAAGCCGAAAATATGGCAGAAAACACCGCGAAATATTTTTTCCGAAGCTTTATATCATTCCAGCGCTTTTAATGTTACGGAAAAAGACATTTTTATATCAACAGTCCCGCCCCAGCATATTTACGGTTTGCTTCATTCCGTTATTGTTCCGTTTATTTCTTCTGCAAAGACAACTGCCGGCATATTTTCATTTCCTCAGGAAATTATATCATCAATAAAAAAATATTCGGCAACAGTGCTGGTTAGCGTTCCGATCCATTACAGGATTTTAAAAGGAAACACATTTAGTTTTCCTTCGCTCAGATTAGCGATTTCATCGGCCGGAACGCTGGACATTAACGACGCAAAATATTTTTTTAATGAGACCGGAATTAAGGTGGCTGAAATATTCGGATCAACGGAGACAGGCGGTATTGCAATAAGACATAACTCCGGCGAGGAGATGCAATGGGCTCCGTTTGATAATATTGAGTGGAAGATTCAGGACAGCAGGCTTTGTGTCCGTTCTGAGTTCACATCTCCCGATCTGCCAAAGGATAAAGACGGCTTTTTTGCAACAGAGGACAGGATTGAGAGCGCTGATAACAGCACATTCGCGCATCTTGGGCGTTCGGACGGCATAGTCAAGGTTGCGGGCAAACGCGTTGACCTGAGGGAGATCGAAAACAAGCTGAAGCGGATTCCGGGAGTTGCGGACGTTATTGCAATTGCATTGCCCGCGTCCGGCGGGAGGGAGAACGAGATCGCTGCAATAGTAGAAGGCACCATTGATCTTCCAGGTTTGAAACAGTCCGCAAAAGAAATTCTTGAACCGTTTGCGCTTCCAAGAAGGATCAAGATAGTTGATAAAATGCCGATTTTATCAACGGGGAAATACGACAGGCAGAAAATAGAATCTATTTTAAAATCATAAAAAAATGAATTATTATGACTAAACGCAAAAAAGGCGGGTCATTAAAGACTCGCCTTTTTTATTTTTATAGATCAGTTAGCTCTTCAGTTTAAATATATTAATTACATAGGAGGCATCTTAAAGTAGCCGGCATCCACAGCCTTTTGCATCAGTTGTTTGGTTTTTTCCGCTCCCATGTCATTCATCATTGCGAACGGTCCTTTCGGCCATGCAAGAGATGTGCGAATCCCCAGATCCAGGTCCTCAATGGACACAACCTTCTTTGCGATGAGGTGCTTGGAAATGCAGAAAATGGAGCCCAGTAAAACTTCACCTACGGCACTACGTGCTGCTTTATCTTCCAGAACCGGGCCATCGGCCAGATTCCAATCCGCTTTTTCATCAAAGCTTTTCTTTAAAAATGCCGGAACCGGCGGGTAACCTATATCGGTTTTACCTAGATAATCGAGCATTGAAACTGCGGCGTGATAGCATGTGCCAAGTCCAGCTCCCTTCTGAACCCACATAATCCCGAATTTAAGCCCAAGGAATTCCTGTGATATGCTCTCAAGGGTTGCAATATTGTACTTGCCGCCTGCGAACAAATCGAGAACCATGTAGGCAGCAATAAAAACAGGATTGACTGCAAAGCCGGGGAAATCGCTGACCGTGATAGGCACTTTTTTATTTCCCTTTCCAAAAGCCATGAGTGCCTGATATGTGTCATCGCTCGTTGCTTTCTGGCGTATTACTTCAACCAGGCGGTTAACATTTGCAGGGAAGAAATAATGAAGACCTGCGGTCCGAGCCGGATTATCAACCTTTGCCATAAGAGTGGCAATCGGGAAGGTCGAAGTGTTGCTTACAATAATGGTATCCTTGGGAACCACTTTGGAAATTTCTTCGAAACACTGAACCTTGAGATTAATATTTTCCACAACTGCTTCTATTATAAGATCGCAAACTGCCAGATCCTTGAATTCCTTTGTTCCTTTGATCATCCCGCAGATTTTATCCGCCTCTTCCTTGCTCATCTTTCCCTGCTCTACTCTTTTGGCCATTGCCTTGGCTACGAATTTGTCATACATGGCCTTAACCAGATCATCATTGAGTTCCTTGAAGACGACCTTATATCCGCTCATAGCGGCATTGAGTCCGATCGCGGCTCCCATTACGCCAAAACCGACGACTCCCACTGTCTTGATTTCCTTCATTATCATCCTCCTTAACTATTGTATTGTTATAATTATAATTACTTAATTAATAGAACTATCGCTCGGTAGGTTTTAAAAAGTCAAATAGATTTTCCGCTGCTTTTAAAAAAAACACACCCGGTTATTTAAAAAATCGATAAAATCGGGCAGTATATTTCAAAATTTTAAATATAGATTAGCAGGAGTGCTGCATAATTTAGCAGGAAATAAAATGGATATCCCGTATGTAATTTGTTACCTATCGGGGTGATTGCATGATATGAACCACTATAGACTCCACAATAGCTTATGATTTACTTCATTTATACGGAAAAATGAGTCCTTTAAATTCCTATTTCCAGACATCTCCTCATTTGGGAAGACAAGTTTAATAATCCTTTGTTAACTATTATTAACTATTTCTAAATGGAGAAATTTATAATGAAAATACGAAGTATACTTTTTATAATTTTTATTATTTTTTTTATTTTTAAAGCTGCTTACCCTCAAGAAAATCGAAACATATCTGAAGATGCAAATATAGTGAGAATCCATGCAAATGATACAATATTTTTAAAAGATGGAAATATTATCAAAGGGAAAATAGTTAAAGTTACAATAGACTCAATAATCTATCTTACAGTATCAGGTGATAATAGAATTATTTTACGCGATGATGTAAAAAAAATTATGTATTCATCCGGAGAGGAAGTTCAAATCTCTGAAGATAATATAGAACAAAATAATAATTTTTCAAAAGACAGAAATGATGTAAATATCCAAGAAGAAAGAAAATACAAATTTTACTTTATTTTACCTATTTTCGGACTTGGTTATAATAGTAATCCCGATTTAACAAAATGGAATAAAGAACAAACTCAAAGATATGTTAATTATTTACGAAATACAGATGTTAAATTTAGTAATTGTTATGCTGATTCCTCTGGTTCATCATATGATGATTTTTTATTAATGAATATAGCTATGGAAGCTAGAGTATTTATATACAATACAGTTGGAATTGGTCTAAATTTGGGTTATACAAAGATGTGGAAAACCAGTACTATTGGGGGACAACCAGATTATGCAGATCTATCTTTAACAACAGATTTTATAACTTATTATTATGGTATTTCAATTTATTATAAAAAAAATATTACAACCGAGGTACTATTTAAACCATATTTATTGTTAGGTGCTGGGCTTAATAAATATCATATGAAATATGATAACTCAATTACCTATACTAAAGTAGATAGTAAATCTTCAGGCCCATATAGTAATTTATTTAACGAAAATTATAGAAGTGAAAGCTTAGGTTATCATGGCATCATAGGTTTCGGATTTGATCTTCATAATTTTACATTTTATTCATCGATTTACATTCCTTATGCAGTAGCATCAGATTTTAAATCCGGAAGCAAAGAAATGAGACTAAATAATGGCAATAAAGTAGATGGTAAAATCTCAGGGGTTGTATTTTTAGTTGGAGTTGCAGTGAATATATAAATAATTTTAACATGGGTTGAAGCCCAATGCCATTGTTATCATGAAATTTTTTTTTGTCTAGCAAATCCTCTGTTCCGAACCTTACTTAAATTTAGTAAAACTCAAAAGTAAAAAAACACACAAACCGAAACGTGATTCAAATTAAACGAAGTCCCGTATATTCTACTTGACCCATTTTATTTCTCTGATCATATTAAACCAGCTAATCCATTAAGATCATTTTTCAGGATATTTCAATGCCCGAAATCGATGGTAATAGTCTGATGAAATCCCAAAAAGATGATTCTTCTTCTCTGTGGCTATGGATATTCTTCCTCATAGGGTGCGGATGCATTATTTTTGCGTCGGTTTTACTGGTTAAAAATATTATTTTTATAAAAAACTCCATTCCAGCTACAGGAACAGTAGTTGATTTCCATATACACCGCGGTAAGACATTCACAACCTATGCACCAATCGTAAGTTTTAAAACTACTGACGGTAAATCGATAAAATTTCGTTCGCAGATAGGAGGAAATTCCGACGATTACGCAATAGGCCAGCAGGTTACAGTTCTATACGACCCGGTCGATCCAAAAAATGCGGAGATCAACTCGGTCAGCCAGCTCTGGTTTCCGGTAATCATTCTCTATGTCATTGGATTAATCACAATGGCAATCAGCGGTGGTATAATATACATTTCCAGGCACCATATGTGATGTCCAGCACAGCAACAGGCTCTTTAACGATGCATTGTGCTATATGGGAGGAAATAACGGAGGAGCAATACAAAACCGGGAGAAATGCATAAAGATGAATCTGAAGCAATTTAAAAAATATTGCAGTTCATTTAAAGGTGTAACTGAAGAGTATCCATTTGATGAAACAACATTAGTATATAAAGTCAAAGGTAAAATGTTTACTCTTACTAATTGTAATACATTTGAACTTATTAGCGTAAAGTGTGATCCGGATGATGCACAGATCATCCGTCAAATGTTTGATTCTGTAATTCCAGGATATTATTTAAACAAAAATCACTGGAACAGTATTAAAATGGACGGCAAAATACCGGATAAACAACTGAAGGAATGGATTAAAGATTCATATAATTTAGTAGTAAAAGGTTTATCAAAAAAAATCCAGGAAGAATTAAAAATAAAATAAAACTTAAAAATAAGATCCACAGCAATTATAAAGTTCACAGGATAATTAAAAATCATTCCGAATGCGTATAATTACAATGAAGTATTATATTATATACAAGCCTTTTAATATGTTAAGCCAGTTCAGCGCCAAAGGGAGCAAGGCTACCCTGGGTCAATTAGCGTCTTTTGAGAAAGATGTATATCCTGTAGGGCGTCTTGATGCCGATAGCGAAGGACTTTTGATTCTTACAAATGATACAGAGCTGAATCACCGGCTGCTCAATCCAAAATTTGGGCATTCAAGGACTTACCTGGTTCAGGTAGATGGTACAGTAACTCCTGAAGCGCTGGGTAAGCTATGTAAAGGAGTTACAATAACAATTAATGGAAAGCCATATCATACAATTCCCGCAAAAGCAGCTGAAATAAAAGAAGAACCTGAACTGCCAGATCGCGTGCCTCCTATTCGCTATAGAAAATCTATTCCAACATCGTGGTTGGAGCTGACGCTGAATGAAGGGAAAAACAGACAGGTAAGAAAAATGACAGCAGCAGTCGGGTTCCCTACTCTGCGTCTTGTAAGAACTGCTATTGAGGGCGTTAAGCTTGGCAATATGAGATCCGGTGAGGTCCGCGAACTAACGAAGAAAGAAGTTTATGCAAAGATATTCGGAGAAAATTAGTCTGAACCAGGATTTACGGGATTAAAGGATTTCCATGATTTTTTCAGGTTAATCCTTAAATCATGTAAATTACGGTTCAGATAACTATTATTATGCGAAAGATAGAACTGCTGGCTCCTGCCAAAAATCTTGAGACCGGGATTGCCGCTATAAACTTTGGCGCAGATGCTGTATACATAGGCGCGCAGAAATTCAGCGCGCGCGCCGCAGCGGCAAACTCAATTGATGATATTGGGAAACTTATCAAACATGCACATTTGTATAATGCAAAAGTCTATGCCGCGGTAAACACAATTCTTTATAATGATGAACTTGAAGATGCGGAAAGGCTCATAACCGATCTTTATAACCGCGGCATAGATGCTATAATAATACAGGACATGGGGATACTGGAGATGTCCATCCCACCGGTTCCCATCCACGCAAGTACCCAGGCAGATAACTTCGACATTGAAAGAATAAAGTTTCTCGATAAGACCGGCTTCTCACGCATTGTGCTTGCGCGCGAGCTTTCTATTCAGCAGATAAAAGAGATACGCGGCAGCACATCCTGCGAGCTTGAGGTTTTTATACATGGAGCGCTTTGTGTAAGCTTAAGCGGCAGATGCTATATGAGCGCATCAATGGGAGGGCGAAGCGCAAACCGCGGAGAATGCGCGCAGCCTTGCAGAAAAAGCTATATTTTGAGAGACGCAGCAGGAGAAATTGTTTCCGGGCATAAATACCCGCTGTCGCTCAAAGATTTGAACCAGACTGCAAATTTACAAGATATAATTGACGCAGGCGCGGATTCGTTAAAAATAGAAGGCAGGCTTAAAGATATTAACTATGTGAAAAATATAACAGCCCATTACCGGATTGCTATAGATAATATACTTGAAGGAAAAACCGATTGCACAAAAGCTTCCTCCGGAAAAGTTTATTTTGACTTTACCCCGGATCCGTTCAGAACTTTTAACCGGGGCTACACGGATTATTTTCTGAAAAATAAATCATTACACAGCTCGGAGTCAATACGTTCTTATGATACGCCCAAATCGCTTGGCAAGTTGATGGGAAGGGTTTCTGAAACCGGCAGCAACTGGTTCCGGATAGAAAGCAGTGAAAAAATAAACAACGGCGACGGCCTCGCGTTCTTTGATAATAATATGAATCTTACAGGAGTAAAAGTCAACAGAGCAGACGCAGATAAGATTTATCCTCTTTCAATGAACGGGATTTATAAGGATGCAATAGTTTACCGCAACAATGATGCAGCATTTGAAAAAACATTATCGCTATCTAAAACCGAACGTAAGATCGATGTGGCCTTGATACTGGCAGAAACGGATAACGGATTTAAGCTTACCTTAACGGATGAAGACGGTTACTTTTCTTCATCAGAAATCAGTTCATCCAAAGATATCTCCCGTTCCGATAAAGCTGACTATGAACAGATAAAGAAACAGCTTTCAAAACTTGGCGGAACTATATTTGCCGCATCAGATATTAAAATAATGTTCTCTGAAAATTATTTTCTCCCTGTAAGCATATTGAATGAACTCAGAAGAAATGCAGTCTGGAAACTTCTTGAAACGAGAAAAGCAAATTATAAAGTAAAACATTCAGAAATAAAAAAAACGCAAACCATATATCCAAATAAAAAAATTGATTTCAGGTATAATGTAAGCAATCATCTTGCAGAAGAATTCTACAAAAGACATTGTGCAGAAGAAATTGAAAAAGCTTTTGAAATATCACCATTCCGAATAGATGGTCCGCTAATGACAACAAGGCTATGCCTTAAACATGAAAACAATCTCTGCCAGAAAAATCCAGGGAATAAAAGTAAATATATAGAACCATTTTATCTGATTGATAATAATGTTAAATACAGGATTGAGTTTGACTGCAAAAATTGTATGATGCTTATATTTAAAAACTAGAACCCATCCTAGCTATTTTCCTGTGAAAACCGGTTTACGCTTTTCAAGGAACGCATTCACTGCCTCGATATGATCTTCAGTCTCTGCAAGGAGACACAACTGGGAAGAGATATAATCGAGATGTGCCCTTAAACCGGACGTCTGTGACTGATATACAGCTCTCTTCATCATACGTACGGCTAGGGGAGGCTTGCCTGCAATCTTAGTTGCAAACCTTACAGTTTCTTCCATAAGCTGCTCATGAGGCACGACTTTATTGACAATCCCGAGTTCCAGTGCTTCCCTGGCATTGAGCACATCGCCGGTAAGCAGAAGCTCCAGCGCCTTGGATACGTTGATGAGTTTCGGAAGAAAGTAGGAACCGCCATCGCCCGGGACCAGTCCCAGGTTAATATATGATTCTGCAATCTTAGCTTTTTCCGACATGATCCGGAGATCACACATAAGCGCCATATCAAGACCGGCTCCCATTGCTGCGCCGTTAATAGCGGCAATGACGGGTTTATCGAGGTCTTCCATGGCCAGGATTATCCGGTGGACTCCGTCCCAGACAAAACGCTTCATGTCCCATGACCTGAGCTTGCCATCTGCCATATCTTTTATGTCACCGCCTGAGCTGAATGTGTCTCCTTTTCCTGTAACAATGATGACCCTTACCTCATTATCAAGTTTTGCCGCTTCAAGGCATTCACGCCAGAGATGTATCATCTCGGGGCTGAATGCGTTTTTTACTTCAGGCCTGTTGAGTGTAATAAAGGCGATATTGTCCTTGATTTCGTAAAGAACGTGTTTTTTATCTATGGCGATCACCATGTTGTTTTTATAGTCTTCCAATAGCAATCGTGAGCAGCATTGCGATTTTTTATAATAGACTTGTGAGATTGATTAAAAATAGTTTACAATAACTGATGAACCATCTTTACCGGCTGCTTCTTATGTATTTTTTATTTACCCTGTCTGTAAGCTGAACCGTAAGATACTTTTTTGATTCTACTGATTTTTTATAAATCTTTTCCCCTTCAGCCTGGCAGTTTTTACACGCATCAACAGGTACTTCAATGCCCATGCAAAGCGGATTCACTGACGAAGCTGATTCAATATACATAAGCCCCCTGCATTTGTCGCACATCATAACATGCTCTCTCTGCTGTTCCCTGATGCCGTCAGTATCATAGAAGATGTTTTTTTGTCTAATAGCAAAATTTCCAATGCCCGGATGCTCGCGGGACGGTTCGGGCTTAAAATAATTGTTCAGGACTACGTCTTTCAGGTCTGCTATATATGAGGTTACGGCTTTTTCCTGTATCAATAATTCGGGATTATAATCAGGTTCCGTCACATGGGAATAATCGATCCCTGCCATGGCAAGTACAATTCCAAGATTGACATAGGGCAGTGCACCCTGTATTGAGTAGCCGCCTTCGAGAACTGCTATGTCAGGACTGAGCCTGTCATTCAGTATCGCGTAGCCCTGCGCAGTGAAGTTCATGTTCGTAATGGGATCAGTATAGTGATTATCCTGCCCGGCTGAGTTTATTATAATTTCCGGCTTAAAATCTTTGAGAATGGGCATAACCATGTTGTCGATTGTGTAAAGAAATCCTTCCTCCCCGGTTGAGGGCGGGAGCGGAATGTTGATGGTACGGCCCCTCGCTGCCGGCCCGCCCAGCTCAATAACATGTCCTGAACCCGGATACAGAGTGCGGCCATCCTGATGAATGGATATAAAAAGAACATCCGGATCGTGCCAGAAAATATCCTGCGTCCCGTCTCCGTGGTGGCAGTCTGTATCAACTATTGCAATTCGTCTTATATTTGAATTTTCCCTTATGTATTCCAGCATAATGGCTTCGTTATTTATGTTGCAGAATCCCCTGTTCCCGTGTACGCATCTCATTGAGTGATGTCCCGGAGGCCTTACAAGCGCAAATGCTTTGTCTACTTCTCCGCTAAGGACTGCCCTGGCTGCACGGATCGCTCCACCTGCGGAAATCATATGGGATTCTGTTGTAACCTTCCTGACATCCGGAAAGCAGAAATGGCTTCTCATCACGTCTTCTTCATTTGCTATGTCAGGCTTCAGCTCCACTATCCCTTCTATATCGAAAATACCCTCTTCCCTCAGCTGGTCCTGCGTGTAGAGCAGTCTTTCTTCTCTTTCGGGATGTGTGGGTGATATCGCCCAGTCATAGGCAGGGAAGAAAATAAGTCCGAGCCGGTTTTTTGCTTTTATCATTTCTGCTACCTCTGCTTATGCATGTAACTTCATAGCGACTTCGGGCTTTATCTGGCATTTTATTCTGATGTCATTGCCCGAAGAATGAAAATCACTGATCATCCTGAAACATGATGATTCTATTATATCGATGTCTTTGCTTTCTGTACGGAGTCCTTTCTTTTTCAGGTATTCTATAAGATAGCGTATTGCGTCTTCCTTCGCATCCTTTGTGCTGTATTTTATGTCCACATTTTTTTCAATACCGATGTTGGGTATTATCATTTTTCCGGATCCTGTATCCGCAAAAAGCTCTGCTTCAAATGTCGGCCGCGCGAGAGCCGCGCCGACGGCATTTGCAACTTCGTAATTTTCCGGCACTGTGACCTCTGTACCGTGATTGAGAAGCTTTGCAAGAGCCATCGCCGGCCCTCCGATGATATATGTCCTGCTCGGCTTCACGGTTATCCCTTCTATCATTTCGTGAATCGTATACACAGGTTTCTGGTTGATCTCGTCGAGCATGCTCCGTATTTCATCTTTGATTCTTTGAACAGCATAATTTACGGCTTCTTCCGCCAGCTTTTTTACCGGAAGTCCTGCGGTTTCCGAGAGTTTATTTATTCCTTCACTGGATTTTTTGCTGTCTCCATATTCTGTAATTCCACGGACATTCATGGCATCGATTAAAGAAGGCCTTTTGCCGCCGTCAGCCATGCATGGCCCATACCTGTGTGGTCCTACGCAGACTTTTCCGTCCTTCACAGTAATGGCAGAGTCGCCGCCTATCCCGATGGATCTGTTTTTAAGCGATCTTATCAGCGTGGGGTATCCGCCGAGGCTGATCCCGTCTCTCTCTATAAGCGGGGCGCCGAAGACAAATACGGCGATATCGGTTGTTGTTCCGCCGATGTCGAGGATGACCGAATCTTCCGTAATATTGCAAAGCGCTATTATTCCCATTATGCTCGCTGCCGGACCTGACAGAATGGATTCAACGGGGAATTCCCTGGACATGGATACCGGAAGGGTCCCCCCGTCAGCCTTGAGGATGTTGACCGGGGCATCAATCCCCAGATTTTTCACACTCTTCAGTATCGCGTCTGCAAAATTATTGTATATCCTCCAGACTGCTGAGTTGTAATATGCAGTCGCTACTCTTCTTGGAAAGCTTAGCTGGCTTGAAAGACTGTGCCCTTCTGTTGTAAAGTCCGATACGGGTTTAATCATCCCGGATATTTCTTTTTCCTGTGAATCATTTCGCGTTGAAAATTTCGTCACTGATGCAAACACTTTTACATCCTGCTTGCGGCATGCTTCATATCCTTTCTGTAGCTTTTCATTGTCCAGTTCCTGAACAACTCTTCCGCGGTGATCAATAGAGCCTGGTATTATAAAGGTAAAATCCCCCATGATTATATTTTCAGGATTTAGTCCAGGTCCCGAGGATATGAATACTCCAGTCTTTTCGAGCTTCTGTTCAACTATCGCATTGGTGGACAGGGTAGTACTGAGATTTATGTTGGTTATCTTTTTTCTGTCGATACCGGCTGATACTTTTTCAAGCGCAGTGGTAATTGATCTGAGAAGATTATCGTGCTCTGTCTTTGTCTTAAAGGATGACACAATGCCGGAGCTGTCGACAAGAACCGCATCGGTATGTGTTCCGCCTACGTCAATACCTAAAAGCATAGTTTTTCTCCGGGAGGGTTTTGCCGGCTTTGCTCATTATACGTAATCTGGGACATGAAATCAGCAATAAATCCGCCGGTAATTCAATAGTATTCCCGGACTGTTTTTTGTCAAGGAAAAGAGCTGGAAGTGTTATATGGTGAGGCGGGCTTTATTGTCACATAAAGCAATATTATTTGGAGGTTTGAATATTATACCTGCTATCCTGATTTTCTTTTACAAATCCTCTAAAAAGTTATTATAATGAGTTTTCCTTTGTGATCTCAATAATATCATGAATATTTTTATTGTTGTAAGGGCTTCTGATTCTGCATACTGAAAAAACAATAGTGGAATTGCTTTTTGAACTTGATGAAACTGCAGCCTTTTTCCCTTCTATTTTTACTCCTGCGATATCGACTTTGCTGTCGGAAACCGAAATCCCAGTATCCCCGGAAATAACACCGCCGGTAATTTCAATGATTGATTCTTCCAGAATCATGCCGACTTCGGAGGAATTTACAGAAATATTTTCCATATCAACCCACGAATTTTTTATTTTAACTGCACTGGCATTTGTATTTTTTATTAAAATATTCCGGCAATTATTTATCTTAATTTCTTTATAATCACCCTCAATGATCACGTTTTCTCTGTTGTCGAGTGTGATGGATTTAATATTTAAAGATTGTGATTTTTTTTCCTGATTTGGCACGGATTCGGCAGTTAGACTTTTTAAGATAAGATTATTAAATTCGGCAGGACGTTCGATCATCGGGTTATGGCCAAGCCCGGGCATTATAAAAAGACTTGAGTTCTGAATATTCGAGGCAAGCATTTTGCCTGTTCTTAGCGGCGCTATCGGATCTTTACCGCCCCATATAATAAAACACGGAACATTAATATTTTCAATCTGCTTGCTGAAATCACTGTAAATCATAGATACGGATGCTATTTTTTGCGGACTGCTGAGAAGCTTTCGCCTTAAAAAAGAATTTTCAAGAACAGGCGATAAATCCTTTGGAAGTATCTGCTGCATTTCGTTCATTAATAAGCTGGTCTCAATAAAGCGGCTTAATATATCCAGTTCATCGCTGAAAATTTTATTTCTGCTCAGTTCCGATACTTTAGCTTCCGCGAGGTTTTTTGTAAAAGCCGTTCTGTGCAAAATGCCTGCTGCGTCAACAAGTATGAGGCGCTGTAAGCTTTGTGGATATGTGCCTGCATAACAAAGCGAAATAGCCCCGCCCATTGAGTGCCCGATTAAGTACATCGGTTTATCCGGGTTCCGGTCACGGATCCATTTAATTAATGCTGCGTAGTTTTGCGGCGAATAAAGGGCATCTTCTTTTCCCGATCTTCCGAATCCCGGAAGATCAAAATAAATCACATGAAACTGTTTTTCAAGCACCGGGACCAGGCCTTTCCATATATCCGAAGCGTCATCGCCTACGCCGTGTACCAGTATAACATTTATTTTGAATTCGTTGTCTGATTCATAAAAATATATTTTACTGTTAAACACCGGTTCCTGCAGGTATTTTGCGTTTTTCGGCAGTTTTTCAGCATTTGTGTTTTCTTCTAAATACGCAAAGCTGGTTATTAATGATAAGATACAAATCAATATTATAATAAATAATTTGTTATTCATAACTCATTCTTCTTTAACATTATTGCATTCCAAAACCTCTTATCTTAGCGAATAAATCAGGATAATTATTATCCCGACTTATTGCGGTTATGGAGATTTGGACTGATTTTTAAAATTCTTTTTAAATTCAGTAATATTTATTTTATGATTATAAATAATAAATAATACTATCAGGATACTGATTACCGCAGAGAACTGATTATATTGATTTGCTATTATAATCCCGATAGCCAACAGAATCGTCATTGAAAGCGATGCAATAAAAGGCGTCTTCACAATCAGGTAAACAATTACCCACACAGCTGCAGCTGCCCCTGCCCATATCGGCGTAATAACTGCGGTAAATCCGAGAAAGTTCGCTACTCCTTTTCCTCCGCGGAAACCATGAAAGCACGGGAACCTGTTTCCCAGAAGCAACCCTAAGCAGATCAGCGGCGCGAACTCCGGTTCCAACAGATGCAAAGAAAGCGCGGATAACCCGATTGCTTTGCTGAAATCCAGTATAAATACAACCGCTGCCCAGAAAAGCCCTGCCTGGCGGTAAATGTTTACTGTTCCAGCATTGCCGCTGAATTTGCTGCGCGGATCTTCCTTGCCGATAATTTTAAAAAGCAGAATAGCTATATTAACAGAACCAGCCAGATACGCAGCTATAAATAGAATGATAACCTGCAACATTATTCCCCGAACTGAACCAGCGTAAAGATATGATTATCTATAGTACAGTGGTATGCATTATTTTCAATATTATTAATTAAAAATTTGGTGATATTTTCACCGATATCCATTACCTGCACGCTTTTCCATGATCCGGTTAGATCTATGTCGAGAGCTTTTGTTACTGCTTCCTTAATTGACCAGATCCTGAGGCATGCTGCCTTTTTTTCCAGACCTGAAGAATCAACAAGATTTTGTTCTTCCTCGCTCATATAATATTTTCTTAGCTCTATAACACGCTCAGATATCTCTTCAACATCAATGCCTATGCGCTTTCGTGATGCTGCTGCAACAGCGAAACGGCTGTCGTGAGAAACCGTACATTTGTATGGCATGCTGCCGTCCGGAAGCGGGCATGCAGGGTAAATGTTATTTATGATAGTTGTGATTTTATCTGCGGGCAGATCAAAGCTTTCTTTGGAGAGTTTCCTGGAAAGAAATTTACATGCCAGTCTTGCGCCTGTGTAACTTTTTCTGCGTTTCTCTCTCATGGGTTCCAGCCTGCGAAGTTCATCGATTGAGAGAGCTTTGGAGGCGAACTCCGGTATCTGATCCAGCTCAACAACCGAAAACGCATCACATTTCGATAAAATATCATACAATAAATTATTTTTATTTTTAGTTATCCATTCCGGAGTCTGTAATGTGCCTCCGGTTACATCCCTGAATGAGACGCCGAACCCCGCCTCGCGAAGAACGCCTTCGTAATCGTAAATCCAGATATCAAATTTAAATATTTTTGCTTCGGACTGTACCGGAATAATCCTTGTAAAATATTTTTTGCCTGCCTCTGCCGGCTTTAGTATGATCCGCTTGGAAAACGCGACCGGAAAAGCAGTTGTATTATGATAACGCTGCGCCCATACGCTGGCAGCGTGCAAAGCAGCATCGAAAACAAAAGGCGACCCGAGCGGGCCGGGGCTCATCTCCGCCGGTGCAACTATGCAGGCAGCAGCTCCGCTGTCCGCCACATACAGGTCGCCTGTGACATTATGATAAGCCGGGCCGAACGGCACAAGCTCGCTGTAGATTTCCTGTGGCTGCACCCGCAAACACAAGCCGTCAAGCGCAGAAGCGACATCGTAAGTTAATTCTTTAAATGGCAGAGCGTCCTTTCTGAAGTCCATTGATACATGTTCATTGGTGCGGATTATGCCGGATCTTGTTTTTGTCTTTGTTAATAGTTTTGATACAAACGTGCCGTCCTCATAAGATTTAATTTCGTTAAGTGCAGTTATTTTCTCATCACCATTGATATCAATAAATTTATCGAATGAAGCATTATATATTATTTGATTATTTATATCCGGTATATGCTTTTTTATTTCCAGAGCAAGTACCTGGCATAATTCCACAGCAGGGATAACAATTCTGCCGGAAAATCTGTGATCTTTCATGAACGGATAGATTGGTATTTCGATTTGAATACTTTGTTTCCCGGTCATTTCCGGATTATTGGGAAGTTTTTCCATAGCTCAACCGTTTTGGGATCTATTGCGACAGGTTTGCCGGATTTATTGGAAGCGCAATGACGGGTGAAACCGGTGCAGACGATTTCGCCGGTTTCGGTATGAGTTATTAAATATTCGAACTGCAGCTTAACGCGTTCTATCATATCCGGCCTTGTATGAATCCACATCAGGTCATCATAACGAAGAGGCCTGAAGTATTTGATCCCAGTTTCAATGATCGGATATACGTACCCGCTTTCTTCTATTTCATAATACGGGTACACGTTATCGCGCATAAGGGTAGCGCGTCCCTGCTCGAAATAGCGCAGATAATTGGAATGATAAACCACGGACGACCGGTCAGTATCAGCGTACAGCGTGCGGTGGCTGCATCTGTGCCAGATGAGGCCGGTTGACTCTTCTTTCACATAACGTTCGTCATTATTATATATCTTTGCAATAAAAGGCTTCGGCTTCATTCTAAACTCCCCTGAATATGACGCAGCAGTTGGTGCCGCCAAAGCCGAATGCATTGGAAAGCGCAAGCTCAAAATTTTGTTTGCGCGGTGTGTTGGGAACCACGTCAATGTTCTCTATCTTAGGGTCAGGTATATGATTAATGGTCGGCAGGATTATTCCTTTTTGCATTCCTTCTATTGTAAGCGCAGCTTCTATTGCAGCGCAACCCGCAAGCGTATGGCCAAGCTGGGATTTGTTTGAGGATACCGGCATGTGAGCAAGGTGTTTACCGAACACTCTTTGAAGGCATTCGACCTCGCTTCTGTCTCCCGTCTGCGTTGACGTGCCGTGGGCATTTACATACTGGATGTCCTCAGGTTTTAAAGCCGCGTCATCAATTGCTTCGTTTATGCAGCGGACAATGCTGTCTTTATTCGGCGTTGTAAAATGATACGCGTCCGATGTCCAGCCTATGCCGAGCACTTCAGCTTTCGGTTTTAAACCATAAGTCGTGAGCATCTCCTCGGCAGCAAGTACAAGCGCCCCTGCGCCCTCGGACAGTATAAAGCCCTTTCTGTCACCGCTGAACGGCCTGGAGGCCTGAGCCGGATCATCGTAAGCGCGGTCTTTTGGCCGCACCTTTAAGGTGGCATTCATGTTGTCGAATCCGTGAATTATTTCCGGAAGGATAGGAGTGTCAGCTCCGCCCACTATTGCAAAGTCGCAGTCTCCATCCCTTATCATACGGGCTCCGAGTCCGATTGAATGGTTGCCCGAAGCGCATGCGCCCTGCGGTGAAAATATGGGACCCGTAAAGCCCAGAAGCATGCTTGATTTTCCACCCGGCAGATTTCCGCACATGTTCGGAAGCAAATAAGGACTCACTTTTAATGGCCCTTTGTTAAGAAGGCTGTCCATTGCAATACGGTATGCATCATGTCCATTAATACAGGATGATATTAAACAGGCGGTTCTCGGACTCGTTATCTTATTAATCTCAAGCCCGGAATTTTCGAGCGCTGCCTTGCATACTGCCATTGTTAAAATAATAAAAGCAGCGTTCCAGTTATATATTTCTTTTTCATCTACAAAATTAAATTCTGCAGGATTCCAATCCGGTATTTCCCCGACCACGTTGCAATCCGACTGCACATTAAACTTGGTAAGCTTCCTGAAACCGGCTTCCGATTTTACAGCCCTGTTCCAGGTCTCTTTAAAAGTTTTTCCGAGCGGAGTTATGACTTCGTATCCGATAACGAATACGCGTCTGTTCTTTGGTGCCTTCATAATTGTTTAACCACAGATTTACACAGAAAAATTATAATTATGTCTCAAATTTTAAAAAAAATTATTCGAAAAGTATAATATTATACACATTTGAAGATATAAAAATAAAAGAAATAAAGTAAGTAAAGGAAAATAATTTTTTTAAAACTAAAAAATATCCTTTTATCAAAATTTTTAATAACTTGTTTAATCTGTGTCCATCTGTGGTAAATTAATTTTCTCTTTGAAAAACAAGGCATGAATTGCATCCGCCGAACCCGAACGCGTTTTTTAGCACAAATTCCTGTTCAGCGTGCCTCGCGCCCTCCGGTACGCAGTCGATAACAAGTTCAGGATCGGGCGTATAGTTTATTGTAGGAAGCAATGTATAGCGCATCATACCTTCCATGGCAAAAATAGCCTCGATTGCGCTTGAAGCACCCATGCAATGCCCTATCTGCGATTTGTTTCCTGAAGCCGGCGGTATTTTGCCGCTAAAAACATCGGTTAAAGCTTTAACTTCAACCGTATCGCCTATTTTGGTAGATGTTGCATGCGCGTTTACGGCAGAAATATCCTGCGGTTTAAGTCCGGCATTTTCTATAGACTGGGCAATGCATCTTTTAACTGTTTCATAATTAGGCGCCACAAAATGATGCGCATCAGATGTCATGCTGTAACCGGATATTGCAATATTATATTTAAGACCGTGCGATTCTGCAAATTCCCTGGACGCAATTATTACCGACCCCGCTCCTTCGCTTATTACGAATCCCCTTCTGTTAATTGAAAATGGACGGCTTGTCTTTTCCGGCGCTTCATGAGGCTGGCCTTTTTTGGGGCTGTATGTGCCGTTCATCGAAGCAAAGCCCCCGACAATAGGTTCAACCAGCGAGAAATCTACAGCTCCGCATATAACAGCATCCGCCATTCCCTGCTCAATCATCATTGAGCCTATAATCATGGATGTGCATCCTGTAGCGCACGCGGTAACGGTTGAGACAATCGGACCTGTGGCTTTTGTTAATATAGATACTTTTCCGCCTACCATATTTATGCATGAATTCGGATTTGTAAACGGATGAGGCAGTTTGTTTTTCGCGTTTAATAATCTGTCAGCATTAATAACTGCATCAAGGCCGCCTACAGCAGAGCTGAAGGTAATGCCGATTCTCGGGGATAATTCAGGTGTTATTTCTATTCCGCTTTTTACAAGCGCTCTGTGCACAACCAGCATTGCATATTTGAATATCGGAGAAGTCCAGTTGGCCAGCTCCCGGGGGCTTAAAAACGGATAAGGCGTGCAGTCAATTTCATCAACCTGTCCGGCAATTTTAACCGGGAAACCTTCACGTAGCGGAAAGCGAGTAAGTTCCTTTATACCGCATTCTCCGTTAACAGCGCGCTTCCATTGGATTTGGAAATCTGTTCCGAGAGGCGATACAGTATCGTATCCCAGTATTACTGCCTGTTTGTTTCGTTCTTTTGCCAATTTTTATTTAATACTAAAAGTATGTTTTGAACCTCACTCCCTGGGGATTGTCTCAAAAGAATGCCACTGAGACACTGAGGCACAGAGTTTAACAATTATTTTAATGAATTGTTTAAAATATTAATAAAACAGCTTTATTTAAGTAAATATCCTTTGTGCCTCTGTGGCAAATTTTTTATTATGAGACAGTCTCATGAGGTCACCAGGGAATGAACTGGTATAATTTCGCGAACATCTCGTAAACTTCAATCCAGTTCTGGAGATCTTCTTTTGTTTTAATGTGTTCTCTTTTGTTGACCATTACCCAGCTCATGTGCGCTGCCCCGTCTTTGCATGTTGTGCAATCCCTTGTTTCGGACGTGCAGCATCTGTGCATGGTTTTCAGATCCGATGCCCAGCGTATGAAATGGATAAGCCTTTTTGGTCTGGGATTGCGTTTGTCGAGCGGTTCTGTCACTGAAGGGCATTCTTTCCAGCCGAAAGGACGTCCCATCATTATTCCTGTTGTTATGATTTTATGATAATACTTGCTGGAAATGATTGTTTCAGGATATTTGTCAAGCATTGCGTCCATTTCAATGCATATATCCTTTAGCTGATCCTCAGTCCAGTGGAATCCGTCAACATCTTCATCATTGGATAAAAGCTGCAGATGTACTTTTAATCCGGCATCTTTTATTTTCTTTATTACGCGCTCTGTATGCCCAACCTGTTTTGGAGTGATGGTATACAAATAGTATGTATGAGGATCGCCTTCATAATTTTTCCTGGAGATAGCAAAAGCGTTTTTGCCCCTCAGGACTTTTTCGTCTTCTTCATCGCCCCACAGGGATATCCCGATCATCATGTCGGGAAAGCGGTCGCGCGGAACTTTAATAATGCCGTTTGTAGCGCAGTATGTAGGCACCCTTTTGTAAAATGCTTCGACCCTGTCAAGGTACAGCGTCGGCTCTCCGCCTATCAGAATCGCGAGATTAACTCCGCGTTTTATCTCATTATCAATGAACTGTTCCCATTTATTTAAATCTTTTTCTTCCTGACCCCTCTTGTGCTCATCAGATGAAAAAAAGAAACAGCCCTTGCATCGCAGATTGCACTGGTTTGTAACATCATAAATGGAACTGCGTATATTGAGTTTCGATATATTCTTATATCTTTGCAGCCATTCCTTATCCAATAGTGAGCTGACTGTTTCCATTAACCTTTCCTAAAATAAAAATAAATGATTGTGTGTTATAATTCGAATCCAGGCGGTGAGTAAGGAACATCGCAAAGATTTTTGCTTTTTTCGTAGCCTCTGACCCAGATCGACAGATAAGTGTCAACATAATCCAGCCATGACTTAAAAGATTCCGGATTTACCGCGTGCCTGTAAAGCCTTGCGGTTACTACAGCGCTCCCGGACGCGTAATGCCTGCAGTCGTCGCAGTCAGTGTCGGGCACGCAGCACGCCGCGCTTCTGTCCCACGAAAGATTTGTCCTGTACTGCCTGAACGAACGTCCCAGTCCTATATCAGTGGACGAATTTACTCTCGGATATGAACATTTAAATAAATCATGCAGGGATTTTTCGTGCGTATGCGAAACAGCGCTGTACGGTGAGAACAGCACGTTATCGGGATACTTCTTTAACAGGTCTATCATTGCATTTCTTGTTCTTAGCAGGGACTCTTTTGTATGACGAAGGCCACCCATATAGCCTACAGGAGATGAAAACATGTTAAATGTTATTTTGCAGTTATTTTCCGATATTATATTTATTACTTCATAGACTTCGTTTATGTTCTCTTTTGTGAAAGTATAAACAAATACAGCCCTTGGATCGCCTTTGTAATTCTGGATTTGCTTTTTTAACAGGTTTTCGGCGCCGCGTATCCTTGCCGTTGTTTTGTCATTTCCCCATACTGATATATGTATCATGTAATCGACTTCTTCGGGAATGCGCTTAAAGCCGTTCGTCGCTATGCTCCCGAGCGGTATTTCTTCATAGCACACTTTTAAAAGCTCAGGCGAAAGCGACGGCTCAGCGCCCGCAAGTACCACGTATGTTATTCCGCGGGCTTTTTCTTCGCGCATAAGGGCGCGCCATGCTTCCGGGTCCCTGTTCTCTTCAGTGAACTGCTTGTCGCCCTCATAGTAATAGCATCCGTCGCATTTCAGATTACAGCGGTTGCTCATATCGTAAGTGGTTTCGCGGAGAAAGAAATATTTTTTTACTTTTTCCCATCTATCGCGAATAGTCGGATCAGCTATAAGATCGGAGAATTTCCATTTGTTTTTTTTAAGAGCGCAGCCTTTATTTATCAGGGCTGATAAATCAAGGGCGTCTATTTTTTTGCCTGCTTGAATCATATATAAATTATTTACTCTTAAGTTCTTTCTGAATATAATCTGATATTAACCGTACTGTCTTTAAAGTCGGATAGTCGTCTTCATCAATGGTAATATTATACTCATCCTGAAGCACAAGCGCAACAGTAGTAAGATCCATGCTGTCAATTCCGAGTTCATCAACAAGGTCAAGATCCGGGTCAAATGTCTCGGCTGTAATATCTTCCAGTTTCAATTCATTGATAATTATTTCTGCTGTCTTTAAAATAATATCTTTTGCTTCAATAGTTTTTGCCATTAATTTTCCTCCATTTCGGACAAATCGGTCTGCCATTTAAATGTTTTAGCTGGTTTCTGTTACTGCGATAGTGCCTGAACAGGTTAATTTATTAGCAGCAGTTATTTTAAATGAATAGGTATTTGCTGAATTCTCAACCTGAATAACTTTAATATTAAGCAATTCTTCCGGTTTAACGAGAACTTTAAACCTGACCTTCTTTAAAGATAATATAATTAAATTATTCTTATTTCCAGTAATATTATGATTTTTTTTTAGTAAATCGAAAACAATCGACAATTCTGCAATACCCGGCAATATAGGCTGTCCGGGAAAATGCCCGGAAAACCATGGCGAATCTGCAGGCACTACGGCATTTGCTGAAATATTTTTCCCAGAGTCTAATTGCAAATTTGAAAGCGAATACCAGTCATTCATACTTTACTGTTAAACCGGCTATTAAATGACATTATTTTTTAATTTGTTCAATAAAAAGTAAACTTAACAATATTTCCGCATAACAAATAATGTCAAGTAAAAAAAAGACAAGTCTATACCTGCTTTTATATGCAAGAGCCTATTTCATCACATCTTTTTCGATAAGTTCCGGCAGCGGAACAATATTAAGCCCTGAATTTCTAAGGCCTTTCAGCAATTTTTCAAACTCGGCAAGTATTTTTTTTTCGCTGTCACTGCTGCCCGGATTGACGTCGTGAAGCAGAATAATGTCGCCCGGCTTAACCTTTTTGAGGATCTTATCCGAAAGGCCTTTTACGTTTCTGTTCCCTGCATCGAATCCCCTGCAGCTCCAGTTTACGCAGAATAAACCGAGTTCTGCCAGGACACCGCGCAGCCTCGGATTCGTTATCCCCGCGGGCGGTCTGAATGCACAGGGCGTTATTTTAAATTTTTGTAAGATATTCTGGCATTCGCTTATTTCGTTAAAGAGCGTCTTTCTTGTCCGAAGCATAAGCAGCGGATCGTGCTTAAACGAATGATTGCCGATTAAATGTCCCTGTTTAAGAATTTTTCTGATTATTTCCGGATGCCGGGACGCGTTTTCGCCTGTTACGAAGAAGGTCGCTTTGGCAGAATATTTCGATAGCAGCTTCAGCACAGCAGGTGTAACGTCGTCCGAAGGCCCGTCGTCAAATGTGAGAGCAACAGCGTTTTTGCCGGCTAGCCCGCGGCTTATCACAGGCAGAAAAAAGCCGAAACCTGTCATGAACGGCGCCACTGCGCAGATCAGAGCGAAAACAGCCAGGGGAGCAAGCGCAAGCATAGCGCTCTTAAATAAAAGAACGACCGAGAGTAGTATTGCGATTATGCCTGTAATGTGAAAAGGAGTAAACGTAAAGTTATCCCGCTTCTTCATTGTATCAAATGCTCCCATAAAGGGCCTGTGTGCCCGTGCTTATACATGCGGCTCATCAATCTGGATGTTTTTTTGCTGCCCGAACCTGTTACCCAGTTCTGCCTGCCGCCTGCCCTGGCCTCTATTGCTTTTATTATATCTTCAGAAGAGATTGCATTTGATTTATAAAATACCGGTTCAAGCAATGACATTGATTCTGTTAACTGTCCTTCTTTTTTTGCGATCTCATAAAGCTCCGTATGCGGATAAATCCTCATGCCGCAGAACATGAAGAACACTGCCTTTGATAATCTTTCAATGTTGGCTAGGGACTCATCAAGGGTCGCGCTGTTCTCGCCCGGGCCTCCGAATAAAAAGTAGTGCGCAACATGGAGCCCTGCATCGAGCGCAAGCTTGTGAGCGTGAAATACGTCCGCAGTATTAAAAGGCTTCCTGTAACTTCGCAGCATGGTATCCGACATGGATTCAGTGCCGAATTCCGTGTGCGTAAGCCCTGCCTTTGCCAGCGTGGTATAATAACCGGCAGGCGGGCGCGTAGGGGCAAAGAACGCGCCCCATGGAATGGACAATCCTGCCTTTATAAATGCGTTGGCCACTTCCGTGCTGTGAGCATAGCTGCAGTTAAACGCAGAGTCAGTAATGAATAAGTATTTAGCACCTGCTTTTTCGAGTTCCAGAGCAGTCTTTGCGATCTCGCCTGGCGGGAACAGCCTCAGGCTGCTCCCCTCAATATGCGGATACGTGCAGTATATGCATTTAAAAGAGCAGCCTCTCTTTGTCTGGAGATTGAGCATCCCGCCCTTGTTAAGATAATAATTGATATATGAATTATTCGTATTAAATTTTCTTATTATTGATTCGGGCCACGGCTGCGGTATCTTCGCTACCGAATTCTTTGCAATTACGCCGTGAATTTCAAGCGGATCTTTTTTTTCTTCCAGCGCATCTGCCAGAAAGCCGAACCGTTCACCCTCTCCGATAATTCCATAGTCCGCATCCAGAGCCTGCATAAACTCCGAAGGAAAAATAGTGAACGCGCTGCCGCCAAGCACAATCAATGCTTTTGAATTCTTTCTTATACTGCTGATTAGATTCCTGTATTGATCAAGAAAATATTTGAGGTCACCTGTATCAGTATTATCCACGTTCCTTAAGGATATTCCTATAATGTCAGCAGGAAAGTCTTTAACTGTAATGCCGGCTGAATTAATATCCTCAAATTCATTAAGGTCTATTATTTTTACAATATGTTTTTGCGAAACAGAACCAGAGACATAGTCTAGTCCGAGCGGATAAACAGGGTACGGGCTTTTTAGTTTATTTGCGGATATAAGAAGGATTTTCATAAAATAACTGCTTTAAATGCCTCGCTTCCTACTATGTCTTTTACAGTCACCAGTGACCCGAGCGCTGTTCCAAGAATGCCGGGAGCAAGAACGCTTTGGCCTGCAAGATATAGCCCCTTAACAGAAGTCCTGTTAAGAAGCGCTGTTTTTAAAAGCTGTTCCTTGGAGCGCAGAACGCCGTACGCCGAACCGCACGGGCTTGCTGCCCAGTCCCGTATAGTGAGCGGCGAGTAAGTATCCAGAATTTTCTGCCCCTTAAACGGGCCGATGCAACCGGATGCAATGTTTATTAATTCTTCAGCTATTATTCCTTTTTTATCAAGATAGTCATTCCCTCTTTTTCCGCTTATAGTGGTTTCCCATTTTTGCCATTCAGAATATTTACTGGTCGAAATAATAGTTAAGAGATTCATATCCGGCTTTTCGGATTTCCTAAGCTGAAAAAAAGCTCCTTTTGATAATGAGCCCTCTTTATTCGCTCTCAGCCTGAAGATATTATAAGGCAGTTCTTCGCTGGCTTTCGAGTCCACTCCAAGCTGAACCGAAAACATTCCGTCCGTATCTTCAATCTGGCTTATTCTTTTCGAATAAGCAGGCTTGACAGATCCCTCCTGTAAAATTGCGAGCATTGTTTTCGGATGCACAGCTGCGATAATAATACTGCTTTTCATCTCCAGTCCGGATTTAAGCCTTATACCTTCAGCAACGCGGTCCTTTGTAAGAATCTTCTCGACCATATCTCCGAGAATTATTTTTCCTCCAAGCTCTTTAAACCTGCCGGCGAACGCATTTGCCATATCAGCTCCGCTGCATTTAAGTCTCCATGCTGAAAACAGGTAAGACGAAAGAACATTATAATGATAAAACACAGGGCACTCTTTTAATGAAAGGCCTATCCATGTGCAAGGGACTTCGAGCACGCTGCACAGGTTCCTGGAGCAGTTTAGTTTTGAAACAAGATCGCCCATTGAATCGAAAAACTCGAACGATGTAAATATTGAAGACTCATTGCTGCTTCCTGAAATAAACTCGAGGGTTTGCATTATGGACGCGATCTTTCTTACGCCGCTCATTATTTCTATAATCGCTTTCCTGTCATCAGGAAACTTTTCCAGCAGAGCATTTTCGTACTCGTCTATTCCTGAAGGCAGATCAAATGCAAAGTCGTCGAAAATGTATTTGTCTATTGGCGCATTAACGCCCATTCGTTCCAGTTGAATCTTTGATGTAACGCCAAGATAATCGAATATCCGGCGGAGAACCTGGTTGTTATCCAGCGATCCCAAGTAGTGCACGCCGACCGGGCATTCAATACCGAGGCGCCTGTAGCTGCGCATCATGCCGCCGGGCTCTTTGTTTTTTTCGATTACAGTTACATTATAACCGAGCTTTAAAAGAATTATACCGCACGAGAGCCCGCCAATGCCGGAGCCTATGATCAGGACATTATTTTCTTTGTATTCGTTCATTAATTAACAACTGAATTTACATTGACTAATATATTTAAGTATCTTAAATGAATATATTTTAAATAAATACAACCTAAAAAAGGCTGAATTCTGAATAAAAACAAGTAAATATAACGGATATAAGGATAAAACCTCAGTGAGAAAGCATTACTACCTCACTGAGGTAGCATTAGAGTGACCGTGAGGCAGCAACTCTACCTCACGGTCATAGCATCACTATGATCGTGAGACAAAGGTAGAATGACCGTGAAGCAGCAGCAAAACCATACTGGATCTGCATAAAATTAGTATTTTGTATAGAAAATCCTTTTTCTGAACAGCACTTTTAATAATAAGGCTAAAAATCTGAATATTTTATGTAATACAAAATGATAATAATTGAAAAACTCCATATTTCATTATCAAAAAGAAAATGAATATACTTTCACTTTTAAATATCATTATATTTATAAGCTTCGTTTATTTCGGAATTTATATTCTAAGATTCAATTATAAAAGCATAACCCACAGGCTGTTCTTTCTTTTGTGTCTCACATTTTCAATCTGGGCTTTGTTTGCCAGTTTTGCATATTCCTCCAATGACAAGGATAATGTTTTTTTCTGGTACAAGGCATCGATACCATTTGTATTTCTGTTTCTCAGCGTGAACACGCATTTTACTTTTGAGCTTACAGGGAAGAAATTAAACAAATGTTTTATTCCTGTTATATATTTACAGGCTGTCATACTTACAATAATCACAATAACATCTTCAACACTTTATTCGGATTGTTTCCTGTACGAAGGAAGATGGGAGTTCATTATAACTCCTGATACATTCGGATTTATCTTTTATATAATAATTATCAATATTAATGCCGGAACTGTAATCTATTTACTGGCCAGCTGGAGAAAAAACACCAGACTTCAGAAAATAAAAAAGCAGGCAGGATTGATCCTTATCTTTTACTTCATAACCATGTCTGTTGCCTGCCTGCTGGATATAGTTTTCCCTGCGTTAAAATATTACGATCCGCCCAATTCAGGGCCGACTATTCTGCTTTTTTATATTACCGGCCTGTGGTATTCAATGGTAAAATACAAATTCCTTGTGTTCCAGCCGTCCATGGCAGCAGATAAAATCATTTCTAATATACAGGAGATTGTGATCCTTCTGAGCCCGGACTTCAGAATAATAGAAGCTAACAATAAATTTATTGAGTTAATGGATAATAATCTCTCTAAAGAGGCTCTTAAGAATAAAAATTATTCTGAAATTGTATCAGAAAACAATTATTTAAACATAGAGCTTCATAACCTTGCTGAAAAGCAAATAAAGAGCTTTGATTGCAAAATTGAATATATGGCAAAGCCTGATAACATATTTACAGATTCGTATTTTACAGGAATAACAGATAATTTCGGAGACCTTACCGGCATTCTGGTTATATCCAGGGAAAATAAAGGGATAAAAGAATTCCGGAAAAAATATAAACTTACGCATAAGCAGTTTGACATAATCACCCTGTCCTTAACCGGCTTATCCAACATTGAAATCGGAAAGAAATTAAATCTTGCAGAGCGCACTATTGAGACCCATTTGTATAATATTTATCATAAACTCAACATAAACAATAAAATAGAGCTGCTTAACAAAGCCCGCGAATATAATCTGATTTAGGGCGCGTCCTGAAATTATGCTTTATATTTATTAAATTAAAATAGATTGCAAAATTTTTTGCGGAATCAGGCCTTCGGTGTTAGTTTTTACGTTTTTTTGGGCAGTTCCCTCAGGCCTGAAAGGCGTCCTCAAAAATTTTGCAATCTATTTTAATTTATAATCAGCTATACATTTGAAATTTTATTTTTAAGATAAGTACCATTAAATCTTCATTTTTACTATTACTTAAAAAAATTCAAATCCAAGTATTTACCCCGATGTCAGCGCATCCAATTAAAGCTATTTTCAAATGATGTAAAAATAATGATATATTCGGAGGAAATCCCATGAAACGGTATTTGTTGTTTTATTTGTGTGTTTTTAATATGTTATTTCTGTTGAACTGCAGCAAAGACAGCAGCGACAGTTCCGCCGGCAGTGTGCCGGCACAGAGTGTATCACTGAGCGAGACTGCGTGCTCAATCCCGCTTGGCGGTTTTGACCAGCTTACCGCGACTGTTACGCCCGCGGGCGCAAACCAGAACGTCACATGGCACTCACAAAGTACTGATATTGCCACTGTAGACGCGAACGGAAAGGTGTACGCGGTAACTGCAGGGACAACTATTGTTACTGCCGCAAGCGAGGACGGCGGGTTCAGCGATTCATGCGTTGTAACAACCTTTCTGTACAATGCCGGAGATTTCAGCGACGGTTCAGATGAGCACCCGGGGTTCTGGGGAGGAGCTGCACTTTTAACCCTGGATAGCGTCAAAGGGTGTGCATATTCTCCGGTAATTGTTTCAGGCACGACAGCGTATTACGCGGGTTACTATATGGACGGCACTGACGAGAAGCCATGCTACTGGAAAGGCACGCAACGCATAAACCTTTCAGCAGGCGCTTCAAGCACAGCCTATGCTACCGCAGTTGCTTATGCTAATATACCCCCATTCCCTTCAGTAGTATATACCTCCGGTTATTATGATAGCGGTGGTGTTTTTGTACCATGCTACTGGACAGATACATCGCGTACTGACCTGACCGGTGTTGCAGGCCACAACGCATACGCAACCTCAATTGCGGTAACCGGTATTTTTGTAAGTCAGAAAATCTATGTTGGCGGATTCTACGTAGATTCTTCCGCCTCATGTTATATCCCTTGCTACTGGGAAAATAGCCAGCGCATGGATTTAAACATAAGCGAATATCTAGATGGTTTTGTCTATGGTTTGACTGTTTATGAGGACACTGTTTATACCGCAGGCAATGTAGACTTTTCAACACCCTGCTACTGGACAGGTTCAACGCAAACCCCTCTCCCTACCGGAGGTCGCCCGGGAGACGCAATGGCAATTACAGTATATAACGGGACGGTTTATACCGCAGGTTATTATAACAATGGCACTAAGGACGTACCCTGTTACTGGGCAGGCACATCGCGAACTAATTTAACAGGCGGCGGAAGCGCTACCGAAAATGCATACGCCAGCTCTATCATTGTTTCCGGAGGTAAAGTCTACACTTCAGGATGTTATATGAGCAACGGAAAAGCAATACCTTGTTACTGGGAAGATACTGACAGAGTTGATCTTGACACATATAACAATAACGGCGGAGCTGTTTGTTCACCCGGTTATGATATATGGTAAAAAAGTATAATTTATTTGCCGAATAAATTCAAACACACTACTCTTATACAATCCGCAAATCGGATTCGTCCGGTTTGCGGTCAATGAGGCGCACGTATTTAAGGTTCGAGTACCCGAGCGTCATTGCTGAAAAGCACTGATGATTGTCCGGTATGCCGAGCCGCTTTCTGATTTCATCCGACTTGTTTGCTGCTGCGACAAGAAACCCGTTGAAGCAGCAACCGATCCCCATAGCATGCGCCATGAGCGAGCAGTTGTACATTGCAACGGAGCAGTTAAAGGCAGAGCATGTGTCCCACGACTCAGCGTGTGCAATTAATATTGCCGGAGCATTGTAGAACAGCGGGTCCTTTCCTTCTTCGATTCTTTTGTTCGCGTATTCCATTTTCGGTAGCGAATCGCAGATGTACTCCGTGATCCTGCGGCCCACAATAGCCATAAGGAAGAGCCTGCCTATCCGCGACCTTGCTTTTGAAAATATTTTAGAGTAAAAATCCAGCACCATCTTCTGAAGCCCGGATATATGTTCGGGATTCGCAATTATAATATATTTTACATTGCGGCTGTTTGTGCCTGTGGGAGCGCACCTGCCTGCATCCAGAATATTTTGAAGCGCTTTTTCGCTTACCGGCTTGCTGCTGTAGTTTCTTACTGAGCGCCTTTCCCGCAGTAAAAGATTCAGCGCACCCGGGCTGACCGCGGGAGTCTTTCCTTTCTTAGGATGAAAAGGCAAAGCCTTCCCGTTATAGAGCATTGCTCCTGTGGGACATACTGCCGCGCAATGGCCGCATTCTATGCACCATTCGCCTCTTTCGATAAATGCTTTCTTTGCCTTCATTTCAAGAACAAAGGACGGACATTGCTCAATGCACAACCCGCAGCCATTACAAAGTTTATTATTTACTTCAGGCGGATTTGTTTTTCTTTTCATTATACTTTTTCCTTTATTAAAAGCAAAGTAACAATAATTATGATTCAGAATGCATCATAGAACCTATTGTCTCGATAAACAACATAGCTGATTATATGTTTTAAGACGCACTAATAATTATATATCTGCAAGCTCTTCAAGCAAAGCCGGACGGTTTTTGTATTCTTCTTTTAAATTACGCTTGAGCTCTTCAACCCTTGCCGAAGCTCCAAGTTTTTTCATTTTCCTGAGCATTTTACAAGCTTCCTGGTAATGATTGCGGCCAGTAAATTTCAATTCTTCAAGTACAGCCTTCTCGTAAAATTGTGAAAGCTCTTTAGGATACAGCTTCGCAAGGTATTTATGGCAGGACTCCAGAATGTATTTATTCTGGTTTTGTGCAACATGTTCAAGCAAATCTTTCCATTTCTCTTCCTGAATATATATTGAAGGAAAAATGGTATCTCTATAACGGGCATTCTTTTTTATATCATCAATAAGAATCGGGAAAGCATTTTCCCATTCCTTTTGAGCATACTGATCCTTTAAAATATTATAATATGTGAAATCGCCTGTATCATAAAAAAGCTCCGTTGCTTTCTCAATAATATCCTTTTTATCGCTAAGTTTTTCAGCGACAGTCAAAAGATATCTTTTCCAGATTTTTACAAGCCCTGGGGCTTTGGCTTCATCTTTTTCTATTCCCTCGCAAGCAAGTTTTTTAGCAAGGCTGTAATTTGCGGTTTTAATAGCCCGTTCAATAGAAGCTTTTCTTATTTCTGTGTATTGCATGTTGTCATTAATATATTGTTCGAGTCTTTCTCCAGGGTACCATTTTTTTATAATATCAAGCTTTATATAGGCAGTTGATTCCAGATCATAATTGGAAACTTTTTCTTTTTTTGTAAGCTCATCCAGCAATTGAAAGACCGCATCAATATCATTTTCACTGTTTATAAGTAATGAGGCTATATGTGCGAAGTCCCACTTGAATTCCCAGCCGTCATAAATTTTATTCCGCGCTTCTTTAAGACAAAGATTGAAAAATTCTTTCCCTGTGTCCGTGCCTGCAATAGCTGTGGCACAATTTTCCAGTAATTCCAGGGAACCGTTTACAAGTTCGGTCACCATGCCGTCCGAATCATCCATAAACTGTATAGCCTTTACCATCTCCTGTATAATGGTTATTGATATCTCCATAACCTGGCTAAATTTTCCGTCCGCAAAAAATTTGTCAGCTTTTGTCATGAGATCATAAACAGGCCTCGTAGCTCCGGGCGCGTGACGATAATCAATGAAGCCGTGCCGGTCTTTGCCCGAATTAAGTGCCGATCTAATTATGTCCTTGTACATTTTTAGCGAAACTCCGGAATCGTCCGCAGGCATACGCACGAAAAGCGCGTTCCTGAAAAATTTATCATCGAGTGCGTATTCTTTTACAAAGGCTTTAAGCTCATCGGGCTGTATTTTGTTCAGAGCGCTGTCAATTTTTTCTGAAACCGTAGGCGTCTTTTTCTTTAGAGATTTGCTTTTTCTATCTGGTTCCGCTTTCTTAGCAGGAAATTCGATCACGTTATTTTCATTAGCCGCATTAATTGCGTAATATACAGCCACCTCGTGTTTGCATACGGGGCCCATATCGTATGGGCAGTTGCATAAGGATTCAACAATTTCGCCTTCCTTAATCCTTACTTTTACCGTGTAATCCTCGGTGCCCTGTACTGTCGCAGTCCAGTAATCGGCTGTTGTTTCTTCGAGTTCTGTAACGAATCCGTATTGGTAGTAATCTTCGCCGCGTTGAAGTATTGTTTTATCTATAACTTGCCCAAAATTTTTTAATGTCAGCATTGTTTAATTTCCATTTGAATTGTTTGCTTCACATGATTAGCTGTCATCGTTTATTATTCAGAATATATCCTAAAATCAATATAATAAATAATTCTGAGTCAAAAGTAATAATTGCAATAAAAAAAATCTAATTTTTATATTATTTAATAATATAATTTAACCGAATTTATAGTATCAATTGTTTCCAATCGTGGAATTGATTTACATTCTCGGACTGAAATTAGATCAACGTGCGGCATACGCTTATCGAGAAAATTACTTATGTTATCTCTCAATCGCATTTATCACCAACTGATACTGCTATGGCCATTCCAAACCGTTCAATCGGTAACTTCAAAATTAAACTCTTGCAAAAAAAACAGGTTATTATTAATAGAAACAGTATTTAACTAAGCCTTGAGTATTATTTTATAACTTTAAAGGTATACCAGTATAAGGAACACGATTATGAAAAATATTCTGAAGGTTATCGATGTAGACAGCACCAAATGCGTTAACTGCCATGCATGCATTACGGCCTGCCCTGTCAAATTCTGCAATGACGGAAGCGCGGATTACGTAAGAGTAAACGAGAATCTCTGCCTGGGATGCGGGAACTGCATTCACGCATGTACTCACAATGCTCGCGTCGGTATCGACGACTTCGTTTCGTTCATGAATGAGGTTAAAAATAATTCGTTCATTGCTATTGTTGCTCCTGCCGTTGCGGCGAATTTTCCGGGCGATTATCTTCGCCTGAACGGCTTCCTGAAAAGCCTGGGCGTCACAGGTATATTTGACGTCAGTTTCGGAGCCGAACTTACCGTCAAATCGTACCTGGAGTACCTTAAAACAGAATCGCCTGCTATGATAATCGCGCAACCGTGCCCTGCGATTGTCGGCTACATAGAGCTTTATCAGCCTGAACTAATTCAATATCTCGCCCCGGTAGACAGCCCCATGCTGCATACGGTCAAAATGATTCGCGAATTTTACCCTCAGTATGCATCTTCAAAAATCGTTGTAATCTCTCCATGCTATGCTAAAAAGCGGGAGTTCATCGATACCGGATTCGGGGATGAGGCATATAATGTAACATATAATTCTCTTGATAAATATTTTACTGAAAACAATATCGACCTGAAAAATTATTCAGAAGCGGACTTTGATAATCCGCAGGCAGAACGCGCCGTGCTTTTCTCCACGCCCGGAGGGCTTCTCCAGACTGCAATGCGCGATTTCCCGGGCATTGAATCCGTAACGCGAAAAATCGAAGGCCAGAGCATCATCTACAAGTATTTGCACACTCTGCCGGAGATCGTGAAGCAGGGAAAGAATCCTGTGCTTGTAGATTGCCTTAACTGCGAAATGGGATGCAACGGCGGGCCGGGGACGCTCAATCTGAAAAAATCCCCGGATGAGATCGAATACCACGTCAACCAGCGCAATATTCAGATGCAGAAAAAATATAAAAAACGTAATCTTAAAAAAACGTCCGGACAGATTAATGCGATATTGTCTAAATACTGGAAACCGGGACTGTACAAACGGACATATACTGACCGCAACGAAAACACGAAGCTGAAAAAACCGACTGAAAAAGAACAGACGGAAATATATGAATCCATGAAAAAGTTTGAAAAAAAGGATTTTTATAACTGCTCCTCATGCGGTTATGGAAGCTGCGAAGACATGGCCCTGGCGATTTTCAACGGGCTGAACAAGTCGGACAACTGCCATCATTACAGAAATTATCTGCTGGAACAGGAAAAGATACATGTTCAGGAAGAACAGGCGGCTTCAATGAAAACGCTGACCGAACTCCAGGTTACGTACGATAATCTACAGAAGCAGACCCAGATCAATAATATACGCCAGCAGCTTGCCGAGACCGTATCCAGCACATCGAACGAACTGGAAGCGAATAACCAGGCAGTCGCGGACATGACCATGCGCCTCAGCCGGCTTTCGCTTAACCAGGAGGAGACGCTGCGCAACCTTAACAAAAAGGTCAAGGATGCAAAGGAAATTTCCGGGCAATTCAAACCTGTAGTCGAATCAATTAACGATATCGCGGATCAAACTAACCTGCTTGCGTTGAACGCGGCTATTGAAGCAGCGCGCGCTGGAACACTTGGAAGCGGATTCGCGGTTGTTGCCAAGGAAGTAAAAAAACTTTCGGAAAAAACCCAGGTCGAAGCCGGGAAAATTATTCCTTTTGCCAACAAGCTTTTCCAGACATTTGTAAAAATTGACGAATCAACCAACAGCGTACTCAAGCAGTTTGAAGAAATTGTCCAGCTTACATCGGAAGTTACTTCTGCTACTGAAGAAATGGCGGGAGCGACTATAGGATTAAATAAAGAAGTCGGGGAACTGCTTAAGAATGATTAAATGCCTGATCTTGAAAAATACATTTGACAAAAATTGATATTTTCCGAATTTTCATCATCAAACAATTATGTAAACCTGAACGGTAAATATCTATGTTAACTACAGCTATTGAAAAACACGGAGTAATTACGGCAATCGGAAATACTCCGCTTGTAGAGTTAAAATATCTTAATTCCAATAATAATGTAAGGATAATGGCCAAGCTGGAAGGGTCTAATCCCGGCGGCTCGGTTAAGGACAGGCCGGCGTATTACATGATTAAAAACGCGATCGAGAGCGGCCTGCTAACGCATGATAAAACCATTCTTGAGCCGACAAGCGGGAACACGGGCATAGGGCTTGCGATGGTAGGTACGGCGCTGGGATACACTGTAAAACTTTGTATGCCCGAATGCGTCTCATTTGAGCGAAAAGCGATTCTCGAAGCTTTCGGGAGCGAACTTATTTTAACCGACGGCTCAAAAGGCACGGACGGGTCCATCATAAAAGCAAGGGAAATGCTGAGGGAAAATCCGGACATGTACTATATGCCGGATCAGTTCTCCAATCCTTTTAATATTCAGTCACATTACGAAACTACGGCGCCGGAAATAATCAGCCAGACAGACGGAGATGTTGCCGTATTTGTTGCAGCTCTCGGAACAACAGGAACCCTGATGGGCGTTTCAAGACGCCTGCGCGAATATAATAAGAATATTCAGATTGTCGCTGTGGAGCCTGTAATGGGGCACAGCATTCAGGGGCTTAAGAACATGCGGGAATCGATTGTGCCTGCTATATATGATCCGAAAATGCATGATGAAAAACTTACGATTACGGATGACGAAGCATTTGAGATGTGCAGGATGCTCGCGCTTAAGGAAGGCCTTTTTTGCGGTATGTCCAGCGGAGCTGCCGTTGCCGGAGCTTTAAAGTACGCGAAAAAAATTAAGAGCGGTACTGTTGTAACGCTTCTGCCCGACCGCGGCGATCGCTATTTGTCCACTGCTCTTTTTAAATCGGTTTGTGCTAAATGCCCGCCGTAGAGCGAATTTATGCTATTGATTCACTTATCGCAGCAAAAAAATCTTTTGCTTTATTAACACAATCACTTGCGTCTTTATGTGATACTTCAATAAGTTCTTTATAATCAAATTCCTGTCTTAGCTCAAATAAATAATGAACTATCTTAGAATATTTTTGATTGAAAATTCCTTTGTGTACAAATTCCTTATCGAATATTGAAATTATTCCTGCATGTTTAGATGTTCGAACGTTAATATTTGTTTTTATGTATAAAGCAAGCAATGAATAATACACAACATAATATGCTCTATTAACAATAGAACGTGGAGAATAATTATCAGAAAGCATCCTTTCAGGATCATTTAGAGTTTCAGATGCCTGTTGAAGCCTGTATTGAAAAAGAATTTCAATATCACTCATATTACAATGCCATATTGATAAATATTTTTAATAATCGGAGATGATCTGATTGGTGAATTAACTACTTCTTCTCTGGTGTATATCAATGTTGAAATAACTATATTATTGTCGTAGCCGATTTTCCATGCTATATCTGATATTTTTTCTTTAATCTCTTTAGTGACAGTTTCAACCTGGATGTATACATCCATATCTGAATATTCATCGTTTGTTTCAATGGCCCTTGAACCGAAAACTCTTAAATCCAGCAGGTTAATATTAGAGCTTAATTCTTTTTTTAATTTATCCGCAATTAAAAAGTCTTGTTTTTTCATTAAAATAATTATCCATGAATTTTCTGCAACATAAGCATAAAAATTTTATTAGTCAACTGTATTTTAAATAAGACTTTAGTCCATCTCCTCAGCCGAAGACCGGGGAGAAATCGTTTACCAAAATTTTATTACAAGTCTATTATTTATTCAATTGTAAAATAATTTTGTTGTCAGGAAAAAATACTTTTTATAAATCAAATAACATTGAATCAATAATTTGCATACATAAGATCAGGAGGCATATAAGCAATGGATATACAGGCTGTTACAACCAGGGTCGAAAAAGAAAGCGTAATTATCCGCAAGGTCCTTGCAGAGATTGAGAAGGTAATAGTGGGACAGAGAAATCTTCTTGAGAAGATGCTTATAGGGCTTATATGCGACGGCCACATTCTGCTCGAAGGGCTGCCGGGACTCGCAAAGACGACTGCTGTGCGCGCCCTTGCTGCTGCGGTAAATACATCCTTCCAGAGGATACAGTTCACGCCCGACCTTCTTCCGGCAGACATCCTTGGTACGCAGGTGTACAGACCCGACAGCGGGACATTCGAAATACGCAAGGGCCCCATTTTCCATAATATTATTCTGGCTGACGAGATCAACCGCGCCCCTGCAAAAGTGCAGAGCGCGCTTCTTGAAGCTATGCAGGAGAAGCAGGTAACTATCGGGGAAACGACGTTTCAGCTCGCGAGGCCGTTCCTGGTGCTGGCGACCCAGAATCCGATTGAGCAGGAGGGGACGTATCCACTGCCAGAAGCACAGATCGACCGCTTTATGATGAAGATCAAAGTCGATTACCCGGCTGCTGATGAAGAAAAAGAAATTATGCAGAGAGTAAACAATATTTCTACAGCCAATATTTCGGCTGCCGTTACTATCCCCGAGCTTGAGTCTGTAAGGGAGACTGTAAAGTCCGTACATATGGAAGAAAAGATTGTTGACTACATAGTGAATATTTCGAGGGCAACACGCAAACCGGAAGATTTCGGCCTGGGCATCGGTTCCATGATACACTACGGTGCTTCTCCGAGGGCGTCGATATGGCTGGGAGAGGCTGCGCGCGCGCATGCGTTTATGAGCGGGCGCGGATACGTTACGCCTCAGGACGTGAAAAGCATGGCGCCCGACATTCTGCGGCACCGTATCATACTCAGCTATGAAGCAGAGGCAGATGGCAAAACAGCAGATGAGCTTATTGCGATGTTCCTGGAGCGGATTGAGGTGCCGTAGAAACCCCTTCAGGCCTGTGGCCGGCATTCTCCTTTCTAAGGCAGGGCTGCCTCACGCTAAGGTGAAGCCGATTGAATTTAGGGATTTGGGATGGAAATCCCCCTAACCCCCTTTAAAAAAAGGGGGTAAAAATCTTTCAAACCTCCTTTAATAAAGGAGGTGGCGAGCGTAGCGAGCCGGAGGATTAAATCCAGAGCAGGAATTTCAGGAGTTATAATTAGCATGAGGCAGTCCTGCCTTAACAGGGGGAACAACATGTACTTAAAGGAAGATGAGCAGGTTTCAAATTGAGGTTTTGCGCGGGGAACAACCATTACCGGAAAGCCTGCATGGGCGAACTGCTGTTCGCTCCAATAAACAGATAATTTGTTTTACAAAAACGAATCATTGAAAACCGGAAGATATTATGCTTTCACAGGAAGTCCTGAAAAAAATACAGACTTTGCACTTTAAGACAAAGCGCATGGCGAGCGACCTGTTTGCAGGCCGCTATGTGAGCGCCTTTAAGGGACGCGGCATGGAGTTCGCGGAGGTAAGGGAGTACTATCCGGGCGATGACATCCGCACGATCGACTGGAACGTAAGCGCGCGTTACGGCCACCCGTTCGTAAAGGTATTTCATGAGGAGCGCGAGCTCACGGTAATGCTTGTGCTCGATGTTTCCGGATCGCACGCGTTCGGCACCCGGTCGCGTCTTAAGCGCGAACTGCTAGCGGAAACTGCGGGCATGCTGGCGTTCCTGGCAATAAGGACGAACGATAAAGTAGGCGCAATACTTTTCAGCTCTAAAGTGGAGAAATATATTCCGCCCAAGAAAGGCACCTCGCATGTATGGAGGCTGATTAAAGAGATATTTACGTACGAGCCTCAGGGGAAAGGAACGGATATTAACGAGGCTTTGACATTTCTGAACACCGCGGCAAAACGTCACTCTATTGTTTTTCTTCTGTCCGATTGCCTTGACGAAGGATTTGAAAAGCCGCTTCGCATGGCTGCGAAGAAGCACCAGCTTACCGTTATCCGGCTTACTGACCCAGCCGAGACGGCGTTGCCTGATGCGGGGCTTGTAAGCTTTTGCGATCCCGAGACCGGCGAAAACATAGTGATTAATACTTCGCAAAAAGCTGTGAGGCAGCTGTGGATGGAGCATGTTTACAGGGAAAGGAGAAAGCTCTCCGAGACGCTTAACAGGGCAGGCGTTGACCTTGTAGATATTTATACCGACAAAGACGTGGTAAAGCCGCTGATGAAACTTTTCGAGATAAAAGGGAGAAGGCAATGACAAAGCGTATGCTTGCTGCCTTTGCGGTAATTGCTGTTCTGCTCTTTATTGCATGCGGCAAAAAAACCGAGGACGTGCCAAAGAACACTGAAAACAAAAATGCGCCCGGTAATTATCCTAAAATAACTGCTTCGGTTGACCTCGACAAAGTTCGCGTCGGAGATATTATAAATCTTACATTGAGCTACAGTGTGCCTGCAGGCGTTACAGTATCAGAATCCGATATAACTGGGATAGAAGGCCTTGCAATTGTAGGGAAGAAGTCAATAAAAAACAGCATTATATTAAGTATCATAATTGATAAGCCGGAGCCGTTTGAGATAAAACCTGTAAGCCTTTCTTTTAAAGACGGCAAAGGCGTGCTGAATATAGTCAAGACTGAGGCAATAAAAATTGAGGTGCAATCCAACCTTGGCGATAAGCCTGCAGAAGCGCAGCTTAAGCCTATAATGGATATTATGCCTACTTATCCTTTTATTTTAAGACTGCTTCCGTGGCTGATCGGAATTATAATTCTGGGAGCAATAGGGGCAGGCATTTATTTTTTCAGAAAAAGAAAGCGCAGGGATATGGAAGCATTGAAGGAAATCAAGCCGCCGCACGTCACTGCAAAGGAAGAACTTGAAAGACTGATTTCCATGAACCATATAACCAAAGGACAGTATAAGGAATTTTATTTCAGATACTCGGAAATACTGCGGCAGTACATTGAAAAGCTGAGGGGCTTCCCTGCGGTTGAGCTGACCACAGAGGAAATAGCGCGCAAAATAAAGGATGATAGCGACAGGAAGCTTATGCCTTTGCTCCGCGATGCCGATCTGGTCAAGTTTGCAGACGTGATCCCTACACAGGCAAAGAACGCGGATGATGTAAGTGCTGCTTTTGATTACATAGAAGCAACGACGCCTGTGGCGACTGAAGCTGAATAGACAATCTTATATCCTTTCTGTTATCTTCCTGAATTTAATGAATCAGATTCCGGCCTGTTTGTCCGATATTTCTAAATAAAAGCCTTTTTAAATAATAATGAACAAGGGAATCAAAAAAAATAAAATACTTATTATAGGTGCAGGCGAGGCCGGCAGGATAATCCTTTCGGAATATGTCCGCAAGAACCGCATGGACGAGATTGCGGGCTTTATTGACGATGATGCTGATAAAGCAGGGAAGACGATTGACGGAATTCCTGTGCTGGCGGGCTGTGACAGGCTGAAGGACATCATTGCTGCGCAGCGCATCAGTCAGGTTATCATTGCCCTTCCTTCCGTACAGGTCGAGATTATAAGCCGTACAGTTTCGGCTGTCATTGCCGCTGACCCTGGCATATCCATCCAGATACTTCCGAAAATCACAAGGTACTTTAACTCGCAACTAAGCAAAGAGCTGGAGGACGTGTGCCTTACCGATGTTGTTGACCGCAAGGAAGTTGAGCTCGACATTGACGCAATACAGGAAAAGTTCAGGGATAAGACTGTGCTCATAACAGGCGCAGGCGGAAGCATTGGGTCCGAGATATGCAGGCAGCTTTTCAGGTTCGATGTTAAAAAGTTGATATGCATAGGCAGGGGCGAGAACTCGATCTATAACCTGATAAAATCCCTGGGCGAGTATCTTGAATTTATTGAGAGAAAGCCGGAAATAATATATAAGATAATAGACATTAAAGATAAAAAGCTGCTTGGACAGGCATTTGCAAAATACAGGCCGGACATTGTTTTTCATGCTGCTGCGCACAAGCACGTGCCGCTGATGGAATACAACGAGGCTGAAGCGATTCAGAACAATGTGGGCGGCACGCTCAATGTCCTTGATCTGTGCGTGAAATACTGCGTAAAGAATTTCGTTTTAATATCGAGCGACAAGGCTGTGCGTCCGGTAAACATTATGGGCGCCACAAAGCGGCTTGCTGAAATTGTAACCGACTACTTCAACAGGAAGATGTGCGTTAAGACATCCATTGTACGGTTCGGGAATGTTATCGGGAGCAGGGGGTCGGTCATCCCGCTTTTCAGGGACCAGATCGAGAAGGGCGGGCCTGTGACAATCACCCATCCCGATATCACCAGATACTTTATGAGCATCCCGGAAGCTTCGCTTCTTGTGATAAATGCTGCCGCGTATTCGCGAGGCGGCGAATGCTTTGTTCTCGACATGGGCAGGCAGCATAAAATACTGGATATTGCTAACAATTTAATAAGGCTATACGGCTACGAACCTGACAGAGACATTAAAGTTGTGTTTACAGGCCTGCGGCCCGGCGAGAAGCTTTACGAAGAGCTGTCCTATGCAGGCGAAAATGTTGTCAAAACCGGGAACAATAAAATATTTGTTATAGACGCGGGAATGCCGGAGATAAACAAAATAGAATCCTTTATTGAAAACAGGCTAAGCGGTCTTCACGGGCTCGGTCCTAAAATGATACGCGAACTATTATCCGGGATTATTCGCGAGTACGATCACAGCAGCTTTAATGATACGAAAGATACGTCCGACAGGTTTGTAAATTGAGCATTATAATGAAATATCCTGGGAAGATAAGCCTGGCAAAGGCATCGTATTTTTTTTTAGCGCTCTTCCTGGTCGCGTCCGGCATTTCTATTTCAGCATCCCAGATCTCTCTCGGAACCGCTTCGCTGCTGCTTTTAGCAGATATCATAAAGAACAGAAAGTCAATCAGCACAACCGGCCTTGAGAGATACATTCTCCCGTTCGTTGCTGTTTCGTTCGTCCTGTGTTTTGCGTCACCGCAGGTTCTAAAGAACCTGAACTACATCAGGGACTTCTGGCTCATATTCGCGTTTATTCTTGCATATTATCTGCACAATTCCAGGGAAGATATTTTAAAGACTTTTTATCTGATAACATTTATAGTCCTGTTCCAGTCAATCATAGCTCTTGTGCAGGTATCGTTTAATATAAGCTTTATTAACGAGGCTCATAAGATCGGCATCTTTCACTACGGTTCCCCTGATGATTCGCTGCGGGTAAGGGGCGGGCTTCTGGGGATGCACCTTGTGTTCAGCTGCTATCTAATGCTTATCGCAATCCCTGTTTTATTTGTTTCTGCAGGCGCAGTAAAGAATGTGAATGCAGGCATCCGGTGGGTAATGATACTTGCTGCTGTTTTAGCGGTCATTGCTTTGCTCGAGATCAGATCAAGATCTATAATCATTGCATTGCCGTTTGCGCTGGTTCCCATTTTCTTTGTGAGCAAAAAACTGCGTATAATCTTTCTGCTTTTTTTCCTTGTTTTAATATTACTTGCAGGCGCTTTATTAACCTATCGCGGCCAGGATCAGATATCTTCACATACAAAAGGGAATGCTATTAATACAGAATCAACGGATCAGAGGATAAAAATCTGGAAGACAGCGTTTTACGTATGGCTTAATCATCCGGTTATCGGGACAGGCGGAGGAAATTATCTGGATGAGTTTAAGCAGATGCTTTCTGAACATCCGGAATTAGACGCTGGCATGATCACTCACGCTCACAACGATTATCTGAATCAGCTTGCGCGCAAGGGAGTGATAGGGCTTCTGGCGTTTGTTTATATGCTGTTCGGAATATTTAAATATATGACAGTTAATTTAAAATCTGTGAATGATAAGCTTTTAAAAAGCTTTTACCTTGGGCTTTTCGGCGCGTATTGCGTATTTATTACAGCTTCGTTTTTCCAGTGCTATTATACTGATGATGAAAACCTTGTTATGTTCTGGTTCGTAATCGGATTATCGGCTGCTGTTGCGAAGATAGAGAAACAAGCGAATGAAAGTTAGAATAGTGTAAAATTAATATGATTGGGACCTCACTTTTTTAACCCCCTCTTTGTCTCCCCCTTAATAAGGGGGAGATGCCGTGAGGCGGCAGAAGGGGTTTAAAAAAAAGTGGAGGGTGAGGTGCAAAAGGAAAATCATTATGCTTGTACCATTTCATAAACCTTTCACTGATGAAAATGAGATCAATTCTGTAGCTGATTCCATCAAAAGCGGCTGGCTCACAATGGGAGCGAAAACGTACGAGTTCGAAAAAAAGTTCGCTCAGTATGTCGGAGCAAAGGAAGCTGTTGCTGTCAACTCATGCACTGCAGCGCTGCATCTAGCGCTTAAATGCGCCGGTCTGAAGCAGGGGGGCGAGGTGATAGTGCCTACGTTCACACATGCTGCGAGCGCGGAAGTAGCGATCTACTTTGGAGCAAAGCCAGTGTTTGCGGACATTGAGCGCGATACGCATCTGATGGATGCGTCAAAGATCGAATCTCTTATCACTAAGAATACAAAAGTGATAATGCCTGTGCATTATGGCGGCCAGCCTGCAGATATGGATGCAATTATGGAAATTGCAAAGAAACATAATCTCTATGTTATCGAAGACGCAGCGCATTCTTTCCCGGCCTTGTATAAAAACCGCTTTGTCGGTACAATAGGCCACGCCACATGCTTTAGCTTTTACGCAACCAAGACTATTGCTACAGGCGAGGGCGGCATGCTAACTACTGAGAACAGCGAGTGGGCAACCAGAACACGCCTGCTGCGGCTTCACGGGGTAACGCGCGATGCATGGGAAAGGGAGAACGATGAGAACTTCTGGGAATACGATGTTGTCGAAGCAGGATACAAATACAATACGACAGATATTAATTCCGCAATGGGAATTGAGCAGCTAAAGAAAGCGGATAAACTGAACGGGATGCGCGCTAAGATCGCGCTGAAATATAATGAAGCATTCAGTAGCCATGACGGTCTTATATTATACAAAATAAGGAATTATAATAAAACGGCATGGCATCTTTATCCGCTTAAGCTTAATCCCGATTATCTTTCAATAGACAGAAATAAATTCGTATTTGAAATGAAGCAGAGGGGAATTTCGTGCAGCGTGCATTTTATTCCGATCTACAGGTTCAGCTATTATAAAGCCTTGGGATACAATGCAAAGGATTATCCTGAAAGCGAATGGGTATTCACAAGGACGTTTTCATTGCCGATATATCCGGCCATGACTGATAAAGAGATCGGGTACGTAATTGAAAACGTGCTGGAACTTTTGCAAAAATACAAGAAATAAGCAGGGATTTAAATCCCTGCTTATCCGGAAATATCCGGAACCATTTACAAAGAAATACGATAAAATTCCTTATACCATTCAACGAATTTGTTTATTCCTTCATCGATTGTGGTATGTGGTTTAAAGCCGTAATCCCTTTCCAGATCGCCTATATCGGCATAAGTCGAAAGTACGTCTCCCTGCTGCATTGGCAGAAAATTTTTCTTGGCTGCTTTACCCAGATGCTTTTCGATAGTCTGAATAAAATCCATGAGCTTCACAGGAGAGTTGTTGCCGATATTGTAAAGCCTGTAGGGAGCTTTGCCCGCTGCATGTTCAGGATTTTGCAAGTTCGCTTTTAACGGGCTGTCAATTACACGTATAACTCCTTCGATAATATCATCAATATAAGTGAAATCTCTTTCAAGGTTCCCGCTATTGAAAATATCTATCGATTTGTTTTCCGTGATGGACTTAGTAAAAAGAAAATACGCCATGTCCGGCCGCCCCCACGGGCCGTACACTGTAAAGAAACGCAGCCCAACAGTCGGTATCCCGAAAAGATGGCTGTATGTATAAGCCATAAGCTCGTTCGCTTTTTTTGTAGCAGCGTATAGCGAGATCGGATGATCTACGTTGTCGCTCGTGCTGAATGGCTGCTTCTCGTTCATTCCGTAAACGCTGGAACTCGACGCATAAACAAGATGCCCGATGCTGTTATGTCTCGCGCCCTCGAGAATATTCATAAAGCCCTGTACGTTTGAGTCAATGTATGCGTGCGGATTTGTTATGCTGTAGCGGACGCCTGCCTGTGCAGCAAGATGACAGACTTTATCAAACTTTTCTTTTTTAAAAAATTTATCGATGTTTTCTTTATCTTCAAGATTCAGTTGAATAAATCTGTAATTTTTATATTTTTTGCTTTTAACTAGCTTATTGTAAGCAGTTTGTTTTTCCGATATCCCCGATTCGTTTAATCTGGCGTATTTTAATTTTGGATCATAATAGTCATTAATATTATCCAGGCCGATAATCTCGTCGCCTCTTTCAATCATTTTTTGCGCCAGGTGAAAACCGATGAAGCCTGCCGTGCCTGTTATTAGTATTTTCATTTATAATTCGCTTTACATCTCAGTATGTTTATATTAAAGATAAATTATACTGTAAACTTATTGATATATGAATTCGAAATCAAGATATTTTATTATTCGGCAAATCTTTTTTAAATAAAAGTTTATATTGAAAAAGAGGCATCATTATGAAAATCGGTATAGTCGGAGCAGGCGCAATGGGCTCCATCTTTGCTTATTTTTTTCACAAAGCGGATATTAACCTGACGTTTTTTGAAAAAAATAATGATATTATAAAAAATATCGGTTCAGGATTAAATGTAATTCTCGGCGATGATACGGTAAATATTAAAATCGATATCGGTAATAATCCATTAATCCTGAAAGGGTGTCAGATAATAATTATTTTCGTAAAGACATACGATACCGAAGATGCTGTTAAAGAAATTGCACCGGAGATAGATAAAACAAGCATTATAGTAAGCCTTCAAAACGGAATAGGCAGTAAAGATATTATTGCAAAGTATATTCACGAAGACAGAATAGTATACGGTTCAACTTCCATTGGGGCAACAAGAGTAAACGGGAATACTGTGAGGCTGGGCGGCATGGGCGATGTTGTTATAGGCGGCGCGGATAAAGAGGCGGTTGCAATTGCAGGCAGCGTATTGAAAAAGGCCGGTCTTAAGGTAAACGTTTCTGTGAATCCTGAGGAAGTTGTATGGAAGAAAGCAATTATCAATGCAGGGATAAATCCGCTTGGAGCGCTTCTGGGTGTGCCGAACGGAAAAATTATTGAGAGCGAATACGGCAGAAATCTTCAGGAAAATATAATAAGGGAGGCTGTTAATGTTGCCGCAAAGATTGGTTTGAAACTGGATGCTGATCAGATGATTGAGCAAACAAGAAATGTTTGTAAAAATACATCTCAGAATATTTGCTCAATGCTGCAGGACGTTAAGGCGAACAGAAGAACGGAAATAGACAGCATCAATGGCATTATAATTAAGCTCGGTAAATTGAATTCGATTCCAACGCCTTATAATGATGCGGTTTATAACCTTATCAAGGCAAAGGAATTATTATATTGATAGTTAAGTTTACGGCCACGGATTACATTCCCCGCAACATTTCAGATAAATCCCGAACGCGGGTCTTTTCTCCGCATTCGCTTTTAAAAATTCGAGCGTGCTTTTGACCAGTTTCTGCTCCCGGTCGATTGAGAGCTCCCCGAGCAAAACGCGCGTGCGCAGAAACACAAAGTACGTATCGAGCACATCGTGCGTACAGTAATCGTTGATTTCCTTCAGTTTGCCTGCAGTGAACATGTCGTACACTTCGTCGCCCTTTGCTTCCATCTTGCCGGGTTTCCCGAGAGTCTTTGCAAGCAGGTTCAGCCCGCCGTTCATGCGTATAGCATTAAAGTTCGATAGCCAGTCATGTAAATCAATATGCTTTGTGCCGAATCTGTATCTTGAACCGAACTTGTCTTTCATGTGCCTTTTAATGGTATAGCCGTATCTGAAAGCCATCAGTTCCATTAAGGGAATATCAAAGCCGCGTCCGTTAAACGTGACCAGCGAAGCTTCCTTATGCGAGAATTCAGCCATATCCCAGAAAGACTTAACTATAACAGCGGTCCTGTATTCAGGTTCATCCAGAAGCTTAATGTCCGATAAGGAAAAATCTTCTTTTATGAATGCAACGCAAACAGAAACCGGGTACTGGAATGTCACAGGTATAAAAAACGTCTGGCCGTCGGAGTTTGTCAGTATCTCTTCCTGGTATTTAGCAATCGCTTCTTTTTCAGTGATCTCCATGCCCGCGTATTTAACTTTTTTAATTAGTTTGCCGTCCGGAACAGATTCAATATCGAATACTAAATATTTTATTTCTTCGTTTATCATTATGTAATACCTGTTTGTTAGTTATTCCCTTAGGGATAATAGCCAATAAAAAATTAAAAAAGCATGCTACAGATTCAGCATGCTTTTTATAAATTAACTAATTATTGTTATTTAATAAACTTTATAATTTATTTTTTTTCGTTCCATTTTGCTTCCATTTTTTCGATATAATCTTTAATGTAAGGATCGGAATCTGTCTCTTTTGCTTTTTTAAGGGCGTCAAGTGATTTTGCAGGATTTATCCTGTGTATTGCAAGAAGAACTGAATACCTCACGTCTGCATTGCCGTCGTTAAGAAGCGCTTCGTTGAGAGCCGGTATGCAGCTTTCATCCCCTATCTGTCCCAGGGCGACTGTGGCAAATAATCTGACTTTTGTTCTTTTATCGTTCTTTAAAAGATTAACAAGCTGCGGCACAGCGGACTTCTCTTCTTTTTCACCAAGCCAGTCTGCTGCTGCAATAATTTTTTTTTCATCATTGCCGGACAGGTCGGCCATGTAACTTTCTTTGCTTGCTTTTACAGCAGGTTTTGCTTCTGCTTTTTTCTCAACTTCTTTGGCTGCTTCTTTTACTACGGCTTCTTTTTTAGGTTCTTCGACTTTTTTTTCAATAGCAGCTTCTTTTGCTTTTTCTTCGACTGTAGCGGCAGGTGTTGCAGGCTCAACCGTTTTTACTGTATTCTCTTTAGCGGGTTCGGACTTTTGACTTTCCTGTGCATTCACTAATGCTGAAGCTGTAAACAGCACAGCGATTATAAATAGAATTTTTTTCATTTTTTTACCTCTTAATAGATATTGTAATTTATAATTAATAATCAAATCCGTTTAAGCTGCGGGTATTATTGTATTTTCAATTAATTATGTCAAATATTTTATGTTGCTATTTTATAAACCTTGAATAATCCAGACTGGCTGGTAAAATGATGTGAATTGCTACTCCAGGGAAATTGCGAATTCTCCCAGGCCGGAAGAAAATATCTGCGAATGTTCCGAATGCCTTATCCCCTGCGAAGGAACAGGTTTGTAGATAGTAAAATTTTCGTGCTTTTCTCCTGCGGCATTACCGGCGATAAAACGCGCTATTTCACCGATAACATTGTAGGCCAGGGCGCTGTTTTGTATGTTGTCTTCGCCTGTTAATTGTTTCATTACTGATTTAAGCGTGCTTTCGTCCATAAAAAGGCTCAGCTTCTTTACTCCGCCGCAATCCATTATAATATCAACCCCCCAGGGCGAATATTTATATACATTGTTGTTCTTTAATTGAACGTTTGTGTTAAAAAAAAGCCTGAATATGGTTCTTACCGATTTTTCAATATCATGAGTTAAAGATTGCATTTTATATCCCTGTTATTAATTGTTACTGCTTTATTATATTCGGTGTTTTTTCAGGAATTATTATAAAGAAATCGGAGGAAAAATAAATTTAGTGCGTGGTGCGACTTTCTATAAATATTGTACCTAGCTTGTTAATACGTATGTGATTTTTATTTTAAGGCAAAATGAAGGATTATACTCCCAGTTTCCTTGCGTATGTTACAAATACGTCTTCAAGTGTTGGCGAAATTTTATCAATATGGCAGCCTGTAATTCCTCTGGCTTTCAGATCTTTGCTGAGTTCTTTTTTTAAAGGAAATTTTTCTTCACAGAGTATATGAATCATACTCCCGAAAATTGCCGCTTCCTCAATGTATTCCAGCCTTGAAATATAATCAAATACTTTTATAAAGTCAGGCGCTTTCAGAGAATAAACTCCGTATGGCAGTTGGGACTTAAGGTTTGCAGGCGAATCCATTGCTATAATTTTTCCGGCGATAATGAGAGCCATGCGGTCGCAGTGCTCCGCCTCATCCATGTAGTGGGTCGTTACAAAAATAGTTTTTCCAAGCTTGGCAAATTCATATATAAGCTCCCAGAAATTTCTTCGCATAATAGGATCTACCCCGGAAGTCGGCTCATCTAAAAACAGGATAGGCGGGTCGTGAAGTATTGCCGCACCAATAGCCAGTCTCTGTTTAATCCCGCCCGGGAGCGTTTTTACAATGGAGTTTTTTCTGTCTTTTATTTCTGCCATTTCAATAACGTAATCCGTTCTCTTTTTCAGCTTTTTTCCTTCAAGGCCGTATATGCTGCCGAAAAATTCCAGATTCTCAATTACCGTGAGGTCGTCATAAAGAGAGAATTTCTGAGACATGTACCCTATAACGTTTCTGATTTTATCCTGCTCGGACATTATATCATGCTGCATTACAGTGCCTTTGCCGTCCGTAGGTAGAAGAATTCCGCATAGCATTTTTATAGTTGTGCTTTTTCCGGCTCCATTGGGGCCTAAAAATCCGAATATTTCACCTTTGTTGACGGAAAAAGTTATGTCATCGACAGCCGTAAACTGGTCGAACCGCTTTGTAAGATTTTGAACTTCTACGGAATATTCCATTATTCCATTCTCCTGGCAAACCTTTTTACACTGAGAGTTAACAGCGCTATTGCCATAAACACGAGTACAAGTAATTCGGGCCATAGATCGGATATTCCAATGCCCTTAAGAAATATTCCCCTAAGGATGATAATAAAATACCGTATCGGATTTAAATAAGTCAGAGTCTGAATACTTGCCGGCATTGCGTATATCGGGAAAACAAAGCCCGAAAGAAGCATTGCAGGCATAAAATACAAAAAGGTCGAAAGCATTGCTTCCTGCTGTGTCTTTGATATTGTCGATATGAACAGTCCTACTGCAAGCGCGGATACAATATATATCAGTCCCGAAAAAAGCAGAAAAATGAAACTGCCGTTGAACGGGACATTGAACCATGCAATCACGGCAATGGCTCCGATGAATATGTTTATAAAGCCAATAACCGCAAAGGGCAGTGTTTTGCCTGCAATGTATTCCACAGGCTTTAAGGGAGACACAATGATCTGTTCAATTGTACCTGCTTCTTTTTCCTTTACAATGGCCATTGACGTGAGCATGATTGTAATAATGGATATTAGCATGGCAAGCACACCGGGTAAAAAAAAGTTTCTGCTGGCAAGTTCAGGGTTAAAGAGGGCCCTTTCCTGGATACCTATGGTTTCTTTCATTTTCATTCCGCCGGCGCCTCTGCTCAGCACAAGCATCTTTATTCTGTCTTTAAAAAAATCTAATGAAAAATCATTTGTGATCTGGTTTACATAGGACATTATTAAAGCCGCCCTGCCGGAATCAGTTCCGTCGAGTATTAGCTGTATATCTGAATGTTTCCCCGATTTGGCATTTTTGGAAAAACCGCGGAGAACATGCAAAAACATTTCAGCTTTTCCTTTATCCAGGAGTTCCGCTGTTTCTTTTTCAGAGTTTAAATACGAATAATAAATGAAGTACGGACTTGAAGAAAATACCTGGATAAATTTCCTGCTTTCCTGTGTGCGGTCTTCGTCAAGCACGGACATTTTTATTTTTTTTACATCCGTGTTTGCTGCATAACCCAATACAAAAAGCAGGATAAACGGAACCATAAAAAGCTGGCTCACCATCAGCTTGTTTCTGAATATCTCTTTGAATTCTTTAACAAGAAGACTTTTTAGTATATTCTTTCTAATGGATATTTTCATAAAAATATTATATGGGCAATGGTCACTTGAATTTATCTTTTATATATTTCCGACTAGCCTTCAGGCAAACGAAGGCTCATTTTTTTTATACTTAGAGTAATTATTATTACTGCAAAACAGAAAAGAAAAGCTATTTGTGTCCACAGGAAAAGTGCCGGAATCCCCTTAAGCGCAACGGCTTTAACAAGCATTATGGCATACCTGGCCGGTATAAGATAAGTGACTCCCTGAATAAACAGTGGCATGTTCTGAATCGGGAAAATAAATCCGGATAAAATAATAGTAGGAAGATATGTTAGGTTCATAGCCATCTGCACGGATAATACCTGCACGCGTGTTGAAGCAGAAATCAGTATTCCCATGCTCGAAGTGCCTATCAGAAACAACAGATCCAGAAGAAATAACTCCACAAAACTGCCTTTGATCGGCACTTTAAATATGAAATATCCTACTGATATCATTACAATGATATCCAGAATCCCGATAAAGATGAAAGGGATCAGCTTGCCGAATACCAGCTCAAAACCGCGGACTGGAGTGGTTATCAGGGTTTCCATTGTCCCGCGCTCCCATTCCCGTGAGATCGTAAGGGAGGCTATCAGGGCAGAAATGATCGCCATGATCATAATAATAAGCCCTGGTATAATAAAATTCTTGCTTTCAAGTTCCGGATTGTACCATATTCGTGTCCTTGCTTCTATCGGCAATTGCGTATCGGAAATTCCTATTCTTTTCAGCTCTGCCATTTTAATATCGATGTTGTAATTCGCGACTATTGCTTTTACATAGCCTATGGCTACGGATGCAGTCGTTGAGTCCGAGCCGTCAGCCAGAAGCTGCACATCTGTTTTTTTGCCGGATTTAAAACGTTTCTCAAAATTGCGGGGGATAACAAGCGCCAGTTTAATATCTTCCGAATTTATCAGATTATCTATCTCGTTATAGTTCGATACGTAACCGTATATCTTGAGGTATTCGGTATGGCTGAATTCTTCAATGAACTGTCTCGAGGCAGCGGTCTTATCCTGGTCAAATATTGCAGTGCTGACATTTTTAACATCAACAGTAAGCGCGTATCCGAAGAGAAATACGAATAATACAGGCGCAATGATCGCCAGGTAAAGGCTACGTTTATCCCTGCGTATCTGAGTCCATTCTTTGTCTGCAATTGTAATAATTCTTGATAATGATTTTACAAGCCTCACCTGTATTCTCCCTCTGATATTATCTCCACAAAGCAATTTTCCAGAGTAGGAACTTTCTTTGCAATCGATTGCACTTTAATTCCTTTTTGATAAAGCATTTGACTTATATTTTTTTTATCTTTTTCAGCATTTTTAATAAAAATACGCAAAGCGTTTCCTTCCCTTATAACATGGCTGTAGCTGTCGCTTCCCCTTAGAATTTTTTCCGCTTCCCAGATATCGGATGAAATAATTTCCAGAAGAGTATTTTTTATGCTTTTCTTGATTTCATCAGGTGTCCCCAGCGTCAGGAAGCTCCCGTTATACATCAGAGCTACTCTTGTGCAGCGTTCGGCTTCATCAAGATAAGCTGTGCTTACGACAATGGTCACTCCATCGCTCAGCAGATCGTACAGTATTTTCCAGAACTCTCTCCTGGATACCGGATCAACTCCGTTTGTCGGCTCATCGAGCAGGATCAGATCCGGTCTGTGCACCAGGCTGCATGCAAGCCCGAGCTTCTGCTTCATGCCGCCCGAAAGCTTTCCTGCAAGTCTGTCCTTAAAAGGCTCCAGCCTGCTGAACATATAGAGGCGTTTTATCCGCTCTTGTATTTCCCTGCGCGGCACTCCGAACAATTTTCCAAAAAAAAATATATTTTCCTCTACTGTCAAGTCTTCATAAAGTCCGAAACGCTGAGGCATGTATGCAAGGTTTTCTTTTATCAGGAAAGCGTTTTCGTGCACATTTAGATCTTTGATAATAACGCTTCCTTCGCCTGGACTAAGGATTCCGGCGATAAGACGCATCAAAGTACTTTTGCCTGCGCCGTCCGGGCCGACTATGCCGAATATCTCACCTTTATGCACACTGAAACTTAACGATGAGACAGCAGCTATTTCTTTGAAGCGTTTGCTGAGATTGTTTATTACAAGTATGTCCATATTTTTTTTGTGACGTTTTGTCTTCGCAGAGTCATTTGTTTGTTTAAATTTTACAAATACAGCTCATCTCATAAATATTAAAAAATAAATGCGATATTAAAAGTTGATAGAATTAACAAAAATTTTCGAGGACTGTTTGAGTTTTTCCAAGGGTTGTCCGAGTTCCGCAGAAAATTTATGTTATGTATTTCTATTTTGGCACAATTAAACACTAAAAACGAATGAGACAGTGTACTGATATTAATTGCCAATTATTATTACTTTAATGACTAAGTTGAATTTAAAAGCCGCTCCACCCCGCTTATTTAATAATGATCTCCGCATCCGCAGGCATCCCCGGCTTTAAGCTCATGTCCGGATTTTCAATCGCAATCTTAACCGCGAAAACAAGCTTAACTCTTTCTTCTTTAGTCTGTATTGTCTTGGGGGTAAATTCCGCTTTGTTGGATATTGAAACCACCCTTCCGCTGAATTTCTTATCAGGGAACGAATCAACCTTTATAGCTGCCTTTTGTCCGAGTTTGATAAATCCGAGTTTCCTTTCATTTACATAAATATAAATCCACGGCTTTGTTATATCCGCTACAGTCAGAATAGCTGTACCCGGAAATGCAATCTCCCCTACCTCAAGATTTTTTTCCAGTACTACGCCGTTTATCGGAGATACAATAACCGCGTTCATAATAGTAGCGGCAATTTGATCATATGAACCTTTTGCGATCCGGTAAGCTGCGTCTGCATTATCGTAATCTCTTTTGGAAACAGACCCTGTCTCGTAGAGATTTTTTATTCTCTTAAAATTTTTTTCTGTATTCGCCAGATTTGCCTGAGCCGACAGCCTTTGCGCGCTCAACTCTTCATATTCCAATTTTACAACAAGTTCGCCTTTACGCACGGCAACGCCCTCTGGCTTAGGCAGTTCTTCAATTCTGCCTGCAATCTTTGATCCTATTTCTATTTCAGTGACTTCTATTGTCCCGGATCCGTCTATTGCATTCGTGTTAAATTCAATATGCCGGAAAACCTCAAAATAGAGTGTTGCGGCTATAATCAGTAAAACAACTATACCAAGTGGTATAAATTTTTTCCTGTTCATTTAACATCCTCCATAATGATATTCTCATCGCTTATACCGATTTCCTTTTTTAATTCAGCCAGGGACACATAGTACCCGTAAACTGCATTTATATAAGAAGTGCGCGCGTTTGTTAAAGAAAGCTCGGCTGAAAGCAGTTCGGAATTTTTTATAACACCCGCGGTGTAGCTTTCCCTTGCAATCCTTAAACCCTCTTCTGCGGTGCCGACATTTTCTTTCTGCGGCTTTATTGTTAAATACGAACTCAGCAGTTTCGAATAATTTGACCTTATCGAAATTCCAATAAGTCTTTTCAGCTTTAGCAGCTCTTCTTCTTCTTCTTTGATTTTCAGCTTTTCCTCGCGCTCGGCTGCTCTGATTGAGTCCGCAGGAATAAGCGTTCCCCATCTGTATGTGGCAGCTACGCGAACCTGCCATGTTTTCTGCCATTCGTCCGTGCCTGTTATATTTGAAAAATCCATGCCTGGGATAGGGGAGTCAATTGTATTCGGAAGATACTGTGTTTTACCGTAATATCCTCCGACTGAAAATGTCGGCCAAAGATAATATGAGCTGTTGATGTTTTTCGTGTGCTCGGCCAGGCTGCGCTTAGCTTCCAGTTGTATAAGCTCCGGCCGGTTCTTAAGAGCGAGTAAGGTGAGATATTCGGTCTTGCGGTCGTCGTCAGCAGGGGCTTTCATGGATTCACTCTTAAGTATTTCTTCGTCTGGAGTAAATATTATTTTATCGTTTCCCAGATAATAATTAAATATATCCAGTGCGACTTTATGATTTGTCCGGGCATCAATAAGCAGAGGCTCCAGCTTATGAAGCTCAACCTCGGCCTGAAGCAGTTCAAATTTAGGTATTGCTCCTGTCCTGAACATGTTCTGTACATCCTGCAGATTATTTTTCAATACTGCAATAGACTCCTTCCGCAGCTTGATTATTTCATTTGCGAGCAAAACATCAAAATAGCTTTTTATCAGCGAACATTCGATCGAAGACCTGATCCTGCGGACATCCTCACGAGCTGTTTTCGAAGCATCACGCGCAGCCAATAACGAATTATAGAATATACCCGGGTTGATCCCGAACTTTAGTTGTATAAATTTAATATCGTTTTGCCCGTCCGACAGGCTCATGACCCCGCTTTCAGCATATTGCCGCATAGCCGACGCTTCCGACTCGAGCACAGGCCAGAGCTGACCCCACGCAGCATTGACTTTTTCGTTTGCTTCTTTTTCTTTTAAAAGGGCTATTTTATAGTCCTGGTTGTTCTGCAAGGCAGTTTCTATCGCTCTATCCAGCGTCAGTTTCTCAAGAGACAGTAATTTTTGAGAAGAAGATTCAGCATTTAAAATATTAATATTAAGCAGGCATATTAATATTAGAAATATATGATAAAAAATATATTTTCGTTTCACTCAGTTCCCTCCTTAAACTCAATACCGTTTTGCATGACTGCCAGCAGGTTTTGTTTGAATTCTTCAATATTATTTTCCTTGAAAATAATATTATACAGGTCAGTCCCATGGAGATTTATTTTTAGCATATTGAAAAATACGATACTGCCTATGGTTTGTATTATTAAATAAAATGGATTTAATTGCCGGAAGACCTTATTATTTATTTCTTTTGTAATATTCTGAGCCAGTAAAAATGAAAGCGGCTGCAATGTTTTTATAAATACAATCTTTCTGAAATATTTGCCTCCGCTTGAAAGCTCACGGAGCATTACTTTAACAAAATCAGGATCAAGGGTACAAATAAAGTCAATATATACGGAAACTATTGAATATAATTTATTTTTATCCAGGTTCCCGTCGCTTATTATGTTTTTTAAAGAATTATTTATTCCATCTGCCAAAATCGATAATATGTCCTCATACAATTTTTCTTTACTTCTAAAATGATAATAAATCATCGCTTTGTTGATCTTCGCAGTTTTAGCAATTCTGTCAACCCTGGCTCCAGCGAATCCGTATCTGGAAAATTCTTTGATCGCCGCCTGCTTGATTTTTTCTTCAACTGTCGTCATTTAATTTACAATATCCCGTCTTGTATTGTTTAACTAACTATTTAGTTAGATAATATTGCAAGAGATGTCACACGTCAAGAAAAAAAAGATTCATGCCTTATCTGGCGAGACAGGCTCTTAACAGAGAGCATAAAAATTATTTGACATTTTTTTTAAGTTAAACCAGATTACGCGGATATTTAATCCTGCAGTTCCGGCCTAAAATATCATTTCATTTTACCTTGCAATTTCCGGAGATAATCCATGTTTAAAAAACAATTAGTATTTAATTTATTTGTACTTGTTATTTTTATTTCGGATGTATCCGCGTTATACGCAAAGAACGACAGCGGAAAAAATCTTATTTTATTCGGCGATTCCGCATCATCGCTAGGCAGGGGCGGCACGGGAGTTTCCGGATTGGGCGCAGATTTGTTCTACATTAACCCGGCTTCCATTGCTTCTTCGGAAAGGCTCGAGTTCGGGCTTCAGTACGGGACACTCGGCTTTCGTTTCAGCAATCCGGACATTGCTTTTGCGCTGCCTACTTCGTATGGAGTGCTGGGCGGCGGATTCAGGATGATAAGCATCCCGGCTTCGGATACAAACGATATTAAGACCGGGTATCTTTTTAATTTAGGCGGAGCAAAAAATTTTACCGAAAGGCTTATGATAGGTGCTTCATTTAATTTGTTTACCGGTGCGGATAAGGAAAATAATCTGGCTTATACCGGGCTTACAGTCGGTTCATTATATAAAATTGATTTTAATGCGAAAATAAAAAACGGGTTTGGAATTTTTGAACCTGCAATAGGAGCTTCAATAAATGCGGGGCTGCCATTTGGTGAAAATAAAAAATTCGCAAACTTTAATCAATCTACAATCGGGTATAATTTTATTTTTTATAAACACAGCGACTTTAACTTAAAATTTTACAATGATTATTCTGCAATAAATGCCTACGATGACTATCCCGCAAAATTAGGTTTCGAATCATTAATAAAAGGTAAATATATTGCAAGGGCAGGATTTACAGCTCCGCAGTCTTATGAGTATGGCGACTTCACACTAGGCGCCGGGTACCAGTTTAAAACGCGGGATTTCGACGGCGATATAAATTATTCTCTTGTTCATTACAGTAAATGGAGTTTTGTGCATTATGCGGGTCTCAATATGAGATACGGCAAACTGGACAGGGAGCCGCCCGACACAAAAATTAATTCCAGCGATGAATATATTTCCCCTAATTATGACGGTAAACAGGATTTTCTTGTTTTTAAAACAGAGGTTTATGACAGGAGCACTATAAAAGGCTGGAAGCTTCAGATATTGAATCCAGGCAATGACATTGTTAAAGAATACAGGATGTCAGAAAGAGATATTGATGAAGGACTTTCATTAAAAGGATTTTTTACGAAAATCTGGCAAAAAAAAGAATCGATGATAGTGCCGGACAGCATTCTCTGGGATGGCACAGATTATATGAAAAAAATTGTTCCGGACGGAAAATATACATACGCTTTTACAGTATGGGATGAACGGGATAATATTTCGTCCGTAAAAAGCGGAACAGTGATTGTCGACAATACTTTCCCTGAAGCAGCAGTTGAGTCAGAAAGCCTTTTTTCACCTAATAAAGACGGTAAGAAAGATACCCTTGAAATAAAACTCAGTATGGTAACATCACGGGAAGATATCTGGAAAGCAGGCATTGTAAATTCCGAAAATAAAGTAATAAAGTCTTATTCATGGAGCGGCAACTCGGCACCAAAAAAGCTGATCTGGGACGGAAAAGATGACAACAACATAGATGCTCGCGAGGGGCTTTACAGTTTCTTTGTGTCATCTCAGGATAAAGCAGGCAACAGTGTCAGAGCCGAGAGAAAACAGATTACTCTTACAAGGAAATATCAATCAACAGACTTAACTTGTTCCTGTGATTATTACTCATATAAAGAAAATAATAATATTATTTTTTACCCCGTTGTTTCGGATACAAAAGGGCTGGAGAGCTGGACAATTTCCCTGGCAGATGACGACAGACGAATTATTAAGGAAATTAAAGGCGCTAAAGATATTTCGAAATCTATAGTCTGGAACGCTCTTGATTTGCAGGATAAAAAACTGGACGACGGCAGGTATTATTATAAATTAAGCACAGTCTTTGACAGCGGTAATGCGCCTGCTTCGTTTGCAAAGGAAATAATTATAGACAGCACACCTCCGAAAGTATCGGTCAGTTATTCTCCGAATTTGTTTTCTCCGGACGATGACGGCGAAAATGACATGCTTACAATTTACCCTGAAGCAAAAGATAATACCGGGATAAATAACTGGACTCTTGATATATTTGCTCCTTCGGGAAAAGTGTTTAAATCGTTCAGCGGGAAACTCAATGCTCCGGAGACAATTAAATGGGACGGCATCGGCAGGGATAAAGATCTTGTGGAATCTGCTGCGGATTATTTTTTTGTACTCAGCGCAAAGGATTTAGCAGGCAATACTGCCCGGACAGAGCGGATAAAGCTCCCGATCGATGTTCTTGTTACAGTAACCGAGCGCGGGCTTAAAATACGGATAAGCAATATCGAATTTGCTTTTGATAAAGCTGTGCTTTCAGGAAAAGCTTTTCCAATACTTGACAGGGTCAAAGAAATACTGAATAAATACGGCAAATACAACGTATCCATTGAAGGACATACGGATGATGTAGGCGAGGAAGAATATAACTTAAAGCTCTCGGAAGCAAGGGCAAAGAATGTAATGGATTATCTGGTTGCGAAAGGAATTGATGAAAAAAGGTTGATGTTTAGAGGCATGGGTGAAACAATGCCATTCCTGCCGAATACTGACAGCGAAAACAGGAGAAGGAACAGGAGAGTCGAGTTCCTGCTTATTAAAGAACCTTTTGCCAAATAAGTATTTTACTATGGAAAACATTATGCATAATTTTTATAATCTTTGGAAAACAGTTAAATACCTAGCGTTCGAAATCATTCGCTTTCTGGGAAGAATGCTGGCTTCACTGGCGGAAAAAATCCGGCAAAAATTTCTGGATGCAAGCATTTCTGAAAAAATTATTTATCTGAATATCATTCCGGCTTTTTTTGCAATTATCCTGCCGGTTGCAAGGTTTCATATTTTTGGGAATAATTTCGAAGTAAATAATCCTCTGGCCATACATCTTATTGTTATTATTATAATAATGTTTGCCAGCTCATATTTGCACGAATTAAAGAGGCTGCTTGTAAGATCATTATTGAATGCTTATTATTTATTCTGGGTTCTTTTTATATATTTTACCGGAACTCTGACTAAAGCGCGTCCTTATGAAATAAGCTTCGGATTTTATCTGAATATTGCAGTGCCGGTTATTTTTATTTCCGCGGCATTATTGGCTTATTTTGTATATAAAGAATAATAAAAGATAAAGTTAATAAAAACATAATCATATTTGTTAAGTAGGGGCAGACCCAAGTGTCTGCCCTTTTTTGCAATGGCCCCAAGGGGAGCATAAAGGTACAACGGCGAACATAGGGATATAGATTAAAGGGCGAACACATGGGTTCGCCCCTACGGTTTAATTCTCTATCTTTTCTATTGACGGAATCGGCAGCACGTCTATGCCTTCATCTGCGAGTTCCTTTATTTCCTGCGGTGTCGATTCGCCGTATATGTTTCTTTCTTCTTCAACGCCATAATACATAGCTTTTGCAGTATATGCGAAGTCTTTTCCTACGTTTTCGAAGTTATGTATTACATAATCCCTGACTATGCGGATCATTTCGGACATTTTCGGCATATTTTTATCGGCTGTAGAGACGCATGGCAATGCGTCTTTATTAGTGTAAGACAAATGAGCGCCGGATACTTGGTCATGAGACGCACAACCTTGCGTCTCCGCGGGCGCGGTCGCTCCGCCCGGCTGTATCGAGCATCCGGTAAACAGCCGTTTGATTTTAACGTCACCGCATACAGGGCACTCGATCATTTCTTTTGTCAGTTGCTCATCGAAAGCCCGGTAGTCCTTAAAGCTGCCTTCGAAACGGTGTTTGTTTGCGCATTCCAGATCGAACGAAATCATCTTGTTTGTCTTCTCTATCCGGTCTATCCGGCCAATTTTAATAAGCTTTCTTCAAGTTTTTTGAGTAGTTCTTTGGCCTCGTCCCGCTTGCTCTTTTCTTTTACTATAATATCTTCCGGGGCTTTTTTCAGGAAGTTCTCGTTGGTTAATTTCCTGTCAACCCTGTCAATGTCAAGGTTTGCTTTATCGATTTCTTTTTGTATCCTTAATCTCTCTTTCTCAACATCGATAAGCCCCTTAAGCGGCATGTATATCTCGGCATCTTTCAGAATTGCGGACGCGTCGGTATTTTCCGGCTTGTAATTGCCGTCAATCTTTACGGAGTCGAGCTTTGCCAGCGATTTAATATTAATGAGCTCCCTGTCAATAAGCGAAATAATTTTCTTATCAGCTGTTTTAAAAATAACATTCGCGTTTTTGCTAGGCGGAATATTCATCTCTGCGCGGATATTTCTTATTCTGTAAACTATTTCCTTAAATATATCCGCGTCTTCAGATTCGTCCGGGAAATTAAAATCATTATTTACTGCGGGCCACCTCGCGATAATTATTCTGCCACCTGAGGGATTTATCCTGCTCCATATTTCTTCCGTAATAAACGGCATAAACGGATGCAGAAGCTGGAGGCCGGTTTTAAGAACGTGATATAAAACCTGGCGCGCGGTTTCTGCAGAGTCTTTATCTTTTGTTTCTGCATCCTTTGTGTAAATCCTTGGTTTCGTAAGTTCCAGATACCAGTCGCAGAACTCGTGCCACCAGAACTCATATATCTGGTGGGCGGCTTCGTTAAATTTGTATTCCTCAAGTGCTTTGGTTATACCTGCAGTTGCCTTGTTCAGCCTGTGCAGTATCCATTTGTCAAAGTTGTTAAGTTCATCCGGCTTAATATCGCGTGCCGCGAAGTCTTCACCCAGGTTCATAAGAATAAATCTTGTAGCGTTCCATATCTTGTTGCAGAAAGCCCTGTAGCCTTCAATGCGTTTTTCGGACATGATTATATCGCGTCCCTGCGCGGCAAAGATCGCCAGGGTGAACCTGAACGCGTCAGTGCCGTAATTATCCATCATGATGATCGGGTCAATTACATTGCCCTTTGACTTGCTCATCTTCTGCCCGTGCTCATCGCGCACAAGTGCGTGGATGTACACGTCTTTGAACGGGATATCCTTCATGAACTTAAGGCCCATCATGATCATGCGGGCTACCCAGAAGAAAATAATGTCAAAGCTTGTAACTAAAACATTTGTAGGATAATATTTTTTAACTGCGTCTGTGCTGTCCGGCCATCCCATTGTTGAAAACGGCCATAGCGCGGACGAGAACCATGTGTCGAGAACGTCCTCGTCCTGGCGGATGTCTTTCGATCCGCATTTGCCGCATTCGCTTGGATCTTCCATCGTAACTGTTATGTGGCCGCACGATTTGCAGTAGAACGCCGGTATCCTGTGTCCCCACCATAGCTGGCGCGAGATGCACCAGTCACGGATATTGTACATCCACTCGTAATAAGTCTTCTCCCAGTTCTGCGGCACAAATGTGATCCTCTTTTCTTCAACAGCTTTGATAGCTGCATCAGCGAGTGGCTTAATTTTAACAAACCATTGTTTGGAAAGATACGGTTCAATGATGGTATTGCATCTATAACAGTGTCCGACCGAGTGATCATGATCTTCTATCTTAACAAGCAAGCCGAGCTTGTCTAGGTCCTCCAGTATTTTTTTCCGCGCGTCGAATCTGTTGAGCCCCTTGTATGCGCCGCCCTTTTCGTTTATATTGCCGTTCTTATCAAGTATGTTTATCTCCTCAAGGTTGTGGCGCTTTCCCATCTCGAAGTCATTCGGATCATGCGCCGGCGTTACTTTTACCAGGCCTGTACCGAATTCCTTTGCGACAAAATTGTCCGCGAATACCGGGATCTTTCTGTTCATTAAAGGCAGGATAACGCTTTTGCCCACAAGATGCCTGTACCTGTCGTCATCCGGGTTCACGGCAACGCCCGTATCCCCGAGCATCGTCTCAGGCCTGGTAGTCGCTACAGTTATACTTTCATCCGAACCGGCCACCGGATACTTAATGTAATATAAGTGGCCTTTCAGATCCTGGTATTCCGTTTCAATGTCCGACAGCGCAGTTTCGCATCGCGGGCACCAGTTTATTATCCGCTCACCCTGATAAATCAGCCCCTCGCTGTAAAGCGTCACAAAAACCTTTCTCACTGCCCTCGAAAGACCTTCGTCAAGCGTAAACCTTTCGCGCTCCCAGTCGCACGAAGCGCCGAGCCGTTTCAGCTGGGATACAATCTGCCCGCCTGAATGCTCCTTCCATTCCCATACTCTTTTTACAAATGCTTCGCGTCCCAGATCGTGTTTAGTCTTTCCTTCGGATGCCAGCAGTCTTTCAACTACGTTTTGCGTGGCAATGCCTGCATGATCCGTTCCCGGCATCCATAGCGCGGACTTGCCGTTCATCCTCTGCCATCTTACAAGAATATCCTGCAAAGTATTATTCAGCGCATGTCCGATATGAAGAATGCCTGTAACATTGGGCGGAGGAATTACGATGGAATAGGCCTCTTTCCCGTCGTTTTCAGCAGCATGAAAGAGATTTTCTTTTTCCCATATAGAGTACCACTTTTTTTCAACTTCCTTGGGTTCGTAAGAAGAGGGCAATTCCATGATTTTTTTCCTTAAAAACTATTTGTTAAAAGACTTAAAAAAAAAGATATTTCAGTATTTAGATATATGGGAACAGGCTCTTAGAGAACATTTTTTGCTAAGGCAATAAATTATGACAATGTCATTAAGAAGCCGGTTTTACGAGTGTCAATAAATTTTTAAGCATTTTTATTTGACGTTTTAAATATATTTTAATATCTTCCAATGAAGATAAAAGCAGTTCTGCATTATGTCTTCTCTGTACCCTTTAAGAATTTTTTTAAGAGGGATAACCATGGAAGAAAAAACAATGAACCGCAGAAGTGGCCCTGACAATATCCTCAGATTAATGGGATCGATTGATATTTTTTCAAAAGTATTTATAGTTTCGGTGCTTATTTTTCTATGGATTCTGTTAGGCTCAATTTTTATTATATCTTATGCTGCAAAGATTGCGGATTACCAATTCCAGATGCCTGCAAACATCGATAAGGTTATAACCGGGTATGCGATATATTTTTTTATTCTTATTCTTATAGTAAGCATAGCAGGTTTTGTGCTGAATACATTCCGCCATCACCGGAAAACCGATAAATACAAAAAATCTTTTATTATATTCGGAATTTTGTCATTTACAGGCATAATTTTTCATTTATTATTCTTTTAACAAAAAGACTGCATATATCTCTTTTGTTCCGTTCCCCGTTATAGACATTAATGCAATATAAACTTACATTTTAAGCTTAAAAATCCCGTCAATTATTTGATTATGCCTCATTATGTTTGAAAAATATTTTCGAAAAAAAAATTAAAAAGACTCGGTTTTATTCAAAAAAATTTGACGATTCCAATTTTTTTTTATATGTTCTAATGATTTATCTAAGAAAAATCTCGAACCGAAAAAAGGCTTTATAATTATAATTTTTAATTAACCCGCAGGGGAACAATAACTCATTTTTAAGGATGTTCCTCTCAAAATAAAACATTAACCCATGGAGGGAGTTTATGAAAAAGCTTTTTGTGTTTCTTCTATTTGTGTTTTTTTCGGCTCAATCAATTTACTGCAATCCGACAAATCCATGGGAGAACGAAAATGACTCCGGGGATGTTTCGTCTGCCAGTGCAGTGAATAATACTCAAGTCGAGGTTGTCTTCAGTACAAACGTTGAAGAATCGAGTGCTGAAACAGCAGCTAATTATTCAATTAAAACCGGCGGTACAATTCTTGCAGTCAGCAGCGCGGAAAGAGATGCGAGCGACAATACAATAGTTAGGCTCGTAACTTCGAAACAGGAAAATGTTGAGTATACACTTGTTGTTAACGGTGTTAAGACAATACCCGGTGGCAATGCAACAGCTAAAACAATAAACACAACGAATGATCCGGATAAATTTATCGGCGATGGGCAGTTTTACGTTGAAGGAGTAACCCGCAATTCCGGCATATCAATTACCATTCAATTTTCTAAAACCGTAGACGCAGTATCCGGCGGAATCCTGTCCAATTATACAATAGATAATTCTCTTAATGTGACAAGCGCAAGCGTATCGGGAAATACTGTTACACTCGGAACAGGCACGCAGGTTGAGGATATTACGTACAAGATTATTGTAACCAGCTCTGTTCTGGATGCTAACGGCAATACAATTGATCCCCTGCGGAATTCAGGGACATTTGGATATATAGTGTATCCTAAATTAGTAAGCGCCACATGGAAACCGAACAGAATTGTTGACCTGGAATTTTCGGAGCCAGTTAACGAAACTACTGCCGAAACTGCAACTAATTATTCAATTAGCAGCGGTTTGGCTGTTACGAATGCGGAAAGAGACACTACATATACATATATAGTTCATTTAACTACAGATTATCAAGCTGATATTTCATATACTATTGCAGTTAACGGTGTTACCGATATAACCGGAAATGCGATTGATCCTGATAATGATACGGCAACGTTTGCAGGCAATGCGAGCCCGATCGTAGTAAGCATTGTAGTTTTTAATCCTCATGAGTATATTCGGGTAATATTTTCGGAAGCAATGTTGAATGATGGAGCCGGATTTGGAGCCAATAATTACTTAAATTATTCATTATTATTACTTACTTCACCTTCAAACATAGATAAAACTTATCATATATCAGATTTTCCTAATATTTGGTTCAGCTCTCCGGACGCAGTTACCATTGAACTTTCTCCGAATTTGCCTGATGGAAATTACAGGCTTATTATTAATTCAAATGTGCAAGACCTATCAGGTAATTCATTGAAACCTCCTGTATCAATAGATTTTATTGTGCCTTAGGGTACACAGATAATCCGAATACTTAAAAGGCCGTTCTTGCCATGAACGGCCTTTTTTTTTGAAAATAAACTAACACTTTTTTTTAACTTAAACTTGATTATAAATGGAAATCTTAGTATATTAATGAGGTTTTATTAGATGTTTTTTATTTTACCCGTAGGGGATTGAAAAATGAAACGCTTAGTAGAAGTCATTTTAATTATTTTGTTAAGTTTCCAATTTTATTCATGCTATCAATCGGATATTTGGAACAAGACTACTGATAAAAAAGACGATACTGCGCCGTCGCTTATTTCTGCAACAGCGACAAATAATACACAGATAGAACTGGTTTTTAGCGAAGAATTGGACCAGCAATCAGCAGAGATTTCGGGAAATTATACTATAACAGGAATTACAGGTTTTACGGTAACCGGTGCTGTAAGAAACAGCGCCGATTTTACAAGAGTTATTCTTACGACTTCTTCTCAGTTAAACACGACCTATACTATTGCAGTCGCAAATGTTAAAGATAAATTTGAAAACCTAATCGGCACTTCGAATACAGCGTCTTTTACTGGTGACGCCCTGCCGGCTATTGATACTGTAGCTGTCAATAATAATACACAGATACAGGTTGTTTTTACAGAACCTTTATTCGGTTCAGGGTATTATCGAATATATAATTCATCTATGCTGGAAATATATTCATATAATTTAAATTTTAATTCTGCTATAAGTGCGACTTTTTTAACGCCTAGCCAGAGCAATTCTGCTTATTATATCAGCATTGATGGTTTCTATGATTCGAATGGGAACTACGCAGTAGCTACGGATACTTATCCATTTAATGGAGATGCTAAGCCCTATCTAACAACTTATGCATTAACATCAGCGACACAGATGGAAGTTTATTTTTCAGAAGATATGGAACAAGGTTCTGCTGAAACATCAACAAATTATGTCATAACCGGCGGTTCTACAATAACAATTATTGGTGCTTCTCAAGATATAAGCAATTTAAATCATGTTACATTGTCTATTGCCAGCCCTGCTCCATTTCAAGTCCTAACAAGTTATACTTTAACAGTAACTGGTGTTATGGACTCGACAGCTAATATTATAGGCACTCCTAATACAATTCCTTTTTCAACCGGTTCTACTATTCCTTAATATTGAGAATTATATTTATCAGGAAAATCGTAAAAGTAATAAAAATGCCCTGAAGCACAATCAGGGCATTTTTGCTATATTTCTTGCTATCAAAAGAAAATATAATATATTTATAATGTAATGTAAACCTTTGTTTTTATCGATTATAATATCAGAGAAATATAATTCCGCATAAAATATATCAACTAAACACTATGGCTAAAAAGAGAAAAATATTGTTCGAGTATTATCGCGGCGAATTAATTCGACCTGCCGATGATGAAGCTTTTTTAAGAAAAATTGAAAGACTCAGGGAAAATGACGTTAAAACAGTATTCATAATGACTTCCGAAGAGGTTTTACTAGAACCGTATCTGGATTTAGTGAAGCGTTATGAAGATAACGGTTTTATCGTAAAAAGCATCAATATAGAAGCGCTGGATAATGAGCATTTGTTCTTTATCAAAAATGCTGTGGGAGAAATTAACGCGAGCTTCAGAAAGGGCGGCTGCCTGCTTATCTCGTTCGGTAAAAGCGTCGCAGGAGCGGTTCTTACGTGTTTTTATATTTATTCAGGCAGAATGCTGAAGGATGCACTTGAGAAAGTCAGAGTTATAAACGACAGACTGATGCAGACCAGAGAAGAACTGGAATTTGCCCGCGGATTTCAGAAATATATTGGAATAGATACAGAAGAAACCGGGGATGACGGTTTCGATCTGGAAAAATATATTTCACCGGAGCCAATGGAAGAGCCGGATCTTGAAGAAGCATTATCGGACAGAAATAAATCCGATGATACTCTGGTGCAGGTAAAACAAAATGTCATGAAAACAGGCCGACAGGCTGAAGAGGAAAGCAGCAGTAAAAAATCAGAGAAAATTAAAAAGATTAAGGAAAGGGCAGCCGATCTGCACCCGGCAGAACAGGGAAAGAAAATATCTGTATTAGACATGAAGGAAGGAAGAGAAGAAAACAGAAGACTGGAAGACGAAAAAAGTGTTCAATTAAAGGGCGTATCCAAATTTTATTTATCCATCAGGTTCAAATTAATCGGCATAACATCTTTAATAATAATTATTTCCCTTTCAGGGATGATCTTTTTAGCAACGTATTTTTTTAAAAAAGATAACACCGTAAGAGTGCAGGAAAACAACCTGTATATTTCCCAGGTAGTAGCTCTAAAGGTAAAATCCGATTTCCAGACAATAATAGATAAATCCAAACTGATAGCAAACGTGCTGATGCAAAACATCGGCGGGCAGGGGATAGATTATTATTCCAGACTTATCTTTAATAATGACAGGGATTTCCTGTTTTTCGGCATGGCAACACTACCAAAGGATAAAGCTAAGCTGAATTTTATTAAAAGCGTTTATAATAATACTTTAATGACCGAAAGCCAGATTAAGCCGGGTGATATTGAATCTGCGAATATTGCAAATTCCGCTGTTTTTAACGGATCTTATAACGATGAAATCGTAATTCACAATGTATCCCAGGGCTTGCGGATACCGGCTGTCGGGTTAAGCCTTCCTTTCCATAAGGATATTAAGGGAAACATTCAGTCGATTCTTGTTTGCTATGTAAAACTGGACAGATTTATGGAAGCATTCCAGAGCAGCAGCGGGACTAAGACATTCATGGTTAATGATAAAGGAGATATACTTGCCCACTCGGACAGCAGGATTGTGCTGGGCGGCGGCAATTACATCAACATTCCTATTGTTAAACAGATGATAACGAGCAGCCAGATGAATTCCCAGCAAAGATATAAGGATGAGAAAGGAGTATATAATCTCGGTTCATTTAACAAAATCGGCATTGGCGGATGCGGTGTTATAGCTACGGTAGAGGAGGATGTAGCGTATAAAGAGGTTGCCAATCAGCAGAGAAGGGATATTTATTTAACAATAGTCGTCCTGAGCGCTGTAATTATTATTATATATTTTTTCGGGAAAAAGATTACCAGGCCTATTATGCGTCTTCTCGGAGCTACGGTAAGAATTAAAAACGGGGATTATAATGTAAGGATACGGCCCGAGTCGCGTGATGAGATTGGAGAGCTTACGAATGCCTTTGTTGAAATGGGCAAGGGGCTTGAAGAGCGCGAAAAGATAAAAACGACGTTCGGAAAATTCGTAAATCCGGAGATAGTTGAAAGGCTTACAAAAAGCGAAGAGCTAAAACTCGGGGGAGAGAGAAAGACAGCTGCTATAATGTTTACGGATATCCGCGATTTTACCTCAATATCGGAAGATCTTGAACCGGAAGAAGTTGTTGAGTTTCTGAATGCTTATTTAACCAAAATGGTTGAGTGCATTGACCTGACCGGAGGGATTGTCGATAAATTCATCGGCGATGCGATAATGGCCGAATGGGGCATAATTGTTTCGAGCGGCAATCATACGGAAAATGCCGTCAATAGCGCCCTGATGATGAGAAAAGCTCTAATTGAGTATAATGTTGATAGAAAAAAGAATAATAAGCCTGTAATAAAAATGGGCTGCGGCATAAATACCGGGCCTGTACTCTCCGGCCAGATCGGCTCGGAGGACAGGATGGAGATAACGGTTATTGGAGATGCGGTCAACCTGGCCAGCAGGATCGAATCACTTAATAAACCATTCGGTACTGATATAATTATAAGCGAAGATTCTTATAACATTGTTAAGGATATTATTGCGGCTGAAAAAATGTCTCCGATTATGGTTAAAGGGAAAGATGAGCCTCAGCTGATTTATGCTGTTCTGGGAAGGCTGGATGATCCCGGCAGAATTAAGACATTGCAGGAACTCCGGGATTTTCTGGGCACAAAAGAAATGCCATTCCAACGCAGGAAGGAAGATCTGGCGCAGGGTAAAAATGAATCCGAAGATAAAAACGTTATTAATGAAGAAGTGAAATATGAGATTCTCGCTCAATGATCTATTAGTAGTCGGCGTAGGCACGGCTGTCATTACGGTATTCTCGTTCCTGTACTATAAGGATATTACGACAAAGGTGCAGGCAGGAACCAATGAACAGGTAGGGACAGTATCCTATAAAAGAAAGAGTGTCGAAAGAAAATATGCCGGACAAGTTATATGGGAAGATATAGAAAATAATATCCCTGTTTATAATTATGATTCCATCAGGACATCCGACCAGTCTGAGGCCTCGCTGCATTTAAAAGACGGAACCGAGATTAAACTCAATGAAAACAGCATGATACTTTTGGCAATGACTAAAAATCAGATCGATATTGAGTTTAATAAAGGGTCCATTCTTGCGAACAGGGGCGGCGCGGAGGGAGATGTCAGGAAGTTAAATATTAAGTCCGGCTCAACCAGTATTTCAATTGATAAAAGCGACGTTAAATTATCGCAGAGCAAAGCCGGCGATCTGAATCTTTCAGTGGTGAAGGGTATTGCGGATGTCAATACCGGCAAAGGCGCTGCAAAGCTGGGCGCAGACCAGGCACTTGTAGTCGCCAAGGGTTCCGGCGAAGTAATGAAGTTCGATCTGGCCATTAAGCTCGTGAGCCCGGTTGCGGGCGCTTATTATCTGACAACAGCTGAAAAAATGAGGATCGATTTCTCATGGCAAAATGTAGCCGGGGAACATAATGTTTTTTTTGAACTGGCAAAAGACGATCTCTTTGCGAATATCATACAAAAAAATGAAGTTAAGGGAAACGCTTTCGCAGTTGATCTTACTAAAGGAATTTATTACTGGAGGGTCAGGGCTGTTCACAAAATAACAAAGAAAGAGGAATCCAGCGAAACAAGAAGGTTTTCGGTTTTATTTGATGAGCCTGTGCTGTTGATTGCGCCTGAAAACAAGGAGACGGTAACTTACAAGGGCGTTCCTCCGATAATAAATTTTAAATGGACAAAAAGCGAGATCGCATCGGCTTACCGTCTTGTGCTTGCAGGCGACCGTTCAATGAGTAAAATAATTAAGACCCAGGATAGTACGCAAAACAGCGTTATGCTGGATTCAGCGGGGAAAGGCGTTTACTTCTGGAGAATAGAAAAACTGCCGGGGCTAAAAGATATCCCAAAACCTGCAGCCAGCGGCATTTTTGAGCTGAATATTAAGGAAAGGGAGATTACTGCCCCGCCCGAGCTGCTGTACCCGAATAATGCTAAACAGTTCAGTAAAACGCTGCTCGAAAAGCAGAATATAACCTTTACATGGAAGGGTAGCCAGGAGATCAGCGAATATAATTTCTATACTGCGAAGGATGAAAAGTTTAAGGATATCGTTTTTTCCGGCGTAAGCAAGGTGAATTTTGTTCAGTTGGAAAAGAATTTACCTAAAGGCACATATTACTGGCGTGTTACCGGCAGGTTGGGGGAAAAAGAGTTCACCGATCCTTCGCTAACAAGAATTTTCAGTATAACAGATACAGAAGAAATTAAACTGGTCTTGCCGGAGAAAGATGCCGCTTTATCGACAGATGAAAATGAGAAGACAGCTTCAATTCGATTTGTGTGGAAAGGAAATGATATCAAAGGAAAATATAAACTGCAGATATCCGTAAACGAAAAATTTACATCTTTATATAAAGAGAAAATTATTAATTATACCGGAACTGATTCAGTACTGCAAATTGAAGCAGGCCGGTACTACTGGAAAGTTATTCTTTTAAATGACGATGGTTCAGCAGCAGCAGATTCAAGGCCGCAATTTTTTATTGTAAAAAATTTGCTCAATACCCCTGTTGTGGTTTCTCCGAAAGACGGATATGTTATTAATATGAGCGCCAGAGATAATTTATCTTTAAACTGGAATAAGGTTGCGGGAGCTAATCTTTACCGGATAAGCCTGTATAAAATAATTCATGGGAAAGAGTATTTAATTGCAGAGTCCGAGGAAAAGGGAACAAGCTGGAAGATTAATGATTTGCGCAAGCTCGATGAAAGCAAATTTTTATGGAAATTGCAGGCATTTGAGATGGATAATAAAAAGAAAGAAATCGTCAGAAACAGCCCGTTAGTAAAAAGCAATTTTAAAATTACTCTCGGAAAACCCGTTGAAAAAGTAAATGTTAATTCCCTGAAAATTGAGAATCTGTAAGGCAGTTCATTTGAATTACTGTTTCTTAAATAATGTAATAATATGAAAGAATATATAAGACATGCTGCGTTCTCCGGTTTTTTTATTTTATTTGCCTTGCTGCCGATGAATTATGTATCGGCGCAAATAGCGCAATCCGAAGTAACGTCTTCTGCAGAAAGGAAGATAAAGCTTAGCTGGGAAGAAGTCGAAGGAGCAATAAGTTATAAAATTCTGATTATGAATGCAAAGGGGAATTTAGTTGCGGATAAGCAGATCAACGTAAATAATATTATAATCGAAGCTCCTGCAGGCAGCTATAAAATCAGAATCGGTGCAATTAATAAATTCGGCAAAATCGGGAGCTGGTCCGACTGGGCTGATTTTTCAATAGAGGCTCCGGCACTTGTGCAAAAGCCTCTTGATGAAAAAAAAGAAGAAGACGCCAAATTATCCTATTCGGGTTTAAAAATAGGGCTTGGCTGGTCATATTTTTATATTCTGCCGGACTGGGCTGAATATTATAAAAATTCATATACTGCATTTTCCGCTGATATTTCCTATAGCTTTAGAAAATTAAATTTCCCCGGATTTTTAAGATATGCTGGAGTAGATGCTGAGTGCACTTATGTGAAATTTAAAGGTGAAAAAGCTTTTAACAGGGTCGAAAGCAATCTGACGGATATAATTTACGGCGGAAATATTTTTTTTTCAACGAATTTTAACTTTCCTTTAAATTTCGCGATACGCGGCGGCGGGGGATATGCTTATTCCGCGCTGGAATATCAAAGATATGATAATTTCGGAAATCCGACGAATAAAGGCACTACAAAAACCTCAGCTTATTATTATAAAGCAGGGGCGTCAATCGAGTACAGAATTTTCCAGCGTGTATTTTTTGAAGTTTATACGGATTATTATAATATTAACTATTTAGTCCGGGATTTCAGGACTTTAAGAATTGCATGCTTTGCCGGGATCAGATTATAAGTTTAAGCTTCCACTGACTTGCGTACCGGAAATACTTCCTGCAGCAGCTTGTTATGTGATTCGGGCGTCGATCTTACAATGAAATTTTCTTTGCCTATATATTTTTTTACAGGTTTATCGTTTTCATATATTATTTTATATTCTTTGCTTTTTATTATTACTTCATTGTGAGGGTATTCTTTAAGAATTTCAGCTCCGAATTTTTTCGCTTTGGCTTCCGAATTGAATATTTTTTTTTCATACTCCAATTTTTGTGTTTTATGATTAAATTTCTGGAAAAATACATTATAATCAGTCATGTTATAATTCCACTCCATAAAATCCTCCAGCCGCTTTGCCGTCCAATACGATAAATTGCTAATCATCATTTCTATGCCTTGATAAAAAATTTAATTGAATTGTTCTGAAATGTATAAATAAATTATAACTTAAAAATATTTTATTGTCAATATATATGTAATGAACGCTACTTTTTGCTGAATGAACGCTATTTTTAATGTAATGAATGCTATTTTTATAAAAATTGATCTTTTTAATTTTATTAAAAATATATTTTGATTGAAATAGACAGCATTTAATATTTCTTTGAAATAATAATAAAAGGACAATTTAATCAAAATGATTGAAATCCCCAGATATAATATTTCGAATAAAGTATATGAAGATTCGAAAATTATTTTTTATGAAGGACTTAACAGGGATAAGGAGCCCGTTTTAATCGAGACTTTGCAGGACAGCAACCGGAATATTGAAGATATAAATAAATTAAAAGATATTTTTATAATTACTAATAAATTAAACAAGACCAACGGTATTTTAAAGATACATGATCTTGTTGAGTATGATAATAGTTATGCTCTTGTTTATGAACATTGTAAGGGAAAATTTTTAAGGGAAATTATCGGTTCAGGACTATCCGTTAATGTTTTTTTGCAAATAGCCATCAAGCTCTCCGAAATACTTCACCAGATGCACGCTCAGGATATTATACATTGCAATATCAAACCCGATGTAATAATTATATCACCGTTTCTTAACGGAGATCCGCCAGACAATAACGGATTATCTGCCAAACTAATCGGAGCCGGTGCGTCTTTTAATAAATTTGATGAGTCTGCGAATGCATTAATGCCAAATATGCTGGATATTTCGCTTGAATATGTTTCGCCGGAACAGACAGGCAGAACGGAACGCAGACTGGATCACAGGACAGACTTTTATTCTCTTGGCATTACGTTTTATGAAATGATTACCGGCCGGATGCCGTTTAAATCGGAAGATGCAATGGAACTTCTTCACTATCATTTAGCCAAAGAGGCGGAGGAACCTGCAAAAATAAACAGCAATATCCCGGCGGTCATATCCGACATTATTATGAAATTGATTTCCAAAGATCCGGAAGAGAGATATCAGAACGCGCTTGGACTTAAAGCCGATCTGGAGATATGCCTTGACCAATTTGAAATAACAGGTGTTATTATTCCATTTACACTTGCAAAGAAAGATATTATTAATAAAATCCGGATGCCGGGACGACTTTACGGAAGATCTGCTGAGATGGAGATACTGACGGATATAGTTAACAGCGTATATCTGGGAAAGTCGGAATTGCTGCTGGTTTCCGGATTTGCCGGCACAGGCAAAACCGTATTAGTTAATGAACTCCATATTCCTGTTGTAAAAAAGAACGGCTATTTTATTTCGAGCAAATTTGAACAACTGATTAGAGAAATACCTTTTAGTGCAATAATTCAGGCATTTAAGTCATTAATAAGGCAATTGCTTGCGAAACAGGAAGAAGAAATTACCAGGTGGAAAAAGCTGATTCTGGATGCACTTTCACCAAACGCGAGGCTTTTAACTGATGTTATTCCGGAACTTGAACTAATAATAGGGCCGCAGGAACCGGTTCCTGAAGTCGGGCCTTCCGAAGCGCAGAACAGGTATAATCTTTACTTTCAGAAGTTTGTAAGAGTTTTTGCAGGCGAAAAACATCCCCTGGTTCTTTTCCTTGACGACCTTCAGTGGGCAGACTCTGCCAGCCTCAATTTAATTAAAGTTTTAATAACCGATATTGAAACGAAGTATTTGCTGATTATAGGAGCATATCGGGATAATGAAGTTACAGAATCACATAAATTAGTAAAGACACTGAATGAAATTGAATCTGACGGTATAAAACCTAAAACAGTTAATCTGCAGCCGCTGAATGAAAATATCGTGAATGATCTTGTTTCAAGCCTTATAGGCAACCAGGAAAACATTTTTCCGCTGGCATCTGTTATATATAAAAAGACCCAGGGTAATCCGTTTTTTGTCATTGAATTAGTGAAGATATTATTTAATGATAATTTGCTGACTTTTGACATGGGATCCGGATGGCGATGGGATATTGAAGCAATTAACCGTACTGAAGCAACCGACAATGTTATAGAGCTTTTAACCAGAAAATTTATTAAGCTTTCAAAGTCTGTTCAGGATAATTTAAAAATATGCGCGTGTCTGGGCAATGGTTTTGAAATCGGAATATTACAGGATATTTTTAATAAGTCTATTCAGGATTGCAATGCTATAATAGCTGAGCTTATTGATGAAGGATTTATCAGCTTTTCCGGGAATCTATACAGGTTCATACACGACAGGGTTCAGGAAGCTGTGTATTCATTGATTGACGATGAAGAGAAAAACAGGCTTCATTTCAGGATAGGTAAAGCTTTTCTGGATAAGAACGGGCGGAATGATGCAGGAGAAAAAATTTTTTATATTGTTAATCAGCTGAATTTCGGTATTGTTCTGCTGGAAGATCGGAGAGAAAGAATCGAAGTAGCAAAGCTGAATCTGGAGGCGGCAAAAAAAGCAAAAGAATCAACCGCCTATGCGTCTGCCGTAAAGTACCTGAGAGCAGGGAGAACGCTTCTGCATGATAACTCATGGTCAGATGAGTATAATTTGACATACTCGGTTTATAAAGAACTTGCGGAATGCGAATATCTTTGCGGCAACTTTAACGAAGCCGAGGGTCTTTTTAACATTCTTCTGGAAAAAGTTAACGATAATATAGACAGAGCCAACGTATATAATATTATGGTAGTATTGTATACTAATGTCGGGAATCTGAGCGAGGCGATCAAGGTCGGAATTAAAGCCGTACAATTATTCGGGGTAAAAATTTCCGAGCACCCCACAAAGCTGAAAGTGCTTTTTGAATTAATTAAATTTAAATGGAACCAGAGAAAAATAGGCATTGAAAATTTATTCGCCCAGAAAGAGATCACTGACCCGAATAAAATTGCCTTAATAGTTTTATTATGCAACCTGGGCATGCCGGCCTATTACAGGAATCATAAACTCTTTGTTGTGATCCCGCTTATAATAATAAATCATTTTCTAAAATACGGCAATACCGAATTCGCTGCCCCGGCTTACATTTCACTCGGAATAATTGTCGTGACGGTTCTGGGCGATTATAAATCGGGCTGCAGATACGGGGAATTTGCTTTAAAGCTGAATGAAAAATACAGTAAGAGCAGGTTCGGCTGCCATATTAAATTTCTGTTTGCTTATTTATTGCAGCACTGGAAAAGCCATGCGTTAAATAACATACCTTACTATATAGATGGTTATAAAGACGGCCTTGAAACCGGCAACCTGATGTACGCAGGGCAGTGTATAAACCACTTGGTTTTATATCGTTTTATACTTGGGGAAAACCTCGATGAAATTTTTAAGGAATATGAATCATATGAAAATTTTATTAAGAGTACAAAAGACCCGATGCTTATTAATCGGTATGCGGATTACAGGCAATTATATTTAAATTTAAAAGGCTTAACTGATAGCAGGGATACATTAAACAGCGACGATTATAATGAAATTGAAATACAGGATAATATCAGAAAAAAGAATAATTCAATAGAGCTTTACTATTATCTTCACATCAGGATGAAAGTATTATTTTTAAGCGGCAGTTACGGTAAGTGTTATGAACTGACTCTCGAGATGGAAGAGCTGGCTGTGCCTATAGGCAACCTGCTTACAACCGATCACATTTATTATTATTCGCTGGTGATTGCAGAATTAATGAAAGATGCCGACCGGTTTGTGCGATTAAAATTCAGGAGAGTGCTGGAACGCAACAGGAGGATACTGAAAAAATGGTCCGATAACTCTCCTGAAAATTTTATGTATAAGCATGATCTGGTAGTCGCTGAAATGTGCAGGTTGTCGGGCGACAGCGAAAGAGCAATGCGGTATTACGATAAAGCTGTAAAAGGCTCATGCGACAGCAAAAATCTGTTAGACGAAGGGATTGCCAATGAACTGGCAGCAAAGTTTTACAAAGATACAGGATATGAACGAATAGCAAAAACATATATTACAGAATCATGCAGCTGTTTTGAAAGATGGGGAGCGACAGGCAAGGTAAACCAGCTTAAAGAAAAATATCGTGAATATTTTAACGAGCCTGACAAGAATGAAAATCGGGTTGAGGCAGTTACCGATTATAATGAACGCGGCGATGCAGATATAGCTGATCGGGCGCTTGTTGCCGATTCAAGCACTCTCGATATTTCTACAATTATAAAAGTATCCCAGGCAATATTAGGGGAAATCGATTTAGATAAACTGTTAAAGACGATAATGAAAACTGCTCTCCAGTACTCAGGCGCCCAAAATGCGTTTCTTATTATGGAAAATGAAGGGAAATTATTCATCGAAGCCGAAGGCAGCATAGATGATGATGAGATAAAGATATTGCGTTCTCTTCCTGTTGATAATAATAAAAATATTTCGCAGGCAATTATTAATTTTGTAGCCAGAACCGGAGAAAATATAGTATTAAATAATGCAGCTGACAGCAGTTTTGTAGACTTATATGTCCTGGAAAAAAAGCCTAAATCCATACTCTGCGCAAATATCGGGTATTATGGCAAGATAAGCTCCGGAATAAACGCCATACTGTACCTGGAAAATAATCTTACTCTGGGTGCTTTTACACCCAAGAGGCTGGAAGTTCTGAGAGTGATTTCTTCCCAGTTCGCCATTTCACTGGAAAATGCCCGTCTTTATAAGGAACAGCAGAATACGGTTGAGAAGCTGAAAAGGCTGGATATTCTTAAAGATGAATTCCTTTCCAATACATCACATGAACTGAGGACTCCGCTGCTTGGAATCATCGGCCTGGCCGAATCCTTAATGGATGGGGCTGCAGGGAAGCTTTCACGTAAAACAATGGAAAATCTTTCCATGATAATATCGAGCTGCAAAAGGCTTTCAAATCTGGTGAACGACATTCTGGATTTATCCAGAATCAAGAACAATGATTTGAAGCTTCGCAGAAAACCGGTTGCATTAAACCAGGTTACCGGAATGGTACTGATATTTTTAAAAACCCTGGCTGAAGGAAGGCCTGTCAGGCTGATAAATAATGTTGCGGAAGGCTTGCCTCTGGTGTATGCGGATGAAGACAGGCTGCTGCAGATTTTTTATAATCTTATTGGAAATGCGGTTAAATTTACGGAATCCGGAGAAGTAAAAATATGGGCTCAGAAAAGGAATCGGCCTTGCCCGGATAATAATACGGACAGCAAGGAACAAAAAGAAGAACTTGAGATAATAGTAGAGGATACGGGCATAGGGATCCCGGAATATAAATTTCACGATATATTTAATTATTTTGAACAGGCCGATGGTTCCATCTCCAGGAAGTTCGGCGGAGCAGGTCTCGGACTGAGCATAACTAAAGAGCTGGTGGAACTTCACGGCGGGACCATATATGTGGAATCTGAAACAGGCAAGGGCTCCAGGTTTATTTTTACTTTACCTGTTTATTCGCCTGAGAATTCAGTCCCGGATTCAGAGGAAATTTACTCCGATTTGGCCGATAATAAACAATATGATTCATTTAATAAAAATATTAATGTGAATTTTTTGCTGGATAGCAAAGATAAAACCGATGAAAAGCTGCGCAATAAAAACGATCGTGAGAAAATTATATTTAATAAACAAAATTGTTCGTCTACGATCCTTGTGGTTGATGACGAGTTTGTGAATTTGCGCGTTCTGGAAAACCAGCTTGGGCTTGCCGGTTACAATGTCCTGACTGCCGGGAACGGGGCGCGTGCAATGCAGATAATAAACGATGAAAGACTGCCCGATATTGTACTTCTGGATATTATGATGCCGGGAACTTCGGGCTACGAGGTTTGCGCCGAAATAAGGAAAAGATATTCATTGTATGAATTGCCTGTTTTGATGTGTACAGCGAAAAATCAGGTTATGGATATTGTAGCTGGTTTCGAGGCAGGCGCAAATGATTACCTTCCCAAGCCGTTTGACAGGAGGGAGCTGCTTGCGAGGGTTAATACTTTAATCACTTTAAAAAAAACGGTAAAGGAATATGAAGAATCCAGATTCAGAAACCTGCATAACAGAATGAACCCGCATTTTCTGTTTAACTCAATTCATGCGATTCATTCGCTGATCCATTACGATGCGGAAAAAGCAGACAAAGGAATACTGAAGCTTGCGGAAATATACAGGTATTTAATGGATACTTCATTAAGTTCCCTTGTTGAATTCGGCCAGGAGTGGGACTTTGTAAAAAGTTATCTGGATTTCGAAAAGATCCGTTTCCCGGATGTGCTTGATTATAAAATTGAGATGGAAGGGGATTTTAGCAGCATTAAGATTCCGCCGCTTACAATACAGCCTCTTGTGGAAAATTCCATTAAGCACGGGCTAAGGCAGAAAACGGAGCTCGGGCTTGTTGAGATTTACGCGAAAAGAGAGGACGATACAGTAAGGATCACAGTGCAGGACGACGGTACAAGTATAGATAAGGAAAATATATATACTAGATCGCTTGGCAATATTAAAGACCGAATGAAATATCATTTCAGGGACTCCGACCTGAAGCTGGAAAACAGGGAGCATGGCGGAGTTAAAGCTGTCATTTCGTTTAATGTAGCGCATAAGTAAAATATTTAACATGGCTGACTTGCAATAACATCTTAAGTTTAATAATAAATGTCACATTATTCAAAATATATCAGCCATGTTGAATAATTACATACAGCATAAAGATTCAGAAATTCTGTTTTTCTCAAAGGAGATAATGTAGAAATGGAAGACGATGTATTCTCTGTTTTTATTGCTGAAGATGAGCAGCCTGCAAGGGATTTGCTGCTGGATTATATCTTTAAACGGAGTGAGCTAAAAATGGAAGGCTGGTCGAAAAACGGCCAGGAGACTTATGATAAGCTTTCAAGGAAAGAATACGACCTGGTGTTTCTGGATATAAATATGCCTCAAATGTCGGGCATTGATGTCCTGGAAAAGCTTGAGAACCCCCCCTATGTAATATTTACAACAGCTTACGATGAATACGCCATAAAGGCATTTGAACTGGGGGCTGTTGATTACCTTTTAAAACCGTTTTCACAGGAAAGATTTAACAGCGCGATAGACAAGGCCATTTCCGTAATAAGAAATAAAGGGCCATATACAAACACTGTGACCAGGATAGGTCTTTCATTTAAAGAAGGCGAAAATCATTTTTTAATTTCGTATGACGATGTTATCTATCTTTCGTCGGAGGGGAGACATTCCCTTATACATACAAAAACAAAAGTGTATAATACTGCCCAGTCTTTAAAGGCACTGGGACAGAAGCTGCCGGCTGATATATTTTTCAGGATTCATAAACAGTATATTGTTAATTTGAAATATATTTCGCACATGCAGTACCTGATAGGCGGGCAATACATGGCATTCCTGAAAGATGCTGAAAAGACTACACTGACCGTGGGCAGAATGTACGCGTCTGCGTTAAGGGGAAAGCTTACGGATTGAACCCGGCCAACAAGGGCTGTCTTATGCTAAATATAACTTCTGAAATTACTGCTCCGGATTAAATCCTCCGGCTCGCTACGGCCGGTCGCAGACGGGCGTCCTGCCCGCGCCCGGCACTTCGGCATCCGTGCCTGTCGCTCGCCACCTCCTTTATTAAAGGAGGTTTGAAAGCTTTTTACCCCCTTTTTTTAAAGGGGGTTAGGGGGATTTTCATCCTAAATCCCTAAATTCAATCGGCTTCACCTTAGCATGAGGCAGCCCTGGGCAAACAGGGGCTTGCCGCGGGGAATTTTATTTGTGGATTATTTTGTTCTGTTCATTCAATCAGCTTCTTAAGCCTGTTCAGTTCGTTTATTGCTTCCAGCGGAGTAAGATTGTTGAGGTCGATATTGTTAATAGCCTGCACAAGAAGATGATTCGAGGCATTGAACATGTCGAGCTGCTCCCTGGCATTGTCTTTCTCGATCGTTTTCTTCGAAGCACTTTGGGACGCGCTTCGCGCGGACGCTTTCTCCAGCTTCCCGAGTATGGCTTTTGCGTTGGACGTGATTTCTTTGGGAATGCCGGCAAGGTCTGCCACGTGAATTCCGTACGATTTATCCGCAGCCCCGGGCGCGACTTTGTGAAGAAAGTCCACGCCGTCGGGACGCTCCTTAACCAGCACATTGTAGTTCACCACGCCCCTCTGCTCCCCAAGCTTCGTAAGCTCGTGATAATGCGTTGCAAACAAAGTCTTTGCTCTCAGGTATCTTAATATGTATTCGGTAACTGCCCACGCTATGGAGAGCCCGTCGTACGTGCTTGTGCCCCTCCCGATCTCGTCCATTATGATAAGGCTTTTGTCCGTTGCGTTGTTAAGGATTACTGCGGTTTCGTTCATCTCGACAAGGAAAGTGGATTCCCCGCGAGATATGTTATCCGACGCGCCAATGCGCGTGAATATTCTGTCAACAAGCGAAAGAGCGCACGCCTTTGCAGGCACGAATGAACCTGTCTGCGCCATAAGCTGTATCACTGCCGCCATTCTTATGTATGTTGACTTGCCGGACATGTTCGGGCCTGTGATTAGCTTGATTATATTTTCGGATTTATCGAGCTTAATGTCGTTCGGAATGAATACTTCGTTCGTGTAATACTTCTCAACAACAGGGTGCCTGCCTGCTTCGACCGCCATTGCGCCGTCGCCGTTAAAACGCGGCCGTATGAATTTGTTCTCGATCGCGGATACTGCAAGCGATGCGTAATAGTCGGTCTCTCCTGTTGCAGAGGCCATTGCCTGCAGGTCGTTTTTGCTGGCTATTACATCGGACAGTAATTTTGCGATCTCTTCGTTCTCTATCTCTATGATCCTGTCTGCGGATGAGAGTATCTCGGACTCGAAATCCTGAAGCGCCTTTGTCGTGTATCGCTCGGAGCCAACCAGCGTCTGCTTTCTGTAATAATCATCCGGAACTTTTACCGACTGCCCTTTGCTCACCTCGATAAAATACCCGTGTATCCTGTTGTACTTAACCTTTAATGTAGGAATGCCGAGCTTCTTTTTCTCTTCCTCCTGGTATTCCAGTATCCACGTTTTGGCGTCCTTCTTTAACTCATATAAATGATCGAGCTCTGCATTAAAGCCTGTCCTGATGACCCTGCCGTGTTCGGGCGACATTGCCGGCTCGTCAGCAATTGTCTGCGCGATCCTTTCCGAAAGTACGGACATGTCCGGGATCTCCTGTGACAGTTTTGCGACAGGATCAAAGGATTCCTTCTGCAAAATATTTTTGATGACTGCTGCGGCGTTTATAGACTGCATTAGCGCAATGTAGTCGCGCGGGAACGATTTCCAAAGTGCGAATCTCGATATAAGCCGTTCAATATCATGAATATTTTTCAGCATTGACTGCACTTCGCCTGTAAGGCTGCTCTGCTTAACGAAATGCTCAACAATATCCAGCCTGTTCTCTATCTCCTGTTGCTCCAGAAGAGGATGCAGAATATTTCTCTCCAGCGCTCTTCTGCCCATGGCTGTTTTTGTAAAATTGAGCACGGAAAAGAGCGTCCTGTTTTTGGACATGTCCTGGTTCTGCACCAGCTCAAGGTTCTTTATAGTGGCATCATCCAGAGCCATATATTTCGATGATGATGTTCTTCTCGGCATTTTAAGATGTCCGAGAGCCTTTCTGTGCGCATCTTTTAAATACTGCAGTATTGAGCCTGCAGCCATTATCTCGATGTCCGATTTAATGCCGAGGCCTTCAAGACCCGCGAGGTTGAATATCCCCCTGATAGTATCCCTGCAGTAATCCGTATCGTAAAACCAGTCGCTGATCCTGGTTACAGGGATGCCTGTATTCTCGATGTACCTTGCAAAAAGCGCGTACGCGGAATTATTTTTATTCTTTATAAGAGCTTCCCTTGGGCTGAACTTCGCGATCTCGCCCCTGAACACGTCAATAGAAGGGTCAATGAGCGAAAGCGTAAAGTCGCCAGTGGACACGTCGATAAATGCAAGGCTTATCTTGTCCTTGCCAAGCACAATGGACGCTAGAAAATTGTTGTCGTCCGATTGCAGCAGGTTAGATTCAACAACAGTGCCGGGCGTGATTATCCGTATCACTTCGCGCTTAACGATATTGCCGTTGGACGCTACAGGCTCCATCTGCTCGCATATTGCGACGCGGAAGCCTGCTTTAATGAGGCGCGATATGTAGCTCTCCGCGGCGTGGAACGGCACGCCGCACATCGGGTTATCCTGCCTCGATGTGAGCGCAATGTCGAGTATCCGCGAAGCAGTCTTCGCGTCTTCAAGGAACATTTCGTAAAAGTCGCCGAGCCGGAAGAAGAGTATCTCGTCCGGATGCTCCCTCTTTATCGAGAGATACTGCTTCATCATCGGCGTCAGCTTTGTGTCCACATCATTCTTCATAAATATATAATTTGTTTGTATCCTTTACAAGTTTAACTATTGTGCCGTTCATCCCGAACTCCTCGGCAAGCCGTATCTTTGTTTTTATGGCAGCGTCCGGCTCCGCGAATCTGCCAGCGTAAACAACATACCCGTTCCTCGTCTGCGCTATTTCCACAGGCTGAAAATCCTTGCCGACCAGGTTCTTTATTTCCCTTGCTCCGCCGATCTTATCGAACGGGCCGAGTGAGATCGAGTACTGTATCCCGTCCGCGGGGTTCGCGTTCTCGTCATCCATCTCCGGGTGGATGTCGATACTGTCGGTTTTACTTATCATTTCTTTGTCCGGCATATAATTCGTCTTTACAGGCCTGTGCTGTTCAATTGAGGCGATCTCTGTATTCGCAAATTCAGCTTCGGGCGATCTCGGGAATTTCGCCGTAACATCCGAAAACGCGGAGAACGCTTTGTTGTATTCGCCTTTGGATTTGTAATACCTGCCCAGCAGAACAAGCGCGGCAGGCATGCTGCTGGAGTTTTTGAATCCTGTAATAATTTCGTTAAGGCTGTACAGGTAGCTTCTCGAAAGTCCGTATATATTTTTATTTGTGTAGGATAATAAAATGAGAGTTTCGGACAGGATATTGTAATCATGGTTCATTTTAGTTATTTCAAGGCACACTTTTTTTGCCGCATCGAACTGCTCCAGATGTATGTACGCCTTTGCAAGAAATATCCTGTACTGCACAAAGTACCCGCTTTCCTTAAATAGCTCTGCACCCTTTTGCGCCTCGGTTTTCAGCGCGCTCCATTTCGACTGCAGATAAAGTATGGCGCATATCTTGTACTGCGCAAGGTCGCGCTTCTTAAAATAGCGGTACTTATCCACAAGAGTACGGTATTGCAGCAACGCCTTCCCTGCATCCTGCTCGTTTTCTGCGAGTATAAGCCGCACATCCGCGATTAAGCCGCTCTCCGGATGTTCTTTGAAAAAATTCTGCGCAGACTTTGCCAGCTCATCGGCCTTTCCCTTTTCCGCAAGCTCACTTATCCTGCTGAAATATTCTTTATCGGACATTGCTGCATAAGCATTTGCATAAAAGCAGCAAACGAGCAGTACTGAAGCAAAATAGCAGGATATTGTTTTAAAACTCAACTGAAAGCTCCTGTTAAAAGCAGAAGAAAAATCTGAAATATTCGCTCTATTTAAAACGTATCTCAACCGACCCGCCGTGCTTGTCGTCAAATCCCTCAGCTTTCGACATTTTGCCTATAGGCCCGCGTGCCATTTCCAGAGCGTCCTTTGTAAGATACTGGAACGTAGTCCTTCGCATAAAGGTCTCTACGGAAAGCCCGGACGAGAACCTGCACGCGCCCCCGGTCGGAAGTATATGATTTGTACCTGTATAATAATCGCCCGCAGCAACAGGCGCGTAGCTGCCGAGAAAAAGGGAGCCAGTGTTTTTTATCCTGTCCAGATAATCCATAGGCTGCTTTACAATGAGCTCCGCATGTTCCGGAGCGAAAGCATTCGAGAACCCGATCGCTTCATCAATCGAATCTGCTATTATAATAAGCCCGTTATTCTCAACAGAGGTCTTTTTAATATTATGCCTGCCTGTTTTAGCGTCAATGTCCTTTGCAATTGCTTTTGCGACTTTCTGCGCAAAGGCTTCGGACGTCGTTACAAGTACAGGGAAAGCCCGCTCTTCGTGCTCGGCCTGTGAAAGAAGGTCGAACGCGACCCAGTCCGGGTCTGCGCTTTCGTCAGCAATGATCAGCACTTCGCTCGGGCCGGCAAGCCCGTCAATCTGCACAGCGCCCAGGCTAAAGAGATGCGCCTTTGCTGCTGTTACGTAAATGTTGCCCGGCCCCACTATTATGTCGGACTTCTGCACGCTTTCAGTGCCCAGGCCCGCGGCAGCAATGCCGTGCGCCCCGCCTGCTTTAACTATTTTATTTATACTGAGTATTCTGCATATCCCGAGAATGATGTCCGACACGCGTCCGTTTTTATCCGGCGGAGTTACAAGAGTGATCTCTTTAGTGCCCGCGATCTTCGCAGGGATCGCTCCCATAAGCACGGACGAAGGATACGACGCCTTACCTCCCGGAGCGTAGATGGCCGCTCTCTCGATCGGCTGGAACATTACGCCAAGTTCAGTACCGTCAGCACGCGTATAGCGTATCATCTCCCTCCGCTGGTGCACATGGAACTCCTCTATGTTCACCTTAGCGTTCATGAACGCGTTTAATATATCAGGGTCGGCTTTTCTGTAGCCTTCTTCAATGTCTTCCGCGGTTGCTAGAAGACTGCCGGGCTTAATCCCGTCGAACTTCTCATTGTATTTCCGAACAGCCCTGTCGCCGTTAGCTTTAACATCGTTAATTATAGGAATAACTGTTTTTTGCAGAATATTGCTTAAATCCTCTCCGAAACGGTTGAAGAGCTTATCCAGTTCTTTCTTATCTATTTCTTTTAAATATTTTACTTTTATCATTAACAGAACCTTTAGGTTTATTTAATTAGCTGGGCGTTCCAAAACCCGGTAAGGTAATATATGATGTTCGGATATATTATTAATCATTTATAATTTTAGAGGACTGTCTGAGGCCGTAGGCCGAGTTCCGCAGAAAATTATAAATGATTAATGATATATCCATGCACAGTAAAATCAATCTAATTCAGGTCAATTAATGAGTCAACACACATTTTATTCATCATAAAAATGCCATTGTCAATTTTTTGTTTGACAGATTAAGCAACTTTTATAACTTTAATGGCGGAGAGTTGTCTGAGTGGTCTATAGAGGCGGTCTTGAAAACCGTTGGGTTAATAGCCCCGGGGGTTCGAATCCCTCACTCTCCGAGTTACATCTTTATTCATGGAGAGGTGCCCGAGAGGCCGAAGGGGACGGTTTGCTAAACCGTTGTACTGTAATGGTACCAAGGGTTCGAATCCCTTCCTCTCCGTATAGGATTTTTGTGTGGACTACGCCATAGCTTGCAGCAATATTGTAAAGAAAGTTAAACAATTAGTTTATTATCTTAAATCGATAAAGTATTCCGAGTATTATTATAAATATCTTGAATATATTAAAAAATTAATAAAAGATTTTAAGGGATTAAACTATTTGAGGTTCGCATCGTTTTCCTACATACCGCTGTTCGGCTGGATTTTGCCGCTCACTATGAAAAAGGATAATCCGTTCTGCGGTCTTCATGCAAAACAGGGTTTCTTTCTTTCGGTTATCTTTGTTGTCACGGCGGTCATTCTGAACCTGATCAATATATACAGCCCGGTTGAATGGCGCGGGTTCAGGCTGGGGATCGTAATTTCAATTTATGTTTTTTATCTTGCTTATATTATAATAAGCCTGATCGCAGCCTGGTCAGTATTGAAAGGAAAGCCGTTCAATATAAAAATTTTTCAGAAATACGCAGATTTAATCAAGCTGTAAATTTTAACAATGCGTCCATAGCTCAATTGGATAGAGTACCGGACTACGAATCCGTTGGTTGCAGGTTCAACTCCTGCTGGACGCGCATCAGAATACCTTGATTTTTACAGGGTTTTCGGCAAAAAACGGAAAGCTACCGAAAGAATCGGCGCTTTTCCTAATTCAACTATGAGAAAACAGAATGAGAAAAACTGTTTTCCAAGGAAAAGGAAATGCGTCGAAAAAAGTATTATCTTCACAGAAGAAACAGCATTTTTTACGCTGAACTCACCGATCCGATAAGCGGACAAAAATTAACAGCAAAATCAACCGGTGAAAGCAACAGGGATGATGCCCTGGTTGTTGTGTCGGACTGGCTTAGAAATGGAATTCCCCTCAGAAATAGTGGAATCCGTCAATCTGCTACCGAAACATTCACAATTAAAAAAATTCTTTCCTTAATTAAAACCACAGAACTTTCCCCAAGTGATACCGAACGGATTGTCGTGCAGATATTTCTGGCAATTATGAGCGATTACCCGGAATGCGCGAACGCGGACATTGTTGTTATAACTGTAGGCGCAAAGCAAAAGCCAGGAGAGTCAAGACTCGCGCTTGCGGGCAGAAACGCTGAGATATTGAAAGGCATTGTTCCTTTGGTTACGAAGTCCAGCTTTAGCGGAGTGCTTTTAATAGTATCTAATCCTGTGGATGTGCTTACGCATATTGCCTGGAAAATTTCCGGCCTGCCTGCAGGACGCGTTATCGATTCTGAAACAGTTCTTGACAGCGCCAGACTGCGTTCTATTCTTTCAGGGCATTGCGGTGTAGACGCGAGAAACATACACGCTATGATAATCGGTGAACACGGAGATTTTGAGGTCGCGGTGTGGAGCCTTGTTAGCATAGGCGGTGTACCGATACGTGAATATTGCAATACATGCTCTTTAAAAACGGATAGAAAGGATCATTTCCGGGTTTTTTTTGAAGAAGTGAAACATGCTGCATACGAAATCATTATCCGGAAGGGGGCTACCTTTTATGCGATAGGGCTTCGCTTGTACAGATTACGAATGCGATTTTACGCGATGAGCATCGCGTACTTCTTGTGTTGAGCGTGGTTCAGAATATATACGGCATGGGAGAAACTACCATTTTGCTTCCCAGTGTACTTGGCAGAGGCGGCGTAGAACGTGTACTGATGCCTAAACTCGACGATATCGAAGTGGAAGCTTTACGAAAATCTGCTGAGACGATCAGCAAAAGCGTTGAAATTATTTTGAAATCGATTATTTAGGTCTTATTGAAAAGGCTAAAAATTCTATAACAGAATTATGAAGAGTCGGGTATTCCAGTTATTTAATGTGGGAAATGAACAGAAGAAGAATTAAAATTTTGATTTCATTAATTGAGGACTATCATGAAATGGACTGTTATTTATCTTATTGGTTACGTTATTTTGATCGGTGGCATTCTCGCTGCGCTCTGGAAATTGGGTGTTCTGGCCGTCATCGGTGCGACATGGACTTTGATCGGAGTCGTTATCGCGATCGGTATTGGCATTATGCTCGCAGTCTCCAGTAGCGGCCGCAGGGGAAATATCGAAATCAACCGGAAGTGATTGATTATATAAATTTATTCTTTCACATCCTTTTACAGTATTTGTATTATTCCGGATATATTTGCTTGCTTTTAATTAAATATAGATTGCATATTTCAGTTAATATGCTCTTATAGAAAATAAAAATCCTCAAAAGAGAGATCTATTATGAAATTATTAAAAGATTGTAAAGATTGCAATCTCCATATATCATATGAGTACGGATATGTTTTTTGCCATTATTCCATTTATAATGAACAAAGATTAGTAAATAAGACACCAGCAGAAGAACTCACTATTATTGGGTGTCCTAAAGATAATGATTATAGATAATTGACATCATAGTAACTGAATCAATTTTTCATTTTTATTTACATAGGATATTATCACCCTATTTATTTTTTTAAATTAGAACCTTATATCGACCATTTAAACCACTTTTGGAAGGGAATAGGGCAGCGTTTTAAAAAACGCTCTTTCTTCCCCCCTATAACGCAAATCAATCTTTTTTTCTTATCTTACTCATAATGCCGGACTAATCTTCGTAACGGTATTCATTAGGTCAAATTCATGAATGCCATGGATTGACTGATTCTCATATTTTAATTTATACTTTTAACTTAAACCTTAAAAAATAAAGCAGAGGTCAATTATGAAATTAAATATGGGGTTAATCGACAGAATTTTCAGAATAATTATCGCGATAATTATCGCCGTCTTTTATTTTACTAATCAAATAAGCGGAATTGCAGCTATTATTTTAGGCATCATAGCAGTGATATTCCTGTTAACCAGCATTATCGGATATTGTCCATTATATGCTATTTTTAAGATTTCTACAAAAAAAAAGAAATAAAACGATAGCTGAAAGATCTTAAAGAAAAGGTCAACTTGCAAATAAGTTGACCTTTGATGAAAAAAGAGTTAAATCAGGTAATTCAGGAGATTAATAATGTTCGGAAAGAGCATGACACTATTTAAATTATTCGGCTTTGAAGTTAAGATAGATATTTCTTGGATTTTCATTGCCGTTCTTATTACCTGGTCGCTGGCGAAAGGATTTTTCCCAGGTTACTACAATAATCTGGAACCTGAAACGTACTGGTGGATGGGAATAGCCGGCGCGATTGGACTTTTTATATCGATAATAATACATGAACTTTTTCATTCACTGGTTGCGCGCAGATTCGGGATACAAATGCGCGGGATCACTCTTTTTATATTCGGCGGTGTCGCCGAAATGGACGAGGAACCCGACAGTCCGAAGACCGAATTTTTCATGGCAATAGTGGGTCCCATAGTAAGTATAATTATAGCTTTTATATTTTACGGTTTATACTACTGGGGCAATAATAATGGATGGCCGAGAGCACAAATAGGGGTCCTTGATTATTTATGGTGGATAAATCTGATTCTGGCAGGTTTTAATCTTCTGCCTGCGTTTCCCCTTGACGGCGGCCGCGTATTCAGGTCTGCTTTATGGCAGTATAAGGGCAACATTCAGTGGGCCACCCGAATAGCGACCAATGTCGGAAGAGGATTCGGATTTTTTCTGATTATTATAGGGATCTATTTTATTTTAAAAGGTTCCTTTATAAATGGATTATGGTGGGCGCTCACCGGCCTCTTTTTACGAAATGCTTCTCAAATGTCATTGCATAGGACGTTAATAAGAAAAGCACTGGAAGGTGAATCAGCCGGGAAATTTATGAAAAAAAATCCGGTCACTGTTTCATCATCAATTACAATTAACAATCTTGTTCAGAACTATATATATAAATACCATTATAAAATGTTCCCCGTTGTTGATGGAAAAAAACTAATCGGCTGTATCAGCACAACTCAGGTAAAAGAAATACCCAAAGCAAAATGGTCCAGATATAAAGTCTCGGAAGGAATAAAACATTGCTCACCTGAGAATAGCGTATCCCCTGATACAGATGCAATGAAGGTTTTTTCAATAATGAGTAAGACAAAAAATTCCAGGTTAATGGTTCTCAGTAAAGATAAAATCGTAGGTGTTATAACTCTTAAGGATATGCTGGAATTTCTTGCTCTTAAATTAGATCTCGAAGGTGAAGATTTACAAATGCCGGGAATCAATAAGAATGATTTAGAGTAAGTACAAACATAATAATGGGGAATATTCAATTTTTAATCTAATGGCTGTTAACATAAATTTAATGTTTAACGAGCTATGATGGCCTGCTTGAAATCTGAAATGATCTTAAACATAAATATTTTTAGGAAAAAATCATGAATAAACAAATACATGTGACCAACGGGGTACACATTCCGAATTGGGACTCGGCCCCTGCCGATGATCTTTGGACGTAATACTTATGATTTGAGTAATTTTTTATTAAAAATTTAATTGGGAGGCAATCAAAATGAAAACGATTGTTTTACTTATCTCTTCACTAATATTAGTGATGTTCGGTTGCGCAAGCTTTCAGGAACCTGTTGATGATTCTTTACTTAACGAGATGACTCAGCCGGAAAAGGATAATATATCTGCTGTTAAAAACATTATTATAGTAAAAAAGAATGAAAAGGATTCTGCTGGAAAAGTAGTAGAAATCAGCGAACAATCAATTCTAGTCAGCAATTCACGTATGTCTGTAATTAATGTGCAGAAAGACTACTATCTGAAAAAAGAAAAATTATATCTTTTGTCAGGGGATGCCGCGAAGCTGCAGGAAGCACGCCGAATGATAAAAGTCACTGATGAACAGGCAGTTAAGGAATCAGCTAACAAGGATTATTGCATTTCAAAAAGAGATGCCGATCTTGCCGGTTTTAAAATGAAAGAAGCGGAATTATCCGTAGTTGTCTCCCAGCTCGATTTTGAAAAAGCAAAAATTGCGCGTGAATTCCAGATTCGCAGATACGGTGAGAAATATGACAAACTTGTCGATAGCAAAAAATTCGATGATTATTATAATTCCATGCAGGATAATCTGAATAAACGAAAACAGGAATATCAGAAAACCCTGGATTCGCTGAAAACTGCATCAGATAAATTAAAAGCCACAGGCTATGAGGAGCAAAAATGAAAACAATAAAATTTATACTAGGAATAATATTTTTAATAATATTTATATCTGCTCCTGTCTTTGCTGACCTATTTTACTGGCCGAGCGAGTATAAAGGAGTGTACGATGATAAGGTGGCAATCGAGCTCCAGTATGATTCGATTAAAAGAGAATACGCTGGAGAGAAAGCAAGACTGGAAACAAAAATCCGTGATTTTGAAGCTGCGATAAAATCGCTTAATGATCAAATGATGGAACTCCGTAATCGAAATGAGAATGAGCAGAAAAATCTATCCGCGCGGATAAAAGAACTTCAGGCTCAAAACGCTATTCTCAAAAGCAAGGGAAGTACAAGAGAAAAGGAACTTCTCGAAGAAAACAGAAAACTTAACGATAGATTATCCGGAGAAATTAAAAGACTGACAGTGCAGCTTGCAAAGGAACAAACAGATTCAAGAGCTGAACTTGAAACTCTGAAAGCTGGTTTCGATAAAAAGAGCGCCGAGATGCTCGCTAGAATAAATGAGCAGAATGACATAATAGCTAATTTAAAAAAATTGTCCGATACACAGAAAGCAGAGCTCAATCGTCTTGCCCAACAGGCAGGAGAAATAGAAAAGCAGCTTGAAGATGAAATTAAAAACGGGCAGATACGTTTTAAAAAAATGCTGGATAGAATTATCATCAATCTGGATGATAAAATATGTTTTGATACAGGATCTTCGAAGCTGAAACCGGAAATAAAAAAGGCTCTTGATAAAATAAACAACATTCTTGTAAATTTTCCCGAAAACAGAATTTACATCGAGGGTAATACAGACAATGTGCCCATAAGCAACTCGAATTTTCGAAACAACTGGCAGCTTTCAACAGAAAGGGCATTATCGGTTCTTGAATATCTTCTGGGAAATGCCAAGCTTAATCCAAAACGCGTGTCAGCCGTAGGCAACGGTGAATATAATCCTGTTCTTTCAAACGAAACGCCTGAGAATCGGGCGCTTAATCGAAGAGTTGATATAATTATTATTCCGAGTGTTTCTGCGAAATAAATGCAGCTGCAGATAAAGAAAATTTTTAAAGACTGTTATTGTATTGTGTAGTTCGCCGGATGCTGTTGCGTCAGCATTACATGAAGCTTATAAATTGAACTTAAATGAAATATGTGAACAATTGCAATATATAACTTATTTTAAACTAAAAAACTTCAATCTAAAATAAAATACAAAATGATCACATTCTTGAATCACTTGCCCGTTAGACACTATTATCAAATTATAGATAAATCAATAACTCAAGGTAAGGAAGATAAATGAAATAAAATTATAATTTGCGGTATTTATATTTCTGAAGAATAAAGAGATAATGATTCCGACAAAGTAGATAGCCGGAGCATTTAGTGTTACTTCTGCGAGTTAATAAACCAGCGTATTGCATATTGCACTAGTTCATCAGAATCCTTTAGATTCAACTTTTTCCTGATATTTCTTCGATGCGTCTCTATTGTATTTACGCTAAGATTTAACTGCTTTGCTATCTTTTGCGTGCCTAAACCATTACCCATCAACTGCAGTACTTCGAATTCTCTGTCACTCAGCCTGTCAATTGATGATTCCAACTGGTCGGAAGATTTATGAAGCATTTTGGATATAATATTTAAGGATGTTGCATTTCGCAGATAGAGGTTACCTGCAAGGATGTCCCTGATAGCGGTGATAATATCCTTCTCTGCTTCACTTTTCATAATATAACCTCTCGCACCTGCCATAATTGCCCGCTCGGCATAAATATTATCATCGTGCATAGATATCACAAGTGAAGGAATAGAAGGGTAACGCTGCTGCATTGATTTTACTAAATCCAGACCGTTAGCATTTCCTTCCAATCTGATATCAACCAATACAATATCCGGATTATGTTCGCCAATCATCTTTATTGCTTCATTTGGGTTACCGGTTTCTCCACATACTGTTAAGTCTTCTTCATCTTCAATAATGATCCTTAATCCCTGGCGAACCACCGGATGATCATCAACAATTATAAGCTTTTTCTTGGTTTTATTTGGCATTATTAATTACTTAGGTTTAGTAATTGCTTAATTTTGTACACAAAAGCAAAATAATGATTAATTTGCAGGCAAGTGTTTGCCTCTGGCTGTAACTACAGTGTTTATTGTTTACAGCGTGCAAATAATAAATATTACTTTTAAAGAATATGGCAGTATTAATATCAACGTTTATATATTTTAAAAAAAATTAAAACAATGTCAACTTATTTATAATTTTTAGTTTATTTCAATATCTGAATTTTATCGCTGGAAATAATTAAGCAAAGCGGGTATGAAGAATGCACAAAAAGTCAAGATAAAAACAGAGCTGGAACTTGCAGCCGGAATAACTTATGTAGAAGAGATATCCAAACATGAGGGAATATCGATGATCACGTGTAATAAATTACCTAATATAGCCCAGGGAATGAACGTGATATAGAATCGTAATACATTCACAACGGAATGTATTACGTCATGCAATAAAACTGGAAAAAAATAATTAACAGCATGGTACGGTATTTCGTTTTACGGAGCAATCTTTTCACTCATCCATGTGCGCATTTCTCCTATAGAGTCTTTAATTTCTACAAAAGCCTTGTTGAAGTCTGCTTTTACTTGGTCCCATGTGGACTCAGTGGCATTCTTGGCTTTATTAATCTGCTTATTTAATTGAGCAACTTTATCCCGCAGTGCCTGTATTTTTTTCTTTGATTCTGATATGGAATCTTTTTTTACATTTTTAGCTTTTGCTTCAAGTTCCTTTAATTCCATGTTTACCTTGTTTAACTCGGTTTGCATCGTTTTTACGAATTCGTCTTTTTGTGCGTAAGCAAAATCCTGTACTTTCTTAACCTCTTTAAGTGCGGCCGCCGGTTTATCTTCTTTTGAACCGCAGGCAAAAAAAGCACTTACAAAAATTAACGCAATAAGTATTGTTTTAATTCTCATAATAAAATCTCCTTTAATATGGTATTTTTTTTGTTACAAATTACACTATTACAGCATATATATTTCTGGCATTTTTTTATTGATTATTTATACAACTATTTGATAACGGTATACTTTTTTCATTTAGATATTTTGTGGCTAATTTAATAGTAGCCCTGAAACTCATTTTTAATGATACTTGTTTTTATGCGATAATATTTAACTATATTTGATTTAATCATCAAGTATTTTGCAATAGATCTATCGGACCAGCCAAAGTTTAATAACATCTGAATAGAATTTCTTAACATTCTCATTTTAATACTCCTCTTACTATTAATTTTTTTTAATTCCCATAAATAACCATTTTAATATTCTGATATTATTTCTAAATATTGAGATTATTTTTATTAAACCAGGGAGGTACCTTGTACTAAAAAAATGGATGTGTCAATCCACGGATTCTGTGATTATTGATTAATACATTATGTTATATGAATTTAAAATTAAATTTTGTTTTTATTTGTTGCTTATTAAATTAAATAGGCTTACATTCCTTTTATTGTTAATTAAAATAATTGCATTATATAATATCGAATTGCCAAACCAATGAATACGCGAAGATAATTTATGCACAAAACTAAACCAATAAATAAACCAACCTATGAAGAGCTTCAGGAATGTTTGACCCGGTCCGAACGTGAAATTAAAAATCTGAAAGCAGACCGCAGGAAATTGAAAGATGAAATTAAACGTAATGATGCAAGACGTGACATTCTTATTAGGTTATCTCAGCTCCGTACCGACTCTATCCAGGAACTTTTTGAATTTGCTTTAAACGAAGCTGTTGCCCTAACCGGCAGTAAAATCGGTTATATTTACAACTATAATGAATCCGATTATAATGAATCCGATAAAAAACTCACACTCAACACATGGTCCAGAGATGCAATGAAGGACTGTGCCATTACTGAAAAACCGGTTTTTTACCAGCTCGAAAAGACCGGCATCTGGGGCGAGGCGGTGCGGCAGGCTAGTCCGGTCATGGTCAATGATTTTTGCGCGCCCAATCCACTGGAAAATGGATTCCCTGAAGGCCATGCTATGCTTAATAATTTTATGACCATTCCGGTTTTTATCGATGGACATATCGTGGGAGTGGTAGGTGTTGCCAATAAGGAAACCGGCTATGACAATACTGATATAGGACAGCTAACTTTACTCATGGACTCTGTATTGAAGTTTATCGAGCGCCACAGGGTGGATGAAGCGCTGGAGATTTCCGAGATCCGCTACCGGCGTCTTTTTGAAACAGCTCGGGACGGAATATTAATCCTTGATGCCCTGACAGGACAAATATCTGATGTTAATCCGTTCCTGGTAGAAATGCTGGGATATACAAGAGAAAATTTTTTAGGAAAGAAGCTTTGGGAAATCGGCGCTATTAAAGATAAAGAAGCATCAAGAGCCACTTTTTCAGAACTTCAATATAAAGGATATGTCCGTTACGAAGATTTACCGCTCGAAACAAAAGACGGCCGGCTTATTAATGTAGAATTTGTCAGTAATTCTTACCTGGTTGAACATCAAAAAGTAATTCAATGCAATATCCGCGATATTACTGCCCGCAAGCGGGCCGAGGATGAATTATTCAGGGCGAAAGATATGATGGAAGAACTGGTTCACGCGCGTACTGCGCAGGTTCGCGCCATAACACTGGAGCTGACCCATGTGGAACAGCGGGAGCGGAAAAGGCTCGCGGAAGTTATTCACGATAATCTTCAGCAACTCCTGGTAGGGGCAAAATGGGGTATACAGGCGGTACAGAAAAAATATATGGATGACGATTTACGCCAGTCGCTGGTACGAACGGCTGAATTAATTGATGAGTCCATCAAAACATCCAGATCACTGGTCGCTGAACTCTCGCCGCCTATTCTTCACAACGAGGGCCTGGTAGCTGCAGTAAAATGGCTGGGAAAGTGGATGGAAGAGATACATGGAATTGTTATAGAGATAAAGGCGGAGATTAAAATAGAACCGGACTCGGGTGGAACGTCCTATCTGCTATTCCAGTCCGTGCGGGAACTGCTTCTTAACACTATCAAGCATTCGCAGGTAAAAGCAGCCCGGGTATCAATAAGCCGGATAGACGACCATGTTCAAATCATAGTATCTGATGATGGCGCAGGATTTGATTCTACGCAGACGATAGAACAGGGTTCTGAATTGGGATTCGGATTGTTCAATATGCGCGAGCGTCTAGGCCTTATAGGAGGATACATGACAATTGACAGCGCTTCGGGACATGGCACCAGCGTGTCAATAACTGCGCCGTTACCAAAGCCGGCCATATATAATGAAGACGATATCAAACAGGAACCGTATGTCCAGCCTTACAATAAGAATAAAATTGGAGCAGATGAACGTAAGTTAAAAATTCGCGTGCTGGTCGCGGATGACCATAAAATTATGCGTGAAGGCCTTTGCGGACTGCTGCGCTCGATGCCGGATATAGAAGTAGTGGGAGAAGCATTTGACGGAGAGAACGCTGTTGAAATGACAATGCAATTATGCCCGAATGTCGTTGTTATGGATGTGAATATGCCGGGTATGAACGGGATTGAAGCCACCAGGCATATCGTGTCCGAAATGCCCGGTGTCAAGGTAATCGGTCTCTCAATGCACGAGGAAGCGGACAGGGCTAGCGCAATGCTTAAAGCAGGTGCGGTGGATTACATTCACAAAGCCGGCCCTTCACAGGACCTGATCGCGTCCATCAGGGCACATTACCGCGTATTTTGACCTCAGATCATCCGGTTCCGGCTGATCTCTATCTACAACAGATATTTAACAATCCACCTATTAAATTTAGTTTTAAATAATTAATAACATATTTAATGCCGTTGACCGTTCATAACTATTTTGACTTTTTCAGTTAGCCCTGTGACTCAATAAGTGACATGCGACTTCAATATTAAAAATTTATTATAACAATATGTATTAGTAAAAACTCACGGTTATCATGAATTGACATTTGTATTTATTCCGGTAAAGTAAACTATTGGTTATGCTTCGATAAGAATGATATAAGGAAGTATAAAACATGAAAACCGAACGAGTTATATCACAAATACGCGCATGCCCCTTCGACAAGGTGCTGAATGATAAGTGCTATTCATATATTAAAAAAGAGTATGCGTGTATCCGTACAGACAGAAGTTATTTTAAGCCATTACGTAATATTAGTAAGATGATGTTCTATATCATAATTGTCATGATGGCATTATTCCTTTCTGCATTTACAGCCAAATACGGCAAAAATAATGTGGTGATAGGTCGAGAATCGAAGGGATACTCAGGCCTGGCAGGTCCGGCACCGATTCTTGGAACAGCCAGTACGTTTGGAGTTATTGCTACTACTGCAAATAGTAAAACCGGCGCAACTCATGTTTATGGGGATGTTTCGTTGGATTCGGACAGTTCGGCAACCGGATTTCCGCGTGAACAGATAACCGGGGGGGCAATACACATTAACGATGCTATCTCAGCTCAGGCTAAGATTGACTTGATTATTGCGTATAACGACCTCGCGTCACGGCCTGCTGCAACAGGCGCGTTCGCTTTTACTTCAAATCAGGACCTAAGCGGGCTCATCCTGATCCCTGGTATCTATACATCTCCGAGTAAAATTGGACTCTCAAACGTCATGGGCCCTCTTACGCTGGACGCCCAGGACAACACTAATGCTGTCTGGGTCTTCCAGATAGGATCCTCAATGACAACAACGAACGGCAATATTGTCCTGGCCAACGGCGCACAGGCCAAAAACGTCTTCTGGCAGGTTACCCAGGATGCGACTCTTGGAAAGAATACTATATTTTCCGGAACCATAGTGTCGGGCAGAGATATAACGTTGATGACCGGCGCTTCGGTGGCAGGCAGAATACTGGCAGGGGCTACTACATATGGAACAATTGCTCTGCAAAACAATATTATTACTGTGCCGCCTCAGTAAATAAGTCGTACGGCATGTCGTGCTATTTTGGCATATGAAGGATATTTCTGTGTTTCAGAAATACATAAATAACCTCAATAAGTATTTACGAAATCAGGTAATAAAAATTAAACTAATAAAAGGAGAAATACAATGAAATCCGGAACACAAGATCAGGCAGAAGGCAAGTTTCACAAAGTAAGGGGTAAATTCAAGGAGATCACCGGTAAGCTCGGTATGAATTCCAAGCTGGAAGCCAAAGGAAAAGACGAAAATATAGCCGGCAAAGTGCAGGAAAAGATCGGTCAGGTCAAGAAGGTCCTGGGGAAGTAGTAAGAGAGCGGAGTTTCTTGCATGTTGGGTAGCCAGCTCCAGTTGCATGAAATATGATGAAAATTAATTTAAAAGATATGAGACCTTAGCAATAAAAAGTTCAAAAAATAATAATCAAAAAGAGGGAAACCAAATATGAAAACAAAATATTCTATTTTTTTGATATTGGCAGTGGTGGCTGTGCTGTTGTTCAGCATGCCTGTGCTCGCATTGAATATGGATGAGCGCATAGAATTATCCATCAAAAACTCGTTTGTATTCAAGACATACCTCAAGGACGATGATATTAAGATCCAGTCCAGGAATGGCGCCGTCACCTTGACGGGGATCGTCTCCGGAGAATATCACAAATTATTGGCACAGGAGACCATGGATGGCCTGGCCGGGATTAAAAGCGTAGACAACAGGCTGGAAGTTAAAGACGCGCTTCCGACTAGAAACTCGGATGCATGGCTCAGGGACAGGGTGAAAGTCATGCTCTTATTGCATCGTAGCATAAGCGCCGACAAGACCGAGGTTGACGTCAAAGACGGCGTCGTATACCTTCGGGGCTATACAGCAAACCTGGCGCAGAAGGAGCTAACGGCCGAATACACTCGGGATGTAGAAGGTGTTAAAGATGTTATAAATGAGATGACCGTATCTAAAACCCCGGAAAAGACAATCCGAACAACGGGTGAAAAGATCGATGATGCTTCCATTACAGCCCAGATTAAAATAGCGCTGCTGCTCCATCGTTCTACCAGCGTCCTTAATACCACGGTCTCGACGAAGCGCGGGATTGTCACAGTGGGCGGCAAGGCAAGGAATGCAGCCGAAAAGGACATGGTGACTAAAATTGTCAATGACATAAACGGTGTAAAGAGCGTAAATAACAAGATGATCGTTGGGTAATTAAATTGTCCTATGACGGCATTAATTTAAAGAAAGCGAAAGCAAAGATGCGGGTTCTTTTAGAAATTATATCGGTGAAATAAACTGAAGCGATTCCATTATGGTTGTTATATTTATTAACAGCGCAATCAGATGGTTGGAAATCTAAAGAAAGGAGAAAAGAAATGATAAAGATTATTTTAATGTCAGTATTAATAATTTTTGGAGTAACTATGGTTTCGGGCTGCAGCTTAATGAGAGGCGAGACAGCGGGTGAATATATAGACGACTCCACTACCACAACACAGGTTAATGGAATAATCGTTAAAGACCCGGATGCCAAATATTTGAAGATCGATGTTACGACGACAAAAGGAGATGTTGTTCTCCAGGGTTTTGTGAATAGCAGAGTAACTGAGGAACGGATTGTAGAAAAAATAAAAATAATTAGAGGTGTAAAATCTGTAAAGAGCCTCTTAAAGATTGAAGAGAAAAAGTAGATAGAAAAACATGAAAGGAGAAATACTATGCCATTGATCCAATTATTATTTGTTTTAGTTATTGTTGGAATGATCCTATGGGTGATCAATAGATACATACCGATGCAATCCACCATAAAGAAAATTTTGAATGTAGCAGTAGTTGTTGTATTGATTATATGGCTGTTAAATGTCTTCGGATTCGTTGGAAATTTCTTAGCGATTCGTATTGGGAGCATAGGAATCTAAAAATTCTAAAGAATATAGAAAGAGTATCTGAATGAAAACACGCATGTTGATAGGCATCATACTTATCGTTATCGGAATCGCCTCGTTAGTGTGTCAGGGTATCACTTACGCGACCAGGGAAAAGTTCATAGATATCGGTACTATCCAGTTGATTACCGGGAAGACGAAAACGCTGTCTCCGATCGTGGGAGGGATTGCGCTTGTGAGCGGTATAGTGTTGCTGGTTGCGGGAAGAAAGCAAAGTTGATTGAAGTTCTGTCACTAAAACATCAGGGAGATGAATTTGTCTCTTAAAATCAAATCTAAGAGATATTCAACCGGTAATGTATATACCAGGCGAGTGGTGCGATGTTTTACGCTAATGGTGATAAGTACATAGGCAAATGGAAAAACGGGCTGAAACACGGAGAAGGGAAATATTATTATTATTTTGATGGTAATGTTGACAGAGGTATATGGCAAAACGATATCTATGCAAAAAAATAATATATTTGATGGATTTATTGCTATATCTGGTGGGAGAGAAACATTTTATACGCATTTATTTTAATTATTGATCGTGAGGTTGTATCATGAGTCAAAATGATAATGAAGGAATTTGGACACTTGCGGATGGCACGAAGTTAACGTTACGGCATATCGTACCTGCCGATGCAGATAGAGAACAGGCATTTGTTCATGGACTTTCAGCTCAGTCCAGCTACCTCCGCTTTCATGGTACGCTCAAAGATCTCAGCAAGAATGACTTAATAAAGTTTACGGAACCGGATTCAAAAAATGCGATTGCCCTGATTGTTCTGCACAGTGGAAAATCAGGTGAAGAAGAAATCGGAGTGGCTCGATACGTAATCGATCCGGATCGGGCGGACTGCGAGTTTGCGATAGTTGTCACAGACGCATGGCAAAAGCGTGGCATTGGAGCAAGACTGATAAATGCATTGATTAATCATCTTAAGGTAAGCGGGGTAAAGCAAATCTCTGGCTTCGTACTTAAGAGCAACCAGGCCATGCTCAAGTTCAGCAAACAAATGGGTTTTGCCGAAAATAATATTCCTGACGATCCGTCAACCCTGTTGATTACAAAGCATTTGGATTGATCGGCTTCTCTGTAGAAAACACTTTCTCTTAATCATAAGGCCTGCTCATATAAGTTAATAGAAAGATTAGGTAAATACGATCGGTTTGCAGGCGCCGGGTTCCACTGATTATTTTTGTATAATTTATATAACAGATTATGTTACACCAAAATGATAGATTCCAACAATTTACAATATGTTAAATACTCATTATAATTTCTGCAAGATTCGATTGAAAATCTGCTTTTAATAAAACAAACAGGAAATTTCAGGAACCGGATTATCATTGAGCAATTCGGATCCAGGATCAAAAAGATCGCAGATTTGTTGTCGCTTAATGCTGAAACGCGAAGGCAGATTTGAAATTAAGGAGGATGTTATGCTATGGACAATTGCTGTAATATTATTGATACTCTGGCTGTTAGGGTTAATTAGCGGTTATACTATTGGAGGATTCGTACATATTTTGATTGTAGTTGCTATTATCGTTGTACTGATACGGGTCATTCAGGGAAGGAGATTATAGAGATCATTAATCAAATTTGCAATAAGAAAGTGGGCGGAATGAAAATAAGAACACTATGATGATAGGGGAGATGTTTATCCATGACTGAACAGAATAATTCTCAGCGGGGAATCCGCTTCCTTGTCATCGCGGCAGCTCTCGTGATTATTATAGGTGGCATTAACCAGGCGCAATCGGTACTGGTGTCCTTTCTTGTAGCCGTTTTCCTGGCTATGCTCGGGACTCCGCCGGTACTATGGCTCGAGCGGAAACACATTCCTTCCGTTGTTGCGGTATTGATCGTAGTGACAGTCATGGTCATCATTCTCATGATAGTCGGCGGTTTTGTAGGAGCATCCCTCAACAGTTTTACAGATGCCATGCCTTCGTATCAACAACGCATACGTGAACAAGTCACAGCACTCAATGTGTTGCTTGTAAAAAAAGGCATGCGGATCACGGAAAAAATGTTGCTCGAGTATATCAATCCTGAGGCGTTAATGAGGCTGGCTGTTGGAATGCTCGGTGGTTTAGGCACAGCGCTTTCCAATATTATTTTGATCCTGCTCACTGTAACGTTTATTCTGCTAGAAGCATCGAGTTTTCCAATTAAGCTTCGGGCCATCATCGGCGATCCACTGCAATCTTTTGCCCAATACACAAAGTTCGTTGATGATATTAAACGCTATATGATAATCAAGACAGGTATCAGCATGACTGCAGGTATTCTGATTGGGCTATGGCTATACATTCTTGGTGTAGATTTTCCTGTTCTCTGGGGTTTTATAGCCTTTCTGATGCACTATGTACCCAATGTCGGCTCTATTATAGCCGCAATTCCAGCGGTTTTACTTTCACTTGTCCAACTCGGGCCTGGTTATGCATTGCTCAGTGCTGCCGGATATCTGGCTGTTAATTTCATATTTGGCAATGTAGTGGAACCCAGACTCATGGGGTGGAGGCTTGGTTTGTCCACGCTGATAGTATTCCTTTCGTTGATCTTTTGGGGAAGCCTGCTTGGCCTGATCGGTGTGGTTCTCTGCATACCGTTAACCATGACGCTGAAATTCGCGTGCGAAAACAATAAAAGCACGCAATGGATCGCGGTGTTACTGGGCCCTAAAGTGCCTGCTGAAAGCGTTCCACAGGCGGCGCATTCAAAAAAGTAAACCAGAACAAAGAACTGAAAAAAGTCAGAAGAATTTTTTTATTTATTTAAAATTTTTTATAACAATATGTATTAGTAAAAACTCACAGATATCATGAATTTACATTATCGTTTATATGTTGCAGAATATAGAAATAATGAACAACACAGAGTATGACTTTTGCAATAATTAATTTTATTAAGGAATAGTTAAATAATATGACTTTAACAATTCAAATTGTAATAATAACCGGAGTTCTGATATTCTCGGCCGGATTCATCGTACTGGTGATTGCCGTTGTATCGGCTCTAAGTCGTATGAAGGTGCTATGTGTCCAGGCGGAAAAAATGTCCGTGGAAATAACGGACCTTGCGAAAGAGATTAAAAATATCAGCGTGCGCGTTGAAGATAAACTGGATCAGGTAGACAACGTCATTGAATCGTCAAAAAAGGCGGTTAAAATAGCAGGAGATATTGCTTCTTTTGTAAGCACAAATGTATTCACAAAAGTGGCAGGTATTATAAGTTTATTACCGGCAATAAAGCAGGGCTGGCAACAGATAAAAGATATGAAAGGAGGAAACAAAAATGTCTAATGATAATGATGGGATGAAGATATTCGCAGGCTTTCTTATTGGAGCTGCAGTCGGTGCGGTATTAGGGTTGCTTTTTGCACCACAGTCAGGGAATGAGACCCGCCATAAAATTAAAGACTTATCCAAGAAAGTGGAAGAAGATGTAAAAGAGGGCTTTGAAAAAATAAGCGAGGCAGCAAAATCTTTCGCTGATAAAGCGAAAGATAAATTCGGTGAAAAAAAGAGTGAAGCATAAGTTCAGCCGAAACCATAACCGGGATTAACTGCCGGTTATGGTTTTATTCACTTTCCCTTAAAAAATCCGCTGCCGGGAATTCCTCTGTCATACGCCGCTTTCTTATCAGTCTGTTACATTAAAGCAATATCTCAAGTCTTGGGGTCAAGACAAAGCGCCTGTGCATTGCAACATGAATACAGGAAAGCTAAGATGAAAAATCCAAAATCATAATTATTGTTATCCTGTTTTGCAAAGAACTCGTTTCTCAGAAGGAGACAAATTTGAAAATAGGCGGTAAAACAATTCTCGGAAACCTGTCTGGTTTATGGATAGGTCCCGGTGGAAACAACCTCTCAAAAAAATATGCCGGCAGCTTTTATAGTTGAGATGTATATTTTTTTCTTTGTTTTAGTATCCGTCTTTTCGCCGTGTTTCTGGGATATTGCGTAACCATTAAAAAAGAATAAGCAGCTGATGATAATGAAAATCATTGAAGGATAACTTATAATACGTTTATTTGTTTTCATTTTTTTTTCTCCAGGAGGATGGCTTTTATATCATTCATATTTTTTTCCGTATATCCGTCAAAACGTGCAACTATATTTTTATTTTTATTTATTAGTATTGTTGTAGGAACGCTTTTTACGAAAAATATTTCCCGCGCCTTTCCAAACGGATCAACATAGGCAATGTTTAGCACGCCGAGAGATTTTGCGTTTTCCTGCACCGGTTTGCCTGCTTCCGCATAGATGTATATAAGTTTTGCCTGTTTGGGATGTTGTGTATGGAATTCGCGAAGCTCTGGTATTTCCTTTCTGCATGGCTTGCAGTTAATAGATGTAAAATTTATTATTAGAAGGGTGTTATCGGGCAGTTCACTGATCACCTCGGAAAAGATATGTCTTTCTCCCAGAGCAGTATAAATAACAAAATCCTGAATTGTTAACTTTTCAGCTGAAAAAGCAGAAGTTACCATATAAAGAAAAATCGCGGAAAGCAGGAATAGTTTACAAATAATCATAGGTTGTTGCTTTTGATGCTTTTACGCTTATGCAATGAGCAATAGTTGAATCAATAATCTTCTATATCTAATAATAAGAAATATAAAGTTCAATAAAAGTCAATTTAAATTTAAACAGCTTTTTTAAAAAAGCAGGAAACCTTTCCGGCGTTTTATCTAAAGATATTTGGGTTATTCCAGGATGATGGGAGAAATGCCCTCAGCCGTCGGCCATAAACGTGACATCCTGTCGCATAGCCGACGTTAAGACATCCTGTCTGTCACACTTTCCCCTTGATAAGGGGCAAGGGGAGAATTGGCCTATCTGCTGAATAGAGATTTGCTTTGATATAAGCAGGAAAACGGGCGTTATTTGCGGTTTATGCTGCTGCGGATTTATCGGCGGGAGAGTTCACTGTTGATCAGTAATATTTTTAGAGGTTTATTTATAGCTGCAGGGGACATTCCGGCAGTCATGCTATTGAACCCGGTAAATAATGATAGAACAAAGTAACTCATTGTAATTATAATGATTATTTTCAGTGAGTTCACAGATAATTTCTCCGTGTCGCCTCTATGCCCAGGGCTGCCTCTATGCTAAATATTTGAAGGCAGACCAGCATGTTCCCGCCCCCTAACCCCCGGAGGGGGCACCGGCTAGTGCCCCCTCAGTCCCAAGGGGAGGCTTCGCACGGGGTTAGGGTGCAAAAAAGCAACGGCTTTGTGCGTGATATGATAGTCGAATACAATAATATACACCGTTGTTTTAGCGTGAGGCAGCCCTGCTTCTATGCCGGTCTGATCTTTTTAGAAGCCAGTTCCGCCGGCGGCTGGGTAATGAGTGTAATGCGGGTTCCGTTCCCGGGAGAACTTTCGATTTTCAGCTGCCCCCCCAGAGAGTGTAAAAAAGATTGTGTAAACAGCCATAGAATAAATAATTGAAGACAGAGGAGAAGAAAATGGCTGAAGGAAAAGAAATAGTAGAAGAACTGTTAAAGCAGATAGATTTTAAGAATTTAACAGTAAATCAGATAAGCGGCCCAAATGGACTTTTGAAGCAATTTCAGAAAAGGGTTTTGGAAACAGCTTTAAATTCAGAACTAAGCTATGAGCTTGGATACGAGAAAAATCAAAAGAGAGAAAACAAAAGTAATAGCCGCAACGGAAAAAGCAAGAAGAACGTAATAACAGATAATGGAGAAATAGAGATAGAAGTCCCCAGGGACAGGAACTCAGAATTTGAACCAACAATAATAAAGAAACATCAGAGACGATTTACAGGATTTGACGATAAGATAATCTCGCTTTATTCCCGAGGGATGACTAACAGAGATATACAAGGACATTTGCTGGAAATATATGGGGTTGAAGTCTCAGCAGAACTGATAAGCCACGTAACAAATTCAGTCATGGAGACAGTAAGGAGTTGGCAGAATCGAGCGCTAGATAAGATGTACCCGATAATATATTTTGATGCGATAGTAATTAAAGGCAGAAGCGAAGGCAGGACACTAAATAAGTCAGTATATACGGCAATAGGAATCAATATTAAGGGAGATAAAGAAGTTTTAGGGCTCTGGATCAGCGAAAATGAAGGAGCCAGGTTCTGGATGGGAATAGTAACTGAACTTTCAAACCGTGGTGTAAAAGATATACTGATAGCCTGTATAGATGGACTTAAAGGATTGCCGGAAGCAATAAATGCAGTATTCCCTAAAACACGCATACAGCTATGCATTGTTCATATGATAAGAAATTCGACAAGATATGTTATTTATAAAGATCGAAGGGAATTGTGTTCTGATTTAAAAAGGATTTATGGAGCATCGTGTGAAAGAGAGGGGATGCAGGAACTTGAAAAGTTCGCAGAAAAATGGGATCACAAATATCCGTCAATATCCAAATCATGGAAAGAGAACTGGGAAAACTTGAATGAGTTTTTTAATTACCCTGAATATATACGAAAAGTAATTTACACGACAAATGCAATAGAGTCACTGAATTCAAGTCTAAGAAAGGTAACTCAGAAAAGAGCCGCATTCCCTAATGATGACGCGATTTACAAAGTTTTGTATCTGGCAATAACAAATATATCCAGAAAATGGACAAGGCCTATTGTCGAATGGGGGCTTGCATTGAATCAGTTTGCTATACATTTTGGAGATAGAGTGAATATCTAATATCTGTTTACACAAAAAATATTACACTCTC
>JAZDKB010000035.1:0-68517 GCA_043803405.1 Spirochaetota bacterium | reverse complement strand
TGTCAATTTTAATAAAATATATATAATATAGAATTTAAAAATATAGTATTAGACATTTAATAAATTTAGTTGTAATATTTGAAAATATATACCGACTAATAATACAAAGTTCATTATTTACTTGACTGAACTTTCAATTTTATTGTATTACTATATTTTAATAAAAAACAACACCCTTGGAGTCAATAATGAGCAGATGGGGAATTACAGGACTTACGGCTGTAACTCCTGAAAACAAAATAAAAAACGCAAATATAATTATTAATGATAATAAAATAGAAAAAATCACCAGAGACAGAATACAAACACCCGCTACATTTGAACTCGAAAACTGCGTTTTATCGCCCGGACTAATAAACAGCCACGATCATTTACTGGGAACGTATTATCCAAAAGTCGGAAACGGGCCTTATGAGAACTGGCTGCCATGGGATAATGACTTAAAAAGCGCCTCTGTATATGAAGAGAGGCAGCAAATTGAAAACAGGGATCTTTATCTGCTTGGCGGATACAGAAATTTAATTTCGGGCGTTACGAATGTTTCGGACCACATTCCTCATTTTGTTCAGGATCCATTTATTGATATACTGCCTACGAAAGTCATAAGCAGGTTCGCCATGGCGCATTCAGTCGCATCGTTTGCCCTCGCATGGGGAGACGGAATTGAAGCAGAGCACAGCCTTGCAGTTCAAAAAGACATCCCCTTCCTGACGCACTGTTCGGAAGGCTTTGATCAGGAGACAAGACAGGATGTTAAGACGCTTGACAGAAAACGTGCGCTCTCGGACCATTCGGTTCTTGTTCACGGGCTTTCATTTTCCAATGACGATATTAAACTGATTAAAGAACGCGGTTCTTCCGTTGTCTGGTGTGCGGATTCGAACATGTTTATGTATAATAAAACGACAAACATCAGGCAATTGCTGGAGGCAAATGTTAATGTTTGCATAGGCACAGATTCACCCATGTCCGGCGGAGTTAACCTGTTGCACGAAATAAAGTTTGACAGAGAACTTTATAAAAAATTATACAATAAACCGCTGCCTGAAGAACTAATTGTTAAGATGGTTACAATGAATGCTGCCAAAGCGTTCAGATTAAAGGAAACAGGACAGATAAGGCCAGGGCAAACGGCGGATTTGGTGGTATTCGCAGGGAAGAAAGAAAATCCTTATGATTCAATAGTATCTGCAGAGCTTAAAGATGTCCTCCTTGTAATAATTAACGGTAAACCGGCATATGGAGATAAAAAATTTAAGCCGGTTTTTGACCATCATAAAATAAAATGCCAGAACATAATTATTGACGGCACAGAAAAAATAATAATAGGCGACCTGAAAGGTTTAACGGAAAGAATCAATCGGGCTGTCGGCTTTCGGAAAAAATTTCCTTTTTTACCGGTTGAATTTGAATAAATTATTTTTTCTAATTATAAAAAATTCTTGGCATTTATTAATGTTTGTAATAATTTATCAGCAATATAATTTTGTTGATATTTATAGAGTTAGTCATCTTTTCAGTTTTTCATGGACAAATCGAAGGTAATAAAAACATAATTTTTTTAAACTTGAATAACATTGCTTTGGCTTATTATTCAATTCGGTATCATGCAATAAGATATATAATGGAGACAGGAGATGTCAAACGGTGCCAACAAACCGGCAATGAATATACTAACCAGGAATTATAAACATGGCTCAATCATTTATTTTGAGGGAGACAGGAGCGATGTAATTTATATATTAAAAGCCGGTAAAGTGGTTTTAACATCGATTAAAATTGATTCAGGTGAAGAACTGAAAGAAAATATTAAACTCGGTGAATTTTTCGGTGTTAAATCGGCTATCGGCAGATACCCTCGTGAAGAAACAGCCCAGACAGTCGGAGACACAACGGTGCTGGTTGTAAGCAGGGCCGATTTTGAAAAAATGATGATTAAGAATGTCTCCATGGTAACAAAAATGCTTCGCGTTTTCAGCAACCAGCTGCGGCGCATAACCGATATGCAGAGAGAAATACTCGGACAAAGCGATAGTATAAACCCTGCAGCAGAGCTTTTCAAAATAGGCGAATATTATTTCAAGTCGGGAAATCTTCAACAGGCCAAGTATGCATTTAAAAGATATCTTGAACATTATCCTGGAACAAAATTTTCGGAACTGGCAATGCAGCGCATAAATACTATTGATACCGGCGGATCAAATACCGAATTCCAGTCTGCCGATACTGGAAAAGGGAAACCGTCGGAGGAGCCGTCCGAAACAAACAATGTTGATTTAACCGATTTCAGCATAGAAGATAATGGTTCCAGCGGGGATTTTCTTGGAGTTAACAAAAACACCGGTTCAAAAGGCGCTCAGGATTTTTTTTCGGATAGCAACGACGACGAGCTTCTTAACGACACTGCTTTCGACGAGCCTAAAGAAACTGCCGGTTTAAGACAAAAAGATATAACGGAAATGTTCTATGAGGCAGTCAGCCTTTTCTCACAGGAAAGGTATAATGATGCTCTTCCGCTGTTTCAAAAGATACTAAATATAAAAACGTTAAAAAATGATTCGGAAAATAAAATTTTCGAGAAGGCTCATTTTGAGATTGGAAGGTGTTATTTAAAAATTAATAACTTTAAGGAAGCTGTAAATAACCTTACAGCCATGATAAAGAAATTCCCAAAATCCGATAATGTCAAGAACGCTTTTCTGCATATCGGCATAGCATTCGAAATGGCAGGCAATAAAGATAAAGCAGGTGCATATTATAATAAAGTTGTTTCAATTGAACCAAACGATGCGGTCAGCAAACAGGCTTTAAAAAGATTAAAAGCAATTGAAAGCTCAGGGAAAAAGTAGCTATTATGATATTAGATGATAAGTTATTTGAAAAATTTGGAGTGGAATATTCCCCTAATGAAATAATATTTTGCGAATTTGAACCGGGCAATGAATTTTACTTTATTCAAAGCGGCCAGGTTAAGATCGTAAAAATTATTAATAATAACGAAAAAACACTGGATATACTTGAATCAGGGGAAATATTCGGCGAAATGGCCATACTGGAGGAGGAACCAAGGTCGGCTTCCGTAATAGCGGTCGGAAATGTAAAATTATTCAGATTCCACAGGGATAACTTTGAAACTATTTTAAACGGAAATCCGCAACTGGCATACAAGCTATTGATGATCTTTGCAAAGAGAATATATGACCAGAAGAGAAGGCTGATGATTCTGCTGCTTGAAGAGCCACAGTTAAAGATCATGGATGTTTTCAACATGCTTGCCGAACAGGATCCGCATCTTGACCTTCAGGAAGCTGTCACCCTCAAAGTGACAAGCCAGGACATTTCCAGCTGGGCCGGTTTGCAGCTTAAAGATGTCCAGAAAGTTCTTCATAATTTAAATCAGCTTGGTAAAATAGAATTATTCAACGATAAAGTTGTTGTGAAAAACATCAGGGACTTTCAGAGAGTAGTCGCTTCAAAACGAAAAAATTTATATTCATAACTTCATAAAAAAAGCTTGCAAGAAAATTAAATATTTTATGCCTTATAAAAATAAAAGTTGCTCCCGTAGCTCAGGCGGATAGAGCAGTAGTTTCCTAAACTATGTGCCGGAGGTTCGAATCCTCTCGGGAGCAGATTGCATTTCTAAAAAGCGGTTAACGCCGCTATTTTTTTTCTATAGTATATTATATTTAGTTACAGTTAGAATCTGTTAAATAAATTTAATCAGGAACAAATGGAAACCATTTTAATTGAAATTCAAAAAAGAAACTCCGAACTGGAAGCTTTAATAAGTCAACCGGAAACAATTTCCGATCAGAAATTATATAAACAGCTTACGATGGAGCATTCCAGACTGGCACCCATTGTTCAGAAATATCTTGAATTTAATAAAATAAAAAAAGAAGCGGCCGATGCAAAGGAACTTTTAAGCAGCGAAAAAGACCAGGAAATGAAAGATATGCTTAAATCGGAAATTTCCGTTCTTGAAGAAAAAATAGATAATATTGAAAAAGAGCTGACGATTTTATTACTGCCGAAAGATCCCAACTCGGGGAAAAATATACTTATTGAAATAAGAGCCGGTACTGGTGGCGACGAAGCTGCTCTTTTTGCGAGAGATTTATTCAGAATGTACAGCCGTTATGTGGACACAAAAGGCTGGAAAACTGAGATAGTAAATGCAAACACAACCGGCAAAGACGGACTCAAAGAAATAGTATTTTCAGTATCCGGAAGCGATGCTTATGATAACTTAAAATACGAATCCGGAACACACAGAGTTCAAAGAATACCTGTAACCGAAGCCAGCGGAAGAATTCACACATCTGCGGTCACGGTTGCTGTATTACCGGAAGCTGAAGAAAGCGACGTTCACATTGCACCGGAAGAGCTGCGCATTGACGTATACCGATCGTCGGGACACGGGGGACAGTCCGTAAACACTACGGATTCCGCAGTCAGAATTACTCATATCCCCTCAGGTCTTGTTGTTACCTGTCAGGATGAAAAATCGCAGCATAAAAACAAGGCTAAAGCGCTTAAAATTCTTAGGGCAAGATTATTTGAAATCGTCGATAATGAGAGAAAGAATGAAGAATCCGAGAAAAGACGCTCTCAAATAGGTTCGGGAGACAGAAGCGAAAAGATCAGAACATATAATTTTCCGCAATCACGCGTTACAGATCACAGGATCGGGCTTACGCTTCATTCACTGGAAAGCGTACTTGATGGTGACCTGGATGGTCTGATCGAAAATTTAAAAAAATACGATCAGGAACAGCTTTTAAAATCTTCAGGTAAAAGTTAATATCAGCATTTAAAAGATGATTTTTTATGACTGTTGAAGAAGCTCTTAATAATACAATCAATATATTTTTAAAAAAAAACATTGATAATCCTGTTCTTGATGCCCAGGTATTGCTGGCAGAAGTATTAAATACCGATAAATTTAAACTCTTTGTCGATTGGGAAAATGAGCTTACTAAAAGCAATATAACAAAACTTAATTCTTTTATAAAAAAAAGAATAAAGGGCGAACCTGTTGCGTATATTACTGGAAAGAAAGAATTTTACTCGCTTGACTTTATAGTAACAAAAGATGTATTAATCCCTAGACCTGAAACTGAACAGATTGTTGACCTTGTAATTTACTATGCGAAAAAAGACAATTCTGTTCTTGATATAGGCACGGGTTCCGGAGCGATTGCAGTTGCCTTAAAAATAAACAGGCCTGATCTTTCTGTCTATGCCTGCGATAATTCGGAGAAAGCATTAAAAATTGCCAGGAAGAATGCGAAAAGAATCCTGGGAAACGATTCTATTTTATTTTCCATAAGCGATTTATTCCAGGCATACAAAGGCAAAAAATTCGATATAATTCTGTCCAATCCTCCATATTTAGATATGGCAATTAATGGTTCTCTGCAAAAAGAAATATTCTTTGAACCAAAAAATGCCTTGTTTGCCGGAGATCATGGAAATGAAATAATAAACAGGCTGATATCTGAAGCAGGAGAATTATTAAATCCTGACGGAATGCTGATAATTGAAATAGGAAATGAATCTAACATTCAGAAAACCGATATCGGGAAAGAATTCACTGTTACTATGTTGAATGATTATGCAAATTTGCCGAGGATAGCTCTTTTAAAAAAGAATTAATAATTTTAAAAAATGATTGAATTATGCTTTAATCTTTTTATAAAATTAATTCTCCTTTGAACAAATAATATATAGATATACGATTTAAATTTTATATCAAAATGATTTAATAATATATATTGGTCCCCCAATTCGCCTGAAACTTTTATGAAGGCATTAAAAACCGATTAAAGGAATAATTTCTCATGATTCATAAAAATGATGAATACATACATGAATTTAAAAAACATAAAGAATGGGTAGAATCATTTAATATTAACTTCATCAGCAAAAAAAATAAGGTTTACGGCTCTGTTGATATTGATTATCTCTTCAATAAGAATCAAATTGAAGCCGACTGGTTAATTATATTTAATAATAAAAAATATGAGAATACGAGCTTTATTGACTTCAACGGAAAGCTGAACAATAAAAAAATATCGAATGGCAAGTTTGAATACAACATCTCTTCTCCTTTGGAAAAATTCAAGCTTGTATTTAAAAACGAATTTATTACTGCAAATTTATATATTCAGGGCGTTTTCCCGATATATGACTTTCCTGAAAATATTATTGATGATGTAATCAATGACCAGCAAATCATCAGCAATAAAACATGGAATAAATATCAGCAAAGATGTAAAATTACAGGAGACATATTAGTTAAATCCGGTGAGGATAAAGGGAAAAAAGCTAATTTTGATTGTTTAGGACAGCGCGAACATTTATGGGGCATTAATAAGTTAAGCAATATCAGCATACAAAGCCGCGTGACAGTGCAATTCCGCGACATGTCAATGACCTTAACGTATAACGAGAAAGACACAATACCGGAATCGAACGGATTTATTTCCAAGAAAAGCGGCAATATCCCGATTATTAATGTTGAATGCGAATCTCTCACAATAGATGAAAATAGCGGCAGCCTGATTTCAAGCGAATTTTCATATATGGATGCGCAGGATGATGTCGATTTATTAGTTGCAAAATCATTTTACTCCTTGCCTATGCCAGTCCCCAAAAGCAAAAAAAATAAATACCTTCGTTACAGAAATTTTTCTGAATTTACCGTAATTGGTACAAATAAAAAAGGCTACGGAGTTGAAGATCATTATTTTTCCACGGAAATGTTAAAATTATTTCAGAATTCGGATCAATAAATGACCGTTTTTATCCCAAAACTCAGGGAAATATCAGTATTTATTATTACTTTTATTTTCCTGCTCATTTTTAACCTGTATTTTAATTTTAATTATAGCTGGTATGGCGTTTCTGTAATTGTTAGAGCTTATCTCTTTGTTTTATCGTTTTACCTCATATTTATCTTTGCTTCAATCGAGATCAATCAGCTTAAAAAAGAGTACGCCGATAAATACGGCAGGAAAGGTATTTTTTTGCTTTTTGCAGAGACGCGAATACTGCCGTTCCTCCTTATATATATTTTTACCATCATTTTTACTTTAATTGATTATATCAGAGTTCAGGACTGGCCGTGGAATCCACTTTTAAGTTTGCTGAACGGAAGATATTCAAACACAGTTATATATTCATGGCTCCTTCTTATAGTACTTAGTCTTAAAAAAAAATTAAGCATAAGGATTCTGCTCTTTCTAAGCATATTGTTTATTTACGGGATACTGGATAAAGTTATTTATTCGGTAATTGATACCGGTATTGCGATTACCGGCATAAAACTTATAAAAATAATATTATTTTTGTTTTTTCTTATTAATGAATTTTTCAATAACATCAGAAATAGTGCGATATTAAGTGTAGTACTGAGTATATTTATTTTCTTTTCAACTGTAAGCTGTTTCTCAGTATTCTTTAAACAATCAGAGGAGAAAAGTTTTCAAAAGAAAGAAGCCGGATTAATATTTCTCAGGATGGGATTTACTTTTCCCCTGGAAAAATTAAAAAACCTGGCTGTAAAAACATCGGACAAAGGACTATTAAAAGAGGTGTTGTTCTTTTCCAGCCGGTATTCGATTGATGTAAAATATTCAAGGGAAGAATGGGAAGATATGTTATTGTCAGGATCTGTTGAATCGGCTGACACTATTTCTTCTTATCTCATCAGGAATAATATCGATGTTTCCTTTGAAAAAATTTTATCCTATGCAGATACAGTTTCGGAAACAGAGTTAAATAACCTCGATAAAGCGGAAAATTTTATTAAACTGGCTGCAAAATACTTAGTTGGCCATGAAAAAGATTTATTATTAAAATTAAAAAATTCGAGTAAAGTTTTCAAGCTATGGAGCATGAGAGTTTTAACAGAGAATAAAAGCATTGAATCTATTCCTTATCTGCTGAATTTTATAACAGATATTGATGAAAACATAGCGAACAGCGCTTATGATGCATTAAAAATAATTACGAATATCGATACTGTTGCGGTTTTTGATCAGGAGAAAAACGACCCGGAAACAATTGCAATTTTTAAAAAATATTATCTTAAATACAGGCATTCGCCGGACCCCAGATAAATATTTTAATAAAACTTACCATTACTGAGACAATGCATAGTTGCATAATTTGCTGACAGGACAAATTAAACATAACGGTTTTTTTGCCTTGCATAATTCTCTTCCATGCTTAATAAATAGAAGATGCGATTCTATCCAGTTTTCTTCAGGAATATTATTCATAAGCGCAATTTCAGCTTTATACGGATCGGATGAATTGACGTAGCCGATTCTATTTGCTATTCTTAAAATATGAGTATCGACAGGTAATGCCGGCTTATTAAAACCCATTGATAAAATAACATTTGCCGATTTTCGTCCAATCCCGGGGAGACTGATTAATTTGTTAAGCTCATCCGGCACTATGTTATTATATTCATTAACAATTATTTTAGATAAATTATTTATATTTCTGGCTTTTGTTTTATAAAGCCCTACACTCTTTATTACTAATTCTATATCGGAAACCGCTGCTTCAGATAAAGAATAAAAATCGGTATATTTATTAAAAAGAATTGAAGTAACTGAATTGACCTGTTTATCGGTTGTTTGCGCCGAAAGAACTACGCTGACAACGAGCTGATAAATATTTGAGTAATGTAAGGAGGAACTTTTAATGTTACCGTAATATTGTTTTAGTTTTGATATTATCTTTTTTGATTTTATCCTGGTCATTGTTTCTATCTCAATAAGTGCATAACAATTATTTTCATATTGAACTTTTGCCGTTTTTTGTTAGTATTATTAAATATCCTGATTATTCCTTTAATAAACTTAGTATGCATTATTACCGATAATAAATATAATAAGGAAAATAACAAATTAGTTGAATATTTGTAAAATAATGGTTCTTTTTATCATTTAGGTCAATTAGTAATTCTATTATTATGAAAAGCAAAATTGATAATAAAACAAAATCCGCATTAGCGGATTATGACTCTGAAGAAATTGCCGAAATACCTGAAGCAATAGCGGAAAGTATTATTATCAATGGTGATGAAAAATTAAGGGATAATTTAAAAGCAGATTCCCGCTATAAGGATTATGAAGAATTGGGCATCAATTTAAATACGCTGAAATCAATGACAATTATTGATGAGTTTGAAACTAACTCAAGAAAGACAGATTCCATATCCGGTGATGAGGAAAACCGTATAAATATACAAAAATTAACGCTTCATATTGACAGCCTGACATATATAAAAAAACGAAAAAGTCCTGTTAAATCTGTTAAAACAACTATTACGCCAAAAAAAGAAGAAACAAAATCTGTCGAAAAAACTGTAGATTTAAAAGATAAAGATTTAAATATTATTAAACATGAAAATGTTATTTCATCTCTTAAAGGTGAGCAGGAAAATAAAAAAGAAAAATTTCTGCAAGAAATAGATCAGGATTATATAACTGAGATAAATGAAGAAGAATTTAAAATAGATAATGCTGCAAAAATAAAGTCCGAACTGAAAACAGTACAGACAATAGAACAAAAACAAATAGAAACTATACAGGTTGTAAATGAAAAAATAGCAGGAATTGAAGAAAAAATAGAAAAATTATTACAAAAAGAAGAGGATAAGGAAAGAAAAGACATCAATGAAATTTCACAGCTCGACAGTATAAAAAGCGAGCATGAAAAAATTATTAGGAAAATAGATATAATTTTACAGAAGGAAAGCACCAGTCTGGATTTTAAAGTCCCTTCTATATCCGACAAGGAAAATCTGATAACAATAGAAGTGCCGGATAAACTTCTGGGAGAACCAGCCGATTTCGACATGGATGAGTTTGGAAAGATTGACTTGAACGAAGCGGAAGCCATGGCGGAAGAAGATTTGCTTTCGCTGGCTAAAGGAGATATTCTGGAAGAGCTCAAAGAACTTGATATGCTGCCTTCTGAAAATATCATAAAAAAAAATGCAGAAATAACCAGGACGAAAAAGCTTAAAATAAAAAAGTTAGTTAAAGCTGAAAAAGCACAAATAAAAAAAATAGAAGAACCCGTTTCAACGCAAAAAAAAGAAGAAGTAAAAGCGAACGGCATTGAGGAAATTGAACCTGAACCGAAAAAAGAAAAAATTGAATATTCAGAAATCAAACTTGAAGAATTAACTTCTACATCGGAAAATACAGTCGATATTGCTGAAGCTACGGAAAAAAATAAAAAAGAAGGACAAGCTCCCGTCGTAACGGAAAAATTAGAAGAGGTAGCAACTAAAAAAGAGGAAGAAACTCCTGCTGTTACGGAAAAAGTAGAACACAAAATTAAAACAAATATTATTAGCACTAGTCGGGATACAAACGCGGATATAAATGAAAAACAGAAACCTGCTCAGGAAGATTTTAATCCGAAATTAAAAGATCAAAATGTTTTTATTATCGATAATGAAAATCCTGATAAGCAGAGCGAACGCGGGCATTTTTTGGAATTTAATGAATTGGACGATATGACATCGATGATAGTAGATGTTGTTGAAGGTAAAGCCAAACAGCTTGCCGAATCCGACACAGGCGGTCAAAAAGCAATAACCGGGTTAATTAGAGATAATTATCCTTCATTTAAAGATCTGTTAAGAGAAAAAGAATTGGAAAACAGGCAATTATTTTCCGATGAGGATATTGCTTTTGTAGAAAATACATTTTTGTCAAAAGATGCAATTAGAAAGCCCGTGACGCCTGACAGGCAGCCGCATGATATCGCAAAAGAAAATGTTACAATTCCTTACGAACAAACGCTGGGATTAATCCCCGATGAAATAGAGCTTATAGAAAATCAATTATTTAAAATAAAAGAAAGAGAGATAGATTTTAAGAAAGCTGAATTCGCAAAAACAGGATTTGATCAGCATCCATCCGATACTATAACATTAAGCAAATATAAATATATTCTTCCAATTCCAGACAGCCTCATGGATAATGAAAAAAAGAGCATTGAGGATGATATATCCTCAAAAAACGCAGTAATTTTTGAGGAAGACGTTGATAAAATAAAGAAAAAATTCGAGGCTTCAATGACTACGAAAATTAAAGAAACAATACAGGATATAACTGATAAAATAACAATTTATGAAGACAATAATGGTCCTGAAAAATCAAATAAAAGCAATACTGAGAATAAAGAAGAAATAAAAAAATTACTCAGGTATCTTGATGAGCTTCTTGAGAAATTGCCTGAAGACAGCATTAAACATTTTGCCGATTCAGAATATTATGAAATATATAAAAAAGTATTAAAAGAAATGGAAAGTTAAAAGATGGGTCTGCTAGAAAAAGCTTTTGAATATAAAAAAGAAATAAACCGCAAAGGTAAGGCAACATTAATCGATACGATTAAAGGCCCGGCTGAAACTGAAATGCTTAATGAGTTAATTTCATCGGAAACAGATGAAAATGCAAATGAACCTTTAGAGGATATTGGAGTCGATATAAGTGATGATCTTTTTGAACTTCCAAAAGAAGACAATTACTCCCCTTTAAATGCGCTTAAAATACAAAAAAACAGAACGGAAAGCTTTCCGGATAAAACTACGGCAAATAAGGAGATTAGCGAGAAAAAAATAAGTAAAACTGTCAGTCTTGAGAAATTAGATCCGAGATTATTATCAATGGAAGACGAACCGGTTTTCCCTAGGGATATTGAAGTCATTGTCGGTGTCGATAAAAACGATACTAAGAACATAATGCCTGAAATTAAAAAAGAAATTCCGGAAATTGAACCCTATATTTTATCCGATGATAATTCGGCAGATAAAGATCCAGTAACAGAATCATCTTATGAGCTGCATAATAATCTAAAGGAAAATTTCTCTATTGAAGAAGATGAATCTGAACAGGATTTTAATAATATCAGTAATTTAAACGATGCTCCTTTAGGCAATTTTTCCCAAAGAGGCTGTAAAGAAAATACAACTTTATATGAAGTAGGAAAAGAAATATCAAGATCCGAGAGCAGGAAAGCACTTTTCGAAATTGTAATATTTTCTGTTATGGGACAGCTAGGCACCTCTAATGCCTCTATAATGATAAAAAATCCTGAGGAAGATAAATGGATAATTGTTTCTTCAATTGGATTGAAATCCGGAGAGCGAACTATTTCTTATAATGCATCTGACGGGATATTAAAATCTGTAAAAAAAGATATAACAGATATTGAGGATTACAGGGACAAGCAGGATTACGAAAAATATTATCAGGAACTCAGCTCGACAGGTTTCAGATTGCTGTGCCCGTGGTTTTATAAAGGCAAAGTATTGGGTATTTTGGCGCTTGGCAATAAAATTACTGATAATGATTATTCCGTTGAGGACAAAGATTTTATTCAGGCTGTATGTGAAGCTTCTGCTGTAGAATTAAATAAGATTAATACTCTTGAAAAATTTAGAACAGAGAATGAAAGCTCAAAAACAGAACTCGATTTTTTTCAGCAGCTCGATGATTTGCAGGAAAAGATCATTACTAAAAACAGCTTAAAAAATATAAAAGATATTATAATATCGGAATTTGAAAAACAGGGAATAACCAGTTTTTCGGTATTTATAAACGATCAGCTAAAGGATAACTATATTCCGGTTATTACAGGAAAAGAGGAAATACATAATCCGGAATTATTAATAAATGGAACAAATCCTTTTATTATATTTATTAAATCAAAAAACAGCCACAATAGTAGAATAGATGATTTTAACATATCTGAAACGGTTAAAAGTGTATTCACAGATAAAGATATAAAAAGAATGTCCTTACTTTGGATTTTTCCTTTTACACTTGGCAATAAATTAATGGGTTTCGTTACAATTTATAAGGTAAATGAAGATATTTTAAAAGATGATTCAGATATCATAAAAGACAATAAACTTAAAAAATTCGTAAAAATGATTTTTTCAAATCTTATTAATATTATGCTTATTGATTCTGATAAAAACAAATATACAGATAATATTGATGTTCTTTTCACCCGTATTAATTCAGAACTGGAGAACTGTAAAAATCTGTCAATTCCGCTGGCTATATCGATTTTTTCAATTAAAAATTACAAGCGGTACGGGAATATTTTCGGTTATGCAAAAGCTAAAGAATTATTCGATAATTTATCTGACTTAATTAAATCCAGATTATCCGAAACTGATTTTTCAGCCAGGTACGACAGGAATAAAATACTGATAGTTTTTCCTGGAAAAGACAAAAAATTCGCCATGCAGTTTTCGAATACAATCAGAAACGAATTTATGCTGAGATTTACCAGGAATGAAATGCAGTTATTGATTACTTTTCTTATCGCAGAATATCCGGAAGACGGAAATGATTTGCTGACATTAATTGACATCATTGACTGAAATTAATTTACTGAGTACTGCTCGGCAATTATTACTTGATCAAATATAAAAAAGCAGGTTTTAAACCTGATGTGCGGACTCTACAACAAAACTCCGGGATTGACTGGCCTTGATTCTTTCCGTACTTCAAAATGCAGATGAGGGCCGGTTGATCTTCCACTATCTCCCGAGACGGCAATAATATCGCCTCTTTCCACAACGTCCCCGGCTTTAATTAATACTTTTTTTAAATGTCCGTAATAGGTCGAATATCCGTGTTCATGTTTAAGTATGAGTAAAAGTCCGTATCCGCCGTTGTATCCGCTGAAAACGGCTTTCCCTTTTCTTGCAGCATATACGTTTGAGCCGATCGGACATGCTAAATCCAGTCCTGTGTGGAATTCCGAATGCTTGTTAAACGGATCAAGTCTTCTGCCGAAACTGGATGTTCTTATGTAATTTTTTAACGGGCTCCCAAATCCGACTCCGAGGAAAAGAGATCGTTCAATATTTGATGTTTCACCTGAAGGAATAAATAAATATTCTTTATAGATATTATTATTAGAAATTTTGTTTACTTTTGAAATATACACTGAGTCAATGTTAAATTTTTTTGAAATAGTCTCAATACTGTCATTTTTATTAACTTTATATATTATGCCTCTCATGTTTGGGATAAATATTTCTTTTCCTGGAAAAATATCAAGCGGCGATGAGAGGGCATTTATTGTAGAAAGCGTGTCAATGTTCAGCGAGGTCTTTGTCAGTATTTTCCAGAAGTTCTCTTTTGGCTTAACTTTATATTTAAAAAATTTAAGCTCAGGTAAATTTTCCGCCTCGCCTCTTTTTTTTATTAAAACAATTGTTTTTCTGATATCCTGTCTGATCAATTGTATTTTTTCATTTTGAATGTCAACACTATCTAAAAAATCGATGGATACTGATCTGGACTCAACTGTAAAAGCAGCAGTCAGGCTAAAAAATATAAAATAAGATGACAGCAATATTGTTTTAATTATTTTAATTGAATTTTGTCTCCGGATAGTCATATTATATATTCGGAAGCAAACTAATAACATTTAAGACATAATTTTGTCTGATAATTAAAACAAATTATTATTGAAATTTTTACATCAAATAAATTATAAAGGTTATATTAATTAAAAATTCTCGCAGGTCTTTTTAGTTCTAATTTGAGCATAATGGAAATGGAAGATAAAAATAAAAAATCGATAGAAATTGTAAAATCAATAAAATTGCTGGAAAGTGTTTTCAAAACATCCAGTGACGATATTCAGAAATCACGGGTAAGAAAAGATTTAAAACAACTTAGATTAAAACTCGGCGAAATGTTTCCTAATTCAGATTTAAAAGAAGTGGAAAATGCCGTTTTTGCGAGCATAATGGCTATGCCGCCTAAAGATGTAAAATCTTTGACCATTTATAAACATTTAAAAGATATTACAGTTAATATTTTTTCCAGTTATAAAGAAGATCTGGAAATAAATCAGGCTGCCAGTATAATGAAATTTTTTGAAGAGAAAATCTGGGTGGTTATTACCGACCAGCATACAAAACTCGATTTTTCCAATTCAGGAGAAAGAGATTCTCTTTACAGGAAACTTGACGAATGTAACAGGGCGTTTAAAACATTTTGTCAAACTATAGACGATATTGAGAAAGTAAGATCATCGGAATACCTTAGTCAGCTTAATTTAATGAGAGTTCGCCACGGGCGTCTTTTCCTGTTTGAGATCCATCAATTCTTTAAATCAGTCAAACTGTTTATTTCAAATTTAATTGCGAATCATGAATCCGGAGGAAATATGATTTTAAATCCGGACGATCTTATAAAATATGCTGATTATGAAGAATATGCGACATTTGAAAACTGGACTGTAATTAACGCGCTTAAAAACATGCTGGAATTTATTCATGAAGCATTGGATTTAATTAACATACCTAATATAAAGTAAAAGTTACCGGCAAATTGATCTTGACAATAAAATAAAAATTTGTTTATTTACCAGCATTAATAAATTTCAAAAATAGCCGATTTCAATATAAATACGGCATTCTTTTACAGCAAAACAATTAGAGGGAAAAATGGCCTTAGCAAAAAGCGGCGGGGATATATCCAATAATGTAATTGGAGAAAATTCTTATTTTACAGGTAACTTTCATATTAATGGATCGCTTCGTATTGACGGCCGTTTTGAAGGGAAGTACCTTCAGGCGGAACAGCTGTACATCGGGCCAAACGGCAAAATAAAGACAAATATAAATGCAATATCGGTAATTATTGAAGGCCTTGTAATAGGAAACATCAACGCTACCAACAGGGTACTTTTAATGCCTACCGCAAAAATTCTTGGTGATATTAAAACACCTGAGCTTATCATTCAAAAAGGAGTAATTCTTGAGGGAAGATGCGCAATATCGAATGACCTGAAGTCATCTGCAAAAACCCTGATTGATACTGAATATCAAAAAAACAAAATAATTCCCGCAGAATTTCTTGAGTAAACCTGTTATAAAAATCGGAATAACAATAGGAGACCCGGCAGGTATTGGCCCGGAAGTCACGTTAAATGCAATTAACGAATTATCCGGTCTCGATATTGTTCCGGTTGTTATTGCACGCGCTGAAGTGCTGCAAAAGCATTACTCTGCACTTTTAAAAGAATATAAAACAATCCGACCTGATGAAATCAGTTCTCTCAAAATTCCTGCCGGAAGCAAATATCTTTTAAATATTTATTCAAATAATCCTGTCCCGTCTCCCGGGAAAGGCAGTGCCGGCACCGGACTTGAATCAAAAACATATATAGACGAAGCTGTCGGCTTATGGAAAAAAGGAGTTATTGACGCAGTCGTAACTGGTCCCGTAAGCAAAGCCTTAATAGAAAAGACCGGTTTCCATTTTTCGGGGCATACGGAATACATCGCGGATCTTATTAACGAAGAAAATCCGTACATGATGATGTATTCAGCCGATTACAGGGTTTTGCTCGTTACAACCCATATCCCTGTAAAAGATATATTCAAATCAATCACTGCTGAAAAAATATATAACACAATTAAAGCAGGATATAAAGCGATTAAATTATTGGACGGGAAAAGCAATGTCAGGATCGCCGTTGCCGGGCTGGATCCGCATTGCGGAGACGAAGGAGCAATCGGGACATTTGACGCTGATATAACCAGAATGGTTGTCGAGAAAGCGGCAAAAGAAGGTATTAACATAGAAGGCCCGTTCGCGGCCGATACCCTTTTCACTCCGCAAAAATGGAAAACATATAATCTTGCGATTGCGCATTATCACGACCAGGGATTGATACCCTTTAAAGCGCTTGCTTTCGAATCCGGCATAAACGTCACTCTCGGATTGTCGATTGTAAGGACATCTCCGGATCACGGTACTGCCTTTGATATTGCCGGGCAAAACAAAGCAAACTATAAAAGTATGCTTGAAGCAATTAAACTTGCATATAAGCTTGCCATGAATAAGCAGAAATAATAATTTATTTATTACAGAGCGCTTTTCGAAGCTCTTTTGATAAACCCTGCAGCAATTCTTCTTTGCTGTTCCCTGTTGAGTTTAAAAGAATACTGTTCACTAATTTATTATTCTGCTTTATTTTAACAAGAGCATTAATTCTCCCTGAATATGATTTTATCTGCATATTTTCCTGTTTATCTTCCAAATATAAAAATACCTCTTTCCCTGATGAATAACCGAATATTATTATCTCAATTAAAAATGGGGATTCTTTGCTGTAATTCAATACTGATGATACGGCGGCGATTGCTTCAGATTTATTAATACTGATATTTTCCCCAATAGAAATGAAATAATTATAGGCGCAGCTGTCTAATTTATAATTTCTTCCGCACATTGTTAAGAGGGAGAATAATATTATTATGATATACTTTTTCATCATTATCTAAGAGTATGTGTCGAAAATTATATTAAGGATGCGTCCCGAAACCATTTTTTGTTTTTCAGTTGACATTGAATATCTTTTTGCTAAAAAATAAAATCAATAAAGATAAATAAAATACATTCAGTTGCCTAAAATACAAGAGAAAAATCCATGGATAAGCCAATACTTATAAAATCCATATTCATGTTCATTGGACTCTGGACTATAGGAATAATGCTCTTATGGTTCAGGCGGAATATTGAAATATTCTGGAAAATAGTAGCGACACTTATCCTTGGTTTTTATATTTGGTTCTTTTTTGAAGAGATATCCAAAGGATATGCATCCTTTATTGGCGCAACCGCCTGGCATAAAGTTGCAATTAATTTTTTAACCGAACTTACAGCGATCATTTTTACGAATTTATTTTTTTTGTGGCCGCTGAGCCTGGTTATTGTGTTCTATAAATCCGATGAAGTCGGAGCAGGAAGACTGCTTAAATTTATGTGCATTGTGACTTTAATATTATGGGTTATTTTTATTGTATATGTTTTTTACGATAAAGGCCTTAATGAATTTATTCATAAAAATTTAAAGCAAATATTTCCAGGCAATAAGTAAAACAGAAAAACTGGCTGTTATTTAACATGTTCGTTCATGATTTTTTTTAATATTACTTTAGCTTTGGTCAATGCTTCCGCCCTGTGGCTGATTTTATTTTTTTCTTCCAGCGATAATTCCGCCATTGTTTTCTTCAGATCAGGAAAATAAAAAATAGGATCATATCCGAAACCGTTACTTCCTGCCTTTTTATCCGTCATTATTCCATTGCATGTTCCTTTTGCAGTATACTGGGTGCCATTAGGTTGTACAATCGCAATAACGCATACAAACCTGGCAGTCCTTTTGCTATCGGGCACTTTTTTTAACTTTACAAGTACAAGACTGTTGTTTTCATCGTCGCTTGCGTTTTCCCCGGAATACCGGGCTGAGCGAACTCCGGGCTCGCCACAAAGTGCGTCAATCTCCAGTCCGGAATCATCCGATAGCACCGTTTCTCCCGTAAACCTGGAATATGCCTTAGCCTTTTTTATTGCGTTTTCCTCAAATGTAAGACCGTCTTCAAGGATGTCCGGCAAATTATTGAAATCCGTTAATGAAATTATTTCCAATCCGGTAAAATCGGAAAATTTTTGTTTAATCTCGTTTATCTTATTATTATTTTTTGTTGCTATGACGAGCTTCATATTGTATAGTTTTCCTGATAAACTTTTTTATAATATATATTAAAACGGAATTCCAAGAAGAGAATTGCTGCGCGTCTTGCAGACCGAATAAGTTGCACAATAACATTAATGTGAATTAATATAATGACAATAAAAGCTACTTTAAAGATATTATTAATCTTTTTATCCGACTTTGCAATTATTGCATATTTATTAGTCTGTAATGTCAAAGATAAATTATCAATAAATTTGCCGGCTTATGCAATATTAATAATATTTTTAATAATTATTATTAAAAGTCTGGCGATCATATACGTCTATAAATATATATATATAGATAAAATAAGCAATATTAAAGACATTTTAACTGAATATAAAAAAGGAAAATTTTCCTACCAGAAAAAAAAGTTCAGCGGCAAAGACGAACTTTCCAAATTAACGCAGGATCTCTCCGTAATAGGCAAATATATTGACAGTATTGTTACCAGCTTAAAAGACGAAATTAAATCGTTGCGTGAACTGTATAATAATATAATTTTTTCAATTACATCTTATCTGCTTATATTAAATAAGCGAAAAGAGATAATTTATGCAAACGATATTTTTTGTAAAAAATTCCAGTTTGAACTCGACGAAATTGCCGGTAAAAGCATTGAGGATATATTTCTTTTTGTAGCTCAGAACATGAAAGATTCTATTGATGAAATAAAAAACAGCGAAAAATCCGTTATACTGGAAAAAATACATTTGCTGTCTAAAAACTGGACGTCGGTTATTGCCGATATAAAAATATCGAGGATTGTCGCGCAGAATGAAGAACAGATAGTTTTGATCATTGATGATATTACAAGCAAATGCCGCAAAGACTACCAGATAAACCTGATAAGCCAGATAACCGGATCAATTCAAAGAGATGAAGAGATTCATAAAATATTATACACGATACTTTACGGCATTACCTCCGGTTCCGGGCTTGGATTCAACAGGGCAATGCTTTTTTTAATAGATGCGAAAAAAAAGAAGCTGTCCGGCGAAATAGCGGTCGGGCCGGACTCCATGGAAGAAGCTATCGAGATATGGAATTCTATGCCTCAGGGCGCGATTGATGCAGCCGATATTGCAAACACCTTTAACATGTCCCAGAGGAAAGGAAGCAAATTACTGGAAAAAGTCGTTAATGCAAAATTCGATATTGAATCCGATAATGTTTTCGTTAAATCGTTTAAAAATATGGAAAACATTCATATATTCAACACATGGAACGATAATAACGTAGATGATCAGATAAAAAGTTTTATAGATGTCGCCGAGTTTGTTGTTGTTCCTTTAATAGTTGAAAACAGGCCGATAGGGATAATAGTCGCGGACAATAAATTCAACCAGGTTCCTATAAGCAATGATCACATTGAACTTTTATCTATCTTTGCGGTTCAAGCATCACTTTTGATCGACAGCTTTCAAAGCGTATCGACTTTAAAAAAGGAGATGGATAAAATAAAAAACAAGCAGGACGCGATTATTGAATCGGAAAAGCTTGCTGCAATAGGGCGGATATCCACGCATATAGCTCACGAAATAAGAAATCCTCTTGTCACAATGGGCGGATATGCCAGGCGTATTATGCAGATTTCGGATGATAATGAAAAAATAAAAAAAGCTGCCGATGTAATACTCAAAGAATCCGTAAGACTGGAAAATATTCTTTCCAATGTAATGGACCTGACAAAACCGCAGACCTTAATAAAAAATCTCAATAATATAAATAATATAATAAAAGATACTAATGAGCTTCTTAAAAATGTCTTTTTTGAAAAGAGAATACGCATTATAACGAAATTATCGGACAGCCTTCCGCTTTCCAATTCGGACCCGAACCAGATTAAGCAGGTCATATTAAATCTTCTTCAAAATGCAGTGGACGCAACACCTTCCGGCGGGGAAATCGAAGTCGCAACATACTCGGATGAATCTAACATAATAATTATAATAAGCGATACAGGCACAGGAATTGAAAATTCCAACCTGGAAAGTATTTATGAGCCTTTTTTTACTACCAAGATTACCGGCGTAGGATTGGGACTCGCAATTGTAAACAAAATAATAAAAGATCATAACGGCAGCATTGTTGTTCGAAATAAGGATACAGGCGGCGCTGAATTTACAATTACGCTTCCTATTAATCTTTAAAGATAATAATCCATAGCCTGCCGCTTACTCCATTAATTGGCCGGAACATTTATGACAAATATTTTTAATGTAAATCCAGATGAGGAAGATAATCACGAAATCGGGAATACAAACTGTTCTAAATGCTGGAACGGATACCCTATAAAGTGTGATTGCGGCGGACTAATCCACGCATCTTTTGGTGATGAAAATTCCGAATACGATTACTGGCTTTATTATAAATGTGATAAATGCAGATCAACTGATAATCCTCATCATTGCTGATAATAATATGGCCTTAACCTTCTGTTAAAAATTATTCTGATCTTTTATTTTTCCGTATTAGATAAATTATTCTTGAAAATACTAATAAGATAGCATTATAATAAATTATAGTTAAGGGTGCGTTTTAAAGATTATTTTCAACAGGATTACATGTTGATTTGTAATTCAATAAAAGTTTTTGCAATTATCAAATTTTTTCAGAGGTACCTATATGAGCAAATTACTTATTGTCGAGGATGAAGACAATCAGAGAGAATTGTATGCTATGGAACTCGAGGATGAGGGTTATGAAGTTCATCAGGCGGAAAACGGCGAAGTTGCTGTAAAGATGGTAAACAACAACAAATATGACTGCGTTATTCTCGATATCAGAATGCCGGAAATGGACGGCATTGAAGCGCTCGGAAAAATTCTGTCGCGGGAAAAAAAACTGCCGGTGATAATTTATACTGCCTACTCAAACTATAAAAGCAATTTTATGACATGGACTGCAAACGCGTACCTGACCAAGTCCAGCAATCTTGACGATCTGAAAGCGACTATAAAAGAAGTAATCGCAAGCAGTGCGAAATAAGCGTTGAATAAAAATAATAACTGCAAGCCATCTTAAAATTAAGTTTTATGTTCAATAAATTTAAGTACATAACAAAAGTTTCTGCGGACATTTATGCAAAAATATATTTTTAAGATGAGTTCTATTTAACTCCCGGAAAAAAATAATGAGCTGTAACTTTATCTTCTGTCTTCACAACCACCAGCCTGTAGGCAATTTCGATCATATCTTTAAATGGGCATTTGACGACTGTTATAATAAGATAATAGAAATTTTTAAAGAATACCCTGATTTCCGCTTTTCGGTGCATCACTCCGGCCCGCTCCTGGAATGGATGAAAAGCAATGCTCCCGAATATATTGAGACTCTCAGAGAAATGAGCCATACAGGCCAGGTCGAGATTATAGGCGGCGGCTTTTACGAACCTATATTTTCAATAATAAACGAGAACGACATTAAAGGCCAGATCGCTTTAATGCAGAACTTCTGTAAAAAAGAGTTTGGCAAATACCCTAAAGGTTTCTGGACAGCAGAACGCGTATGGGACCCAGACATTCCGAATCTGGTTTCGGGTTTTAATCTTGATTATACCATACTGGACGACATTCATTTCCGATATGCAGGCATTGGGGAAGAAGAACTGTATGGATACTTTTTAACTGAACGGCTGGATAAGAAATTAAAGATATTCCCGATAGACAGATTTTTAAGATACGCCATCCCGTTCAGACAGCCTGCTGAAACAATAAATTATTTTAAAGAAAAGACTGATAAACTGGGACATGCCGCCTTTGTTTACGGCGACGACGGCGAAAAATTCGGCCTTTGGCCTGATACATACAAATGGGTATATGAAGAAAGATGGCTGCGTAATTTTATCGAATCGGTTTTAAAAGAAAGCTGGATAAAAACCACGCATCCGTCCGAATATATCAAGTCAAATGCTCCTATAGGCAGGGTCTATATTACACAGGGCAGCTATTTTGAGCTTTCCGAATGGGCGCTGCCTGCGAAAGCTGCTGAAAAGCTGATTAAAATCAATAATGAGATAAAAGGATGGAACAGGGAAAACGATTTTTATCCGTACCTTAAAGGCGGTGTATGGAATAACTTTTTAAACAAATATCCCGAATCGAACGCGATTAATAAAAGGACTATTCTCCTCAGCAAAGAGATATCCGCCTGCGAGGAGAAGACCGGGCTTAAATTCAAAAACGAAAAAACCGAACTGTATAAAAGCGAATGCAATTGCGCATACTGGCACGGTCTTTTCGGCGGAATATACCTCAATCATCTGAGACACGCCCTGTACGAGCATATTCTTAAAGCGGAAAATATGTTCATGAAGAAATGTAAGAAAGAAGATATTAGTATTGTTGAAGATGATTTCTGGAATGAAGGACATAACCAGATTCTCATTAGAAATAAAAACCAGTCTGTAATTATCCTTCCATATTCCGGTGGAGCTGTTTCGGAGTTCGGAATATACAACAAAGCATTTAACATTTTAAACGTCATCCCCAGAAGGCAGGAAGCTTATCACGAAGTATTAAGGGAATACAATGAAGAAAATAATAATAATAATAACGGCGCAAAAATTGCCTCTATCCACGACAGGATAAAAGTAAAAGAAAAGAACTTAAAGCAATACCTGGTGTTTGATAAATCCAGAAGATATTCATTTAAAGAAATACTGTTTAACCATATCCCGCTGCCTGAGGATATAATGTTCGGCAGAGAAAATTATTACGATTGCAGTTTGCTGGAATACGGCTGTAAAATTCAGAGGAAAAGAGACAATGCCGGCATTTCTTTATCCGGTTCAATTATTTTTAATGACGAGAATATTTCCATAAAGAAAAATTTTTCGGTAAGCAATAAGGCTGCGGGATTAAGAGCCGATTATGCAATATCCGGAATAAAAAAGAGCCTGTTCGGTGTTGAACTGAATATAAATCTTCTGGGATCGCATGATGAGGACAGGGGCTTTGACATCCCGGGGGTTCCGAAAGAGAATGCGTATATGGATAATCCTGGTATTACAAATGACATTACCGGATTTTCAATATATGATAATTACAATAAATTCAGAATAGAAATCGCAAGTTCTGTAAAGGCTGCTTTGGTGCGTTACCCGATATTCAGCGTGTCTCAATCGGACTCGGGATTTGAAAAGAATTACCAGGGCAGCTCTTTGCTGCTTATATATGATTTTACAGGAACCGCGGCCGAAGTGAACATTTTCAGCATTGATCTGTCAATAAGGCAATGAACTACTTTTTGCCTTCTTTTTCTTCTTCTTTTTTAATCTTTGAGTAATATTTTTTTTGAATATTTCTATAGTGTAAATGGCAATGTGCTATAATTGTTGTAAACAAATACTCATCTTTATCTCTCAGCATCATGTTTACGTTTGAGACCAGGTCTCTTATTTCCGCGTCCGATCTGTTTATTCCCTTTTTATAATCGCTTTCGATGACAGAATTAAGAAACAGTATGTGTGAATTTACAAATTCGGCTACTATGTTTTTTTCTTCGCTGTCTGCCTTAAATTTTTTTATTGCGGTAATGATATCTTCTTTGCTTAAAAGCTCGGTTATTTCTTCAGTGATCTGAAGCTTTTCCGGGCTTATGCCATCCGAACTGCTTTGAGGGTTATCGCCGGTTTCCGTACCGGCTGTTTCTTTCACTGGTTCTTTTACAGGCTTTTCTTTTTGAGCAGGCGGTTTAGCACCGGGTCTATTCATCGCTTTTCTCCAAATCTTATCCTGTTAAAATATTTATTAAAATATCCATTTATGATAATATGGATTTAGCAATTTTGTCAAACAATTAACTTTTTATCTTTACTATACATCCAGTATAAATACAGCTATCCATCCATCATCTATGTTTTCAACTTTCAGATTATGCATGGTTACGGCCTTTACATCGACATTAAAATTGTGCCTTAACCTGTCAATGTGTTCGCCGTGAAAAAGACAGTCAACAGCATACTCGTTGCCTGTATAAATTATATTGACTGTTTTAGGAAGCAAGAGAAGCGATTCGGCGTCTTTAAAAAAGATAATCTCGTTTAAAAAGCCGTAAAGCAGTAAGTCGATTTCCGCATTCTTTAATGCAATTTGTTTTTCTGTTTTGAATGCTATTGATCCGGGATTATCGATAAGGACGGACAGGAGCGCTTCGGCGCCTGAGAAAAACAGCCCGGTTATGTCTTTTGCAGTAACCTTTATGGCAATATCTGCGCAAGTTAAGTCATCGAGTATTTCATAGGACATTGAGTCTCTTTACCCTTTTACGTTTCCGAGCGGGAGCAGCTTTACTGCAGGCAGGCTGAGCCCTGCCCTGCTCCCGGCTTCTATTACTTCGTCCACGTTTTTGTACGCTGCGCCCGCCTCTTCCGCCAGCCCGGAATACGATGCCGTACGCACGTAAATGCCGCGCTCTTCCATGTCGCGGCGCAGGACATCCCCGCGGAACTGCTTCTTCGCCTGGGTTCTTGAAAGCGTTCTGCCGCTTCCATGCACTGTGGAGTAGAACGTTTCTTCCGCGTTCGCTCCTCCTGTTAACAGATACGAGCCTGTTTCCATGCTTCCCCCGATTATTACAGGCTGTCCAATTCCCTTATAGCGCGAAGGCAGGTCGGCGGACCCTTTCGGGAAAGCGCGAGTTGCTCCTTTTCGGTGAACCAGAAGAGTTTTATCTTTGCCGTTTATCACATGCTTTTCGAGCTTTGCAGTGTTATGACACACGTCGTAAATGAGCCGGAGGCCAAGCTCGGCCGGGCTCTTTCTGAATAATTCCGAGAATACTTCTTTAACTCTGTGCATAATAAGCTGCCTGTTAAGAAATGCGATATTAATAGCGCAGTTCATTGCTTCGAAATAGTCTTTGCCATCAACGGAATTAAAGGGAGCACACGCAAGCTCGCGGTCGGGCATTGACATATTGTATTTGGGTTTCATTACAGACAGAAATCTTTGCAGGTAATCGGTCGCGACCTGGTGGCCGAACGCCCTGCTCCCGCAATGTATCATAAGTACTACCTGGTTATCGAGGTAAATCCCGAATTCCCTGGCTATCCTTTCATCAAAAATATTTTCTTTCCTTGCAAGCTGTATCTCCAGAAAGTGATTGCCCGATCCCAGTGTGCCGATCTGATTTCGTCCTCTTTCGCGCGCCTTTGCCGAAACGGAAGCCGGGTTAGCGCCCTTGATGCACCCTTTCTCTTCCGTGAATTCCAGATCTTCTGTTTCTCCATATCCGTTCTCCACAGCCCACCGGGAGCCTTTCATCATAGCTTCGTCGAACTTGTTATCGGACAGCTTTATAATGCCTTTTGCGCCTACGCCGGAAGGAACGCTCGTGAAAAGCATATCAACAAGCTTTTTTATTACAGGCTTTACTTCTTCGAGCGTAAGCGAAGTAGCAATAAGGCGTATCCCGCAATTGATGTCGAAGCCTATGCCGCCGGGAGAAATGACGCCCTCGTCCGGGTCAATGGCCGCGACTCCTCCTATTGGGAAGCCGTACCCTGAATGGCCGTCGGGCAGAAGGATCGCGTACTTCTGTATACCTGGGAGCATTGCCACGTTCGTTATCTGCTCAAAGGCAGCGTCGTCCATTTTGCTTATGAGACCCTGCGTAGCGTACACGCGCGCGGGCACCAACATACCGGGTTTAAAATCCGCGGGCGCTTCGTAAACGCATTCGCTTATTTTTCTTAATTTATCAGGATTCATAATTTGCAATGATTGTATATTATTATCTTACATAAAAAAAAGCAAGTTTAAGTTGAAGGGAATAGAGGCAAATTTAAAGATAATATTGGCGTGAATGGATATGAATTTGAAAGCATTTGCATCAGGTTTTTAGGCATGATAATCGAATTTTTTGCGGTTATTTCCGTGCTTTTTACCGCGTTTTCCAGCCGACCATGGGCAGACGGGAGAGAATCTGGAATCCCTCTACTCCATCGCTGATCTCCGCGTAATCGATTTTAAATGGCTTGGCCAGTTCCAGCAGGCTTTTATCTATAGCAAAGGTGATGCCCTTTTCAGTTATGAATTCGTCGTTTTTACCGGGTTCGGAATAAAACAGGCGGAACATGGGTCTTTTAACGCCTTTTTCCTGATATATGATACGCAGGGTACCGGATTCAGTATGTGCCTTAAGATATTCCTTTATTTTTTCAACTGCTTTGTCTGTAACTTCGATCATATATTTATCCTCCCGGAATGTTAATGCGCTTATATGTTAAGTTAATAACATTGCGCGCGACACAGCAAGCTTTTTTTTCTATGATTGCGGAGATTAGGAAGGTAAACCGCCCTGCCCCTCTCCCATTAAAGATGGATAAAAGGAGCGGGTCAAAATGATGCATGAACCACAGATTAAAATGATTTCACAGATTACGCCTTTCTTTTATTATTTTAATTTGCGGTTCTTATGGATGGCATTTGCGGGCAAAAAAAGTCATTGAAATTTGAATTACAATATTTAATTTTTACAAAATTTCCGGAATAAACACTCACGGAGAATGCAATAGGAAGGTTTTGTTTGAAAATATGGTTTATTGAAAAATTAAAGGGCCGCTGGTCTGAGGAGGCTGGCTACCGGGATTTTTTAAAGCTGGCATTCCCATTAATACTAAGCACAGGCACATGGACTATACAGCATTTTGTTAACCGCGTATTCCTTACATGGTATTCCCCAACCGCTATTGCGGCTTCAATGCCTGCAGGAATGCTGAGCTTTGCGCTTATCGCCTTATTCCTTGGTACAGTAACATACGTGGATGTGTTCGTTGCGCAGTATTACGGAGCAAAACAATACCGTAAAATCGGCCCTGCATTATGGCAGGGAGTGTATCTTTCTATTGCAGGGGGGCTCTTAATACTTTCTACTCTGCCGGCAGCAGAGCCTGTATTTAAATTTATCGGCCACGACCCGGCAATAAGACACGACGAAATAATATATTATAAATATCTCGCGGCCGCGTCCTTTGCGCCGCTCCTGTCTTCCGTACTATCCGGTTTTTACTCAGGAAGGGGCAAAACATGGACTCTGGTTATTGTGAATATCATCACAATAACGATTAATATTATAATCGATAACATACTCATATTCGGTAAGATGGGATTTAAGCCAATGGGCATAGAGGGCTCGGGAATTGCTACTGCTGTATCTTCGTCAGTATCATTCTTAATATATTTATTTTTGATAACGCGTTCCGGATATGAAAAGGAATACGCGACAAGGTCGGGCTGGCGGCCGGATTTGGCGCTCATAAAAAGGATACTGCGGTACGGTTTTCCAAGCGGCGTCCACTTCTTCCTCGACATGTCCGGTTTTACGATATTCATTCTGATAATGGGTACGCTGGGGACAGTACCTCTGGCAGCAACTAACATTGCCTTTAATATAAGCACTCTTTCATTCATGCCCATGCTGGGTTGCGCAATTGCCGTATCCATACTTGTGGGCCAGAACCTGGGGGCAAACAGGCCGGAGATTGCGCAAAAAAGCGTGTGGTCGGGTTTTCAGCTTACGTTCACATATATGCTTATAATAGCATGTCTTTATCTCGCGGCGCCGTCAGTTTTTGTGGGCGCCTTTGCAGCGCACGCGAATGCGGAGAGCTTTGCCGAAATCGGGTTGCTTGTCACAATACTGCTGCGGTTTGTCGCCTTGTATTCGTTATTTGATGCAATGAATATTATATTTGCTGCAGCGATTAAAGGGGCCGGTGACACTCATTTTGTAATGCGTTTTATTGTTACAGCTTCTGTTGTAGTGCTTATTATTCCTTCCTACATTGCTCTGGAAATATTTAACCTGGGAATATTTTCCGGATGGTCAATCGCGTCTTTTTATATTGCTGTTCTCGGGATTGTTTTCTTTGTACGCTTCCTCGGAGGCAAATGGAAATCCATGCGTGTAATTGAGCGAACTGTCCCTGTAATACCGCCCGGGCTGCCCGAAGATCCGTCTGCCGAATTTCCTGCGGTCGTGCCTTAATATTCGGCGGTTTTTGTTAAAAATATTCTTTGTTGACATTTTTGTTTTTTTATAATAAAAAATATAAAAAGCCACAGCAATAATTTGTTTATAGTGAAATATTATTTAAATAGTGAGGTATCATGAAAAAAGGATATTATTTAAAAATTGCCGGATGTTTATTTATTTTATCAATATTTTCGCTATCATGCAGTAAAAAGGATGACAGCAGCATCAATGCCCGCATTTCCGACTTTGTCGGTAAAGTTCTAATCAGCGGTTCTGCTGATATTAAAACAGGCAGGGCAATTATTTTTGGAGATATCATAGAAACAGGAGAAAAATCGTCATGCGATATATTAATAAATGAAAAGAATATCCTGAAAATAAACCAGAACACGAGACTGGTTTTTAATATTTCATCTGAAAGTAATGTTTTACAAGTTGAAACCGGCTGGTTTGCCGCGATTACCAAACAACCATTTACAAAACAAATGCATTATATCATTAAAAGCCCCACATTAGTAGCTGCTGTTCGCGGAACCTCCTTTTGCATGAAAGTCGAAAACCCTCAAAGTACATATTTTTGTGTTTGTAATGGCAGTATAGAGCTTAAAGAACCAGATGATAAAACCGGCGACATAGTTGTTTCTGCGCACCATTCTGCCAGGAGATATATCAAGGGCAAGGATGGGAAAATTACAATTGAGAAAAATCCGGGACTTTTATATCACAATGATCAGGGAATTGAAGATATGGCTAAAAAAATCAATGTGACTATTGACTGGAAGCAACCTGACAATAAATAATTAATATCCTTCATTTATCAATGGTAGGGGCAGTCCTTTGTGTCTGCCCTTTTTGTTATAATAAGCTCAGGGCGAATACGCAAAGGCAAGGGCGAACACATAGGTTCGCCCTTACGGCATGAGGCTTTCTTATTGTTATAAAAGGCTTGACCAGGATATGCCGGACGAATTACCTTCTCCAGATGAACCTCCTTTCATTGCAATCAGGAAGCAGCGGCAACTGCATTTACGTAGAGGCAGGCGGAATAAAGCTTCTCTTCGATGCCGGGATCAGCGGCAAACAGGCAGCCGAAAGACTTAGCCTGGCAGGCCGCGAGATCACAAGCGTTGATGCTCTGATAATCTCACATGACCACGCAGACCATAGCAGATGCGCCGGGATTTACCAGCGCAAGTTTGGCATTCCTTTGTGGCTCACAGATAAGACCCTACGGGCTGTAAATTCATTCCATGATCCGGGAAAACTTGGAGAGGTCAGCCATTTCAGTGCTGGCGGCACTATGGTATTCGGACATGTTCGGATTGAGACCATACCTACGCCGCATGACGGCGTGGACGGTGTTTCATTTATCGTCGACGACGGCGAATCACGGCTGGGGATATTCACTGACCTGGGGCATGTGTATGGAGACCTGAGGAACGCCCTCGAGTCTGTCGATGCTGCCCTGATAGAAAGCAACTACGACCCGGACATGCTTCAAAACGGACAGTACCCGCGTCATCTGAAAAACAGAATCGCAGGACCACACGGGCATATTTCGAACATTGAGTCTGCGGAACTCATCGGACGGCATGGGGACAGGCTGCGCTGGGTCTGCCTGGGACATTTGTCGGGAGAGAACAATACACCTGACCTGGCCCTGCGCACGCATCGCGGTATCAATGACGGCAGAAAATATCATCTAGCGGAAAGACACAAGGCAGGGGAGCTGCTTACGGTTTAATGAAATTTGCTGCAAAAAATGCTCTATCTTTATATCCTTATCCCCTTCCTGCCCGGTTTCTCAATATACTTATGATCTGCTCAATTCTACACTTTCTGCAACAAAGCTAAAAGATCTCCTTCCAGCACCGCGACTTTATTATTTTTAACATCAAACATTACAAAAGTAACATCGGCATCTGCGACTATTGTTTCAGTTCCTTTTAATTTAACAGCCTGGTGAACAATCCCGCTGCGGCTGTTGAGCTTTGCAATTTCAGATTCGATTACAAGCACGTCATTCGGCACGGCCGGCCTTCGGTAATTTATATTGATGTTGACCACATTGAACGCGTAACCGTTCTGCATAATATCCCGGACATCTATGCTTTCTTCGATAGCATCCCAGCGCGCCTCTTCAAGGAATTCGAGATACCTCGCATTATTGACATGACCGAAAACATCAACATGGTATCCCCTTACTTTAATTTCAACTGTATGTATCATTTTATATCCTTTAAAACAGAAAAGTGCAAATAACATTAATTACTTTGCAATAATTGAAAAATGGCAACTTTAAAAAAATTGTCCTAAAATCAGTCCAGCTAATTTTTAGCTGATAGCAGCTGGCGGCCTCTCGCCTTTACAGGCAATCAATTTATAAAATGAGATGCTGGCTGTAAGATTCGCTGCGATCTTCTTTTAACGGCTTTTGAGTATCGCACGGTACACCGCACATGCAAAGCGCACAGGATGATATATCAGATCCGTATATCTCAATGGATTTTTGTTTATTTGTTATATGTTCATGGCTATAGCATTTTTTCAGATCATGGACGCCATTCTGTATAGCTCCGACCGGGCATCTTGTTATGCATTTTCCGCAGCTTCTGTTTTTATAATAAAGGCAATTGTAATGCAGGTCATCCATATCTATTTCAGTTTCCGGGCATTCTTCTTTTACGATAATGCTTAACAGCCTGTGTGTACAGCCATGATCTGTTATTATGGCGCTATGTAAACCGAAGGAGCCCAGACCGCAGGCAAATGCGACATGCCGTTCGGACCAGTTCGATACCAGTATTCCGTTTGTAGAATATGTAGAATAAGCAGAGCTTTTAAAAGGGACAACAATTTCAGCCGGATGATACATATCTTTAATGAAAGAAGCAATTACCGGATAAATACTTTCGAATTTATGCCGGATCTCATACCATTCATAAGAAGGATGCAGGTTCTCTTTTGCATTTGTTTTTACAATAGCCCTGTTAAAATTAAAAGCAAATGAAAGTACGGTTAATCCTAATTCTCTGTCGATGTTGAAAAAATCCGACGGATGCAGATTATCTTTATGCACTTCGGATATTTTGTCAAACACGGGATGACGGGATGATTGCCTGCCAACGCTTATATAATCATATAATTTTTCTTTTTTTCGGTTGAACCATAGCCCTTCAGCAGAATCTTTTAATAGATTATTAATACTTAGTTCCAATGTATTTATATCCATACATTGACTCCTGCATTAAACATTTCATTGCTCTGTTTGGCGGGCAATTATCTGTGAATCAAATTCATTATTAAAAAAAATTTATATGCAAGTCAATTTAATTATTGTATTAATCGATGCTTTAATTATAGATTTTCCGGCAGCTTCCGGTCGATACGTGAGTATATATATACTTTACAGGGGTGCAAAATGAAATCACTGACAGAATATCTTACATTTAATACAAAGTCAAGGCGCGAATACATCAATATTACAGGCACTGTTTCCGGACTTGTGTCGAAGAGTGGCGTAAAGGAAGGCCTGTGTCTGGTAAATGCAATGCACATCACCGCGTCTGTTTTCATCAACGATAATGAACGCGGATTGCTGAATGATTTCGATGATTTTCTTGAAAATATTGCGCCTCATGAACCTGTCGATAAATACAGGCATAACCGGACAGGGGAAGACAATGGAGACGCTCATATTAAAAGAACAATAATGGGCAGAGAGGCTGTAATTGCAATTACCAACGGGAAACTTGATTTCGGGCCATGGGAGCAGATCTTCTATGGAGAATTTGACGGCCGAAGGCCAAAGCGCGTGCTTGTAAAGATAATCGGCGAATAGGGTAAATAATTAAAATAAGCATCAGGGCTTTTCTTTATGACTAACAGAAATTAATTTTCCCTGTATGGATGGCCTGGGATTATCTTCACAGTAATAGTCGAAACGATAGCCTTTCCGTATTTTTTTCAGCGTTACCCTGGTGGGGCTATCCATAAAAACCGGGCCCTTAAATGCAAGGTCAACACGAAGAGGTAACTTTTCAGAAATTTTTGGAAGAACGCCGATAGCCTGTGCGGAAGCCCACATGGCATGGATAATGTCGCGCTTAAATCCGAAAACAAGCGCAGCAATCCTTGATAAGTGTATTGGATTATAATCGCTTGTTATGCGCGCGAATTTTTTTCCCATGTTTTTCGGAACATGTAATTCCCGGTATGTTGCTGTGTCTGGAATCGCGTCCATGGAATCGCTCAAAGTCGAGTCTGTAATGTCAGTGCCGAAATTTCCTCTTTTCATCATGGTGGATACGCTTTTCCATAATACCTCACCTTTACTGTTCAGCTCTATGGTGAAATCAAATTCGACACCTTGTTTTACAACACGTTTTTGCCGAAGCTCCACAATAATATCAAACATTTCATTACTACCGATAGGCCGGTATTGTATAATATGATTTCTCAGATGAAGTGTGCCTATAACAAAAAAAGGAAATGCCCTGTGAGACATCATGGCCATATAAAAGGGAGATGCTATTACATGCGGGAAAAGAACCGGTATGGTTTTCTTTTCTTTTAACCCGCAGGCATCTGTATAGCGTCTTAAATGGTCAGGATCAATGGTTAAATTATTCATGCTTACTTTCATTTTAGGAAGTTCCAGGCCGGGTTTAAGACCGGGACGTTTGAATAAAATAAATTGCAGGAAATTTTTTATTGCTCTTGGTTTGCTGGTAAACTTCAGTTCAATAGTCTCGCTCATAAGTCATCCTGATAGATTTATTTTTATTTACTGTGCCTGATGAATTCTAAAATAGTAATATCTTAAAACGGACGTTGGCCTTTGTAAACAATCAATTAATAAAATGCCATAAAATAATTTTAGCGAACAATCGGTCGGTACAGTGTTGACACTGCTGAAATTTACTAAATAATAAAAAAAAATAAAAATAAAATTAATTTTAAAGTAATTATTAAAAATTAAATTGACTTTTAAAAAAGATATATTGTTATTCAACAATAACATCTTCATATTGTTATGTTGTTCCTGTCATAAAAGAAACCAGTTCATCATACTTATATATTTATTATTTTATTTAAATCATTAAATAATTATTTTTTTCATATCTTTCAATCCAGTAGCACTGCGCACTTGCGGGAACACTTGCTTTAACCGAATATGGTAAAGGAATCAGATTATGCCGGTTCCATTAATGATTACACTGGGTAAAAAAATAGAACCAATGACCGGTTATTGATTTTATGGAGGTAATAAACATGGACAGCAGAAAAAGTCCTCATGCAGCAGTATATGATAAGCAGGAAAAAATCGCAAAAGACAAAGATGAACAGGTTTACAGCTGTATGTGTATCGGCAACTGCGCAAGCCGCTGCAGGCTGTTTGTTCATGTGAGAGACGGTAAAGCTGTAAAAATAAGCATGGGTACGTTTCCGGACCCGCGATATAACCGTGTCTGCTTAAGAGGGCTTACCCACCTGCAGCGCATATATGATCCCAATCGTCTGAAATATCCAATGAAACGCACAGGAAAACGCGGTGAAGGCAAATGGGAGCGCATAAGCTGGGATGAAGCCATCAATACAATAGTATCGAAATTTAAATCCTACCAGCAGGAGTCCGGAAAGCAATCCGTTGTATTTTCTTCGGTAAGCGGTAATATGGCATACCTGAACGGTCTGGCCAGCATCATGAGGCTTGCCAACCTTATGGAAGCCACACGAACCGACCTTTCCCTCGATTTTGCGGATACCTACGGGCTGGGCCGCGTAATCGGAAGCGGTGTAAGCTTTAATCAGCGTAATGACCCGGCTGATCTCGCCAACGCAAAAACAGTCCTGGTCTGGGCAGCGAATATTACGGAGTCGCATCCGCATGACTGGAGGTTTATCAGAGAGGCGCAGGAGGCCGGAGGCAAAATTATCGTCATTGATCCGAGATTCACTGCGGTTGCAGCAAAAGCCGACATGTGGATATCCATCAGGCCGGGTTCGGACCCTGCTTTTGCAATGTCAATGGCTCAGGTTATTATTTTAGAAAAATTGTATGATGAAGAATATCTACTTAAGCATACTGTTGCGCCGTTCCTTGTCCACGAAGACACAAAGAAATTTTTACGCCAGAGCGATATTACCGGAATAAAGCCCGAAACCCCAACAACTCCTGATCCATATATTGTCTGGGATAATGATGCTAACGATGGTAATGTTCTTGCTCAAGTTAAAAATCCCGCGCTTGAAGGTTCGTTTACGGTCAACGGCATTAAAGTAAACACTGCTTTCAGCCTTCTGAAACAGGAAATGTCGATGTATGCTCCGGAAACCGTAGCAAACATTTGCGAAGTGAAGCCTGACGATATACGTGAAGTCGCACGAATCTTTGCGCAAAATAAGCCGTCAAGTATTTACAATGGGTTTATTCATTATGACAACGGACTGCAGACTGGCCATGCCTGGGGCATACTGGTGGCATTGACGGGAAACATAGCTAAACCAGGCGCTTCAGTGGGGCACTGCGGCAGCTTTTTAAAAAATAACTTAAATCTTCCTCAGTATTTCGCACCTCAAGGCATGAAAGCTCCGGTCATTCCATGGATTTATCTTAAAGAGATTTTAAAAACAGGACAATTCAAAGAAAAACCCTACCCCATTAAGGCATTGTACATTTATGACAGCAATGTAGTATGCAATGCCACAAATCAGAATGAAATCATTAATACTGTCTTCCCTGCAATAGATTTTATCGTGGCTGTCGATATTGTTGAAACAGATACTACTAATTATGCGGATATAATTCTGCCCGCATCCCACTGGTTCGAAAGACTGGACTTTGTTCAAGGGCCGAATCAGCCTTATGCAACTATTTCGGAAAAAGCCCTTGAGCCGGCTTATGAATCAAAATCCGACATGGATATCTTCCGGCTTATTGCAAACGGCATGGGATTTGGAGAATATTTTAAATATTCCGATGAAGAGTTTATTAAGATGCTCCTTGACACTGATGCGGCACGAAAAGACGGACTTACCTGGGAAAGATTAAAAAACGAGAAAGCAATACAGACTATGCCGAGCTGCTGGATCAACTGGGAAGGGGACAGGTTCCCCACGCCATCGGGAAGGCTCGAATTCTATCTCGAAGACCCGAAACCCAGGCTTGACTGCGGCATAGAGATTGATAAGAGCCGCGAACATCTGCCGATTTTTACACCGCCCGTGGAAGCCTGGCCGGATAATCCTTTGAGCAAGAAGTATCCTCTTGTATATCATACGGCAAGGCCCCGGTGGTTCCTGCACAGCCAGTGGTATAACACACCCTGGCTCAAAGAACTTGATCCTGAACCTGTAATGAAAATTCATCCAAAAGACGCGGCTGAGAGAGGGATCGCTACAGGTGATATGGCGGAAGCATACAATGATCGGGGCAGTGTAATGCTTAAAGCTGTGCTCAGCGAAGGCCAGAGGCCGGGAATGGTGAGCGTCCCTAAAGGATGGCAGCGCAGTCAGTTTAAGAAAGGCTCATATCAGGAACTGACTGCGGATTATTTGAATACTTCAAGTTACAACCAGAGTTTTTACGATGTTCTCTGTGAAGTGCGTAAGGTGTAGTATTTAAAGTAATGGATTTTGATAAATTTAACACAGCAATAATTGTTGAAATAAATGTAACACAATAGGGTGAGGTTACAATAATGAGCAAAAAAAGATATATAATGGTAATAGATATGAAGCGCTGCATAGGCTGTCACACATGCGCAGTTGCGTGCAAACAGGGGAATAATCTTCCTAAGGATATCTGGTGGAACAGGGTGCTTACATTCGGAGGTAATTCAATTGATACGCCGTATGGAGCATATCCGAATCTCGAGATGCAGTATTTAACTGTAAATTGTCAGCAATGCGAAGAAGCTGCATGCGTTAAGGCATGCCCATCCGGAGCTACATATAAAAGGGAAGACGGCATTGTAATGCAGGATTATGATGTATGCCTCGGCTGCCGGCTCTGTATAATGGCCTGCCCTTATACAGGAGTGCGTACATACAATGAAGAAAGACCTAAATATTATTCTGAGTTTCCCGTAGGAGACAGCAACGTTGATACTCAGCAGAAAGGAACGGTTTCAAAATGCAACTTCTGCTATAACGGGGTTGACAAAGGATTGGAACCGAACTGCGTGGAAGTCTGTCCGGCAAAGGCCCGTTATTTCGGCGATATTGAGGATGCCAACAGCGAAGTTGTAAAACTTTTGAAAACGCGTAAGCATATTCAGCTTCTTCCAGAAAGAGGAACTGAGCCTTCAGTTTATTATCTTATCTGAGGAGAAGCAATGTCCCAGGAATTAATCTAAATTTCCGGAGGTATTATTTAAAATGTTACGTAAAGAATGGTCTTTAATTGTTAATAGTCTGCTGGTTCAGTTTGCAGTAGGCATATTCATTTTTCTTGCTGTATATCGGGTTATTTTAAGCTCTTCCGTAGGCAGCGGAGCGGCTATGCGCATAACCGGGACCGGTATGGCAATCGCCGGACCGATAGTTGTTCTAGGTATGATCGCTTCATTCTTTCACCTGGGCAATCCTTTCAGGGCATACCGCATTGTAAAAAATGTTACATCTTCATGGCTCAGCCGTGAAGTCGTTTTTACCGGCGCCTTTGTTGTATTGTGGTTTATCTACTATCTTATGGAAATTAATTTTATTAACAATAACGTTTTAATATGGTTAACGGCAATCATGGGGATTTTAACTGTTTTCAGCATGGCCGGCATTTATTATTCTACAGGTAAACAGGGCTGGGGTAGTATGATAACATATTCCAGTTTTTTTGGGAGCATTATTATTTTCGGGAGCATCGGATCTATCACAGCGATTATTTCCAGCATAGAATCAACTCCGTCCATGACAAGTATGCTAAATGCAACTGCCATTCTGATCATTGCTGTGATTCTATTAAGGCTGGTGCATCAGTTTATATTATTCTCCAAATTAAAATCTGAAGATAAAGGCAGGAGCGTTGATAGTCTGGTTTCAGGATCATCTTTTTCAGGTCCATTTATCCTTATGTATAAAACATTTACCCGCTGGGGATTGATCTTTTCACTGGCAGGGGCTTTCCTTATATTCTTTGCTCTAATGACAGGTAAGATTGAATCGGATAGTTTGCTAATCATCAGCTCAGTAATACTATTGCTTACAGGAGAAGTTCTCGGACGTTCCGGATTTTACAGTCTGGGTATGCCGGAATAATTTAGCATCTCAAAGCCTGTTATTATACCGTAATCCCGTCTAATAATTAGCAATTTCCAAAGCATATAGTTTTACCGCTGATCTCATTATGAAAAGTTGATAAAATCAATTTTTTTATTGACCTATTTTTTAACATGCCTGATTGTTATATTAATTAAACAACCGTAACTCTCAGCTTGGAGTCTGCTGTCTGCTAATGACAGCATTTTTCTTTTCCGGGCTAATAATAATAGCTGCGCAAATTATGTTTTAAACAGGATAATAATATGAAAGTCGTACTTATTTCAATGCCGGACGTCGTACCTATTATCATTCATGAAATGGCTATTCACATGCCTAATCACGGCATTGCATGTATCGCGGGCAACATAGATGAACAGCACGAAGTATTCACTATTGATCTGGTCAGAAAACGGACTAAAATCGTTTCGTACCTGACAAAAACACTGAAAAGAATTAATCCCGACCTGATAGGTTTGTCGTCTATGACATGGCAGTTCAGGACATGTCTTGCCCTTATCCGGTTTATAAAAGAGATTCTGCCGGACGTAAAGATCGTAGTAGGCGGTTATCATACAACTCTGATGTCAAAAGAAATGGCCGATTCAACAGACACTGACGGAGTGGATTTTATGATACGAGGCGAAGGCGAAGAACCGTTCCGCCGTCTTGTAAACGCTCTTGCCGGGACAGATAAAGTTGAATCAATTCCCGGTCTTTCCTATAAAAAGAAAAATCGCTGGCTTCACAATGCCCCTGGGCAACTGTGCGATCTGTCAAAACTGAAACTCCCTGTCCGTGACAAAAGACGGCTGACCAGCGGATACCATTTTATGTTCACAAAAATAGAAACTATAGAAACATCCCGCGGCTGTACGCGCAATTGTAATTTCTGCAGCATCTTTCATATGTACGGCCGTTCCTACAGGACGTATCCTATTGAGCGTATTATGGCCGATCTGGATTATATTTATTATAAGAAAAAGACAAGGCTCGTATTCATTACAGATGATAATATGGTACTGAACCCGAAATGGGTTAATGAAGTTTGCGACGCTATTATAGCAAGAAAATATAAAAATCTCAGACTTGTTGTACAGGCCGATTGTGCGTCCATGGCCAAGTACGAGCCTATGGTTGCAAAAATGGCACAGGCCGGATTTATTGGCGTTTTTCTTGGCATCGAAAACGCATCCGAAAAAAATCTTAAAGCCATGCATAAGACCGGCGCTGCAGAGAAAGCAAGGCAGGCAGTGGCCAATTGCCACCGTCACGGTCTAATGGTAATAGGCGGACTGATATTCGGATTGCCGAATGACGATGAAGAGGAAATCCGGGAAAATTACGAATTCCTTAAAAAAATAGAAGCCGATGCATCGTACTGCCAGATGCTTTCGCCGTTTCCCAAAACTCCCTTAAGAGATGATCTGATTAAAGATGGTCTTGTAACGAACTTCGATCAATACGAACGCTATAACGGCCTCTGGGCTAACGTAAAAACACAACGCCTTGATTCCGACCGCCTTCAGTATCTATTCTGGTATCACAGACAGGTTACACTAGGCTGGTGGACCCCATCTGCCTTTGCACATAACCAGAAACAGCTATGGGTATCCGTATGGAACTACATTGTTAAGCCGATCATGAGATATTTTTCGGAAAAGCGTGTTCTTAGAGAAGGCTGGGAAAAGCAATATGAAAAGTACATTCAGCGCCTGGAGAAAATTAATCTGTTCAAAGATTTACAGGGATACCATAGAGAACGAGTCGAAAAGAAAAAAACGCGCAGTATAAAGAAATAATTTCCCGTTAGTTTATCTAAGTATATTGGCCAGTATTATTCCAAGAATAAGCCAGAAAGGTATTGATATTATCAATGCCCAGTTGATCCCTCTAAGAATTAACTTGGATCGGAGCAGGTCTTTTCTTTCCATGCTTCTCTTGATTTTAATTTGCAGTTCGTCCGTGTTTACCGGCTTAGCAAGATAATCATACGCTCCGTTTCTGATTGCCTCGACAGCGGACTCAATGGAAGGATATCCGGTAAGCATGATTATCATCGTGTTTTCGCGCATTTCGATTATTTTTTTAATGAGAGTAATACCGTCCATACCCGGCATCATCAGATCAGTTATTACCAGATCAATCGACAGGTCATTAAATTTTTTCAGCGCTTCTTCTCCCGAAAGTGCTTTAATAGGATTGTATCCCCATCTTCTTACTAATTCGGACAGGATATTTAGTATATTTTCTTCATCATCTACTATTAGAATATTTTCCATAATTCTCTCTTATTATTATAATCTTAATTAAAAATGCATATAGTTTGAACTATTTAATAATGTCGGTAAAAGATTACAAAATGCAGTTAAAAAAATTCAATAATAATTTTTTAAAATGTTCTTATAATTTATTCGTATTTAACCATTTCTTATCGAAATAGCGGATTGATATAAAAACCGCATGAGCCAGTATCGACATGTTCATTGCCCACCAGATTGCAGCTGCTCCGTTTTTAAAATATATTCCCGCAATATAAGCCAGAGGAAGCCGCACTATCCACTGGCTTCCGACAACAATTTTCATTACAGTCTTTGTATCGCCTGCTCCGATGAGAGCGCCGCTTAAAATAACAGCCCATGCCATTAACGGCTCACTCAGCATGGCTATATACAGGTATCTCATGCTTTCATTTACAACTATACCGTTTTCCGAAAGCAGCCACGAAAGATTTTCCGCATTTGAAATAACAAGCACAGTCTGCAATGTTATGATCACAACTCCCATTAGTCCGGTTGCTATACCGCTTTTAACAGCATCCGCGTGCCTGCCTTCCCCCAAAAGATTGCCTATTATTACCGCATTTGCATTATTAAGCGCAAATGCTATTACGTAAATGGCGGCTTCTATGCGGAGTCCGTTTGTAAAAGCCGCTATTATTTCGACTGTATTTTCCGGCAATTCGCTTATAATTAAAAAGAGAATTGTACCGCCAATCTGCCATAAAACCTGCTGAAGCCCGGTAGGCCACCCGATGCCTGCCATTTTTTTCAGCAATGCCGGATCAAATTTACGATCTGCAGTAAATAATTGTTTCAAATGTACAGCATTGATTATACATCCGGCCGCATAACTGATCACAGTGGAAAGAAAGATTCCTCTGAACCCGACAGGAGTATGAAACACAAGAATAAAATTCAACCCTATATTTATCGCGCAGACAACAAGCATTGTCGATAATGTGCGCTTCATCATTTTGCAGCCGCGGAGAACAGCGTTCGATGCAAGAATAAAAAAATGAAATATTAAACCTGCAAGGTAAACCCGGATAAGCGGAAGGCCGTATTCTTTTATGGCTTCAGGGATGTTAAACAGGTTAATAAGCGGCCCGGAAAACAGCAAACCGGCTGCTCCAAGTACTGCTCCGAAAGCTACCGAAAACCTGGTAGCCGTATAAACAGCATTGGATAGATCATGAGTCTGCTTTGCGCCGTAAAGCCTCGATACTACAGAAACAGTGCCTACAGCCAGTGCATTTCCGACAACCATTATTACAAAGTACAATTGAGCGACAAAACCGACTGACGCCTGAACCTCTTTACCTATCTTCCCGGCAATAAAAACATCTGTTATGCCGATAAGAAACTCAATCAGCATAATAATGATCATCGGCCATGAGATGGACCAGCTGTTTTTTAAGATATTTGCAGTTTCGTGTTTAATATTTAATATTGATTTTATAAATACGAATAACTTATTCTGATTCACTCTTTTGTTCTATTTACTTAGAATGCGTCCCAAAACCTGTATAACGCAATGTTGTTTGCTGAAATGAGCAGTTAATTTGATGTATGACTTTCCTCGGCAATCTGTTCCAGCACTTTTATAATCTCGCTTTCAAGATCGGCGCGCATATGCGAGTACCCAAGTTCGCGCATAGCTTTACCGGAATCAATGTAATGGAACGCGCTGCCTAGAAGCGCCTGCTGGCTGCTAAGTATTATGTTAAAATTTCCGAGTGCTTTCGCAACTAAGTCCGGAAGAACGATCACAGGTATAAAAGGCGCTTTTACATAACCGGCATTCTTTTTTATTATTGCTCTTACAATAAAAGCGAAGTTAATCATAGGCATGTTCTCGCCACCAAGAAGATAGCTCTCGCCTGCCCCACCTTTCTCGAGGACAAGTACTATTCCTTCTGCCACTTTGCCGGCAGACGTATAGCTCGCGCCTCCTCCGAGTACCGGTATGCCACGCGATATCTTGCGGATCAGGCCGATGTTGGTTGTCGTCATGCCGTCAATCTCCCCACCAACAAGAGAACCCGGCTCCGCAATTACTGCAGGAATTCCGGTTCGTTTAAAGGATTCCCGAATAAGATCTTCCATTTCGCGTTTAACATCGCAGTAAACCGATAATCCTTTAGCATAATAATCCGAGGTTTCGTCGATAAGCTTTGGCGAACGTTTGCCCGGGAGCAGAAATCCGCGCGAAGCAACGCTTCCGAGAAACACTATTTTTTTAAGTTTCTTTTTAGCATGTATCTTTTCCGCTATATCAAGAAAATTCTTTACAGTATCAACGTTATATAGCTTTGAAGTCTGATAATCCATTTTGTAGTTCACGGAACCAGCCGCGTAGATTATACGGTCAATAGAATGCTTTACCAGATGTTTCTGGACATTCGCGCAGTCTTTAGGATTCAAAAGATCACCATTAATGAAATACTTCACCGACTTCTTTATAAGCGGTTCCGGCGCTCCGGGTTTTACAAGGCCATGCGCATGCACTTCGTAACCTTTGCGAATGAGCTCATTGCAGACCCTTATTCCAATAAAGCCGGATGCTCCCGCAACAAATACTGATTTCTTCATGTTCTGTTCCATCCTGAAAATAATCTTTATATTATTTTAATTCATCTTAAAATTTATTGTTTCTATCATTTTTTTAATGCAATGATTATTTTTAAGATAAGTTCTAAGATATGATATATCAAAGAAATGCAAACAATACTTTGACAAGTTTTTTTTATTAAACGGCCAAATAAATCACCTTAGCAGTTTATACTTTTCCTCTTAATATAAAGAAAAATAAATACGATAACATTAATAAGACAATCTCATTCATTAACAACTCTTAATCAGCAACAACACCGATTATTTTATTTGAAATGTTAGATATTTACGGATATAATAATACCGGAGAAAAAATAAACCATGAAGAAAATATGTTTATTTGCGGCATTCTGTATTTTAATAAGCAGTGCTTCTTATGGCTCCGTTAACCAGAGATATGCATGGTGGAAGCACAGGCTGAATGACCTTAATACTGAAAAAGAAAAACTGATTAAAAATAAACATATCAATGAATCCGTCGTTAATATATTGAATAACAATATCGAAAGAGTGAAGATGTTGTTAAGCACTCTTGAAATAAGCGGCAGCGATTATCCTTCAAATAATTATGATAAAAAAAAATATTCCAGCGCTGAAATACAGGAAAAAACACAAAAAATGTTTTTTCCGGTTTTTTCATTAAAATATCTTGAATGGATCGTAAATTACACAGGTAACAAAGATAATCATGATTTTATTAAAAAAATTATCGGCAAGGATGCTTATTTAAAAAGTGATTCAAAATACCTGAATTTGGAAATATTTTTAAATACTATAATTGCGAACAGTGAACAATTGTATGCTCAGTCATTATCCTCAATACAGGAAAACACAGTCAGGAAAGTATCGAAAAATAATTTTTATATTTCGCCTCTTGATTTAAAAAATATAATAAATGCTGCGATAAGTGAATATTATTCAAATTTTGATCTGATTGAACAACTGCGCAACTCAGCAGCAGTTACTCAGGATTTACGTTACTGGATAATAAAAAATAATCTGACAGGAAGAAATAAAGACATTGTCAGTAACGAAGAAATATTAGAAATTTTAAAAGCGCGGTTCATAAAATACAGGAATTATATTAATAACCTTAAAACAGCCGCTGAAAACTGTTCAAGTCTGAGTATACTTGATTCTCCTTCTTTACAGAAAAAGTTTTATTCTACCATGGTAAAAGTATCAAATCTGTTTAATATAATCGGTTTTTCTCTTTCTCCGGAAAATAATATTACAAAACTACTTCAACAGCAGGATGTGAATGAAATTACTCTTTTAAAAAATGATTTTACGGAATCAATAAAAAAAGCCAGGTCAGATATTAACAAAGTACAGGCCTTCTTATTAAAAGAACAGGAAGAGAATAACAATAAATTCAATGATCCCCAAAATGATCTAAACGGTAAACTCGCAGATTTGGAAATAAAATTATTCTCAGATTCAATCAGCAGTTATTTTAAGGAATATGAATCATTTACATACAATCAGAGAGCATTATCCGGTTACAGCGAAAAATATGATCAGCTTGAAAAAGAGATCAAGACCGGTTCAGCATCAAATTCGTTTGAATACGCAGTTAAAATGCATTCTATATTTCCTCTCCTTAAGGACTTTAATGTTTCAAAAATTGAAAGGGAATATGAAAATAAACAGTATTTAATAAATCTGATCCTTAGAGATATCGCGCGGCTTCAGACTTTAATGAATGTCTACAAGCGGGAGGGATTAAAAACCAGGACTATATCACCGGATATAAATTCAATTAAAGAAAAACTCAGATACAAAAAGGAAGTAGCTGTCGGGACATGGATGATGAATGAAACCAATTTTGAAAAAGTAAACAGGAAAGCAGTACAAAAGCTCGAAATGAGCATGAAAAGAATAATCTGGAAAAGTAAGAACAGTGCAAAAAATAATTCGAAAACGCAGGATAATATAGTCAAACTGGACAATTATAATATTAAATCAGTTATGCCAAACGGCTGGCTTGAACAAAATTTACAATCCGACATAAAATATTACAGTACGTCTGTTTAAAGAATTCTCCCGGAAAAAACCAAGAATTAAAGAAATAAAACGCATTTTCCAATGAGACATAAAATAGTTATTGACAATTTTATGTATATAATTATTTTTACTAGATAAATAATTTTTTTTTTATATATTTAGCGTCGAGGCCTTATACCCTGAATGCCAAACCGATATTATATTAATGTACCGTTAAACGGAGGTACGCAGTGATATTAAATATAATTACTCTCTTTGCATGCTTTTTAATGCTAGTATTTTTCAGAAGAATTGACCGTTCCAGCTTAAAAATGATTAAGCTAAAACGGTATTCATCAAAAATATTCAATGACTTTAAAAAGCTGACGGAAAATGAATTAAGAAAGTATAACGACGCTACTATTGAGATGGATATTCTTTTAAAGAAGTCCAATACAAATGTCCAGCAGCTAAAAGAAACAATTGCCGTAATTGAAAACAAATTAGGAAACCTTGATTCGGAAAAGAAAATATTAACAAAAGCGGAGCATGATCTGCAGGTAATTTCCGATGCAGCTAAAGACGTAAATAAACAGATTGAATTTATAGCAGGAGCAAAGGCGTCCTTTGACGGTATGGGCTCCCGAATAAATACGATTAATGAAGATATTTCGCGCGCTGAAAGGGAAATGTCGTCCATAGTTCAGGCTTATAACGATAAAATCCGCGAAAAATCGCGAAACCTGTCGGAAGAAATTGTCCTGAATATAAATGGACTTAAAGAAATGATCAAAGACAAAGAAGACAGTATGATTGAATCATCCAGCGAAAAAATTGAGCTGCTGAATAATCAATACATGAATGCATTGTCAAACATGGAAGAAAGAATTACGAATTCCGGCAGTACAATAATTGATAATATTAATCTGAAACTCGATGATACATTAAAAACAATTAATTCCTTTGATAAGAGAATAGACTCTACAGAAAAAAAAGTTATTTCTGAATTCAGCCTCAAAATAAACAAGTTTGAAAATACATTAAATGACATTAAAAATATAGACAACACAATAGAACATCTCAGCAACAAGCTTCAAAATGTTGAAGAAAACGTAAACGAATCAACTACAAGACTGATTTCGACCTTTGACGAGGAAGTGAAGAAAGCCCGGCAGGAATTGAATAATCTCGACATTCATACTATCGCTAAAAAAGATGAAATAATTAAATCTGTAAGGAAGGAAGCCGAACAAATAAGATATAAGATAGACAATTTTGACGACAAGTACCTTGAACTTGAAAAGAAATTAGTTGAAACAATCAATGCGGAAACGGACGTAATTAACAGCAAGATTGAAGAATTTGAAGACAAATATTCCGAACTTGAAGGCAAAATAATTAAAACAGGTGATGAAAAAATAAACAATATACATTCGGAATACCAGTCAATGGAGATTAATTTCAACGAACTGACAAATAAATTATCCTCTTTTGAAAGCCAATTAAAAGATTACATTTCCGATCAAACGGAAAAGTCCAGGAAAGATTTTATTTTCATGGAAGAAAGGCTTACTAATATTAAAGATGAAATTATCTCCTATGAAGAGAAGCAGAATGTATTCTCAAGAGGCGACCTGATGATGTCTAAAGTGGAAGATGCGATCAATAATTTTAACAGGATTCTAAATGAATCAAAAGAGGAAGCAAAGAAGCTTGAGCAGTTTATGGAAGATGCGGACAAATTCAGGGTTATCAGCAGAGTTGTTGATAAAGAGATAAAAAAATACGAAGCAAAAAGAAGCAAGCTGGAAGGATATGAAAGTGAAATAAAAGCCCTTATGGAGCTTAACGATATAGCAGTAAACAAAGCCGAATCCCTGGAAGAAAATTTTTCAAATATTGAAAAAATAAATACCAAGATCGATACTCTTACCGAAACATATTCGAATCTTGAATCCAGGATTAACGAGCTGCATGAATATGAGGATACAATTACCAAAAACCTGGAGTCGGTTCAGAAAACCGATGTAGTCATTAAATCGATAGAAACAAGGATACAATCGTTTAAAAACAATACGGAAAGATCGGAAAAACGAGTGCAGAAATTAATAGAATATCTGCAATCCATTGAAGAGAATACATTAATATTAAAATCGCGTGAACAGGAAATAAGAGACGTTAAAGATAAATTCAACGAGCTTGACGGACTAACGCGTCATATAGAAAAACGCATTGATCAGATACATGCCATGTTCCAGAAGACCGAAACCATGAGAGAGGAAATCGACGAAACGGACGACAGGCTGAAAAAGATGTTCGATGAGACCGATAAAAAGATCAAACAATTTGCAGATATTCTTCATACAGTAGAAGAAAACAATATAATTACTAAACAAATTAAAGGAAACTATAACCTGGGGAAAAATATTAATGAAGGAATGATAAAGGCCGTACGGGAGCTTTCCAATAAGGGTTGGAGTTCAAATGACATTTCTCAGAAACTTTTAATCGACGAGAATTCAGTCAGGTTTATAATAAATACTACTTCGTTATAGCTATACTAATCTGCTGCCCTGGCTTTTTTCTCTTCTTCTTTCTTTGCTTTTTCCATCACTTCTTTCATTATTTCTTCGTCGGATTGTATTTTTCGCAGTACGACTCTGTATTTGATATCAAATGTATTTACCTTAGCAGCAGGAATTTCTTTCTCATCCGCACTGTCTACATTATTTATATATTTAAAGTCCCAGCGTTTAAGGTCTTCAACTATCAGGCTATTAATTTCAGTTATAGCAGTAAGAGTTTTAGGTCTTATTTTCATAATTTTACCTGAATCATAAAGCCATACTGTAAGAATCCCCTCGCATGTTTCATTGATCTTATCATAATCTTTAAGTTTTGTGTAAATATTTTGATCGCCCTCTTCATCTTCTGTCTTTTGAATTTTATCATTGAATTTCATTTGCGAACTTGCATATTTATTCGAAATAATTAAAACGCGAAATACTTCCTCCGCATTTTTATCCTGTTTTAAAAACAGATCATTCTGGTCTTCTGTTTTCAATATGGTTTTACAGGATATAAAAATCATGGAAAATATAAAGATGTTTATTATAATAAATATTTTAAAAAAGCTTGTGTTTATTACAGGTTTCATGATTTGATGCTCCGTATTCTCTTGTTTTTCCAGTGATTATAAGATCATTAAAAAAAATAAATTCAACAATTTTTTAATTAAAGGCAATTCTTTTAATGGCAAATTTTTTCGAAAGATTAATTGATATATTATTGCAGATGAGTGATGCTTTTCTGTATATATTTTTATTTATCAGCGCTATTGTAGAAAATTTATTCCCTCCTATACCGGGTGATACAATAACAGCTTTCGGGGCTTTTCTTGTAGGTATTGGCCGCTTAAATTATTTCTGGGTATTTTTTTCAACTACTACAGGCAGCGTTATAGGATTTATGAGCCTGTTCCTTTTTGTAAGGCATATTGGTAAAAAATTTCTTCAGAAAAAAAATTATAAGGTTTTTTCAATAAAAAAAATAGAAAAAACCGAAATATGGATTCATAAATACGGATACTGGATCATACTCGCAAACAGGTTTTTGCCAACAATCAGGTCCGTGATTTCGGTTGCTTCCGGAATTTCAAAGCTTCATGTTATTCGGGTATTGATTTTATCGCTTATAAGCGCTTCTGTATGGAATTTAATATGGATACATACGGGTTATCTGCTGGGAGCCAACTGGGATATTGTAAAAGATAAATTTACAAAAATAATGATGAATTATAATATTACTGCGTGGATTATTATAATATTGTCCGTTATTATTTTTATCGTCTGGGAATATAAGCGTAAAAGAAAAAAGAGTTCGCCGGATGCTCCGTAAACTCAAAGCATCCGGGCTATGCGTCATACTCATTTTATAAAATTCTATAATTCTCTTATTATTTTTCTGTCGATCCCGGTTGTTTTTTTAGCGTCATTTTCAATCATCATACCGACTTCAAGATCCTTGCCGAATCTTAGCACATTAAGCATGAATATTTCCAGCTTGTTAACAACACCCGGCGGGAAAAGATTACCATCGATTTCAATGGACATTACCGGGTAATTTCTTTCTCTGGCCCACGGAGTAAACAGACCCTCAATTACCCTGCCTATGAGGCACGCGAACGGAGAAATGTTTACAATGCCGGAATATCCGTCCTGCATTGCTGTTGCTGCAACCCCGCTTGAAATATTAATCTCGGAATATAACTCATGGCTTACGAAATATTTTTCCGTATTTTCCATTATGTGATGCATGTGATGCGGCGTATCGGGTATCAGTTTTGTAATGCTGAGAGCATTTTTTACTTTTTTATCCACATTGTGCTTATATGATTGTTCAATATAATATCCGACCAGTTCCTTGAATTCCTTTGAGAACATTTTTTTATGCCACGGAATTAGTTTAAGTCTCTTTTTCAGATCATATTCCCTGACAAAATCGCAATAGTAAACCCATTCGGACACGCCCGAAACCTTACCGATAATGCCGCGTCTGCTGAAGTGCTGAATAAGTTCATCAACCGCAAAATCATCGCGGCGGACATAAATCTCGCCTACAATAAGGACCTTAGGGCAATCTTCCATTGTCTTTTTCAGCGGGATAGCGGTTATTTCTCTGGCTATATCTTCGAGTTCCGGTATTATTTTGGTAATATTTTTCTCCGCTGTAGAAAGCAGCCTGTGCCAGAGTACGTCGTATTTATCCATTGCGGAAACCGCATCTACTGCGCATGACCGGAGAGATGTTTCAATATCTTTCATATAATCGCCGATGATCATTCCCCACCAAACGTACTTTGTAAAGCTGGGTCCTATTTCCGTGTAGGAATTATCGGAGTCCATTGTAAAAACTACTACATTTTCAAGGCGAAGATCTTTAAACAGATTTTCATAAAATACAAAATATTGTCCTGTTCTGCACGGGCCTGTTGTTGTGGGAACAAACAAAAGATATGTTTCATCCTTTCTGTACTTTGGCGAAGAGAAATACTGCAGCGCTTCACCCAGAACGAGATGTGACGGCAGGCACTCTTTGCCGGAAGCGTGATTGCGCGCAAGCTGAAGAGTGTGCACATCCGGTACTGGCATGGCTTCCGCATTCACGTTAATCGATCTAATCGCGGCCGCAGCTAACTCGACCGAAAGACGTCCCATATTCGCAAGCAGAACCTTTACTTTAGGATTATTATATATCTCGATCTTTTCATTTGTAATGACATTCTTAATATGTATTTTGTCGCTGCCGTTATTTATAAATCTGAGGCCGTTGTCGTATCTTTCGGATGATTTTTCAATATATTTTGATCTGTAACCTTCGATGATGTCAAGGAAAGCTTCTACGCGCGTGTCGATACCGGCATCCGCAGAATGCGAATCGAGTTCGAGTATGAGGAACGGTTTTGTGCCCATTATCCATTTAAGATAATGCAGCATGAATGAATCCGGAGCGCACGAAAAATTACTGATATACGTAACATATATATTGTTTTCATCCTTCAAAAGCTTTGAAGATTTCATGTCCTGCTGGCCGTAGTACCAGTACATATTCGGATAAATTTCTATATCCGCAAAAGGAAGGATATCGAACGGTATAACGGAATATCCCCTGCTGGAAAATTTTCTGGGTATGCCCATATTCGCGTCTATTGTAAAAGCGTTATACGGCCTTCCTAGAAGCGCAATTACTGGTCTTTCGGCCTTTCTGGCTTCGGCAAGCGCAGTCTCGCCCAGTTCGCCTGCTTTTTTAAAATAGTCATTCTGTTTTTCCAGAGCGATCTCGAATGCCATCCTTGCTTCCCTGGAAGAGAATCCCAGTTGTTCTCCGAGAGCAATAAAAGATTCGATCGCTTTTTCAATGCCATATTTAAAGGTGACAACCGGTGCTAAAAACTTATTGTCCGGAATTTCCGGAAAAGCCTTTTTTATATAATACGGCAGACTCTGTGTTATGGGGCAAAAGCACGCGTGTGAATCTTCTTCATAGCTTTCCATATCCCTGTAATGCGGCAGAAAGATATAATCGACATCATGATCGAAAATATCCTGTACTGCGCCATGCGCTATTTCCGCAGGGAAGCAATAAGCGCTCTCGACACGCGCTGTTCCTTCGTGAGATATATTTTTTGACAGGATTGTTTCTACGCCCAGGCTGTGGAAAAACCACGAATAAAACGGCCACATTGTATAAACAGAAAAACAATTTGGTATGCCGATAACAAAATCTTTCTTTTTATTGAGTTTTGCAGGATCCGGAGCGCATTTCTTAAACATGAGATCATTACGTTCTTCTACATAATCAAAAATCTCTGCTTCGTTAAAGACTTTCTTTTTCCTGATGTTGGCGTATTTATTGCATCTGCCGCCAAACATGTATTTATTATTGTTTACATTAAGTATCCGTATTGGGCAAAGATTGTCACATGCCTTGCATGTGAACTCGCTTTCATAAACAACATTTGTATTTAATATTCTGTCAATGTCGTATTCGCCTTTTTGAACAAGGCCATCGTTAAATTTCTGTTTTACAAGGATTCCTACGCCAAAACACCCCATAAGTTCAGGATCGGGCGGAACAAGAATATTTTTATTTAAAAGCATTGCAAATGCGAGCGGTACAGCTTTATTTTTGGCTACGCCCCCCTGCAACACAATGTTGTTGCCTATTGTCCTGTTGCCGACAACCCTGTTAAGGTAGTTCGACACAATAGATGTTACTATGCCTGCTGTTATATCCTCACGTGATGCTCCCTGGTGGATAGCGTTCCGTATGTCCGAATTTATAAAAGCGGAACAGTGCTCTCCGAATTTGAGAGGCTCCTTTGCCTGAATGGCAATGTCCCCGATCTCGTGAGCGTGTAAAATATTAAGATCGCCCTGTGCCGATTCTTCGAGGAATGACCCCGTGCCGGCTGAGCATGCCTGGTTCATTGCGTAATCAATAGGAACAATATTCTGAAGATAAATATACTTCGCATCCTGCCCGCCGATCTCGAATATTGTATCTATATCCTTCTTATAATACGTTGTACCGACTGCGTGAGCTATAATTTCGTTATATACGGCAGGAGTTTCCAGAAAAACGCCCAGTATCTCCCTCGATGAACCTGTTGTTGATACCAGTGTAATCTTAATTTTCCCGTCGCCAATATCGTTTTTAATCTGTTTTTTAATTTCAATAAGGCAGTTCTTAAGCGCCATAACAGGGTCGCCATGTGTACGCCCGTAAAACGAGGCCGCAACTTCATTTGTTTCTATATCGATTAGAGATGCCTTTGTAGTAGTGGAACCGCCGTCAACTCCCAGTATATATTCCCTGCCCTCTTTTACGGATGTTTTTTTTGCATTAATATATGTAACTTTTCCTTCAGCAGTCTTTAGGCTGCTGAATCTTTTAAAATGAATTTGGGCGGGTTTAAAAAGATTTTTCAATGCAGGTAAAATGCTTCCCTGGTTCTTTGCCAGAAGCGCAGCGCCGAACGATTCAAAATAGGGTGCCTGCTCGGGAACAACAAATTCAATTTCAGGAAGACGTTCACGTATAAATGGAACAATATATTGATTCAACGTAACTCCGCCTGTTAAAAGCACCTGTCCGCTGGTTATTTTGGCTCTCTTTAAAAAATCTATTACTTTCGTTGCCATTACATCGCTTAGCGAAAGTACTATGTCGCCCTTTGTGGCCTCGCCTTTGTTCAACCTGTGAGTGCAATCGCTTTTCATAAATACGGAACATCTTGATGACAGCCTTAAAACCTTACACTGATCGCCGATATTATTAATGTCGTCAAGCTTCATATCCATGCGAGCAAGTTGCTGTTTAAAGAACTCCCCGGTACCTGAAGCGCATTTGTTCCCGGAAAAATTCGTAACGATTTTTTTATTCTCATCGATCGTATATACAATGAGGTCTTCCCCGCCGAGAGATACAACCGCGTTTACATTGTAACGTATATGCTTTAATGCTTCTTCAACGCAAAGAGGTTCAATTACGCTGTTTGCATTTAAAAGATGCCTTCCTTCAGTGCCTGTACTCAGTGTTTTCAAATCTGCCGGCAGCTCTTTTGAGGAAAGAATACTGCTTAGAGCAGAAGTGAAATTACCGTCGTGAGGAACAACTTCGCTCCATAGTATTGAAAAACCTTCCAGCATAGTGACCTTAACATTTGATGACCCTATATTTATTCCAAGACTGTGCATAATCAAACTCCAGATCATATAAAAATGATATTGGATAAATATTATTTAAAGGGGTATTTTGTCTATAATTTTTTACGTAATTTTAAAATACATGGGACATAATTATATTTGGATTACTAGTTAACCTAAAGTTAATATTTTTTAATATAACTTAAGAAAGCGTTCTAAAAGTTATATATTGCTAAATTGCTTTGTATTATATTTTAAAATAGGTTTAAGAGCGGGTTCTTAATATATTTTTATAACCATGCTGCTTAACTGGATTATAATCATATATTTTCAGGTATTAAGATTTATATATAGTATTAAAAAAACTTTTGAAGAATCCCGGAGAGAATAACTTAATCAAAAAATAATTTATCCGGTATACCTGCTCTTTAAATAAAAAGAAGCAATGACCAGATAAAGGAATAAAAGCAAGAGAGCCTTATGCTCGTAAATAGGGATTTCTTCCTCTTTGTTCTCGGATAGGACAACTGGCTCCCGAAGGTTTAATTCTTTGAGTGACGAAAAAACCGTGCTTTTATCAGCAGGAATAAACTTACCGTTTCCTTTATCCGCAAAATTTTTGAGGTATTCTCTTCCCATGGGAAGGTATGCATGTTCGCGCCATTTTTTTTCCTGATGATTTATCAGCCTGTATTTTTCTATAAGTTTTCCGTTCTGTTCTATTGATAAATCCAGCAGCTTACTGTCAGTGTCGGAAAAATTATAAAAATTTGAAGGTTTAAGTATAATATCTTTTTTAATGCTTCCGTCATAATTCAGGAACTGAATCCTGGCATTCACATCATCATTAAATGAACGGCCTTTTAAGCTGAAATTTAAACTATTGTTGAAAATATTTACAGGCAAAGACGAAATGCCGAGCACATAGCGTATAAGTGATTTTAACGCAGACTCGTTTGACAGGCCTGCATTATATGAAAATCTCCAGAAGGAATCGGTCAGTACGGCAAGAACCCTTGCTTTATTACGTATTCCACCTGTAATTACCGGCAGGCCGCTTTCTGTGCTGTAAAAAGTAACAGCCCAGTCTTTTAACCTGACTTTGTTAAGTCCTGTGAATTTTAATTTATCGATTGCGTTTAATTCTGAAAGTGGGGTTAATGATGATAAATTTACTTGTTTAAGCCTGTAAGCTCCGTTATCATACCCGCCGCCGGTTTCCCCGAAAACCGGTAAAATTGTTTCGAACTTGTTTGAGAGATAATCCTCTTTTAAAAATGATTCCGGACCTCCCAGTATTAATAACCCGCCGCCCGATTCTGCAAATTTTACAATATTATTGATATAATACGGATTTAAAAATGCCGTTAATTTGAAATCATTTATTATTATTAAATCAAAGTTATCGAGTTCCTCCCTGAAAAGCTGGTCAGTTGGAAAAGGAATAAGGCTGAGTTCGCTGTCCTTTGTCCTGAAAACCTGGTTATTTGTACGCAAAATATAGAACGATATCATGTCGACACCGGGAATATTCTGAAGCCCTCTTCTTATAAAAGCTGTGTCCGCAGACGGATGGCCGCTGATGTGCAGAACCCTGAATCCTTTATGTATTCCCTCTATAAAAGCGTAATCTTTATTATTTGCAGTTATTTTTTCGCGTGAGTCGACAGCAACTGAAGCTTCGAGAAGATTATTGCCTGCCTGTTTTGTTATGAGTTCAAAACTGCCTTCTCCATAACCTTCCTTTAATGATATGTAAACCGTCCCGATATTCTTACTGTTCAGTTTAAGATCAACAGACGCTCCTTCAAGTTTTGCGCCTGTTGCGCTAACTGCGAAACTGATCATTTCTTTGGAATATCTTGGAATGAACCTGGGGACTTTAATAAATGAAACGGATTTGTCAAAGCCGACAAAACCGGATCCTGTATCCGAATCGAGATAAATAACGTTATGAGGAAATTCGCCGGCAGGAGTAATTTTATCGTTTAGTTCTCTAATACGCTCGGTTTCATTCCCGTCTGTAATTACTGTAAAACCAGCTATATCATTATCGTTATAATTTCCGGATATGTAAGCAAGAATGCTCTTAAGGGATTTAATCATTGCAGTAGATTCGGCATCCTGAGCGCCGTTTATGCTGTCGGAAAAAGGAATTATTTCTATGCTGTAATCGCTCCAAATTTTTTCTGCAGCATCTTTGAAATCTTCGGTTGTAAGGCCAGTGCTGGCAGATACATCAAGAGCCGCAATTATAGTCCTCCGCAAGGCAATGGCACGCATGGATTTGATCTTATATTCTGATCCAAACACTGTCAGTATAATACATATTAACAGCATATTTGCTGCAAAAGCCCATCTTGCCCATATTTTATCCCATGGACGCCTTAATATAAATATGGAAATAATAAGGGCTGCAGCAGCTGTAATAAAAAAGATCATTTGAAAAGCTCCCTTTTTTTAAGTCTGTTGAGTATCTGCCTGGTATGGATCTGGTCGCTTTTATAATTTCCGCTGAGCATATAAAGTACTATGTTTACTCCTGCTTTAAGCGCTTTATCTTCACGTACTGCCATTCTTTGCATTATTTTATTTTCGGATATTATCATTGCCGTGCGTTTTGTTGTAATTGAGATGTCCGCTCCCTTTAAATTTTCGGAATTGATAAGATAAAAAGATTTATAAACAGGATGATCTTTCGGCAATGGCAGAAAACCGGCGCTGCCGGAAATTTTTAACGATATCTCTTTTAACATAGCCCTGCACTGGGAAGTCTCACCTGCCCCGGATAAATCCGCAAAGATTATCCCGCCCCTTTCGATAAAATCCGTCAATGCCCTGGCCAGTTTTTGCGAAAGCCTATCGGGACATCCGAGTATCCATAAATATGGCAACTCGGGCAACTGTCCGTTCGATAATGAAGATGACGAAATAGTTGCATAATAATCGGGAGATATCCTTATGGAAGTTTTCTCTTCAAGCTCGCGTTTAATTACCGAAAAGAATTGTTTATTATTCGCCGGATGCCCGTCGAATGTCAGTTCAATAAATTTAAAATCTTCAGCGCGCAGACCGGATGGGAAAAGAAGCAAAATTAAAAGGACAATTTTTTTTCTTTTAATGAGTTTCAATATGCCATTAAATAATAATTTTGATGGTGAGTATTTCTCCTCCGTTTCATGAATCTGTTTTAATTTATCTGCCATACTAAAATTTAAATTAAAAATGCTCTGAAGCAAATACAGAATAAGTTCGGCTAAAAAAATAAAGCATGCAATCTTCAGTAATATTCCGAATGACATTAGGCTTCTGACTTCACCCGGGCTGCCTTCATCGGACCTGTCCGGTTCTTCTTCCGGTTTTTCAGATAATGAAAGACTGCTCATGAAATCATCGATTATATCTATAAAATATCCGGAGACGCCTATATCGCCCCAGAAGCCCGATATTCCTGTGCCGAAAAGCAATACTTTATGATTATTATGCATAAAAGATACTGCTATAACAGAGCCGTCTTCAAGCTGAATGTAATTTTTTATTTTTTCACTGTTTAAAATCCTTATGGGATAAAAAGCCCTGATCTTAACATCTGTATCTTTAATTCTTGCTTCCTTAATCCGGAGATCGGAGAATTCAAAAAGATCAATCCATTTGAGAAAAGCGTTCCCTCCCTGTTTCTGTGAAGGGAAAATAATCGTATCGTTTTTTATTGAATCGGCTGTTTTTTCATCAGGATTATAAATTACTACAGCTTCGCGCGGAATTTTATAGCTTTTAATAAAAGCTTCCAGAAAATACAAATCTTCATCAAACTTGTCTTTTGCCTGCCCGGGCGCTTTTAGCTTTAAAGAATACCTGTATTCCTGCCTGTTTAACGACGCTTTTCCGGCGCTGTGATACAAAGTATTTCTTCCGGGTACACCGGCATCGGAAGGATCGAAGATCAGAAGCGCGATAATTGCAGTAAAAGCCAGCCTGAGAAACAGCAGAAGAATATCTTTTACGCTTCTGACTTTTGGATAATCGGAACTTAAATTTCTTATAATGAAAAAGGACCCGAGTTTGAGTTTCTGGCCGTGGGATGTTCTTAAGAATATAGTAAAGGAGACAAGCGGTAGCGCAATGGAAGCAAGTATTATAAATAAAATGCTCATGATACTGCCTTTATAAACGCGTTATATGGATCTTCTGTTGTAACGGCTTTCCCAAACCTGGCGCCGAACGATTTCCCTGTCCTTAAAACCGCCTGGTAATGCTCGTTATACAAATGATGATATCTTGCGTTTAATCTTCGTGTTTCGGATAATAAAGACGCTTCGGATTCGGAGTCCAGGAACCTGTAACGTCCGTTAAAGTTGAAATTTTGTTCAAAAGGATCGTGTATTGCAAGCAAAAAAATATTTTTTGTATTGCGCGATATTGCTTTTAAATACTCCGATAAAAGCTCTGTTTCAATGAAAAAATCGCTAAAAATAAATACATTGGAAGATGACTGAACGGCTGTCTCCCAGAACCCGTTCTCTGCTTTCTGCGTTTCTATATCCATAAGCAGATCAAGCAAAGCAAATTCGGTTTCCGCGCGGAGTTTTTTGCCGCCGTACAACACGTAAACCCTGTCCCTGCTTTTAAGAGCCGAGCGTCCTGCAATATAAGCAAGCGTAAGGGCGGTAGTAAACTTGGAAACACCATCGTTGTAACATGTTCTCATAGACTCGGATCCGTCCGGGACGATTACAAACTCCGTTTGTCTGTATCCTTCACGTATCTTTACAAAAAGCTTCTCGGTTCTGGCGGACAGTTTCCAGTCAATATCTTTTACGGCATCGCCTTTCTGGTAATACCTGTAATCCATGATTACAGGGCTGTAGCCAGCTTTTAAGGAGACCCTTTCTCCCATGCGCGTGCTGGTTCCCTTTACAGAAAGTGCAGCTTTGCCTATCCTGGAATCGAGAGCAAAAAGCGAAATATTATTCAGAAGCTGTGATCTTTGAGATAAGTTCATCAATATCTTTTCCTGTTCTTGTAAATATGGCAGATGGAATTATTCTGTGTCGCATCACATTAGGAAACACAGCCCTGATTTCCCTTTCCGTAACTACACCTTCGCCGTATAAAAGCGCGTACGCTCTTGCTGCGTGAATCAGATGATATGCGGCGCGCGGGCCTGCCCCCCATTCGAGCATTTCGCGTACTTCCTGCGAAGAGGAAGGATCATCCGGCCTTGTTTTTCTCACCATGGACACAGCCTTTTCCATTACAGATTCAGGAACAGGCACATCATCCACAATTCTTTGATATTTAAGGAGATCTTCCTTCTGTATCACTTTGTTTACGCTATCGAGTTCTTTGCTGTAATCCCTTGATGCTATTATTATTTCGTCCTTTAGATCCGGATAATCTACCATTATTTCCATAATAAACCTGTCAAGCTGGGCTTCGGGCAGAGGATAAACGCCTTCATAATCGATCGGATTGCGCGTGGCTATAACGATAAATGGTTCGTCTAATTGATGTAATTCTCCTCCGAGGGTAACATTCTTTTCCTGCATAGCCTCCAGCAGAGCGCTCTGCGTTCTGGGAGTGGCCCTGTTTATTTCGTCTGCAAGCAGTACATTTGTAAATACCGGCCCTTTAATATACCGGAAGCTCTTTTTCCCGGATTCGTCAATATCGAGTATTTCAAATCCGACAATGTCGCCGGGCAAAAGATCCGGTGTAAACTGTATCCTTGAATTTTCAATGCCAAGCACCTTTGCTATAGCTTTTACAGCAAGCGTCTTAGCCAGCCCGGGCGCGCCTGTAATAAGTATATGCCCGCACGCAAGTACTGCTGTGTTGATGAATTTAATTACTTCTTTCTGGCCAACAATTACTTTAGCTACTTCCAGAGTGGCCTTTGAGAAATCGTCCTTTAACTTATTTAACGTTTCCTGCATTAATCCTCCGCAATAATACCCTCACCCACCTAACCTCTCTGTGGGACTCCCAAAAGGAGAGGGAGGAATTCCCCTCGCCCGCGCTTCGTGGGAGAGGGGTCAGGGGTGAGGGTTTATATTATGCACCCGATATTAAATCCGTCTTTAATCGCATCATCTATCATCCCGGGTTCCCTGCACGATCCCGCAAGATAATACTCCAGGCCTTTGATCGCAACTCCGTTAACCAGGTCCCGTACGCTCTTCATGCCTGTCGCAAACACTACCGAATCGGCCGGTATTTCTCTTTCTTTTTTTTCCCTGTCAAGAACAAGAACCCCGTTTTTGCGGATTTCAATAACCCGCGTTGAGGAAAGGATAGCTATCTTACGCCTTATCCTTGATATAAACGACGACCTGGTAGTGGGTCCAATATCCGGTGCAATCTTGTCCATTTCAACAACTGTTACCTTTTTGCCCATATCAGCAAGGTATTCGGCGGTCTCCAGCCCGACCATTCCGCCTCCAATCACTACTGCCGTGCCTCCTGTTTCAGCCGCGCCATTTAATATCTCGACAGCAGTGTATACATTACTCTGCTCTATTCCCGGAATTGCGGGCAAAGCAATATTTGCGCCGGACGCGAACACCACAACATCATAATTATATTTTTCAATTTCATCAATACTGAATTTTTCGGAAAGCTTAATATTTATTTCGTAAAGATTTACCTGGTTTGCATAATAATCAATTATGCTTTTTAATTCTTCTTTAAACGGCGGAACGAATGATACGTTTACCATGCCGCCGATTTTATTATCCTGTTCATAAATCGTGACTTTATGCCCGCGCATGGACGCAACCCGCGCTGCTTCCAGGCCGGCAGGACCGCTTCCGACAATTGCGATGTTCCTCGGCTTTTCAGTTTCTTTAATTAAATTTTCCCCCTCCCTGCCCATCTCGGCGTTAACAGCGCAATAAATTTTTACATCCTCTTCGCTTTTAACTCCAAGCACAATTTTATCAAAACAATGACAGCATGCAGTGCACTGCCTTATCTCTTTCACCCTGCCTTCCAGCGTTTTGTTGACGAAATCCGGATCTGCCATAAGAGCCCTGGCAAGTCCTACAAGATCAGCATCGCCGGAAGAGATGATCTGCGCAGCAAGTTCCGGGTTATTGATGCGGCCGACTGCCGAAACCGGAACATTGACAACCTTTTTTATTTCAGCAGCCAGGTAAACAAACGCGCCGCGCGGAACATTCATAGGCAGCATCGGGCGGGGAGATTCGTGCCAGCCAGCCCATATATGAAGCCTGTCCGCACCGGCTTCAACCAGAGCAGGCGCGAATATGCAGGACTCGTTAAGCGTTACTCCTCCGTTTATGCCGTCATCGGCGTCAAACTTGACGCACAGATTAAAATCCTTCCCAACAAGATTTCGTGTTTCTTTAAGGATGGATATAATAAACGCAGTTCTCCCCAGCGCGTCGCCGCAGTACTTGTCATCTCTCTTATTAGTAAGCGGAGAAAGGAACTGGCTTATCAGGTATCCGGAGCTGGCCATGAATTCTACACCGTCAAAGCCGGCTTCGCGCGCGCGCAATGCAGCCTGTGCGAACGACAATACCAGCCCGTCCGCTTCCTGTGTGGACAGCGCCCTGGGTGTCTCCCCTGTGTAGCCGGACATGATTGCCGACGGAGCGACCGACTGCCCGCCTACCTTTTTGCCCGGAGAATATCTTCCGGCATGATTAAGCTGCAGCACAATTTTTGCGCCTTCTTTCTGAACGCTTTTTACGATTTCCGACAGAGGCGCGATATCATTATCGTTCTCAAGCTTCATTTCATTTTTAAGGCCAACTCTCCCGCCGGGATGCACGCAGGTCTCGCCTGTAGTAATTAACGCAACGCCTCCTTTTGCCCGTGCCGACAGAAAGTGCACCAGTTTCTCGGTTGAAAATCCTGTGCCTATCGGCGCCATGTAAAAGCGGTTTTTCAATTCGAGGTTCGGCATAATTAAAGGCTGAAAAAGACAGTCAAAAGAAGCGTCGCTCATTATCATTCTCCTTTATTTAAAATATTCCTTAAAGTTATTACCAGAAAAACAGAATTGAAACAACAAAATAGTTGTATCAAAAAAATTACTATATGGATAATTTTTTATAAATCAAGAATTTTTCAAACCGGCCGGATATTGTGCTGAAGATACTGAACGCCATCATTGCCGTTTCTTGCGGATGATTTCCTGTACAGGACAGGGAAATTGCCATTCAGAATAGGAAATTGCCACATAATCCAGCTAAATTGCTATTCCAGGCAGAGAAATTGCCCAGTTTATGCCCCGAATTCGGGGTTTTGAACAGGAATTTGGGGTATGGACACGGAAAATTGCCATTCCAGATAGAAAATATTACTAATTTGCAGATCCGTAGCCGCGCGCACTTTAGATATGCATCTGCACAGAAGCCATTTTTTTTATTTCGGCAGTAATGCCTGCAATGTTTTTCACCATGTCCGCAGCGCCAAGTTTAATGGCTTCGCCGGGCATTCCGAAAATAATGCACGAAGCTTCATCCTGCGCAATAGTAGATATACCGGCTTCCTTTATTTCCAGAAGGCCGTGTGCGCCGTCATTTCCCATGCCTGTCAGAATAATTCCCAGCGAATGAGACGAAGCAGTCTGCGCAAACGAGCGAAACAGTACATCCACGGAAGGCTTGTGCCTGTTGACAGGCGGGCCGTCGTTTATCTCCACGTAGTAACCGCCCGAATCATGCTTTAAAAGCATGTGCTTGCCGCCGGGAGCGATAAGCACAGTGCCCCTGAACACCCTGTCCCTGTCTTCGGCCTCTTTTACATATACGCTGGATATACCGTTAATTCTGTCGGCAAAGGACTTTGTGAATTTTTCCGGCATATGCTGTGCTATTACAATGCCCGGCACATCTTCCGGCAGCTTGCTTATTATCTCAGCTATTACTTCAGTTCCGCCCGTAGACGCGCCAATTGCAATAACGGAGTCGGAATTCACTGTAAAGCGTTTAGTTGATACCTTGGGCAGAATGACATCCGCGCTGAACTTCCTGGTAACATCGAACGGAATATCCATGACTGGCGATTTAACCGGCACCCGCATTCTGGAACTGCCGGCAGCAATCACTTTCTCAATAAGTTCTTCGGAAAAGGACTCATAATCTTTCTGATTGCTCAGGTTCGCTTTTAAAATAAAATCAAACGCACCCAGGGAAAGCGCCTTCATTGTCATGTCCGCGTGGCTGTCCGTTAAGGAGCTGACCATTATTACAGGCATCGGTCTGGTGGACATAAGCTTCTGAAGGAACGTGATCCCATCCATTCTCGGCATTTCAATGTCCAGGGTAAGAACATCCGGGTTCAGTTTTTGTATTTTGGTTACGGCAATAAAAGCGTCCATTGCCGAACCAACCACTTCAATGAATTTTGATTTTGACAGCGCTTCGGTTAATACCTTGCGGACAACAGCAGAATCATCAACAATCAATACTTTTACTTTCTTCATTGCTTTTCAACCTGATAGCCAGAAATTCTCTGTCCCTGATGTTTAATTTTCTGAAAACTTCAGCCCTGCTTATCTTTTTTAAAAATACTCTGCCGCTCTTCACATCCATGAATAATTTTCTTGTGTAAATATCCCCGACATCCAGTTCAACTATAGGGATGTCCTCCATTTCTATCAGTATCTTTGCCAGTCTTACATTATCGTGCGGAATAGTATGCAAATCAAGTCTGGAGGAAGTTATATGCCCTCCGCCGAAAAGCTTTGCGGTTAATTTATGTTTTACAGCGCCTGTTTTTTCCATATGATGCAAAAGATCGTTTATTGCAGTAATCCCGTATTTGGCGGATCTGTCTGCGAAGACATCCGTTTCCGAAATTCTTCCCGGAAGCATAAAATGGTTCATTCCGGACACCCTGTTCTCCGAATCATAAAGACACACAGCCACGCATGATCCGAGAAGTGTGCTTATTATCTCATCATCTTTTGAAACATAGTATTCGCCCGGATGAATAATGTTTATTCTTTTATTATATTTAAGGCTTGTTCTTATATACATTGCAGCACCTTGCCGTAAATCGTATTCCCGATTAAATAATATTTATTATTGAAATTGGAAAGAGTTTCAGAATGACCTGCAAAGAAATATCCGTAATCGTGCAGATAATTATAAAATCTGTTTATAACCTGGTCACGTGTGTTTTTGTCGAAATATATAATAACATTTCTGCAGAATATCATATCAAAAAGTTTTTTCATCGGGTAAACCTTATCCAGCAGATTCAGTCTTCTGAAATATATCATTTTTTTTATTGAGTCCTTAACAACGAAAAGCCCTTCATTGTCCTCTCTGCCTTTTAAAAAATATCTTTTTATAAGGTCGAGATCGAGTTCTTCCATACATTCCTGTTTATAAACGCCGGATATAGCTTTGTCCAGCACATCTGTGTCAATATCGGTTGCCAGTATCTTGATGTCGGGCATCACTTTATTTCTAAAGTATTCAGCCAGTGTAATGGCAATAGAATACGGCTCCTCGCCGGTGGAGCATCCTGCGCTCCATATCCTGAGTTTTGTGCCGCGTCCTTTTTCAAACTCCGGAAGAACGGTTTCTTTCAGAAAATTAAAATGTTTTGATTCTCTGAAAAAATCGGTTTTATTAGTTGTGATGCAGTTGATAAGGCTGACTACTTCATCTTCATAATTTTTTCTGAGGTATTCGCAGTAGTTTTTATAACTATCAAGATTTAAAAATCTTAATCTCTTCATCAGCCTCGACTGCATAAGGGCTTTTTTTCTCTCAGTCAGGTTTATACCGCACTCTTTAAAAATTACTTCTCTTAACAGATAAAATTCTTTATCACCCAGATCATTAAAAAAAGAACACTGTTCAATCATATATTTTCACTCAAATAATATTAATTTCCCTGTTCTCTCACGATCCCTGAAAACGCAGTCAATGTATTCCTTCTCAAGAACTTTAAACTCGGATGAGTCCTCGTTCCTTTTCTGAAACCTTCTGAGTACCTTACCTTTTAACGGGTAAAAATAAATCTTTCTTCTATAATCACCGCCCAGGTCTTCTTTTACAATGTCAATCTTTTCCAAGGCGAAATATTCGTGCAGGAATTTAATATTACTGTCCTGCACGCCGCCCATACCGGATATGCTTTTTTCAATGTAGCCGGCGCCGAAAAGTTTTGCCTTTAAGTATTTCCTGTCCCCGCCTTTTTTAACAATCTCGCCCATCAGGAGTTCCATGCTCTGAATTCCATGCCTTGCAATATCGTCCGCTATAAGCCCCCGCGTGCCTATTGTCCCAGGCACTATAAAATGCCCCATGCCGCCTATCGTCCGCTCAAGATCGTACAGGCATACTGCGACCGTCGCTCCGGTTATGCTGGCCATTACGCAGTCTTCTTTAACTGCAATGTACTCTCCCGGATATACTATATACAGTTTCCTCCCTAATTTTCTTGAATGGCTTTTAATCATAAAATTTTATCCGCAAAATAAATGGAGACTTAATACAATTTAGATTATTTAATCAGTTTTTGAACTGCGCCCAGAAGCTGATTAGCCTGGAAAGGCTTAATGACCCAACCTGATGCGCCTGCGTCTTTGCCCTCCTGGATTTTACTCTTCTCGGATTCAGTTGTAAGCACCAGAACAGGAGTAAATTTATCTATCTTTCTGAATTCCTTAACAAATGTTATTCCGTCCATTACCGGCATGTTTACATCAACAATACATAAACCTACATCATCGCCGGCGTTTCTAATTTCGCTTATTTTTTTAAGAGCATCTGCTCCGTTTTCTGCCTGTTTAATTGAAAAACCATGCGGTTTTAAAGCAAATTCCACGCTTGTGCGTATTGTTACCGAATCATCTATTGATAAAATATATTTCATGAATACACTCCGCTTAGTGGTTGTTGTTATTTCAATGAAAAATAAATGCTACTACACCGTCACATCGAAATTGTTAATAGAAGGATTTTTTGAAATTGAATGCGATAGTGTGTTAAAGTCTTTTAGCAAAACCGCATATAAATAACTGCTTTTTTACATCCTTAGAAGCGGATTTAAGAATTATTTTTCTCCCTTTTTTCAGCAACTCTCTGTTAGCTGCCATGATAACCTGAATAACTGAAAGATCCAGCCGTCTCATTTTACTGAAATCCAGGGTTATTTCCCCTTCATCCTTTACCGCTGTCTTTATTTGCGAAAAGAAATCCTTAATGTTTCTTATTCCCAGGTCTTCCCGTAATTGAATGATCACACAATGCCTCCTTCTTTAATGCCCTTTCCAGATTTACAAACACTTCCTTAGAAGAGATCAGAGCCTTTCTCTCTTTCCTGTGTATTATAGAATAATAATTATTCTTCCCCGGTACCGGGGCTATTTGACATGTTAAATATTGTAATTTAGTATATGAGCTTATCATGCTGCCATATCTCCTGCCAGGCCATGAATATCAATAATTAAAGAAACCGAGCCGTCTCCGAGTATCGAAGCTCCGGAAATCGCGCGGCTGTTTGTAATATCCGAGTCAAGGCTCTTTATAACAATCTGCTGCTGACCAATAAGTTCATCGATCATAAGCCCAAGATACACACCGTTCGATTCCACAATTACTATCAGGGATTCCCACGGATTTTTATGCTCGGGCTCAATACCGAAAAGGTCGTACATTCTTACAAGGGTCACATATCTGCCCCTGACGCTCACAACTTCACCCTGGCTCTCAACAGTCTTAACATCCATTTTTCCGGGCTGAAGGGATTCAATTATGGATGATAAAGGAATAATATATTTCCATTTACCCACTCTGATAAGCATGCCGTCTATTATTGCCATTGTTAGCGGCAGTTTAATTAGAATGGTACTTGATTTGCCCGCTTCAGTATCAATTTTTATAGTACCCTTTAATTGTTCAATATTGGTTTTAACAACGTCCATTCCAACACCTCTTCCGGACAGGCTTCCAACTTTTTCCGCGGTCGAGAATCCCGGCAAAAATAGAAAACTGAGCAGCTTATCGCCGCTTACTTCATCCTGAGGCTTGATAAGCCCCATTTGCTCGGCTTTTCTCCTGACCTTTTTTTTATCGATCCCCCTGCCATCGTCCGAAACTTCTATAAAAATATTTCCCTCCTGATGATAAGCTTTAAGGCGGATGACACCCTTGCCAGGTTTTCCGGATTTTATCCTTTCCTGCGGAGTCTCAATACCGTGGTCAATGGAATTGCGAATCATGTGTTTTAACGGATCGCCTATTTTTTCTATTACTGTTTTGTCCAGCTCGGTTTCAGTGCCTTCAAGCTCAAGCTTTATTTCTTTTCCGTATTCTTTTGCAGTGTCTCTTACAAATCGTTTAAACTGATCGAAGCTGGGGCCTATCGGGATCATGCGTATTGCCATCAGCTGTTCCTGGAATTCACGCGTTGTTCTGTCCATGCCGTAGACCGCGTTCTGAACCCTTTCGCCTTCTTCTCCTCCGATCTGGTCAGCCGCCCTCGAGATCGCTGACTGACCTATAATGATCTCTCCGAGAAGATTAAGAAGCGTATCAAGCTTGTCCGTAGCGACTCTTATAGTGGCGCTTTCGATTTTTTTTCTTATTTTGTCCTGCTCCTGCAGAGCGCTGTTTACATCCTCCTGGGACGCATAACCCTTCTCTATAATTATTTCCGCAATTTTTTTTCCTTCGGTTTCCTGGGTGTCCAGAACACTGGATAGTTCGCTTTCAGTGATAATATTCTTGCTCAGCATTATCTCGCCGATTCTGGAAGGCTCCAGTTTATCATGAATTTTATAATCCATGGTAACATCATCTATTTTAATACGGTCGTTGTCATTGACGAATAACAACATATCCTCAATTTCTTCTCTGGACTTTTTGGTTCTTAGAGTAATATCCCAGTTTACATAGCATTTTTCCGGATCAAAGCTGTTTATATCCGGAAGCCTGTCCCTGTATACCCTGCGTGAAGCAACGCGTCCCAGTGATACCAGGTTTTCCATAACCAGAAGGGGATCAATGCCTCTGCTGAAAATCGAGTCTTCGAAATTTGTTTTTATTCTGAAAAATTTATAATTGAGATCTTTTGGCTTTTCCTGTTTATTTTCATTTTTTGTATTTTCATTTTTATTATTTAACAATGCTGCTTCCCGCGGTTGACCGGTTTTTTTCTGTCTATATTCATCGATTGCCATTAATAATTTATTTTTCAATTGTCCCTGTTTTTCTGTTTCATCGGATTCAAAAACAACCATTTTAATCCAGTCCATGCTGTGTAAAAGGATATCTACAAGCTTTTCGTTAGTTGTCAACTCGCCCGATCTTACTCCGGATATAAGGTTCTCAAGCTTATGAGTAAATTCAGAAACATCATTAAAACCCGCCATACCTGAGCTTCCTTTAAGCGTATGCACGTATCTGAATATACGATTAACGACATCCGGGTCGCTTCCTTCTTCGAGTTTAATAATATCCGGTTCAAGATTATGAAGTATCTCTTCCGCTTCGGCGGAAAAGACTTCTTTCAATTGTTCCATTCCTTCCATTGGTATAAACTCCAAAAAATTATTAATTATTAATGATTACAGGGTAATTTATTAATGAAAATTTTATTGAGAGTCTTTTTGATTGTCTGCCAAAGTATTATCCGGCTCAATTGCATCAAGATCATTTATTTCATCTTCTGTCAGTATGAGATCAACATCCAGTATAATTATTAAATTGTTATCTATCTGGCCGATGCCCTTTATAAAATCGGTTCTGATTTTAGCTGTAAAATGAGGCGTGTTTTGTATGGAAGATACCGGAATATTTACGACATCGGAAACCGAATCGACGATCATTCCGACCAGCCTGTTTTTTACTTCCACTATTATTATGACTGTAAAAGTATCATATTGCCGCGTTTCCATTTTAAACTTTTTTCTCATGTCTACTACCGGCACGACTGTGCCTCTCAGATTAATTACTCCTTCCATAAAATAGGCCGTATTAGGCACATGAGTAATGTCCGTCATTCCGATGATCTCTTTTACTGTCTCAACACCAACCCCGTATGTTTCTTCTCCTATAAGAAAAGTTACATGCTGATGTTCTTCCTTCGCATTTTCATCAGTATTTATTTTAGTACGAATTTCATTTTCTTCCATAAACAACTTCTCCGTTAAATTTTATTCATACAGTAGAGTGTAAATTTCTATACAGAACTATTTTGATTATTGTTCTGGATTACAGCATTTGAATAATTTTTTGTGATACAATCTTAGAATCCGTTAAAATAAATCAGTCCTGCCGGATAATATTTAAAATTCTTCGAATCCATCTTCTTTCATTGATTTTGATAATTCGGCTTTATCCACTACCGGATGATCATCGCTCTTTACATGAAACATGTCATGGTTCGCGTCTTTTAAAGCTGCCGGTTTATTGCTGTTCGCTTTCAGATGTATTTTTTTCTGCGTTTTTACCGCGCTTCTGTTCACTTCGCTTACAGTGAATTTGTCTATCATTCCCATTAATTCCTGCGCCTGGTTCGCCATTTCTTCGCTTGCAGAGGCCGTCTCTTCCACAAGCGCTGCGTTCTGCTGTGTCATTGTGTCCATCTCTATA
>JAZDKB010000034.1:0-31744 GCA_043803405.1 Spirochaetota bacterium | reverse complement strand
TTTAATACGTTCTCACTTATCCTTCTATCCATAAAGGCTGCCTCCTTTGTTTTTTAACTTCGCAACTTAAAACTCTTAAAGAAGGTGGCCTTTATCCTTATTTTGTCAACTCACTACTAACATAGTAAACCCTCTCTGCTTTGCAAAGAGTCCCATGGTAGGCTTTGCACGGGGAATTGGATGTTTTTCTCCCCTTCTCTTTTTAAAGAGTCCCAAAGGGAGGCTCCGCGCAAGGGGATGGGGGATGAGTTTTTAGCCACACTTTTAAAATTAGGCAGTCCTGCTTATCCGGCCAAGTTTACATCTACTTCTTCATCAGTTCCGCTATATGCATTACCTTTACAGGCAGCTTATAGCGGCGCAGGCCGTCCATTAGCTGTATCATGCAGCCCGGGCAAGATGTGACAACGACGTCCGCTCCGCTTTTTTTTATTGCTTCGACTTTCTTTGCCTGTATAGCTTTGCTAACGTCCGGGTGCGTAATCCCGAACGATCCGCCAAGACCGCAGCACGAATCCGCGCCCTCCATCTCGACAAACTCGACTCCGTCAATATTTTTAAGCACAGCCCTCGGCTCTGCAAGTATGCCCTGCTTCCATCGAAGATGGCATGGATCATGATACGTAACCTTTAATGGTTTGCCCGAGACGCCTTTCGGTTTAATATCCTGCTGAACAATAAACTGTGCAAAGTCCTTCACTTTCTTTGAAAGCTCAACTGCCTTCTGTTTATATTCTCCTTCATCGAACCAGTTCACGTAGCCTTTCAAAGTTGAACTGCAACTCGCGCAGCCAGTGACAATATAATCGTATCCGGATAATGAATCAATGTTGCGTTTTGCCATTACAACAGCAGTATCGAAATCCCCTGCAGAGTACACTGCAAGACCGCAGCATGTCTGCTCCGGAAGATCGACGTTGTACCCTGCCTGCTGTAATATAGAAATCATGTCTGTGCCTGTACTCGCGAAAAAGAACTCGGTAAGGCAGCCTGAGAAAAACGCGATCTTTGCGGCCTGCCACACGCTTTCACTCTTCGCTTTCTTTTTAACACGCTTCGTCAAAAACGGTACGGATAATCTTGGGAAGGATACGCCGGTCAGTGCTGCTGAAACAATATCCGGGAAATGACGGATCGGCTGATTCTCTTTCGCAGTCAGTCCCGGAACAAGCGTCGCCAAAGCTCCCAGCCGCGCAAAGAACGAACGGTGCTTTATCAAACCCCTGTAAACAAGGCGCTGCATAAGCGACAGCCCGGTCTGCTTTATCAGCTCTTTCCTTGCCTTTAAGGTTATAGTATTGGACAATACCTTTGCAGGGCACATTGCCTCGCACCGGCCGCACAAAAGACAATAATACAAAATGGATTTATAATAATTATCCGGAACGATTTTTTTGTTTTCAGCAAGCTGTATAAGCATGTTGCGGCCACGCGCAACATGCGCTTCCAGCTTGTCGATATTGTACACAGGGCAGTTGGACATGCAGAAACCGCATTTCATGCAAGCATCCGTTGAGTCTTTTAATATAGGATATGCCATTTCACAGTCTCCGCATGTTAATAAAATTAACCAGTAATAAAGATTATTCAGTTAAATGTAATTATCATCAATTTTCTCGCCGCTAATGCTTACTTCCTGTAAGAAGCGGCTTGCGGCGGCATCCTGCCGCCTTAAAATTGATGATAATTACATTTAACTGACAAGCCGAACACTTCGCTAACTCTCATTAATGTTCTTATTTCTATTTTTACTCCCATATCTTGCCCGGGTTCAGTATGCCCTTAGGATCAAAGACTTTCTTTATTTCTTTCAGGAGCGTAATTTCTTCCCGAGATATCGCCTGCTTCAAAAATCTCTTTTTCTCAAGTCCTATGCCGTGCTCGCCGGATATCGCCCCACCAAGTTCCAGCGCTGTTTTAAATATCTCCTCAACAGCCTTTTCGGACCTCGCGTAATGTTCCGCGTCTTTTTTATCCGTGAGCACAGAAGGATGCAGGTTCCCGTCCCCCGCATGGCCTATTATTACTGTTGTTACATCATATTTCTTTCGTATCTGCTTGATCCGGTCAATAAATTCAGGTATTTTGCTTGTGGGTACAACAACATCCTCAGCCATAACAGTCGCTGCTGCTCCGTAAATCATTGAGAAGCCTGCCCTACGCGCAGCCCATAGATTGTCCGAATCCTTTGCATCCCTGGCAGGCCGTACATCCACTGCCCCTGCTTCTTTACACAGCTTTACGACTAAATCGTTTTCCTTTGCAATGGTCTCGCGTGTGCCGTTAAGCTCAAACAGAAGAATCGCATCCGCAGTCAAAGGCAGGTTCATCGGCATTGCTTCTTCAATGCGGCGTATCACCCAGTTGTCTATCATCTCGATCTTTGCAGGGATAACCCCGCTCGACCGCACCAGGTGCACAGCGCGCCCTGAATCAGTAACATCGTTGAATACAGCCATGATAGTCTGCACAGCCTCAGGACGCGGCAGCACCCGAAGCTTCACCTGCGTTACGGCGCACAAAGTGCCCTCGGAGCCGCATATCAGCTGCGGAAGATCGTAGCCTGTCACGTTCTTCACAGTGTTCCCGCCCAGATTCATGACCGTGCCGTTGACCAGTACAACAGTCATGCCGAGTATATAATGCTTGAATACGCCGTACTTTACTGCGTACGGGCCGCCGGCGCCTTCGGAAACGCAGCCGCCTATTGTTGCTGCCAGAAAGCTCTGCGGATCGGGCGGGAAAAAGAGTTTGTTTTTAGCAAGCTCCAGATTCATATTGTTCAAAACAACGCCGGCTTCGGCAGTCACGGTAAAATTTTCTTTATCGATCTCAATGATCCTGTTCATGCGCGTTGTGCAGATGACAATCCCGCCCGCAACAGGCACAGGCCCTCCGCTGAGGCACGTGCCTGCTCCGCGCATTGTTACAGGTATCGTATTCGCGCTTGCCAGCTTCATTATGCCGGATATTTGCTCAGCAGTGGCCGTGAACACAACTGCTTCCGGCATCGACTGCCAGTTAGTTGTCCCGTCATAGGAGTACGCGGCCAGGTCGGCCTCTGCACTTAAAACGCCGCCCTCCCCTGCTAATTTTTTCAGATCATTAATTATGTTTTTTGTAAGCGCCATAGGATTTTACCGGTTATTATTATTTATTTATTTTCCGCGAGCTGCTCAATAAATGCTTCTACATTCGTCTTTGTCTGTTCATCCGAAAGACATCTTAGATCGTTCAGATCGCCATAAATAGTAAGACCCGGCAAGCCGGTTCTTTCTTCTATGCGTTTGGATAAACCATAACGGCAATTTGTATTATTAGGGCATGTCTTTGAGTCATGATAAATTATGCCGTCAACCTTATACAAATCTATTTTATCTTTAACATACTGTTCTTTGTATTCATCGGAGCGGACAATAAACAAGTCAGTGTACGCCTGTGCCATGCTCCTGAACGGATCGGCAGCTTCAAGAGCAGTGAATATCCAGCTGCTGCAGTAAGTGGAAGCAAGAACATTCGCTTTTAATTCAGCGAACATCTGGGAATGCGCGCCCAGCCTTCCCCATACCGGCATGCCATCCCAGTAAAGACGGAATTTCTCCTCCGGAATAGCGCCCTCCTTGTTTTTTATTCTCTCTTTCATCTCGTTAAGCAGATCGGTGTAAATATCGACAGCAGCCTGAGTGCCCCTGCCGACAACAGCCGGGCCCATAAGAGTGCAGCCGTCAAAGAAAGTCAAAGGCCCGGGAACAGCAGAGGCCGATTCAAGCGTCTCTTTCCAGAGGTCGGAACATTTGCGTGAAAGCCCGACTGCATCCTTTAATTTATCAATATCGAATTTATTTCCGGAAATCTTTTCGAGAGGATCAACCAGCTCCTCGATCTGTTTTTTCATCGATGTTACAATACTTTCCTTGCTGTCTATAACGCTCCTGTTTCCGCTTACCCCCATAACCGGAACTTTATATTTCCTTGCATACCACTCGAACCAGTCCTGAACATCCCTGCACTGATTCGTATTAAAAACAAGAACATCCGGTTTGGGAATGCTTGTTATACCGGGAAATGCTTTAGACAGCGGTGTTACACCCTGAGTAAATGCCCCGATATCCGATGTCATATATGAGCAGACATCGGGAGAATATCCCAGAGCCGTAGCATAGGGAATATAATCAGTCGACATTCGCGTACTTCCCAGCATTGCAGCGTGCGTTTCAGGGAAGTAAATCAGAAAACCCATTGCCCTTAATAATTCGGCAGGCCCAACGCTTGTGCACCATGCTATTTTTTTATCTCCTTTCTTTGAAGCACTATCAAGTTCATAATAATAAGCAGCCATATATTTGCCCATGGCTTCGGCGGTTTTAATTTTTTTTCTTACTGCTTTTTTCTCCAAAGACATACTTTCCCCCAATTGTATTTGTATTTTTTAAAACTATAATAAAATTCCCAGGGGCAAGCCCCTGTGTTGTGCCCTAAAACAAAAAAACCGTGGGTTTTTGCCCACGGTTTGTTTTCGACTTAAGAATCTCTTCATTCCATGAGCAGTCTTCATCCTGTAAATTTAAAGTTACTAAAGGTGAAGGCCATGGTTTGAAAGTTGGTCATTTTTTAATTATCTTAATTTATTATTTTTTACTTTGTATTATATTTGTTGATGATATAAAAACTATAAATAAATTGCTTGTCAAGGAATTTTTTTATAATAAATAAAATATCAACTCAATTAAGAACTAATTAATCGTTTTTGATTCAAAATTAAATGTAACAGGCCCCATCGCTTCCATTTTTAAAAGAGTCTTTTCAAGTAGTCTGTTCTTAAGTGAATATACCTGATACTCATTGCTTAAAACATTCATCATAAACCTGTGTTCATCATTTTGCAGATTCACCTTGAATGGCTTCTCGTAAAATTTTACGTTTATTTTATTTTTTGTTTTCTGATATTTGCAGAAAACAAAAACGTCAGGCTTTAAAATATCCTTTTCGCCCAGTCCGACTATAAGCGCAAGTTCCTGTGTGTTAAGTTCGCAAATTTCGTGCTTTCCGTAAAAGTGTCTTGTATTATTTACAAAAGGCCCAAGCATATTTATAAATTTATCAACCAGATCATAATCAAAATGATTATTGATAGAGTTTAACAAAGTCTTTAGCGCAATTGCCGGGGAAGCTGCGCTCCTGTAAGGCCTTCGGGAAGTCAAAGCATCAAAAACATCGCAAATGGCAATTATTTTAGGATATGTAGGCAAATGTTCATAAGGCAGCCCGTAATATCCTTTATTATTAAATTTTTCATGATGGAACAGAATACACTGCTGAACTATCGTATCCGATCCGGCAATGCCTTTTATTATTTCATAGCCAAGCTGAGGATGCCTTTTCATCTTTTGAAATTCGGAAACATCAAGCTTTCCTTTCTTGTTTAATAGCTGTTTATCCAGCTTCATTTTACCGATATCGTGAAGGAAAGCGCCAAGCATCAGGGATTTCATCTCATCCATAGAGTATTTTTTCATTTTGTTGGCGAATACTGCTGCAAGAAGCAGTACATTTACGGAATGATTATAAGTATAATCATCATAAGAATTCAAGTCCTTAAGGAGCTTGATCGTGTCGGTCTCAGATGAAACAAGATCGTTTAACATCAGCTCAACGAGCTCTTCGGACTCCCGGTACCTGGCTTTGCTGATTTTGTCGGTATGGATTATGTCATCCATTATTTCGCGCGATTTATGCAATGCACTGAAAATTCTGTGGTTCGGTATGTTCCCCATTTCATCGGCAAAGGAGTAATAAACTACCTTACCATGCCTCTGAATAATATTATTGATTATATCTACTGAGAGTGCAGTTCTCGCTTCCAGTATCTTTTCGCCTTTTTCAGTATATAACGGATAGATCAATATACTTTCCGGTCCAAGATAACTCAGGTCTATTTTAAGTCTTTCTGTTGTCATTTTCAGATCAATTCTTTTAAAAAAATTATCTCAATTCAAGATATAATATTTTTTCAGGATAAACAATATCAATTATAATAAATGGCTGAATTTTTTCCAGATATTTTTTATTCTGTTCTTAAAAGAATCCTGAAAAAATAATACACCTTTTTTGATTTAAAACAGGTAAATATCTTATTCCCAAATATTTCTTGACATTATGTCCCTTTTATAAATAAAAAATAATGTATAATATTGTTTTTATTTTACAGGAAACTGCAACTTAATGAAATCATATTTTATCAGAAGGCTGTTATTGATAATTCCTACATTCCTCGGAATATCTTTAATGGTATTCACTATAACGCGCTTTGTACCAGGCGGCCCTATTGAAAGGATGCTTGCGCAGGCTCAGCAGGCCGCTGCTTCCATGCCCGGATCGCACAGAGTAAGTCAGGCGCCGCTTTCCGAAGATCAGCTTAACGAACTGAAAAGATATTACGGCTTCGACAAACCCGTTCTCGTGAGCTATTTTTTATGGCTCGGAAAAGTGCTTCAATTCGACCTGGGTAATTCGACGCGTTATTACGAGCCGGTATGGGACATTATAAAAAGCAAACTGCCGGTTTCTTTGTTCTACGGCATCTTTGCATTGATTCTGGGATATTCGGTCTGCATTCCCCTCGGCGTGTTAAAAGCAATTAAGCACAGAACCGCAATAGACAATACGACTTCCATAATAGTGTTCATAGGATACGCGATCCCGAACTATGTTGTCGCGATCATTCTTCTTATTACTTTCTCTTCGTGGCTGGATATTTTTCCGCTTGGCGGATTTACAGGAGACGACTTTAACAGTTTAAGTTTTGCCGGCAAGATAGGCGACCTCATCTATCACGCTATTCTTCCGTTAATTTCGTATATGGCAGGCAGCTTTGCCGTAATGACATTCATAATGAAAAATTCTCTCATGGATCACCTTGCTTCCGACTTCATGAGGACTGCGATAGCAAAAGGCCTTCCTTTTAAAAAAGCAGTTTTTAAACACGCTTTCAGGAACAGCCTTATTCCGCTAGCGACAAATTTCGGGAATAATATTTCAATGATCCTGATGGGATCATACCTTGTTGAAAAAATATTCAATATAGACGGCATGGGACTCCTTGGGCTTGAATCTGTAATAGAAAGGGACTATCCGGTTGTAATGGGAATACTTGTAATATCATCATTATTATTCATGATAGGAAATATATTATCTGATGTATGCGTGGCGATAGTCGATCCGCGTGTTCAGTTTAAGTAAAATAAATAATATCATGTTCAATCTAAATCCTTTAACAATAAAGCAGATACGCAGATTTAAAAGAATAAAAAGAGGATATATATCCTTCATTATTTTTTGTCTTCTTATTTTAATTTCGATATTTGCAGAACTGATAGTGAGCAACAGGGCGCTGCTCATTAAATACAACGGTAGTTATTATTTCCCGACTTATGGCGATATTATACCGGGAAAGGTATTCGGACTCGATTACGAATACGAAACCAATTACAGGGAGCTTGCCGGAACCTTCGGCAGAACGCCGGAGAACAGTAACTATGTGATACTGCCTCCTGTACCATATAACGCGTTTGAGAATGACCTAAAAGATAACAGCTTTCCTCCGTTTGCTCCTTCAATGGAAGACCGGCATTTTCTGGGCACGGACAAAACCGGACGCGACATTGCCGCAAGACTTATATACGGTTTCAGAATAGCAATATTTTTCTCTTTGATTCTGTTATGCTCAAATTACCTGATAGGAATTTCTATCGGATGCCTTATGGGCTTTCTGGGCGGCAAATTCGATCTGTTCTTTCAGCGCATAATAGAGATATGGACCAACATCCCGTATCTTTATGCTATTATAATAATTTCGTCCATAATAATTCCGAGCTTCTTTTCTCTTTTAATTATAATGGTAATCTTTGACTGGATAGGCATGACATGGTATATGAGGACTGCTACTTACAAGGAGAAAGAAAGAGAATATGTGCTTGCTGCGAGAGCTTTGGGCGCACGCAATACGCGGATAATATTTAAGCATATAATACCGAATACGATTTCAATAATAGTGACGTTTATTCCTTTTTCAATCGCCGGCGGCATAACTGCCCTTACTGCGCTCGACTATCTCGGATTCGGGCTGCCGGCACCGACGCCAAGCTGGGGGCAGCTTTTAAGCGAAGCGTCCGAATTTACCACCAGCGCGTGGTGGATAGGCGTTTCCATTATTACAGCGCTGATACTGGTATTAACAATGGTTACGTTTATAGGCGAGGCCATAAGAGAGGCGTTCGATCCGAAGATGCATACGACTTATGAATAAAATATTTGATGTTAATATAAAATTTACCGAATATATTTGACAAATATTATATTTATTGATCTCTTTTAAACTAGAATTCGATTAGAGGTGTTTAAATGGAAGCATTAAAATTTAATATTACTATTGAATCAGACACTATAAAAATCCCGGCGCTGTCCAAATTTATCGGTAAAAGAATGGAAATAATATTAATAGAAGATTTACCTGAAAAGAACATAAAAGAAAAGGATAAAAAACTAAAGAATCTAAAGGGAAAGATAAATCTTGATGAAGATTCAATTCTTTCTTTAAGGAATAAAAGTTTGATATGATACTTGCAGATACGAATATAATAATCGATTATTTAAAAAACAAAAGGTCGGATTTCGAAAACCTAATAGATAAAGATGATATCGCTACCTGCGGAATTATTTTATCCGAATTGATTCATGGAGCCAGAACCGAAAAAGATAAGGTTGATATTACTGAAGCAATCAAAGAACTTCAGTGGTTAAGCATAGACGATGATATTTGGCAAGATGTCGGTAATAATTTGAATAAATTAAAAACACAAGGGCTTACTATTCCATTTCAGGATGCAGTACTGGCTACACTATGTATAAATAAAAATATTCCTATCATGACTAATGACACACATTTTATTAAAATTGCTGAAATTTTACAAAATTTAAAATTATTTTAATTAAGAGAAATTTAATTAATATAGTTATTTCTGTTTTATATCTCTTTATAATCAGAGTTCCTTAAATTATGCTAAGCTGGGTAATGAATCCGGAACCGCTGAAGAATCCAAATCGAGCTTGACTACAGCATTTATGTTCTGCCTGATAATAATCTAATCTAAATAAATAGTGGACTTTTAAGGAGTATTACGATGAAAAAAAAAATATATCCGGTAATATTTGCGCTGTTCCTTATATCAAACCTGATGTGCGGCGGCACTGATGAGGGAGAGAACGAGGCTGATTTGAAAGAGGCAGCGCCGCTTGATTACAGCGCTCACGAGCTGCCGAAAAATATAAGGTGGACGACCAATGAGACCGATCCGACGTTCGCGTCGCTGAATGCAAAGAAAGGCGGGACAATGAATTTCGCGATACGCAGCTTTCCGCTGACATTCAGAACTATAGGGCCGGACGCGAACTCGGGCACCAGATCGCTTTTCGGCGACAACAACCTGCTTCTTGTTGGGCTTCATCCGAACACACACAGGCTCATTCCGGTTTTAGCGAGCCACTGGGCTTATGACGACAGCGGCAAAACAATGTATTTCAGAATACATAAAAACGCTGCCTGGTCAGACGGCGTCCCTGTTACTGCGGATGACTTTATATTCACGCTTGAATTTATGCGTTCAAAATATATCCGCGACCCATGGCACAACGATAATTTTATAAGGCATTTTGATAAAATAATAAAATACGACGATAAAACAATTTCCATCTCCTCACCTGAAGCGTACCCGGACCTCTGGTTCCATCTGGAAATGCAGCCAAGGCCGAAACATTTTTACAAAAAACTTACTAAAGACTTTGTTAAAGATTACAACTGGGCAATTGAACCGAACACCGGGCCTTATATCCTAACCGATTACTCCAAAGGCAAGCACCTGATCTTTGAAAGGAAAAAAGACTGGTGGGCAAAGGATTTAAGATACTACAGGAACCGTTACAACGTTGATAAGATAAAATATACGGTAGTAAGAGATATGAATGTGGAATACGAATATTTTAAAAAAGCCCAGCTAGACGCTTTTGGTGCTACTCTGCCGACGATATGGCATGAAAAGGCGAAAGGGGAAATATACAATAAAGGCTATGTTCACAGGATATGGTTTTATAATGATGTAAAGCAGCCAACTGTAGGGCTTTACCTGAACCTGGATAAACCGATCTTTAAGGATATTAACCTGCGCTATGCGCTTGCCCATGCAATTAATTTTGATAAACTTAATGCGCAAATACTAAGAGGCGATTACAAGCGTCTTCATAATTTCGATACCGGTTACGGGGAATGGACAAACAGGAATATCAGGGCAAGAGAGTTTGATATTAAAAAAAGTGAACTTTACATGCAGAAATCCGGATGGAAAAGAGGAGCGGACGGTATATGGGCAAAGAACGGGGAAAGATATTCTGTAACAGTCACATACGGTGTTGATGAACACACATCGCGCATGATCTTTCTGAAGGAAGAAGCAAAGAAAGCCGGCATTGAGCTAAAACTCGAATTGCTCGACCCGAGCGCTGCTTACAAAAAAGAAATGGAGAAGAAACACGAGATCGCGTTTACAGGATTCAGCAGCCCCAACCTGCGTCCGGATCCGTGGCAGTCGTTCCATTCCGCAAACGCGCATAAACCGCAGACGAACAATATAACGAATACTGACGATAAGGAAATGGACAGGCTCATTGATACATACGACAAATCGAAAAGCACTGCGGGAAAAATCAGGTTAAGCCATATTATACAGCAAAAGATACATGATATGTGTGCATGGATACCGTTGTACCAGGTTCCTTATGTGAGGCATTTATACTGGCGATGGATTCATTTCCCGAATATCCCTGGAACAAAAACATCTACATCATTGTTCGAGGAATATGAGCCGTGGGAAAGCAAATACGGCGGCCTTTTCTGGATAGACGAGAAGGAAAAAGAAGATACGTTAAAGGCAATGAAATCCGGGAGAGCGTTTACGCCTGTGACGATAATTGATACGACGTATAAAAGCAGATGATATTTTCAGATAAAACAGAACTATTATAATATGTAAAATATTATCCAAAAAAGATAATTAAAAAGGTACTATGCATATTAAAAAATTAATCGGTGAGAAATGTTATCTTTCCCCAATGGATATAAACGACGCGGAAAGATTTGCCGTGTGGCTCAATGATCTTGAGGTGACTTTATATACCAAGCTGGCACCTCAATCTCTTTCAATTGAAAGCGAGAAGGGAATACTTTCTTCGCTCTGTAAAGAGCATAACTACAGCATTATAGATAAGCTGACTAATCAATTGATCGGAAGCTGTGGGCTGCTCGACATCGATCATATAAACCAGACAGCGGAAATCGGAATTATAATAGGAGACAAAAACTTCTGGAACAGAGGTTATGGATCGGAAGCGCTGCATTTACTTCTGAATTATGCATTCAAATATTTAAACCTGTTCAATATAATGCTTCGCGTATATTCTGCCAATGAAAAAGGGATTAACTGTTACGAAAAAATTGGTTTTAAAAAGATAGGCGAAAGAAGAAAAGCGCTTATACGAAACCTTCAGGTTCATAATATTATATTAATGGACATCATACCGGAAGACTTTTATAAGACTAATTAAATAAAAAATAAATTATGGATATAGAAAAACAAATACAATACTGGCATCAAAGTTCTGATGAAGATTGGGATGTCGCGAGTAATTTAATTGATAATTACAAAATCCGCCATGGACTTTTCTTTATTCATTTATCCCTTGAGAAATTGCTTAAAGCGCTGATATGTAAAAAAACTAACGATATTCCACCGAGAATACACAACTTAGTCAGGCTTTGTGAAATCGCTGATATAAATCCAAATGATTCTCAACTTGATATACTTGCAGAAATGAATGCTTTCAATATCGAAGGGAGATACCCTGATTCAAGAATACAGTCTCCTGATATTCAAACTGCAAAATCATATTTAAACAAAGCAAAGGAAGTACGTCTATGGATAATTCAACAATTATAATCATACAGAAATACATTGAGTCATTGCGATGTAAGGGTATTCCGGTATTGTTTGCCGTTATTTACGGTTCCTTTGCCAAGGATACAAATAATTCCATGAGCGATTTAGACCTGATCGTTGTCTCTCCGACTTTTGACAATCAAAAAAAACTGGAAGATATTGGACTTTTGTGGAAAACAGCTGCACGAATAGACAGCAGAATTGAGCCGATAGCCTGCGGAGAAAAAGAATGGATAGCCAACAACAGCAGTGTAATTGTCGAAATTGCTCATAGAGAAGGAATACAGGTAGCAGCTTAATCATTATCGACGGAGACACTTTTGTCACAATCACAAACCGGAGCCATCCTTGAAGTAAAAGACCTTGTCGCAGCATTCCGGACCGAGGCAGGTCTTTTGCGCGCGGTTGACGGCGTTAGCTTTAAGCTGCGGCCGAACGCTACCCTTGGCATTGTTGGCGAATCGGGCTGCGGAAAAACCGTAACAGCGCTTTCCGTAATGCGGCTGTTGCCGAAGCCGTCGGGACAGTATCTCAAAGGAGAGATTTTATTTAAAGATAAGGATATCCTTAAACTGTCGCCTGATGAGCTTCACAGCATTCGCGGCAACAATATCTCCATGATATTTCAGGAGCCGATGACTGCGCTTAATCCCGTTCATTCAATCGGCAAGCAGATGGCGGAAACATTTTTGCTGCATAATCCCGGTATGAGCAAAAGCGATATTTTAAAAGAAAGCATTGATCTGTTAAAGAAAGCCGGGATATCCGACCCGGAACAAAAGATAAACGAATACCCGCATCAGCTATCGGGCGGGATGAGGCAGCGGGTAATGATCGCGATGGCACTGAGCCTTAAGCCCGCTATTCTGATCGCGGACGAGCCTACTACAGCTCTCGATGTAACAATACAGGCGCAGATACTTGAGCTCATCAAAGAGCTGCAGAAAGAATCCGGCATGTCCATGATATTCATTACGCATAATCTCGGCGTAATAGCGCAGATATGCGACGACGTGCTTGTAATGTATGCGGGCAAGATCGTGGAGCGCGCCCCTGTGCAAAAGCTTTTTTACGAGCCCGCGCACCCGTACACAAAAGGCCTGTTCGCGTCAATACCCAGACTGGACACCGAACGCAAAAGCAAACTCGCGACGATCAGCGGCATTGTGCCTGCCATATCGGAATATCCGAAAGGCTGCCGCTTCCGGAACAGGTGCCCCGAGGCTTTCGAAAGATGCATTAGTGAATCTCCTGAAGAAGTGTATATCTCTGAAGAGCATTACGCGAGCTGTTTCAGATTGAACGCAGCCGGATGACATTAGTTTATTGCTAAACATAGCTATTTTGGAAAAAACAAATTGAGCAAACATCAAACAAAAAAATGAATAATTACCTGTTGCTGGTCAAAGACCTTAAAATGCACTTCCCGGTAAAGGGCGGAATTTTTTACAAGCAGATCAATACTGTAAAGGCAGTGGACGGTGTCTCGTTCAATGTTAAGCGCGGTGAAACAATCGGGCTTGTTGGCGAGTCCGGGTGCGGAAAAACTACGGTCGGCAGGGCGATCCTTAAGCTCTACAACCTGACCCACGGGGAGGTTCATTTCGAGAACAAAAACATATCTCACTTAAAGCCGAAGGATCTGCGCGCAGCCAGACGTGATATGCAGATCATCTTTCAGGATCCGTTTGAATCTCTTAATTCAAGACATACTGTAGGATATATAATCGAAGAGCCTTTTATCATACATAAAATCGGAACCGCGGATGAGAGAAAAGAAAAGGCATTGCGCCTCCTGGCGAAGGTCGGGCTTCCGGAAAGCGCCCTCACCCGGTATCCTCATGAATTCTCCGGCGGCCAGCGGCAGAGGATAGGTATTGCGCGCGCGATCGCTCTTAACCCTAAGCTGATCATCTGCGACGAGCCGGTTTCAGCTCTCGATGTATCCATTCAGTCGCAAATACTGAATCTCCTCCTGGAACTTCAGAGCGAGCTGGACCTGACATACGTTTTTATTTCGCACGACCTTACTGTTGTGAAGCACGTATCTGACAGGATCGCTGTAATGTATCTGGGAAAAATAGCGGAGCTTGCCGATGCCGATACAATATACAGTAACCCCATGCATCCGTACACAATGGCGCTCATATCCGCGATCCCTAGGCCAGATCCGCTATACAAAGGACAAAGAATAGTGCTGCATGGAGATGTGCCTTCTCCGGTGAACCCGCCTTCCGGATGTACTTTTCACACCAGGTGCCGGTACGCAAAAGATATTTGCAAAAATGTGATCCCTGTGCTAGAAAAGTATAATAAACCCGGAGAAGAAGATCATCTGGTGTCCTGTCACTTCGCAGGAAATTTACCTCAGATGAACGCAGATGAACACAGATAACATACAAATTAATTAATTATAAGGATAACAATGAACAAGAAAATATTATTTTTGCTGCTGGCATTAAATACACTCTCCTGCGCGCTGTTTCAGGAATCCGACAAAACCGAGGATATACTCCCGCGTGATGTTGAAATCCCGGGCTGGGTAACAGACGGTTCCCCTGAATACTATACTCCAGGAAACATAAAAGAATTCATAAAAGACCCTGAAAGAATACGCCTCCTTTATACTTACGGATTCAAAGAACTCTTTACGGCAAAATACAAAAAAATATCCGGAACCGATATCGCGCTTAAAGTTGAAATCTATGCAATGGAATCGCCGTTAAAGGCTTTCGGTGTACTCAGCATGGAAAAGAATTCCGACACACAACCGGAAAAAGAAAAGAAAGTAAAAACTGAAAACACAGAAGAGAACGAAGGAGATGATTCATATTCAACGGAGCAGGGATTATTCTCCAGAAAAGGACAATATTATATTATTGCAAAACCTGTCCGCGGATACATCGATGGAATACAGGATTGCAGGATGTTTACGGAGATCATCTGCGGTAAAATAAAGAACAGCGATCCCCTGCCCTCTTATCTTTCGCTGTTCGGAGGAACAGATAACAGGAAATCACTTGTTTACAGGATAGAAGGACATCCAATACTCCGGATATTAAAAGAAATATTTACAAGAAAATTTGAAATCTCCGGGAAAACAAAAACTGTTTTTTTTGCAAAAAGAGAGACTCGCCATTTGTCCCTCAGGGAATTCTCCGGCCTTCTTAAAAACGATCAAAGCAGGTTTATCCTTAGCGGCGCCGGAGAATCACAAACAGCCTTTTTAAAAGTAAAAGATAACGATTATATATTTGCTTCAGTATTTAAGGAATGGATATTCGGGATAATGGACGCGGAAAGCCTGGCAGAAGGCGAAAAGACGATTAGTTATCTATATAAAGACTTATCTGAATTTATTAAGAATTCCCGTAAATAAAAACACTATGTACTATTTAATCGGTGACATTCACGGCTGCATTGACCACCTTGATAATCTGTATAGCAAGATTAAAAATCTTATTTCAGATAATGATACGCTTATTTTTCTTGGAGATTATATAGACAGGGGTCCGGATTCTTACGAAGTAATAGAATATTTAATAAGCCTGTCGAAAGAAAATAACACGATATTCCTCAAAGGAAATCACGAAGATATGCTGTTAAAATATAAAAGCAGCTCGCTCGATTATCAGAATTACATGGAAAACGGCGGAATGGCGACAATCAAAAGCTATAAAAAAAATCTCGGGAGTTTCACCATACCGCTTAATCATCAGGTATTTTTCAATAATCTTACACAATATTTTGAAAGTGAAGATTTTATTGCTGTTCACGCAGGCTTAAATCCGAAAATATATAATATAGAAGCACAATCATCCTATGACATGTTATGGATAAGGGACAAATTTTTCAGAGATCCAAGAAAATGGGAAAAAACGATTATTTTTGGGCACACGCCCTGCTCAATCCTTAGCGGACAGAATAAGGAAATATATTTTAATAAGGACACAAATATAATCGGGATAGATACAGGGGCGTGCTATGGAGGAGTATTAACCTGCCTCAGATGGCCCGACAAATCTATATATCAAGAATAAGTAAATATGCTAAAATATATTTTAATCATAATAAGTGCTTTAATTGTAGCCGCAGGATACTCCCTTGCACAGAAACCATTGTACGATAAAATAGGCAAAGTCGAGACAGTAAGAAAAGACAAGTTCATCACAGTATTGCTGGACAGGATACCGGATAAAGAAACTTACTCTATCATTGATGATAATGCTGAAATAGGTAAAGTTTCGATTATCATTCTTAGCCCGTTTACGGAAAGCAACAAACTCGTTTTAAGAGCGCTTGCCGAATACTCGTTAAAAGAAAAAAACATGATTAATGCAGGCGCAACAATTGGTTACTTAAAAGATGAAGAACAGGAAGAATCAAAAAAGACAACAGCAAAACAGGAACCTACAATTGAATTAAAAACGCAAAAAGATATCTATAAAGATATTATATTTACAAGTATAGATTACAAGGAAATGATTTTGATCCCCGGGGGAGAATTCCTGTTCGGATCAGATACAGGTGACAAGGATGAGAAACCACAGCAAATTATTAACATAGACGACTTTTATATTGATAAATATGAAGTTTCGAATTCCGATTATTATATATTTATAAGTAAAACAAATTCAAAACCGCCTGCATCCTGGCAGAAAGGCAAATACAATGAAGGATCAAACGATAATCCAGTACTGGTATCATACCACGAAGCACTAAAATACGCGGAATGGGCGCACAAGCGCCTTCCAACCGAAGAAGAATGGGAAAAAGCTGCAAGAGGCAAAGGACTTGAACTGATAAAAAACCAGGATGAATCCTTCTCTTATATTGAAAAGCCATTATTTTATCCATGGGGAAATGCATTCGATCCTTCAAAGGCCAACTCTCTGGAATTCTGGGTTACAGGAAAAATCGGCGAAGATACTAAAAAGAAGTTCGGCAAAGGGCTGCTGCCTGTTTATATGTTCAGGAGATTCGGAGATTCGGTATACGGCATTGTAAACATGTCGGGCAATGCTGCTGAGTGGACATCATCGTGGTACAATGCATACGCAGGAAATTCATATTCTAATAAAATGTTCGGTAAGCAGGTTAAAGTCATAAGAGGTGGGTCATGGTTCAACTCAAAGGAAGAAGTTAGAACTACGGACAGGCGTGTTGGCGGACTGCCGAATTTATATACAGACAATATTGCGGGCTTCAGATGTGCCAAGGATCCGACAATCATTGACAGGAAATAGGAGTTAAACAAATGGCGCGAATATTTTATTTTTTTGCCAGGAAATTCAGTTATACAGCTGCGATCGCTTTAAGCACATTCATGATGATTTTAGCCATCATGGTTCTGGAATCTGCCATTTTAAATTTTCTTATTACATCTGTAATCGATATTAAAGTAAAATCAATGATTTACGGGGACATCATCCGTTTTATTGATCTGGTACGCCAGCCTGTCATATTTATGATAATAGAATTCCTGTACTGCCTGCAATTCGGGCTGCTATCTTTTATTAAAATCCCGGCCTTTTACAAACCCCTTAGACACATAAATAAAAATATTCACGGGAATACATTAAATCCTGATATTAAAGACGAAGATCTTAACAGGTTATATAATCAATTAACGAAAATACCCGGATATAATATGCTGATCAATCTGCTCCTTACGATTACCGCAGGAGCAATCACATTTACAATATCATACTTTGAGATTAAACAATACGGTGAAGACCTGCAGTATCCTGCCGAGATATTCTTTGTGTTTTTCCTGGATTATATAAAAATATTTATCATTTTACATTTGTTCATCATTATAATCTCGGCCTTATCTACATATATTTTAACAGACACAATCACAAGCCGGGAAAGAGCCGCATGTTTTAACGAGTTAAGAAGAAGAAATAATTATCTTCAGCCGAAATCTTTTCTTAAGCTAAGAGTAAAATTCAATATTATAATCGTTTTTATGCTGATCGCTCTTTTTGCTTTCGGCCTTCTAATAAAGCAGGGAAAGCTGGAAGCGAACATAGATTTGATCGGTTTTATCATTTACTTTATCATTTCAATATTTGCAGTAATGATTATAATCAACACAACAGCAAACTCCATTTTAAGAATTTTCAGGGATATAAGCAGGGTGTCACAGGATATAGCAAAGGGAGTTGAAGCAAAATTCAATTTTCTTCCGCTGGAAAGAGAATTCAGCACTGTAGAATATTTGATTCTGCAAATGGACAGGGAAATTATTGAGCACAGAAAAAATCTCGAAGCAAAGGTTGAAGAAAGGACCGCGGAACTACGCAAAGCACTTTCTAATCTGAAAGAACGGGACGATCTTATACAGAAGCAGCTTGATATGGCAGGCACAATCCAGAGGGGCATTCTGCCCGGCAGAATTAACGACTGGAACGAGCTTACATTCTCGGTAAAATATTTTTCCATGGATAAGATAGGCGGGGATTTTTACGATGTACACCAGATGGAGGGGAATAAAATTGTTTTATATGTCGCAGACGTGTCCGGTCATGGGATTCCGGCAGCTCTTGTAACCACAATGGCAAAAGTTTCATTTGGAAACGCGTTCTTAAAATATAATTCGCCTAAAAAAATATTCAGGGAAGTAAATCAGGAACTGCTGGAGCATGTTAAAAGCCAGGACTATTTAACATGTTTTATGGTGCTGATAGACGAGGAATACAATGTAACCTACTCCAATGCCAGCCATCAGAAAGCGATCATATTGCGCAATTCCGAGAACAGGATCGAGACTCTCGACACGGGCGGCCTTTTTATTGGAGCAATAGAAGATGCGAAAGAAACATACGAGGAAAAAACAACTAAATTAAACTACGGCGACAGGCTTATTCTTTACACGGACGGAATACCCGAAGCCTCCAATTCCGCTAAAGAGCATTATTCCAATGAAAGATTTGAAAAAACAATCCTGGAAAACAAGAACATGCAGCTGCGGGAATTCACCAATTTTATTATTGATGATCTTCAGAATTTTACAGGCGGCATGCAGGTTCAGGATGATATTACTCTTTTAATAATAGAGTTGAAAAGAGATGTAACTATTGATATAATCAAAAACGTAAAAAATCTCATTAACGAGAAGAAGAACTTTGAAGCAATCGATCTTTTAAAAAAAGGACTCGAACAATACCCCGAAAATCAAAGGCTGTTGTATAATCTGGCAAAATGTTATTTCAGGGCAAACGATTTCACAAAAGTTCTTAATACGATACATAAATATACGGAAAGAGATAAGGACAACAAATTCGCTTATTATCTGGCAGGTGCAGCTGCTTATAAAATTGCGGATTTTGACACTGCTGTTGAATTGTTTCAGAAAGCTTTAAATATAGACACGAACTTTGTCAATGCTTTGTTTGCTCTTGGCATGTCATACAAGGAAAGCGGTCTTAAAGAAGAAGCGGCCCGCTGCTTTGAAAAAGTAAAAAATATCGACGAAGATTACAAAATGGCAGATTACGAATTGATCCAGCTGAAAAGTTAGTAAATTAAATCCTTTTGTCTATTGTTGAAAGCAGGTTGTTTGAGTATTCTTCAATATCGTTAACTGTGCTGACAGAAAATCTGAATCCGACAGCGCCTTCGTGTCCTCCGCCATCGGCAATATTAAAAATATCCATGACCTTTCTTAAATCGAATTTCTTAAAAATCTGCGATCTCCGCATCCTGAACTGATAAATTTTTTCGTCGCCATGGTCGTCATAATAAACCACCATGCTTAATTTACCGCTCTCCTCAGCCAGTTCATCCGCTATGGTTTTAACTACTGTGATAAGAACATCATAATCGAAATGCTTTTTAATATAATCCATCTCTTTTTTCCGGAGAATGACATAGCCGATTGAGTTCATAAATTGTTTTTTCCGGATAACGTAATTATAACATCCCTCTTCCTGAATTGTTAAACTATGCAGGGCTTTTGATATGTCCTCTATCCTGGTTAAATTTGTCTCCCTTACAGTAAGTTTCATAAGCATACTGTTGTACATATTTGAAAATATCTTATAATATACCTTTTCTCTTTTGGACTTTAAATACTGTCCCATGTTGGTATCGCCTACAATACCGGTTAGAATGGCAAGAATGAAATTCCTTGAAAATGGATCCAGGATAAAAAAGTGCATTAAAATATTTTTCATATTTCTCAATTTTAATGCGATAAATCCTACAAGTTCAGAAGCCGAGGAAGCCTCATCAACAAGAGAATATTTTCTATCTCCGATATATTCGCTGTCCCCTCCGATATGATGATCGATCTCGATCTTAATAATTTCCTTTTTTTTAAAGAGACTGCGTATCCTGTTATTAATATCAAGCATTGATTTTTTTGCAGTATCGCAAATTACAATTGTATCAATGCTTCTTTTTAAATTGCTTTTATCATTAATAACTTTTATAGAATTGTATTTGCAGATATTAAGAAGGTAGTTCAGATTTTCATTAATAAATCCGTTTATGTACAGCTGCACTGTTTTATCGAATTTTGTTAAGAGAATGGCAAAAGCAATCATCGATGCAATGCAGTCCTCATCCGGATTCTCATGACCGCATATCAGAAAGCTTTTTCTTTTTACAGCGGCATTTATAATCCTTTCTGTAATTTTATTTCGTTCATGTATTGTATTGATTTTTTTCTTTATCATAGCCTTTGCCGGCATTGTATAAAACAGGCGTTATTTCATGTCGATCAGTTCATATATCTTGGCAGGCAACGCTTTGCCTTTTACGCGCACCAGATCGAGTTCACGCGCAATTATATCGTTCTTTACCTGTTCATATGTGAATTCGGTAATAATTATATTAGTCTTGTACTCTTTATTAAGTCCTTCAACCCTTGAGCCAAGATTAACATTATCGCCTATTAATGTATAATTCATTCTGGTGGATGAACCCATCAGAGCAACGTGCATATCCCCGGTGTTCAGCCCGATTCCTATGTTAAGAGGCTGTTTCGGTTCAGGCTTCCTGTTGACCCACTCCTCGTTCATTTTTTTCAAAACTTCCATCATTTCAACAGCAGCCCTGCAGGCTAGAAGAGCATGGTTCTCCTGCGGTATAGGCGCTCCCCAGAAAGCCATGATCGCATCGCCGATGTATTTGTCCAGCGTCCCCTCATATTTTATAATTACATTCGACATAGCCTCAAGATATTCGTTTAAATGCTGAACAAGCGCTTCCGAAGGCATTTTTTCCGTAAGGGATGTAAAACCTCTTATGTCGGAAAACAAAACGGTAACAGGTTTTTTTTCACCGCCCAGTTTTAATTTCTCCGGATCCTTTAGAAGCTCATCAACAACGGACTTGGCAACAAGCTTTGAAAACGTCTGCCTTATATATCTTTTCTCTTTTTGCTCAGTTACAACACGGTAAGAAATAATCAAAGCAAATGTAACGCCAATTTGTAATAAAGCTGTAAAATAAATAAATATAAGATTCTTTGTCTCAAATAATACCTGTGAACCTACTATGTATACCAATATTAATACAGCAGTAAGAATAATTGACTTAACAATTGATAATCTGGACAGGAACAAACCCATTATTATCGCTATAACAAGTAAAATAAGAATATTCTGCCATGTATTCAGCTTTTTAATGAAATCCTGATTTAAAATTGTATTAAGAGTATTCGCATGGTGTTCAATGCCGTATAAATCTCCGTAAGGCGATTTATGCCGGTCAGTCGCTATTCCCGTAGAAGCAAACGCGGCAACCAGCAATATTTTATTTTGAAGAGAAGGATTATTGAATTTCCCATCCTGGTGAAAATAAAGATAAGGATAATAGTTAAAACTACCGAATCCGCCGATAAAATTAATATCCATGAACCCCTGTTCATCAACAGGAATTCTGATCTCCCGCGCCGAATTAGGTTTTGCCATTTTATCCGGAGGGAGATTCTTTAGTTTAATATAATCACCCATCTTAACTTCAATATCTTTATTCGTAATACCATAATACTGCATCACCAGCAACAAATCTATACTCGGATAATATGAACTCATTTTGTTGTTCAAGTAATCCAGAAACTGATCCAGGGTGGAAAAATTATCTGAATTCAATTTCATATCTCCGGTAACGCCAAAGCTTTCAGAAACGTTCTTCAGAATTTCGGAATATTTATCCGGATTAATTCCTAATTTTTTAATATTCTTTTTTAAATCCAGGCGATTAACCGATAATCCTGCCTGCTTGTTGACTGCTTCAATTAACGAATTTATTATCATTCCCTTTTTTTCATTATACTTAATGATTAAAGGCATTTTCCTGTTTATGTGATCGATATCCGGTCTCACATTGGCAAATCCGACTCCGGTGGAAGCGCCGGCAAGGGCAGGAACAGGAGGAACCGCCTCCTCTACCCACATGGAAAAGTTATCGTTCGGATCGCGGGCAATAAGGTTCTTGTTGACAATTCCCATCCTTGCGTCTATATCCGGATATTTTTTATCATATTCAGCAGTCTCAAATGAATAGTCCAGAAATACACTTTTTGTGCTTTTTATTGCCTCGGCGAATTCCTTTTCGTGTTCTTTGTGGTCCAGGAACATTATATCAAAAAAAACCGCTAAAGGATTTCCCGATCCTACAAATTTTGCCAGTTTTGCATGAACGTTCCACGGGAATGGCCAGTTTATCCCTGTACCGTTAAAAGTCCTGATAGTAGTTTCATCAATACCTAAAATAATAAGATCATTTCTTGCTTTTGGATTTTTCTTAACTAAAGTAGCACCTTCGTTTATTTTCTCTGTCCTCTGGTCAGGTGCTTTTAAATAAAACTTAAAGTCCACGGCGCTGTTTTCCATAGCATCAAATAACGACAGGCGGCTGTAAACCAGTGCTAAAAAAACAAATATTATAATTGATATTAAAAGAGCAAAAAGACGGCTTTTATCCATTTTTAAAAATTCATTTGCCATACATCACTCCGTTTAATTTGATTTATAATAAATAGATATAATGAAGTATTTAATAATATTAAACATATTTAAACTGGTCGCTGGATTACAAAGGGAATAAATAGCATGATCCTTTAATAATCTTGTATTGTCAATATAATTGCAACTTTTTTATTATAGAGTTGACAAAATATTTATTCCAAAATGCTTTATTTGAATTAGATTCATTTAATGAGGTTATGTTTTGCTAATAAGAGAAAAAATTAAAGATATAGTTTCAGCCGCTGTATATTCGGCAATCGAATCGAACAAACTGGAAAATGCCGGTTTTAACGAAATAAAAATCGAGTATCCGAAAGAAGAATCTTTCGGCGATTATGCGTCGTCATTCGCGCTTGAGTCCGCAAGGCTGCTTAAAAAATCGCCTTTAATTATCGGCAATGTCCTTAAAGAATATATTGAGTCATCTGATATAATAGAAAAAGTTGAAATAGCAAAACCCGGCTTTATTAACATCTTTCTTTCCAGTAAATTTCTTTTTGACAGCCTGATGGACATTGTAAAATCCGGCGATGCTTATGGCAAAAACAAAAAGAATTCTCCTTTGAAAATTAACCTGGAATTTGTTTCAGCTAATCCGACAGGCCCGCTGAATATTGTATCAGCAAGAGCCGGAGCAGTCGGTGACACCATCGCGAATCTTCTGGAAGCTTCCGGAGAAATTGTAGACAGGGAATTTTATATAAACGACTTCGGCAACCAGGTATTTCTTTTAGGCAAATCCGTACTGGCACGATTAAAAGAATTATCCGGCGAAACATCGGAATTTCCGGAAGACGGCTACCGCGGCGAATATGTAAAAGACATTGCCGCTTACTGTAAAAATAATTTCAGCAGCGAAATCAGCTCAAAGACTGATGAGATGGATCTTATTGAATTTCTGGCAGGCAAAGCTGTTGAGTATAACGTAAGCAGACAAAAACTGGATCTTGAAAAGTTTAATATTAAATATCAAACATGGTTTTCCGAAAAGAACCTGCACAGAAACAATGAAGTTGAAACTACTCTAAAAGCGCTGGAATCGAAGGGTGTAATATACACGGAAGAAGGAAAAAAAGTTTTCAGGTCTACGGATTTCGGAGACGATAAGGACAGGGTCGTACAGAGAGAAGACGGCAGGCCCACCTACCTTCTTGCCGACATTGCGTATCATAAAAATAAAATTGACCGCGGCTACGATCTTTTAATAGATATCTGGGGACCGGACCATCACGGATATATAGCGCGGCTAAAGGGCGCCATGAAAGCACTGGGATTCGAGGATAATAAACTGACTATTCTCACTGCTCAGCAGGTAAACCTGATACTGGACGGCGAAGCATTGAAAATGTCCAAAAGGCTAGGTAAATTTTCCACAATGGCGGATCTGCTGGAAGATATAGGCACGGATGCTGCCAGGTACTTTTTTATTATGCGCTCTCTGGAAAGCCATCTCGATTTCGATTTAGCGCTTGCAAAGCGGGAGAGTTCCGAAAATCCTGTTTTCTATTTACAGTACGCCCATGCCAGGATTTGTTCGATCTTCAGGGAAGCTTCCAAAAGAGGCATGGAATATAAGCCGGAAAAAGCAGATGCAGCATATCTGAATAATCCGGAAGCTACTGCGCTTTTGAAATTAATGACCAGATTCCCTGAGGATGTATCCGACTCAGCAAAAGCCCACGAACCTCACAGAATCGCCAATTACCTGTTAAAATTAGCCCAGCGTTATCACAAATTCTATTCCGAGCACAGGGTTCTTTCGGATAATCCTGAAATTACCAACGCGTATCTTACCTTATGCGACGGCGTAAAAATAATACTTAAAAACGGCCTGGCACTTCTGGGAGTAAGCGCTCCGGAAAAAATGTAGAAAAAAATAAACGAGTTGACTAATTATTATTTAAATGAAAATATCTTTTTTCTGCGTACATTTCTATATTAACTATATCAGTACTTTCATCATGAAGATTATATTCTCTATAATTATCCTTTTAGCATTTACATTCAATGTTTTCCCCGCAAATAACTCACAGGCATTGTTTGAACAGGGATTTGAAGCCTTTAAATCCGGCAATTTCGGCAATTCGGGACTGCTTTTCCGGAAAATAATTGAGTCCGGTGATAATGAATACAGGGATAAAGCATGGTATTACCTGGCTCTTTCCATATTTAATCAGAAAAAATACCAGGATGCAATTTTTGAGTTCAACAGGTTTATTTCTTCATGCACTGCCACTGACCTGTGCCTGCTGTCCAGATACTGGATAGCAGAATCCTACTTCCTGCTGAATGATAATATCCGTGCAATTAACGAATTTAACAAATACATCGATCAAAGCAAAAATAATGAATATATTGCCCAGTCTTATGATCGTATAGGCAGGATATATTTTAACCAGCGCCGCTACGATGAAGCAATAATCGAATGGATGAAATCCCTTTCCAAGTGCGAGGATCTAGGCCGGAATAACCAGAAAAGGCTGAACATAGGTGAAGCATATTTTTTAAATGAAAATTACGACGAAGCGATTAACTTTTTACTGCCTATATTAAATTCCAAAGTTGATTCGAAAACATTATCAATGGCAAAGCTCATTACAGGAAGAGCTTACCAGATTAAAGATAAACACTTAATGGCAATAAAAATATTTTCCGGTATGGACGAGACCCTGCTGACGGAAAAGCCATACTACGATGTACAATACTACAGGGCTTTATCGTATATAGCCACAGGCAATCTTAATTTCGCAGTGCTCCATTTGAAGACGTTTTTATCGACAGGAAAGGAATCGAAGTGGATCTATTATGCAAAATATGAACTGGCCAGGCTTTACATTAAAGACAATAATTCTAAAGATGCTGAAGACCTGCTTGAACAGATAAGAAAATCCAATGCTGATCCGTCCCTGAAAGGCAGAGCTTCCATGGAACTTGCCAGGTTATATTTTGATGATAATATAGAAGAAGCAATCAAATGCCTTAAGGAAGCATCAAAGCTGGAATCCCAGCAGGAAAAAAAAGAAGCCTTATTGTTATTAAGTAAGGCATATTCAAAAATCCGGAAATTCGACGAGGCGGAATCCATACTTGTAGAACTGGTAAATAATTATTCCTTTGACAAAAATATAGATCAAATCCAGTTCATGCTTGCAATCGCGTATCTTGAAAAAGGTGATTTCGAAAAAGCAAAAACCGGATTTAATAAAATTAAAGAAATTAATCCGTTCTCGATCTATATTAATGAAGCATATTATTACCTTGCAGTTTCTCATCTTAAAAACAATCAGAAAGATGAAGCAATAAACCATTTAAATAAATATATAAATCTTCAAAAGACCGAAAAAAAATATGACGCTTATGTGCTGCTGCTCGATATATATAAGCAGAAACGCGATTTGAAAAATGCGGAAAGAACAGCAGCAGTATTAATGAATTATTATCCGCGGGAAAAAGGCGTTGAAAATATTCTTTATAAATACGCTAAATTTTTAACCGACAATGGCAAATCCGGAAAATTTATATTTGATATAATTTTAACCAGATATGGGAACTCCGAACCAGCCGGCTATATTCTGCTAAGCCAGGGAGATGACGCTTTCCTGAAAAAGGAGTATAAGGAAGCAGAATATTATTACAGGCAATATCTATCTGTCCAATGGAGAGAAAATGCTGCATCCGTATATCTTTACCGTATAATATCGCTTGAAAGGCTTGGCATGTATAAAAGAATAATATGGATATTGAATTCCGGCGAAAAAACTCCTCCGATGGATGATTATACATTGAAGCAACTTTCATTATATAAGGGCAGGAGTTATTATTATATCAATGATTATAAAACAGCTTATGATTCCTATCTGGAGTGGAAACTGGTAGATTTAGGAGAGGAGGATCTTTTTAATATTGTAAAATGCTCACTCAGGTTCGATGATATTTTAAATGCAAAAAAAGCTGCCGATCTAATTCAGAAAAATATAAATATGCATGCCGAAGCTCTTTATGAACTCAGCGTATATTTCGTTAAAAAAAATGACTCTGAGAATGCACTTGTTTATCTGAAGAGAATCCTGGCAGAGTCGCCCTCCTCGGCATACGCAGATACCGCAAAAACCGAGATTGCCGAAATAAACATTAAAGAAGAGAAATATGAATCCGCAATTCAAACACTGAAAGAAATTAAAAATGAAGAACTGCAGGTCAGAAAAAATGCACTGCTGATAGTCGCATACTTCAGGTACGGGAACGAGAAAGAAGCCATTGCTTTAACAAAAAAATTTCTTAATATAGCAGCCAAAGCTGCTTATAAAGAAATGGTTATTAAAGAAAATTTTTTATATTATTTTAAAATAAAAGATATAAATTTATTTAATGAATACGGCGGGTATTTGCAGTCATATCCGGGGAACAATCTTCTGATTAACTGCATGTTTGCAAGGTTGAACTACAATACAAACAATTATAAAACTTCTTATTATTATTATTACAAGCTTGCTGATGTTGAAAGCGAATATAAATTTGAAGCTATATACTATCTCGGTTTAATCAGTTTACTGAATAATAAAGACCAGAATCTTGCGTTTAAATATTTCAAAAGAATTGCGGACAGCAGCAATCCTGAAAATAAATTTTCGATACATGGAAAATTCGATCTGGCAATTTTATCAAGTGAACTTGGAAATGTTGCGCTTTCAAAAAAACTTTTATCCGATATTATTAACAGCAGCGATAACAGGCTGCTGAAAATACAGGCTGAAAATCTCGTTGAATATTTCGGTTACAAAGACTAGGGACGTTTTTCTAAAGAACCAGGACAATCGCAAATCTTTTTAAATTATTGATATCACATAGTACGTGGAATAAAAATTAATACTTTTCTAATAAAACCATGGCACAGCAAAAAATAGTAATTATACACGGACCGAACCTGAATCTTCTGGGCACAAGAGAGCCCGAAATTTACGGCAATCTTTCTTTCGATGAAATAAATAAAATCATCAAAGACTTTTCAGGAAAAAATAATATCGAAGTGAACATATATCAATCAAACAGCGAAGGGGAAATTGTGGATATTATACAAAAAAACAGAAATTACGACGGCCTTGTAATTAACCCCGCGGCATATACTCACACATCGATTGCTATCAGCGATGCAATTAAAGCAGTAAATATTCCTGCAGTGGAAGTTCATCTGTCCAATATTCATTCAAGGGAAGAATTCAGAAAAAAATCCTTCATTGCACCTGTCTGTATCGGCCAGATCTCGGGATTCGGGCATTATTCATATATACTGGGTATTAGCGCGCTTATTAATCATTTTAGCAACTCCCGAAAACAAAAAAGTTAACCACATTGAATACATTAAAATCTTATATGAGGCTTGAGCAATTAGAAAAAATCCTGAAAAAGTCAGGAAAGCTTCCTTACCTTGTTTCAAATCTTACTAATATATATTACTTAACCGGTTTTGAAGGAAGCTATGGCCACTTGCTTATAAGCAAAGACAGGATTGTTTTCATAACTGATTCCAGATATACGGAATACACAAAATCCATTTTACCGGAACATATTGAGATTAGAGAGCAGAAGAATGATTTTCCGGGATTATTGCGCGATTTCATTAAAGGCAGATTATTTGTAGAACAACTGATTCCCCTCGCCGGCTTTCTAAACTATAAAAAACAGCTGAAAAATATTAAGATTTTACCCGCAAACGATGAGGTAGGATCTTTAAGGATAGTCAAAGATGAACACGAACTGGAAAATTTAAAAAAAGCTGTAGCGATTGCAGATTCATGCTTTGATCATCTTTTAAAAATAATAAAGCCGGGTATGACCGAGTGGGATATAGCTGTTGAAGTTGAATATTTTTACAGAAAAAACGGGTGCAGGAAATCCTCCTTCGATACTATAATAGCGTCCGGCAAAGGATCGTCCATGCCTCACTATATCCCATCAATGACGAAAAAAATTGAAACTAAAGATATTTTATTAATTGACATGGGATGCGTTTTTAACGGATATAATTCAGATTTAAGCCGCACAATATTTTTTGGAAATATTTCTGCCGAGTTTAAAAAAATATACGGTATTGTCAGGAAAGCGCAGGAAGAGGCAATTTCCCAGGTAAAGCCGGGGATCATGACCGGCAGACTGGATAAGATCGCACGGGATATTATCGCAAAAGAAGGCTATGGCCCTGCTTTCGGTCATTCCCTGGGCCACGGAGTTGGGCTTGAAATACATGAAAGCCCTGCTTTAAAGAAAGGCGATAAATATAGATTGAAAAAGAATATTCCGTTTACGGTTGAACCCGGTATATATTTGCCGGATAAGGGCGGAGTAAGGATTGAAGATGTCGTAATTGCCTGCGAAAACGGATGCGAAATTTTAACCAAAGCATCGAAAGAAATAATAATTTTATAATTTTTTTAATATGAGGTCTTGAATGATTTCAAGCAATGATTTTAAAAGAGGAATGGCCATAAAAGTTGAAGGAGACATATTTACTGTAGTTGAATTTCAGCATGTTAAACCCGGCAAAGGAGGAGCATTTGTCCGGACAAAGCTGAAATCACTGACAAAAGGAACTACTATAGACAGGACATTCCGCGCGGGTGAAAAAATAGAAGATATAACAATCGACAATAAAAGTATGCAGTATCTTTACAGCGAAGGCGATTCTCTGATATTTATGGATATGGAAACATACGAACAGGAACCAATAAGTAAAAAGCTGGCAGATGATCTTACTGATTATATAAAAGAAGGGGATACAGTTCAGGTAATGATGTATAATGAGAAACCAATATCGATAGAGCCGCCGACATTCGTAAATTTAAAAGTAGTGTACGCAGAGCCTGGAATAAAAGGTGATACTGCTACAAATGTGTTAAAGCCTGTAAAGGTTGAAACAGGCGCGCAAATCTTTGTCCCGCTGTTTGTCAATGAGGGCGATACTATTAAAATAGATACCAGAAAGGGGGAATACGTTGAGAGAGTTAAAGTTTAAGTTTAATAAGAATATTATACCTTTTATTAAAGAATGGATAAATAATAATCCTGCGACAGCTATAGGGATTGTTATAGGACTTATACTCGGTATACTGCTTTTTACGCTCGGTATATTCAAAACACTTCTTTTACTGATTTTCATGGGAATCGGTTACTGGCTTGGCCGCAACAAAGATAAAGACGGTTCGTTAATAGATCAGGTAATAAAAAAATTCAAACAATGATTAATTCCGGATTGCACCTCCTGATAAAGGACGCTTTTATTGATTTCAGAAAAAAAAGATTTTCTGAGTCAATTGCAATACTGGAAAAAATAATATCATTTAGTCCTAAAGATTCTTACCCGTACTTTTTACTATGTGTCAACTACCTGCTTTCGAACAGGTTCGGCGATGCCGATTCCATGATCAGGAAAGTCCGCGCTATTGACGCGAAATATCTCCCTTTGATTCACCTTGAAGCTTTCCTGATTCTTAAATCCGGCCCGGATACGCATTCCGTTCTTACTGCTTACATTGACAAATTGAACAGCTGTCCTAATGATAAATATTTAAACAGAGCGCTGCGTGATCTGCGGGGACAAAAAGACTTCTCCATCTTCCAGAAAAACGCAAGGTTAAAAGATTATGTTTATATCCCAGGTCCGAATCTTACTGTAAAAAATTTTAAGTCATTTTACGGCAAACCCCTGGATCAAAAAATAAAAAAACAAGTAAGTAAAAGCAGGTTTAATTTCTTAAAAATCATAATTATTATACTGATCATTTTTCTGCTGGCTGCCGCAGGAGGGGCATTGTACTATTTCAATATTTTTAAAGCTGTTCCGATTAAGCATGAAACTAAAAAACAGCTTCCTATTGATACTATAGACATTGCCCTTTTGCAGTATGACCTGGTAGATAAAATACTGAAGGTTAAGCCGCCTGTTTTTTACTATTCAAACGATGAGATTATAAACGATTTTAATAAAGCCAAACATCTGATCAAGAACGAAAAAAATAACGATGCAATCGTGATCATAAATAAAATCGATAACAGTAACGCGAATTACAGAGTTAAGGAAAAGAACGAATTTCTGCGCAAATTTATTTCCGGCATAGAATATAAAACTTACAGCGATATACCTCCAGACCAGGTTTTCCGCAAACCTTACCTGTACAGAGATTCATCAATAAAATGGAAAGGCAAGATTGCGAATATTAAAAGGAAGAACACGTCCTGCACGTTTAACCTGCTTATCGATTACAAAAAGGACGATATATTTAAAGGCATAATCGACGTATATTACGAAAAGGATTTTAAAGATATTAAGAACGGCGATATCGTTACTCTTGAAGGAGTACTGGTGAATTCGATACCATCAGGCAACAGGCTTCTTCTTACCGCGGACAATATAATTAAATAAAATTCCCCGGGGCAAGCCCCCGGTACTATTGTACCGGTTTCCGCCTCCCGCGTACATGCAGGGCTGCCTCACGCTGAAGAAACCTTGTTTAACTCATCCCCCCGGCCCCTTCTCTTTAAAAAGAGAAGGGGAGAAAAATATCACAATTCCCCCTCTTTGCGAAGCAGAGAGGGTTTACTATGTTAGTAGTGAGTTGACAAAATAAGGATAAAGGCCACCTTCTTTAAGAGTTTTAAGTTGCGAAGTTAAAAAACAAAGGAGGCAGCCTTTATGGATAGAAGGATAAGTGAGAACGTATTAAA
>JAZDKB010000033.1:0-41363 GCA_043803405.1 Spirochaetota bacterium | reverse complement strand
TTATCTGATTTACTGTTAAATTCTTAAAATCTATCTGCTTTAACAGTTCTTCTACTATTTCTTTTCCTTCAGCCATTTTCTTCTCCTCTGTCTTCAATTATTTATTCTATGGCTGTTTACACAATCTTTTTTACACTCTCCATTTTCTCCCCCGGAATTAGGATATTTTGTAAAATAATGACCATAACTTCACAAATAATCATTATAAGTTCACAACTTATGATCATAAGTTCATAAGTTATCCTTATAACTTGCCAAGTTATGATTACAACTTCACAAGTTATGACTATAAGTTCACAACTTATGACTATAACTTCATAAGTTATCATCATAACTTGCAAAATAATGATTATAAGTTCTCAAATAATCATTATAACTTCACAAATAATCATCATTCCGGTTCATTGAACCATGATTATTTTACGCCTAAAAACCTGGTTATTTTTTTTAATCTCTGATGAGGTACCGGCTTACGGCCTGTTTTGCCAAACATCCGGTTCTGGTTTCGGAAAATCCCGAATTTTGCACGTAGAACTAAAAAATGAAGATCGGATAACTTACAAACAGCTAAAAGAGATGTCAATAAAAAAATAGTAAAATTTTTTCAATTTTTTTTGTGACGATTTGGCGCTTCGGGATGCTTATGTGCAGAAATTAAAAATCAAAGGAGGCCATTTATTATGCTAAATAAATCAAATATTTTCATTATTCTATGCATTGCATTTTTAACTATATCGTGTGCCGGAACACAAACCCCGCAATTGGAAACTTATGAATTCTATGACTGGCTTTCGAGTAAGAAAAATCCACCGGATCCCAGGGTAAAATCAGAAGGTATATGGAACGATGACGTATGGGGAGAAAGCGAATTTAAACAGGATAAAGTGGATATTAAAGGCAGTTTAGGAGGCAATGAATGTATAGGCAGAATCAGCGGGGACATGATTTACATTTTAGTCCCTTTAAGTAATGCAGCAAGAAATATATTAGAAAGCACATCAAACAGTGGCCTTTTAAGTGCAATACAAAGAAGGAGAACTTATGGCGGCGATCAATTCTATACCGTAGTAATGAAAAGAAAAGATGATGATACATTTGCAGGTGCGTATAACTACAGGATATTAACAAGAAATGAAAATGACGGGATAAAATTTATTATGCATCGTAAAAAAGAATAAAAAAAACATACCTCTAATCTAAAATTTATCTTTTGAGATTTTATTTATAAAAATAGATAGTGTCGATTTTTTTTGGGCGATTTAGCATTACAGGATGCTTTCATATATAACTAAATAAGCAATTTCATTATTTCAAAGAAACAAGAGGTTAATTGAGATGAAACAATTAAAGATAAAACGACTTTTATTCAGCATAATTGCAATATTGGCTTTCCCTGTATTTTTCAATTGTGCTGTTTATCCTGGAAAACAATTACACACGGTAAATCAGTTCGCGGATAAATCCGCTTTTACAAAAAAACCATCAGTATATTTAGACATAAAAATCAGGAGATATGCTGATTTTAAAATCGCTTATGATGAAGAAAGTTTGCAATTAATTGAAATCATAGAAAAGACCACAAAAGAATCCCAGATGTTCAGCAAATACACGACCGACCAAACCAGGAATAAACAAATGGATTATAGCATTATGATTAAGATGTATAGGCATCCGCATATTTCTGCAGGTGTAATTACAAGTATGACATTATGTATACTTACACTTGGCATAATTCCCATGAGAATGCAAAATGATTACTACATAACTGCAACCCTAAATGATTCCAAAGGCAATGAATTAAAATCTTATCAATACTATGATTATACCAGCTTATGGGGTGGCATTTTCGTATTACCAGCATTTGTTGGGCCAGAGGCGGATTGGGGAACATGGTTTTCTGTTGAGAATGAGAGAGTACATTTTAATACACTGAGAAACATGATAAGAAATCTCTATACTGATATCGAAAAAGATAAGCTTCTTTTAGATGCGCATTAAGATAACCGGGAAGGATATTGTTAATTTTAAAACTTTGCTGACATATTTATATAAATAAGGGAAGTAACTTTATATGAAAAAAATACATTATTTAATATTTTTATTATTATTTTTTATCTGCTGTCAATCTACTCAAAGTGAGTTTCACGGATATTACGGACCGAAAGATCTTCCTGTTGAAAAAAAAGTCAAATTATATTTACCAAGACGAGTTTCCATATTTCATTTCGACACCTATTTAGAATATGTAGAATGGAAAAATTTCAGTACTAATCATTCAGTTGAGTTTGGCCCTGGTGAACATTTCTTTATATGCATGTTCCTTTTTGATACTGCATGGTCTGACCCCATTAAACTCGTTTATAATTTTGAACCTGGGAAAAATTATTCATTAACTTATAAACTTAATAATAATAAAATACAATTTTATATATCAGTTATTGATAATCATACAAAATCAATAAATTCAAAAAATATGGAATAAATATAGAGGACAATCTTTATGAAAAAGAAATTTAGCGGTTCAATATATTTAATGGTAACATTAATTTTTATAACAATAATCTCGTGCAGCTCGGTTTATATAAAAGATGATATTGGGCAAAACAGTCCTAAGGGATATATTTCGTTTTACTGTAATTTGAATCGTTTTAATATTTACAGGATTGATAACAACAATGAGATTAAGGAAGTAGAAGATGCAATAGGCAAACAGGAATACAGGATTGCCAAAGCTCCCGGAAAATATGAATTCATTTTTATGCATAAAGATTATATAAAAAATATCTCCGTGAATGTATTGCAGGATATGACTAGTTGTGTAACTATCCAACCTATATATGTATCAGCATCATCTTCTACTGATACTAATTATTATCTAAAATCAACAACAACGATTACTTATTTAACATATTATATATTCACAACAGTAGGTACTCATCCAATACCTGTTTTATCGGAAAATAATACGAATAAATTTTTAAATGAAAAAATAGTTAGCTGTTTACAGGATGCGTTGATTGATACTGATTCAGGCACACGGATTAAGGCTATTACAGAACTAACAAAGGTTAAGCATCAAATAAGCAGTGATACTGTAAACATTCTACAGTGGCTTGCTGCTAATGATAGAATTAAAAGAGTGCGGAAAGAATCAGCTGACTTGCTTTCTTCTATCGGTAAGAGTATGGAGCCGGAACCATTTTATTTGGAGACATTTGAAAAGGGATATGGCTGGCCTGACGGCAATTTTAATAATTATAAAATGTATATTAATCAATTTGGTTTTAATATTGATAATTTTAAAGATGATATCATTTCTGCTCACCACTGGCTAGACCCAAGCCTTGAAAGAAAAAAAAATTACGATATTATATGTGATGCTATTTGGAAGTCGGGTATAAAGGATCAGGGGTTTGGCTTTTCTCTTGCCGGTTCTGACAGATTAAATAAATATAATTTTTTAATTTCCAGGAATGGCGGCGCAAAGGCATATAAATTAATAAATAATAAAATTGATTCGATCATGATTCCATGGACTAATAATCCAAAGACAAATATTAATTCGGATAAATTTCAACGTTTAAAGGTCGAAGTAAGAGGTAATAATTATTCTTACTTTGTAAATGACGTCAAGATAGGTTCGTTTGTTTCTAAAGAAGAAGACAACTGCAAATATTGTATTAGAATGGTAGTTGATGGTGAACAAAGTGTATGTTTCGGAATGCTGAAGATTATTGATAGGGATAGCAGGGAAAAAAATCAGCAGGAATTATAATTGATAAATTCTAGTGGAGAAAAGGCAAAAAACATTAAAGAGTAAGGTCTCAAGGCAAGTTAATAGGCAGTTGAGAGGATTAGTTATTGCTTGAATCTACTCAGTCGCATTCTTATCAGATGACAAAATCTGATACGCTTCTGGAACGTTATTAAATATATAGTAGAGTTGCTAAATTGTCTTTTCTGGGAGCGAAAAACGACAATAAATCTTTGTTCGGAATTTATAAAAATAACGTTATCATAAGAAAATAATTTATGCTATTTAAATTGAATACAATACCGCCGATTTTTCCGGCGGCTTAATACCCCAGCTTTATACTTTATATATAAACTTTTAAACTTCTTTGTTATCCACGTCGTAGTTATCCATATTTTTTATAATGCATAAAACATAAAATATTTTACAAATTTTTAATAATTTTTTGTGACGATTCACGGTTTTTAGCTGCTTATGTGCAAACATTAAATAATTCGGAGGTTAATTATGAAAAACCAGATTAAAACTGCAATTATGGTAATGATAATAGCAGCAGTTGCGCTCGCGGGATGCGGAGGAAGCAGCGAGAACAGCTCAAATACTGGTGGGGGAAGCAACTCTGAAAAAGCAAGATATATCACAAACGGCACTGTATGGGCAACAGCAATCGGACCTGACGGCACAATATACATAGGCGGTGAGTTTACATATGTTGGGCCTGTAACAGGAAGCGGAGTACCGATAGATACTGTTACAGGGCAAAAGGCATCAGCATTCCCAATGATATCCGGCGAGATTTATGCTACAGCGCCGGACGGGAAAGGGGGCTGGTATATAGGCGGATGGTTTACCTATGCAGGGGATTACGCAAGGAATAATATTGCCCATATATTGGCCAATGGATCTGTTGACGCAGCATGGGACCCTAATGCTAATGAACAAGTCAATACCCTTGCAGTTAGTGAAAGTACTGTGTATGCAGGTGGATGGTTTTCAAACATAGGAGGACAGACAAGGAATTATATTGCAGCACTTGACGCGGCAACAGGTAATGCTACTTCCTGGGATGCGAATGCTAGTAATACTGTCTTTACCCTTGCAGTAAGCGAAAATACTGTGTATGCAGGGGGATGGTTTTCAAACATAGGAGGACAGACAAGGAATTATATTGCAGCACTTGACGCGGCAACAGGCAATGCTACAGACTGGAACCCGAATGCTAGTGATCCTATCATGACCCTTGCAGCAAGCGAAAGTACTGTGTATGCAGGAGGTGCATTTTCAAGCATAGGTGGAGAAACAAGGAATGGTATAGCAGCCCTTGATGCAGCAACAGGTAATGCTACTTCCTGGAACCCGAATGCTAGTAATTCTGTCTGTACCCTTGCAGTAAGCGGAAATACTGTGTATGCAGGAGGAGATTTTACAAGCATAGGAGGAGAGACAAGAAATCGTATTGCAGCTATTGACGCAGTAACAGGCAATGTTACTTCCTGGAACCCGAATGCTAATGGTGGTGTCTTTACCCTTGCTGTAAGCGGAAGTACTGTTTATGCAGGAGGAGATTTTACAAGCATAGGAAATGATACAAGGAATTATATAGCGGCAATTGACTCGATAACTGGCAAGGCTACTTCATGGAACCCGAGTGCTAATGGTGGTGTCTTTACCCTTGCTGTAAGCGGAAGTACTGTTTATGCAGGAGGAGATTTTACAAGCATAGGAGGTGATACAAGAAATCATATTGCAGCTATTGACGCGGCAACAGGCAATGTTACTTCCTGGGATCCGAATGCTAATAGTCTTGTTATAATCCTTGCAGTAAGCGGAACTACTGTGTATGCAGGGGGAGGCTTTACAAGCATAGGAGGAGAGACAAGAAATTATATTGCAGCTATTGACGCAGCAACTGGCAAGGCTACTTCCTGGAACCCGAATGCTAGTAATTCTGTCTGTACCCTTGCAGTAAGCGGAAATACTGTGTATGCAGGGGGAGGCTTTTCAAGCATAGGGGGACAGACAAGGAATTGTATAGCAGCACTTGATACAGCAACAGGTAATGCAACTTCTTGGAACCCGAATGCTAATGATATTGTCTATACTATTGCTGTAAGCGGCAGCACTGTGTATGCAGGAGGATATTTTACAAGCATAGGAGGACAGACAAGGAATTATATTGCAGCTATTGACGCGACAGCAGGCAATGCTGCTTCCTGGAACCCGAATGCTAATGATATTGTCTATACTATTGCTGTAAGCGGCAGCACTGTATATGCAGGAGGATTTTTTACTAGCATAGGAGGACAGACAAGGAATTATTTTGCAGCACTTGACGCAATAACAGGTAATGCTACTTCCTGGGATCCGAATGCTAATAATTCTGTCTTTACCATTGTAGTTTGCGGAAGTACTGTATATGCAGGGGGGAAGATTTACAAACATAAATAACAAACCATGGTCATATTTTGCAGAACTGGAAAAATAACTTATTGATATTCTGCTTTATTAAGTTCTCTCCGCAGCCTGCTGCGGGGAGAACTATACCTACCCTATCCTTTAATAACCAAAAATGAATTCGAAAAGGATAAGGATTCAAGAAATTTCAAATTTTTTTTGTGACGATTTGCCTTCTTCCGCTGCTTATGTGCAGAAAAAAGAAAACAAAAGGAGGAATAATATGAAAAACCAGATTAAAACTGCAATTATGGTAATGATAATAGCAGTAATTGCGCTCGCGGGATGCGGCGGCAGTAAAAGTAATAATTCATCAAGTGCAACCAGTTTCGCATATTTTAGCGCAACTGATGGAGAACATGGCTATGAGTTATGGAAAACTGACGGCACTGATGTCGGCACTGTTATGGTTAAAGATATCAATATCACTGGAGACAGCTATCCTTGTGGATTTACAGTATTCAACAGTGCTCTTTATTTTAATGCTAATGACGGTACGCACGGCCGTGAACTATGGAAAACTGACGGCACTGATGCTGGCACTGTTATGGTTAAAGATATCAATATCACTGGGAATAGCTATCCCGGTGGATTTATTGTATTCAACGGTGCTCTTTACTTTCAAGCAAATGACGGCGCACTTGGCGTTGAACTCTGGAAAACCGATGGCACTGAAGCTGGCACTGTTATGGTTAAAGATATCAATATCACAGGGGATAGTTATCCTGGTGGATTTACTGTATTCAACGGCGAACTTTTCTTTAGTGCAAATGACGGCACACATGGCTACGAACTATGGAAAACTGACGGTACTGATGCTGGCACTGTTATGTTAAAAGACATCAATATTACGGGGGATAGCCATGTCGGTGGATTTAGTGTATTCAATGGTGCTCTTTTTTTTTCAGCCTATGATGAAACCAACGGTTATGAACTCTGGAAAACTGACGGCACTGAAACCGGCACTGTTATGTTAAAAGACATCGCTTCTGGAGGATTTACCATATTAGATGACACTCTTTACTTTGTAGCTGATGATGGCGAAAACGGCAGTGAACTATGGAAAACAGATGGAAATGAAGCGGGCACTGTTATGGTTAAAGATATCAATATCACAGGAAGTAGCAGCCCTAATGGATTTACAGTATTCAACAGCGCCCTTTACTTTCATGCCGATGATGGTACTCACGGAATTGAACTATGGAAAACCGACGGAACTGATGCTGGCACTGTTATGCTGAAAGATATTAATATCACAGGAGTTAGCAACCCCTATAGATTTACTGTATTCAACAGTGCAGTTTACTTTATTGCCAATGACGGCAGTCATGGCGGCGAACTATGGAAAACTGACGGCACTGATGCTGGCACTGTTATGGTTAAAGACATCAACCCTGGGACTGGGACTAGTATATATCTAATGACATCTATTGTAGTATTTACACATTAACAAATTAATGTGTTGGCAATTGTTTGGACAATAATTTTTTGTGACGATTTGGCGCTTCGGGATGCTTATGTGCAGAAAAAAGAAAACAAGGAGAAATGTTTTTATGAAAATAAATTTTAAAATTATTGCAGCTTGTTTACTCGCTATTTTTGTTTTTATTCAATGCGGAGGAAGCAAAAGCGGAAACCAAACAACACCATTCAGAGGCATTTATGTAGTCAACTCTACTTCACAAAGCATATCATTATATGACGCGACACAAACCGGAAGTGCTGCGCCGCTGCAGACTATTGGATCTCTTACATGTTTGACAAACCCGAATTCAGTTTCCATAGATTCTGTGAATAACGAGATCTTTGTAGCAAATGGCTATAGCAACACCATAACTGTATATAAAAGAGATGATACAGGCAATATTGCTCCAATAAGAGCAATTGTTGGAACAAAAACAGCCCTTTCATATCCAACTGGTGTTGCAATTGATAATGTAAATAATGAGATTTTTGTATCAAACGCCTCCAGTTCCATTACTGTATACGGAAGAACAGATAACGGCGATGTGGCTCCAAAAAGAACTATTTCTAAATCGAATACCAGTTCTTACAATGCATGCGCCATAGCAGTTGATACTACTAATAATGAGATCTTTGTAATAAATGGAGGAAGTTATGGGCTTTGTTCTATTACAGTCTTTGGAAGAACTGACAGCGGGGACATTTCTCCGAAAAGGATAATTTCCGGTACAAGCACCAGCTTTCAGAGTCCGAATGGTATAGCAGTTGATACTATCAATAACGAGTTATTCGTAATAAACAGCGGCGACAATATTATCCTGGTTTATGGAAGAACAGACTGCGATACTGCTGTTCCTAAAAGAAAAATACTGGGAGAGGGCACTGGCCAAATAAAACCGTATGGAATAGCCATAGATACAGTGAATGGCGAAATTATTGTGACAAACCATGATATGAATTCCACAATAAATTCCATCACTGTTTATGGGATAACAGACAGCGATAATGCAATTCCTAAAAGGACAATCACAGGTTCACATACAAATCTTCTATCACCAGACGCTTTGGCTGTAGATACAATTAATAACGAGATATTCGTAGCAAATTATGACAACAACTCCATCACAGTATATGGGAGGGAGGATACAAATGATATTGCTCCAAAAAGAAATATTTCCGGCGCGAGTTATAACCTTTCATTCCCATATGGGATAGCAGTTGATAATGTGAATAACGAAATTTTTATGACAAACATAAAAAACAATTCCATCGTAGTGTACGGGAAAACAGACACTGGTGATGCAGTACCGAAAAGAATCATCTCCGGAGATAATACCGGCCTTTCATATCCACAGAGTATAGCAGTTGATGTAGTCAATAATGAAATTTTCGTGGCAAATCGCAGCAATAATTCCATCACAGTTTATGAAAGGATGGATAATGGTGATATCGCCCCTAAAAGGGCTATCTCCGGAACTGCTACAACCCTTTCATGGCCAATAGGTATTGCAGTCGACACAATAAACAATGAAATTTTTGTGACAGATTTTGGAACCAAATCCATCAAAGTTTTTGGCAGAATGAATTACGGTGAAGTAACTCCAGCAAGGGAAATTTCTGGCAATCTTAATTCTCCTTACGGCATCACTATAGATACAATCAATAACGAAATTTTTGTAACAGACTCAAATTTACTTGATCAAAATAATTTCATTAAAGCATATAATAGAATGGATAACGGCAGTGTTACGCCGAAAAGAGTAATTTCCGGGACGAGCACCGGCCTTTTAATACCATACGGCATAACAATAGATACAGCGAACAATGAGATTTTCGTGGTAAATAAAAAGAATAACTCCATTACAGTTTATATGAGAACGGACGACGGTAACGCTGCTCCAAAAAGAATAATAACAGGATTAAGCGGTCCTACTTTTTTAGCTACGACATTCTAACGGCAGATCAATAAATTTAAGGATAAATAAAATGAGTACACTAAATCGTAACGGATATATTGGTCTCTTAAAAGAAGAAATAATAAGAAAGAATTATTCAGAAAAATATTTTTCGGATGAACGCAAAAAAATTTTGTGACGATTCAGCACTTCACGCTGCTTATGTGCAGAAAAAAGAAAACAAGGAGGAATTTTTTTATGAAAATAAATTTTAAAATTTTTTTAGCTTGTTTACTGGCTGTTTTTGTTTTTATCCAATGCGGAGGAAGCAGCAGCAACAGCATCAGTAATAATAACAATTCCGGCGGCGGATCATCTGCAAAAGAGCTTTATGTAGTCAATACAGCTTTTCACAATGTATCCGTATTTGACGCATCTAAAACCGGGAATATCGAGCCCTTGAAAAATTTTGGTTCTCTTACACATTTGTCAGAACCAACCTCAGTAGCTATTGACACAGTGAATAATGAAATATTTGTGACAAATGAGTCCAGCAGTTCTATTACTGTTTATACAAGAACTGCAAACGGAAATATTGCCCCAATAAGGAGCATTTGCGGATGGAATTCGGGCCTCATATTTCCAACTGGCATAGCGATCGATACAGTTAATAACGAAATTTTTGTAACAAGTAACAGCTCAATAATAGTTTATGAAAGGACAGCAAACGGCGACGTTTCTCCGATCAGGACTATTTATGGGGCAACTACCGGCCTTTATGATCCGTATGGAATAGCTGTTGACACAGTGAATGATGAAATCCTGGTGGTTAACAGAAGTAACGATTCCATTACTGTTTATCCTAGAACGGCAGACGGGGACGTTACCCCGGACAGGACCATTTCCGGAACAAGCACGGGCCTTTCATTTGCATACAATATAGACATAGATACAGTGAATAACGAAATTATGGTAGTAAATTACTGGGGACACTCAGTCACGGTATATGGGAGGACGGCAAACGGCGATATAGCACCAGCCAGGACTATCTCCGGAGCAAATACCGGTATCTCATTACCGGAAGGCATAGCCATTGATAAGGTCAATAATGAAATCTTTGTGGCAAATAATTCCAATAGCTCCATTTCGGTTTACACAAGAACAGCAACAGGGAATGTGACCCCAGTTAGAATAATCTCCAGTGATAGCTCAGGCCTTTCATATCCGTATGGTATTGCCATAGACACTGTGAATAACGAAATTTTTATTACAGATATTGATAATGACTCCGTCATAGTTTACGATAAGACAGCAGATGGAAATGTGCCCATCAGGACTATTTCCGGGACAAACACCGGCATTTCACACCCAAACGGAATAGCTTTAGACAGAGTGAACAATGAAATTTTTATAGTAAATTACTGGAACAATTCTGTCACGGTATATGAGAGAACAGCAAACGGCGATGTGACACCAACGAGAATAATTTCCGGAATCAGCACGGGCCTAAACAGGCCGAATGGGATTTCCATAGATACGGTAAATAATGAAATCTATATTACAAATTATAACAATAACTCTGTAACAGTGTATAATAGGCTGGCAAATGGTAATGTGACACCGGTAAGAACTATCTCAGGAACAGGCACTGGCATTTCATCTCCGGTTGGCATAGCCATAGACACAGTGAATAACGAAATTATCGTGGCAAACTGGTCATCTGACAGCTCCATCAAGATTTACTCAAGGACAGCAAACGGCAATGCGGCTCCGGTAAGGACCATCTCCGGTGCAAACACGGGCCTTGCATATCCAAAGGGGGTTGCAGTAGATACTGTGAATAACGAAATTTTTGTGGCAAATAGCGTGATTTATGCAAATAATTCAAGCAGCTCAGTCACGGTATACAGGAGAACTGCAAACGGCAATATTGCCCCCATAAGAACTTTCTTCGGAATAAAAACAGGTATATTGGCTCCGGCATTTATAGCTTTAACATTCGAATAATTTTTTTAAATTTTTTTTGTGACGATTCGCCTCCTTTTGCTGCTTATGTGCAGAAAAACAAAAGGAGGTTTTTTATTATGAGGAACAAACTATTTTTCGCGTTATTTGCAGCAGCAAGCATCATGTTATTATCATCGCCGGTTAAAGCAATCGGGATGGGAGGATATGTTACAGGTTCCTACAGCTATTACCAGTGGGAATATAACTCGGAATACTACAGTTACTATCACCAGGTACCGGACGTCAGATTCAATTCAAACGGATACAAAATCGGCACAGGATTCATATTCGATACAGGCATTGCCAATGACAGGCTATTTAATTACAGGCTGCAAATCGGAGTGAATAAAGTAAAAATGTATAATAATCATTCAGATATTCCGAATGTTGACGGCTACGAATATTCTATATATAATAATTTCTGCTTTGGATTTATCCGCACACCAATGTTCAGGATTTGGGCCGGCCCCCAGTTCGGGTTTGGATTTTTTGACGGAACATATGATGTAAAAACAGAATCAACATATCCGGATGAGGATAGTAATTATTTGTCTACAACATTTGCCTCAATAGGACTTATAGCAGGGATCAATATACATTTTGATTATAAATTATCTCTAGGCATTGACGGAGGATTCAGATACAAATATCATTCCGGAGATGCAGGTATTGATCGTAATACATACTGGGAAGAAATAAAAGGAAGAGAGTACGAAACCTTTATTGAACTCAGCGTGCTGTTCAGACTAAACGACCAATATGAAAGCAATACTGCCGCAAGTAATTGAAGTTCAAATTAAACAGAAAAACAAAAGGGTGCTTATGTGCAAACATTAAAACAAAACCGGGAAGCTATAAATGTATTGACGGAATAACAAAAGATGATTTCAAAAGAAACAGGAAATATCTTTATGAAAAAAAATAATATTATATTCCTTATTATTTCTTTAACAATCCTGATGATCACTTTTTCGTGTTCTTCGTCAGATGACGATAGCAGCAGCCAGTCCCAATCAGGGGGACACGAAGCTGAGCTTGAAGGAAACTGGTGGATCACATCTACGTATAGTGACGGCGTTAGTTTTGACGGAAAAGGCGGCGGGTATGATCTCTCTTATGAGAATTCTGTTTATTGCATTGACGCCGACGATCCGATAACATACAGATTTGACGGAACTACACTAAGCGTCGATGAGAGCGGCCACAGCTATTCCGGCACATGGACATTCATCGATAATGACACGGCTACGTTTGTTTTGCAAGGCACGCCGCTAACTGCCGTGCGCGTTACAGTCGCCGGAAATTGTAATTAAATTTCAATATATATTTATTTTATTGTTTCCGTAGCAGGCAAATACACAAAGAACGTGCTTCCCGTGCCTGGAGCGCTTTTCACGTCAATGTACCCGCCTGCTTTTTTTACGGCATTATAGCTAAGCGTAAGACCCATACCTCTTTTTCTGCTCGTGGCCTTTGTAGTAAAGAACGGGTCAAATACCTTTAACAGCGTGTCTTTAGTCATTCCCGTTCCGTTATCCGATATTTCAGTACAAACCATGCTGCCTTTTAAGCTAGTTTTGATCAGTATTTCTCCGTCTTTTTTGGCTTTCTTTTTGCTCTCTTTCTCTCTTTCCAGTATTGCGTCTGCCCCGTTCGATATTATTATCATGAATACCTGTTCTATTAAAGAATAGTCTGCTTTTACTTTAGGCAGATTCTTCTTTAGTTTGCCGGATATTGTAAATCTATATTCTGCAAATTCTTTTTGTGCTTTTGCAATGCAATTGTTAAGTATTATGTTAAGGTCAATTTCTTCTGCTGCAATGCTCTTTTCCTCAGACTGGAAAGACAGCAGGTGGTCTATTATATCCTCGCATTTATTTGCCGCTCTTTGCGCGCCTTTAAGGCTGTCCAATACTGATTCATCGTTTCTGCTGTCTTTTAACAGGCTCTCAAGATTTGCGTGTATAGTATCCAGAAGCTTTCTGTGGGCGTTTGCCATGTTCACTGCAATGCGTCCTACTGAGTCCATCTTTTCACTTCGCAGCATTTGATCAGCATTCTTTTTCTGATGAGCTATCTTCTGTTTCAGGTCTTCTATATTGCCTGTAAGCTGTGCCGCTTTTCTTTCCACGCCTTCCTGCAGTATCTCGTTTGACTTTTCTGTTTCTATAAGATTTTTTTCTATCTCATTATTATATTCTTCCGTCTTTTTGAAGTTCCTTTTAAGTATTGCTCTTTTGCCTATGGCTATGCTGCCAAGCATTACAAGCACAGGGAGTATTATATAATTTAGATCTGAGAACCGGGATATGTCTATCTTCCCTGTCAGAGTTGTTAAATAGAGTATGATGGATAGTATTGTTCCTGCTATAAAAGAATACAGGCCTGTTTTTTTCTTTGGCGGGTTCTTCCAGCTTAGTTCGTATATGCAACTGTCCGCTCCTTCTGCTGAGCATTGTGTCTCTTTGATCTCCGCCGGCGGAAGCCCCCAGATTGTGGGAATGGAAGCGAGCTGGCCCTGAATACTCAAACAATTGTATTTGTCTTGCTTATAACCTTTAGTTATTTTCATTTGAATTATTGCTTTATTTTTTTTAAACTCAACGAATTGAAATGTTCCTGCTTTTGACCATCTTGGGTTTAAGGTTATAACTTTTTTATACGCATAAGTACATGAAGTAAATGACTTTAGTATTGTTTTAATAATACCCCAGCTTGAGTTTGCAGCAGTAGTTAAGCCGAATTTAAATGTTATCTCAGGATCACCTGAATATTCAACCAGATCATTAAGTACCTTTATAAAATAATCATAGCTTATCCAGTTGTTTTCATCTGTAAGATATTCAACCGGCAGTCCGGTTTTATTAAAGAATCTAGTTAATTCCTTTTTCCCATACATCTTCTCAAAGGCTATTACTATATGGCGAATCGTCCTTGTGTTAAGCTCTATTTTAGTATGTTCAGGATTGATCAACATTGTTTGCTTTTAAAGAAAATATAATTTGAATAAGGAGCTGCTTGCCCTCACTCAAAACTTTTTAAATTACAATAAACCATTACAAATTTCCGTGAGAAGTGAGATTCAATTTGTTTTTATTGCTTCCATAACAGGCAAATATATGGAGAATGTTGTTCCGGCGCCCGGAGCGCTTTTTACTTCAATGCTCCCGCCTGCTTTTTTTACTGCGTTGTAGCTTAAAGTAAGGCCCATGCCCTTTTTTCTGCTGGACGTTTTTGTGGAAAAGAACGGATCGAATATTTTTGCCATTACATCTTTCGGCATTCCGCATCCGTTGTCGGAAATCTCAACAAGCGCCATGCCTGTGTTTTTTAAACCGGTTTTAATTAAAATTTTTCCTTCATCTTTATCGCCTTTATTCATTGCGTCCAGAATTGCGTCCGCAGCGTTCGTAATTATTATCATAAGAACCTGCTCAATTACCGAATAATCCGCCTTTACTTTCGGCAGGCCGTTTTCCGCCTGGCTGGATATTTTTATACCGGAATTGCCGAATTCTTCGTTAGCCTTTGCTATGCATTCATTAATTATTATATTAAGGTCGACTTCCTGCACAGGAGGACTGCTTCCGTTTTCCGAAAAAGATAAAAGATGAGCGATAATTTTTTCGCATCTTTGGGCTGCCCTTTCGGCTCCTTCAAGGCTGTCTGTTACGTCTTCATTGTTTGAGAAATCTTTTAGCAGGCTCTGAACATTGGTGTGTATTTTATCCAGCGGTTTTCTAAGCACATTTGCCATATACACTGCAAGCTGGCCTATGGAGTTCATCTTTGCCGTGCGAATTGACTGGTCCTCATTACTTTGCTGAAAAGCTATCTTTTTTTTCAGGTCTTCTATGTTTTCCGTAAGCGATGCGACTTTTTCTTCTACTTTTTCCTGTAAATAAGTATTGGATTTTTCTATTTCTATTAGTATTTTTTCAATTTCATCATTTTGCTCTTCTGTTTTTTTATAACCTTCCTTAATTATTTCTTTTTTTAAAGATGCTATCCACAGCAGGAAAATAATTACAGGCAGAAGGAAAAAATTCAATCCGGATAACTGAGACAGTTCAAATATTCCTGTTAAAGAAAGTAAATACAGAAAACCGGAAATAGCTGCTCCAACAAAAAAAGCATAAAGCCCTTTCTTTTTTTTCGGTACATTTTTCCATTTGATTTCATAAATGCACGAGTCCGCGCCTTTTGCCGCGCATTGTAGTTCTTTTATTTCTGCCGGAGGAAGGCCCCAGATCGTAGGAATGGAAGCTAATTGACCCTGGATGTTTAAACAGTTATATTTATCTTGTTTGTTATTATAAAGCATGCTTATTTTAAGAATTGCATTATTCTTCTTAAACTTAAGATATTTTAAGGATGCAACTTTCCCCCATCTTGGGCTTAATGAAACAACCTTCTTATATGCATAGCTACAGGAACTAAAAGATTTTAATATTGTTTTAATAACGCCCCAACTTAGGTTTGTTGCAGTAGTTAAACCAAATTTATAAGGTATGTTTGGGTCTCCCGAATAGTCAACCAAGGCTTTTAGTAAATCTCTTAAATATTTATGACTAATCCAATTGTTTTCATCATCAAAATATTCTAGCGGCAATCCAGTCCTTTCAATAAATTTAATAAGTTCTTTCCGTCCATATTTTTTCTCAAAAGCAATTATAATATGACGCATTACTCTAACGTTAGCTTCCATTTTAGTTTTTTGCGGATCGAAATTCATATTAAAATTTTATATAAATGAATGGTTTTTTAAATAACTGATGCAACAAGAATAGATTGAATTTTTCTTCAAATATAAATGTTCTTAATTATAGATATTATTAGCTTAACCTAAATACTTTCTTACATAATAATCTAACCTTTGGAGTGAATATATTAAATATCTTATTCATTAGAATATTTATAATTGGATTCAAATGCTTCATATACATATATAGATTTGTTATTTCGCAGCCTATTTGTTTTTTCGGTTCGAGTGTTGTAATTCCGAAATCAATATATTTCATTTTTTCTCTAATTCCTATCTCAATCACATTATAAAATAAATTAAAATAAAGTTTATATTGTTTATTCATTAAATGATCCAGGCCAGCGAATAAAGGCACTAATATATTATTATTAAACAGTAATAATATATAAGCAATTAATCTATCATCTTTTTTTAAGACTAAAGTCATGCTTTGTTGTCCAAGATATTTATCCATATTTTCGAAGAAAGCTGGAGTTAAAATTTCACGCCTGTATTCCTTTGCATTATCAAATAAATTTTTCCAGAGTTTTGTAAATTCAACCGAATATTGCGAAAAGCTATTTATAAGTTGAACTTCTATTCCGCTATCCTTAAATTTTTTTTTATTTGCACGAATGTTTTGTCTGTAATGCTTACGCATACTTTTTAAATAATCTTCAAAAGTATCCCACTTTATTTGCAAAAGAGCAGTTGGTAAATTAAATGTCCTTCCATATCCTAAATTAATTAAATTGTCAAAAAAAAATAATTCATTATTATTAAAATCCCTTAATAAAATTATACTAATTTTTTTTTCTTTAGCAATTACTTCAATTGCTTTAATTATAAACGGAAGGTATTGTTTTTTATCAATTTGATCTGCAAAAGAAATAGTATTCCCCAATGCAATCGGTGTTCCGCATTCAAAAAGTTTTATTATTAAAAAATTTTTCCAGACCTTGCGTATTACATTAATAATTTTTTTTGTTATCCCTTCCGCAAATATATCCAGCTCCATACTTATTGAATAAGCGCATGCATGGGCAATAATCTTGTTATTGTCGTAAACCACAGGATAATAATATTTACAGTCGTTTATATTGGATTTTTCAACTGCTTCAAGGAATCGGTGGGTGCAAATGATGCGGTTTCTGCCTACAATGCTGTCCCAATCTGGTTCGGGAATCTCTGTTATGCTTTTGTAAACCTTAACTTCCATTTAAGATTAACTAAGTGTAATTTATATATTTTTAAGAAATTTAGAATTCACTATCCATGAAAGTTTATCCTGATTGCCGTCATGGTATTTACCTTTGAATACAATTATATCAGCCTTATCTCTCTATATCTTTTGAAATCAATCGAATTAATTGTAAATAAATGTCTAATGTCATTACTCATCATTGTGGCTACTATATTTTGCATCATGTATCTGCTTTCCGTATATTTTAAGCAGAATGTCTTTCCTTTACAGGAATTCTTTCGTTAGACATCCCGAATTCGCCGCAGGCCTTTTTAAATATATCTGCTGCTTCGTCCAGATCTTGCCTGGTATGTGTGGCCATTAGACTGAATTTGAACCGCGCTTCGTTTTTCTTTACAGAGGGGAACGGCAATGGATTAATATACAGACCCAGGTCGTGAATTCTTTTACTTATCTTTCTCATTAATAGCTCATCGCCTATTATTACCGATAGAGCTCCCGTGCCGGGCGGGCTTACATTAAAGCCTGAACCGGATAATGTGTCATGAAGATATTTAACATTATTTTGTAATTGCTGCACGCGCTCCGGTTCAGCTTCCATTACCTCTATGGCTGCCTTAACTGTTGCGCATATAGACGGCGGCAGTGCTGCGGAAAAAAAGTACGAGCGGCTGTAAAAACGCAGGTAATTAATGACTTCTTTTGTTGAAGCTACGAATCCTCCAACGCCTCCCAGGGATTTACTAAGTGTGCCCAATATTAAATCCACTTCGCCTTCCATATTAAAGTGCTCCGCTGTCCCCCTGCCGGTTTTCCCTATTACGCCTGTGGCATGTGCATCGTCAACCATAACCTTTGCGCCATAACGGTCTGCAAGTTTTTTAATTTCGGGCAGCGGGCAAATATCGCCGTCCATTCCGTAAACGCCGTCAACTATTATCAGTTTGCCTTTAAATTTTCCCTCGCATCTTTTTAAACACTTTTCCAGGCTGTTCATGTCCTGGTGTTTAAACACTGCCATTTCCGCTCCCGAAAGCCTGCATCCGTCAAGAATGCTTGCATGGTCAAGCTTGTCTACAATAGCCACATCACCCGGTCTAAGCAGCGCGCTTATTGCTCCGACATTAGCGGAATAGCCTGTTGAAAAGACAAGGGCGTCTTCGGCGCCCTTGAACCCGGCTATCTTCAGCTCAACTTCACGTGTAATGTCGAATGTGCCGCTAAGAAGGGGAGCAGAGCTTGCGCCAGTTCCGTATTTTTTATAAGCATCAATGCCTGCTTCAATAACTTTAGGGTGAGTAATCAGTCCAAGATAATTATTAGAAGCCATCATAATCATCTCTCGAATTTCGCCTGTCCATGGATCTTTGACTGTCACCCGGTTTTTGCACGCAGATAAAAGCGGGCGCTGATGCGAGTAATACCCCTTCTCTTTATAATCGTAAATATACCAGTATTGCGGGATTGTCTTTGCAAAAATGTCGTTACTTTCCAGGCTGTGAAAATCTGCTAATGTGTAATTGTCGGAATTAAGGCGGCCTGTGGAGAGGACCTCCTCATAGGCAAGAGAACATTTGCTTGTCATAGTAGTTATCTCTCTATTGAGAATTAAACATATTTTTATGTATGCATTTAAAAAACTACTAAACTATTTTAAAAACAATGCTTCGGAAAATGTCCTTAAAAAAATTCAACTTGTATGTGCTCATCGCTATCTTTGAGCGGTGGCGAATGACGTTATTTAATCATAAAATTTTTCGTTCGTCAAGCAAAATATATTTTTTTGAGTAAAGAAAAATAAATTTACATATCCCGGGCTAATAATTAATGATCAATGCGCGGTTAGCTTCGGACGGCCATTGCATCAATTCGCTGACTTTATTATTTTACTTAGAATATTGTATATTTCATTTATTTCGAAAGGCTTTTGTATATAATCAAATGCGCCGTTTTCAATATACAGGTCTTTTTCGGAATCGACTTTCCCGCTCATGAATACTATCGGAGTAATGCGATTGATCGTTCGGATTTCCTTAAAAATCTTTTCCCCGCTCATATCGGGCATTATTATATCAAGGAACACGATATCAGGCTTAAATTCCTTAAATATGGATACCGCCTTCCCCCCTATATTTTCTATTTTAAAATTCCTGAATCCTGCTTTCTGGAAAACATGCTTAAATATATCCGTCATTTCCTTTTCATCATCGACAAGCAGAATGCGCATTTTATTTATTTTTTCAATATCATTCTGGGTTACATTGTAAACAGGACGCTCCTCCGCAACATGACCGGATGTACCCGAAGGGAGCTTAATAATAAATGTCGTACCCTTGTTTTTCTGGCTTTTTACGGTAATAGTGCCGTTGTGCTGTTTAATGATGGAATGTGCTATTGAAAGGCCAAGGCCTGTTCCCGATATTCCCATACCGTCTTTTGCCCATGCTCCTTTTGTTGTAAAAAACGGGTCAAACACCTTTGCTTTTGTTTCTTTGTCCATGCCTGTACCGTTATCGGAAAATCTTATTTCCATTTCTCCTTTTACATCTGCGGTAGCTATGAGTATTTCCCCCCTTCCTTTGGGTTTAATGGCATGGATTGAGTTAATTAAAAGATTTAGAAACACCTGTTCCATCTGTCCGCGGTCAAAGGATACTTTTAGTTTCGCGGCATATTTTCTTTCAATTTTTATGGATGCTAGTTGTAGTTGCCTTACTTGCAGCTGAATTACGTCGTCGATTATCTTTTCAACATCCTGAACTCTAAACTCGGGCTCTTTCGGTTTTGCGAACGCTGCCAGTTTAATTACAATATTGCTTCCGCGTTTCGTTGTTTTTTCAATTTCCTTTAATGACTGCTTAATCTCATCAACCGAATCTTCTTCCAGGGAAAGCTGTGTGTGACCGAGTATTATGGAAAGCATGTTGTTGAACTCGTGCGCAATGCCCGCGGCAAGCTGTCCCACTGCAGAAAGCCTTGCGGATCTGTAAAGCTGCTTCTGGAGTTCCTTTCTTTCTCTTTCAAGATCGAGATTGTATAACCCGAAAGCGATTTCTCCGGCTACTTCTTCCAGCAGGGATTTCTCCTGCTCTTCGTTCAGAATTTCCCGCAGCACGCCTACATTCATTAAGCCGTATATTTTGTCATTGTATTCGAGACGAATAACCACCCTGCCGACAGTATCATCCTCTTCTTCAAAGCGGCAATCTTTACAGAATGAATTATCGCCAATAACGCACGGGCTGGATGTATTCTTTATTAAGTCATAACAGTTAAGTGAATGAATGTTTTTCTGAATTTTAAAAAAGTTGGAAAATTTGGTTCTTAACCCTGAGTCAGATGCCGCAAAATAAGAATTCAAGCTGTCTGTTGCTGCAATCCATGCGCCTGTATGGCCTCTGGACCTGATAAGGCAGTCGCAGATTCCCTGAAGAAGTCTTCCGGTATTTTTTTCGTGAGCTATAAGCAGATCGACATTTCTGATGGCATAAAGAAGCTCATTCAAATGCTCAATTTTTTCTTCTGCGATTTTGCGCGATGTAATGTCCCTTGATGAAAAAACCGATCCTATATATTCTCCGTTTGAATTAAAAATGCTGTGGGCATAGGTTTCCAGCCACAGATAATGCCCGTCATTATGCTTTTGCCTGTAAATAAACGAGTCGGGCAGAGATAATTTTTTCAGCATGTCGGATTTTTCCAGTACGCGCTCAAGGTCGTCCGGATGTACGTTCCCGAAAACCGGCTTGCCGATATTCTCATTATGGCTGTGTCCCAGTATGCGTTCATGCGAAGGGCTAATGAAGGTAAGCCTGCCTTCATTGTCGCACATGGATACCAGGTCAAGCATGTTATCCGTAATTAACCTTATTTTCTCTTCGCTTTTTTTAAGCTCATGTTCGGATTTTTTCTGAAGCGTTATATCCTGGCTGGTTATAATGGCCCCATTCTCAAACGGAGATATTTTAATGGATAATATTTTATTATTATATTTCTGTTCGGGAAACTCGCGCATTTCGCCGGTAGTCATACAGCGCATAAGCTCCCCGTGCATATCAATACTGTGACGGCCCGCATAATTTTTGTACATAACATCGTTTATTTTCGGCAGCCTGTCGCCCGACGCTTCTTTTGCTTTATTAAATGCTATTATCCTGCAGTTCTGATCCACTGCAATTGTCTGGATAGGGTTGTGCTGAAACAGGGTTGAATACAGTTCTTCTTTTCTTCTTAATATTGCTTCTGCTTCCTTGCGCTCAGTAATGTCCTTTAGATATCCGTCCAGTAAAACTACATCATTAGAGTCATTATAAGACGCATTTAAGCTTGTCGATATCCAGAATATGGTGCCGTCTTTTTTTCTCATTTGCGCTTCGTAGTTAACAACCGCGCCGTCACTTTTTATTTTTTCCAGAAGCTTTTTTCTAACCTGAGGATCTATATACAGGGAGTTCGTATTTACATTCATAATATCGGCAACGGATCCGTAGCCGAATATTTTAGCCATCATGGGATTTGCGTACAGTATTTTGCCTTCGGGATTCGTCCTTACAAGACCAATAGGAGTGCTGTGTTGAAAAGAACGGTATTGCTCTTCGGATTCGACCAGTGCTTTTTCAACAGCCTTGCGCTCTGTAATGTCGCGCAATATCCCCAGGCCGGCAGGTTTATTTCTATATTGAATTAATGTACCGCTTAATTCAACATCTCTCAGGATGCCGTCTTTGCGAATGATTTTAATTTCAAGTTTACGCTGTACCTTATTCCCGGCCAAAAAATACCCAAGGGTATCGGAAAAAAGCGCCCTGTAAAACGGATCAATCAGGGGCATTACCGGTTTATCCCATAATTCTTCAACCTCAAAACCGGATATTTGCGCACCGGCTTTATTGATGAATTTTATCGCATCATCCTGTAATATTACTACGCCCTCATTGGAATTTTCAATAATTTCGGAATATTTTACTTCCGTGTCCCGAAGCGCTGCCTCGGATTTTTTTTGTTCTTTTATGTGCGCCCATTCGCGGATACAGCGTTCTGCAATCCCCGGTATTCCGCGCAACGATCCTTCTGTTTTTATTACAAAATCAAAAGCTCCGGCCTTTATAGCTTCAACAGCCATGGATTCCTCAGTACTGTCAGCCATAATTACCATGGGGAAAGACATGTTTCCGTCGGATTCTTTAAGGAGCTCAAGCGCGCTTCCATCCGGGAGGATTAGATTCGCTATGGCAATATGGCATTCGGAAGTTTTAACGAATGCCTTTGCTTCCGTTAAATTACGTGCAAAAGCAAGGCTGTATTGATTCCGGTGAGCCTGAAAACTTTGACTGATGAGATCAATATGATCTTTTTGATCTTCAATCAGTAAAATAAGAGTCGGGTTAGCGCCCATTTATGTACAAGCCTCCGTTCATTGCACAATCATGACAACTAAGTAAGATGTGAAAGATGAGGACTTAATTACAGGCCGCAGGAACATAATCAGCGGCCGGATATATTTAACTGATAACTACTTTTACGTCTTTATAATCAATGATCTCTCCGATTATCGCTGCTTCCTCTCCGGAATTATTCAGAAGCTCCAGAGATTTATCGGCATCATTTCTATCGACTACCAGGATGAGCCCGGTTCCCATATTAAACGTAGTGAACATTTCTTTTTCTTCTATGCCGCCTTCTTTACGTATCACGTTAAAAATCGGAGGTATAGTAAGCTTTGCCTTATTTATTTTAACCGCTGCTTTACCGGGCAGAATTCTCGGAATATTTTCATAAAATCCGCCGCCTGTAATGTGCACAATGCCCTTGATTTTATGGCCTTTATTAAAGCAATTTATAACCGGTTTGCAGTATATCCTTGTCGGAGTAAGGAGAATTTCTCCCAAAGGTTTTGGCAGGTCGTTTAATTTTGTATTAATGCCGTATTTTTTTATATCGAAAAATAATTTTCTGACAAGAGAATAACCGTTGGAATGTATGCCTGAAGAAGAAAGTCCTATGAGAACATCTCCCTTTGTAATATCATCGTAATTTAAAATTTTTTCCCTGTCTACAACACCGACAGAAAATCCTGCAATGTCGTAATCATCCTCGGCCATAATGTTTGGGTGCTCAGCGGTTTCGCCGCCAATAAGGCTGCAGCCTGCGATTTTACAGCCCTCCGCCATTCCCTTTACAACGTCCACAAGTACGGCTTCGTTCAGTTTCCCGCAGGCGATGTAATCCAGAAAAAACAGCGGCCTTGCTCCGAGTGTAAGCACGTCGTTAACGCACATGGCGACAGCGTCGATTCCTATTGTATAGTGAACGTTCATCATCTGCGCTATTTTCAGCTTGGTGCCAACGCCGTCCGTCCCTGATACAAGGACAGGATCTTTTAAATCCGGGAATGATCCCGAAAAAAGCGCTCCGAATCCTCCTAAATCAGTAATGACATTTTTACTGAATGTTGATTTAACTATCGGAGCAATTTTTTTTACGAAGTTATTTCCGCCTTCAACATCGACTCCTGAATCTTTGTAAGTAATACCCATGTTTGTCCTCTTAAGCAGACGGAAAAACCTAACTGTCAGCAAAATTAATATAATTCACTGCCGCAGGCAGCGGTGCATTTTTCCCTGAAATAAAAATATATTTTTCGGAGTATAGCCCCCTAACCGCATAAAAGAGACTATTATACTTGAAAACCCTTTAAGGATTCGGGGATTATTATAGAATATTTAGAATTGATATTTATTAGCTATAATCATAACATTCAAAATTTGCAAGATATTTTTTAAATTATTTCTTGATTTTTTATTATTCATTGATTTACACATTTTCTGTAGCCTTACGGTATTATTATATAAATGATATTACCGCAAGAACGCCTTTTTACAAAGGAGCAAATCAGGCATGGGATTATCCGGCAAAGAAGTCGACCTATTAATAAATAAGTTAAAAGATAAATATAAAGAATCAGCTATTGAATATAAATCCAGGCTATTTAACCTGGACGCATTTGAAGACAGATTGCAGACAGCCTTAAGGAAAAGGATGAATCTGGAAGCTTTTATTCTGGCTGAAATTACCAATTTCGAAAAAATAAAACAGAAACTGGATGATGAAAAGAAGGGAAGCAAAAACGGAGAAAACGCGTTTTCCAGAAAAGTTGAACGTATAATGGAAGAAAACACTGAAAGGATAAAGAAATACAGTGAAATACAATTTCATCCTCATGCGGATCTGGAAATAACATATCTATACGGAGCTTTGTCGGAATTTATAATATATTATTTTTCGGTTTTATGGATAATTGTAAAGGATTACAATAATAAAGATATTCTCCAGAGTCTTGATAACCGGTTCTCGGATTTTGCAGTTTCAAAGAGCAAAAGGCATCCGAAAAAGATAGAGGACCATATTCTGCTGCTTTCCAGAAAGGATGTCAGGGAAATCGATATTGAAAAAAACAAGAATGCTTATTTAAAGGAAACCGCGTTTCTTTTGCATGAGGTTGTCGATTTTACAGACAAACTGATATGCATCAGGGACAAGGAATGGGATAATCCCCTTAAATTCGATAAGCTTTATATTGAGAGCAGCGCAAAGAAAAAAATACTGGCTGTCTTTTCCGGCATGACCCCTTATGGCGCGATCCTAAAGGTTAAAGAAAAAGCTGAAGAAATTCTGCAGGACTTTCGCCTTGAGTCGTTTAAAAGAAAACAGTAAAGAGCCTATTCCTCGTCGTCCTTCGGACTCCCCGGAATGACAATAATAGTTTACATGAGTACTTTTATGATAAACTTTACTCCGCGGCCTGGATTGGCCCGCCTGCCCTTCCTTCTATAAATTGCATTATATACGGATCATCGGAATTTTTAATTTCATGGGGAGTTCCGCAAAAAATTATTCTGCCGTCGAGCAGCATGGCCATTCTGTCCGATATTTTATAAGCGGAATTCATATCGTGCGTTACCACTACTGATGTTACTCCGAATTTATCGCGCATCTTAAGGATAAGATCGTCCACAGCGCTTGCTGTAATGGGATCAACGCCTGTTGTTGGCTCATCGTACAGCATTATCTCGGGCTTAAGAGCCAGGCTCCTTGCAAGCCCCGCCCTTTTCTGCATTCCGCCCGAGAGCTCGTGCGGATATTTATCGTCAATATTACGTAGTCCTACCTGTTCAAGCATTTCGGACACTGTAGTCTTTATTGCCGGCTCCGGCGTTTTCATTCTTCGCAAACCGAACGCTACGTTATCATAAATATTCATTGAATCAAAGAGAGCAGCGCCCTGAAAAAGGACTCCGAATTTATAACCGATCTTTATTTTTGCCTGCTCATCGGCGTCCGAATAACTTTGATTATCGACAATTATTTCCCCACTGTCCGGTTTTAGCAGGCCGATCAGATGTTTTAATATTACGGATTTCCCTGAGCCGCTTTTCCCGATTATGGAAAATATTTCACCTTCATTAATTGCCAGGTCAGCACCGCACAGCACTTCCCTGCCGAAAAAAGATTTTCTTAAATTGATTATTTGTATCTTATGCATTTTTTTATAAAAGCGAATTCAGGAATAAAACGCAGCAGATAATTAACGGCAGATTCAAGAATGCCGTTCTGTTAAAATAGATCTTTGAATATTTATGAATATCTCAGTCTGCCAAAAAGCTGCCGGCATGGGGCAGCCTGTTATCTGACAATAGTAGATCGCCTGTCAGGTCCCACGGATATGATCGAAGCCTTTAGCCCGATATTATCTTCAAGATATTTAACATATTTTTTCGTATTCTTCGGAAGGCTTTTAAAAGAACTGCAACCCGATATATCCTCAGTCCACCCGTCAAGCTCTTCATAAACCGGCTCAATACGCTCTACTCCGTTTGAAGGAAAATGATCTATTTTTTTACCGTCTATTTTATAGGCTGCGGCAACCTTGATTTTCGGAATACCGGTAAGAACATCAATTTTAGTAAGAGCAATGCTGGTCAGCCCGTTAATTCTTTTCGCATGTTTTAATAGTTCAATATCGAACCAGCCGCATCTTCTCGCCCTGCCTGTTGTGGAACCGAACTCCGCGCCGCGCGTCTGTAACAGTTTGCCGTATTCGCCCTTGTCCTCGGTCGGGAACGGGCCTTCGCCTACTCTTGTAACATAAGCCTTGGTTATGCCGATAATCTCGTTAATGCAGAAAGAGTTAAGGCCTGTGCCCATCAGCGCGCCGCCTATTGTCGGGTTGGATGACGTAACGAACGGGTATGTCCCGTGATCTATGTCCAGCGCAGTGCCCTGCGCGCCTTCCAGCAGTATCATCTTTCCTTCTTCATTTGCCTGGTGCAGATAATACTGGGTGTTGATGACCATGCCCTTGATTTGCTTTCTGAATTCGGTAAGAGTATTTTTTATTTCGGTAAGCCCGAATTCAGGCTTGGAAAATATTCTGCTGAGCTGCATATTTTTTTCAAACAGAGCTTCTTTAAGCCTTGATTCCAGATAATCATCATCCAGAATATCGCCCACCCTTATCCCTGTTCTGAGGCATTTATCCGAATAGCATGGGCCTATTCCTTTCTTGGTTGTTCCGATCTTTTTATTGCTTGCGTCCTCCATTGCGCCGTCAATAGCCCTGTGATACGGTATGATAAGATGCGCCGCGTCCGAAATTTTAAGCCTGTTTCTTACGTCGTAACCGTCTTTTTCAACAACTGCGATCTCGGAAAGCAGCTGTTCCGGATCGAGCACAACTCCGTTGCCAATAACGCATATAGTATCCTTGTGCAGAATCCCCGAAGGCAGCAGATGAAAGATGTATTTTTTACCGTTTGCGACAACAGTATGCCCGGCATTGGGCCCGCCCTGATAACGTGCAACTATGTCCACGTCTTCCGAATAAAAATCGATGAGTTTCGCTTTGCCCTCATCACCCCACTGTGCGCCTATTAATACTTTGCAGCCCATATTGCCCTCATATACTTTTCATTATTGATTTTTCCGGCAAATTAGAAATTTCTTTATGCTCACAGCCGCTAATGCCAGTCTTTATGCTTCAATATTATATAATCATATTTCCGAAAGGACACGAAAAAAAATTAAAAATTGTATGTATCAATAAGTATGAAAGCAACACTTTCAAAGGCAAGCACTTTTTTAAGGTTACACGAAGGTTATATGCGAATAGAATCGAATCGCGGGATTGTCAATCTATTCTTTTTTATTTCGTTTACGGAGCTTAATTGAAGCAAGCAGGTAACCAAGAATTATGCTTATAACAATAATGGCCGGAATGGCAAACGGAGAGAGTTCAAAGTTCCACATTAAAAATCGGAGCGAAATTGCATTCGGATTCTGAAGCACTATAATCGTTAAAAATAAAATAAAAATAAAAAGAAGGATCAGCTTAAACTTTGACATAATATTATACAAATCTCCTGACGAAATTTTAAAACTCAACTCAAAATTATTAAGCACCAGCTATTTTTAAGATAACTTTTAATATACTGCGCCTATCCCGAACAACAGATTGTATTCGTCATGATCTTCTCTTCTGTCCACAAGTTCCACTATTATTTTCTGATATATAAAAAAATTATTCGTTATGCCTTCTTCCATTTTTAACGACACTACGTGTCCGGGTGCGCGGTAGCCCGAAAACGGATCGCCCTTGAACCACTTGTCGCCGTTAGCACCGAACCAGCCCTGGCCGTTTGCGAAATTATACGGCTTGTCGTTATTCAGGTCTCTCATATAAAATCTCTCCGTATAATCAAGGCTTACGGTTATATAGCTTAAAAGCTTCCCTACATCCCTGTATTTTCCAAGGCTGACCCCGAATCCGAGTTCATAAACCCCCCAGTAATTCGATATCTCGGCTTCATGATCAAAATAATAATAATCCCTGGCAGAAAACCATGAGTAAAAATTTAAGAGCTTATCAATTTTGTATTTATAGTCAAGCTGGGCATAATCCACATCCAGCGTCTTTCCGGACGAACCGTCGCCGTCGTGCGGAAGAGAGCGTGGATAAAGCCTGAATAAAAGAGCGGCGTCGTCATCTTCGAAACCGAAAATAAAGCCTGTTTTAAAATCGTGAAGCGTATGCTCTTCCCCGTCAGCGAATGCAAACGTACTTCTGTAATGATTTCCCATGCCGCCGATCCCGAGCGCGTATTTCCCCAGGTGCGTTATTATTTCAAGTTTTTCCGTGTGAATAATAAGACTCGGGGAGAGCGCTCCAAGATAAGGACGCCCTGCCTCGAGATCGAATTCGAATATTTTAGACGGCGTCGCATTCAGATGCAGCATCTCGGGCACGTTCATATATAGGCCCGGCGTAGTTACGTAATGATATCCCTTTGATTTTTCTCCGTCTCTAAAATAATAAGCGCTTCGCATCATACAATCGAACGTGCCGTAAAAATATCTCTGAGGCTCTTCTTCTTTTTTTTCTTCCTTTGCAGGTTCAGCCTTTTTTTCTTCTTTTTTCTTTTTTTCCTCTTCCTGCTTTGCTATAAGCGCTTCACGCTGTTTTTTCATTCTCAATGCATAAGCTTCCGGAAGCCATTTTATTACTTCAGTGTTTTTAGGATCCAGGCTGATAACCCGTTCTCCCATGAGCACAGCCTCGTCATATTTTCCTGTCTGGAAATACAGGTAACCCACTCTCTCCAGAGAAGGCACCTGGGCGGGATTTCTTTTCACAGCTTCCTCATAAGATGCCAGCGCGTTCGGGATGTCCCCCTTTAATTCGTAGACCCATCCTTTGTTGTGATATGTTTTGGAAGAAGAAGTATTGTATAATTTTAATGCGGCATCAAATTCCTTCAATGCTTCATCATAACGCTTCTGCTGCCCGAACTGCACTCCCCTTTCGGAAGTTTTCTTGGGGTCAATAGCCTGCTGGGAATACAGAGGCGGAATAAATAAAAATAGAATCAGTATGATAATTATCTTTTTGACGCAAACCGGCATTGATTTTTTCATTCTCTTTTTTATTGCGGGAAATATTATTCTATCTTGTTTCAGATAATAATATTATCGAAAATTATAAAAAAATAAAGCATTTTTTTAAGAATCTATTCCATGCCCGAGAAAATCAAATCGCCGTTCATCGCAAACGGAACATGGATTACTGCCTTTCTTTAGATCGATCAGTTTCCATGTGCCGTACCATACATCAAAATAAACAAGCTTTTTAATAAGCGAATCGTAATCCCCTATAAGTACTTTTATAGCCTCAGTGGCTTCGATTGAAGCTGTAATATTGACTGCCATTCCAAGCACGCCTGCTGTAGCATTGGTCGGTGTGGTGCCCGGCTGCGGAACTTTATCAATAAAGCATTTAAAACACGGGGTACTGCCGGGTATTATACTGAAACTCATGCCGACAGTAGAAACCACACCTGCGTAAATCCACGGAATGCCGAGTTTAATACTTGCTTCGTTTATTAAAAAGCGGGTCTCAAAATTATCCGTGCCGTCGAGCACCAGATCTACATCCTTCATCAACGATTCAATATTATCCGAAGTAAGGCGAGCCACTACCGGTTCTATACTGATTTCCGAATTTATCAGGCGCAGCTTATCCGAGGCAGCGACAGCTTTGGGAGTCCTCTTTTTCATGTCTTCTTCGTCAAATAGAACCTGCCTTGGCAGGTTGTCCAGTTCAACAAAATCCCTGTCTACTATCCGCACATTGCCTACGCCTGCCCTTACCATGCTGTTCGCAAGAACAGTGCCCAGCCCGCCACAGCCAGCGATCAGCACGCTTGATTTGCCCAGGCGCTCCTGCCCTCTTTCACCGATCTCCGGGATAAGTATCTGCCTGGAGTATCTGTTAGCCCGGTATTCATTGCCCATAATCAAACCACCCTGTCTATTATGCCGCCGCCGATCACGATGTCGCCGCTGTAAAATACTGCGGACTGACCGGGAGAGATTGCCGCTCCGGCATCCTTTAATGTGACTTTTACTTCTTTATCGTTTATAATTTCGATAAATGAATCATAATAATTTTGTGAAGACCTGACTTTTGTCTGCGCCTTAAAAGACGCTTCGGGTTTTTCAACTGCTATCCAGTTCAAATCATTCACAATAAAATCCGTAATAATAATTTCACTTTTTATTCCTGCGACCACTGTGTTTGTTTTACTGTCAAGCCGGATAACGTAAAGAGGCTCAGGATGCGCAATGCCCATGCCCCGCCTTTGCCCCGGTGTATAGTTCCACAGCCCCCTGTGCCTGCCTACAACTTCGCCTGTTGTGAGCACAATGTCTCCTTCTTCGTCCTGCATATCGAGAAGCTCGCGGTAATCTCCTCCGTAGAAATCCTGGCTTTCTTCCTTTTCGGCAACGCGCAATCCTTTTTCGCGCGCGTAACCACGAACCTCTTCCTTTGTCAAATCGCCCAGAGGGAACATTACGTTCGATAGCTGGCTTTGAGACAGCCTGTATAAAAAGTAAGTCTGGTCTTTACGCTTATCGGACGCTTTCTTTAGCAGGTATCTGCCGGATTCTTTATCATGCTCAACATTCGCGTAATGGCCTGTGGCAAACTTGTCGAAACTGATGCCGGACATCTGCGCATTCTTCAAGAGCGCGTCAAACTTGATCTTGTAATTGCACAGAACGCACGGGTTTGGCGTCCGCGCGCACATGTACTCACTCTTGAAATATTCTATTATAGTACTTTTATATTCTTTTGAACAGTCTAAAACAAAAAAAGGAATGCCGATCGAATCGCATACTTTTTTTGTCTCTGCAATATCTTCCTTCTCGTCCGGGCCGTAACATGAATGCTTCCCTTTGCCGCTGCATTTTTCGCTTCCGTCCCAGAGCGCCATGGATATGCCGATAACCTCGTGTCCCTGCTCTTTTAATATCAGCGCTGCCGTGGATGAATCCACGCCGCCGCTCATTCCTACTGCAATTTTCATTTTATTAAATCACAATAAATAATTATAAAATATTTTTATAAGTCAATGACTATAGATAAGGATACTTATAATTGAAGATGCTTATACGCCCCCGATTGCACTGTTTAAACTGCCTGTCCTGTATCCTTCAATATCCACAGCGATCCAGATAAAGCCAAGGCTTTTCAGATACTGATCAACCTGCTTTCTATTATCATCCTGCATAAAGCGAAGCAGACCAGACGCCGGTATCTCGATGCGCGCTAATCTGTCATGATGCCGGACGCGGACTATATTAAACCCCAGTGACCGGATAAATTCTTCAGCTTTTGCAATTGCTTGCAGCTTCTCTTTGGTGATCGCGTTACCGTAAGGTATCCTGCTCGCGAGGCATGGATTTGCAGGCTTATCCCACGACGGCAAATTCATCTTCTTCGAATAAGTACGTATATCATCCTTGGTGAATCCTTCCTGCATCAGGGGGCTTATTATGCCGAGTTCGCGCGCTGCAGCGTAACCCGGCCTGTAATCGGACGAATCGTCTGCGTTTGTTCCGTCAAGAAGTACGCTTATGCCCATATCTTTTATAAAAGCAATCGCCTTTGAGTAGAAACTTTTTTTACATACATAACAGCGGTCTTCCGGATTGGACAAAAAGACCGGATCGCTTAGCTCATCGGTTTGTAAAATAGAATGACGCACGCCGATCCTGTTTGCGAACTCCCTTGCGGAAACAAGTTCCAATGCGGTATATGTTTCCGAGGAAGCGGTTATCGCGACCAGTTTATCTTTCTTAAGAATATCTGCGCACACGGCAAGTAGAAACGCGGAATCAACGCCGCCTGAAAAAGCGACAGCGGCTTTATCGTATCTTACAATATTATTTTTAAGCTTTTCGAGTTTATCTTCAATATTAATTTTTAACATGTTAAATTTTTTATATCGAATAATCCGTTCCCGGGCGCGCATTCTTTTTTCTTTTATTATGTTTTTTTATTAAATCTTCCAGGGTATATGTTCCGAGAAAGTCCGACAGCAAAGAGCTCATCTCGTCCCAGACATCGCGCGTTGCGCATTCGTCCGATCTGCCGCATATATCCGGCTTTTTAACGCAATCGACAAGAGTAATTTCTCCTTCCAGCGGTTCAATGATATCCAGGAGCTTAATCTCCGATGCCGGCCTGCTTAAAACATATCCGCCATGCGCCCCCCTGAATGTGTTTACAAGGCCTTTTGCCTTAAGCGGGATCATTATTAGGCTGAGATACTTTTCTGATATTTGTTCAGAGCGCGCTATGTCCTTTAGAAAAACCGGGCCTTTTTTATCGCTAAGCGCAAGTGCAAGCATAAGACGCATACCGTATCTCGAACGCGTTGATAGTTTCATATATTCCTTTCCCTAAATCATCTTCTCAACTTGGTTGATTTTTTTAGTAATCAAATCTTTCCGGGATAATCTTCATTATCCAATAATAATAAAGTCATCCAACTTGACTAATCTTCCTTTTAATTCCTGCAATAACGCGGTCTGCGCCGAGATTTTTCAGCCCGATTAAAATAAAAATCCTGCTGATAATACCGTCAGGAATACATGTTATTTCCAGTATTTCAATTCCTTTTTCGTTGCAGAAGACCCTGAAATCCTTCAGGGTAAGAAAATGTATATTCGGCGTATCGTACCAGCTATACGGCAGTTCCTTTGATACAGGCATGCGGCCGCGTATATTTAGCCTCAGCCTGTGCCTCCAGCTCGCGAAATTCGTGAAAGAAACGATGCCTGTGCGTGCGACGCGTATCATCTCGCCTAGCACAAGATAAGGCCTGTGAACCTCAAGAAGCGTCCTGTTAAGGATCGCGTAATCATAAAAGTTGTCCGGTATCATATCCAGTCCTTCATCAATATTCATCTGAAAAACCGGAACATTCTTTTTAGTGCTTTCGATTATTTTGTTAAAATCAACATCCACACCCTGGCCGCTGAACGCGCCTTCCAGTCCGGCTTTGCAAAGAACAGAGCCGTCCCCGCAGCCCAGATCGAGCACCTTGCTGCCTCTTTTAATCATGCGGCTTATGATGCCGTAATCCCTTTCAGCATCCGGATCATTTAGCAAACCGTCGCAGCTGAGACTATCATACCCGGAAAAACACGATGATATCAGATTGGAAAGGTCGCTGTTCTCGAGCAGGAACGCGTCGTGCCCGTACGGCGAACTCAGGTTGCAATATGTCACCGTCTTCCCCGCGCGCAAAAGCTTCCCGGCAAGTTCCTTTGACTGTTCAGCAGGATATAGCCAGTCGGAAGACACTGAAAGTATCATGAATTTTGTCTTTACTCCTGCGAACGCCTCTTCGAACGATGCTCCGGACTCGGAGATTGAAAACGAATCCATTGCCGATGTGATATACAAAAACGAGTTCGCATCGAATCTTTCCACAAAGCTTTCACCCTGATGATCGAGATACCTTTCAACCTGGAAGTCCGTATCGAATATTCCCTTGTCCTGCCCGTCATGTCTTTCGCGGCCGAATTTTTCATCCATCGATTCCTTTGAAAGATAAGTGATGTGTCCTATCATTCGCGCGAGCGACAGCCCGCTTTCCGGCATTTCACTGTCGTAGTATTGCCCGCTGTTCCATTTCGGGTCAGCCATTATAATGTTTCTTGCTATGATGTCGAACGAGAGCGCCTGCGCGGAAAGATGTTCGGCAGAAGCAATGCACACCGCGTTCGCAACAGTGTCCGGGTATCGCACGCACCAGTCCAGCACCTGCAGCCCGCCGGCAGAGCCTCCTATTACACCGAACAGCCTGTCAATGCCGAGTTCGTTCAGCAGAAGCTTCTGCACACGCACCATGTCCCCGATCGTAATTTCCGGAAAATCGGCCGCATACTGCCTGCCTGTTTCAGGATTTATTGATGACGGGCCGGTTGTCCCTTTGCATCCGCCGAGAATATTCGAACAGATCACGTGGAATCTATTAGTATCAATTCCTTTGCCCGGGCCTATCATTACATCCCACCAGCCCTGCTTGTTTCCTTCCTGTTCATGGAACCCTGCAGCGTGCGCGTCACCCGACAGCGCATGGCATATCAGTATCACGTTGTCTTTATTTGCAGACAAAGCGCCGTATTTCTCGAACGCGACATGCAGCTCAGGCAGCACGCCGCCTTTCTCAGGCTTAAAGCCTTCCGCGGGCAGATTTATCTTTATAATTTCTGTTTTTACTGTTCCAACTGAATTTGTATTCATGAATCTCTGTGTTGTTTTTTGTTTTATTGTTACAGGAAAATACAGTGAACCACTGCCTGCCTTCCTGGCAGTACACTCCGATATTCTTAGCAGGATGTCCCACGCTCTTAGCGGAATGTTCCGCGATCTATGCGGAACATTCCGAAACACTATTTCAAGCCTAAATGCTATTGTTTATCAGGATTAATTAGAAACAACCGTCATATTCAAATCATTGATGATCTGCAAATCGGCTTTCGGGTCCTGCCCCGCGGTTGTCAGATAATTCCCGACCATCATGCCATCGGCACCTGCCCAGAAAATGGCAGGCTGTAATGACCTGAAATTTAGTTCACGGCCTCCGCAAACCTGAATGTGTTTCTCCGGAAGCGCGAACCTGAAAAGGGCAATCGATCTTAAATTTTCCAGCGGAGTTTTCTGTTTCATGTTTTCAAGTTTTGTGCCAGGTATCGGATTTAAAAAATTCAGCGGCACCCTGTTCACTCTAAGTGAGCGGAGAGTAAAAGCCATGTCAACCTGATCCTCTAAAGTTTCGCCTAAACCCAGAATACCTCCGCAGCAAACCTTAACCTTTTCATCTTTTAACAAATTTAAAAAATCCAGTTTCTCGTTAAAAGAACGTGTTGTGCAGATATTTGCATAATGACGCGCCGAGGTTTCCAGGTTATGGTGCACTGTATTCAGGCCTGCATCAATCAGCTGTCTCAGAAACTGCCTGGTTATTTTTCCTATGGAAACACTAACATCCATTTCCGGGTATCGCGACTTTATTAATGATATGCTTCTAACCATGATCTCCTGTTCGGCAGTACTGGATACAGTCTCGCCGCTTGTAACGATCCCGAAGCAGGAAGCGTTTATCTGATGCGCCTGGACTGCAGCGTTCAGCATTTCGTCTGCGCTCACCAGCGGATAAGTTTTCACCGAGGCGCGGTGATAGCTTGACTGGGCGCAGTAAGCGCAGTCATTAACGCAATTGCCGGACTTCGCGTTCAGTATGGCGCAGAAATTCAGTGTGTTCCCACAGAAACGATTCCTGATCGCAGAAGTACATCCCAGCAAAAACGGAACATCTTCATTCTTCACTGATAAAATGGACATGGCTTCGTCTTTATCTATCTCGTGCCCGCCGATTACTTTATTCATTAATTCATTTAAAAATTTAATCATCTGATACTATCCCTTTGCCTTTGTTTGTTTTTTTATAGTAATTCATAAATATATTAAAACCATCTCATAAATATGAAGTGCTCTTTTGGGAATGTCCTCACCCATATCCCCCTGGGCTGTCTCATGCTAAATATCTGTTATTATTTGCTTTTGGCAACCATACTTGCATATAATCGTCATTGCCCTTTCTGCCCCCTAACCCCCTGAAGGGGGCACATTCGGGAAAATATTCATATTATATCTTATATCTTTAATCAGATGTATTACATTATCTGATATTTTTACTCTTTATTCGTTGCTTTAAACTTTTTAATCACTAAAAATAAATATTGTCGATTCAATTTCTTCCAAATTATGCCCCCTTCAGGGGGTTAGGGGGCTGGGAGCATATCCAATTTACAACTAAAATAATTAGCGTGAGGCAGCCTCACCCCTATCATTAATTTTTGTTATCCCTACATTCCGAAACAATCTATAAAATAAACATCATTATTATACGCTAAATCATTTCCGCGCTTTGCTCAATATCTTCAATCAGATCTTCCGCGTCCTCAAGCCCGATAGATAAACGCAGAAGCTCGTTTGAAATTCCAAGAGCAAGCCTCTCTTTCACAGGTATCGCAAAATGCGACATCCTTGCCGGATACGAGAGGATCGATTCAACGCCTCCAAGCGATACTGCTACAGTCCAGTAACGGACGTTCTTCATTATGGCGAAAGCGCGTTCAACGCTGTCCGTTTCGAATGAAACCACAGCGCCGAACCCGTCTGCCTGTCTTTTAATAATATCATGCCCGGGGTGATCCGGCAGCCCCGGATAATATGTTTTCTTTACCCACTTTTGTTTGTTAAGCCAGTCCGCAATTTTCATCGCGCTTTCAGCCTGTATTGTCATGCGTGCGCGAAGTGTTTTTATCCCACGCATAAGAAGCCACGAATTCTCCGGACTAAGCATATTGCCTGTAGTGTTCTGCACAGCGTGTACTTTATCCCCCAGTTCCTTTGTCCGCGTTATTACAGCGCCGGCAATCAGATCGCTGTGTCCTCCGAGAAACTTTGTAGCGCTGTGAATGCTCATATCGATGCCGAATTCAATAGGACGAAAAAAATACGGTGAAAGAAATGTATTGTCAAGAATACTTACAAGATTATGTTTCTTTGCTATTTCAGCCATTGCTTCAAAATCGATTATCTTTAAAAGAGGATTTGACGGACTTTCCAGAAACAACACGCATGTATTTTTTTGTATCGCCTGCTTAACTTCTTCCGGATTGGAAGTATCCACGAAAGTATGAGTTATGCCAAACCTGTTTAGATAGCTTGTGAGCAGGCGGTATGTGCCGCCGTAAATATCCTTTGTAGCGATTATATGGTCGCCTGATCCGGCAACAGCTGTTATTGCTGCCGTGATCGCAGCAACTCCGGAGGCAAACGCGAACCCTGCTGCGCCGCCTTCAAGAGAAGCAACTATTTCCTCGAGTGCGCCTCGCGTAGGGTTCCCCGAACGCGAATACAAATATTCCTGTACCTTGCTCACGTCCTTCTGATGATACGTCGAAGCAGGATAAATCGGGATGCTGAGAGCGCCCGTAAAAGGATCCCTGTCCGCTGCTCCGTGCAGTATTTTTGTATTGTATTTCATAATTCACCATAATCCGACTATAATCAAAAACTGCTTTCCTGACCGGATAAATTCAAAGTAAATTTACCACAGAGGCAGGGAGTCACAAAGAAGTTATAATAATTATTTTTATGATAACAACCAAGAAAAAACTCTGTGACTCTGTGGTAAATTATTAATTGCAATATTTACTTTATATTATACTCGAAAAGATTCCCTGACAGAATCACGCGCTGATGTCTTCAAAAAGCACACTGGAAAGATAGCGTTCGCCGGAGTCAGGTAAAATTACAACGATAATTTTCCCCTTATTCTCTTTCTTAGCCGCAATATTTACAGCAGCGCTCATTGCAGCGCCGCTCGATATCCCGACTGTGATGCCTTCTTCCCTGTGAAGCCGCTTTGCCATTTCAATTGCTTCTTCATTTGATACTGCCGCGATCTCGTCAATCAGGGAAAGATCAAGCACATCGGGCTTAAAACCAGCGCCAATGCCCTGAATCTTATGCGGCCCCGGCCTGGGCTGCTCCCCGTTACGGATCTGAGTCAGCACCGGCGATGCGGCCGGCTCAACTGCAACAGACCGGATCGCTTTTTTCTTTTCATTCTTAATGTAATTGGTTACACCTGTAATAGTCCCGCCTGTGCCCACGCCGGCTACGAAAATATCAACTTTGCCGTCAGTATCGTTCCATATTTCCGGCCCGGTAGTTTTAAAATGTATCTCCGGATTAGCAGGATTATTAAACTGCTGCGGAATATAATACTTTTTGGGATCGCTTTTAGCAATTTCCTCTGCCTTGGCTATTGCACCCGGCATTCCTTTTGCTCCCTCTGTAAGGATAAGTTCCGCTCCAAAAGCCTTGAGCATCTTTCTGCGCTCAATCGACATTGTTTCCGGCATCGTAAGGATCAGCGGATACTGGCGCACTGCTGCAACATAGGCGAGCGCAATGCCCGTGTTCCCGCTCGTCGGTTCTATTATGGTAACGTCTTTGTTGCCGGGTTTCAACCTGCCCTGTTTCTCTGCCGCCCAGATCATTGCTGCGCCCAGGCGGCACTTTACAGAATAGGCCGGGTTGCGGCCTTCTATCTTAACAAGTATTGTCGCAGGAAGCCCTGCTGCAATCCTGTTTATTTTTATCAGCGGCGTATTGCCTATGCTTAAACTGTTATCATCATATATATTTGTCATAACTATTATCCTCCATAATAATTTTTAATGACTACTCAGATGTAATTAGCGATAAAATACTGATAAAATGAAATACATAACAAAATTTTTGAGGACGCCTTTCAGGTCTGAAGCAATGATGCTCAAAAACATTAAAAAAATAACGGTGAAGACCTGATTCCGCAGAAAATTTTGTTATGTATTTCATTTTATCAGTAAACAAAACCTATTTTTAAGATATTATATATATATCTTTTATACTTATTCAACTGCCTTTTCCAAAGCCTGTTCAATATCCGACAGTATATCGTCAATATGCTCAATGCCTATCGAGAGCCTGATAAGATCGGGCGTTAAGCCGCTGTCTCTCTGCTGCTGCTCAGTAAGCTGCGAATGCGATGTGCTAGCAGGATGCAGCACAAGCGACTTTGCGTCGCCCACGTTCGCCAAATGCGAAAAGAGCTTCAATGCTTCCACGAACTTTTTGCCTGCTTCGAATCCGCCTTTTATGCCGAACACAACCATTCCGCCGTATCCGTTCTTAAGATATTTCGACGCTGTCGTATATGACGGATCATCCTTAAGACCAGGATAGCGCACCCATGCGACCCGCTTATCTTTCTTCATGAATTCCGCAACCTTTAAAGCATTTTCAGAATGTCTCTGCATTCTTAACGGCAGGGTCTCCGCTCCCTGAATGAATATCCACGCATTGTCCGGCGATATTGCTGCGCCGAGATTCCGTAGCGGCACTGTACGGAAACGAAGCGCAAATGCAATAGGGGCAAGCGGCTCAGGAAGATCGTGCGCCCATCTTAGCCCGTGATAGTTCGGATCGGGATCGTTAAGCAGCGGGAACTTATCGCTTTTCCAGTTAAAGCGTCCGGAATCCGTCATAATTCCGCCTATGGCGGAACCATGCCCGCCTATCCACTTTGTAAGCGAATTGATCACTATATCTGCGCCGTAATCAATTGTCTTAAGCAGGTAAGGTGTAGTGAAGGTCGCATCTGCTATTAACGGCAGACCATGCGCGTGCGCTATGTCAGCCACAGCTTTTATATCGGTAAAATCCAGAACCGGGTTACCGATAGTTTCAATAAATATAAGCTTCGTTTTCTTTGTTATCGCCTTCTCGAAATTCCCTGGATCTTTCGGATCGACAAACTTCGTAATAATGCCGAACTGCTGGAAAATAGCATCGAACATAGTGTATGTGCCGCCATAAAGATTATTGGCAGATACTATCTCATCTCCATGTCCGGCAATTGTAATGACAGCATAATGTATCGCGCTTGTACCGGACGCGACTGCGACCGAAGCTGCCCCGCCCTCAAGCGCCGTTATGCGGTCTTCAAGCACAGCGTGCGTCGGGTTCATTAATCTTGTGTAAATATTACCGAGTTCTTTTAACGCAAAAAGATTTGCAGCATGTTCAATGCTCTTAAATACATAAGAGCTTGTCCTGTATACAGGCACTCCCCGCGATAAGGTTGTCGGATCAGGCTTCTGCCCGGCGTGAAGCGCAAGGGTTTCAAATTTTAATGCAGCGTTTTTATCCTTCATAAAATATCCCCCGGTAATTATTATATAATTACTATTAAATCAATATAATTAGTAGTAATTAAACAAACCCCCCGATTTCTGTCAATAAAATTATCATCTAAAATTAAATTTTTAAATAAATTTTTTTAATATGCGATGCTGATTTCAATAATCAATTCACTTTTATGCCAGCGCAATTGCATCCGCTTCTATACAGACAGAACCCGGCAATTCTTTTACAGCAATAGTTGAGCGCGCCGGAAATGGCTCAACAGCAAACTCCGAGTATATTTTATTTACTTCCTGAAACATGGACATGTCGGATAAAAATATTGTTACTTTTACAACCTTGCTGAAATCTGAGCCGCCTGCTTCAAGAATATTTTTTAAATTTGAAAATACCAATCTTGCAGCTTCTTTTACATCACTGACTATTTCGTTCGTATCCGGAGTTAACGGTATACACCCGGATACGAAAATAAAACCGTTTGCTTTTACAGCCTGCGAATACGGCCCTACGGGCGCAGGTGCATTATTTGTATTTATTATTTCTTTCTTCATGAAAGGACTCCTGTGCTAACTATCAATAATATAAAATTAATTATTCACTCTATTTGAATATTTTAAAATTTCAAGATAAAAACCTGACTATGTATTTATATGATCTTTTATTTGTCCAGTCTTTGTCCGGCTGTGCTGTTTATTTGATAACAAAAACAAAATTAAGATTAATATTGACAATTCATTCTCTTATATTGATACTTCTTAAAACTGCATATATCCGTTAAAAGATGAATCATTTACTGAAAATAATTAAAACTCTTTCAAAATGTAATGTAGATTTTATTATAGGCGGCGGAGTAGCTCTTGTGCTGCATGGGGTCGAGCATTGATTTATGAAGACAGTTAATCAAAACAATACGGATAATTTCATTGAATTCCTTAAGGATATTCCGGACTCGGATTTTGACGGGCATACTGAATTCGAGCGGCTGAGTCCTGAACAGAGACTAATGTGGCTTTCACAATGTCGCAGTGAGAGTGTAAAAAAGATTGTGTAAACAGCCATAGAATAAATAATTGAAGACAGAGGAGAAGAAAATGGCTGAAGGAAAAGAAATAGTAGAAGAACTGTTAAAGCAGATAGATTTTAAGAATTTAACAGTAAATCAGATA
>JAZDKB010000032.1:0-49134 GCA_043803405.1 Spirochaetota bacterium | reverse complement strand
TTATCTGATTTACTGTTAAATTCTTAAAATCTATCTGCTTTAACAGTTCTTCTACTATTTCTTTTCCTTCAGCCATTTTCTTCTCCTCTGTCTTCAATTATTTATTCTATGGCTGTTTACACAATCTTTTTTACACTCTCCCAATGTCGAGAGGCTGTATGGGAAATTTGCAGTTCGGAATAGCAACTTTCCTGTTCTGGATGGAAATTTTCAGGCATAATCAGGGAACATGGCCTTTTAAAACAGAAACGCCGGCTGTTTAAAGCCGGCGCTCCTGCTCTATACTAGGAGTTTTTTATGGTATATTTGAGAGAATTATCATACATCAGAAAATTTTTTTTACTTCTCTTCCGAATCCGGATCGCCTCCTTTACCCGGGAACCTTTTAGCAAGCTCGTCGTGAATAGTCTGGGATTTCGGGATATTCGCTTTTCGCGCTATTTTAACCGAATTGTAAAACATAAGGGCAGCAGAGAATGAATCGGTGCCTGCAAGACACATGGTATCCATAAGCATATTGGATATCTGTGTCAAAGGAGCCCGGAAATTGCGCATTACTTCAACTGCCTTGAAATCCCTGGTGAATTCATCTGCATCAAAAAATTTCGGGGTAAGCTCCTCATTATAGCCGCAATATTCAAGGGCCTTCTGGACAAATGCTATTGATTTGTCTCCCATAAGCGGGTAGTTCTTTTTTTCTTCCGGCTTAAGCTCTTTAAGCTTCGGCAGAAGAGTGTTTTTCAGAACCGCAATTGCGTTATTTATGTCCCTTATATCTGTTTCCGAAAAACTTACAGACACCATATTTTTCTGTGCCATAAAATTTACCTCTTAAATTGTTTATTATAATATTTTGATTTTGCGGCAGCATTGGTAAACGAACATTGCCTTCTGGCAAGTATCGCGGGATATGGACGTAAATTTGCAAAATCCGTCAGGATAACAGGTATTAAGAAAACTTTGCAAGCAAATAATTAAAAAAATGTGTAAAATTTTTTATCTACAGGAATTGTCTTTCATCCTCGACACGAACACCGGTTTATTATGCCTTAAAATAAAAATGTTGTATGCAAGATAATAGCCAAAGATATTGTTAATTGTCAATATTTCAAAGTACATTGCTGCCGGGACAGGCATTTATTCTGAATATATAATAACTTCATGAACCGAAATTTTAAATTTCTTTTTTTAATGATAATCGCAATGACAATCTGGGGAGGGTCATGGGTATGCGCAAAAGCGATTTCGCATAACCTGCACTTTCAGCAGCTCGCATTCGTCAGGTTTCTGCTCACTTTCCTGTTTTTTCTGCCTCCTGTTCTCATGAACAGAGAAAGGCTGCTAATTGACAAAACTACGGCATTAAAGATTTTTACCGGCAGCCTTTTTTATACTTTATATAGCCAGGCATTTTTTCTCGGGCTGTCGCTCGGAACCGCTGGCCTGGGCGGAGTGCTCGTAACCTCGCTTGTGCCTGTTGTCACGTTCGGTTTCATGATTGCGTTTACAGGCAAACGGCTCGGCAAACGCGATGCTGCGGGCCTCATTATCGGCTTAATCGGAACGCTTATCATTATTAAAATCTGGAGCCTAAGCATAGATAAGCTTTTTACTTCCGGGAATCTTTTTTTTATAGCAGGGGGTGTCCTGTGGGCAGGAGTAACCATCAACAGCCAAAAAACACAGTCACGAGTTTCCATCTGGACATACAGCTTTTACCTGAACGGCTTCGCAGTATTGCTCCAGGCATTCTTTACTTTGCCCCATGGAATTAATAGTAAAATATTTCCAGCCGAATTTTCTTTCTGGATGCTTATGATTTACCTGTCCCTCGTCTCAACTGTTTTTGCGACCTCGGTATATTTTTTTGCTGCGAAACACATAGGCTCGCACAAAGCAAGCGTTTTTACTTTTCTGGTACCGTTAAGCGCGGTAATACTCAGCTGGATATTTCTTCACGAAACTCCCGAACTAACTACAATTATCGGAGGCGTGTTTTCATCCGCAGCTGTGTACCTTATTCATTTCTCAACCCCGCCCGACGACCTTAATCCCCCTGAATAGTAAAAAATCCTTGATTATTATGGTTGCGGATTTCTATAATACAACAGGTTATAGCAGGAATCCTTAAGCAAATTAAAGAGCAAATATATGAAAACTGTAAGCACAATAAAAGAAGTAAGAAAGATTATTTCGAAACAAAGGAAAGCCGGAAAGCGGATAGGCTTTGTGCCCACAATGGGCTATTTGCACGAAGGCCATCTCTCGCTTGTCGAAATATCCAGAAAGCACTCCGACTTTCAGGTAATGAGCATATTCGTGAACAAAATACAGTTTAACGACAAAAAGGATTACGAGAATTATCCGCGCGAAACAGAGCGCGATCTGAAGCTGGCAAAAAAGGCCGGAGTCGACCTTGTTTTCCTTCCGAATGACGAAGAAATGTACAGGGAAAGGCTTACTTATGTAGACGTGCTCACGCTTACGGATAATCTTTGCGGAGCTTCCCGCGAAGGACACTTCAGAGGCGTGTTCACTGTTGTAAGCAAACTCTTTAATATAATACAGCCCGATGTATCCGTGTTCGGTCAAAAAGACATTCAGCAGGCAGTAAGCATCGACAAAATGGTGTACGATCTCAACTTCCCGATCAGAATTATAATCGCACCGACAATGAGAGAAAAGGAAGGGCTTGCCATGAGCTCGCGCAACAAGCATCTCTCTGCGGATCAGCGGAACAGGGCGCTTGCGATCCACAGAAGCCTGCGGGCAGCAGAAAGCATGATCAAATCAGAAGAAACTGCCGCAACAGCAATTCTAAAAGAAATGCGCCGGATCATAGACGAAAGCAAACCGGACAAGATTGATTATATCTCGATAACTTCTTATAATACACTTCAGCCGGTTGACATAATTGCAGAAAAATCGGTAATAGCAGTTGCAGCATTTTTCGGAAGTACAAGGCTTATAGACAATATGATAATTGAAAAAAAGGATAAAGGATTTAAATGTATTTACTAAAGATATTTATAATTTGTTTAACAGCATCGGCCGTTTTTTTTGTATCCTGTAAAACCGAGGGACCGCAATCGCCGGAAGAAGCATTCGATTTTTTAAAGAACGCTTATTCGAAATCGGATGCAGGCGCTGTTGAAAAAATTATCTCCGAAAAAAGCAAAGCAAAGATCGCTGCTATTATAAAATTGTTTTCTTCTATGGAAGAATCTCAATTAAAAGCGCTCGGAAAAAAATTTAATGTTGAGCCGGGCAAATTAAAAAATCTGTCGGTTATCGATTTCCTGTCCATTCAGATTTCAACCGAAGTGAACAACGAAAAGGACGCGTTAAAGGATACGTTGAAACAAAAACTTGCGGGAGTTGATAATAAAGAAGGCAAGGCAGTAGTTCGAACGGAAAACGGAGTGGAGTTATTGTTTGTGAAAGAAAACGGGTCCTGGAAGTTTGATATGGAAGAACTTTCTTCAAAAAACTGAATACTGTATAAATAATATCTTACTCATCAAGGCTGACATTTATCCTGTATGCATAATAAAAAAGTCAGTTAAATTGAATATCTTAATAAACAAACATAGCCATATCAAGTAATAGATCGTCTCTAATTTCTTTAGCCTGATCGTTATTGGGTTCCAGCTTTAAAAGTTCCAGGCAGCCGGCATAAGCGCTAAACAGATGCCCTAATTCATAAAATAAATTAATCAGATTAAAATGTGTTTCAATTATGGATTTGTCGCAGTCAAGGGACCTGCTGTAATAATAAATTGATTTATCGACATCCCCTTCTTCCCAGTAAACCCCGGCAATATTTGCTAATGTAATCGCATCGTTAGGATAAATTTCCACAGTCTTTTCAAGAACGAGCTTTGAGGATTTCAGTTTGCCCAGTTCGCAAAGCGCGACGCCGAGCCCGTTAAGACTATCCGGATCAATGCCGTTCAACCGGATCACCATGCTGAAAATCTTAAACGCTTTTTTAAATTCTTCCAACTCTAAATATTTATAGCCGATATCGATTAAGTTGTCTTTATTCTTTTTATATTTATATAGCTCTTCAATAGTAAGAATGCTGGTTAGTCTGTTTAAATATTTTTTTTTGTCGCTCATGAATTTTGACCCGTTAAAACAAAAGAGATAAGCATGTGGCCCGATTGTTTAAAAAAATATGAATAATTATTGACATATATTAAATTTAAATTATATATGTGCGCCGGATTGATATCCGACTTTTTGCTGAGATTTAATTTAAAATTCATACTATGTGCGACATGGATTTTGTCAATATATATATTTAAATTTTTAAAAGGAGACAAATATGAAAAAAATATCTGCCGTTTGTTTAATAGTAATAATCGCAAGTCTGTTTGGCTGCAAAATGGACAGTGACGTTCTTGCTACATATAAAGGAGGCTCTGTTACACGGGGTGATTTTTATAAATGGCTGGAAGCCAGGCATTTGCCGAAGGATTCCCTGCTTAAAAGCAAAAGCAGACAAAAAGCAAAGGTTGAAGACATGGCCGTTGAACTTATAAGCATTGCAAAAGCAAAAGCCGAAGGTTACGATAAAAATGAAGAGTTTCTTATTAAAAAAGATCTTAACACCGAAAGTGTATTACTAAAAAGACTATATGATAAAGAAATAAAAGATAAAGCCCATTTTAAAGAACCGGCTATTAAAGTAAGGCAAATAATGCTGCGTGTTAAAGATTTTGAGATAGACCCGAAACAAAAAAATAAAAGAATTAATTTAAGCAAACAGGAACTGGAAAAAAGAACTGCAGAAACTGTAGCCAAAGCCAAAGAGATAATAGTAAAACTGAATAAAGGAGAAAGCTTCGAAGAGCTGGCAAAGCAATTTTCAGATGACTTTTCAAAGAAGAAAGGAGGCGAAATAGGATTTATTGTGCGCAGTATGATGCCTCAGGAATTTTCAGATGCCGCTTTTTCCTTAAAGAAGGGAGAATATACAAAAGAACCGGTAAAGACACCGAGGGGTATTTACATAATTAAAGTTGAAGATACCGAAGAATTAACAGAAAAAAATATTGAAAAAATAATAGAAAACAAGGGACAGGCCATGGGAATAAAAAATAATCTTTTAAGAAATTATTCCAAAGAATATATTGATAAATTAATGACTGCAACCGATGTAAAATTTTTCGACAATAAAGCATTGAGCAGAATTAAAACAGAAGTATTATTTAAAATCGGCGATAAAAATTATACAGCGGGTGATCTGACAAAGCGTATTGAAATAAGACAAAACAGGCCAGATCAGATAAATAAACAAAAAATCAATTTAAGCGATGACCAGAGAAAAAGTATGGCAAAGATGTTCTTTCAGAGCGAAATCCTTAAGCGTGAGGCAGTAAAAAAAGGAATTGATAAAGATCCCGACTATATTAAAGAAATGCAGGTTAAATCCGAGAGCATTCTGGCACGCGAATATTCAAATAAACTTTTTTCAGCAGAAGAAAAAGTAACCTACAATGAAATTAAAGAAGAATACGACAAAAATAAAGAAAATAAATATTTTAAAATGGTTAATGCAGGGAATAAAAGAGTAAAACAGCCTGAGCCGTTTAATGCAGTGAAAGAAAGAATAGAAAGGAATTTAATTACTACTAAGAGAACGGAAAAAAAGAAAAACTGGACTGCCCAGGTATTGCAGGAATACGCTTTTAAACTTGATGAGTCGCAATTGGAAGGCGGAAAATAAGTATTGATGTTCTGTTTACGAGTTTCAGTTATACGCGTATTTTTTATCTTCGATAAATATTTTAAAGATGCAGAGTTCCTTAATTAACGACTCGCGATTGTTCGGCATCAATTGATGTTTCATACGCTTCTCCGTTTATGGAGAGCGCAATGAATCCGTCAATTTGAAGGCCTAATTCTTTTGCCGAGTTGATGTAAAACTGTATCACATTTTTTAATCTTCTTATAGCTTCGTTTTTATCTGTACCATAACAGTTAATGTCTAATTCGGGACACCTGGCAATAAATTCTTTTTCCGATTTGATAACTTCGGCAGATAATTTCATGATATCTTCCCCGGCGTTCTATAAATGATTCTCTATTATTGTCGGCTTTCGTTCGAAACCGCTTAACATTTATAGCAATAAAAAAGCCCGGCTGGCTTCACCTGAAAAAAAATATTTTTTATTTCAGAAATCAGAAAGAAACTGTTGTTTAACGAAGCTCGGAATAGCTTAATGATTTTATTGATCTCACAGGATAAATTTATATTCTTTTTGCTCCTCTAAATTTTTACAAATATTTTAAAGTAAAATTTTATTGACTTTTATGAAATCAGTTACCGGTAAAAGATAGTTTAACAAATGAAAATTTTTGATTTTTTTTAAAAATTTTATTTTTTATAGTATTTTTTATTGACAATATTCTAATACTTTTTAATTATTGTTTTCGATAGTAAATAATTGAGTGCAGCTTTTAGACTGTTTTGATTATTTAATATTAAAGTATAATTTGACTAATAAGAACACAGGAAAAACAATAGCCGCGTATACAACGCTTGGCATCCAGATAGCAGTTTTTATGGTGCTTTTTGTTTACGGTGGTTATAAGATAGATGTTTATTTTGAAACAAGTCCGTTGTTTGTTGCTGTAGGCGCTATTTTGGGCATGGGAGCAAGTTTGTATAATTTATTAACTGGTCTCAGGCAGATGGATAAAATCCTGAAACAAGATGACGCTGAGGAAGAAAAAAAAACTAAGTGGTTGTAGTATTAAATAAATAAAAAGGATTATTTCAATGTTTCGTTTATTGCAAATCTTTAGTTCCTTTGCCGCATCAGCAGAAGGCGGCCACGGCGGCGAAAAGGAATCGATAAATGATATTGTTGTTCACCATCTGGGTGATAGTCTCCCGCACTTCTGGCCAATCAGTGAATTAAATGAACATTTTTTAAACGAAAAGCTATTTGGTATGTTCGACATGAGAATAACCAAATTTGTATTACTGATGTGGGGCGTGGCAATAGCGCTAATGCTTATTTTCATTCCTGTAGCAAGAGCACTTAAAAAACAAAGCGTTTCAAGTTCCAAATGGGTTAATATGTGGGAAGCTTTGATCGGTTTTGTCCATGATGATATTGTAGCTCCTAATTTTGATCATCATTATGAGAAGAAAGCAATGCCGTATTTCTGTTCTTTGTTTTTCTTTGTTTTGATCTGCAATTATATGGGACTTATACCTACACTGCAGACGCCTACCGGTAATCTAGCAGTTACAGCAGGATTGGCAATTCTTACTTTAACCGCCATGATTGGAGTAGGAGTTATAAAACAGGGTCCATTCAGCTATTTTAAAGGTCTTGTCCCGCATGGAGTGCCTGCCGTAATCGGAATAATACTTTTATTTCCTATAGAGTTGCTGGGTCTTATGATTAAGCCTTTTGCATTGACAATACGTCTTTTTGCCAACATGACAGGAGGCCATGTAGTTGTAATAGTATTCTTATATTTAGTAATGATGTTTCAGAATTATTTTGTAGGAATCGGGTCCGTTGTCGGAGCATTAATGATATACTTCCTTGAACTGCTGGTGGCTTTTATCCAGGCATATATATTTGCATCTCTTTCGGCAATGTTTATAGGATCTTCTTTACACGCTCACTAATGTTGAGCATTAAATATTGGATATTTTTTAATTATAAAATATTAAGGAATATAATTATATCAAAATTATTGATATTAAATGAAACATAAATTATATAATTTCACAGGAGGAGTGCATGGAAAATTTAGGCTTAGCTTATTTAGGAGCAGGTATTGGATCAGGTGTAACAGTATTCGGAGCTGCTATGGGTATAGCTAGACTTGCTGGTATTGCCTTTGAGAGTATGTCAAGGCAGCCGGAGCTACTAGGCGATTTAAGAACTGCAATGATTATTGCTGCAGCTCTTATAGAAGGTTTTACTTTCTTTGCTCTTGTTATTATGTTCATGCTGGCAATGAAGGCTTAATTACAAATTTAAAAGCAGGACTCTTTTATGGATGCTTTAAAAGAAGGTTTATTAAAGGTTGAACCGGGGTTATTAATTTGGACTATTATAACCTTTTTAACAATGGTGCTTATCCTTTGGAAATCAGCTTGGAAACCTATTGTTAATGCTCTTGATTCAAGAGCTCAAAAACTTAAAGGTGATATTGAAAAAGCTGAAAGATCACGTGCTGATGCAGAAGCTATTCTTAAAAAGCATAGCGAAATGATGGAAAATGCTAGAGAAGAAACAGCAAAAATAATTGCGGAAGGAAAGACAAGCGCAGAAAAAATTCGTTCCGAAATTATTGCAAAGGCAAGTCAGGAATCCAAAGATATTGCAGACAGAGCAAAAAGAGAAGTAGTTATGGCCAAAGATAAAGCAGTTAGTGAGCTTAAACTTGAGATTGTTAATATAGCTACGGATATTGCATCTAAAATAATAGTCAAGAACTTAAAACCGGAAGACCAGGAAGCTATTGTGAAAAATGCTCTCAATAAAGTTGATAGTATTCAATAGTAACAATAGAAGTTGTGGGTTATTATCCTTAAATAATAAAGCAAGGTATTGACAGTGGCAGGAAAAGAAGTATCTAAAATTTATGCGGGCGCTTTATTGGATATTAGTGTTGAAAATAATATCCTGCCCCGCATTGGGGAAGAGCTGGAATCAATAGTAGGAATCATATCTTCTGAAAAGGATTTTATGCTCTTTTTAAATGCACCGATTATATCTAAAGATAAAAAGAAACAATTGATTGATAAATTGTTTCGGGATAAAGTAAGTCAGGATATAATCATTTTTTTAAAAGTGCTAATAGACAATGACCGCCAGTCTTATATTGTGGATATCTATAAAAATTTTGTCGATTTGATGGATCAGATAAATAATAGACAAAAGATTAAGGTAATAACTAGTGTAAAATTGGAAAACGCTACGTTAAAAAGAATAGAGGAAGCTATTAGTCGAAAACTTAAAAAGACTATTATAGTAGAAGAAGAAGTAAACAAATCTATTCTTGGCGGCATCATAATCAGAATTGATGATATGTTAATAGACGGTTCTATTGTTAAAGATTTGAATATTATGAGAGCGAAACTTATTGAAACAAAAGTCGGGGGCTCGACGGTTTATGAAGATTAAAGCGGAAGAAATAAAATCGATAATCAAAAAAGAGATAGAAGGCTATAAATCCGAGTTGGATGTAAGCGAAACCGGTACTGTTCTTCAGGTTGGAGACGGTATTGCAAAACTATATGGTCTTTCTAAGGCTATGGCCGGTGAAATGCTTGAATTCCAAAACGGCGCTCAGGGTCTGGTTTTTAATCTTGAAGAAGACTCAATTGGAGCGGTTATACTTGGCGACTATCTGACTATTCAGGAAGGCGATACTGTTAAAAGGCTTAATCGGGTACTCGCAACACCTGTCGGCGATGAGCTTTTAGGTAGGGTAGTGACCCCACTAGGCGTACCATTAGACAATAAAGGACCTCTTAATACAAAGAAAATGCGTCCTGTTGAATTTTTAGCTCCGGGTATTGCTGACAGGCAGCCGGTTAGAGCACCTCTTCAGACAGGTATAAAAGCTATCGATTCAATGATACCAATCGGAAGAGGACAAAGAGAGCTTATAATCGGTGACCGTAAAACCGGAAAAACTGCTATAGCTGTTGATACAATAATAAATCAGAAAGGCAAAGGCGTCTTGTGCTTTTATATAGCAATAGGTCAGAAAGCTTCAACTGTCGCGGCAGTTGTGCAGAAGCTTGAAGAATATGGAGCCATGGAATATACAGTTGTCGTTACTGCAAGTGCATCGGATCCGGCACCTCTTCAATACATTGCTCCTTATGCCGGATGTGCCATGGCCGAATATTATATGTTCGATAAAGGCAAAGATACACTTTGTATATATGATGACCTCACAAAACAGGCGAACGCATATAGACAGCTTTCATTGTTATTACGGAGACCGCCTGGAAGAGAAGCTTTCCCTGGTGATATTTTTTATTGTCACTCAAGGCTTCTTGAAAGATCAGTCAAGTTGTCAGAGGATTTGGGAGGAGGCTCATTAACAGCACTACCAATCATTGAGACACAGGAAGGTGAAGTTTCTGCATATATTCCAACAAATGTTATATCAATTACTGACGGACAGATATACCTGCAACCTGGACTGTTTGCATCCGGTATAAGACCGGCCGTAGATGTAGGTATTTCAGTTTCCCGAGTTGGAGGTAATGCACAAACTAAAGCCATGCGTAAATATGCAGGATCATTAAGACTTGATCTGGCACAGTTTAGAGAATTAGAAGCGTTCGCACAACTTGGAACAGAGCTTGATGCTTCATCACAGCAACAATTAGAGAGAGGAAGGAGACTTGTTGAGATATTAAAACAAGAACAATACGTTCCGATGTCAGTTGCAGAGCAAACAGCTATTATTTTTGCCGGTACACAGGGTTATCTTGATAAAATCGATCTTGATAAAGTTAAAGATTTCGAAGAAAGATATTTAAGAATGTTAAGAGATTCCCACTCTGATTTACTAGATGAGATAATAAAAACAGGGGAATTAAAAAGAGAAGAAGAGTTAAAAAATATTACGAAACAGTTTGTTGAAAATTATAAACCGGTTTAATTTTAACAAATATAATCGGAAAATTTATATGTTGCAATTGAAAATTGTCACAATTGATATTGCAGCATATAAAACAAATTTAAATTAAAACGTAATATAAAATAGTTATTTTTGCAAAAAGATTTCATTGCACAAGGCACGTGATTCAATATTTATGCTTAATGTGACAGAGGAGTTTTGAACCTTGGCTACTCAAAGAGAAATACTAAAAAGAATAAAATCAGTTTCCAGTACGAAGAAAATTACTAAAACCATGGAAATGGTGTCTACATCAAAAATGAAAAAGATGCAGACACGTCTCGCTAACACTAAACCGTTCGTAAAAAAACTTGAAAACTTAATATCTAATGTTTTCGATTCCGGTGTACCAATTACTGATGACAGCATGTTTAAAACTACAAAATTGGTTCAAAATAAACTGATCTTAACAATTACAGGAAATCGCGGGCTTTGTGGTGGTTATAATACGAATGTAATTAATAACACACTCGCTTTTAAAGACAAGATATTAGCGGAAGGAGACAAAAAATATTTGCTTCAGATGATAGGGAAAAAAGGAATAAATTATTTTAAATTTATAAATTTACCTTTATACAAATCAGAAGCAAATCTTGAAGATAAAATCAGGTTTAACGATGCAATTCGTCTTGGTTCAGATTTACTAAATTTATATAAATATGGTGAAGTAAGCGAAGTATATATATCATATACGAAAGTATTATCTTCAGTCACTTATAAACCTAGTATATATAGGTTACTTCCCATTTCAATTGAAGAGATTCAGAAAGAAGTACCGGTGGAAGAAAGAGGTGGTTTAAGGACAAAATTCATCTTTGAACCGGATCCGAATATATTGCTGGCATCGTTTTTACCGTTATATATAACAATTAAATTATATCTTAATATACTGGAATCTGGCTTCGCTGAACAGAATGCAAGAAGAATAGCAATGAAAAATGCAACTGATGCAGCAAATGACATGGTTAGAAGTTTAACAATTAAATATAATCGTGCAAGACAAGCCAAGATTACTAATGAAATTGCTGAAATCGTCGGCGGTGCTGCAGCTTTAGGTTAGAATTAAACGAGATTATCTTTAGCCATAGATTAAGGAGTTTATTATGAATATTGGAAAAGTAGTTCAGGTAATCGGGTCAACAATTGATGCTGAATTTTCTCGCGGCCAATTACCCGAGATTTATAATGCGTTAACCGTAGAAGCGGAAGTCATGGAAAAGAAAGTGAAAGTTGTATGCGAAGTACAACAACACCTTGGCGGTGATAAAATAAGAGCAGTTGCTTTAGCTTCGACAGACGGTATACGCAGAGGAACAGATGTAATTGATACCGGAAGTCCTATTACAGTGCCGGTAGGCGATCAGACATTAGGAAGAGTATTTAATTTACTGGGAGAACCTGTTGATAAAAAAGGTGAAGTAAAGGCTACCGAGAGAAGACCTATTCATCAGCCACCTCCCGCATTTGATCAGCTAGAACCAAAACTGGAAATATTTGAAACTGGAATCAAAGTTATCGATTTGCTTGCTCCATATATCAAAGGTGGAAAAACAGGATTGTTTGGAGGCGCTGGGGTCGGTAAAACAGTTGTTATAATGGAACTTATCAATAATGTTGCTGAACATCATGGAGGTTTTTCCGTATTCGCAGGTGTTGGAGAAAGAACAAGAGAAGGAAATGACCTGTGGCTTGAAATGCAGGAATCGGGTGTTATTAACAAAACATGCCTGGTCTATGGTCAGATGAATGAGCCTCCGGGAGCAAGACTAAGAGTTGGATTAAGCGCTCTTACAATGTGCGAATATTTCAGAGATATGTCGGGAGCAGATGTCTTATTATTTATCGATAATATATTCCGTTTTTCACAGGCTGGCTCTGAAGTATCTGCGTTATTAGGAAGAATGCCCTCCGCAGTAGGTTATCAACCAACTCTGGCTACTGAAATGGGTCAATTACAGGAAAGAATTACTTCAACAAAACACGGTTCTATCACTTCTGTACAGGCTATATATGTACCTGCAGACGACTTGACTGACCCTGCTCCGGCTACGGCATTTATACATCTTGACGCAAGTACTGTTCTTTCCAGAGCAATTACTGAAAAAGGGATTTATCCTGCAGTTGATCCTCTTGAATCATCATCGAGATTGTTATCAAGAGATATTGTAGGAAATGATCATTATACTGTTGCTATGGAAGTTAAACGTATACTCCAGAGGTACAAAGATTTACAGGATATTATTGCAATTCTGGGTATGGAAGAATTATCTGAAGAAGATAAGCTTCTTGTACAAAGAGCAAGAAAGATTGAAAGATTTTTGTCACAGCCTTTCTTTGTTGCTGAGCAGTTTACCGGACGTCCCGGCAAATATGTTGCACTTGAAGACAGTATAAGAAGCTTTAAAGAAGTCCTCGAGGGAAAGCATGACGATATTCCTGAGCAGGCTTTTTATATGGCTGGTGCAATAGATGAAGTTGTAGAAAGAGCGCAAAAACTAAAAGCCGGTAATTAGTATATGGAAAGGAAAATTAGTTGTAATGTTCTCACACCTGACGGTCAGGTTTATAATGGTGAAGTTGATTTAGCTATCGTACCTGGTGCGCAAAAAGGGGAGATGGGCTTTCTTTATAACCATGCACCCCTGATAGCAGCATTAGGACTTGGAGAAGTCAGGCTGACCAACGGTAATCATAAAGAGTATCTAGTTGTGGAAGGCGGATTTGTTGAGATAATAAACAATAAACTCTCAATATTTCCGATGCATGCATACAAAAGAAGCGATTTATATAAAGAAGGTATTGAAAAAGAGATTAAAAAATTACAGGAACAGGAAAAACCAAAAGACCCTGTTGAAAGAGAAAAGATAGCCAAAGAGATTCAAAAGCTGAAAATACAACTAAAAGTATCTAAAAAATAATAATTAAGCCCGTAAAAACATATAATATTTTTTATTAATTTTCAAGAATATGTTTTTATGGGCTTTCTAATTAATAACCTCTATAAATTAAAATATGTTATTCCAACCCAGCTCTTTTAAAAATAAAATCAATATTTTTTAAATATTTCGTAATATCGAATATCTCATTTATATTATTTTCGTTTAAATATTTTATTATATTTTGATCTTTTAAAATCAATTCCTTTAAGGAGCCTTCTTTTTTCCAGACACGCATTGTAATTGATTGAACAATTGAGTAAGCAGATTCCCTTGTCATTCCTTTTTCCACCAGATTAAGCAAAAGAGTTTGTGAATAAAATAGTCCACCGGTTAAATTAATATTCTGCAGCATATTTTCAGGATAAATAAGGAGGTTTTTTATAATAAATATCATTCTATCCAGAAGATAATCCAGTGTAATGGTTGAATCAGGAAGTATAACTCTTTCTGTTGATGAATGAGAAATATCCCGTTCATGCCACAGTGTTACATCATCAAGTGCGGCAATCATATTGGACTTGATTACACGTGAAAGGCCGGATACGCGCTCGCACAATATCGGATTTCGTTTATGCGGCATAGCGGAAGATCCTTTTTGACCTTTTTGAAAAGGCTCTTCAGCTTCACGAACTTCTGTACGCTGCAGATGCCTTATTTCTGTTGCCAGTTTATCGAGACTGGCTGCAGTGATAGCAATAGCGGACATATATTCAGCATGTCTGTCTCTCTGTAAAATTTGTGTTGATATAGGCGCAGGAGTAAGTCCCAGTTTTTCGCATACTTTTTGTTCTACTTCAGGAGAAATATTCGTAAAGTTTCCGACAGCCCCCGAAAGCTTCCCGAATGAAATATTCAGTATTGCTCTCTCCATCCTTTCTTTATTGCGCTCAAATTCCTTAAAATATAATGCAATTTTAAGTCCAAAACTTGTAGGTTCTGCATGTACACCATGGGAACGTCCTATACAAGGAGTATTCTTGTGCTTAAGTGCAAGTACTTTTAATGCCGATAATAGCTGATCAATATCATTAAGAATAATTTTGCCAGCCTGTCTGCATTGAATAGAAAGCGCAGTGTCCACAATATCGCTTGAAGTAAGCCCATAATGGATATACCGACTGGCTGGACCGACAAATTCGGATACAGACGTCAAAAAAGCGATAACATCATGATGAACCTGGTTTTCTATTTCTTCTATTCGTTTGACATCAAAAGAAGCTTTATCTTTTATAGACTTTAATTCTTCTTGAGGTATTATTCCGAGTTCAGCCTGGGCTTCACATGCTGCTATTTCAATATCCAGCCAGATTCTGAATTTATTTTCAAGTGTCCAGATATTTGAAATTTCTTTTCTGGAGTATCTTTCTATCATATAAATACCTTCGATTATTTATTTAAAAAAACATTTCCAGCTTCTCAAAAATATAATGGTAAAATCAAGCTTTTTTTAAATTTAATATTATTAAAGGATGGATTTAAAACCTGTTATCAGTTCATCAGTTTTCACTGTAATTAAATATGAAAGATAAGGGATAGTGCCATTTTTAGATTGGAGCATTTTTTCAATAAACAGCATCGAAGTATTATTCTTTTCGTTATTTAAAATGAATATTTTTAAAGTATTTTTTTCTTTCTTATTTTTATCGAATGCTATTAGTTCCGGAAACTTATTTGTTTTTTTCTCCCAAGCAATATTGAGCATGCCTGTAGAAGTTTTAATGTTTGAAGGCAAATATAGTGTATTATTATGTTGGTAGATTTTTCCCCAGCTTACCGGCTGAATTATTTGATCCGAATTCGATTCAATTGATTCTGTCTGTAAATTTACGTCAGGGAACGCTGAAAAAAGTTTTGAAGAAGGAACTTCTGCAGTGTATTTTAATGTTACAGGTTTTTTTTCATTTAAAAGCGGGAACCATTCCTGGTAGAGTTCTGTTGTTCGGTCATTAATAAACTTTATAAATATCTTTTTTTCTTTAGCAGGAAGTTCTCCTGATCCGGCTGATTCAAGAGAAGTTAAGTGGGCTATTCCTTTTGTATCAATGTTCCATTTATAATTAAATGTTCCGAAGCTTGTCTTTATTGAGCCTGTTAAGTTACTTGTTTCCTTTTTTTTATCGGAATCGGATTCTGTCTGCTTAATTTTATTGTTATCTTTAAGTCCCGGCGCGATCCGGTTGCCTTCAATCTTTGGGTATTCTGTATATTTTTTTGATTCTTTAATATTTGTTTCTATACTAACGGTAGAGCAGGAAGAACATATTGTAAATAATATAAATGATGATATTAATAGAATGACTTTATATTTAAACGACATTATTTATTATCCTAAAAAAAATAATAACAATTGAAATTTATATTTGATTTCCGTTAAATTATTAGAATAGCTTAGTTATAACCAATTGGATTACATGCAATATTGTTTCCTGTTATAGTCATACTTTTAAATGTCCCTGTCCAGTTAACAAACCAGATTTCATAAGGATATAGCCACCAATTAGCACTGTTGCCAGGTACTAAAAGATATGATGTTGTTAGACCTCTACGTCCGTTCAATGGTGTAGGCTGTACATCTTCAAGATCGAGAGGGGGATTCTTAAACTGATAAAGCGTATTTGTGTTACTTGCGACATCTGATAACACTAATGCCTGTGCAAAATTATTAAAGATAGTATTAAAATCCTGTCCGGTCGCTGCTTCTACAGCGTGAATGCCTACATTTGATGTGGAGCACATATTGTAGATAGCCGTATCTCCATATTGATCTATTAAATATCTAATAAATATAGCCCCATAGCCGTAATTTCCTAATGATGCCCAGTGTGTAAGTGATAAACCTTCCCAGCCATTTGCTAAGAAATTTTGGATATGGCCGAGATGATTGTCTGTATAAGTGTTATAATATTCTGCAGCTTGTGATAATGCCTCATTAAGCCATGTGTAAGTGCTTGTTACTCCTCTATTAACATGCTGATCAAAGTATATCATGTGCTGAAATTCGTGTGCTAGCGTTCCATTAATAGTTGAGCTGGTATAACCATCGGTTGTTATGTAAAAAATATCTCCTTCATTTGAATCAGGGTTAGTAGATGCGTTGTATGCGTATTTATCTCCGGAATAGAAATAACCAAGGAGCCCTCCGGTTAATTTTCCTGAAAAAACGATTATGACTTTTCCATTGCCGTCAGTATCATTTTCAGTTCCGAATTTTGTGTGGTTTTTTTCGTAAGTGGTATCAAAGGCTGTACCATAAGTACCACCTGAAGTAAAGGCCGGCCAATCGTCATCATCAATAAAAATATAAGCATAAGTTGTAATGTATCGACAGTGTGTATCGATTAGTACCATACTAGTACCATTATAGACTTTTACATTTTCCCATGGTATCCCGACAATCGGGGTTGCGGGCGCAGAAAGATTGATGCCCGAACGGGTGCTTTTTGTAAGTTGTGTTTTTTGACTTGCTAGTAATTCATTTTCAATCTGCCGCATTTTATTATCGCATGCTATTTGTCCTGCTCCATATATGGAGTTTTTTGCTGTTAAGGATTTATCTCCTGCTGAAGCTAGTTCAGAATTTGAAGAAGCTATATATGAACCAGAAGTGCCGGCAGCAGAAGTTAAAGTAAAACTGTATGTTGTTGATGAAGCACCATTGCCTTCGGGTTTTGCAGCAGGCTGTGCTGAAATCATCGTGAATTGATTAGAAAAACCATTTAACTCGTTAATATCTACATTAATAACAGCAATCGGATCTTCTTTTGTTTCTTTACTTGACCAGCAGCCAAATGTAAAAACTAATATAAAAAAGAATAATGAGAAAAGAACTTTTATCTTAATTTTCATTTTGTATTTCTCTTAAAAATAATATAATGTTTTCTTTATATAAGTTATCAAAAATTGATTATAATCGTCAATTAAATAGAGAGAAATTATTAAAACTAAAATTATTGAAAATAAATATTTATAATAGTCATTTATTATCTTTATAAAATTATACGTTTTTTTAATTTTGATGATATAATTTCGCTTTCAATCTCATGTTTAGCACTTTTATCCCGATATTCATAACTTTTAAAGGGTATGCAGGGTTTGCGGGAAGTTTGTTTAAAGTTGCGGGAGCGATTGCCGATATTGCAGAAGGATATTCTGGCGTGCGGGAGCAGTTGTAGTGCTTCTATGCAGAAAAAGAATTTTAACAAGACAGCTCATTTATTAAAAGATGCTTCGGTTTGATCTCAACATGATAGTAATTTTCGATAAAAAGAGTGATGGCAAACAATAGATCGATTATGTGCTCACTTTTAAAAAGAGAGTGGTCTATTGAAGCGAATTTACAGGCTAGCGATTTAAGCAAATATTCTTTTGTATTCTTTTTCAGATGAATAGTCCTGCCCTGGCAACTTCCAAAGCATTTCCCGCACACAGGATGAAAATCGGTTGTATCAATATACAGGGTGCTGTCAGCGTTACCGCATAATTTGCATCTCTGAAAATCCGGTAAAATGCCATGCAGTTTTAAAAGATGCAATGTAAAAAAAACTGAAAAGTGCTCGGGAAAATCATTCAGCGAAATGTTTTCTATGCCGGCCGCAGCCAGATTAAATATTGAAACATTCCTGTCATTGTAACCGGTAGTTTTTTCAACAAGAGCCAGCATATAATAAAGCAGGTAAATATTTTTCAGATTGTTGCGTATATCTATATTATGGTTTAGTATTTGGTACTCGTTGACAATATATGACAGCTTATCGTCATGAAAATAATATATTATCTTTGCAGTTGTGCCCGGCTCTGAAACTAATTGCGGGCGTTTGCGGCTTTTACGGAGTCCTTTAAATACAAAGTCTCTCTTGCCGAATTCTTTTGTAAAAATCGTGCAGATGTAATCGGCTTCTCCAAACTCACGTGAGGATAATATAATGCCTGTGGCTTTCTGGATTTCCATATTTTTTAATTATATAAGAAAATACTAGGCAGGATAAAGATTTAAAGTCAATATAATTTTATTACGGTAATATTAATGGGTAAGATAAAAGTATAATTTTTTTATTATTTTTTGATTATTGTTTAACCGTCCCAGATCGAAAATTTTTTAATTGTTTCAAGCGCAATTTTTGCCGCTTCGACTGCGTCTGTTTTTTCAACATTACAGTCATTGTATAATGTATCTGCAATGAATTTCCTTATAGCAAGATATACATCTTCGGTAGGATAGAATAAATAAGAAAAATTAGTTCCTTTAGCGTTCTGAACAGTAAAGTATGAATGAAGCCTTGTCGGTTTTTTGGGAATCATTATTTTTTCCTGTTTTTTTCCAGTAATTATATTCAGTTCATAGAATCTGTATGGAATCGATTTGCCAGCTTCTCTATAAGTCGGCTCCTCGGATTTGCCGTGATAAATCGGGGGTTCAACAAGTATATGTGTTCTGTCGCCGTCGGTTTTAAAATTGAAATCATTGCCTGTCTGATAAATGTCTTTCACACTTGAAAATGCGGTAATTTCATAAATTGCATAAGTTGTATCAGGGTCGAAATTAGATGTAATTATAAATCCTCCGTGAGTTGGTATTGATTCTGACTGATATGCCTTTATTAGAGAAGTTGCTTTTGCCATATTCGTATCCTGAAATTATTTTAATTTGTAATTCTTGACAAAGCTTAAAGCAGAAAATATATGACTATTATTATAACAAAAAAAAAAATTAATGCAAATAAAATTTATTTAAAATCACTTATGTTTATTATTCTGACTTTTGTAACGTATCAGGTAAACTGATGAGATGGCTGACTACTTTTTGTGTTTAGCTGATCTTTATGAATAATAGCAGCAAAAAATATATATTTTAAATGTGACTTATGGATAATGAAAATACAAGCAATGTAATGGTATTTGCTCACAGAGGAGCATCGAAGAATTTTCCGGAAAATACAATGCCTGCTTTTAAAAGGGCAGCTGAACTTGGCGTTGATTATATTGAAACAGATGTTCGGTTTACCAAAGATGAGAAATTCGCGCTTATACATGATGAGTCGATCGATAGAATAACAAACGGAACCGGCCTTGTTTCCTCGTATACGATGGACGAGCTTAAACGCTTTGACGCAGCATATCATTTTATAAATGATAACGGGAAAACATTTCCATACCGCAGCCAGGGTATAGAGATGATGTCTATCGATGAGTTATTAACCGCGTTCCCGGACCTGAAATTCGATATAGATATTAAAGACAAAAATCCATCGCAAATAAAACGTTTTGTTGAAATAATAGATAAATATAATGCTTATGACAGAGTTATTGCGTGCTCTAAGCATTATGTTAATTTAAATGCTATACGCAGAATGTGTCCGCAGATTATTACTGCTTTTTCCTTATGGGAAATGATGTGGATATTTTTTCTTTATAAATGCGGGTTTTTATTTCTGGATTTGCCTTTGAAGGGAAACGCTCTCCAGCTTCCAGAAGCATACGGACAGTTTAAGATTGTTTCCGGTAAATTTATTGATGAATTGCATAAAAAAGGGATTGAGTTTCATGTGTGGGTTGTAAATGAGGAGGATGCAATGAGAAGATTTATCAACATGGGAGTTGACGGTATTATGACAGACGATCCTGCTTTGCTTATGAAAGTGCTTGGAAGAAAAAAAGTATAATTATTGTTAAATTTATATCGGTTAGATAATAATCTGAAAAAATCACTGGAAATTCAATTGACTTTTTAATTATATTACAGGAATACTCCAATGAACGTGATAAGTGCGGTTTCAGGATATAAATGTGGGGGAGTATAATGATAAATGATATGTCAGCTCAATCCGGCAAGGGCGAGAATAAAGGTGTAACTGAAAGACGCTCGAGCGAAAGACGTTCAGTACAGAGAAGGAAGTCCGCATCTGAAGGAAGTTACAAAGGCAGTGATAGAAGGAAAAAATCTTCTGACAGAAGGACTACAATTTTTAACAGATTGAAAAAGGAAGTAACTGACAGAAGGTCGCTCAATTAAGGATTAGTATTCATCTTTAAATATGGTGTCTTTGTGTTTTAATAATAAATAACCTTCAGTTTATAATTGCAATTGTTCAATTTATTTTTAAGAATTTTTATTTCTTTCTTTGAATTCATTTGGCGTTTCCTTCATTACTTTCTGAAATACACGGTAAAAGGTAGACAGGCTTTCGAATCCTACTCCGAACGCGATTTCCGTTACAGTCGAGTTTGTTCCGGATAGCATCCCGGCAGCTTTTTTTACACGGAGTTCGTTTATATAATCAGCCATCTTTATGCCTTTAAGTTGCATAAAGAGCTTGCCAAGATAGTCGTGGTTGATCCCGAGCGATTCCGCGAAGTTCTCGCGTGCAATGTCGGCAGTGTAATTTTCATTTAAATACGCAACTGCCTTTTCGAATTTCTGTTTTGTCTCGTCAGTTACCGAAGGCTTTTTAAGCAGCCTCATTCTGTATTTGTCCGCATCGCCGTAAAGTCGCAGCACCCGCCTCCTCATTATTATCGCAGTGCCGATTATAATTATCATAAAGCCGTACTTTGACAGATAGGCAGAATTATAAACCTGTCTTTCAACAAGCACATCATTAATAAACAGTATCCATATAACAATAAAAGAAAAGAAAATATATTTTGCATCCTCATCTTTTTTGAATTCTTTAAAGGTAATATACAGGCAAATAACTATCGGGATTATCCATGCAGGTTCAATTAAATATATAAGAATTTTATTCCAGTAAAGCGGCCGGTTAAAAAATAAAACAAGCGCAAGCGAAACTGCACTTATAAAAAAATAAAAATAATGAAAAATGGTGTGCCTTCGTTTAAAGTAAAACGTAATGTATTCCATCATTAAAGGCAGAAGAAAAATGAGTATAATATATTCTGTTCTTTTTAAAATTAAAAAATCCGGACTCAGATAATATTTTATCTGGGAGCGTAAAAAAATATAAACTGATGAGCATAGTGTAAACAGAGTAAAAAAAAGATATTCTTTCGAGATCGATCTTTGTAAGAAAACAAGACTGAAATAAACAGCGATTGCTATATATATTGCTACAAACAACACATCCGCAAACTCCCTTATGAGTAAATTCCTGTGAAGAATATGAAACGGAGCAATTACAAATTTTCCCTTTATAGCACCGCTCTCGCCGGGGAAAAGGCCTGCGACACGGACAGCGATCACGTTATCGGCTCCCGGTTTTATAAGCGCAGCCGGTATTTCGTAAAGTCTCTGCCTGTCGTAGGATGATTCGCGAACTGGATGGAACTTGCCGGATCTGCCAATAAGCTGCCCGTTGAAGAAAGTCTCGTCTGCGTCGCTTATTGTGCCGAGAGATACTCCTGGCGTATATGCCGGAATGTTCTGTGGAAATTTGACGTGAAGCCTGTACCAGCAAATCCCTGTCCAACCAGGGAAAAGACTGTCCCATGCAGACGGGAGTGAAACCCGCGCCCATGCGGAATCATTATACATATAGTTTTTATATTCAGGATTATCGCCTTTTTGGATAAGAATGATTTTTTTATCTGTGAAATCAAAGAGAGATTCGTAATCAGATAAGCCATTTATAGATGGATCTGCATATGCACCAGTGATAATGGCGAATAGTATAAATAGGATTAAATTTTTTAGCATTTTAAATTAATTTCTGCAGGTATTCATATACTTCCATTGCTGCTGTTGCGCCATCAGCGCATGCCATTACAATCTGTTTTTTAGAGCCTTCGCGTGCATCTCCTGCAGCGAACAGGCCGCTTATTTTTGTATGCATATCCCTGTCTGAAAATATTTCGCCGTTAGTGTTAAGCATGTCCTTGGGTAAAAAACCGGTGTTGGGCTTGTAGCCTGCGAAGATAAATACACCATCTAGCTCCAAACTCTTTTCCTCGTTAGTAAGCTTATTTTTTAATATTACTGATGTGACCTTGTTATTATCATTGCTTTTTATGGAAATAATTATAGTGTCATATATAGGATCAATTTTTTTATCTGCCAGAACCCTGTCCTGTAAAATCTTTGCTGCTCTGAATTCTTTTCTTCTGTGAATGAGATATACTTTGCTGGCAAAGCGCGTAAGAAATAGCGCTTCTTCCAGCGCAGTGTTTCCTCCACCTACTACGGCTGTAACTTTATCCTTAAAAAATGCGCCGTCGCATGTTGCGCAGTACGATACTCCCTTGCCGGCAAATTCCTTTTCTCCCGGCACATGCAGATTCTCATGAAGAGCTCCGCATGCAAGAATAACAGATCTGCTTTCAAGGATTTCACCACTCGTTAATTCTGTTTTGAAAGAATTGCTTTTTTCGTTTTTAACTACCGATTTCACGTCGCCGGATATAATCTCTGCACCAAGCCTGCGTGCCTGGCTTTCCATCGCGGACATAAGCTCCCAGCCTTTGACAGGCTCAACAAATCCCGGGTAATTTTCTACTTCGTAGGTGTTCATTACCTGCCCGCCCGGAGAATATCTTTCCAGTACCAGGAGGTCGAGCCCTGCTCTTATCCCGTAAATTGCAGCGCTTAACCCTGCAGGTCCTGCACCAATAATTATTAAATCTTTCATTTTAAGATCACCTTTAAATTATATTGCGAACTGTAAAAAAATCGTTTATTATTATTTGCTTAAAAATAATTATCTTAAATAATTTAAAAAGTCAATATTTTAGTGTATATATGTACAACTTATAAAATAACCTTTGTTTTTAAAATTTGATAGAATTTTAAAATCGCGTTTATTTTTTAATATTTTTAAAATGAATTGAATTAAATTAATTTTTTCAATCAATATTTTAGTTGCGTACTTTTTAATTTATTATTTGAATAAATACAGATCACAGTTAATTATATGAAAGAGCTACTGCTTATTACTTTTGCAAATAAATTTTATCTTGAGAAGCTGGAATCTAAAGGATTTCCTATCATTGAATATGGTCAGCCTCTCAGCGACCAATCCATTAATGAAATAAATAATATCGGTTTCAGCGGAATAGCTGTCATAGAATTTATAGAAGATTCCATGCAAAGGCTGGAGAATACGATAAATGTATTGCGCAAAAATTCCGTAAGAGTAGTTGCCCTGGCTGCAAGGATCAATAATAATTTAAGGGAATATTTCTTTAAACTTGGGATATCGGAAGTACTTGAATCGAATAATGCGGACAGGGTAGCAAATTATCTGGATATAACGGAAAAGAATAGCAACAAAATGTATGGCAAACTTTTAATTCTGGAAGATAATAACGAACGGATAAATATCTTAAAAACAATAATAGACAGGTTTAATTATAGTCCTGTAATTGCGGAATCTATAGATCAGTTTTTCGATTCTTTAAACGGCGTAAATATACAGTTAATTTTAATTAATATGGGCTTAAAGGATTTCGACCTTAATTATTTTTTACGCAGATCGTTCAGTTCCGAGATGTATAAAAGGATTCCCGTTATTCCCTATAAGGATAAATCCGAGGGATTGTTTATACATGAGATGATTTCAGGGCTGAATAAAATAACAAAAGTAATTCTTAATACAGATGAGATATATTCATTTCTCGTAGACATACTTTTCCGCAAAGAGCTTTCTCCTGGAATAAATTTACTGACTGAAACGCTGGATGTTGAAAGTATGAACAAATTTGCAATCGAGCCTTTAAACAGACTCTACATGCTAATGGGTACGGATATTTTTTCAATGAAACGAATTATTACAAAAGAAAATATTGATATAATAAATGGGCGTATTGATTCTTTAAGAAATCTTACAGTTAAGGTGGATGGATTTAAGTGGCTTATAAATGAGGCAATGGATGCAAGCGCATCCATTGCCGGCTTTAAGGCCTGAAACGGAGCGGTTAATAAAGAATTGACAGCATTAATAAAATTTGATATTTTGGAGATAATTAAATTTATTCTTAGCTTTGCTTTCAAAAAAACATAAACATTACCCGTCATAAATAATTGGATGCTGGCTTTCTAACCGGGAATATGAAAGGCGTTTGTAAAAAACCACAAACTATAATTTATGGAGTTGAATAGTTAAATGTGCAAAAAGGAAGCAGACACAAAGATAGGCGATTTTCTTGTTGAGAGCGGGCTAATAACAAAAGAGCAGCGGCAAGCCGCTTTGGATCTTCAGAAAGACAATAAGGAAAGGCTGATTGGAGAAATTCTTGTTACACAGGGCGTGCTGTCAAAGGAAGACCTTGTAATGGCTCTGGAAATGTATATGGTTACCTACGATGTTGTGCCTAATCATGTTGATGAGTGGCTGGATCAGGACGAAATTGATTTACTGATAGAAAGAATGAAAGAGAAAAAGAGATAAAATCATCAGGATCCAAAATGGTCTTCATCCGATAATCTGTATCCGTTAATAAATGAAGCCGCATTCATTACTTTTTTTGTTTCCGGTTGTACTTCAAGTAATTCAAGTATATTATTTCCTGTTCCGACAAAAAGCTTTTTACCTATTATTTTTAAATATCCCTGCTTTAAGCCAGCATCCTTGTAATCTGGAGCTATTTTCGTTTTATAAATTTTAATATTTTTTTCTCTGAACATTGTCCATGCAGTGGGCTTCGGATTAAGCCCACGGACAAGATTATGTATTTTTTCTGCGCCTGTTGACCAGTTTATTCGGGCTGTTTCCTTGTTGATTTTACCGCAATATGTTGCCTCGGCTTCAATTTGTTTTACCGGCATTGCTTTCCCTGATTGGAGCTGAGCAAGCGCTTCCAGAAGAAGTTCGAGCCCAACAGGCAAAACTATTTTAGTAAGATCATCGGCTGATATATCCGTATTTAAAGGGATTCTTTTTTGTGTTAATATATCTCCTGCATCTAGTTTTTCGTTGATATACTGTATTGTTACACCGGTTTCGGATTCACCGTTTATCAGAGCCCATTGAATGGGAGCTGCACCTCTGTATTTAGGCAAAAGTGACGGATGTACATTGACTGTTTTTAAAGAAGGCATGGTAAAGATTTCCGGAGGTATCAGCTTCCCATAAGCTACAACAACAAATATGTCGGCTTTCAAATTGCCGATGCTTTTTAAAAAGTCATTATCCAGGAGTTTGGCCGGTTGAAGAACAGGTATGTCGTTTTCAACCGCAGCATTTTTTACTTCGTTGAATACCGGTGTACCGTGTCTTCCTTTTGGCTTATCTTCGCCTGTAACTGCAAACACAATTTCATGTTTCCCGTGAAGCATATTTAAATAATATGCAGCAATTTCAGGTGTTCCAAAAAAACCGATTTTCATAATAATATATTATACAAATAATGAAAGTTTAATAAGTTTAGCAATATGATTAAGCTAAAGGGATAATATCTACGGAGTAGGTGACAAGGATGTCGCCGGAAATGCGTAAAACAGGATGTTTTTTACGTATTTCCGGAATAGATATTATCCCTTTAGCTTAATCATAGGTTATTAAATGAAATATAATTGTAATTTATTAATTTGACTTATTTAATTTTTTTATGATTTTTAATTCAGGCCTTAATTGTTTTTTTATATGCTCATCCAGATAATCGATAAAAACAATACCATTAACATGGTCGATTTCGTGCTGAAGGACTCTGGCCAGCAGCCCTTCTGCTTCCAGCAATATCTCCTTTTCATCGGAAGTAAAGCCCTTTACTGTTATTTTAGCAGGACGCATGATTTCCGCTACCAGTCCCGGGAATGACAGGCAGCCTTCTTCATAAGGAACAAGCTTATCGGATTTAAAAACGATCTCCGGATTGATTATCGACATCCGGCCGAATTTTAAACTTTTAATATCAAGCGTAATTATTTTGCTTGGTTCATTGATTTGTGGCCCAGCCAGCCCGACTCCGCTGTTTTTATACATGATATCATACATAATATCTATTAAATCAATTATTTCCTGGTTTATATTTTTGACTTCTTTTGCAGGTTTATGAAGGGTTTCATGCCCGAAATACACTAATGAATGGCTCATCGCAAACTCCTGATTGTTAATTGTTTACTGTTGTTCATGAATTTCATAATTGGAGGGCTGTTATCCCACTCGAACTTGTGGCTTAGTTTATATAATATATCATCCATATTGAATTTTTTTTCATTATGATCCCTGGATTTAGCGATCAATTCATTTGTATTTTTTTTAATAAAAAGCAGATACGATTCTGCGGATGCCATGCTGCCTCCTCTTATCGAGGATATATTGATAAAAAGCGTACCGTTAAGCCCGTCAACAATTTTTACTGAATCGCTGAAATTATGGGGCAAATGCGCGTGTCCGCATATCCACAAATCAACTTTATATTTTTTTAGGATTTCTGAAAATCTTTCCGAATCTTTAATATTTCTGCTGGATATTGAAGAGCCGAAAAGTCCACTTTGTTTAAGGTATCCATGCGTCATTGTAACAATTATTTTATCCTGATTATTTATGACTATATCTTTCCAGAAGTTAAAGGCATCATCCGAGATATTAGTTTCTGCACTTTTGGTTTCGTCTGAAAGACAAATTATGATTATATTTCCGATTTTAACCGAATAGTGCAAAGGCATTCGTATGTATTTTTCATAGTTATTTGTTTTGCTCTTATGATCATGGTTGCCTGCAATTTCGTACCAGTATTTTATTGATGTCTTTTTTTTTGATTCCAGATACCACTTGTAATCATCATCGGAATTTGACCAGTGCACTATGTCGCCTGCTACAAGGGCAATATCAACTTTTGAAAAATTGCTATTAATGTCCGCTATAGCGCTTTCATAATATATTCTCTCTTTGATGTTTCTGGGCTGAATATCAGAATGCGCCCATATTATTAAATAATCATCCGGGCTATATGAGCGCTCCTTAATCAGTTCATGCTTTACTTTGCTGGTACACGATAAAAAGAATGCAGATGCTGTTAAAAATAAAAGAATCGAAAAAGATATTAATAATTTCTTTTTTAAGGATTTATAATTAGAATTCATTTATGTTTTTCCGCAATGAAGCTTATAATATTTTTTGCAGTAATATATTTTTACTGACATGGTAATTACACGAAGATAAATTAAAGCTAATTGTTTTTTAAAAGCTTTCAGTTATATTTGATTGACATTTAAAAGACTTAATTATTAGATTAAAAACTTTACTGATTTATAATATATTTTAAAGTACAAAAAATGCGTATGTTTAGCAAGCCATAAATAAAAAATTAGAGGAGTATAAAATTGAAACTTTCGGGCGCAGATATAATAATAGAAAGTTTAACCAAAGAGGGTATTGAGGTGATGTTCGGGTATCCCGGTGGGGTTGTAATCCCGATTTTTCACAGCCTCTATAATGCTCCTTTTAAGTTTATACTTGCCAGGCATGAGCAGGGTGCCATTCATGCTGCAGACGGATATGCCAGGGCATCGGGAAAACCCGGCGTAGTGCTTGCTACATCCGGACCTGGTGCAACAAATCTTGTGACTGGCATTGCAACGGCAAATATGGATTCCATTCCTCTTGTCATATTCACCGGACAGGTTTCAAGAAGTATGATAGGAAATGACGCGTTTCAGGAAGCTGACATTACCGGAATTACAAGGCCGATTACAAAGCATAATTATTTGATACAGGATATAGATGAGCTTGCTAAGACGATAAAGGAAGCTTTTTATATAGCGTCTACAGGACGCCCCGGACCTGTACTTATTGATGTGCCTGTTGATATTTCCAAAGGAGAAACTACTTTCCACTATCCGGAAAAAGTCCAGATCCGCGGTTACAAGCCGGTTTATGAAGGTCATCCGGGCCAAATAAAAAAGGCGTGTGAACTTATTGCTTCTTCCAAAAACCCTGTTGTTTATGCAGGCGGCGGTGTTATTCTGTCGAACGCTTCAAAGGAATTGCGCGCATTCGTAAAAAAAACCGGTATTCCTATTACAATGACGCTGCTGGGGCTTGGATCTTTTCCGGGAACGGATCCGCTGTCTCTCGGAATGCTGGGTATGCACGGCACGTATTATGCGAATCATGCTGTTAATGAATCCGATTTGCTTATTGCAGTAGGAGCGAGATTCGATGACCGCGTAACCGGCGATATTTCCAAGTTTATTCCTAAGGCAAAGGTTATTCATATTGATATCGATCCAGCATCCGTAAGTAAAAATGTAGAAGTGGATATTCCGATTGTCGGCGATTGTAAAAATGTATTAACGGAAATGACAAAAATCGTTAAAGCTCCGGATATAGCCGAATGGATCGATCACTTGAACAAAATGAAAGAGGATTATCCTTTAACTTATAATAATAACACGGATGCTATTAAACCGCAATATGTAATTGAAAAGATTTATGAACTCACTAAGGGTAAAGCAATTATATGCACTGAGGTTGGGCAGAACCAGATGTGGGCTGCCCAGTTTTATAAGTATACTGAACCCAGGACTTTTATTTCTTCCGGCGGCCTGGGCACAATGGGTTTCGGGTTTCCGGCTGCAATAGGCGCGCAGCTTGCAAAGCCGGATAAGCGCGTTATAGATATAGCTGGCGATGGTTCCATTCAAATGAACATTCAGGAAATGATCGTTGCTGTTGAGCACAAACTGCCGATCATTGTAGCTATTCTGAACAATGGTTATCTTGGAATGGTAAGACAATGGCAGCAGCTTTTCTTTGAGAAGCGGTATTCTCATACTTCGCTCGCATTCAGCCCGGATTTTAAAAAGCTTGCCGAAGCATACGGAGCTGTCGGGATCACTATCGAAAAGAAAGAGGATGTCGAGATTGCAATTAAGAAGGCTTTATCAATAAACGATAAGCCGATCGTCCTGGACTTCCATGTGGAAAAAGAGGAGAATGTTTATCCAATGGTGCCGTCGGGCAAGTCGGTAAAAGATACGATTATGAGGGAACTGGCATGAGACACGTAATATCAGTAAGCGTTGAAAACAAGGCCGGGGTTCTGGCCAGGGTGGCAGGCCTTTTCTCGGCAAGAGGCTATAACATAGATTCACTGACTGTAAACGAAACCGAACAGCACAATGTTTCTATAATTACCATAGTAGTTAAGGGAGATGACAAAATAATTGAGCAGGTAAAGAAACAGCTTAACAAGCTGATCGATGTAATAAAAATAACGGATCATGCGGACTTTAAATCCATACAGCGCGAACTTGTGCTTATCAAGGTAAATATTGCGCCTTCCAAGAGGGCGGAAGTATTTCAGCTTGCGCAGATGTTCAAGGCTGAAATCGTGGATATGAGCCAGAAAAGCATGACATTATCTGTTGACTCCGATCCTGAGACTATTGATAATTTAATCGAATTGTTGAGGCCTTATGGAATAAAGGAACTGATAAGAAGCGGAAGAATATCAATGCTTAAAGGATGAGAAACAGAAAATTGTAATCTGTAATCTTATTATTAAGTTTTAAAATTCCGGCGAAAATATTTGTTTATATTATATAAGCTGATATTCCTTAGTTTTATATGCCTGCCAAGTATATTATTCAGATCAAAAGATTCGGTAAAATTGATTTCTGATGTATCTTCGATCTCTTTAAATTTCGACGGGTAATGCGTTTTTAGCGCAAGCAATAAGGCCTTAAAGCTGTCAAAATGCCTTAGATAAAATGTGTCTTTATAATTTTTTTGAAGGTCTGAAAATACGCGCTTTCCCGGTTGCTTATCCCCATTACATTAAGGAGCGCACCGCCGATCAACAGCCAGTCGCCGCTTATATTTTTAACAATAGCGTTATATAATTTTAATATATCTTTTGTTTTCATTTAAAGATATTAAATGCAATAAAAAAGACCCAGTCAAGTAAAAGATAAAAAACATCTTGTGAAAAAATCTTAAACAACTTGACTTTCTGTAATTCTTTTATAGACATTGCTTTTTCAATAAAAGCATTATTTATTAATAGTATTGATGTTTCAAATACAGGAAAAATAATTTTTGAATAATGTTAAACAGCTAAAAATATATTATTAAGGAGATAAACAAATGGCAAAGATGTATTATGATAAGGATGCCAATATGGGCATCATAAAGAATAAGACTATAGCCGTAATCGGATACGGCAGCCAGGGTCATGCACAGGCGCAAAACCTGCGCGACAGCGGGCTCAAGGTTATTGTTTCCGAGCTTCCGGGAACCGACAATTACAAGCTCGCTCAGAAGCATAAATTCAAGCCGATGCCGGCAGCCGAGGCAGCGCAAAAAGCGGACATCATCCAGATACTATTGCAGGATCATCTTCAGGCTAAGATATACAAAAGTGACATAGAGCCGAATTTAAAAGCAGGTAAAACACTTTTATTCTCTCACGGATTCAATATACATTTCGGACAGATTGTACCGCCGAAAAATGTCGATGTTATCATGGTTGCGCCTAAAGGACCCGGCCACTTAGTTAGAAGCGAATATCAGAAGAAAGCGGGCGTGCCTTGCTTAATCGCTATACAAAACAATGCTTCCGGAAAAGCAAAGGAAACAGCTCTTGCTTATGCGAAGGGAATAGGCGCTACGAGAGCAGGCGTTATAGAGACAACATTTAAAGAAGAAACGGAAACCGATCTTTTCGGCGAGCAGGCAGTTCTTTGCGGCGGAGTGACCGAGCTTGTAAAAGCGGGGTTTGAGACGCTTGTTGAGGCAGGATATCAGCCGGAGATCGCATATTTCGAGTGCATGCACGAACTGAAGCTTATCGTGGATCTCTTTTACCAGGGCGGCGCAAACTATATGCGCTATTCAGTATCCGATACTGCCGAGTACGGGGATTATATTGCAGGCAAACAGGTAATTAACAAGAAATCCAGAAAGGCAATGAAGAAGCTTTTAACGAATGTTCAGAACGGTTCTTTTGCGAAACAGTGGATCGAAGAAAACGAGAAGGGCAGACCCAATTTCAATAAGATGAAAGAAGAAGGAAAGAATCACCAGATAGAGAAAGTCGGGGCTGAACTTCGCAAAATGATGAAATGGATTGACGCGAAGTAATCTTCTATAGTTTTAATAGATATTTTTAAAAAGTATTATAAGGCACAGATGCGGTTTTTGCAGCGTTTCTGTGCCTTTGTTGTTTATCTTCAAGATATATTTTTTTGCAACTTAATCACCCTATTATTGTCTTTTTGTGTATAGATCACCTGCTATCAATTTCTTATTGTTAATCAATCACAACGAAGGCAAAAAATCATGAAACATAATGTGCTACTAGTATATCCGGAAATACCTACAACTTACTGGAGCTTTAAATACGCAATGCCATTCATAAATAAAAAGTCGACCATGCCTCCCCTGGGGCTTATGACAGTGGCAGCTCTGTTGCCTGACAATTATAATCTTAAGCTGGTAGATATGAACGTAAGCGAGCTTACCGAGCAGGCTGTTAAAGATGCCGATATTGTTTTCGTATCTGCCATGATTGTTCAGAAAAATTCGTTTGCTGATGTAATAAAGCTTTGCAAAAAATGCAAAACCCCGGTTGCAGCTGGCGGGCCTTATCCTTCGTCTTCCTACAAGGAAATTGAAGGAGTCGATTATTTTATACTGAACGAAGCGGAAGTAACTTTGCCTGAATTTATAAAGGATTTCGAGAACGGTTCGCCGAAAAAAATTTACACTACAGATATTAAACCGGATATAACAAAAACGCCGGCTCCAAGACTGGATATTATCCCGAATGTAAATGATTACGCTTTTTTAGCGCTTCAGTATTCGCGCGGATGCCCGTTTAACTGCGAATTCTGCGATATTATCGAGATGCTTGGCAGAACCCAGCGTTCAAAAGAGACAGAGCAATTTATAAGCGAAATGGAAGCAGTATACAATACGGGATTTCGGGGATCTTTATTTATTGTAGACGATAATTTTATCGGTAATAAAACAAAGGTGAAGGACCTTTTAAGGGCAATTATTGTATGGCAAAAGGAAAGAAATTTTCCTTTCTACTTATTTACTGAAGCAAGTATAAATCTTTCGCATGATGACGAACTGCTCGATTTAATGGCAGAGGCTGCTTTTTTTGCAGTGTTCGTCGGTATTGAATCTCCGGATGCCGCTACGCTGGCGTTAACCCAGAAAAAGCAGAACCTTAGAGAAGATATTCTTGAAAACGTGATAAAGATTCAGAAGAGGGGGATTGAAGTATACGGCGGATTCATTGTAGGATTCGACTCCGATCCGGAAAATATTTTTGAAATGCAGATTGACTTTATACAGAAAGCAGCCATTCCGACTGCAATGATCGGTTTGCTCACAGCGCTTCCGAACACTCAGCTCTACAGAAGGCTTATGTCTGAAGGGCGTCTCACAGGCGAACTGAAAGGCAATAACACACACGATTTTGAGCTAAACTTTATTCCAAAAATGCCTAAGGAAAAGCTTTTTAAAGGATATAAACATATAATATCCGAAATATATAATCCGCGTAATTATTTTGAAAGATGTTATACTCTCCTTAATCGATTGCCGCAAATACAAGTTTCTACAAGAAAATTGTACTGGGACGATTTTAAAGCCCTGGTTCTATCTCTCATTAAACAGGGTTTTTCCAGCTACGGCTTAATTTATTTTAAATTTTTAATTAAAGTGCTTATTCATAGAAGAGTGATGTTTTCGCAAGCTGTTAATCTTGCAGTTAAAGGTTACCATTTTTTCAGGATAACGCACGAAATTATCAAAGCCGAAGAATTTTCAGCAATGCTCGAAGAGCGTATGAGCAATTTAAGAGAAGAAATAGCTGAAATATTACATAAAGGCAATACATTGATTGCTTCAAAGATGGAAAAATATAAATCCGAGATGCAAGTTACAACCGGAAAAAAATACAGACAAATGAACCGTGATATGCAGATATATTTAAATGAAAGGTTGAATAAATTTGAGAAATATTGCGATTCGCATATTTCCCAGTGGAAAGAAAAACTGCATTTCCCGGATAAAAGAGAAGGTAATTAAAAGGTCATCTCTAAAACCTGATCACCCTGACTCTTTTCTCCCAAAGGAGAAGGAGGAATTCTCTCCCTCTCCTTTTTTTTATAAGAGGGGTTGGGGGGTGAGCTTAGGTGAGGGCGATCTATTATAGGAGCGCTAAATGCAAACACCGTCAACTTCTGCCCAGATAATAGTGACAGTGATACCTATTGTCGGCATTGTTATGGGGGCTATTGTTATTTTCTTTTATTTATTTTATAATCATAAAGAAAAGATGCTTATGATTGAGAAGGGGATAACAAAAAGGATCAATTTTGATCTTGGCATTTTCAGTATTTTTACAGGCCTCCTTCTTTTCGGCATAGGTCTTTGCTTAACGATATTTTTTCTTGTTAAAGAAGGATTCGCTTACAGTTTACTTAGCGGCATTATACCGCTGTCGTGCGGTATCAGTTTGATATGTTATTATATTATTCGCATTATTTGGCATAAAAAATAGCTGTACAGATGAGAGATAAGTATAATTATTATACTTATTCAAAAAAAACTTTATAATAAATAAGTTTTGATCTGTGCCATAAATAAAAGAAATGCTGAATGATATATACTCAGATGAATGGGTTGTACGGCGGGTATTAAAGGGCGATACTGAGAGCTTTGGGATTGTAGTTAAACGGTATCAGTCATATATTTACAGTATTGGAATGAGGTTTTTCAGAAACGCCGATGATTCAAATGATTTTGTGCAGGATGTTTTTTTTAAAGTTTATAACGAACTGAAATCATTTAACGGGAAGGCGACTTTCCGCGCATGGTTAATAAGGATTGCGTACAACTACGGTATTAATTTAATAAAGGCGAAAAAGATAGAATCAGTAGTATTTGAAGATTCTGTTTCCGGCGAGCAAACACCCGAGCAAAGCCTTGTTAAGGGAGAACTGAGAGACAAGCTGCGCAGCGCAGTGGATGCTTTGCCCGATCAGTACAGGGTATGCGTTGATCTTTATTTTTTTATGGGATTCAAATACGCTGAAATTGAGGAAATTACAGGTTATCCTGTAAATACAATAAAATCGAACGTGCTTCGCGCGAAACAAATCTTAAGGGATAAGCTTCGGGGAAGCATTGCGGAGGATTACAATGAAATGTGAAAAAGCCATTGCTGATTTTATAAACCAGGACGACAGCAGGTATCCTGCTTTTTTAATAAGGATGCATATCGCTTTTTGCTCCAAATGCAGAAAAGAGGTCAGGGAGATGCAAAAGGCTTTCGTATTAGCACGTACAACCTCTCCGTTTGTTATGTCTAAAGATATAACTGAATCGGTTATGCTTGCAATATCAAAGTCCGATATGTTTTATGGGAAAAATATCTCCTCCGCAAAATGGATTTCTACCGGCAGTGTTATCTTTGCCAGTATATTTCTTGTATCATACAGCGATTCATTAATATGGCTTAAGACGCATTTCGGCAGCGTGCTTGAAGTTCCGCTCTTTATGGTGCTTGGTTCCGTTATTACGGCTTATGCCGCCTTATATATCGGCACTCATATTAATGGCTTAAAAAGATTTGTTAAGTTTATTGAGAGCTGGATACATTAAAAATTTTTCCGTTTTTGCATTTCCGGCTGCTCCCTGCCATTTGCCATCCTAATGCGCTTCATCCCAGTTTTTGCCTGCTGCTATGTCTACTGTTGCAGGCACACTCAGTTTTACTGCGCCTTCCATTTCTTTTCTGATGAGCTCTGCAATGAGCTCTTTTTCGTCTGTGGGCGTTTCGAGCACAAGTTCGTCATGAACCTGTAAAATCATTTTTGCCTTGTAGCCTTTGTCGTCAATGGTTTTCTGAATGTTTATCATGGCGATCTTTATCATGTCCGCAGCAGTACCCTGAATTGGCATGTTGATCGCTATGCGTACAGCGCCTTCCTTGCGGAAATTATTTTCGGATATAATATCCGGCACATAGCGTTTGCGGCCCAGAAGTGTTTTTACAAAGCCGTGTTCTTTCGCAAAAGCGACAGTATCATCAATATATTTTTTAAATCCGGGATAGGTTTCAAAATATTTCTTAATAAAATCCGCAGCCTGGTGAACGTCGATATCCGCCTGCTGCGAAAGTCCGAACGGCGACACGCCGTAAATCGTTGCAAAGTTGATGATCTTTGCCTGCCGACGCATATCCGGTGTAACAGAATCGATCGATACATTGAAAACGGACGAAGCAGTGAGGCTATGAATATCGATGTTGTTTTTAAAAGCCTCTGTCATGTTTTTGTCGCAGGAAAAATGCGCGGCAAGCCGCAGCTCAATTTGCGAATAGTCTGCAGAGATGAGTACGTGGCCATTGGGGGCAACAAACGCGCTGCGTATCTTTTTCCCGAACTCGTCTCTTATGGGAATATTCTGTAGATTCGGATTGGATGATGAGAGGCGTCCTGTTGCAGTAATGGTCTGGTTATACGATGTGTGTATACGCCCGGTTTTCGGAGAGATGATCTGCGGCAGCTTTTCGATGTAAGTGTTCTTCAGCTTTGCAAGCGTCCTGTACGATATCAAATGCTCAATGATCTCGTGCCTGCCTTTCAGTTCTTCCAGCACCCGAATGTCGGTTGAGAATCCGGTCTTTATTTTGCGCACAGGCTTAAGGCCGAGCTTGTCGAAAAGAATTGCAGCTAGCTCGCGCGTTGAATTTATGTTGAACTTTTGTCCTGCAAGACCGTATATCTTTTTTTCTACACTGTCCAGCATCTTCTGGTTTTCGCTGTTCAGCTCCGCGAACCTGGCTGTGTCTATCTTTACGCCGTTCCACTCCATAATGGCAAGGACGGACACAAGCGGCATTTCAATATCATAAAAAAGTTTTTCCAGTTCATTCTCTTCCAATTTTCTTTTAAGAAGTTTATAAAGACGGTAGGTGATGTCCGCGTCCTCGATAGCGTATTCAGCGACCTTTTCAACAGGCACCTCGGCAATTGAAAGGGCGTTTTTGCCTTTGCCGACCAGCTCCTCGTAGTGTATGGTCTTGTAGCTCAAATATCTTTCCGCAAGGTCGTCCATGCTGACGCGGCTTTCGGGATCGATCAGGTAAGCTGCAATCATTGTGTCGAAAAAAATATTTTTCATTTCAATGCCTGCGTTCTTCAGCACAAGAAGGTCGTACTTGATGTTCTGCCCGATCTTTTTTATTTTAGCATCCTCGAACATCGGCTTAAGCGTTTTTAGAAGTACGGCACCGTCAATGTCTTCGCTGTCGAACAGGCTTTGGCTGTAAACAGGGATGTACCAGCCTTCGTTTTCTTTAACGGATAATGAGACCCCGACAAGCTCTGCGTCCATAGGATTAAGCGAAGTTGTTTCAGTATCGACGCAGACTTCGCCGTGTTCGTAAATCCGGCCGATTACTTCTTTAATATCTTTTGTGTTTTTAATTGTAAGATAATTTTTTTTCTCTTCTTTCCTGTTATTGCTTTTTGTTTTTTCTCCGGCAAAATCATCTACAAGAGATGCCATTTCCATTTCAGTAAAATATTTTTTCGCGCTTTCGGATTTCAGCTCTGGTATTTTTGCCTCTTTAAGATTTATTTCAATAGGGACATTTGTGCGTATTGTGACAAGGTCTTTGCTTAAATAGGCCATGTCTTTTTTATCCGACAGGTATTCTTTAACCTTGCCTTTGATGTTGTTTACGTGCGCGTACAGGTTGTCGAGCGTAGCATATTCGCTTATTAATTTAAGCGCGGTTTTTTCGCCCACGCCGCTTACCCCGGGGATGTTGTCCGAAGCGTCACCCATGAGAGCCATGTAATCTATAACCTGCTCTGGCGTCAGCCCAAGCTTATCGATTACTTTCTCCCTGTCCATAAGTTCGAAATCCGCAATGCCTTTTTTGTTGGCGTATATCTTTACGTTTTCGTTCACAAGCTGATACGCGTCCTTGTCGCCTGTAACAAGCACAACATCCATTTCATTCGACGCATACTTCGCAGCGATCGTGCCGAGCACGTCGTCCGCTTCGTAATCTGCGTGCTCAATGCTTAGCACGCCCAGCACACTTAGCATGTGCTTTATCTCCTCGATCTGCGGCCGGAGGTCTTCGGGCATCTTTTGCCGCTTTGCCTTGTACTCAGGGTACAGCTTGAACCTGAAGGATTTCTTCGGCGGATCGAACGCAGCAATAAGATAGTCGGGGTGTTGATCGTTCAGAAGCTTAAACAACATCCGGGCAAAACCGAATATCGCAGAAGTATTCTGCCCTTTCGAGTTTTTTAACGGATTATTGATAAAAGCGTAATACGCCCTGTAACACAGCGCATGGCCGTCTATTACAAACAACTTTTTTTTCATATTACTGTCTCGAAAAACAAAATAGTGTTATATAGGTTTTGGATGCACTCTTAGAGTCTATTTCACTTGGCATTCCGGAATGAGCTAAACGGATATTATTATGCCGGGATATTTTTTAAGCAAGCTAATTTGATTTGAGAAGAAAATTAAATAGTCAGAGGGTTATTTTTTTTATCTTTTTTGTTTTTATACATCAATATATCAGCTTCCGAGATGATCTCTTCCAGTGTATTATCTGTTCCCGGTTTATATGTTGATATGCCTGCGCTTAATGAAAAGTTATACTGTCTATCGCGGTCAAGTGTACTGAATTTGAGAGTCTGGTTAAACCGTGCCAGGATGTTTTCCTTGTTTTCAGCGTCATGTAATGTTAAAACCAGAAACTCGTCCCCGCCGTAGCGTGAAATAATGTCCGACTCCCTGAATGTGCCTCGTAAAAAATTGGCAGCAGCTTTAAGTGCGCTATCGCCGGCCGGGTGCCCGAAAGTGTCGTTAATTAACTTCATGGAATCTATATCAACAAAAATGCAGTATATCTCATTCTTCATCCTTTTTGCGACTTTAAGATGCTGATCTGCCATAATAAAAAGTCCGCGCCTGTTATAAAGCCCTGTAAGATCGTCTATAATGGACATCTCGAGCAGTTTCTTTTCCATTTGCTTTGTGGCTGTTATGTCGCGGATTATGCCCTGATATTCAAGAATCTTATTATTTGCGGAACGTCTTATTGAAAATGTAAATAAACAATCCATTTCAACTCCGCTTTTTTTCTTTAATTTTACTTCAAAGTTTCTTACATATTCCTGTTTTAAAATTTCTTTTATAAAATACTTTCTGTCATTATAGTTTGCATAAATAAGGTAAACACTATTTCCCATTAATTCATCTCTGTCATAGCCGAAAAGATCAAGTGCGGATTGATTAATATCAATGAATTTCCCTTCCGGGGAAGTAATTATAATAGCATCCCTTGATTGTTCGAAAAGAGCCTGGTATCTGTTTTCCGAATTTCTGAGTCCTTCAATAAGCTTTCTGTATTTAGGTATTAGTTTAGTCGGTTTTTTAATCATAGTTATATAAAAAATCAATCCGCTCAAAGGTTAATTTATTTGTATTATTAGTAATAATCGGCATTTTTTTAATTCTATGAAAGATTTAAATCGATGATTGATGAGAAGAGACTTTTTTATAAAATTTTTCAATATACTCCTCTGCTTTTTCAGGAGCTAAAGGCTTCGCATAATAGTATCCCTGCAAAAAGTCGGCGCCGTATTCCGTAAGTTTTGCAAGATGTTCGGACGTTTCTACGCCCTCAGCAATGATTTTCATATTAAGGTTATGAGCAAGGAAAATTACAGATTTCACAATCTGCTCGCTTGTTTCATCAACATTCATCCACTTTACGAACGATTTGTCTATTTTGATCGAGTCAACAGGAAAATGAACAAGGTACATCATTGAGGAGTAACCTGTGCCGAAATCATCAAGATTTATTTTAAACTTTTGTGACCTTAATTTGAGCAGAGTAATATTTGCAGTTTCCATATCTTCGGTAAAGGCCGTTTCCGTAACTTCAAAAGTGATATCTTCGTGGTGTAACGCATAAGAGTCTATAATTTTAAAAATCCTTTCACATAAAGGCTCGTGAACAAACTGCCTCGGTGACAGATTAATGCTCATCCTTATGCGGGCATCGAATTTTTTCTGCCATTCTTTTAATTGTTTTGCTGCATTTTCAATTATAATAAAACCGGCCGGTATAATCAAAGGGGAATTCTCCAGAACAGGAATAAAATCATCCGGGAAGATGAGTCCCTTCTCAGGATGATTCCATCGTACAAGGGCTTCGAATCCGGAAAGGATATTATCTTTCAGCGACATTATAGGCTGATAATGAAGTACAAATTCATTGCGTTCAATAGCCAGGGATAATTCGCGCTCAACTAAATATTTATCTTTTCCCGCACAGCTTTCTTCGTTTTGTTTAAATGTACCTTTCGATTTTAAGTCGTTATTTGAAGATTTATTACACAAAACTGAATTCTCCATTGCTGAGACAATAAAAGCCGAAAGTTCATAATTGGTGATGTTTAAGTTTTTACTTATACGGTTATATTCAATTTCCAGGTTGCACAAGCCTTCATTTGTCTTTATATGTTTATTCAGAATGCCGAATAGTTTTGAATACAGGAATTCTTTATTTAACGGAAGATTCACATGATGATATATGCCGGAGCATAGATTGAGCAGATAAGATTCAGATGTTTCGGGATCTGTTATAAAAAGAACCGGAATTGAGTCATCCGGATTGAATTTTTTCAGGTCATCGTCGATACCGGCTTTACGGATATCTTTGGGGGTTTTATAAATTATTAATTGCGGGGTAAAACCGGACAGTCCTGTTCCAGCATTCATGTTATCAATCCGACTAACATTAAAAATATCGGCATCAAGAAATCCGGATACAGCATTTTCCGAATCCGGCGTATCATTAAGAAGCAATATATTTATTTTTTCCATTGTATGTGATTATAGCATTAAATTAAATAATTTTCAAGATTTAATTTCCGATTGATTCCACTATAAACGCAGAGTAGCTAAAAATCATCTAAGTACGGTAAATTATTTCTTGATATATCCATTTAATATCAGGATTCTTGAGGCAAATTGTCAAAGAGTGGCAGCGAATACAGGCGCAGGCACGATAAGCCTTTATTCGGAGCCGGAGAGAACACATACAATCTGTCGTAGCGAAGTTCGTTCAGATGCTAATTTTTGGAGGATAACTAAATCTATGCCGCTTAATACTATTGATGTTATTATTATACTTTTATATTTTGTTGCGAGTTTCGCAATTGCTGTGTATTTTTCAAAACGGGCAGGCAAAAACACCAGCGAATTTTTTCTTTCCGGCAGAAAGCTGCCGTGGTGGCTTGCGGGCACCGCAATGGTGGCTACCACTTTTTCCGCGGATACCCCGCTTGCTGTAACCGAGCTTGTAGCGCAGAGAGGCATTGCAGGCAACTGGCTGTGGTGGAACATGGTTGCAGGCAGTGTGCTGACAGTATTCTTTTTCGCGAAGCTCTGGCGAAGGGCGGACATAATGACCGACGTGGAATTTATCGAGATCCGCTACTCCGGGAAACCTGCCGCTTTCCTGCGGGGCTTCAAGGCGGTATATCTCGGTCTGTTTATGAACTGCGTAATAATGGGCTGGGTCAACGTGGCGCTCGCAGAAATATTAAAAACGATATTCGGTTTAAGCGAAGGGTATGTAATTTTATTTGTGATTTTATGTATGCTGATAACCGGCCTGTATTCAGCTTTATCCGGGTTATGGGGCGTTGTAATAACCGATTTCTTTCAGTTTATAATGGCTATGGCCGGATGTATTGTACTGGCTGTAATAATAATTAATCTTCCGCAAATAGGGGGCATAGAAGGACTCAAAAGCAAACTGCCGGAGCATGTTTTCAGTTTTTTTCCGGAACTAAATTTCGGCGCAGGGCACATTGCAGGCGGCATTATGGCGCTCTCGTTCAGCGCGTTTCTTGCTCATATATTTGTTCAGTGGTGGGCTTCGTGGTACCCGGGCGCTGAACCAGGCGGCGGGGGCTATGTTGCGCAGAGAATGATGTCCTCGAAAGACGAGCGGCATTCGCTTCTCGCAACTTTGTGGTTTACGATCGCGCACTATGCCCTGCGGCCGTGGCCGTGGATCATTGTTGCGTTGTGTTCGCTCGTCCTGTACCCTGACCTGCCTCCGGACGCGAAAAAATCCGGCTATGTTATGGCAATGAAGGACTTTCTTCCTGCGGGAATTCTCGGCCTTCTGATCGCTGCTTTCCTTGCTGCGTACATGTCGACTATTTCGACACATTTGAACTGGGGCAGCTCGTATATTCTTAACGATCTTTACAGGAGATTTATAAAACCCGGCGCCGAGGAAAAACATTATGTTGTTGTTTCCAGGATCATTACACTCGTGCTTGTGGCCGTCTCCAGCATGCTTGTTCTTGTTATAAATTCCATTTCGGGCGCCTGGGCTTTTATTATTGAATGCGGCGCAGGACTTGGCCTTGTGCTTATTTTAAGATGGTACTGGTGGAGAATAAACGCATGGTCCGAGATCGTTGCTATGATAGCTCCTTTTGTTGCGTATACTATCATAAAATTTATATTTCATATAGATTTCCCTGATAGTCTGTTTATAATTGTTGTATTCACTACTATAGCATGGATAACAGCGACTTTTATTACAAAACCTGCGGAGATGGATCATCTTATAAAATTTTACAAAAGGGTTCACCCTGGTGGTGCAGGATGGGAAAATGTTAAATCCGCTGCTTTAATAACTGAAAAGTCGGGTTCAATATCATATCTATTAATTGACTGGATGATCGGGATTGCGCTTATTTATTCGTCGCTTTTTGCCATAGGTAAAATTATTTTCAAAGAATATATTACGGGCTTTATTTTGCTTGTTGTCGCGATATCTCTTTTTAGCCTGTTAAGCGTAAGATTAAAAAGGAATAAAGAGGCATAAAGTCATAATTTTATGTTAACATGTAATCTTATAAAAATTCGGTTAAGTCGGATAATTGACTTGCTAACTTAAAATATATTTAATAAAAAGGCTTAAATTGCAGTATTATGCAATAGAAAATTTATTTTAAAGAGGAAAATATTGATGTTAAAGAAAATATTTAAGGTAAGCGCTGCGATTGCTGCGCTAGTTTTTATTACTATGATTGTTACCGAGCAGTTCGCTTATGCAAGGGCAGGGGGCGGCCGCTCCTTCGGCAGCAGAGGTTCGCGCTCTTTTTCAAGCCCGAGCTCTTCGATGAGCCGCAGCACGCAGCCTGCACGCAATGCTACGCAGCCATCTACGCCTTACTCTCAGCCTGCCGGCGGTGGATTTTTAAGAAGCCTTGGCATGGGCATGGCGGGCGGTTTTCTCGGAAGCATGCTGTTCCGCGGGCTTGGCTATGGCGGTACAGGCTGGGGTGGCGAAGGCGGCGGCGGTGGTGGCATTGGACTGATCGAAATACTGGTCATTGGCGGCCTAGGATTATTGCTGTACAGAATGTATAAAAGACGCAAGGAAGGCTCCGGTGGATCCCCATTAGCCGGAGGCGGATTATTCGGAGCGAGTCAGGATGCGCCGCAAACCCGCGAATCCGATCTTTCCGATATAAAGATGAGCGATCCGTCCTTTGACGAGGTCCGTTTTAAAGATAATGTAATGGACATGTTTTTTAAAATTCAGGCCGCCTGGATGAACCGCGATCTATCGACCGTTAATCAGATCCTTTCCGATGAAATGAAAGAACAGTTTCAGGGTGATATTGATGAGATGCTTGGCGGGAACAGGGTCAACCGTCTGGAAAACATTGCAGTGCGTACTGTTGATTTAACCGAAGCGTGGCAGGATAACGGACAGGATTATATCACCACTCTAATATATGCGAACATTCTGGATTACACAGTTGATGATAAAAGCGGCAATGTTATAAGCGGAAGCAAAACAGAGCCTGTTAAATTTGAGGAATACTGGACTTTCACCCGGCCTTCGCGTGCTAAGAAGTGGATGCTTTCAGCCATAAATCAGGCTTAACACATAAAAGCCCTGTCTTTGGAAGGCAGGGCTTTTTAATATATTTTTTTAACCCTGCCTACTTCGCCGCCGGATAATCTCACCTTTATACCGTGAGGATGATTAGGGCTGTTTGTTAAGATGTCCTTTACAATTCCTTCGGTCAGTTTGCCGGTTCTCTGGTCCTGTTTTAAAACTATTGCTACTTTAATTCCTGGCTTAATATCTTTTCTGCTATTTCCGTCCATATCTGTTTATTGTTCCTTTATAGTCAGGCTGAAATAAAGCGTCTAAGGTAAAAAATTTACTTCAACGTCCTAAAAAAAAATACCCTATTTACGCCGAAGGCGGAAACCGGTGCGAAAGCACTGGGAAATTTTATTTTCTGTGATTTCTTTTTTGCGGTATTATTTCAATCAGCGACCTGAGAGCTTTGTTAACAGATTCTGAATCAGGGAAATAATCTCTTACGTCCGGCTCAAGCATAACTGAACCGTCCTCAAGTTTAAAATATTGAACAGATTCAGTCCCGTCTGTTTTACGGATCACAACCTTATGTCCATCTCTGTATGATTTATAATATTTGCCCCGCACAGCACCTTTCATTTTGGAGAAGTTATATTCGGGTTTCATCTCTTCTATTTTTAATGAATCAGAGGATTTATTCTTCTTCATAGTATTTCCTTTCATGTGCTGTAACTTTTCTGCAGCTTATTATACGTATTCTTCCTTGTCTTTCGGTATGAATTAAAACCAGAACTTTGCCCTTTGCCGAAAGTCCTATATTAATAAATCGTTCTTCAAATTCATAACCGGTATTATCCGGGAACGTAATTAAAAATGGGTCATTGAAAATAGTTTTACCTTCATTAAAACTTACTTTGTGTTTTATTAGATTCATCGTTGCTTTGTCTTCATCCCATTCAAATATAATTTCCACTTGATCCTCTAAAACACAGGAATTAATTTGCTATAAATAAGATATTATTTCTTAATATAATATCAATTACTTTTTATCTCATAATACTATTACACCGTCATTTTTAAAAAGTGTGAATGTAAGGATATTTCTAAACGTTAAATGTGAATATTTAGAAGGCATGAGGATGTTCCGAACTAAAAATTTTACCACAAAGGCACAGAGGCTTAAATAATTATTAAACTCTGTGCCTCTGTGGCATTCTTTTGAGTCAGCTACATTCCTTAATAATCACGTTTTAAGGTTTAGGAATTATTTTTGTATGTATTTTATTGTTTTTACGCTTTTAAATATCAAAGTCAAATGTGTAATTGCACTTTATATTATATCAGGATATTATTGACAGCAATGTCCAGTATCTTTTATGCTCAGTAAACAGTGATTTCAAGAATTTTAAAATAATCATGCAAAGCAGACATTACAATATCCCGATCTTTTTTCCTGACATGGGGTGCCCGCATCAATGCGTTTTCTGTAACCAGAAAAATATATCCGGCGCGCAGGCTGATCCGAATTCGGAACAGGTCGTTGACATAATCGAGAAGCATCTTTCTACTATGCGAAAAGGCAGCAAAATTGAGATCGCTTTTTTCGGCGGGAGCTTTACAGGCATTCCTGTTGAAGAGCAAAGAAGATATCTGGATATTGCTTACAGGTATGTTAAAAACGGAAGAGTCAGCGGGATCAGGCTGTCGACGCGTCCCGATTACATAAGCGAAGATGCGGTTGCTCTTTTGAAGCAGTACGGCGTGACTGCGATAGAGCTGGGTGCGCAGTCAATGGACGACGAAGTACTGAGACTGTCGGCTAGGGGGCATACTGCGGAAGATGTTGTGAGGGCATCAGCGATAATAAAAAGAGCGGAGATATCGCTTGGCCTGCAGATGATGACAGGGCTCCCCGGCGACACTCCTGCGAAAGCAGAAGCAACAGCGCGCGCTCTTGCTTCTCTGGGAGCGGACACAGCGCGCTTGTATCCGGCTCTCGTAATTAAGGGAACCGCACTGGAAAGAATGTATCTGGAAAAGAAATACGCGCCGCTTACGCTTGATGAAGCTGTAGAGCAGGCTGTAATTATCTTACAGATTTTTGAAGAGCGCGGGATCAATGTTATACGGATGGGGCTGCACCCGAGCGAGGGGCTGCTCTCGGGCGACGCGCTTGTTGCCGGACCGTTTCACCGGTCGTTCAGGGAACTTGTGCTCACGAGAATCTGGAAAAATCTGCTGGGGCGATTGCTTCGTGTGCCTGAGCATGATGAGCTCGCTGTTTACGTTAATCCTGCGGAATATAATTACGCTGTCGGCTACGGCGCGGGCAATAAAAAAATGCTTATGGAAAAATTCAGGAAGGTCATTTTTATAAATGAGCGGTCGGTAAAAGGCAGGAATTATGCTTCTGTGTGTATGTGATAAACGCCTGCCTGATGAAGCAAAGGAGACGCTGTCGCGCTTTGCGGACTTAGTGGAGCTAGGCATAAGCGGCATTACCTACGAAGCAATATCCGGGCACCCGGATATTTTTTTCTGCAAAACGAAGAGCATCATTATTGCCGCGCCCAATGTACCTGAGGAATACCTGAGAATGCTGGACAGGAAGAAGGTCGCATATAGGCTGGGAGTTAGTCCTGTCGGGAGCGCGTATCCCGCGAGCGCTGCGTACAATGCCGCGGTTACAGAAAGCTTCCTGATACACAGGACAGGCATTACTGATACTGCTATACTGGACGCGTGCAGCGGTCTGGAAAAGCTTTCTGTGCAGCAGGGTTACACGCGGTGCAATCTTTTTCCGCTTAAGGACAGCGGCTTTATTACGTCGGACACCGGCATATACAGGACTCTTCTCGGCAGGGAGCTTAACGCGCTTTACGTAAAGCCGGACGGCATTTTGCTCCCGGGATTCGGCCACGGCTTTTTCGGCGGCGCGTGCGGCGTGCTTGGGGATACTGTATTTATCTCAGGCAGCCTGAGCCATTACCCGTATGGGAAGCAGGTTTCAGAATTTTTGCGTTCGCTTAAATACGATATTGTTGAGCTGTACAACGGGCCTCTGTTTGACTGCGGGAGCCTGCTCTTCATAGAATGAAACGCTTGCCTGATTATTTTAAAGAAAAAAGTAACTTGCAGGTGCGGGTGAGAAACACGTCCCTGCTTGCTACTTTACTTCCTACTGAAACGGGAATTCCTCCCTCTCTCTTTGGGAGAGTCCTAAAGGAGGCTTCGCACGGGGTTAGGAGGGTGAGGTTATATTCCTGCTCCGCCCTCGTACATAAAGTCGGCGTTTCTCTGAAGCACCCTGCCCGCAGGCGGCACACTGTCGGTCACCCACACATTGCCGCCTATGACCGCCCCTTTCCCGATCGTTATTCTGCCAAGCAACGTGGCTCCTGAATAGATTATTACATCATCCTCAACAATCGGGTGGCGCGGTATGCCTTTAACAGGGTTGCCTGCTTTGTCAAGGCGGAAGCTCTTTGCGCCCAGTGTGACGCCCTGGTACAGCCTTACGTTTTTGCCTATTATGCAGGTAGCGCCTATAACAACGCCTGTACCGTGATCTATAAAGAAGCTTTCGCCGATCTCTGCACCTGGATGAATGTCTATGCCGGTCGCGGAATGAGCCATTTCCGAGATGATCCTCGGTATGAACGGGACTTCGTGCTTAAACAGCTCGTGCGCTATCCTGTAATTGATCAGGGCGCGGATGCTCGGATAGCAGAATATTATCTCACCCGGCGTTTCTGTCGCAGGGTCGCCTTCAAACGCAGCCTGAACATCTGTTGAAAGAAGATGGCGTATTTTGCCCAGGCTGTTTAAAAATTGAACCGTGATATCCCTCGATCTCTGATCGCATTCCTGGCATTCGGATTCAGTCCTCTGGCACATGAAACAGAGCCCTCTTTTTATCTGCTCGGATAATGAGATAAAAATCTTGTCTATTGCGGCGCCCAGATAATAGCGCATTGTTTCCGGCTTTACGTTGGAGTCCCCGAAATATCCCGGGAACAGAACCGAACGCAGAATGTCTACAATGTCTTCAAGATCTTCTATTGACGGCATGGGAGACTCGTGTCGCGACTGGTGATACGCCAGGTTATACGATTCCAAGCTGCATAGTTCTTCTATTATGTCGATTAACTGTCCCTGTATATTATTTGCGTGATCGTGTTTTTTAAATTTTGTCATAAATATCCTTATCAAATAATTTAAAAAAATTGTATGTTCATTAGCTGTTGATAGTGTTTTTTAAAGCTATAAATTGCTATTTTAATTCAATATTTTTTTCTTTTGATTTTAATTGCTGGATTTTCCTGTCTATCAATTCAATCCAGCCTTTGTTTGCTTCTATACTCTCTTTGTCATAACTTGTATTAGAATTTCCAGCAAAACAAAGCCTGGTCTTTTCCCAAAATATACTTTCCGATTTAAGATCCTTTTTTATTTCTTTAATATTAACAGCAAGGGCGCTTTCCCGTTTTCTACTAATAAAGGCCATACATCCTTCCAAACAACAACCTTCGGCTGTCCATTCTAATTTATTTGGTTGTAATTTTTTACAATAATAAAATTGAGCTTCATCCGGTTTATTAATGCCACTATATGACCATCTAAATGGAACATCTACCGTATAATGCCCAAGATAAACTGCTTCATTATTTTTTATATTTGCTTCAGTAAGTTCAATTAATTTGACAGGGAAATAGTAATTCGTGTAATCAGTCATGGTCACTTTACCGGATTGATTCGTTGTTTTTTCATATGCTGCCACTGCATAATATTTTCCAGGTTTCGGATTTAATAAATAGACCCGTTCACCATATGAATAATTGGTTTTTATAATTTCATTTCCATTTAAAAAGTTTTCATTATCGTTTACTTTTACAAAAAAAACTGAAGTCGGATACATGCTAAAAGGAAATTTATCAAGCCAAACCGTCATCCCGATTATTGAGGCATCTTTTTCATAAGGAATTTTAGCTATAGTTACACAGCTAACAAATAAAAAAAGTAGCAAGCAAAGTAATAACTTTTTTATTTCCATTGAATGGCTCCTGGTTTTATTAATTCGAATTATGATATTTGGAATTAAAATACTATTTATATTTATGTACCTTGAATAAACGAAACGTAACAAATAAAACTTAACCTAATCCCAACTCGCACCTCTATAAATCCGATCTTCTTTACTTTAAAACCTAACAGTTCTCCACTAAAACGCAAATGCTTAATTAAAAAACCAGCATGATTCCCGGCAAAACGATCATGTATTGTATGCAAAACATATGGATTACCGCTAAATCCAAATTGTTTTATTGCAGAACCATTATGTTCTTTGTCAGAATACATATGTTTTGGCCAGGACCAATATGTTCTGCATTAAAACCATAATGTTCTTTGATAAAACATATATGTTTTACAGCAAAACCATAGTGTTCTTTGTCAGAGCATAAATGTTTTAACCAGAACCGATGTGTTTTCCGTTAGAACACATCGGTTTTCCGACAGAGCATTAATGTTTCAACAAAAAACGGAAGCATCCTCGAGAGTGTAATATTTTTTGTGTAAACAGATATTAGATATTCACTCTATCTCCAAAATGTATAGCAAACTGATTCAATGCAAGCCCCCATTCGACAATAGGCCTTGTCCATTTTCTGGATATATTTGTTATTGCCAGATA
>JAZDKB010000031.1:0-32890 GCA_043803405.1 Spirochaetota bacterium | reverse complement strand
TATTTATATTTATTTTTATTTATTTTTTATATAAATTAGTTAAATTTATTTTTACAGTGAAACGTAATTTAAAAAATAATAATAACAGAAAAACCAATGTAAGAACGGAAAAAGACAAAAATAACAGCGTGATTGAACTGGATAAAGATCAATACAAAGTGGAGTGATAGTGTTTTGAAAAAAAATATTTTTTCAATAATTTTTATTGCTTACATCTTCTTAGGCTGCGGACAACTAAAAGGGGAATTCGCGTATAAGAATACTTTTGAAGACAAGTACAGAAAAGCAGACAGGCCGCTGGAACTTGAAAAAAATGAGAAAATTAAATGGGTATATATTTTCGTAAATGTCCGGGAAGAAACAAAAATAGGTGTGGTGCTCTTAAAAAAAGAAATAGTTTGGGTCGATATAGACAGCAGAACTGAAAAAATATCTCCATCAAACAAAATAATTTACGGTGATATTGTTAATTTACCTGATGGTGAGTATAAAATTACTTTAACTCACTCGGACAAAATTATTGATGAATTAGGGTTTAGCGTTTTTACAGAACAGGAGGAAGAACAATAACGACTATTCGCTTGCGTTATCTTCCTGAACAGGCGGTTCAACTCCCGGAAAGGATGTCTGAGGCTGATCGGCCTGCGGCTGCTGCTCCGTACCGCGTTCCCCACGATCCACCTTCCTCGGTTCCGTTCTTTGCTCCATTCTCGGTTTAGGAAATGAATCTGCCGGCAGCCTTCTGTTTCTTTGCTCCGGAATGTTTGTTCTCGGTTCTGGAATCGTACCGGTATTTTTTTCCTCTGCGGAGTCTATTCTTGGATTACTTATTGAACCCTTAACTGCCAGCTGTATTTTATTCGAATTATCAATCCACTTGCTAAGAAGTATTTTATAATTTTCAATGAATGGCGATGAAGAATCAATAATAATATTCAGATTTAACTGAGATTGATTAAAAAACTGGGCAACTATTACGGAGCCGTTGATGCTTCCTTTAATATCCGGGCCGGCTGCCTTAAACTCGTCAATGCTGATTTTCTTTTTAGCAATATTTATATCCGCTGTAATCGATGAAAACCGTACAGGTGGAATATCGAATTCTTTAATAATGAGACCGTTCGCTGTAATATTTTTCAAGTCAAGTTTAATCCTGCCATTCGCAGGAAATTCGGACATGGAATTAAATTTTAAATCAAAATCCGACCTACCTGAAACAGTAATCTTTTCTTTTTCTTTTTCATATTTAAGATTTTTTATCTGTATGTCGCCGCTGATAGTGTTGCCGATAAGAAATGAAATAATGCCGATATTAAAATCGACATCCGTTAAGGTTAATTCAGCTCCATCTTTAAATGTTATTGTCATGCTTTCTATTTTCGAATCTGTCAGCAGGTTAAAGTCTATCTCTCCTATATTCGCGCTTTTGCCGATATTTTCTCCCAGCGACTGCAACTGGTTTCTTATCAGTGAACTGTAAGGAAATGTAAATATAAAGAAAATGACAGTGAGAAATAATGACAGCAGGATGTACGACCATACATTAGGAAGTTTTTTAACTTCTTTTAAAAAAGGAATAATTTTTTTAAATATTTTTGTAATGTGTTTTATTGCATTAATTATTTTCATGTGTTATTAGTTCTTTTTATAAAATGAAAAAACTGAATACTATAATTATTTTGAAATAAAATTATCTATCTTCAGGGAAACATCATATGTATTTGTCCCTTTTAAAGCCGGTATTATCCTTAACGAGCTGACCTTTATTAAATTGTCCGAATGCTCCACTTCGTAAAGAAATTTCAGAAACTGCTGAATAGCCACGCCTTCTATTCTAATATCAGTGGATATTCTGATGTATTTATTCTGGATAAAAGACTGATTGCTTCCGGTATTTGCGATATTTTTTGCAATACCCGAACTTGTTGCCCACTGTTCTATCAGAGAAGTAATATTCTCGTTCTTTTTGTCAAGAAGCGCACTGTATTGTGATTTCCTTTGCTGGATATCCTTATATTCTCTGTATATGCTTTCCAGTTTTTGAATATCATCCCTGTATTTTTTTGATTTATTTTCCGAGTTTGAGCTGAGTCCCATGATCGGTAAAATAATAAGGTAATATATAATTATTCCGGCAATACAAATGACCAGGACTTTTAATAACAGCTTTTCTCTTTTAGTTAAAGTAATCATATTATATTTCAGATTTCTTTCCGATAATTTTTAGTTTTATATTCATGGTAAACTGAACTAAATTTCCTTTTTTAAGGGACGTTTTAACTGTAACGGAATCGAATTTTTTAGATTCTGTTAATTTATTTTTAAATTCATCTATTTTAACGCTGGAAGCGATCCTTCCGTCCAGTCTTATGATATTTTCGTTTAATACGAGATTGGTTAATTCAAAAAGTTCATCCCTTGGGAAAAAGGATAAAATGTCGTTCAATATACTAATCATTTTGTCATTTGAGTGTATTAAAGAATCAATGCTTTCAAATTCTTTTTTTTCGTCTTTTAATATTTTCATGGCATCGGCAACAGGATCATCGCTTACATTCCGGGAGTGGAAATATTTTTTAAAACGGTCGTTGAGTATCTCGGCATATTTGGTATTCGATTTTAAATTGATATAAGATGTAACCGATATGTTGATCACTAGTATGACCAGTGCGAAAACAAAAAATAATATTGCAAGATAATATTGTCTGACAGACGAGCCTGAAGATGCGGGAAGAAATTCGTCTTTGAGAAATGATATCGCAGTGTATCTTTTATTAAGATATGACAGGACTATTCCGAACGCAATGGGAAATTTGCCGCTTACGCTTGAATCCTTGTATTCATCCAGAAATGGCAGAGACATAACAGGCGCTTCCAGCTCGGCTGAAATAATTGATCCGATCCCGGTAATATTTGCCCCGCCTCCGGAAATTAAAATCCTGTTAAAAACAATTTCGGGATATTCGCTCAGAAAAGCCTTTTTACTTATTATGATTTCTTCTATAAGTAAATTTACGGATTCTATCGCTTTTTCGTGTATCTTTTTTAATGTATTTTTTTTAAAGCTGAAATCATCGGGATAATTTTTCTGCAGGTTGTTTTCAAATGAATTTAAATCGAAATTATACTCTTCAAATAGTTTTTTAATTTCGGGTTTCTGCAATTTTAGAGTGTCAGATATTTCATTTAAGATCGTACCGGCGCCGATCGCAATTGATCTCGTAAAAAGAAGATTGTTCCCATGTACGATATTCAGTATGGTTTTTGCATTTCCGATATCGAGCTGAATAATTGCTTCGTCTTTCATCCTGTTGAAATATCTGTAGCATTCAAACAATGCCTGTGATTCGATGCCCATGCTGACAGGATTTATTCCGCTAGCGTTATAATAGGATATCTGTTTTTGGATTGTGCTTTTTTCCGCAACAGCTAAAAGAATTTCGCCCTCATCCGGAGTTTTGCCTTTCAGCATCTGGAAATCCAGCACAATGTCTTCAAGCCTGAACGGAACAGCTTCCTCTGCCTGTATTGGCAGTACTTCAGCAATCTTGTCTTTATCGTTAAAAGGAAATGTCATGTTCCTGATGACAGCTTTCTGCATGGGCAGGCTGGTGAGAATTTTATAATCTTTTAAATTGTTTTCGGATATTATTTTGCCAAGCGCTTCGAGTAATGCTTCTTCTTTGTTTTCATTCTCCTGGTCAATATCTTCATAGATAAAGTTTTTAACTTTAAAATCCTTAAGGCCGGTTTTTACAGTAACAACTTTTATAGATGATGTTCCTATATCTATGGATGCAATATTCTCAAACAATTGTTAATCTCCTTAATTACTGTTCATTCCAGTAAAGAAATTTGTTTCCGTCCCTGTAATATATGCCGGTAATCTTTACACGCGTCCTGTTTACAGTTCCAATAGCTGTAATTCTGAATAAATAAGATTTAACTGAAAGTATATTTTTTCTTATTGTTTCATCATCGATCAAGTCTTTTATTTCATCGACGTTTTTATAGGGAGTGGCAATCCTTCTGCTAATGATTTCCTTCACAATATCATCGGTCATTTTATCTGTCAATGATGATAATACCCTGAACGAAGCCGTATTGATGTTAATTTTGTTCAGTTCGCTGGTAAAGTCTTTTCTTTCTCCGTTGACTCTTAAATAATCGGATAATTTTTTGCTTCTTTCCTTTGCTATATTGAACTTTTCTGGCAGCTCTGTATTTTGCAGATTGTTTATCATATCCTGTGTTGTCATTCCTTTTAAGATGCTTAGATCGATCTTCGTATTTCCTTTGTTGTTATCAACAAGTTCGGTTGACATTTCATAGGCTCCCTTTTCAAGACCGTAAAATATTTCCGGAGTAATGTCCTTAACCATTAATAACTCATCGATGCTGTCCATTGCTGCATTTTTTGCTTTATACGGAGAAGGAAGATTAAGATAATAATCGGATGATTCAGCTCCGTAAGGAGACCTTGAATCGTCAACATCGACCCAATCCTTAATGGAATCCGCATAATCCATCGGAAGACCCATGTTAAGAAAAAACCTCTGCATTATGCCGTAATAAGTTGTAGAATCTACTATTTCATTTGCGAGAACGCTCAGATTTATTTTTGAATTTTCGTCATCAATAATTATTTTTAGAAAGCCGTCTTCCAGCGGAAGGTCGGGAAAATCAAGCGCCCATATATCCTTATAGCAGTCTATATCTTTACTTGCTGACTGCTTTCCCAGGAACGATGCCCCCAGCCCAAGCTTATCGGCCTTGAGAATGATCGTAGAAATGTTTATACCTGCTTTTGCAAGCATATTGGCTTTCAGCCTTTCACTGAATTTTCTGATATAATTAATGTTAGTCTGTGCTATCGACAAAAATTCGGTAGACATGGTTACAAGTAATGCTACTACAAGCAAAACTACAAGCAGAACATATCCGGAGGAATTCTTTATATAACCGAATAAACCATGCTTATAAAGCAACTCCTGCCTTTTGCTGTAATTATTTTTAAATTTTTTTATAATGTATTGCATTTCTGCTCTTGTTTACTTATCAATGTTGATCTTAGAGATTACAATAAATTCTTCTTCGTCCTTGTTGTAATTTCGAACTTTTAAAATAGTTCTTATTACTTTCGGGAATGCCTTGTTCTCCCGTGAATCCCAGTTGTTTGTCCAGTCATTGCCTTTCCTGTATTCAAACTTAAGATCTATAACATTTTCAAGGAATATATCGGAGTCCCCACCGGACTCGGGATCATCATCGTAGTGACGTTCTTCTCTCCTTATAAGCAAACTGAGTTCAGGCATTTTTTTATCGGGTATTAAAAAATATCCAACTTCATTTATATCACTCTCGGGAAAAGATTTTTGCGGATCGCTGAGCATGGATAATTCTTTATGATTAACAGTAACAAAGTTGAGCTTTCCTTTAAAAGGAGATTCGTAATTGCTTTTTCCGATTAAACATATATTTTTATTTTCTTTATTAATATAGGCATTAGATATATCTTTATCTATCCTTTTTAAAACCAGATTTACGTTTTCATAAAAGTCCGCTATTCCTGTAACCTGGTATATTGATTTTGTAATAGAGCTGTGAGCCGAATAAATCATGACAAAAATAAGTGAAGATACGGCAATGCCCACAAGCACTTCAAAAAGGGTTATTCCGGATGAATCCCTGAATATGCAGGCGGCTTTGTTTAAAATTATTTTATGTATATTCAATATTTTCATTTTGATGGATAAATATATGATATAAAGTATTCTTTATTATTTCCTTTTTCCTGCCAATTCACCCTGATCTCTATTCTTTTGGCATCCAGCGGGCCGAAAAGCTCATGCTCGAAACGTTTAACTTCCCTGCTGAAAGTAAATCCGGCATATTCCTTAACTTCTTCGTTTTTTATATCCGGTCCACGCATGTTGTTCATCTCGAATTCGTTTATTTTGTTTTTGGCAATAATCATGGCTCTCGTTAAATTCTTGTTCCTTGAAACCGCTATTATGCCGCCGGAAACACCGGACACAATGCTGATCAGAGAAATAGAGAGAATTGTAATAGCGATTAAAATTTCAATCAGCGCGAAACCGTTTTTACCTTTTCTAACAATAGAGCATTTCAATGCGTGCGGACTGACGATTGTTTTTTTGCACGATTTTTTAAAAGCATTATTAAATGACTGATTATAATTTTTAGAAGACATTTTCTTGATCTGAAAAATTGATATAGCCGGGGAATATCCCAGGTTCCTTTCTCATTTTATAAATTCTGAGCGACCAGTTTTCTTCATTGTTGACAAGAATATGAAGAATTACATTATCCGATTGTCCTTCCGGATAAAAAGGAATTAAAATATTTCCGGTAGTTACTTTTTCACCTGTCGAAAGCAGAACTTCCTCAATTTTGAAGGAATCTGAAAAGTTTTTATATTGTAAAAGTTTATTTTTGTTATCTTCAAAAAATCCGTTTTCATTACGAACTACCACGCTGATGCCGTTAGTCCGTGAAAATAGTTTTTCCTGGTTCTCGTTTATGCTCATAGGTTCGTGCAGATGAACCAGTACAAAGTTTAAACGGTCATTTGCAAATGAATCATCAAACGTCTTTGCTATCATATTTGTCAGGATCAAAAAGCCGCTTCTTTTACTGTTAAGAATATTGGAGATGCGCGGTACCACCACCAGCGAAATAGTAGAGAGTATAAGTACAACGATTAATAGTTCTATTAATGTAAAGCCATGGCTTGCGGCCAGAATTTTTTTAAAACGATAATTCATATCGGAATCAGAAAATAATATTTTTATTATTCCCAGCTTTTAATATCCGCGTTTTTTCCTTCGCCGCCTTCCTTTCCGTCCGCACCTAAGCACATAATTTCATACTGGCTTCCTCCATGGGTACCTGGAAACGCGTATATATATGCATTGCCCCATGGATCTTTGGGAACTTTCGGCATATAACCGTTGGCATTATAATTGTTCGGCGCCGGCTCGCTTTCAGGTTTTTTTGCAAGCGCTTCCAGACCCTGTTCGGTTGTCGGGTATGTTCCGTTATCAAGTTCATATTGCGTAAGCGCAAGGTCCAAAAGGCGTATCTGCTGCTTTGCTGCCTCTATTCTGGCTTTTTGCGGTATATCCAGGAGACGCGGTATAGCCACAATTCCTAATATGGCAATTATTGCTATAGCAATAACCATTTCAATTAGAGTAATCCCGGTTTCCGATTTTAATTCTGTAAATAAATTTTTTATCCTATTCAGGATAATTATAAATAAATTTTTCATATTGACCTCCTTTGTAATTATTGATTCTATTAAATTAACAATTTTTAACATAAGTTTAAATTATAATAAGCTAAAATATAAATTACGTTTTTTCACTTTAAACCATCAAATTCATTTCAAATATAGGCAGCAGTACTGAAACGATTATAAATGCTATAACAATCCCCAAAAAAAGAATAATAACAGGTTCGATCAGACTGGTGAGCCCGGTAAGAGTCATATCCAGTTCGGTTTCATATACGTTGCCTATTTTTAAAAGCATGCTGTCCAGCTGATCGCTTGATTCGCCTGCGCTAATCATACCAAGCACCAGTTTAGGTAAAAAATCGGATTTTGCCAGCGCACTGGACATCGAGGCTCCTTCCTGTACTTTTTTTGCTACTGCCTCTATCTGGCTTTCGATGAGTGAATTTCTAACTATCTTCTTTACAATTTCAAACGATTTCAAAATATCTACTCTGTTATTTAAAAGAACACCCATGTTCTGAGTAAAATTAAGAACAATATATTTTTTATAAAAGTTGCTGATTATAGGCATTTTTAATTTTAATTCGTCTAATTTTTCTTTTCCTTTGGGAGTTTTAATATAACGTTTTAATACAGATAATAAAAGAATAATTGCAATCAGAAGGGGAATAATGAAATAAAGATTGGTAAGAAGATTGCTGACGCCCAGAACTATCCTTGTAGGCAATGGAAGTTCTTTCCCCATATCTGCAAAAATCCTGGCAAGGGCAGGAACAGCGCTCACCATAAGAAAAATAATTACTACAAAAGCAAACAGAAATAGGAACGCAGGATAATATAAAGCAGACTGGACTTTATTTTTCAGAATATTTTTTTTCTCTTCCATGTCTGCAAGGCGCTCAATAACCTGATCCAGCGAGCCCAGGTTTTCCCCGACTCTCACCATATTAATATACATTTCCGAAAAAATATTTCTATGTCTTGTAAGACAATTGGAAAGAGAAGAGCCTTCTTCCAGTTTTTGCTTTATATCGACGATTATACGTTTAAAATTTTTATTGTCTATTTGTTCAATAATGTCCGTAATCGCGGTCATAAGCGGCATACCTGCGTTCAACAAAGTCGATAGCTGCCTTGAAAAAATACCAATCTGTTTTGAGCTTAACTTCAGGCTGAAGTATTCGTGGATCTTATTGAATACATGGTTAACTGCCGTGTTCTCCAGGGATGATTTATCTTTCGATGCGACTTCGTGCCCGGATAATTTAATTACATATAATCCCTTTGCTTTTAATTTTTGTTTTGCAGCCAGCTCTGACGGGGCATCAATAAGATCAGATACCTTTTCTCCTTCCTTTGTTAATGCCTGATATTCGTATACCATTTTAACTTACTCTTAATACTTCTTCCAGCGTTGTTATGCCTGACATGGCTTTCTGGATCCCGTCTTTCAGAAGAGTTATCATGCCGTTTTTAATGGCTGTCTCTTTAATTGATGTGGCGTCAGCGTGCGACATAATCATTTTTCTTATATCATTATCAATAGGCAGCAATTCGTAAATCCCTGTCCTTCCGAGATATCCGGTCTTAAGGCATTTATCGCAGCCTTTCCCTTGTGACAGGTTACCTCCTTTTAGCTCGGATTCTTTTATACCAAGATCTTTCAGCATTTTCGCCTGTGGTTTGTATGGAATTTTGCAATGCGGGCATATTGTTCTCACAAGCCTTTGCGCCAGGAACGCGTTAAAAGCTGAAGCAATTAGAAACGGCTCCACCCCCATATCGATTAGCCTTGTAATTGAGCTGGCTGCATCGTTTGTGTGAATTGTAGAAAAAACCCTGTGACCAGTTAACGCAGCCTGTACCGCTATTTCTGCAGTTTCAAAGTCGCGGATTTCTCCGATCATTATGATGTCGGGGTCCTGGCGGAGAATTGCCCGCAACCCGTTCGCAAACGTAAGGTCAATTTTTGGCTTTACCTGCATCTGTCCCACACCGGATAACTGGTACTCGATGGGGTCTTCTACAGTAAGCGTGTTTACATCCGCAGTGTTCAGCTTGGAAAGAACGCTGTACAGTGTGGTTGTTTTTCCGCTGCCCGTTGGGCCTGTAACCAGAATAATGCCGTGAGTTTTTTGTATAATTGCGTCAAAGGATTTTAATGTTGCTTTTGAAAATCCTATACTCTCAAGATCGAATTTCATGTCGGTTTTATTTAGCAGCCGGAGAACAACTCTTTCCCCGAAGTATGTAGGAAAAACCGATACCCTTATGTCTATATCCTTACCGCCGATCTTGATCTGTATTCTTCCGTCCTGCGGCAGCCTGTTTTCGGCGATGTTTAAATTAGCCATAATTTTTATGCGGGAAATAATAGCGTTCTGAAATCTTTTAGGCGGTGTGAGCACATGGTATAATATGCCGTCGACCCTGTATCTTACTATTAATTCTTTTTCGTACGGTTCAATATGAATGTCGCTTGCCCTGTCGTTCACGGCTTCGGTAAGAGCAGTATTGACAAGCCTGATGATCGGGGCCTCATTGGCCATATCCAGAATATCCTGCGTTTCCGAAAAGTTGGAGGATAAGATCTCAATATCTTCATATTCAAGGTCTTCCATTGCCTCTTCGGTCGTGTCTGCGTTCAGCGCGTCGAAATGAGTCCTTATTATTCTGGAAATTTCTTCATCGGTTGTCAAAACAGCTTTAAAGGTGTGATCTGGAAATAACATCTTTAAATCGTCAAACGGCCGTATGTTAAGGGCATCGTCAATTGCTACGGAAATTATTTTTTTTGAAGATTTAAAAGGGGCAATTTTATTTTTTTTTAGAAAATATGCCGGTATTTTGGAGAACAGGTTTGCAGCATCATCAAATTCGATTTTTTTTTGAAAAGTAATATTATATTGTTCGGCTAATGCTGAAAGAATATCGTCGTTTGTTGCCAGCCCTTTTTTTACGAGGATCTGTCCTATTCGAAGAGACGTTCCGTTTTGAGATAAAAGAGCTTCCTGTAATTCTTCAGGGTTTATTACTTTCCTGTCAGTAAGTATCTTGCCGAGCTGCTGTTGTATTTTTCTGTTTGTCATAATTATTGTACAATAACAAAGGAAATCCGAAGGGCTTGGTTTATTTTATTTTGCTTCTCTTCATTTCTTCCTGCTTCTGTTCCGTAATCGCATCGATCCTTTCACTTTTGGTTACAATATGCGGAGTAATGAATACAAGAAGGTTAGATTTAGTGTAAGATACGCTTTGCCTTTTAAAAAGCCAGCCGAGTATAGGAATATCACCTAAAAGCGGTATCTTTGTTTCTTCAACGTTTTTATTGTTTTTAATTAATCCGCCTATTACTATTGTCTTTCCGTCCTGCACAGAAACTTTTGTCTGAATATCGCGTTTTGTTAGAGTAGGAAGTGTTTCCGAATTAGTTGCTCCAAGAATGTCATTAGCTTCTTGATAAAGATCCAAAGTGATAGAGGAAGATTTAGTAATATGTGGTGTTATTTTTAATTTTAATCCAACAGATTTATATTCATACGTATTAAAAACTGTATTCGTGTCAGTAATTCGACTGTTTGCAGTAACCGGTATTTCCGATCCGATATTCAATTCCGCTTCGTGATTGTCAATCGTAAGAAGCTGGGGTGTTGAAAGAATATTGAAATTCTTATCAGTCTCGGACATGCTGAGCAACGCAAATCCAAGCGCGTCCTTTCCGCTTAGAAATCCGACCTGAAATCCCTGACTTAGCGGTAAAGCTGTTGTTTTGCCCGATGGCACAGAATCTTTATTTGCATTGAAATTCGGCACCTTTCCAAGAATGGCTGATCCACCATATGAATTGCCTCCGGAAGAATTTCCTAACATCCAGTCAATTCCGAAAGTCCACGATTTATCGGCAGATACTTCAACAATAAGCGCTTCTATCAATACCTGTTCACGGACAATGTCCAGTTCTTTTATTATACGGTAAATTTCCTTAAATTCTTCCGGAGTTGCGTAGATGATTATTGAGTTGGTCTCTTTATTCGCAATAATTGAAAGCTTAGTGCCCACGCCTGCCTGGCCTGTGGTTGTTCTCTGTGTCTGCGTAGTCCTTTGCGTTCTCGTTGAAGGCCTTACACGGGTACCTGGAGTAGCGGTCGGAGTGGGATTAACCGGAGAAGTCGGAGTAGCCGAAGGCTGCGAAATCTTGGCATTTTCCGAGAACGGAATCCTCGAAAGAACGCCTGCCAACTGTTCTGCGTCCGCATTCTCAAGATGAACAACATGTATGTTGCCGCTGGAAATCTTTTCGTCAGCCTTTTCCTTGATCTCTTTATCAAGTTCCTGGGCGATCTTAACAAGACCGTCAATTTCGGAAGAAACTCCGCTCAATATTATTGTATTCAGTGAAGCATAAACAACAATGTCCAGATTGTTTGACTTTAACGAGCGGAGGGCGTTTGCGATTTCATTCGCATCAGCGGTTTTTATGTTAAGCAGATAGGTAATTGTTTTTTCTTCTTCCGTTTTAATATTATGCTTTTTCCCATCAATAATAATTTCGCTATTTTTTTTAATGGCATCTTTAACAGGTATAATTTTTATCAGCGAAGGGGTTTCAACTGCAGCAAGTCCCTTTACTTCGAGTATGGACATCATTATTTGATAAGCATGCGAAACAGGTATTTTTTTTACGGATGTTATTGTTATCTTGCCGCGTACTTTGTCGTCAATGATGATATTTTTATTGATGAGTTGGCTCATCATATTCAGAAACTCCGTAATATCCGCATCCTTAAAGTTTAAAGTAAAATATTTTGTTTTGGGTTCTTTTTCCTGGGCAAACGATTCAAAGCTGAAAATTTTTTGAATAGACGGATGGTTATTAAAACTTTTGTCGTGCGTAATTGGAGCAAAGCAAAAAATAATAAATAATATTAAAATAAAATTATATCGATTAGTTCTTTTTGTATTCTTCATTTATTGTACCTTAAGTTCAGTCAGTAACTTTGAATTCAAATGTCTGCAGCTTGCCGCCTCTTTCAATATCGACCGATATTTTTGGTTCGTTTTGAATAGACTGCCATAAGCCGAGCAGTTTTTCCGTGCTGTCTATCGGATGCCCGTTGATCCTTTTTGCAATATCTCCGCTTCTGGCCCCGAGTTTATAGAGAATATTGTTCGGGCTTACCCTGAACAGGGTATATCCGTCAATAACATTGTTTACCCTGTGCGGCCCGGCGCGCAATCCCTGAAGAGCGTTGTCTATATTATTGAAAACATTTTGCTGAATTTCCGATCGACTTATGGTTTGTGTGTTTTTAGAATTCGTTTTGTCGGTACCCTGAGGTGATGTCGGTGGCTGACTTTTTTCACTTTTCGGGTACATCTCAAGTATCTCAACAGATTCGCCTCTTTTAAGATATATTTTCAGGTTGTCTATTCTTACAAGTTTAAAACCGTAAACGTCGCTCCAGAGTTTAAAAATCTGCGCTTCTTTTTCCTGCGTCTTTTTAATCAGAGCTCTTGCAATAACTGCAGGCCCCGAAATGGTTCCCAGTAATAAAAAGTCGCTTAAATTGCTTGCAGCTGAAACAGAATCGCCTGACTCTTTTGATTTGTCGGATTCGCTTGCGAGTTTAAAAAAACTGGAATCAAGTATTGTTTTATATTCCTCAAAACTTTTTTTAACGGTTTTGGATGCTGTAATTTTTTCTTTTTCAGCAATAATAGAATATGACGGGGTTATACTGTGTTTAATGAATTGATTGGCAGTAAACGCCGTTGTAAAGGAAAAGACAATAACAGCGGCCGTATTTATTATATGATATCTGATATTCTGCATTAAAACCGTAAAACCTTGTTAAAATAATAATAACATAAATATAAGTTGTATTAAGTAAAATATTAAATAATGAATATATCTTTATACATTTTTTATTGTCAATTACAAATTAGAAGATATTATAAGGATTTTATAAAGGAGCCAGGAAGCGGACAACGATAAAACTGCAGGAAAAATTTTTGTCCTGCGGTTTTATTTAAAACGGTAATATGGGTGCAGATTTTTAAGCTGCGTAAAGATCAATGGATTTGATTGAATGAATCGGGATCCTGTACTCTTTGTTGGATTTATCTGAATAAACTATTTCATTTTTTATAAGTTTTCTATTTTTATACAACTCAATTTCTTTCCCGTCTTCAAGCAATACAACTATATCAAGCCCTTTAATATCAAGATATTTGTTCAGTAATGATTTAAAATTACTTTTTTTATTTAGCATTATTTTCTCCCTTAAATTAAATGTACCACTTTATGTCTCATCTAATATATCGGGATTTTTTTTAAATCATTACAGAAAAATTTATAAATATTAAAAATTTATCATATATTATTATATTTTCATTCAAATAAAATTCGAACTTTAATTGACGATCAGGCCGGATTTGTTTACTATATAGAGATAAATATTAAGACTTTTATTAAGTCCGGCTGATTTAGATTATGCTTAACAATCTTGAGGGGAAGATATATTCAAGCTGTTTCCCGAGAGATATATAATATTAAAATAATATTTTAAAGGTAGTTCAACAATATGCCACTGGATATGTTTAGAGAAAAACCTGATCCAAAGCAGTTCAATTCCGAGGAAAATATTTATCTTCGCAACTGTATTTTCGGCGAAAATTACCGAAAGGAACTGAAAGAAATAAACGAGCATGAAATAATTGTCAGGCTCGCGGAAATGCTTGGTTCATCTCCATGCGAACTGGGAAAAGCGGAAGAGATATTCAACCGGATAAAATACGCTGTTGCGAATTATATTATTCATCACGAATACAATTCGCCCAAGGGCGTAAGCGCCGATCTTCTGGCATGGCTGGATTCACATACCAATCCCGATAAATCGAAGAGGCTGAATAAATTTTTTTCAAAGTTCGTTAAATGAATTTACTGCTACATTCCTGCTGCGCGCCATGTTTCGGTTATGTACATGAATTGCTCAGGCCTTCATACAACGTAATTTCTTTTTTTTATAATCCTAATATAGCTCCATTTAAGGAATATCTAAAAAGACACGATGAATTAAAAAAATTCTGTAGCCTTAAAGGAATTGAGTTTTACACAGGCGATTTTAATACTAAATACTGGACAGGCAGGGTTAAAAAATACAGATTTTCCGGTGAAAGATCGGAAAGATGCCGCATCTGCTACGAGATCCGGTTAAGAAAAACTTTCGAGTTTGCCTCAGCAAAAGGCATTAACAAAGTCTCCACAACTCTTTCAATAAGCCCGCACAAGGACGCTGCCGCCATTAATAGCATAGGAAGCAGGCTTGGCAAAGAATTCGGCATAGAATTCCTTGAAGCCGATTTTAAGAAGAATGACGGATTCAGAAAATCAATTGAGCTTTCCAGGGCTTACGGATTTTACAGGCAGAATTATTGCGGGTGTATTTATTCGAAGCTGGAAAGAGATAAAAAGTCGCTCTGGTATCAAAAGACTTTAGCAAAAGTAAAATTTAAATCACAATGACCTCGCTAAATAAACAGCAACACCTTGCATCTCTGCCCACGAACGGGATAAGCCTTGTAATAGCAGGTGCCGGTACAGGCAAAACAAAGATACTCGTTGAAAAAGTAAAAAATATTATTCACGCTGGTCTGGTTAAACCGGAGAACATACTTATTCTTACTTTCAGCAGCAAAGCAGCGCTGGAAATCAGGGAAAGGGTAATGTCCGGAGTATCCCAAAACGCAGATGCAATAACATCCGGCACTTTTCATTCGTTCTGCTTAAGCCTGCTTAGAAGCAACAGCGGCGTATTTTTATCTTCCTTTAATTTTAATGAATTTCCAAAAATACTGGACGAGCAGGAAAAAGAAAAGCTGCTTAGTGACCTGCTCCGGAATTCAATAGACAGGTTTCTGGGTCTGCCGGTTAATGTTGTTGCCGGATTATTTGAGAACATCGACAGGCTCAATAAAAAGACTTATGAAAAATTAATGCGTTTGGGCATTATAGACGAGCTGGATAACCTTAAGCGTAAATTCAGCGAATATAAAATTTCGTATAATATGATTGACTTCAGCGACATGATAAACTTTGCGATTGACCTCCTGACGAATGATGCTTCAATCAGAGAAGACACAACAAGCAAATACAAATATATACTGATAGATGAATTTCAGGACACATCTCCTGATAACCTGAAGCTGATAAGGTTGCTTTTAGATAAGAAAAATCCGAATCTGTTTTTAGTCGGTGACGACTGGCAGTCGATTTACGGATTCAGGGGATCAAAGATAGATTATATTGTAAATATGAAAAAGTATTTTCCTGATGCCGGTATTTACAATCTGAATCTAAATTACCGTTCAAATAAAGAGATAGTAAAGCTTTCGAATAATTTTATCAGGAAGAACAAATACAGAACCTGGAAAAAACTGAAATCCGTCAAGGGAAGCGGAGGCCTTGTTGTTGATTTTTGTGTAGTTGATTTTGATGAAGAAATTGAAGTAATTATCGATATTCTAAAAAAAAATAATTTAAATGATGCGGCTGTTCTTTACAGGAATAACTGGCAGGGTTATACTATTTCCCGCAGCCTGGAGGCCAAGGGTATCGCTCCGAACAGGTTGAAATTTATGACTATACATTCGTCAAAGGGGCTCGAGTTCGGCTCTGTTATTATTGCCGGTGTCTCGGATAAAATTATACCCGATGCTTCTGCAGACATTGAAGAGGAGCGCAGGCTTCTTTATGTTGCAATGACTAGGGCAAAAGAGAATCTCTTTATAGTGCATTATAGCACGGCAGAAGGAGAGCTTTCTCTTTTTGCGAAAGAGCTCGGATTCTCGAAGCGCTGATTATTCTGACTTTCATCTAATATCTGCCTCAAATTATTATAAAAAGTAACTCTTAGGAACTACTTATTTAGAGGTAACATGAATGTTCTATCTTTTATTTTTAAATACGGTATACCGGTTTCAGTCGTTGGATTTATTCTATTTACCACGATGCTTGTACTTTGCATAAGAGGCGTGGTTGTTACATCCAGGCAGTCTGTGCTTTTCAGACTACCTCTTGTAAGCAGTCAGGAAGTCGAGTTTTCCGAAGCTGGCAAAGTCGTTCTGTCTCTGGAAGGTCCTCTGTTCACATCGCGCCACAGCGAACTCAAGTACAGGCTTACGGATCCGTACGGAAAAGAAGTGGAGGGCCATATAGTAATTTTCAGGACAAGATCATCAGGTTTCACAAAGACAAATCATGAACTCAAGTCATATAAAATAACGCATCCCGGACGCCATGTGTTTCAAATCATCGGCCTTGACAAGGAAGATATAAAAATATCCCGCGGAAAATACAGTTTGGTGTTCACATGTCCTCATTTTGCACTCAGCATGCTGTATGTAATAGGCATTGTTATATCTGCCGTATTTGTCATCGGGAGCATTGTACTGTTCTTTTTAAAAATATTTCAGGATAAAATCCAGTGACGCCATGCCTTAAATGCGGAAGAGATTTTGATGATAATGATACAAAGGTTGAGCCTGTATCTATTTCTGGCAGCATTATGGGAGATGAGTATACAGATTCATACTATTTCTGTAAAAGCTGCAGCTTGTATACAAAAATGGTTTACTATGATAAATTTCTAGGAGAAGGCGATTCCTCTGCACATGGGCCGCTTTCAAAAGAAGAGGGCGATAAAAGAGTGAGACTTATCCGCAAATGCTCAACACCATGGGATAAAACATGCGACTGTGCTGCCCACCGCGCGTACTTTGGGGATTCGCCCGACTAAGCATTCGGATCACTTAATTTAAATAAGATACCGTTTCCGGTAAACAGTCTTCCTTACTATACACTTAGATCCGTGCTATGCATAAAAGCATCTGCATTGTCCGGATAAGTATCCGCACTGACAGTATGAATGTCTGCCATGAATATATAGACATCCGCGCTGTTCGAATAGGCTTCCGCTCTGCATATACGGACATCCGCTCTCTACGAAAAAGCTCAGACAGAAAACAGACACGAATATTTAATTAGTAGAGGTAACTATAAATTACTTCTGAATGCTCTTCATTATTTTAAGAACTTCTCTAAGATGATTTATCTCTTCTCCGTAACCGGCCCAGTTTCCGTTCTTCTGATGCTCTTCAGCGCGTAAAAAATACATGTAAGCCTTACTCGCATAATCTTTAATCTTTGCTTCAGCATCTTTATCCGAACTGAACGACTCGTTTATATATCTTCCATGAAGGAACAGTCTTTCAAGAGCAGTATTTAAATTCTCTTCCATAATAATTTTGTCTGCAAAAGAAACAATCACCCGTTTAAGCTCAGGTATTTCGCTTTTCTCTGCTTTCAGATACAAAGGTTCGATAAATAAAAGCGATTCCTCAACAGGTATAACAAGCATGTTTCCCCTTATTACGCCCGATCCTTTCTGCGTCCACAGAGTCAGCAGCTTTGATATCTCCGGGTCCTGGTCTATCCTTGCTTCGATCTGCACAGGGCCGTAGCTCAGTTTTTCTTTCGGAAGCGTAAAGAGCGTCATATTTCCGTAATACGGGGGATCGCATTTCGCCACAAGAAAAGCTATCATGTTGTCTTTATTTATCGGAGTGAACGGCCGAATCAGAATAAACTCGCTTCTTTTCTCGCCCGGCAGTGTAGTGACAAGATAATAGCTTTGAATGGGTTCGGCTTTGCCTTCATAAACCTGCTTTGGAATGTCCCACGTATCTTCATTATTATAAAAAACGTTTATATCTGTCATGTGATATCTCAGCAGTATATGAGACTGTACGTTAAAGAGATATTCAGGGTATCTTATGTGGGAAGCAAGGTAAGCAGGCATCTCGGACATATTTTTAAACAGTCCCTTGAATATATTTGAATATGTTTTTATTAAAGGATCATTGTTATCCGCTACATAAAAGTTCATGGAACCATTATACGCATCAATTACGACTTTAACCGAATTCCTTACATAGTTTATTGTACCGTCAGAAGTACGTATAGGTGTGGAATACGGGTATTTGTCGCTTGTGGTATAAGCGTCAATAAACCAGAAAAGCCTTCCGTCCGCAATTACAAGATAGGGATCACTATCGAAACTCAGGAACGGAGCCATCTTGTTGACCATTTCTTTAATATTCTGCAGGAATAATATTCTGCTGTCGTTTTTAATGTTGCTCGAGATCAGAATATTCATATCTTTGAAAGATATTGAAAACAGAAGTCTTTTCATGAATGTATCAAGCGCTGTTCCGCCGCTGCCTTTATACTGCGTGTATTTATTCTGGTCGCCGTAGGGGTAATCGAATTCACCCGGACTGATATTCGTATTTGTTATTACATAAGGATTGTCGTGCTCTCCGTAATAGATGCGCGGTTCTTTTATCTCAATAGGAATATTCATTTTAGGCGGAATATCGTAAACAAGCATTTCCGGCAGGCCTTCGGGAGTGGCCCTGTCAACCCTGCTGAGTGCAACGCCGTAACCGTGAGTATAGATCAGGTGGCTGTTCAGCCATGTCTGGCTGTTCTTTGAAAGTTTATCTATTGCAAGCTCTCTGGCGGAAAGATTAACAGCTATCTTATCACCCTTTATTGTGTACCTGTCCACATCGACATCGTTAAACTGGTAATACGGCTTCAGTTCCTGAAGTTGCTTGTATGTCTGTTTTAAAGGACGCCAGTCCCACACTCTTATACTGTTAAGAGTGTTCTTATTCTTTGCAATATCCCTGAACGTGATATTCGAGTTGTTTGCGAACTGCTTCGAATCCAGCTTCTCAAGCCCGTATGCCTGCCTGGTAAATTTAATATTATTCGATATATACTGCCTTTCCATTTCAAGTTCGTTAGGCACAACAAAGAATCTCTGCTGAATGGCAGGGTATATAGTACCAAGAATAAAGTAAGCGGGGATAAGCGTAATGAGCACCAGCAAAGGCAGTCTGAAACTTTTTTTGAATATATTAAACAGGAGTAGCCCGGCAGCAATGAAAGAAATTATCATGCATACGTTATACGCCATGAGCTCGGCGTTTACGGCAGTGTAACCTGCTCCGTAAAACTTTCCTCTCTGCGAAAATAAGATGCCGTATGCGGATATCCTGTAGCTTAAACCAAACAGCAGAACAATTAAAGAAAGCAGTATGGAAAGATGCACTCTTGAGAATAAAGAAAATTCGGGTTTGATCCGAAATGTTATTCCGCCGTTTACGATATGGAAGAAAGCGGAAAATATTGTTATAATTACAAGAGAGGTCATCAGCCATCCATACAGAAACTCATAATAAGGAAGCTGAAATATATAGAATCCTATATCTTTATTAAAAATGGGATCAGCAGGAAATCCTGTGAACGGAACAGAATTAAAATATATCAGGTATTCTTTCCAGTATGCTCCAGCGCCTGCGCCCATTATGAACCCAAGCACAATTATGCCAGCAGCCATTAAAATATATACTGCTTTCCTGGTTGAGCCGAAACCTGGAAGCGTGATCTTATCCAGCAGGTTATCTGTAAAAAGGCGGCCGTCTCCTCCAAGTATCCTTATCAGCAGAAAGTTTAAAAAGAATAATATAATAAAAATAATTGCGAATAGAACAGTAACATTAAATTTGGTGAAGATGAGAGTGGAAAAAATATTAAGGCCGTTATGGATTTTGAACCATTCATAATCCAGGTAAAAGCCGGATATTATCTGCATTATAAAGTATAAAATTATAAAGATTCCGAGAAACCATACGAATTTTTTGTTCATGAATAAACCTCTGTGAAGGAATTATTAGTTTATAAATAAATAATTTCATTATCAATTGTGCGCTTAGGATATAGATTTATTATTCTCACTTGTTACTTGTCAATAATTCTTTTAGTTAAATATTAAATTATATTAAAATCTCTCTTCTGCAGTCAGCGCGCTTATAAATTGCTTATAAATTGTATTGACAATAGCATTTTTTATTATTATTTTTTTAAATAACTTAAGTGATGATTTGTTTTTGGCATAATCAATTTATTTATTATCTTTCATGCTTTTTTTCTTATCCGTAAATACAATAAAGCATAAGGAGGATTCTTATGTGGCATAGAAAACCGGTTGTAGCAGGTTCGTTTTATCCGTCAAATCCTGAACAATTGAAAAGAGATATCGACACATATCTTGGCAATGCCGACAGGAAGAAACTCGATGGCGAGCTTCTGGGGCTGATATCCCCTCATGCGGGCTATGTCTATTCAGGACCGGTTGCCGCGTATTCCTATAAACAATTGACCGGGTCGGATGTTAAGCTGGCGGTAGTCCTGGCTCCGTCTCACAGAGCGAGGTTCGACGGGGCCTCAGTTATCGATGCCGGTATATTTGAAACTCCTCTCGGCAAAGTCGAGATTGATGAAAGGATTGGACAGGCTTTATTAAACGAGAATCATTTTTCTTTTATTAAAGAGGCGCACAGCCTTGAACATTCGCTGGAAGTGCAGGTACCTTTTCTGCAGCGCGTGCTTAAAGAATTCAAACTTGTGCCTATTATAATCGGCAGTTACGATCATAATTCCTGCAGAGCCATTGCTGATGAATTATATAATGTTTTAAAGAACGGGAAAGAAAAGTTGGTCGTAATAATTTCTACCGACCTTTCTCATTATTATCCTTACGATTCTGCCGTGAGTATTGACAGAGCATATATAAATGCACTGATGACTGTTGATGAAAATAAACTGGATGATGTTGTAGCCATGAATAAAGCAGAAGCATGCGGACATGGGCCTGTGCTTGCAGGCCTTATGCTGTGTAAAAAGCTTGGTGCAGGCAAGGTAGATATTCTGCATTATGCGAACTCCGGGGACACGGCAGGAAGCAAGGACAACGTTGTCGGCTATGTTGCTGCCGCAATCGTAAAATAGAGGAGGCATCATGCAGGAGCTTACCAGGGAACAGAAAATCAAACTTCTTAAATTAGCAAGAAAAACCATATATGAAGCATTATATAAAGATAAATTCGATACAGCAGGCTTTAATGAATTTGCTGATAGTATATTCAAAACCAAATGCGGAGCCTTCGTAACGCTTCATATCAGGGGAGCGCTGAGGGGATGCATTGGGTACATTGAAGGCATTAAGCCGATACCGGACACTGTTATTGATATGGCAAAAGCATCCGCATTCCGTGATCCGCGATTTATGCCGCTCAGCCAGTCCGAATATGAAAAAATCGATATAGAGATATCTGTGCTGTCTCCTATTGAAAAAGTAAAGGTAGTTTCGGATATCGTTGTAGGCCGCGACGGCCTTATAATTTCAAACAGCGGGAGACAGGGACTGCTTCTGCCGCAGGTGGCAACCGAAAATAACTGGGATCTGCCGCGCTTCCTTGAGCACACGTGTTATAAGGCAGGGCTTGCCGGCGATGCGTGGAAATGGAAAGATACTGTAATAGAAAAGTTTTCCGCCCAGGTATTCAGTGAAAAGGAACTCGGGCTGATATAATTTAAAGGAGAGTCTCTGTGAAGAAATTTATTGCTCTATTGGCAGTATTTGCCGTAATGGCCGGCCTTTCATGTAAAAAACAGAAAATAATTACTGAACCGGAAATAGTTTTGCAAAGATGGGCAAAGGCAATAGAGCAAAACGATTATCATAATTATTCCAGATGTGAAGCGAACCCGAAAAGCGAGGTAGTATTCAGAGAAATGTTCAGGGATGATTATTATGCGGATTTAAAGGTTGTGGAACTTGAAGAGCCGGATAAAAGTGATATTCAAAAGGATTTTAGCGGGAACGAATATATTCATAGAACGCTGGTATTTGATGGGACTGTTGTAAAAAGAGGAAAGGGCACGTCTTTTCAGAATGTGAGAGGGGATATTATGTTTATTAAATATCTGGACGGGAAAAAAGGTAAAGACGGCTGGCTTATCTGGAACAGGACTATTATGCGGGTCAATAAATGAATCAGATTGTTAAAAGAATTTTTATCATAATACTTTTTATATTTTTAATAATTCCGGAGGGCGAATTACGCTCGGAATCCGTTCATGAGATCGATGAAAGAGCTGAGAAATATTACAAAGAAAAGGACTTTAATAGAGCTATTTCCGAATGGCTGAGCATACTCGAAATTGATCCGAAAAACGAAGAAATCCAGAAAAAAATTGAATCCGTATACGATGAGAAACACTCAAAAGATATGTCCGTGCAAGTCGCAAAAATCCAGTTAAGACTGGCAAAAAGATCGCTAGATAGTGATCTTAAAGAAACCAATAAGCGGTATAACCTGCTCTGGAATAACCTGGTCATTGCTTTCCGTATTGATCCTAAGGATACGGAACTTCAGACATTGAAGGATGAAGTTCAGGAATTTAAAAAAGTGCTCGATGTTGAAAACAGAAAAGGAAGGCTTTCATCGGCAATGCAGAAGCAATATTATACTCTTCTTCCCATTGCACGGGAAAAAATGCGCCTGAAAGAATACGAAGATGCTTTAAAAATCTGGAAAGAGCTATTGGTTATTGTGCCTTTGGATGCAACATCGAGAGAAGGTAAAAGACAGTCTGAACTGGCAATAGAAAACAGATTAAAATATGAAAGGCTTCTGGCTTTACTGGAATCGGCTATTGCACTATTTAACGGAAAAAAATACCAGGAATCTGAACTGGAATTAAAGCAGGTATTAACAATAGACCCTGAAAACAGGGAAGCCAAATCATATCTGGAAAAGATCAACGATGTACTGGAAGAAAGAAGAAATTATGAACAGGTTAGAATACAGACAGAGCAGTTGTATGTCAGCGGAATAGATAATATCAAAAAGAAAAATTTTGACAGGGCAAAAGAGGATTTTCAGAACGTTCTTTCTTTAATTGAAAATTACAAGGATACTGCCGCGAGACTGCAGGGTATCGACAGGTTAAAAAAAGAATACGATGAGCAGCAAAGGGTAGCCAAGCTGAAGAAAATAGATATCCAGTTTGAGAAAGGGCTGATATCTTTAAATGAAATGAAATATAAAGACGCTATAGCTTCATTTGAGACTGTGCTTGAGCTGGATCCGAAAAACGATCTTGCGAAAAGATATATTCAGACTGCCAAGGAAGCTCAGGATCAGATCGAAGAAGAAATGGTAACCGAAGATTCAATGTATTACAGTCTTGTGAACTCGCTTATTGTCTCAGGTAAAGTTCTGTACGATAAAGGCGAATATTCCGAATCAAGAAGAAGATGGGAAAAAATACTGGATCTTTTTCCGAAAAACAGAATTGCAACGGAATATTTATTGAAATGCAATATAAATATTAATCCGCAGGCTTTTAAGGTCTTCACCGAAAGATATTTGACCGAAGGCCGCGCGCTTATGGCGGATAAAAATTACAGGATGGCTTTACAGAGATTTGAGATGATTAAATCCGTGCAGGCCAACTATCCGGGAATAGATGCCCTTATAAAGACTGCCAGGGCAGGGCTTGCAACAAAACCCGCTGCCAATATAAATGTACCTGCGGGTGAAATCGACAAAAGGATAAAGCTCGGCATTGACTATTACCGTAAAGGCGGGGAAAATAATATGAAGCTGGCGCTTCAGCAATTTAAGTGGGTTAATGTTAATGATCCGGATAATACAGGTGCGCTTATATATATTAATAAAATCGAATCGCAATTAAGGGTAGGCGCAGGTGAGCCTGCAGTTGCGCAGAAATTAAATGAAAAACAGGAAAAACTGATAAGGACATATTATTATAAAGGGATTAATTTTTATTTTAATAATAAATTTGATGAAGCTATCGGAGAATGGAGAAAGGTGCTTGCGATTGATCCGAATAATGAAAAAGCCAGGATGAATATCAGGAAATGCCTGGTTTTGCTTAAAAGGTAAATTAAATGAAAGATGATAGTGAAAAAATGAAAAGCGATAAAGAAAAGAAAACAGATACGGAGAAAGATAAAAGCAAAGGCGTTGATCCGGCCGCATCAAATACAATAGCAACTCCGAAAGTAAAATTCAGCCTAACGAAAAAATTCTACATGACCATGATCCCCATTGTAGCTTTGATAAGCATTATAATGGCCGTATATTTTATCAGAGAAGAAAGCGCAATTTTAACCACAGAAATAGTAAAATTCGCGGAAAGAGAAATAGAACATTTGCGGAATACAGCCAGCCTTTCTCTTGTGCCCGGAGGCGATGTCCTTTCAATGATCGATACGTTAAAGAATCTGCAAAAAGTTCCTTCGATAAAATACGCCTACATACTTGATCCGAATAATAAAATAATTCAGAATTACACTGCAGAGAAAGGCGTAACTGAATCCGGCGGAGCGGCAATGGATGACGATATTACAAAAAAAGCTGCGGAATATAAAGAGATTAAAAAGCCTTTGCTTATACAATACCCTGACCCTATGGATAAAGCAGGAATGATATATGATTTTTCAGTTCCGGTTATGCATCCATTGTATAAGGAAACAAGGACCGGCACTGTCAGACTTGGATTCTCGGACAAGATCATAAGGGACGCTATCGCAAAGGCAACCATTGCGGTCATTATCTTTGCTGTTTTCTTTTTAGGACTCGCTACAATCGGCGCGGTTATGCTTGCAAGAATGACTATTGTTCCCGTGAGAAAGCTTTCACAGGGCGCCGCAATGATCGGCTCCGGAGATCTGGACTACAAAATTGAGCTTAAGTCTTCAGATGAGCTTGGAAGGCTGGCCTATGAATTCAACGAAATGACTGAGCATTTAAAAAAAGCAAAGGAAAGGGAAGTTGAATCCAGGGTTATGGAAGAACAGCTTGAACTTGCTAAGGAGATACAGGAAGGCTTAAACCCCATGGGATTTTATGATAAAAACGGCATCCAGATAAAAGGTTTCACCAGAGCTGCCAAAGGCGTAGGCGGTGATTATTTTGATTATATTGACATTGACGATAACAGGGTAGGCGCTCTCATAAGCGACGTATCCGGCAAAGGCGTACCGGCATCGCTTGTAATGGTAATGATCAGAACAGTATTTATTTCCTATATCAGCAGGGGCGATGTACAATGCTCCAGCGTAGTCAAAGCGATTAATGATTCTCTCAGCGCGGATTTTGCGATAGATAAATTCGCGACACTATTCTTTATGATTTACGACAGATCAAGCGAAGAAGTCGCGTTTTCCAATGCAGGCCACGGGCCGTTGTTTTGCTATAAATCCTTACTTAATTCCTGCAGCATTGCCAAGCTCGAAGGCATGCCGATCGGAATAATGGAAGATGCTGAATATTTGCAGGCAAAGGTGAAGCTTTCGCCCGGAGATATTGTAGTATTGTATACTGACGGTATAACGGAAATGAGAAATGCGGAAAAAGAAGAATATGGGAGACTTAGATTGCAGAAACTGGTTATAGAAAATGCCGGACTTGATCCGGCCGGCTTAGTTGAAAAAATAGTAAATGATGTTGATAATTTCAGGGGTGATGTACCGCCTCATGACGACATGACTGTTCTTGTTTTAAAACGAGTTCAATGACTCAGGATGCAGGCAGGTATAATAGGATTAAAATTAATACAGGTCGTTTTCGTCCGATAATATTTTAAAAAATTTATCCAGAGTAGCTAGCTTAAGTATATTTAAAACATCTTCCGCAATATTCATTAATGCAAAAGTTCCGTTGTGTGCTCTCATCTTTTTCTGGCCAGCAACAAGCGCGCCAATTCCCGAAGAATCCATATAGTTAACGTTTTTCATGTCTACTACAACGCTTTTTACACGTCCGTCCGTAATGCTGAAAAGCGCTTTCTTTAATTCACTTACATTATAAAGGTCAACTTCGCCTGTTACTTCTATTACTTTATGTTCGCCAATATCTTTGAACTCTATTTCCATCTATTGTGCTGAGCCTCCGCATGCAATATGTTTAGGTAATGATACTAAATATTTTATTATTCGTAAAGAATTTTTTAGTAGAGATACTTGAATTTTGTTAATCTTACAGCGAACCAGTTTATATATTATATGCCATAAGGTTAAAGCGAATTTTACATCTTCCATATATAAATATATCTGTAAAGCATAAAAAATCAAATATCGAAATTTTATTTAAACGCGAAATCTTTTTTGTTTTTTATGATGAATTCCTTAACAATATTATTTTTTTCCTTTCGACATTGCTTCTATTTTTAAAGGAAGCCCGAAGATGTTCATAAAACCGGAAGCGTCTTTTTGATCGTATAATTTGCTTGCGTCAAAAGTGGCGATTTCGGGATTATATAAAGACCTGTCCGCTTTTCTCCCAACGGCAATGCAATGGCCTTTATAAAGTTTAACTCTTACTGTGCCTGTTACATTCTTTTGGGTTTCGTCAATAAAAGCATCGAGGGCTTCTCTTTTTTTTGTAAACCAGAGCCCGTTGTAAACAAGAGTCGCATATTCAATTGCGAGCTTGTCTTTGAGATGCTGCGTTTCTTTATCCAGAGTCATAGCTTCCAGATCGCGGTGCGCGATATGAAGCACAGTGCCTGCGGGTGTTTCATATACACCGCGGGATTTCATGCCGACCAGCCTGTTTTCTATAATATCAATTCTACCGACTCCGTTTTCCCCTGCTGTTTTATTCAGTTTTTTCATTAAAGAAACCGGATCCAGTTTTTCCCCGTTAATAGCTGTCGGAATTCCTTCTTTAAAAGCTATTTCGAGGTATGTCGGCTTATCCGGGGCATCCTCGGGAGCCTTTGTAAGTAAAAACATGCTTTTATCCGCTTCCCTGTATCCGTCTTCCAGAATTCCGCCTTCATAGGAAATATGAAGTATATTTCTATCCATGCTGTAAGGTTTATCTTTTGTAACCGGAACAGGAATATTGTGCTTTGCAGCAAAATCAAATAACTGCGACCTGGAGTTCATGTCCCAGATTCTCCATGGAGCGATTATGTTTATCTGCGGCGCGAGCGACATGAATGTCATCTCGAATCTTACCTGGTCATTGCCTTTTCCTGTCGCGCCATGGCATACTGAATCGGCGCCTTCTTTAAGAGCAATCTCGATCTGTTTTTTCGCGATTGGTGGCCTTGCAAGCGATGTTCCCAGAAGATACCGGTTCTCGTAAATAGCACCGGCTTTTATTGCCTGAAATACATAGTCCCTGACAAATTCATCCTGCATATCTTCTATATAGCACTTGCTGGCCCCGGTTTTTTTTGCTTTTTCTTCGAGACCATCCAGCTCTTCTTCCTGTCCTACATTTGCGGCAAAACAAATAACTTCACAGTTATACGTTTCCAGCAGCCATTTAACTATTATGGAAGTATCAAGACCTCCTGAATATGCGAGCACAACTTTTTTTACATTCATTTATATATGACCTCGTAAGAGTTATTATTTACACTTTATTAATGAGCAAAGAATTGCTTTTTGAACATGAAGCCTGTTCTCCGCCTGATCCAGAATAACCGATCTGTCGCTGTCCATAACATCGCTGTCAATTTCTTTGCCTCTGTGAGCAGGCAGACAGTGCATTACAAGACATCCCGGAGCGCATTTACCCAGTATTTCCCCGGATATCTTATATTTAGCAAGCATTTTCTCTTTCTTTTTCAGTTCTTTTTCCTGTCCCATACTGACCCATACGTCTGTATAAATAAAATTTGCTCCTTTTGCAGCTACATCAATATCTTCTGTTATTGTAATTTTCGCACCGGAGTTAAGGGATATTTGGCGGGCTTTTTCAACTATTTCTTTATCAGGAAAGCAGGGCTTGGGACAGGCAAGAGAAATTTCCATGCCCAGAACCGCTGCGCCAAGAAGCAGTGAATTAGCAACATTATTGCCGTCCCCTATGTAAAATAACTTAACCTGTGTCAAATCTCTGGCTCTTTCATAGATAGTAAAAAAATCTGCAAGAGCCTGGCATGGATGAGTACTGTCTGACAGTCCATTAATGACCGGGATGGTTGAGTTAAAAGCAAGTTCTTCCACCTTGGAATGAGAAAAAGTTCTTATCATAATAGCGTCAAGGTATTTGGAAAGTACTTTGGCCGTATCCTCTATAGTTTCGCCTCTTCCGAGCTGTATATCGCTGCTATCCAGGAAAAGGGCATACCCGCCAAGCTGAAACATCCCGGTTTCAAAGGATACGCGTGTTCTCGTTGAACTTTTTTCAAATATCATTCCAAGGGTCTTGCCGCACAAATACTTGCGGTTTCTGCTGCAATTTTTTTCTTTTTTAAGCCTGGATGAAAAATTGAAAATATTTAATATTTCGTCTTTCGATAAATCTGAAATTCTAAGCAAATCTTTTGTTTTTATTTTCGGGATTTTCAAATTAGTATACCCCTTATTAAGTTTTTATTTCAAGGCTTACATCCTCGACGCCTGCGTCGAGGATGTAAGCCTATCAATTTGTGTGCTTGCACACAAATTGATAACGCCTTGAAACATAATACCCCGCTGACGCCGAAGGCGGAAGCCGGTGCGAAAGCACCGGGGGCTTGCCCCGGGGAATTTTATTTGTTTAAAAACTCGCTCTAAACAAGTATTTAAAAAAAATAAAAAAATCGGGTAAATCCCGATTTTTCTTTTATATTCCTTAATTAATGCAACTGATGTCAACAAAAAAATTCAAGGTTACTATACTGCAGATGTAAAACGAATAATTTTTTGTTCCGGGTCCTCAAAAAATTTAACATTATGCAATTCCTCATCTATCATTCTGTATATCTTTTTAATTTTTATAAATGTCCCCGGATAAACCTTGCTGGATATTTCTATTACCGGTTCCACCTCAAATATCAGTTCGTTTTCTTTTATCTTATATTCTTCACTTAGCACTTTTAATTCTTTGTTCTTTGAAGAAAGTTCGGAAAGCAGCGCCAGACATGGTTTCTTTTTTATAGGCGGTAATATGGCGATAAGGCCTTTTGGATTGGAAAATATTTCCTCGCCAAAGCTGGTTTTTAGTTTTTGTGTAATTTCATCAATTTGATTTTTTATAGGCAGCATTCTGCTTTTTATATCTGCAAGCTCCTTTTCAACATAAATATTTTTTCCCACTGTAAGGATCGTTTTATTTTCGTTCGGAACGCCTGAAATTTTCGCATGTATTGAATGAAAAGCAGTCGTTTCTCCGCCGATTATTTTTCCGTGTTTATCAGTTACAATAATTTTATCGTTTGAAAATGTACTGCTGTTTATTATAGAGTCATCAACCTGTATTGTACCCATTGCCTCAACATAGGAGTTAAAGATAAATTTTGCTTTTACATTCCCGCCTGCAACAACTTTTGTAAGCCCTTTACCTTCTATGCCTAATTTTACAGTAATATTTCCATCGGCTTCAATTACTGCGTCAGTAACAGCTTTGTCGACGATAACATCTCCTTTTGCTTTTACCGTAAAACCCGGCAGAACAGATCCTTTTACATGTACTGTTCCGTGAAAATCGATATTCCCCGATTCATAGCCTACATCGCTTTTAATAAAGGAAATTGGCGATACTGAGACTGTTCTTTTATTAACATCAAGACAGCCGTCTATTGTTGACGTATAAATATTTGGATCTACTGAAGGAACAATATTTTCGCCGACCGAATATCCATCTGTATCATTCATTGTTCCTTCAACCTTATTTCCGTATATATTAAATCCGTCCTGCGTTGTTTCTGCAGGTATCCTTTTTAAAATTGCCTGTCTTTGTTTTATTTCGATTATTGCACCGATCTCTTTAAAGTCAATGCTTCCGTCTTCAAGCATTTTGCCTGCTTTTTTTTCAAAATCTATAAGCGGCAGGAAGTGTTCATTGACACCGTTTTTCGGTTCCTTTCCCTGCGCGACTTTAATTCTTTTAACCTGCGGAGTATTCAAATCAACCGATTCAAGATCATGTGCCAAGGTGTTTTTATCAATTATTGTATAAATTTTATTTTTAATTAAATTTTCTTCAATTTCCTGCACGGTTGGAATTTTATTAAACTTTGTGGGGAATACGATGTAGAAAGCTTTCATTTTATCTTTCTGTATTCTTAGCGGATTGAGCAGTATTATTGAGGATTTGTCCTTATTATATGACGCAAATCCGTATTCGGATGATTTAAAAACCGAATCTACAGGATCAAATATTATACCTTCACCGGCTTTTACCGGGAGATATTTCTGGTACATGTGAAAATTGTAGCCTTCGTCCAGATGCCCGTCCAGTTCTTCGGGTTCGTTTACGTTAACAATCTTTGCAACTATTTCATTGCCGGAAACAAAATTATTCGGTGACGAAAGAACCATTGATGCATTCCCCATGGCATCGGTCTTTTCGTTGAAAATTCTGGTGGCAGCAATATCAAAATAAAAGATAATATATTTCATTTTTTATATTTTTATATAGAAGTATAGTCAGATTTTAAAATTATACCTTATGTGCTAATTATCGAACAATTTGCTGCAATTTATTAAATATTTAACTTTTCTTTATATTTATTGTTAAAAGTGCATTCTAAAATCCATATATTATTGTTTACTATTGCGATATCACAATAGGTTTTAGGACGCGCTCTAAATCATAATACACTATAGATAACAATTTAGCAAGATGAAAAAACAATTTACTGCTTATTGTTCAGATTAAATTTAGAAGCCAATAGTCCCGCAAAGTTAAAAAAATAATAAAAAATTTGCATTTTTTTATCAAAGAAGTTATAATTTTAACCAGCTATATATATTTAGAATTAATAATAAATTTTTTTTTAAAAAACTGGCTTAATAATTTTTTCCGGAGTCTCTAATGAAAAATAAATTTAAAAGTTTAAAGATGATTCTTTCGTCTATGCTTGTTTTGCTGGTGTTTATCCTTGTGATTTTTCTTACTGCAACTTCCTATAAAACAGCTTATAATGCTGTTGAAACTTCATATTTGAATCAGCTCGGCAATTTTAACAACGAGATTGAAAGGCAGATCAGGGAATTTTACGATGATCAGTTTAAAATAGCTCAATTTCTGGCTGATGATGAAAGGGTAGCGAGAGCTTTCAAAAAAAACGACTTTGATGAAGCGCTTTTATTTTTAAAAAGCTATTACGCAAAAATGAATATATATGAAGATATTTTTATAACCACTATTGAAAAAAATCCAAGAATACTGGCAAGCGTATCAAAGTTAACGGACGGCGCCCGCTGGAGCTGGACCGGGTATGAAAAAAATATAAGCGAGGCTCTTGATGGTCGCGAATTTATCAGTGATGCAAAAAAATCACTCATACCGGGAGGAGCCCCGGTAGCTCTTATTACAAATCCGATAAAACAGAATAATAAGATTATCGGGATAATGGCTCTCCGATGCAGAATCGGCGATTACTCCTATAATCTGGTAAGGGGAATCAAGATCGGAAAAACAGGATATCCGTATGCTATAAATCTGGATGGTTCTGTTTTTGCTCATCCTGTTAAAGAGAATATATTTAAATTAAATATAAATGATTATGACTGGGGGAAAAAGATGCTCTCATCCCCGAGCGGGACTGTTGTACGATATGAATGGGAAGGAAAGGGTAAAATTCAGACATTTGTTAAAAACGATAAATACAGATTCTTTTCTGCTGCGACTATTTATGTCTCTGATATGAATGACGATGCACGTACAATGGCGATAATTATGATACTTGTCGGGCTGGCGGGTATAGGGATTTGCGCAGCAGCTATTTATCTATTTATTTCCCACAGGCTTAAACCGCTTAATGAGTGCAAAGCCGTACTGAGCGATATTGCAAAGGGTAATTTTTTATCCAGGTATAAAGGTAAAAATACCGGAGATGAGATCGGGGATATCGCAAGAGAAATGAATAATACTGCGGAAATTTTAGAGAAGACCGTAACGGATATTACCGGATTTGCCGAGCGGTTTTCACGGGGGGACTTTTCCGGAAGGCTGGATACAAGTAAAAAGAGTGAAACAGGTATGCTCGGCGATCTTACAGAGGTGCTGAACAATACGTCTGCGTTGCTTGAAAAAGTAATATCGAATATAGTCAATTTTGCCCTCAGGTTTTCCAGAGGCGATTTTTCCGATAAGCTTGACCTTAGCAATGCCGGCGAAATCGGCATGCTCGGAAATCTTTCACGGACACTGAACAACTCGGTTGATAATCTTGAAAAGCTTATAAAAGATATTTCCGAATTTGCGGAAAAATTTGCGGGCGGGAATTTAAGTGAAAGGCTTGTGGTCGGTAAGAAAGAGGAAGTAGGCATGCTGGGAGACATATCGACAGCACTTAACAACGCAGTCGGGAACCTGGACGATCTGCTTTCCAGGGTAATCGAATCGGTACAGGGGCTGGCCCAGGCTGTGGAACAGATATCGAGCGGGAACCAGAACCTGTCGCAGCGTACCGCGGAGCAGGCATCCTCGCTTGAAGAGATAGCATCCACAATAGAAGAGACGACCGCAACAATAAAACAGAACGCCGACAATGCGAATAACGCAAACGTAATGTCGGACAAAGCGTCCAAACTGGCGGAAGACGGGCTTGTAATAGTAAATAATGCCGTAAGCTCGATAAATGAGATAAGCCAGTCGAGCAAGAAAATAGGCGAAATCATCACAATGATAAACGAAATATCGTTCCAGACAAACCTGCTTGCGCTGAATGCGGCAGTA
>JAZDKB010000030.1:0-46524 GCA_043803405.1 Spirochaetota bacterium | reverse complement strand
TTTAATATTTATATTATTATTTTACAGCAAAACGATTTTAATAATTCATTATTTTTTTGCAAATAATATTTTTTTATTGTTAAAAAATAAATTAATTGTAATATTAAATTATCTTAATAAAAAAAGTTTATGTAGGTTATTATTATAAGAAAAAATGATTCACAGCTACTCGTTCGCGCAGTCCGCGACCTTGCCTTTAAGAAGCCTGACAGCATGAGTAATTGCTTTTTCAACGGAAGCAAGATTCTCCCGCACAGCTTTTGGGCTGCCCGGAAGATTTATTATTATGCTCTGCTTTCGTATTCCGGCAGTTGCTCTTGAAAGCATTGCATGGGGAGTGATCAGCAATGACTGGGCGCGCATTGCTTCGCCAAAGCCGGGTGTTTCGCGCTCAATAACCGCTTTTGTGGCCTCTGGCGTAACGTCTCTGGGAGCAAAACCGGTGCCGCCCGTTGTGAGTATTAAATCGCAGCCTGCGTCCGAATACTCTATCAGCTTTTTTTTAATTTTATCCGCTTCATCAGGAACGATTGATTCGGACACGACTTCATAGCCCTGCGACACTGCCCATTTTTTTATTTCGGGACCTGAAAGATCCTCTCTAAGCCCCTGCGACGACCTGTCACTAACTGTTATTATTGCTATTGTTATCATATAATTAAATTAACACTTAATTCTAAAATATATTTATAATACCAATTCAAACGAAGAAAAGAATCCCCCTAACCCCAGGGCTGCCTCATACTAGAAATCTGCTACCTATATTTGCATTCGGCTATCATACTTGTGTTACATCGCAATTGCCCTTTCTGCCCCCTATCCCCCAAAGGGGGCACATTTTTGTAAAAAATCATAACATTCGACATTATAACTACCAAGCCGTTGCCCCCTCCGGGGGTTAGGGGGCTGGGAGTATATCTAATTTACAACTAAAATAATTAGCATGAGACATCCCTGCCCTAACCTGGGTTAGGCGAATTTCCCTATCTTAAAAAATCCATAAGAGTAGGCATAATGCTTTTTGCTCCGACAGCAAGGGCATAATGATGCACGCTCTCAAGCCACTTGAAGTTCATAATGGCTTCGGCAAAATCCAAGCCTTCGGTCTTTGAAAGCATTTGAAGCGTGTTTTCCTTTGCAAACTCGCCTCTCTTCGTCACCTCGTCCACCCTGTTCTGCCTGGCGCCGACCGATGCAATATTCTTAAGAATATTTTCCAGACCCAGATCGATCAGCCCCAGGTCGCGGCCCCCGACCTGTTCCTGATCACCGCGCACCAGGTCGTCGCGGAGCGTTATCATCATCTCAAAAACCGACATGCCGCCCACAGTCACAGTTGGCGCAATATTGTTCGGAGGATTTGGAAATTCGGTATTCAAAAGCCCCAGATCCTTAAACACTCTTCCGCTTCCTGCGTCTTCGAGCCATAACTGGTGCGGTGTTGTAGATTCAAGTACAATGTTGTTTGTACCGCCTTTGGACGCTTTTACAGCCAGGCCGGCATTATTTATTTTGTCTATGATAATGTCGAGATTATCCCCTGCTGAAATATTTATTTCCTTGCTGTCTATCTTTATTACCTGGTTTGTCTCCGAAGAGTAAGTACCAGCGTCTTTATTGGATGTAAGGATTTGATTTGTAGCCCAGAAAACTTTGTTACCCGGAATGCTGACATCAATGTATTCGCCTTTATCCACTTCTCTTGTAATTTCGCCTATGTTGCCTCTGTATTCGACTCCTGTCATTGCGTCGCCCTGATTGCCCGCGGTAAGTGTCTGAAAAATCGGCACAAACGGATCAGGAATATCCTGAGACCCTGTCTGGTGGCCGCCGAAAATAGGCCTGCCTGCAGAACCTCTGGTGTTTGCTATTGCTACCATTTCCTTGAGCATTTCGTTTATTTCTGTTGCAATAGCTTCTTTAAGTTCGAACGAAGTGTAAATACCGTGCGCGCCCTGTACTGCAAGCACTCTTATTCTGTGGAATATACTTACTGCCGACTGCAATGACGAATCGACCTCTGTAAGCCTTGATTTGCCCTCTGCGCTGTTGCTCAGGTACTGATCTATCTCGGTCATCCTTGAATGATAAAGCATCGTATTTGTCGTGGCGATAGGATTATCTCTTGGGACCCTAAAATTTTTACCTGTTGAAAGTTTATCTTGAGTCTCGTCCATTAAAACCTGATGTTTGTTCAGATTATAATTAAGAGTATTGGTTATCATCTGGTTACTTACTCTTTCCATGGGTTATGCTCCTAATCTAATAATTGTTTCCAGCATTTTATCGAATGTCGATATCATCCTCGCGTTTGCGTTATAGCCGTGCTGGAAAGCGACCATTGCAGACATTTCTTCGTCCAGGTTTACCCCGGATATCGATTCACGCAGATTAACAAGATTTTTAAGCAGGGTTTCCTGGTTCCCCACCCTGTCTTTTGCTTCTTCGCCCTGCGCCCCGATCTTTGAAATCAAAGATGTATAATAATCATTAAAAGTAGTGTTTTTGTCTATCATGGCATTTTTATGGCGCAAATTCGCGATCAGTAACGCGTTCGATCCGTCGCCAATGCCGTTCGCAGTGTTATAGTCGCCTGTGCCGCCGATGTCCTTGCCTTTTGCAGCCGCAATGCTGTCCACGTCGTTCATTATTGCTTCGGAAACGGCCATATATGCTGCCGGATTATATTTCGGGGCAATTGTGACATGCTCCCTGTCGGGCAAAAACTTCGCAATATCATTTACCCTTCTGTAATCGAACGAACCCTGCGGCCCGGACTGTTTCAGTATGCCGGTAAGACCTACAAGCAATTGCCCGGAGTCCTCAATATGCCGCAGCATAAAATTCTTTTTATCCGTATCGCGGGATATTGTGCCTTTAAGTACAAGCTCGCCGTCGTGATTTATATATGCAGCTACGCCCAGTTTTGCGTTGTTGATTTTTTTCATTACTGTGTTAATAGTATCCGTTTCAGAATAATCGATCTGCTGTTCCATTTCAAATTTGTCATTACTGACGAAAGTAATGGTGCCCTTTATTCCAATGGCTGCGGACGCGTCTATTTTATTGCTGCCCGAAACCTTGTATATCGCGGTGACATCCGCTACTCCGTCATTGTTCAGGTCGTGATTGCCTTCAACGCTGTCCGAAATATTAATCTGCTGAAAAAAATCGATATTTGTTTTGCCGTTTCTGCCGAAACCGTCTTTATGCACTTCGTTAACAAGGTCAGTGAGATTCACCGCAAAGGCGTTAATATTGTTTATATTGTCGCGCAGTATCTTGTCCCTTACTTCGATAAGCCCCATTAAAGAGCCGCCCTTAATACTTACATCGGTTTCGCTCCCCTGCCACACAACCTTGTAATATCCGTTATTATCCGGATCCACCAAAGCCTGAAGAGGATGAACAATCTCGCCCTGGACTAAATTTTCGCCGTCAATGTATACAATGAGCTCGTCCTTGTCGCTTCTGCCTAAGGAAATATTTACTATCTCCGAAAGCTTTTCAATGAGCGCGTCCCTTTTATCTTTAAGGTCATTCGGATTGTCGCCGAGAGCTTCGGCCTTTAAAATTCTTTCATTCAGATCCCTTATGTCCCTCGCATACATATTGACCTGGTCAACTCTGTGAGCTATCTGCCTGTTCGCATCCTGCTGCAGGTCGTATAATTTCCTGTAAACATTTCTTACTTCATTGGAAAGATCAATAGCTTTCTCTTTTGTAACTTCGCGGGTAGATCTTTCTTCAGGATATTTAGACAATTCTTCCCATCCTTTCCAGAGTTCATCCAGCCTGTTCCTTAGGGACTGGTCAGACGGCTCATTATAAATAATTTCGGTCTGATAAATAAAATCGCTCTTTGTTTTCCAGTATCCAAGCACGTCCTTTTCTATTGTAATCCTGTCATCTATAAAAGCGTCCCTTATCCTTTCAACGCTGGAAACAACGGAGCCCTGGCCGATGTTGCCTGCGGCGTTCGACCTGTTGAGCGCAGGCACATAAAGCGGATCGGCCGCAGTAATTATTACCCTCTGCCTGGAATATTCCTTGTTAGCCGCGTTCGAGATGTTGTGGCCTGTCACATGCAGAGCCTGCTGGTGGGAAGAAAGCCCCTTTTTGCCTATTTCAATACCCATAAATGTTGAATTCATGGCCTGCTCCTTTTATATCTTTTTATCGAGTATAAACGAATTTACTGTCTTAGCGTTTTCCATGCCCTTTTCGCTGTATCCGGTTTCCATGGAAACGGAGTTTTTTACCTCTTTAATCATCTTTTTGAAATACTCCAGGTTGTCGTTTATCATTTTCGCATTCGTTTCCTGAAGTGCTCTTATCTTTGTTATTGTTTTTTTAAGCAGGGCGCCAATCTGGGCAATTGTGCCGTCCGGAATGCCTTCAATTGAAGCGATATCAGTTAAAGTAATTTTTTCTATGGAATTATCTTTTAAATAATGGCTGGTAAGCTTTTTTCTGGCTTTCTCTATGGAATTTATTTTGGATACATTTTCTTCCTGTTCCCGGCTGAGCGTTTGCATCAGGTGTCCGTTTTTTTTAATTATGGCATCGCTCTTTTCTTTCTCCAGCCTCAGAATGCTGGTGAATAAAAGGAGTTCCTCACTCAATACGCTTTCAAGCTGAACAATATTTTCCGACATACATCCCTCCTTGGAACACAGAATATCCTTTCTTGAAAACTATTTATTTAAGGGTATCCATTAATTATGTATCGGAAAATAGTTAAGAATTTATAAAAGAATTAATAAAAAATTATTTCCTTCACATCTTTACATTGCCCTGAATTAATCTTGGTACATCGAGTATGAACGCTACTTCCCCGCTGCCCAGAATAGTGGCACCGCTCACCCATTGAAGCTCGGAAAAAAGATTTCCGAGCGGCTTAATGACTGTCTGGAACTCGCCTGCCAGCCGGTCGACCACAATACCGGCTTTTTTGCGTGCGCATTCAACCACTACTACATTTTCGCTGACTGTCTCCTCATCCGGTTCCTCAAAAAAATCCCTGAGCCTCATGAACGGAAGGACTTCGCCCCTCAGGTTAATGATATTGGCTCCCTCTTTCTGAATAAGCTCATTTCGTGTTACCTCAAAGACTTCGTTTACAAGATTCAGCGGAACAACATAATACGCCCCGCAGACCTGTACCAGAAAGCCGTCAATAATGGCCAGCGTAAGAGGCAAATGGATCCGTGTAGTCACTCCGGTTCCTTCCTTGCTATCAATTGCCACCGTACCGCGAAGGGATTCAATATTTTTCTTTACAACATCCATTCCAACGCCGCGGCCGGAAATATTTGTAATTTTTTCCGCTGTGGAAAATCCGGGATTAAAAATGAACAGAAACAGTTCATTATCATCTATCTGCTGATCTTTCTGTATCAGTCCTAATTCAAGAGCTTTTTTATGTATTTTATCGCGGTTTAATCCGTTACCGTCGTCGGTGACCTCGATCACTATACTTCCGGTTTCATGATATGCATTAAGAGTAAGCGAACCGCGGCGGTTTTTCCCTTTTTGAACCCGCTCATCCGGTTTGTCTATGCCGTGATCCAGCGAATTGCGTATCATGTGCATTATTGGATCGCTTATTTTATCGATAATAGACTTGTCGAGTTCGGTTTCTCCGCCGTTAACAATTAAGTCCACTTCCTTTCCGGATTCCCGGCTAAGGTCGCGCACTACGCGTTCAAACCGGCTGAAAGTCTCGCCTATCTTGACCATCCTGATATTCATTATCCTGTCCCGAACGTTTTCAACAAGGCGCGACATAGTAAGAACCGGCTGTGCTATCTCACTGTTTTCGTAACGCTCGGTAATCTGGCGCACATTGGCTCCGGTTATGACCAGTTCACCGACTATATTTATAAGTTCATCCAGCTTTTCAGAGTCTATTCTTAGCTGCTTGCTCTTTCGCTCCTCGGACTTAGTGATTATATTCTGCTTCTCCAGTGCCGCTTCAAGTACCGGTTTATGTATCATTTTTTCATTAACCAGAATATCTCCGATTTGAGGCTGTACATTATCCGTTCTCAGAATTTCCTGCAAAGAAAGCGCCAAATCAAGTTCACGCCGGGTAAGGCAGCCTATTTCAACAAGGATTTCCCCGATCCGCATCGGAGTTTCGGGCAGATCGCTGATCAATTTTACATAAAGGGCAATTTTACTGCCCGGGGGCAGTATCCTTATTTCGCAATCATCTTTGACAAATTCAAATACTTCTTCAATTTCTTTTTTACTTGTGACGCCATCAACTATTATTTCAAATCCCAAATAACAGCTTTCCGGATCGATATCGTTTAACGACGGAATGCTGTCTTCAATGGTAATTATTTTTATAATATTTCCAATACTGCCGAGATAGCTGATAAACGACTGCGGATCAAGACCATGCCGGAATACATCCTTCCCGTATCTGAGCGACACATGCCAGTGTTTACTGGATACGGATGAATTGGCTTCGGGAGGCAAAGGCTGCTCCACAGCTTTTTTATCGTCCTGTTTAACATCGGCAGGCGCGGAAGAACCCCTGTACCGGGTTAATTTAGAAAGAAGACTATCGCCTTCGGCCCGGAAGGCTGCGTTAATAACCGCGGAATTATCTTCTTCGTACAGATCAAGAATTTTGATTATATAATCACGGCATTCGAGTAGAACATTAATTAATTCTTCTTCTATCCCAATTACATTCTTACGGACATTATCGAGTATATTTTCCACTTTGTGGGTAAAGTTCTCAACCTGGGTAAAATTAAACATTCCCGATGAACCTTTAATACTGTGTACTGCACGGAAAAGCGCGTTTATGCATTCACTGTCATCTTTATCTTTTTCAAGCGATAAAAGACAGGTCTCCATTGTATCGAGCATCTCGCGGCTTTCATTAAAGAAAGCAGTAATGGCTTTACTGGCATCATATCTGTTGCTGGTAGTCATAACCGTTCCTCCATTTTTTTTATTTGAGCTTTTTAATCCCTAACCTCCGGTCCGTACTCATATACTCCCCCTCTCCTTTTCTTTTAATTAATGGGAGAGGGGGCCGGGGGGGTGAGGTTTTATAATAAGCATTCCTTAATAATTTCTCCGGCAATTGATTTAAGCGGCAGCACTTTATCCACGGCATTTCTTTTTATCGCTTCGTTAGGCATCCCGAATACAATGCACGACTTTTCGTCCTGCGCGATTGTAAAAGCGCCGGCGTTTTTCATTTCGAGCATTCCGCGCGCGCCGTCGTCACCCATGCCTGTCATGATGACGCCTACTGTATTCGCCCCTGCAAATTCGGCAGCGGAGCGGAACAGAACGTCCACCGACGGCCTGTGCCTGCAAACCAGCGGGCCCTCTTTTATATTGACGTAATATCTCGCGCCGCTGCGCTGTATTAAAAGATGTTTGTTCCCCGGAGCAATTAAAGCCCGGCCGCGTATCATGGTATCCCCGTCTGCCGCTTCTTTTACTTCGATTTCGCAAATATCATTCAGACGGTTGGCAAAAGCCCTGGTAAAATTTTCCGGCATATGCTGCACAATCGCCATTGCAGGGCTGTCGGGCGGCATTCCCTCAAGCAACTCGCGAAGAGCTTCAGTGCCGCCGGTGGAAGCTCCGACCACAACAACCTTCTCCGTAGTCCGTATCATGGCAGCGCGTCCCGGCTTTGCCATAATAACCGCATCCGCTGTGAGCTTGGGAGAAGACCTTTTAATTATCCCGATCCTGGAAATTTTTTTCACATGCGACTGTGCGGCAGCTTTAACAGAGTCAATGATATGTATCCGTGATTCCTCAAGAAAATCTTTCACTCCCATTTTAGGCTTAAGGATAATATCAACAGCCCCGTATTCCAGGGCTTTTAAAGTAGTCTCAGCCCCTTCCTGCGCAAGGCTTGAGCAAATAACAACCGGTATGGGATGCTGGCTCATGATCTTTTGCAGAAATGTGATCCCATCCATCCTTGGCATCTCAATATCCAGTGTTATTACATCCGGAACTTCTTTTTTAATCTTTTCGGCTGCGTGTATTGGGTCTATTGCCGTAGCCATTATCTCTATCCCGGGATCGGATTCGAGGACAGCGCTCATCGCTTCCCTGACAACAGCCGAATCGTCCACTACCAGCACGCGTATCTTTTTTCGGGTTTCATTTTGTTCCGGCATCATTATCCTTCTGTTCATTAAGAGTGTGCCCAAAAATCTATTGTGAGATCATAATATGAAACACACTCTAAACTATTTGCAAATCTTAACTCACGTTCCGACTCAGGGCTGCCTCATGCTAAACGGATTACGCTTCAGTACCCTCACCCGCCTGGCGCTATCGCGCCATGCACCCTCTCCCGCGAAGCGCGGGCGAGGGTTAAGTTCCTCCCTCTCCAATTTTTATGGGAGAGGGAGGTTAGGAGGGTGAGGGCATGAGGGCAAAAATTTTAGCATAAGACAGCCCCTCGTTCCGACTGTTGCACAACAAGTCTATTTTAATTTGCAATAAATCGTAGGCTCAATACGGTTCACATTTTCACCCGCGTTTAATAATGTTTCCGAATGTCCGATAAACAGATAACCTCCTGTATTAAGATTATCCAGCAGCTTTTTATGCAGTTTAATCTGGGTTTCCCTGTCAAAATAAATTATAACATTCCTGCAAAAGATGATGTCCATCCTTGGTATGTTTCTAAAATCATCATTGATAAGATTATGCCGTTTTATAACGACTTTTTCCCGGAGCTCCGGCACTACCTTGTGATAACCTGCTTTATTACCTTTCCCCATCATAAAATATTTACGTCGCAGCGCCGATGGAACATTGTCTGTTAAATTGTTCTGATAAATCGCATTTTTTGCCTTTTCAAGAACCCTGTTCGAGATGTCCGTGGCGAGAATACTGAAGCCGGCGCTGCAGCTCTTAAAGTGTTCGGCACAGACAACAGCAATCGTATATGCCTCCTCGCCTGACGAACAACCCGCGCTCCATATATTTATAAATTCTCTGTTACTCCCGATCTTAGCCCTTGTAATAACAGGGAGAGCCACTGTTAAAAGAAAATTAAAATGCGCGTCTTCTCTGAAAAAATCGGTTTTATTCGTTGAAACAACATCGATTAATTTAAATAATTCATCATGCCTGCTTTTTGAATTACACAGATAATCGTAATAACCGGAATAAGAGTCAATCTCCAGTTCTTTGAGTCTTTTATTCAAACGGGATGTTAGCATCACCTTTTTACCTTTATTCAGATTAATGCCGGATTCATCATATATCAGCCTGGAGAATTTTTCAAAAATATGATCCGGCATATCGGGATGAGCATTATTGACATTCATGGTTTTGTTAATTAAATCATAGCATTTGCGTTATTTAAAAAATATTTTTTTATCAGTTTTTTAGCTGCGGCTTTCACTTTTAAGCAATTCGGTTTTTTTTCTGATGTTGTTATATGTTTGCACTATAGTTTTATGCGCTTCATATATAATGGATTCATCATGGCCCGGATATATTACGTTAATTTCCAGTCTGGATAAGCGCTCAATTATTGAAATAAACTTATCGGAATAAGTTGCGTCATTGGACCTGATGTTTAATGAAGTATCCCCGGAAAAAATTATTTTTTCTCTCCTGCAATACAGCATAATAGAGTCGTCTGAATGTCCGGGCACATGTATTACTTCAAAAAAATTGTCGCCTATCCCCAATACCTGGCCGTCGGTTAATGTAAAATCAACACCGTCGAATTTATTGTAAGCGTATATCAAAGGATTGTACTTTTCCTTTATTGCCTTTAAGCCTGCGGCATGATCAAAATGATTATGCGTAAAAACCACTAATTCGACCGGCCGTTTGCCGAGCCCGGTAGATATACTGTCTATTTCATTAATTATATAACCGTCCTGCCCCACATCGACCAGGGTATTGACATCTTCCAGACGGTTCCACGATCCAAGTATGAGATAAGCATTGCACGTATAAATAGCAGGATTTTTTTTAAGCATGATTATTTTCATAATAATTATTTCTTCTTAAATAAGTGTGAATCAGGCGCTACCCGTTCAAAAAGATAATTAATTTCATCGGGAAATTTTTGCGTCTGCTCCGTAACAAAATAGCCTCCCGCTGCAAGGGAATTGTAAAACATTTTTATTACTTCGATCCTCTCGTTTTGCTGAAAATGCAAAAGAACATTCTTGCAAACTATTAAGCTGAAATCATCCCTGACGGGCTTAAGCGAGAGCAGATCATGGCGCAAATATTTAACCGAGTTTATTATACTGTTATCCAGCTTAAAATAGCCCTTCTCGCTTGCAGGTGAAAAATACTTTGCAAGCAAATCGGGCGGTATCCTGCTTAGCGGCTCTTCATGGTAGATCCCCCGGTCTATTATTTTATCGAAGTCGCCGCTTTCATCAATATCCGAGGCTATTATTTGCAGGTTTCTGAACGCGAAATTTCCCATGCTCTCTGCAAGCAGTATGGACAGCGAATAAGGTTCAGGCCCCATTGCACAACCTGCGTCCCAGATATAAATTTTACTTCTCCCTGTAACATAGGGAATAAAATGACGAATAGCCAGTTCAAGCACAGGCATGTCCCGAAAGAAATAAGTAAATGCCATAGGTTGTCTTCCCAAAGCTCAAGTGTCCGTGCTGCTGACTGCAAACAGCTGTAGCCGGTTATTTTTAATTAATGAATTACCTTTCCTGAATTGAACTTCGAAAGCTCTTCAATATTAAGCACAGCTTTTATATTCAGCAGGATAATAAAGCGACCATCAACCTTCCCGACACCATCTATATAATCATGACGTATTTTTTCTCCGAATGAAAACTCAGATTCAATATTGCCGCTCTGTATATCGGTAACAGACTCAACTGAATCAATAATTACTCCCAGCACGGTAATTCCCGCGCTTGTTTTGCATTCCAGAAAGATAATGCCTGTTGAAGGCGATATCTCGCTTTTTCTGCTATAGAACAAATATGAAAGGTCAATTACAGGCAATATCTCTCCGCGAAGGTTAATCACGCCCCTTATGTAAGGCGGAACCTTTGGCAGCTTATATACCTGGTGATATTCAATCACTTCTTTAACCTGCTCAACCGCGATCCCGTATGTTTCTTTACCTACAAAAAAAGTAAGATACTGAACTATGTTATTTGCTGATTTATCATTTACCGGCTGCAGAATAGTTTGTTCCTGTATATTTTCCATAATAGTATCCTTTGTGTTACTCTAATAGTTTTGTGAAAAAACTCCCTCACGTGGGAGGCTGCGTCATGCAGGGCTTCCCGCTATGGATTAATACCTTTGAAACTCCTGGTCTTCTCCGGTCTTCATATCGAGTACAACCCCTTTGTCCCGTTCCTCGATACTGACTTGTTTTTCCGCTATTACTTTACTTTTTTTCGCTGCCTTTCCTTCATAAGACTGTTTTTTCCCATTTGAAAAATCCTTTGCAGCAGATTGATCTTTCCTGGCCTTTAACGATAATTCACTTTCATCAAATTTAAAGAATGTCGCTACATCCTTAAGGCTGTCAGCCTGGCTGGAAAGTTCCTCGCTGGTGGATGCCATTTCCTCGGTAGCTGCCGCGTTCTGCTGAATAGCTTTGTCAAGCTGTTCAATAGCTTTTGTAACCTGCTCAATCCCGCGCGCCTGTTCCGAACTGGATACATTTATTTCCTGGATGAGTTCGGAAGTCTTCTGTATCTGCGGGACCATTTCCGTAATTACCTGTCCCGCGCGTTCGGCAATATTAACGCTTTCCTGTGAAAGAGTGCTTATTTCTTTTGCGGCAGTCTTGCTTCTCTCCGCAAGGTTGCGTACTTCAGTGGCCACGACCGCGAAGCCTTTCCCGTGATCCCCGGCCCGTGCAGCTTCGATCGCTGCGTTAAGCGCAAGCATGTTGGTCTGCCCTGCAATCGCTTCGATTATCCCGATCTTCTCCGCAATAGACTTCATTGCTTTTACAGTATCGGTTACCGCTTTCCCGCCTTCGAGAGCGTCTTTTGCTGCCTTTTCGGAAATGGAAGCTGTCTGTTTCGCGTTATCCGCGTTCTGAACTACTGCGCTGTTCATCTCTTCCATTGAGCTGGTTACTTCTTCTACGCTGGAAGACTGCTCTGTTGCCATTTGCGACATCTGCTCTGTGGACGAACTTATCTGCTGGCTTCCGGTTGCGACCTGTTCCGAAGAGGTCTGTACGTTAATGGCGAAACTCGTAAGATCCTCTATCATCTTCTGAAGCGAAGCCATCAGTTCATCCTGCTCGGATCTTTTCACTGCTTTAACTGCAAGATTCCCTGATGCTATATTTTTTGAGATGTCGGTTACTACGTTAATGGCGTCTATCAATGCATTAAGATTATTCTTAATTTCATTAAAATCCCCGTTGTATGAATCAATAATTTTTGATGGCATATTTCCTTTGGAAATCTTATCTACATAATCTGCTGCAACGTTTAACGGGCCTATGACTGCATCAAGAGTATTATTCACTCCTTCGACGATCTTTCTGAAATCGCCCTGATGCTTGGTCGCGTCTGCTCTTGTCGCCAGCTTCCCGTCTACAGCTGCCTTTGCAAGTATCCCTGCATCCTCAACTAAATTATTAACAGCTTCGATGCACTTGTTCAGGTTGTTCTTTATCTCGTTAAAGTCACCGTTATATGTATCTGTTATCTTTTGCGGTATGTCGCCGTTCGATATCCTGTCTACATACTCTGCTGCTACGTTCAACGGGCCTATGACTGCATCCAGCGTGTTGTTTACTCCCTCGACTATCTTCCTGAAATCGCCCTGGTGTTTGGTCGCGTCTGCTCTTGTCGCCAGCTTCCCGTCAACTGCTGCCTTTGCTAAAACATTCGCATCAGCAATCATATTGTTAACGGCTTCAATGCACTTGTTCAGATTATTCTTTATCTCGTTAAAGTCGCCGTTATACGTATCAGTTATCTTTTGCGGTATGTCGCCGTTCGATATCCTGTCTACGTACTCTGCTGCTACATTCAACGGGCCTATGACTGCATCCAGCGTGTTGTTTACTCCTTCGACTATCTTTCTGAAATCGCCCTGGTGTTTTGTCGCATCTGCCCTTGTTGCAAGCTTGCCGTCTACTGCTGCTTTAACAAGTATGCCTGCATCCGATACCATATTGTTTACAGCATCTATGCACTTGTTGAGATTATTCTTTATCTCGTTAAAGTCGCCGTTATATGTATCCGTTATCTTTTGCGGTATATCGCCGTTCGATATGCGATCTACATACTCAGCTGCAACGTTCAACGGGCCTATGACTGCATCAAGAGTAGTGTTTACTCCTTCGACTATCTTTCTGAAATCGCCCTGATGTTTGGTCGCATCTGCCCTTGTTGCAAGCTTGCCATCTACTGCTGCCTTTGCTAAAATATTGGCATCGGATACAAGCGCCCCGATATTTTTTATCATGGTATTCATTGCATTTAAAAGAATTCCTGTTTCGTCATTGCTTGTAGAGCTGATCGTGACATTCATATCGCCTTTTGCAACCTTCTCAGCCACATCAACACATTGCGCAATAGGATTTTTGATGCTTCTTGTTACCAGGAATGCAATGCCTATGCTTAGAAAAATACCAATGCCGGACATAATTAGTGTCCAGAGCATAGAAACATTATATGTTGACTCCGCCTGCTTTCCCGCATCAACAACAAGCGCGTTTTGATACTCAAGAAGTTTTTGAATGCTTGCAAGGTAATTATTCTGGGATTCACGCAGCTTTCCCAGCATTACTTCGACAGCGGCTTCCCTTCTGCCTGCAAAGGCAAATCCAAGTACCTCTTTCTGGAACACAAGATAAACTTCACGCGATTTCTTAACTGTATCGAACAGTTCCTTTCCCTTTTCCGACTTTACGGTTTTCTCCAGCTTTTCCATATTCTCGGTTATGGCTACACGGACATCATCTATTCTCCTGGACTCTGTTTTCATCGTTTCGATATCTCTCACAAGCAGAATATTACGAATCGCCCTGGCCGCAATATTGATGTTATTTATAATGGTATTAGCCCAGAGAGTCTTTGGAAACCTGTCCTCTGCAAGCACCTGGATATTATTCTTTAATCCGGATAACTGAAAAAGGGAATATACCGACAGAATAACAATTATTACGGCTCCGACCGCAAAGCCCAAACCTAATTTTTTACCGATCTTTAAATTATTAAACATATCACCATCCTCCTTGTGGAATATTTCTTTAATATTTAAACCGACTGCATCTTCACCGGAGCTGTAAACCGGGGAAAAAATATTTTAGATATTAGCCTGTGCCAGCCCCTTCATCTCATCTGCAGAAAGCATCCTGTTCGCTTCGAGTACAATAATGATTTCATCATTAACTTTACCGATACCTTCAACCGAATCCCTGTCTGCTTTCGCGGTAAAATGCGGAGTATGCTGGATGTCCTCAATTGAAAGCTGAAGAACATCCACTACGGAATCCACAACAAGGCCGACTAATTCATTATGCATTTCAGTAATCATTATTGCCGTATCATCATTGTATGCTTTTTCTTCCATACCGTACTTAACGCGAAGATCCACAATTGGCACAATAGTTCCCCGTAAATCAATCACTCCCTTCATGTACGGCTGCGTATCGGGCACATGCCCGATTGGGATCATTCCCATTACTTCCTGGGCGTTCATCACGTTTACCGCATATAGCTCATCTCCAAGTTTAAAGGCAATATACTTGCGCTGCTCCGCTGCAGACGCGTTTTTTTTATTTATTAAACTTTCCATCATTACCTCCCATAGTTTAACTGATTTGAATGATAGCGCGGGAATAAAAAATAAAAAAGACTAGAGGGACACTAAAGTTAAAGATAAAAAGGATTAATTTACAGAAGTAAAAGGATTAGTAAGATAATAATATAAAAGGATTAATTCTATTAATCTATGGGGATCAGCAAATGCTCATTGATTTTATCCTGTTTCCATATTCTATAAGTCATATATTCGAGGTTGCGGAAAAATCATGCGAGAGGAAGTCTTATATATGCAAGGTCGTGGATGATTCATGCGAGAGGAAGCAATATATATGCGAGGATTTGAAAGATTCATGCGAGGGGAAGCCTTAGGTATGCGAGGGCGCGAAAGATTCATACGAGGTTACTGCTCTGACAGGCAAGATTGAGGCCTTAACAACAATTATTAATATTACAGTTTTTTTTATTTATTCCACAAGGCCGCTTCTGATCGCGTACTTAACAAGGTTGGTAACTTTATGGACATTCAGCTTTTTCATAATATTCGCCCTGTGCGCTTTAACGGTGTTTTCCGAAATGCGCAGGTTCAAGGCAATTTTTGCAGTCGGTTTTCCTTCTGTAATAAGTTTTAATATTTCAATTTCACGATTTGAGAGAATATCAAAAATTGAATTCTTTTTTTTGTTCCTTGTATATTTTTGAGCTGTAAAAAAATCGGAAACTATTTTTGTAGATATACTTCCGCTTAAGAATATATTGCCTTTCAGCACTTCCTTAATTGCCTTAAGAACATCCTCGCTTGTATCATCCTTCAGGATATATGCTTTTACACCATACTTCATAACCTGATGGATATATTCTTCATTATCATGTCTTGAAAAGATAATGACCCTTGTTCCGGGAATGTATTTCCTTATCTGCCTGGCTACTTCAATTCCTGTCATGGTAGGCATGGATATATCCAGCAGTACAATATCCGGTTTTAATTTTTCTATTTTTTCAAGAGTATCCTTGCCGTCTCCCGACTCGCCGATAATTTCATAATCCGGATTTGATTTTATTACATATTTGAGGCCCTCTCGCAAAACGCAATGGTCGTCCGCCAGAAATATGCGCACTTTATTCATAAAAAATTTTCCATAATAACTATTTTGATTTTAGTTCCCTTCCCCTCTTCCGAATCAAGAGCCAAAATGCCTCCGACAGACTCAATCCTGTGCCGGATATTGGACAGGCCAAAGCCGGCGCTTCCGTGTTTAATTTTATTTTTTTTAAAACCAATCCCGTTGTCCTCGCATATCAAAATGAGGCATTCGTTTTCACAACGCAGATCGAGAATGAATGTATCGGCTTTCGAATGTTTTATGGTATTGGAAATTATCTCCTGTATAATTTTATAAATATTAACTGCTATATTATACGGGAGATTCCTGTTAAGTTTAATATTTATATCAGTATTAAAGCCGCATGCGTCTAAAGTATTCTGCACATTCCTTCGGATTGCGGAGTCAAGACTGCTTTCATTAAGTATACCGGGATACAGGTTATAACAAATCTCCCGGATTTCCCGGCTGATACCATCTAATAATTCCAGCGCCTTTTCCAGTCTTTCGGCGTGTTTTTTCGGATTATTTTTGTATATATTTATATTTAGCTTGGCAGCTAAAATCGTCTGGCCTATTCCGTCATGGAGATCTTTCGAAATCTTATGCCGCTCTTCTTCCACTGTCTGAAATATTTTCTTATTAAGCGAAATATTCTCCTTCTCAAGTTTCTCAATAAACTGCCTGTATTTATTTTCAGATTGCCGGGAACTGTCTTCTATTAGCTTTAGCCGTGTATTCATAAAAAGCGGATTAAGCATTCTATTCAGTTCAATGGGTGCTCTTTTCATTTTTATTTTCCGGAATATTAATAAACAAATTTTAAACAGTTCACCATCGGCAGTTTTGGAAATTACGTTTGCGGGTTTTATAATAAGCTATAATAAGTGAGTTTTGTCCCGTTATTACTTTATCATTAAATCCGGAAAAAAGCAAAGGATTTTTTTCGTTTGATTGAATGCAGCTTAAAGTATATTACACTATCACATTCAATTTTAGGGATTAATAGTGCCAGTGTACTATTTCTCATCGAAAACATACTGAATTCCAAGGCATGAGCCTATACATATAAATATTTCATTTTCCTTGAAAGGCTTGCGCAGGTACGTGTCTGCTCCTGCGTCGAGAGCTTTTTTGCGGTCCTCTAAAAAAGCGCTTGCTGTTACCGCAGCTATGGGAGTTTTACCACTGTCCATTGCCCTTATTTTGCGGATCGCCTCATAACCATTTAAAACAGGCATGCGCATATCCATAAGAATAATGTCAGGTTTCGATGCTTCGAACTTTTCTATGGCTTCCATCCCGTTTACAGCTATTTCAACAGCAAAACCCACGGACGTAAGCATATCCCTGAGTAATTTGCGGTTATTTTCCCTGTCGTCTGCCACAAGAACCTTATATTGTTTCTGCCCCGGCTTTATCCCGATAACCCGCCTTTTATGATTCTTAACATTTTCATTTGCGGGCAAATCCGCACCCCTCTCAATATTTATTTTTATTTCAAAGCATGTGTATTTTCCAAGCTCGCTTTTCACTGTAATAATTCCGCCCATTATCTTTGCATATTGCTGGCTTATCGCGAGTCCAAGCCCGGTTCCCCCTTCTTTAATTCCGGCCTCAGCCTGGGCGAACATCTGGAATAATGCTGCCATATCTTTTTCCGCAATGCCGGGCCCCGTATCTTCCACCTCTGCTTTAAGCCGCATCCTGCCGGATTTTTCCGTTTCGGTGCGTATCCTTAGAACAACGCCGCCATTTTCTGTAAATTTAACCGAATTGCCGACAATGTTTATAAGAATCTGCCGCAGTTTGCCTTCGTCTGTTACAACGAATCTTGGAAGGTCTTCCTGGTACTCAAGAAAAAAATTCAATTTCTTCTCATCCGTCTCCACCCTGAACATCGACTCTATGTCAAGAAGCATAGCGTGCAGATCAAAAGTTGACGGATTAAAGGTAATGCGGCCGGCTTCTATTCTCGAAACTTCCAGGATGTCATTAATAAGAGCCAGCAGATGCTCACCGCTGCGGTTTATTGTCTGAATCCATTCGACCTGGTCTTTGGTAAGATTTTCATCATGAAGTATTAACTCCGAAAATCCCAGGATGGCGTTAAGCGGCGTTCGTATCTCATGCGACATGTTGGACAGGAATGTACTTTTTGCAAGGTTCGCGGTTTCAGCCGCCTCCTTGGCTTTCTGAAGGTTCTCTTCTATTTCTTTGAATTGCGTAATATCCCTGTTAATGCCGACCAGTCCTGTAATTTCGCCTTTCTTGTCCCGCATTGGAGCTTTCGTAACATCAAGCCACCGGATCTTGCCGCCCGGCTCCATAATATGTTCTTCATAACTGATAGTCTGCCCGTTATGCTGTAACACGGCTAAATCCTTGGAATATGCTTTTTCAGCTTCATATTTCGGCAGAATATCAAAATCGGTTTTTCCGTAAATATCTTCAAAATTATTTTGTTTAAATGTCCGCAGAACATGCAAATTAGCCATAATAAACCTGCTTTCTTTATCCTTGGCATAAATATCATCCGGAAGGCTGTTTATAAGAGTACGGAGCATATTGCGTTCCCTGATTAATTCCTTTTCAATCTGTTTGCGCTCCGCTATTTCCGATTCAAGCATTGTGTTTATTTTTTCCAGTTCCGTTGTTCTTTTCTTTACCAGGTCTTCAAGATGCTGGCGGTGGTTCAACAGCTCGGTCTCAATCTTTCTGCGATCGGTAATGTCCTGAACATATCCGGCCACACGCAAAGGCTCACCCTTCTCGTTTTTTTCCACTTTGCCTTCAATGCACGCGATTCGTTCATAGTCCGGACAGGATATACGAAATTCCATGGGAGCAAGCCTGTTATCCATCAATACGTTTTTTATAATTTTTTTAACAAACGGAAGATCGTCACAATGAACATTTCTGATTGCCATCTTCATTGATCCGTCAAATTCATCGGGGTTTATGCCGAATAACGAGTACATTTCCGAAGACCATTTAACTTTTTTTTCGGCAAAGTTAAAAGTCCAGCTTCCGATCCTGGCAACTTTTTCGGCTTCATTGAGCATTCTTTCATTTTCTCTGAGAGCCTTTTCCGCTTCCTCAAGCTTCCTTCTGTCTTTCGTTTCTCTAAGCGCGCGTTTCACGGTGGGAACAAGTCTTGAGAGGTTATCTTTCAGTATGTAATCCGTGGCTCCGCGTTTTACCGTCTCCACGGCAAGTTCTTCTCCAAGACTGCCTGTAACAAAAATAAACGGGATTCTTAATTGTTGACGGTAAAGCATGCGGAGTGCTTCCATGCCGTCAAATGCCGGCAGACTGTAATCTGCAAGTATAATATCCGGGCCGAAGTCCGACAGTTCTCTTATATACTGCTCGCGGGTTTCAACGCGTCTGGGTTCAAATTTAAAGCCGGATTTAATAAATTCCAGCATAATTAATTCCGCATCCGCGTCATTATCCTCAAGAAACAGTATTTTTATTTTTTTATCCATAATATATAATTAAATAATATTTAAATTATTAATAATAATTAAACTGCCGGGGGCTGATTAATAACAAGCCAGTAGAGTCCGAGATCCCTGACAACATCGATAAAATCTTCGAACTGAACGGGCTTTACGACATAGCTGTTAACGCCAAGCCTGTAGCTCTCAACGATATCCCTCTCTTCTTTTGAAGAAGTTAAAATAACTACCGGTATTTTTTTTGTTTTGTCGGACGATCGGACCTGCTTTAGCACTTCTATTCCATCAACCTTGGGCAATTTAATATCCAGCAATATTACCTTTGGACGCAAATCGACATTACGTGATAAATACCGGCCGCCGCCGAAAATGAATTCAAGCGCCTCTTCCCCGTCCTTAACTACCCGGATATTGTTGGCCAGATTATTTTTCTTTAATGCTATAAGTGTCAGTTCAACATCGTTCGGATTGTCTTCAACCAGCAAAATATCCACAATATTCTGTTCGGTCATACACTGCCTCCTTTTGGCAAAGTGAAATATAATGTAGCGCCTTCATTAACTTTAGCTTCAGCCCATACCCTGCCGCCGTGCCTGTGAATGATGCGCTGAACAAGAGCAAGTCCTACGCCCGTGCCCTCAAATTCGTCTTTTGAGTGGAGCCGCTGGAAAACCCCGAAAAGTTTATTGACATACTTCATATCAAACCCTGCCCCGTTATCCCTTACATAGTAAATATTTTCATTCTTCTCTTCCGAACCTCCGAATTCAATTACAGTAGAATTATTTTTTTCTGTAAATTTAAACGCATTTGAAATCAGGTTCGTAAGTACAATATTGATCATATTTATATCGCCGTATGCTTCGAACGGAGACATTATTTTAAATTCAACATCGCGGCCGCTGTATCCCGACTTTATCCGTTCAAAAACTTCCACCGGCAGCCGCTCCATATTAATTTGCGAAAAATGCATTTCCTTTTTGCCAATCCGGGAAAACGACAACAGATCATCTATAAGCTTGCCCATGAACTGGGTATTGTTTCTGATAATATTAAAGTATCTGAGCGCGTCATCATCGAAAAGCCCGGAATTACTTTCCAGAAGGACTTGTGAAAAGCCGTCTATTGCGCGGAGGGGAGCCCTCAGGTCGTGGGAAACGGAATATGAAAACGCTTCCAGCTCTTTGTTTATCATTTCCAATTGCAAAGTGCGCTGCTGCAACGCTTCCTCCGCCCGCCTGCGTTCAGTCAGTTCCTTTTGAACTGCCTCATATAATCTGGCGTTTTGCACTGCATTTCCAAGCTGCTGGCCTATGGCAGAAAGCATATCCAGTTCATCGGAAGGAAAAGCACGTGCACGCACTGTCCCGATATTAAGCGCACCGACTACCTTGCCGGCAGACACAAGCGGAATGCTCGCCATTGTCTTAAGACCTTCACCTATAAGAAGCGGCGCTAATCTTTCTGTGGGATAATCGGAGATAGCAAGTATAATCGGCCGTCTCTCTGCCACAGCTTTTCCTGAAATACCCTCGCCTGTTTTAAGATGCTCAATTGTCTTTACAAATTCTTCAGAATGGCCCCTGTGGGCGCACAACACCAATGATTCTCCGTCCTGTTCCATTAAATAAATGCCCCCGGCTTCAATATTCAGGGTCTCCAGAGTGGATTCCAGGCAATTTTTTAGCGTCCTGTCCATGTTCAGTGATTCCGCAATAGCACTATTTATCCTGTAAAGAACGGAAAGTTCCGCCATACTGCGCATCAATTCTTTCTCAGCCTGTTTGCGTTCTTCTATTTCTCTTTCCAGCTGGCCGTTTAAAAATTGAAGCTCAGAAGTGCGTTCAATTATTTTTTGCTCTAATTCTTCGTTAAGACTGCATATCTTTTCCTCTGCCCGCTTGCGTTCTATAAACAGCGGGCTGATCCAATGGACTCCGAAAAACATAAATACGGACAAAACCAGGCCGACAATTTCGTATTCTAAATTTGGAACAAAAATACCAGGGGAAAAAAACCAGTTGTAAATAGGAATCAGACGACGAAGTCCCATAAGGCAAAGGCCAATAGAGATACATATCCAGGATTTGCTTTTTCCGGTCACCTCTATCAGCCGAAAAGCCGATATTGCTGCTAAAAATTGAAACAGTGCCGAAATTGCCAATACAAATACAGACAGCATATTCGTCCTCTGCAAAATGGCGTTTATAGCCGGTATAATCAGCGTCAAATATCTTGAATTATTGTTCAAAGCAGAAGGTCAAAGCGATATTTGTCGTTGGTACAGATATCGACAATATCAATAAATAAGCAGGCAATCGATGATAGAACGATATTGATTTTGCTTTATCGCACACATGTCAAGGGCACAAAATCGCATAAATCCCAATAAAATACGGTGCAAAAATAATAAATAATATGTTCTAATTATAGTCCTGACCAGATATTTAAGCAAGAAAATTTTACTAATAAATTTTTAATTTCTCCTTTTCCTTTTAATCTCTTTGGATTTTTTAAACCATTCTTCAGCTTCTTTATTCTTTCCCGCATTTTTCATAATAAGCCCAAGGCCGTAATAGGGAGCATAATTATGCGGATCAAGTTTAATGCTTTCCACATAATGGTCGAAGGCTTTCATGTATTCTTTGCGGTCAAAGCATATATCGCCCAGGGTGTTTTGAGTACTGCTCTGCGTCGGATCAAGCTTATCGGCATAAGTAAGATCTGCAAAAGCTTTATCGATCTGTTTAAGCGCGTAAAAAGAAGTGCCGCGGTTATGATACGCAGAGGAAAACTGCGGGTAAAGCTTTACAGCTTCGTCAAAATAAGGAATGGCATCGCCGAATTTTTTCATACTCATAAGATAGGCACCGATATTATTGTATTCTACACCGATAAATTCCTTTCTGCTCAGGCTTTTTAAATAAACCCCCTGCTTAATCGATTTTTCTGCAATGTTTAATTTTTTAACGTAGTACGCATCAGGATAACTTTTACCTTCAAGCGGCTCCCAGTTAATGTACGATCCATCATTAAAGTTGAACCTTACAAAGCTGTGATTGGGAGCGTAAACCGGGATGACAGGCAGATGCAGGACTTCGGATATCGCAGTATAAAACGCGGAATAATTATCGCAGTCGATTATTTTTTTATCAATACCCGTATTCAGGAGCAGATTTTGTTTAAAAACAAATCCCTCTTCCTTAAGAAGAGAATGTATAATTCCCATTGTCCTGACCGCTTCTTCGGTGCTGTAGTTGTTCTTAACTGTTATCTTTGAGGCCGCTTTATTGATAAGCTTAATAATATATTCTTCGTGGGCAGTTCCTGCGCCGAACGGTTTCTCTAAATCCAGAAAATCATGCGCAATGGTTCGCGGGATTCCTTTATAATCCCCCGCAGCAACCGTATATGCTGCGTTTAAACAAATAATAAATAACAATAAAATAATTTTTATAATTTTATTAAAATTAGGCATTGTTATTCCCCCTGTTTAATTTTCCCCTGGCAGAAGAACAAACCGCTCCGGCTGCCGAAAGAACAGCAAATATAATAAACGCGATTCTCACGCTACTCTCAAATTCGGAATAATGAGCAGGTGTGATCTCCGTTTCCCCTATATTAATGGCAAAAACTATAGTAGTAATTGCCATGCTCAGAGTCATTCCGATGGACCTCATTGTCGCCACTGATCCGGAAGCAATGCCGTAATGCCTCTTTTCAACGGAACTCATTATTGCATTCGTATTTGGCGAAGAAAATAACGCGTATCCGAAACCCAGGAATATAAGCACGCATATAATAAATGCAAGCGATATTCCGGGGTTCAGGAAAGCAAGCAGCAGCAAACCTATTGTATTTATGGCCATACCGATAGTTGCAATAATTGCAGGTTCTATCCTGTCGGATAACCTGCCTGCATAAGGCGAAATGATCGCCTGCATAATCGGCTGGGCAACAAGAACAAATCCTGCTTTTCGTGAAGACATATTCAATATATACTGCAAATAAAGGCTCAGTAAAAAAGTAATCGCAAAAGTGGAAGCATAGTTGATGAGGGTCGCAAGGGAGGAAAATAAAAATATTTTATTATGCCGGAAAAGCCTCACTTCAAAAACAGGATACCCGATTTTAATTTCGCGTGCGGTAAACCCGACAAGTCCGATGCAGCCGGAAATAATCATAATAAATGCCTTCATTTGCGGTAAAATGGATACTCCGTACATAAGCATTACAAGCGATATCCCGTATATTATGCTGCCTATCAGGTCAAATTTTTCTCCCTTTGCATCAGCCCATTCGCCTTTTAAAAAAAGAATGGATAAGACAATTGACGTAAGACCAAACGGTGCAATACAAAGAAAAATATATTTCCACGAAAAATAATAATTGATAAGTCCGCCGATGAACGGCCCTGCCGAAAGGCCAAGATAAATAGCTGCTACGTTAATGCCGATCGCGCTCCCGCGTTCTTTAACAGGAAAAATGGATATTAAAATAGCCACGCCTGTTGTAATAAGCATGGCGCTTCCTGTACCCTGAATCATTCTTAAAATAATAAGAGTCTCTATGGAACCTGCAAAAGCGCATAAAAAACTGGAAATAGTAAATACAATGATTCCCAGCACATAGATTTTCTTTCTTCCATATATGTCAGCAAGTTTGCCTGCAGGAATTAGCAGAACAGATGTAGCGAGTATTGAGGATGAAGCAATCCAGTTCAAGGCAACTGCATTTACGGAAAACTCTTTCTGAATGCTGGGTAAAATAATGTTGACTCCGGAAAGCATAAAAGGAGCAAGGAAAGATGTAATTCCGGTTACAACCAGCGCGGATATCTTCGTTGATTTGTCGGACATATATACAGGGCTACTCCCTTAAAATAGTAATATTGTCAATAGCGTTTACGATGTTTAAATTTCTCATCCTGGCTGACTTTTCCCATAATATTAAAATTAAATTATAGATAAATGTCATAGTAATCATCAATTTTCTCGCCGCTAATGCATACATCCTGTAAGAAGCAGCTCGCGGCGGCATCCTGCCGCCTTAAAATTGATGATTACTATGACATTTATCCCGTATACATAATAAAAAAGTCAGTCAAATGAGTCATTTATCATCTGCGACAGACTTTCTCTCAAATCAAGTAAATACCAGCGCTTTTTTGTTATGTTCTCTCTTTCATCCTTAAGCAGCTTAAAAAAACGATAAATGCCGGCAGGTTCATTTCCATTTGCGTGCACAAGAACAATGCTGCCTTCTTTCGGCTCTTGATTTTTCGCAAGCCACGCATCGCTGCCTAAAGGAATAAGACCATAACCGGTAATTTTAAAGAACAATTCACGGTCCGACACAAGCCCCGGAAAACGAAAAAATACCGAGGGCACAAGTCCAAGTTCCAGCATCTTCTTTTCCGTGTTAAGTACTTCATTATCAAGCTTAACACCCGGCATTAATAAAAAATTATTTTTTAGCGGCAAATCCTTTGCAAACCTGTGATAATATGAATGATTAATCCAGGTTACAGATAATGCGCCTTTCTGATATAAAGCGTTTATCCACTTCACATCTTCAGCATGTTTTTCAAGCCATAGCCCTGTAACGCATAATCCTACCGGCAATGGTTTAGAGGTATTTGTAAATTTTTCTATTGTTTCGGTAAATAACAGTTTGTCTAAAGGCAGCCCGGACGGGCAAAGATCGGCCGTGAGAAAAACACCTGCCCCCGGCACACGGATATTCGTAATGCCTGCATTCTGCAAAGGAAGGGCGTTTTTCTCAGCATGTATTAGCGATTTAATATAATTTGTATCTCTGTACTTTGTCCGTATATCCTGCAAAGAGCTTTTTATTATGTTGAACTTTATGTCGGTGTCCTCTATCACCGATGTTTGCAGACTGCGCGGATTCACTGTCAGAAAATATATATTGTTATTTGTTGAATATTTTCTTATAATAAAAATTTCCGCGCCTATCTTATTTAAAATACCTGTACCATAATATGTGCTGTAATCCTTAATGTCCATACTCCATAAAGAATGAGTTGCTAATATTACAGCTATAAATATTATATTATTTATTATCTTCATTATCTAATATACACGATGCGGGTTTCGGAACACCGGCTATTCTCAAGATGAATTCTATAATACTGTCACTTTCGTTTTTAGTGCTTAATAGTGCTAAAAATTAAAAATCTACTGAAACACGCGAAACTGTCAATTTATTATATTATTCCTAACTTGTATTTCATTAATCTGTTTAAACAGGCAATTAATTTGGCCGTTTAGCAATTCCATTATATCATTAAATAGTCCATAAGGGTATAATAATCAATTTTCATGCCATAAAAAATTCTATTATTTAAATGAAATGAATCCTCCTCGCAGCAGTGCTGTTGGGAATTAGACCCTTAATAGATTAAAAAAAGCTTGAAAAATATACAAACTCGAATATAATTCACGAACCAGTTCGTTTTTAAAAGCCAGTTAATTTCACTGAGCTTATATTAAAACAGGAGAGTGCTGAATGAAACGGTTACTTACAATATGGATCACAATTTTTATTGCTCTTGCATTTTTAAACAGCGCACAGGCTGAGAGGAAAGAAACAAAAGCAAAGGAAGGGCCCTGTGTAGCAGATTGCCAGAAAGAAAACAAAAAATGCAAAAATGCTGCAAAAAAAGCCAAAAAAACAGAGAGAAAAGCAAAAACTTCTGAATGTGAAAAAGCATTAATTGATTGCAAAGCTAATTGCGACAAGCCGAAAGAACCGGAAAAAAACAAATAAGAAGTTACAATTTCTAATAAACCGGGAATACAAGCCATAAAGTACCCACATTACGATTTTTCAACGGCTGCTAAACTGAAAAAATTTAACAAAAATCTATTGACTTTTTTAAAACTTTGCAATTTATGTTCAAATGTTTGTTTCAGTAACTCACTTAACTAAAACAAAATTGTGAAAACTAAAATTACTGGAAATTAATTTTAAAATTAATTTATATAATTCAATCCAAAAGGAGGTGATTTTAATGAAAAAAATCACATTGGCAATTCTTGCAGTCAGTTTACTTTGCTCAATAGCTTTAATGAGCTGCAAAAAAACTGAAGATCCAAAACCAGCTGAACAAGCTCAACCAGCAGAACCAGCAAAAGAAGCTCCTAAAGATGCTCCTGCTGAAAAAGCAAAGAAATAAATTTGCTTTGCGTAATAATATATAAAAGGGTGGTATTGTTAACATGCCACCCTTTTTTATATTTTAAGCATTCCTCCTGATACAACCCTTGTTTTGGAATAAAATAAATTAATATATCATAATAGTTTTCGGGATAATAATTATCAATTTTCTCTGGATACTGATATGTGACGTGATAATATTATTATAATTTACTTTTCATTTTTCGATTCTACTGAAAAAAAATATCCCTTTAAGTATTCACTTTCCGGTATTCCCTTGATAATAGGATGATCTTTATCCTGATGACAGCGTTTTAAAACAGATAGTATTTTATTTTCCAGTTCAGCGGCTTTTTTAAGCATATCAAAAAAAATATCGCCTGTTATATGGTGCGAACAGCTGAATGTGCAAAGAATGCCTTTCCCTGTCAATAACCTCATGGCGCTGCGGTTAAGATCGAGGTATCCTTTAACAGCAGTTTTTAAAGCGTGCCTGGTTTTAACAAAAGACGGCGGATCAAGAATAATCATATCAAAAAAGACTTTATCCTGCCAGTATTTATGCAGAATATTAAAGGCATCTCCTTTTATGCATTCAATAACATCCGATACATTATTCTTCTCAGAATTTTTTCTAACATTAAGCAGCCAGTCATTTTTTGTATCGATACATGTGACATGCACCGCCTTCTTTAAAGCGCAATGTATTGCAAATCCACCTGTATAGCAAAATACATCCAGCACATTCCTTCCTTTTGCGAAATTACCTGCAGCAAGGCGGGCTTTTCGCTGATCCAGATAAAACCCGGTTTTATGGCCATGAACAATATCAATAATAAATACTGCATTGTTTTCGTATATTTCGACAATCCCGTTTCCTTTTGCGCCATGCCAGCCGGATTCCGGCTTTAAGCCTTCAATAGCGCGGCCGGAAGAGTCGCTTTTTTCATATATATAGACTGGCTTAATGACATCATGCATTGCTGAAATTATATCCTGCTTAAAATGCTCCATTCCAAGTGTAGATATCTGAAAAACAATTGTGTCATTATATATATCCGCAATAAGTCCAGGCAATCCGTCAGCTTCGCTGGAAATAATACGGAAAGCATTGGATATTTTTTTTATCGGTTCCCGTTTTGCGAATGCAATGGAAATCCGATCAATAAAAAACTGCTTATTTATTGGTTCATCAATATCGGACAGCAATCTGACCGCAATTACCGATTTTGGATTATAATAGCCAATCCCAAGGAATATGCCGTTATATTTAACTATTGCCGCAATATCTCCGGCTTTAATGCCAGGATCAACATAAGAAATACTATTCCTGTAAATCCATGGATGAGGTGGTCTGAATTTACCAGATTCTTTTAAAACGATTTTTTTTAACTGATTCATGGTAATTTAATTAAAATTCAATTTTACTATGTTTTTTCTAATTTTTCCCTTGACAAATTGAAATAAATAACTTTATATGCCGTTTTGACTGACTAGTCAGTTCGATAAGGAAATATTTTAAATTCATAAGCAATCAATTCAATATAGCTTATTCTTCGAAGCTTAATGATATTAACGGAGACAATAAATGAGTAAAGAATTATTTAAAAAACTTGAATTAAAACGAAAAGATGCGCTGCTTGGCGGCGGTCAGGATAAAATCGATAAAATTCATAAGCAGGGTCGTTTAACGGCAAGGGAACGGATTTTACATCTGCTGGATGAAGGCAGTTTTGAAGAGTTTGATATGTTCAAAGAACATCGCTGTTTCGACTTTGATATGGATAATAATCGCTATCCCGGTGACGGAGTTATTGTTGGCCACGGCACTGTTGACGGCAGGATTGTTTTTGTATTCGCATACGATTTCACCGTCCTTGGGGGATCGCTTTCCATTACTGTTTCGGAAAAGATATGCAAGGTAATGGATAAGGCAGCAAAGGTAGGCGCACCTGTAATAGGTTTAAACGATTCCGGCGGCGCAAGAGTGCAGGAGGGAATTGATTCGCTTTGCGGTTACGGCGAAATATTCCTGCGGAACACAATGTTTTCAGGCGTTATTCCGCAAATATCCGGGCTTTTTGGGCCATGCGCAGGCGGATCCGTATACTCGCCGGCGATCACAGACTTTAACATTATGGTTAAAGAATCCAGCTATATGTTTATTACAGGGCCTAAAGTCGTTAAATCCGTAACAAGCGAGAATGTTACCACTGAAAATCTGGGAGGATGGCATGTGCACAGCGTAAATTCCGGAGTAGCTCACTTTGCGGCAGATTCGGATAAAGAAGCAATCGATATTATTAAACGCCTCCTGTCTTTTTTACCGTCCAGCAATAAGGAATATCCTCCTGTAAAAGAATGCACGGATCCTATTGACAGGGAATGCCCGGAACTCGAAACCATGATGCCCGACAATTCAAAATATCCTTATAATATTAAACTGATAATTAATTCAATAGTAGATAACGGCGATTTCTTTGAAATTCAGGCTAAATTTGCTCCGAATATCGTTATTGGTTTTGCGCGCCTTAACGGCAAACCTGTTGGTTTTGTTGCAAATCAGCCGGATCATTTTGCCGGCGTGCTGGATTATAATGCTTCAATGAAAGCAGCACGATTTGTCCGCTTTTGTGACTGCTTTAATATTCCTATTATAACTTTAGTGGATGTGCCCGGATATATGCCTGGAACAAAACAGGAATACCACGGGATTATTAAGCACGGCGCAAAACTTATTTACGCTTATGCCGAGGCTACAGTGCCGAAAATTTCCGTAATACTGAGAAAGGCTTACGGCGGCGCCTATATTGTAATGAGTTCAAAGCATTTAAGGGGCGATATAAATTACGCATGGCCGTCCGCAGAGATCGCCGTAATGGGCAAACAGGGAGCTGTTGAGATCGTTTACGGGAGAGAGCTTAAGGAAGCGCCGGAAGCGGATAAAGAAAAAATACGCACGCAAAAGGAAGACGAATACATGGAGAAATTCACGAATCCTTACCAGGCTGCCAGCAGGGGCTACATAGACGATGTGCTTCAGCCGAGGGAAACTCGTAAGCGTATAATTAAAGCGCTCGAAATGCTGTACGGCAAAGAGGACACCAATCCCCCTAAAAAGCACGGCAACATACCGCTGTAAAACAGACACGTCAGGAGCACAATTCAACAGGCAAAAATATCCGCTTTTATTTAAGTTAAAGACAGCAAAGGAAGCAGAGACTTGCCAAAAAAATGAGGCTCACTCTGCACGACTTTGCGTTCCGGACGTTAAATAATAAACAATCTGAGTTATAATAAGTCAGATTTTGAGCCACTCTCTTTATCCAAGATTTTGCTTGACCTGCAAGACAAACTAATATATATCATATAAAAAACTATATTTGGAGGATATTAAATATGAAATACATGATGGCATTATTAATTGCAACTTCGGTTATTCTCTCAGGATGCCTGACAATGCCCGACCCCATTGATGATGTTTATTTAAAAGAAAAAACCAGTGAAGAAAATGTCAAACTTGACAAGATTGGTACGGATATAATCGCAAAAAAGAAGGATAAAGATGTAATTGAGAAAGATGCCGAAATTGCGGCGTTAAAAGCTGAATTAAGCAAAAAAGAAGTTACCGAGATTAGCGCCACGAATGCCTCTTTGGAAGAAAAAGAAAAATTATATACAGCAACCGGAGACAGCAAACTCGCGGAAATTCAAAAGCAAAAAGAAGCCAATAATCTTAAGCTTATTCAGGCTAAAGCAAAACAGGAATACTCTACAGCTAAAAAAGATGAGACAAACGCTCTTCTGGAAGTAAAAAAATCCGAGCTTGCGGTCAAAGTCGCGGAATTGAGTTATGAAAAAGCTCTAATTGCAAAAGCATATCAGATGAAGAGACAAAAAGAATATGCGAAAAACATGATCGATGAAACAGACTATAAGAAATTCATGGATGATCAAAAAATAAAGCTGGAAGATTATCAAAAAGAATATCAAAAGGCTGCTAAAATTACTTCCGATGCCCAAGAGAAATTAAAAAACACCGGATACGAGGGAGATAAATGAAAGTTAATAAAATATTTTTGTTAATATCAAAATATAATCTATTCATAATCCCATGCGTTTTAATATGCATGGCGATTTTTACATCTCCGGCAAAAGCCGACCTTTTTTATTCTTCAAGTGAGTATAATGCAATATATAATGAAAAGGTCGCGGTGGAACTCGAAATTAAAGTGCTTAAAACGCAGTTTACAAACGAACGCGCGAACCTGGAAGCACGGATTAAAGAGCTGCAAAAGAACATTGACGATCTGAACAGCAAAGTCATGCTTTCCGAAAAGAAAAGAGAAGATGACCTTAAGGCATGCCAGGGGAGAATAAAGGAACTGGAAAACATAAGGGATATTCTGCAAAAAAAAGGAGGCGACAGGGAAAAAGAATTAGTTGAAGAGAACAGGGCTTTGCAGAAGAAATGCAAGGAAGACGGCGATAAACTGCGCGCCGAGCTGCAAAAGGAGCGCGAAGCAAAGGTAGCCGAACTCGCAAAGCAAAAATCTGAATACGAAAAGAAGCTATCCGAATTAGAGCTGCGCTTAAGGACCATGGCAAACGAATTATCCGAGATAAAAAAGCTGAGCGAATCTCAAAAGAAAGAACTTGACCGTATGGCTATGCAGGCTGGTGAACTAGAGAAACAACTTGAAAATGAAATTAAAAAAGGAGAAATCCGATTAAAAAGACTTCATGAAAAACTTATTATTAATATTGATGATAAGATTTCCTTTGACTCCGGCCAGTCGGATCTTAAGAAGGGAGTTTTAAATGCTCTCGATAAAATAGCCAAAATATTATCAAGCTATCCCGAATACACAATAATTGTTGAAGGCCATACGGATAACGTCCCTATCAGCACAAAGCGGTTCAGGGACAACTGGCAGCTTTCAACTGAGCGTGCTTTAGCTGTTCTGAATTACTTGCTGAAAAACGCGAAGCTTGATCCGATCAGGTTTGCTGCAGCCGGTTACGGCGAATTCAGGCCTATTGTTTCAAACGATACGCCCGAAAATAAAGCTTTAAACCGCAGAGTAGATATTGTCGTTATTCCGAGAATCAGCCAGAAATAAATTAACCGGAGTCCGATGGAACACTGAAAAACAAAATTTATCCGGAATTAAAACAGGAGAAAATTTTTAAAACATTCATTAACGCTTAAAAGTAATATTGATGAATGACAGGGGAGAGAAATATTCCGTTTTTCTCCCCTTTTTAAAATAATGGTAATGTAGTTATTTTACAATATTACTAAAACCAAAATATTGATATGTAGTATAACGGAGATAATAATGAATTTTAGATGCACTCTATGCTTCCCGGGAAAAGCAGATCGAGATATAATTCTTAAGCTTATTAACGAACACAGATATTAAAAAAGAGGCCCTGCCATTAAAACAATAGCTGTAAAAAAATACATATCGGCATTATTTGTCTTTTATATTGTTTTATTCTGGTTATTGATCGTGCTTGATATCTTCTACTGGTTTTTTTATTAAAAAATTAATGCAATATGCCGTCTCTTAAATAAGAGCGCATCCTTAAACTTTAATAAATTGAATATATTTTCCATAGGTTTTAAGAAGGCACTTTATCTAAAGTCTTGTGTAAATCGGGTGGTATAATATATTTCATAAAGACACATTTTTCATCAATTTAATTTTGCGGCAGAATAGTTGCAATTACAGGTCTAATGGAACAGATAATTAAAAAGGTTAAAGACTCCATCGAAAAAATGCCGACTCTTTCTCCTTTAACACATAAAATAATTCAGGTTGCAAACGACAGAAAATCATCTGCGCAGGATCTTACGAATGTTATTCAGCTTGATCCTGTTTTAACCGCAAAGGTTATAAAAATGGTAAACTCTGCATACTTCGGACTGCCGCAAAAGGTAAAGTCCCTTAAGCAGACAATAGTTATGCTGGGAATCAACACTGTAAAAAACGTTGCGCTCTCTTCATCATTTGCCGGTAATGTGCGGATAAAAGAAAAGACCAAACTGAGCGGGAACGATTTCTGGCAGCATTCGCTGGGTGTAGCCGTTGCCTCCAAGTTAATAGCAAAAGAACTTGGCGTTGATCCTAAATTTCTTGAAGAGTATTTTATTGCCGGTTTAATTCACGATATAGGTAAAGTGCTTATCAACAATTTTTTTAGTGACGAAATGAATAAAATACTGGATATTTCTTCTGAAAAGAACATATCCATTATCGATATAGAAAAACAGGTTTTAAAGCTTTCACACGAAGAAATAGGCATAGCGATAGGGAAAAAGTGGAACTTCGAAAGCCCGCTGCTTTTTGCGGTAGGGAAACACCATAATCCGGTCACAACCGGAAGTTCTGCAATAGTATCAATGATAGTTTCAATTGCCGATACATTCGTAAAAATTCTGCAAATCGGATTCAGCGGAAATCACAAAATCGATCCTGTGCCGGAAGAAGTATGGAATGCTTTACAGATAGATGAAGCAAAGGTTTTTGCAGCTTTATCGCCAATAAACGAGGAGATGGAAAAAGCAAAGCTCTTTTTAAAATAACTATGGCAGGATTAAAACTGACATTCTTCGGGACAAGGGGTTCAATACCTGTTCCAGGCCCAAAAACAATGAAATACGGCGGGAACACTGCATGTCTCGAAATAAGATCGGAAGACGGGGACTGGATCGTCTTTGATGCAGGCACAGGCATAAGAACGCTTTCCGACTCTCTTGATCTTTCGAAAAAACACGATATACATATATTTATTTCACATCCTCACTGGGATCATATAAGCGGCTTTCCTTTTTTCGCGCCTTCTTTTATTCCGGGGAACAAAATTACAATTTATGGCCCGGGCACTTTTGAAAAATCCCTGGAAGAAATAATGAGAGGGCAAATGACTTATTCGTATTTTCCCGTAAGGACAGAAGAACTGCAGGCTGACATTAAGTTCAGGGAACTGAAAGAAGAATCATTCACACTCGGTAATTTTAAAATTGAGACAACCATGCTTAATCATCCGGTTACATGTCTTGGATACAAGATCAGGTATAAGGATACTGTGTTTATTTACCTGGGAGATAATGAACCGTATTATAATGTCTATAACGACGATGATAATGAAGTGGACAATATTGCAGACGAAATGAATACAAGACTTATCCAGTTTGTTAACGGCGCCGATACTCTTGTAACTGACTCGCAATATATTCCTTCGGAGTACGAAAGCCACAAAGGATGGGGGCACAGTACAACTCATGATTCAGTCAATATGGCAATTAAAACAGGCATTAAAAAGCTCTTCTTTTTTCATCATGATCCGCTGAGATCGGATAATCAGCTGGACTATCTAGTTGAACATTACAGAGAAAAGATAAAAGCAAAGGGTTATGATCTGGAAGTTTATGCTGCCATGGAAAAGCAGACTTTTGATGTATGATTACTTACTTTTTTCTCCAATCCCCAAAAAGCAATACAAGTTTGTTTTTTCTCCCCCTAATATAAGGGGGAGATGTCCGAAGGACAGAGGGGGTTTATATTGTCTTGCCTTTTTTCACGTTATATTCCCACAACTCAACAAGTTTTTCAAATTCCCTGTCGCGTGGTTTGCCCTCAAAGGCTTTATTCCGCCTTTTGATTAAATACCTTGCAGTTGAATCCTCCAGCAGGAACCTCTGGTCAAGTTCATTCAGCCTTCTTATTAAATAATTTAAATTATGAGTCTGATAATCCCCGATGTAATTAGCGGATGCGATTGTCGGTTCGTATTTAATTAAAAGCTCTGTAAAATAAATAGACAGCCTTAAAGAGTCTATGCTTCCCGTAAGAGCTTCTTTATAGTGCATGCTGACTTTTTCGTAAAGACTCATTCTGTGATAATATGACTCAAAGATAACAGGCATATACTGCGGGAAAGCATTCATGATTTCAATGAGATCTATCGGTTCATTTCTTTCTTTAAAATAATTAAATATTTCTTTGCTGTAATCATTAGCCGGCTCAACATCTATAAGGTCAATAAACATATCTTTTATTATTGTCCGGACAATGCCCGACTTTTTGAGATAAATCTCGACCTCCACAGGTTCGATATAATAATTAATTTTATTCGTCGGTTCCAAAGTAAAAAAAATCTGCCCCTTATTTTAGCGTCTGCTTTATCTCGTCGATTTTTTTAAAATGCTTCTGGGAAAATGCAAAACCCTGTGCTTTAGCCAATAATTCGGCCTTTTCTGTTTTTGATTTAGCCGCATCTATTTTCTCAATAAGCTTATATAATTCGAACTGTGTTTCCATCAGTTTTTTATCCGATATATCCCACAGAGTATCGCCCGCAATCACATTAACCTTCTCCCCGTCCATAAGATAAAACACATTGCCCGGAAAAATCCAGTTAGGATTCTTTTCTTTCAGATCTTTATATTCGATCTCCCTGTAGCCGTTCTTTCTGGCGACTTTATTCGCATAAATATAAATATCCCTGTCCGAAACCCGGATGTGATATTTTTCTACTAGCGCCGCTTTCTCTTTCTTTTCTTTTTCGGTTTTAATTCTTTCAGCTTCCAGCTTTTCCTGTTTTTCTCTTTCTATCTTTTTGCTTTCACGATAATCCATAAAATAATTAAAGCCTTTCACTGAAACCAAGGAAAGAAGAGCTATTATTAAAAGTAATAAGGCAACTTTAGAGATTTTTTTTAATCTCATTTTTAATATATTTCTTTTTAATTGTTTATGATCGGCAAGCAATTCCTCTGTATTGTAAACTGTCTTTCTTCTGCTGATTTCATCATGAAGCGATGTTAATTCTTTTTTGGATTTGGTTTGTGTTTTTTTATACAGTTCCAGCAATTCTTTGAATCTGATCCTGTCGGTTTGTATCCTGCCGGAAAGCGCGTCAGCAGCTTCAGTATTCTGCGAAATTGCCATATCCGAGGAATCATAGAATTCAAAAACAGCATGTTTATAAAAATAAAGAGAAATCTTTACTGCGTGTATATCCTGCGAAATGATTGCTTCTTTATCGAATAACGAAACGGCTTTCTGAACTATCTTCCGGACATCAGCCGAAAATTTCCTGTCGGTTGTTGTATTTAAAAATATCCGGAGTATGGAAATAATATTCAGAAAATCTTTTATATCCGCAAACTCAAGAGTATCTTTCAAATGAATATTGTTGAATAATATTCTCTTTATTTCCTCAGTATTTTTTGATTCTATAAACTCGATTATTTCTTTGTTCGAAATAGTTTTCAGCGCGTTTTGCAGCAGATCATCATCTTCGAATTTATTAAATTCATACTTTACTTTCCGGTTAAGTATTATAATATCTTTGTCTTTAAGTTTGGAAATATTTTTATTCCCGTCGTCAACGCATAAAACAGTAGTATCAGATGAATTAAAATACAGTGAAGCCTGTTCATAAATTGTAAAGGGAACAATTATGCCGTCCAGTTTTTCCTTTAATATTTCCTGTATGCCTGTATACTCCTTAATGAATCCCAGCTCCAGTTTTTTGCGGGAAGGGACAACATTTTTATAGGTAAGTTTTTCGTTTAATGATCCGGGATAATTGTGCACCGAGAGGCCGTCGCCTGTTTCAAATGAATGGCCATGGAAATCGTTTGCTTTTATGACGGCACTGGGGAAAAGCTTTTGCACAGGGATAAGCGCGCTTTTAGATGCGAAAAATATTTTTATAAGACTTTTCCGTGAATTGATCCACTTAAGAAAATCCGTAATGCCGGCTATGCTGCCCGCAGGCAGAATAAGCTCCCTTATTTTAGCAGGATCAATATTTAACTTATCAAATATATCGAGATATTCTTTTGGAAAAAGGTAAGCTGTAAAAAATCTGTTCTTGTAAAAAATGGCTGAATTATCAATAACAATAATGCCGGAACCTGTATATGCAGATAATGCCTTGTTTTTATCAGAGACAAGATCGTGCCTTTTTATGCTTGTCTGGTATTTATTCTCAAATTCATTTAAATCAAAAAGATTTTCATCCTTATATATTACGCGGAAATTACCGTTGCGGTAAAAAATTCCCAGAAAAGAATCCTTGCTGGAAATAGATTTCTCTTTTGAAAAATTCGGCAAATCCTTTTCAACATCAACAACCGATGCGTTGTTCAGATCCAGCCCGAAGTCTTTCTGAAAACTGAGATAATTATACACAACCTGGCTGCTGCCTATGTAGCGGTTAGTTGAAAGAAATTGAGGATCAATATTGAATTGCTCATGAGCCGGATTTCCTGTAATGGAATCCGTCACAATTATGTTTTCAATTAAAGGGATGCTTTCCGGAGGAAGGTCTATCCAGTTGCCTATGCGTATAAACGGTTTTTCATCGCTTATATTGTCTGCTGTAAAAATGATAAAGCATTCGTTATCAAGTATGAATAATCTGTCTTTATCTGTTTTAATTATTTCATTGAGTTCCATACATTATTTCCTTTGACCCATATATTGGAAATAACCGAGGGTCGTTCATAATGATAGTAAATTAAAAAAAAGCAATAAAAATTTATGAGATAATAAAAATAATATTACGTTTCATTTTAAACATTCTATGGCATTGTGCCGCAATATAAAAAGGTTGACAATATATTTAAAAATAACTATTTTATTTATTAGTCTCGATTAGGGAGAAGGTATATGAAACTTATCCTGATAGTAATTGCGCTGACGACGTGGATTTATGTACTTGTCATGAGCGCTATCCGTTTAATAAATAACCATATCGATAAAGAATTACGTCAAAAGCCGTGATCGATAAATTCCTCATTTTTTTATCCAGCCTTATGATCGCATTGGTTTTAGCGATTGTATCTTTAGATTATCCCAATGAATACAATATAATAATAAGTATTATAGCAACAACCGGAACAATTGCAGCTATTATTCAATTTTTTAGAAATAAATAATTCATTTTAATTTTTTTGTGACGTTTGTCCCTTTAAGGATGCTTATATAATGAATAAGCGTGATAAATTCACGGAAGTCTATAATAAATACTACCCGCTTGTATTCAGCACTGTGCATACAAAAGTGGAGAATATAGACGACGCTACCGATATTACCCAGGAAGTTTTTATAAGCTTCTATGAGAAATTCAGCGAGATCATTGACCACAGGAAATGGCTCTACGGCGCGCTCCGTTTCGCGGTTCTGAATTTTTACAAGAAGAGGAGGGACAATGTAAACATTGACGATATTTTTAACGACGTCAGCTTAACCTTTGTGAACGGCTTCAGGCACGCCCGCGTAATAATTAGCGATGCAATTGAAAAGGGCGAAGTATTCGATGATGATACTGACAGAACGCTCTTTGATCTGGTAGCAGTATACACTTACAGCTACACTGAAGCGGGACAAGAACTCGGGTTAACCAAACGCCAGGTAGAATACAAGTACAGACGCATTGTCGATAAAATATTAGATTATCTGAAAAAGAACGGCATTGACAGATTAGAGGATATCCTATGAACGATAATCTGAATATATTTGAGCAAGCCCTTGTGAAATTAAAATTCAGGGAGCCGGTTAGTGCTGAAGCCCGAAGGTTCGCGCTTTATAATAAGCAAAAAGTGCTTGAGGCGACCCTGAGATCTTTCGGCGACTACAGCTTCTTTTACGGGCTTACGCTTAGAATATATTTCTACACTAAAAGGCGCGGCATTAGCCTTTCGGTATTGCAAAGCAAGATTGTCCTCATTACACTCGCGGCAATCGCAGGCGGAGCTTTGTATTCTGCTGCAATGTTCGCTTCCGGCATTATGCAAAGAGACGCGTCTGTAGCAAATAGACATTCGGTAATTCCCGCTTACCACAAAACGGATCAGATACAACAAGAACCTGCGATTAAATATCCTGCAAAAAAAGAAATTAACAGTAATGTAAAATACAGGATAGGTATTGAAAGATTCAGCGGAGCTGTCGATGATACTGTGCTCAATAACATGACGGATAAATTTACCGGGGAGCTTACCGGCTTAAAAAGCGCGGATAAAATTATAAACCTGAGCAAAGGGAAGCAAACCAAAAACATAAACATACTGCTCACTGGGACTGTCGAAAAGCTGGGAAGCGCATATATAATTTCGGTAAAAATAATTAATGTTGAGAATTCAGTTGTTCTGTTTGTTTTTACCGAAGAATTAAAAAATATTGACAATTTTAATAGCGCCATCTCAAATATAGCGCAGAAAACTGCTCAAGAATTTAAATAATATAATAAAATTATATTATTATCATGCTCGGAGGAAGATTTTTTTGATAAAAAAGTTATTTTTTCTTATATTTTTAATGTTATTTATCAGGGATTTTAACTTCCTCAAGGCCGAAGAAAAGTTAAAAATAGCCCTGCTCGACTTTACACCGGAGAATACCCAGCAGACTTATGCAAGAGCTGTTAGGAATTTATTCGAAGTTTCTTTATATAAGAGCGGCAGTTTTTCTATTCTTGAGCGCAATAAAATGGAAATGATACTAAAAGAACAGGGATTTCAGATGTCCGGCTGTACGGATACATCGTGTGCCGTCCAGATAGGCAAAATATTATCCGCCGACATGGTGGTTATCGGCAGCCTTAATAAATTAGGCAAATATACTGTCACAGCGAAGTTTGTTAACGTGAAGCACGGTCGCGTTGAGCTTGCTGATTCCGAAACCGCAGAAACTGAAGACGGCATTCAGAATGCTGTAAATGCTTTGGCAGGCAGAATGGCCGGAAACATAACGAATAAAACCGAAAAAATCGATGCCGGAACAAAGAGCGATGATGCAAAGAAAGACGGCTCATCTTCTTCGAAATCTGCCTATCCGCTCAACCTCGCAATAGCAGGAGCATACCTGCTGCCGCAGGCCAGGTTTGCGGATCTTGTTGAAGCAGGCTATGGAGCAACCGCAAATTTTGGCATTGAGGACTTATTTATCCGAAATTCTATGATAGGCATTGAAACAGGCTACTGGTACTTCCCCGGCAAAAAAGAAAACGTTGATTATTGCTCAATGATCCCTGTTTTTATTAATGTAGGTTATCGCTACAATATTTCCCATGCATTTTATGTGCTTCCAGCTATAAACGCCGGTATCAGTTATAATACCATGAACTGGGACAAAGACGGCTCCTCTTCCGGGACCTATAAGTTTAAAAAAGAAAACGAGATCGAAACAATTGTAAAAGCTGTGGTGGGTTTCGGCTATATGCTGAATGAATCGCTTTCGATACAGATCGCGGCCGGTTACTGCATTATCCTTGAGGAGAAACCGCTGAGGTTTGTAATTGTGAGCGGGGGAGTGGGAGCGAAGTTATAAATTAACTCGATCGTTTAGAAATTTTTATGAGAATTATTATATGAGTAAAAATATTTTTCTTTTCCTTGTTGTTATAGCATTATTTGTTACATTAAGCTGTACAGGAAGCCTTTTTAATGACGGATTAAATTCCCAAGGCTATATTTTTACTTACAAAACAGTATCAGCAGGTGGCTGGCATACTATTGCAATAAAGACAGACGGTTCACTCTGGGGATGGGGTTTAAATGATCACGGTCAGACTGGAACCGGAGATAATTCAGATCGTCATGCTCCTGTAAGAATTGGGACAGAAAAGAATTGGCAGATTATTGCTACAGGTCATTGGCATACTATTGCAATAAAGACAGACGGCACGCTCTGGGCATGGGGATGGAATGGCTACGGTCAGCTTGGCGATGGAAGTACAACGGATCGGCCGCTTAAAAGGATTGGCACTGACACAAATTGGAAATTAGTATCTGCGGGTGCCTGTCATACTGTTGCAATTAAAACCGATGGATCACTCTGGGCATGGGGGTATAATAATCACGGCCAGTTGGGCGACGAAACCATAATTGATCAACACGCCCCAAAACAGATTGGATTTGGTACGGATTGGCAGTCAATATCGGTAGGCGCTTGTCATACTGTTGCGATTAAGACCGATGGATCACTCTGGGCATGGGGTTTAAATAATTACGGCCAGTTGGGCGACGAAACCATAATTGATCAACATGCCCCAAAACAGATTGGTACAGATATAAATTGGCAATCAGTTTCGGCTGGACAAGATCACACTCTTGCTGTAAAGACAGATGGGACGCTATACGCATGGGGGTATAATAATCACGGCCAGTTGGGCGACGAAACCATAATAGATCAGCATGCCCCAAAACAGATTGGTACAGATGTAAATTGGCAATCGGTATCCGCGGGTATAGATTACTACTCTGTTGCGCTAAAGAATGACGGTACAATCTGGGCATGGGGATTTAATGAAGTAGGCCAGTTGGGCGACGGCAGCACAACAGATCAACATACACCCAAACAGATTGGCACAGATGTAAATTGGCAATCGATATCTACAGGACAACATTTAGCTCACTCACTTGCAATAAAGACCGATAGTACATTATGGGGATGGGGATACAGCCATTACGGGCAGATCGGCGACGGAGAGACAACAGACCGATATTTCCCAGTACATATTTATTAAACAGATAAATATTTTATGAATAAACATATTAACTCCATTTTATTAATAATTTTAGCATCTCATCTTTCCTGCAACGGGAACCTTTTTAACGACGGACTTAATGATTCACTTACTTCTATTCCGGTAACAGGCGTTTTTTTAAACAAATCGAACACTTCGATCTTAAGAAACAGCTCTGAACAGCTTACTGCAACAATAACTCCCACGTATGCTACAAATAAAAATGTAACATGGACAACCGGCGATTTAAGTAAAGCGACAGTAACGCAATCCGGGCTTGTGACTGCGGGCAATCCTGGCACTGTGACAATTACAGTTACAACAAATGACGGCGGATTCAAAGCCGACTGTACGGTTATAACTGAGCGATTAGCAGGAGAGAGTGTGATCTATACAGCTGGCGGTGTAAACTTCAACATGGTTTATGTACCTGCAAAAAGCTTTTATATAAATGTTAACGACAGCAGCAGTGCCTCAATTGTTAAATCATTCTGGATATGCGATACCGAAGTAACGTATAAACTCTGGTGCACAGTATACAGCTGGGCAACAACAGATGCCGGCGGAGGCAAAAGAGCAGACGGCGGTGAACTGTATTATTTTAATTATGCCGGCGAAGAAGGAAATCCTGATGTTCCTGCAGGTAAAACCGACCTGCATCCTGTAACATGCATGAACTGGTGTGACGCAATTGTGTGGTGCAATGCTGCCACCGAATGGTACAATGCTCAGAACCCAACAAACCTTGATTGTGTATATACGTATACAGGTTTAATTATCCGCGATTCAACATTTTATAATATGTGCGACGGCGCAGTGCAAAGTTCAACTGCGAACGGATTTCGTCTTCTTACTGAAAACGAATGGGAACTTGCCGCACGATATATAAACGACGGCAACAATGACGGCGATATAATGGACGCCGGCGAATATTATCCGGGCAATCACGCAAGCGGAGACACGAGTAGTTATTGTGAACCAAACGACAGCGGCGTTTCGACTATCTTCGGTAATTACGCATGGTATATCTTAAATTCCGGCGGCAGTACACACGAAGCAGCAGCAACGTCTGCATCCAATCACTTAGGCCTTTTTGATATGAGCGGTAATGTCTGGGAATGGTGCTTTGATTTAAGCGGCAGTCAGCGTGTAATAAAAGGCGGAGGGTATAATGGCGCTGCAGGCAACCTTCAGGTTGGGCACAAATGGAGTCATATACCATGGAGCAGTACGCCACCAACACCACCGGACGCTTTTATTGACACAGGCCTGCGTATCGGTAAAACAAATTGACATATTTTCCAAATTTTTTTGTGACAATTTGGCTTCTTCCGAAGGTTTATGTGCAGAAAAAAGAAAAGGAGTTTTCCGGTTTACTGTATTTTTATTCCTGTTTTCTCCACCTCAGTTGAAAAACCGGATCTATCATGCCCTGAAATGAAGAGATGCGGTTCAATCCTGACATCCACAGATCTTCTTATCTCATACAGTTTTTTTAACGTATCAAAATAGTCTTCATCAATACTATCCGCGAATATTCCAATATCAATATCGCTATCGGTTCTCTGGGTTTCATTTGCAAAAGAACCGAATAAATAAACATTTTTAATATCAATAAATTCTTTTATTCTATTAATATATATATTTATTAATTCTATAGTTTCATCTTTATCCATGTATATAATTCCTGTGTTTTTTTAACAATATTTTTCGTGTAATTTTTATTCATCTTTTTAAATAATAAATCTTTATGCTCAGGGTATCTGGCTTCTATATTTAAAGGATCCAACTCATCAAGCAAAGAAAGCTGATCATACGATAATTCATCGAACAATCCTGTTTTTGAAGCAAGATAAGAGAGGTTATGCGTTTTAGGAGGCATGTCATCTTTTTTATATTGCCAGTATGCTTTCAGTATTTTTTCAATTGTTTGATGGCACATAAAACCTGCATGCAAAAAGCGTTTAGTTTTCAGCAAAGCTTTAGCTGAATCAAAATCATACTCCGACATCTCTATCCAATATTCTATTTTATCATTCATAATTAACTAGTTATTGGTGAATAATTCATGCTTAGGTGAAAAAATCACACGGTTTTCCCCGCCTCCTGCAGGGGAAAGGCAATTGTTCACTAAAAAATAATTAATAAAATGAAACTTCCTTAATGTCAATAATAATAAACCTGGAAGCTTTCTCAAAAATCGTTATTGTTTTAAACAACATAATAAAATAAAAAATATTTTTCAATTTTTTTTGTGACGATTTGCCTCCTTCGGCTGCTTATGTGCAAAACAAACAATATAAGGAGGTTCATAATGAACTATAAAAAGATATTTGCTGTTATTGTTTTAACAGGCGCTGCGCTAAGTATTGGTTGCTCATCAATAAAGTATAACAAGGATTACGCAGGCGATCGCTTTCCGCGGGAATTTGACACTGCGTTTATCGGAGTTAATCTAGACCTTGTTGATGGGGGTAGCTCCGAGCCGATTACAAAAGAAGAGGAAACTGCAGTGCGCGATATGATACTGAAAAAACTAACAGAAAACAAATACGGGTTTAACGCGGCAGTTTCAACAAACGGCATTTTTAAAGACACAGTCAATGAAGATAATCAAAAAGCAGTAATTTCTTTAATCTATGACTGCAATTTAGAAAAATCCTGTACACCGGGTAAAGGTATTATAGAATCTCCGGCAATTCAAAAAGCAATTAAACAGAACAAACGCTATAATTTATTCATTAATTATTCAGGATCAAGCCAGTCAGCAAGAAATAAAACAGGTAAGATCGCTCTTTTTTTATTTACTCCTGTTGCTGCCGATTATAATGACCACTCATTTCTCTCAGCAGTTATTTACGATAAAGTTGCTAATAAATATGTTTTTAATTCAACATCATCCATATTCGGCTTAACCGATGATCCGCGCAAAGAGTCTGTTATTGAATCTCATGTTAAGGATTTATTCGATGAGATGAAAACCGCGAAAGAAGCAAAAGAAGAAAAGAAATAAATATTATACTTTTTAATATTTACAAGCCGGTGCGCTATCGATTTATAAACAACAAAAAGCCGCGGGGATAAGTCCGCGGCTTTATTTATTATTTATTTGCTTATAAACATCCTGTGATTCTCTCCTTAGAAAATAAACATTGCTATTGACAAAATATTTACTATTACCCAAATAATCATTATTATATCACGGAATTATAATTTACCAATACCGGATTATCATAAAGCACGATTGTTAATTTATTACTTCACATATTCTGTTACAGGAGTTACATATGAAAAAAATATTTATTATTATATTCTTTATTTGCACATGTCTGGCTATTGCCTGCGGCGGAAACGACAGCAGCTCTTCTGGCTCAAGTGATGTTTTTTATTTTATTGGCAATGACGGCATAAACGGCAGAGAGCTTTGGAAGAGCGACGGCACAAGTACCGGCACTGTAATGGTAAAAAACATCAATGACACCGGAACAAAAAATAGTGATGCTACCGGATTTACTTTCTTTAACGGCGCGTGTTATTTTACTGCTGATGACGGCATAAATGGAATAGAGTTATGGAAAACCGACGGAACTGAGTCCGGCACAATAATGGTGAAAAATATCAATGGAACAGGCGACAGTTCTCCAAGTGGATTTACAGTATATAATGGCATCCTTTACTTTTCTGCCAACGACGGCATTAACGGTAGAGAGCTTTGGAAGACTGATGGTACTGCTAACGGCACTGTAATAGTAAAGAACATTAATGGTTCAATCGACAGTTCTCCAAGTGGATTCACAGTATATAATGGCATCCTTTACTTTTCTGCCGATGACGGCACAAACGGCAGGGAACTATGGAAGACAGACGGCACTGAACCAGGTACTGTAATGGTGATAGATATAAACAGCATTGGTTCAGGAAGTAGTTTTCCAACTGGATTCACAGTATATAACGGCATTCTTTACTTTACTGCCGATGACGGCACAAACGGTAGAGAGTTATGGAAGACAGATGGTACTGCTGACAACACAAAAATGGTAAAAAATATTTATGGTTCAGGAAGCAGTTCTCCAAATGGATTCACAGTATATAACGGCATTCTTTACTTTTCTGCTAATGACGACACAAACGGAATTGAGTTATGGAAAACAGACGGCACTGATGCAGGCACTGTAATGGTGAAAAACATCAATACTGCCGGAGGCAGTTCTCCCTTTAATTTCTGCGTATTCAACGGTGCTCTTTACTTCCAGGCCAATGACAGTACAAACGGAAATGAGCTTTGGAAGACCGATGGCACAGAACCAGGTACTGTAATAGTGAAAGACATCAATCCCACAGGAGACAGTATTCCTTATAGATTCACAGTGTATAATGGCATTCTTTACTTTGAAGCTGATGACGGTACAAATGGTGGAGAACTCTGGAAAACAGACGGCACAGAAGCTGGTACAGTATTAGTGAAAGACATTAATGATACGGGAAGCAGCTCGTTTCAAATATTTGCCATTATTAATGGCATACTTTATTTTGCAGCCGATGACGGTACAAACGGTAGAGAACTCTGGAAAACTGACGGCACAGAAGCTGGTACAGTATTAGTGAAAGACATCTATCAAGGTTCCGAAGATGGTATCCATTTAATAGTATTATAACGATAGCTAATCTTTATATAAAATTATATAAAATGAGATTTATTTTACAAACAGCAAAAAGCCGCGGGAAAACTACCGCGGCTTTTTATTTCGCGCTCTCTAACTCTTGGCTGTATCATCCTTCTTCTTCTTAGGTTTGCTTACGCCTTTCATATCTTTGTAAGGCTTAAGCCCGAAATCCGCTACAACCTTGTTCGTCTTTCCAAAATGCCCGTAAATGCTTGTTCTGAAACGCGCGAGGTCACTCTCAATGCTGTCCATTAACGTATCATAAGCAGCAAACAGCTGCCCTGCTTTGCTGATGGTCTGATCATAATTGAGCCGAGCAAGCTCAATATCATCCTTCATTTTTCTGAGTTTCACCTCAGTAACTTCGGGCGGATATTCGGGCTCCGCGCTATGCAATTTTGCGCCATCTGCTATTTTTTCCAGAGTATCCACCAGATTATTGTGATACTCGACATTAAAATCCGGCATAATATTTGCCTCCTTTAATAGAATTTTTGGCCTGTCACAAAAACTATCGTTTTTGTGCTGCCATTGGGCGAAAGTATTGATAAAACCGGCCTTTCTATTTATCAAAATTCAGAAAAGGCCGGTCTTTGTGATCGCCCTTATGTAAAACAGCCGAATATTGCTGTTTTTTTACGTTTAAACTTTAAAAAATGGCATTTTCTGAGAGTGTAATATTTTTTGTGTAAACAGATATTAGATATTCACTCTATCTCCAAAATGTATAGCAAACTGATTCAATGCAAGCCCCCATTCGACAATAGGCCTTGTCCATTTTCTGGATATATTTGTTATTGCCAGATAC
>JAZDKB010000029.1:0-72105 GCA_043803405.1 Spirochaetota bacterium | reverse complement strand
GTATCTGGCAATAACAAATATATCCAGAAAATGGACAAGGCCTATTGTCGAATGGGGGCTTGCATTGAATCAGTTTGCTATACATTTTGGAGATAGAGTGAATATCTAATATCTGTTTACACAAAAAATATTACACTCTCTTCGCAAGTTCGTATGCGAATTAAAAAAAACGCGTAATATGCCCGCAAAAAATCCGCATAAAAAAAAGCAGTAAGCACTATGAAACAGGTTCAAAGAGGAAATCAATGCCTGCTGAGAAAAAATTCATTGCTGATTTTCATATACACTCGCATTTCTCGCTGGCTACAAGTAAAAATTTAACACCCGAACATCTTGAGTACTGGGCAAGAATAAAAGGGCTGAATGTTATCGGTACAGGCGACTGCATACATCCCGGATGGTTAAAAGAACTAAGCGAAAAGCTGGAACCTGCAGAAAATGGATTATTTCGCCTGAAAAATGAATATAAACTAGACTCTTCAATTAAACTCGCAAACAAAAACATACCTGAACAAATCTTTTTCATGCTTACAGGCGAAATCAGCAACATATACAAAAAAGCCGGTAAAGTCCGGAAAGTTCACAATTTATGCGTGTTCCCGGATTTTGAAGCAGTACAGTTCGTACAAAACAGCCTGAAGAAATTCAACATTGAATCGGATGGAAGGCCCATACTCGGGCTTGATTCAAAAATCCTGCTCGATATCGTCCTGAATTCATCGGACATGTCTTTTCTTGTGCCTGCCCATATATGGACCCCGTGGTTCTCGGTGCTCGGATCAAAATCCGGTTTCGACACCATAGAAGAATGCTACGACGAATTAACAAAGCACATCTTCGCAGTTGAGACTGGGCTCTCGAGCGACCCTGCAATGAACTGGACATGCGGCTTTCTCGACAAATTCAAGCTCATCTCCAACTCGGACGCTCATTCGCCGGAAAAACTCGGCCGCGAAGCAAATCTTTTTGAAACAGAAATAGCGTACAAATCAATTTATGACGCGCTCTCAGGCAAGGACGGATTTCTGGGCACAATCGAATTTTTCCCGCAGGAGGGGAAGTACCATTACGACGGCCACAGAAAATGCGGTGTGTGCTGGGACCCCCTTAAGACCCTGGAGCATAACGCATTGTGCCCCGTATGTGGCAAACCGGTTACTATGGGCGTTATGTACCGCGTAGCCGAGCTTGCAGACCGCGACGGCAAAGAAAAGTTTGCAAACAAACGGGAGTTCTATTCCATCACATCGCTTCCGGATATTCTCGCCGAACTGATGAATAAAAAAAGCAATTCCAATAAAACCGTACGCAGCGAATATTTCAGGTTAATCGAAAATCTCGGATCCGAATTCCATATTCTTTTATTTGCGGACATTGAGGACATTAAAAGCGCAGGGGGCGAGCTTTTAGCAGAAGGCATTAAAAAGCTAAGAACCGGTAATGTGCTTATTGACGAAGGTTACGACGGCGAATTCGGCCGCATAAAGGTTTTCTCCAAAGAAGAGCTTGCTTCTTTTGCAGGTAGTTCTCTTTTCGGGACAAATGATGCGCAGGACACAGGCAACCTGACTAATAAATCATCATCTGTTAAATTCAACATCCGCGAATTCCAGACTTTAAAAGCAAAAACAAATCTGAATGATATTGTTCCGGACGAATCATTCTCCGGCATAAAGCTTTCTGCGGAGCAATCGGAAGCAGTAAAACACTTCAGCGGCCCATGCATGGTTCTTGCGGGACCGGGATCGGGCAAAACGCGGATACTCACTGAGCGCATCAAATATCTGACAATGGAACGGGGCATCGATCCTGCGAACATTCTCGCAATTACTTTTTCGAACAAAGCTGCGGACGAAATCCGCACAAGAATCAGGGAAGACAATGACACAATAAATCCGGCAATATGCACCTTCCACGCTTTCGGCATGTCTGTCCTAAAAAGTCATTATAAAATATTCGAAAGGCCGGAACATTTTTACATAATCGATCCTGAAGAAAAAAAGGAGATCATTGAAGAGATCGCGGCCGCATCAGGACGTGATATTAAAAAGACAGGCAAAAAAACGATCGAAATAGAAAAATACAAACAGGGCATATCGGCAGAAACAGACATAAGTTTTTTTGTGGATTACAACAGAAATCTTCAGATCAGGGGCGCGTTTGATCTTGATGATCTTATTTCGCTTCCTGTTGAATTATTCCAGACATATCCTGATATTGCCGCAAAATACAGAAAGCAGCATCAGTGGATTTTGATAGACGAATTTCAGGATATCAATGCGAAACAGTTTGAACTGATAACGGAACTTTCAGGTAAAAACAATCCCAACCTGTTCGCCATAGGCGACCCTGATCAGTCGATCTACGGATTCAGAGGCTCGGATATTAAATACATTGGAAAAATAAAAGAAACATTTCCGCAGATAAATGTGATCAGCCTTCCGGACAGCTACCGATGCCCTTCTAATATAATAAAAGCGGCAGGGCAGATACTTGAGAAAACGGTATTCCTGAACGGAAAGAATGAAAAAGTAAAAGTAAACATTCAGCAGGCGGATACTGAAAAAAGCGAGGCTGACTGGATCGCTGCCCAGATCGAAAAAATGATGGGCGGCGTTCGCAGCTTCTCAATGGACAGTGGTATAAGCGACGGAGAAGCGAAGGACGGCACAGGGAGCTTTTCGGACTTTGCCATATTGTGCAGGACATCCATAATGTTCGCGCCTGTAATAAAAGCTCTGGCCGACCACGGAATAGCTTATCAGGTAATAGGCACTGACCCGTTTTACAGCGAAAAACCTTTCAGCGAGGTTATCAGAAGGTTCCGTTCGTTATATTATCATACTAAAAATTACGAAACCACAACGCTTAAATTCATTAAAGAAACCCAGATGATTGAAAAAAAAGAGAACATAAATATTATACTGAGCGAAATGATGAAGAGCATAAATGCAGCCGATGAAAACTGCAGGCGCATGTCAAATTTCGCTCAGGGTTTCGGCAACGATTACGACAGGTTTTTTTCCAGCCTGTCTTTGCGCCACGGTGTGGACGAACTGGATAATAAAGCTGAGGCTGTTTCCGTTCTAACCATTCACGCCTCAAAAGGCCTTGAATTCAACACAGTGTTCATTCCGGGATGCGAAGAAGGCGTAATTCCGTTTGAATTATTCGGCAAAAAGAACGAACGCGAAATCGCCGAAGAAGAACGCTTATTTTACGTAGGAATGACAAGGACAAAAAAAAATCTGTATCTGACTTTTTCAAAAAAAAGGCTCATAAGAGGACGCCTGCTGACTCAGAAAAAAAGCAGGCTGCTGGACAGGCTCGAGAAAAATTTGCTGGCTTTTGGTAAAAGGGAAAAGAAAAAGAAGAAAGACGACGGCCAGCTCGATCTGTTCGGATAACCTACCATGTTAAGATCTTCGACCTCGCAGGGATTGTCTCACCGTTTTCATATATTTTTATCTCAACGGAATTGTGGCCGGAGAAATACGCAGGCAGATCGGCGTGTCCCGGAAAATCCGCAAGGAAAAATATTTCATGGCCCGAATCCGCTCTCATCGGAATAAACGACCAGCCCACGCACATGCCGCAATACCTGAAGAATGACCAGCTGTTTTCAGGGTCGCCGGGAATCGGTATAACTACCCTGACCTTATGCCCCAACTCGAGGTCAACTCTCAGGCTGTAAATTACAGGTTTCTGTTTTATACTAATCAGGCTTTCCCTTAATAAATTCTCGCCATTTGCTCCCTTCTCAGGATATATAATGCCTTTCCCCATTAATTATGAACACCTGTTAAATGTTATTTTTTAAAACAGCAACACTAACAAAATGATAAACATATTTAATTTACGTTATTTTTCAATAATGTCAATATAAAATTATATTGTTACTTAAAATCAATTTTTTTAAATTGTTTCTTTTAAAAAACCGTTACTATTTAACACAATAAAAAAACGAAAAAGAATCATTTGACATTAAACCGAAAATATTATATAATATTAGTATTGAGTGCAGATGTATATCCCATTATTTAACAGGAATAATTATAAAAAATGGAAGAAAAAAGAACGCAACCCAGAATTTGCACTGCCTTTACTGCTAAATGCACAGAACTGCCTGAACAAAAAAATATTTTTTATACTGCCATAAAAGACCTAAGCCCGGGCGGATTGCAAATTTTTTGCAGTAAAAAAATACCGCGCGGCACAAGTTTTTATATTAATATTAATTTAATCAATGAATGTGCAGAAACAAAAGCGCAGGTTGCGTGGAATGATAAAAAACCAAACTCCGATTTATATTGCGTGGGATTAAAATTTCTGGAAGTTAACAGAAAAAACAAGCATAAAATAGACAACTTTTTTGACGCGATCTTCCTAAATACAGTCTACTATTCGTGCAATTGTTCCGATATTCAGCGTTAATTTATTATATTTCAAGGCCTTGAAACATAATACCCCGCTGACGCCGAAGGCGGAAGCCGGTACGAAAGCACCGGGGGCTTGCCCTGGGAAATTTTATTTTAAGCCCTTTTAAAAAATTCCTGCATTACTTTTTCTTCATTGCCTTCATTATATATAATAATATTCTTTAAATGAATAAATGAATCAAGGTCAATTGCGTTAAACGCCACTGCAGTTTCCGATTTATTATCCCTTACAACCGTTCCATCAATATTTACCGTTAGCCTGGAAGTTGTGCCTTCCATAGAAATACTTACTTTTACTTTTGAATCTTTGGGAATTTCCTGCTCTGTCTTTAATAAAATGCCGTTTAAACTCAGATTTACGACTTTCCCTTTAATAGCTTTTCTTTTATATTTTACAACAGCTCCGACTTCAAATGCCACTCTTGTATTTCGTCTTTTTTCCATATCAAACCTCAATAATATTTCAGTCTTACAGGGAAAAACTATTTTATACTTTCACTGCAATAAGACAATAGACTTGGTGCAAATCTGGAGTGCAGTTCCTGTTTAATTACAATTGTGAATCGTTAAGGTTAAATTGCTATTACTAAAAAGTCAAAACTTTTTCTGCCGAAAATTCGTACACAATAATATAATTTTTACCGATAATCTAATCATTGCAATATATCCAATCATTTATTATACTATTTATTTATGAAAAAGTCAAATCTGCATAAACACAAATCATTCATAAGTGTAAGGCCGGGGATTGTGTTTCCCCTTCTGCTGATGATATTGTTTATCAATATACCGCTTTCAGCAGGTTCCTACCTTAAAATAGACAAGACAGATGCAGTTACCGATTTTCCTAAAATCAAAATATACCTGACAGTTAAAGACTTTGATAACATCCCGGCTTCGTCATTAAACGAAGAAAATATCCTTCTTTATGAAGACAGCTATCTGGTAAATTACGTTAAGGTTAAAAGTATATCCGAGGCAGAAGGAATTCTCTATATGATTTTCGGGATAGATTCGAGCAAAAGTATAAGCGCAAAGCTATTAACAGATTTGAAAAAATACGCTGAGGATTTTTTGAGCGCTGCAGATCCCAATGATGTGATCGCTTTGTACAGATTCAACGACGAATCTATTCTCCTCAACCGGTTTACAAACAACCGCGTGGAAATTCTAAAAAATATTAATAAAATCGAAAGACATGGCACAAAAACTCTTCTTTACAATGCGTTATATGACAGCGTTGAACTGCTGAAAAAAACCGACAGCTCAAGAAAGGCAGTAATTGTTTTCACAGACGGAAAAGACGAAGGCAGCAGCATTGAAATTGATGATGTCATAAAAGCTGCAAAAGACAGCCATATCCCGATCTACTGTATAGCCTTTAATCCTCAAAATAGAATAAAATTGCTGTCAAGACTAACTATGCTTACCGGCGGCAAGCTTTTCAAGCCCGACAAAACCAGCATAGGCGCAATATATAAATCAATTAAGGGCACAACGAAAAATCAGTTTATTGCCGAGTATAAAACATTGCTGCCTCCGGACGGCAAGTCCCACGATATTGATGTAAAACTTAAATTAGACACAATAAAAGACAGAGATCAAATAAAAATAACTTATAAAAAGAAAATGCCTGCTGAGTCGCTGTCCAATACCGAGATTATATTACTGGCCCTGGGTGTAATAATTATATTGCTCATAATACTTGTTTTACTGGCATTAAAATATTACAGAAAAGCAAATAAATCCCCTTCAAATGTTGAAACTTATATTCCGGTTTCAAATGCGGTTTGCGATAAGCGCGAAAAAGTTAATATTGACGGACAAAAAAGCGGAATCGAAAAAGGAACAGGCGAAAATGAAGCAAAAACCGAACAGCCAATAGTTACAAAAGCATGGCTTATTGAAAGAGAAGGCGCAGATGCAGGCAAAAAGATACCAGTACAATTTGAAGAAACAACCATAGGAAGAAACAAAGACAATAAAATTATACTTGATGACAAATCAGTATCAAAAAAACATGCAAAGATTAAAGTGATAAAAAACTCCTTTTATCTATTTGATATGGCTTCGGATAAAGGAACATATCTGAATGAAAATAAACTTTTAAGGCCTAAACTGTTATACGACTGGGATGAGATCAGGATGGGCAAAAAAATATTTATTTTCAGAGTATCAAACGTCGCATAATTCCCCTGTTTTGTTTTTAATAACTCTGCTTTAAAATCATAACCAACGTTAGCAAATATCAGGCTATAACCTTTACCCATAAAGATTTAATAAAACATTATTTTAGTTGAAAAAATATTGCTGCTGCTTTTTTATATTCAGCTGAAACGCGAAGGGAGGCATATCATGAAATATTTAATTATCGGTTCGGGCGGAAGAGAGCATGCACTGCACTGGAGGCTGTTGAACGATGGCAGTGCAGACGAGGTTTACGCAGCGCCCGGGAACGGCGGGATCGGGGATAAATACAGAATAAACTTAAGGACAGATGATTTTAAAGGAATAGCTAAATTCTGCACAGAAAAAAAAATCGACACGGTTATCGTAGGACCGGAAGCTCCGCTTGCAGACGGAATTATAGATTACATGGATCAGCAAAAGATACCTGCATTCGGCCCCTGCAAGGCGGCTGCCATGCTCGAAGTAAGCAAACTCTTTGCAAAAAAAATAATGAATAAGTACAATATTCCCACAGCAGGCTACAGTGAATTTGAAAATAAAACCGAACTAATTAAATATATTCAAACGGTTAAGGAATTTCCAATCGTAATTAAACTGGACGGGCTTGCAGCAGGTAAAGGTGTCGGTATTCCGGAAACAAAAAAGGAAGCGCAGGATTTTATAAATTCAAATGTTAAAGAGAACACAAGAGTATTTGTTGAAGAATTTATCGAAGGAGAGGAAGCTTCCATACTGGGTATATCCGATGGTGGAACAATTATCCCCTTGGTTTCAGCACAGGATCACAAGAGAATTTTTGACGGGGACAAAGGACCGAATACAGGCGGAATGGGGGCATATGCGCCTGCACCGTTAATCGATAGCAGTAAACTTGAAAGAATTAATAAAGAAGTATTAATACCGACAATCGAAGGCATGAAAAAAGAAGGAATTCCGTTTAAGGGCGTGCTTTATGCCGGACTTATTTTAAAAGGGAATGATATTAAAGTGCTGGAATTCAACGCCAGGTTCGGAGATCCCGAAACACAGGTGATACTTCCGCTTTTAAATGAAAAACTGGGCGATATAATTCAAGGTTCAATTTGCGGCAAACTTAATGATTTTAAAATATCATTTAAGAATGAATACGCTGTCACTGTCGTAATGTCTTCGGGAGGATATCCCGGAGATTATGCAAAAGGAAAAGAGATCAGCGGCCTTGATACACTGGATGAAAACATACTGGCCTTTCACGCAGGCACAGCGCGGAAAAACGGCAGGCTATACACTAATGGCGGCCGTGTATTAAACGTGACTGCCCTCGGCCATGATCTGATCGAAGCGCGGAAAAAAGTTTATAATGAAATACAAAAGATAAAATTCGACGGTGCTTTTTACAGAAACGATATCGGGCACAGGGCGCTTAAATATTTTACATCATGAATTTAAATAATTCATAAATTCCTGTATCTTTTCCGGATAAGCGCCGCTGGCGTTCATGTATTTTTTATAACGCCTCTCATAACCCTGAATTGCTTTTGAAGTGACATTTTTAAACTTGACCGCTATTTCCGCAAACGCCGGCATTGTCTCAAGTCTGGCGCGCAATTCCTTTTTAAAAGGAATATGCCTGAAAAACATCTCCCTTACAACGCTATCGAGCCTCATTACCCCGTCTTTCTCGTACAGCACCCAGTTGATATAATCGTCCGCAAACCGGTCTCTGTTTGTTCTGATGTTTTTAAATCTCTCTGCAATCTTGTCCTTTATTTCAGGCGACAGCTTTGAATTCTTACTGTAGAAGTTAACATAATCAAAATAAACGCCTGTAATGCCTCCTTCCACCGGGTCTGCCCATAATCCGCCCTTTATTGTTCTGTTCAGCTCCCATCTGAAACTCGCAAAGGTATGAGCCATGCTTTTAACTATATCGCCCATAAAAAAAATTGGCAGCACAATCCTGCCTCTTGTCCTTCTGTTAGTCCCGTCCAGATCCTGCCAAAGCATGGTTTTAGTGCCGAAGCTGGGCAAAAGAATAAAAATAGGAATAACTTCTTCTTCTATTAATTCCCTGGCATCTCCCATTTTTAAAGTTGTTTCTCTATAAAAAACGGAATAGTCAACGTTCATTAAATCCCTGACAACCGACAGGATTTTACTTTTTGACATAAAAATATTTTTAGGATTAATCTTCATCGTCATTGACGTAAGGATCGGAAAAGCTGTTGACGTTGATCCTGAACATACTCCGACTGTCTGCAGCAGCCTGTGCTCAATTTCATAAATGCTTTTATTGATATTATCTCCGCCTGCATTTGACTTATTTATTTCTTTAGAGCTTTTTCGTTTCCCTTCTTCTCTTAAAAAGGCCTCGTAAGAAAGCCCCATCTCGGTTATACTTGGATTTTCTTTCCCGTTATATATTCTTGATAAAAATTCCTCTTCGAACATAATAGGAATATCTTTAACTTCTTCGATATTGCCGGAGATCTCCTCAAGAGCTTCCAGCTGTTTCTCGTCAACAAGAGTCTCATCCAGGAATCCGAATTTCATCATCAGCTTTACCGGAGGCGGAACAACCGATTCTTTTTGCTTCCTGATAAACACCTGGGCAAAAAGGTCCCAATAACTTTTTGTTATATTCCTTCTTATTTTTCTTCCATCCATCTCAGTATTAAAGGGATTGTGCATGGATTTAAAATCATTTATATTCTTTATGAACGCCTTTTGAAATTCCTTATCAATCAACGCAAACTCGAATATCTGCTGTAATGAATTTTTATATTTTCCCGCGCTATGGCTTTTGTGACTTAATCCTGTTATTTTATCGGATACTCCCTGTTTCTCATCCTGGTTCTGCTCAGTTCTTTTCCGGCCATCTTTATTTGCAACATAATATGCATGTATCTTTTTAGGCCCCGGAAATAATTCTATAAGTTTCTTCCCGGTCAGTTCGAGATAATACGAATGCAGTTTCTTGATAAGCGACAGAAAACCGGCAATAAAATCCGGTGAAAGTCTGCCGGAATCGCACCAATTGTCAAATCCGGAATTATCGGCAAGATACAAAGACCAGCTGGATTTGGAGCCGAATAATGTTTCCAGCTCCAGATCGATTTCCGTATGAACGGCAAAAATTCTGTCAAAAACTTTAATCAGGTTATCCGAGATCGTCTCAATCATGTTATGAAGAATCGAAGGATCTTCTTTTACAAGGCTGGAAAATACGTTTTTATCCATTTGTAAAAATTTTTTAACATGACTGCATTGCTTTTCATCAATTATTGATTTTAAAGGCAATCCGGGGTAAGAGTACTTCTTCCTGATAAAAGCGCTGTTGTCGGACAAAAGGAATTGCGCATCCAATACATCAGGAAGCCTGCCTTTGTTGGAAGTAAAAGCATTATAAAGACTTTCAGATTTATTCTTTAATTTTTCAACAATACCGGATTTGGGGAGTTCCTGATACATTAAAGAGATATTATCAGTTATTTTACAAAGATAAGTATAAAATTTAGTATATTTTGAATCATCGGCTATAGCCGTCTCAAGCATTTTAAACAAATGCGAGAGCATGGCGACAGACCTTGACGCATCTTCCAGCATCTCCCTGTTTACCGGATATCTGGAAACATAAGAATCCGCAACAGTTCTTAATGATTTCGAACAGGGATCGGTAAATACCGTATTCATGGGCGGAATATATATCTGATCCTTTATCAATCCTACTCTTTTGCTTTTAGAAGTAATAATTACAGGATCAAGTCCTTCGTATTCTCTGGAGGCGGAAAGAATTTCAACAGCACCGCTATGCAGATAATACATAAATTTTGAGGACTTCCCCTGCACCATAAGGACTTCCCCTGCCTTGACTAATTCTTTATTATTCTCATTCGGACTCATTAATTATTCCTGTAATCTGAAATACGATCTTTGCACAATGTTGTTTATTTATTTACGCTTACTTAAGCTCTGCAAATAGTCTTCCCATTCAACTGGTAAAAGATATTTCTTCTTATTATTGCAATCCTTGCATGCCGGCACAATATTAACCCTTTCGGATGTACCCCCCCTCGAAAGAGGGATTACATGATCCATAGTCAATTCGCCCTGAGGTATCTTCTGCCCGCAATAGCTGCACACGCCTGAAGCGCATTTTTTTCTCCACCATGAAGTGTCGCGCAGCTTCCTGGCTTTTACTTTCTCGCGGCTTATACCGCTGTCATCCTGAAAAAAATATTCAGCGAATTTTTCTTTTTTTCCAGCACTTCTTCTTTTATCTCTTCTGTACGTCATAATTATATTTTAAATTCTCTTAAAAGCAATCCCGGCACATATTTCAGAGTTCAGTTATTTATATTTATCACTTTTGTATCTTTTGCCAATTTTATCTTTACTATATTTTCCGGGTTTGCAGGCAGGTTAAATTTTATGGAGTTAAATCTGATTGTTATTTTTAAATCGGAACTCAATGAAACAATCTTTATAGTTTTGTAAAATAAAAGCTTGTCCCTTTTTAAGGGATCGTAAAGATACACTTCTATCTTTTCTTTTGTTGTTTTATTCATCCATAATATTTTATCCGGAATTTCACGCATGAACGAAATTGTCTCATAATATTCTTTATTATTAATAATTATTAATTTATTATTTTCATTGCCGGAAGCGTCCTCGTGTTCAAGTCCTTTTACTATTGAATAATTCTTAATTAACGGAATTTTGCCTGTCGACAGGTCGGAAACAAGATCAAAATCAATATCAAAATTTGTATAATTTTTCAGATTAATTGTCTTAATATTATCATTATATAATATTTTATCAAACGGAAAATAAAATTTAATTTCGTACCCGTCCTGAATAATTTCCGTGATAGGAGTTTTAAAAACCGCATCATGGAAAACAATTTTTACTTTTCTGGGATTATCATTAAACTGAATGTTGCCGGATGCTTTGAACTTTTGCTTGCCGGAATGACCTTCAATGTCAAAATTAGCATCCAGTGCCCGTGTGCAATCGGTATTGGCTTTTTCGATTAATTTTAGCAGGTAAGCTGTATCTTTTTTGTCGGCGGTTGTGTAGTCCCTTTCGTTTTTCTTTTCCGCGGTAAAGCATCCGGACGCAATACTAATAACGATTAGTCCGAAAAAAATTACTTTTTTTATTTTTATTTCTATTGCCGCAAATCCTGGTTTAAATAATTTCATCTTTTAATTAATATTATTACATATTATTTAATCAAGGGATTTTTTATTTTTTCTTCGATTTTAGGATTCTTCTGCAGGTTTACAGATTTTTTCCAGTACTCATTAGCTTTATCTAATTCGCCTATTTTCTGATACGTATCGCCGATATGATCATAGACAACCGGATCGGGCGATTTTTCTTTTTCAAGGCGCTTCTCGGCCTGCAGCAGCTTTTTTAAAGCCTGCTTCATGTCTCCTTTCCTGTAATATGCCCAGCCGAGAGAATCGAGATAAGCTCCGTTGGAAGGCGAAAGGGCCAGAGCTTTCTGGATAAGGTCTATCGACTCATCAATATTAATATTCATATCCGCGTATAAATATCCGAGATAATTGAACACCATGTCGTTTTTAGGATTATATTCTATGGCTTTCTTCAGCGATTTGATCGTATCTTCGATTTTATTTTGCTTTTCCTGGACAGTCGCCAGGTAAAAATAATACGTATCGTCGTCCTGTTTAAGCTCTATCGCTTTCTTGAATAATTTTTCAGCCTCAGGAAAATTGTTGTGGCGCGAAAGAGCAAGGCCTTTGAAAAAATACGGCTTCGGATTGTTGGGCTCCTGTTTAATTGCAGTGTCGATATATTTTGCCGCGTCTTCGAAATTATTGGCAAGGCTGTAAAGATAGCCGATGTGAATCTGAAGCTCAAGACTGGGCCTCATTTTATTTGTTCTTTTAAAATATACTATGGAAAGATTTATATTTTGAGTTTCTTCGTATATCTTCCCGAGATAAAAATAAACTTCCGGGATTTTATCGTTTATCGATAGGACTTCCGTAAAAAGCGCTCTCGATATATTATACTGTCCGGATTTATAAAGTATTACTCCGGCTGTAAAAAATTCGCTGGTTGCGGTCTTTTTATCGCCCTTCCTTAAAGCGATCCTGCCGAGCGCTATATGCGGAGAAACCAGGAGCGAATTGTCGGAGCTAAGCGTCCTGAGAAGAGATTCGGCCTCTCTGTCCTTGTGCATTAGTTCATAATAAAGCGATTTGCAGAGAGCGCCGTATATATCGTTTGCGCCCATTGCCCCGCGGAGATATTCCATTGCTTTCGGATTATTTTCTATATAATAGATCCTGCCCAGATTCGCGGATATGATCTCGTTGGCTTCAAACTTGTTTACATATTGCAGGGAATATTCTTTTGCTTCGTCGAGCTGGTACAATTCCAGAAATATATTCGATAACAGGTACAAAGCAACTTTATTGTCCGAATTTATTTCTATAGTTTTTTTAAGATATTCCGTCGATTTTTCAAACAGATTCTGGCTGTAATAAATACGAGCGATATAATAATTCGCATTCTCCTTGTAATAATCCTCTACAGGTACTACATTGGAGAGTTCCAGTATGTTCCTGAATGATACAAGAGCTTTATCATTATCCTTTATCCTGTTATAATAAATAAGCCCAATGGTATAATGAATATTTATCATTTCAGGATAAAAAGTTATCAGTTCCTCCAGGATCTCAACTGCCTTTTTATTATCATTTATATCCAGATATATTTTATTTAATAACAGATAAGGTTTTGAATATTTTTTATCCGCTTTAATTGCCATTTCCGCATAATTGATCGCATTATCTAAATTATTAATACTGAAATAGCACTCGGAAAGCTGGTAATACACCCTTCCCAGGTTTTCTCTGAAAGCTGCTGCGTCCATAAAATACTTAATGGCATTTGAATAATCATCCTTTGACTTGTAATAAAGACCTTTACTGTACAATGACCAGCCAGTAAAGATAACATCCTGTTCCTTATTCCGGTTTGCCGTATCCTTTGCCGCGCTTTGCGGAACTTGCTTGTTTAATGACGCGCAATTAAGCAGTAAAACGCCTGCAAATATTATAATAAAAATTTTTCTCATAATGTTTTAACGACTCTCCAACAATTTAAAATAACTGCTTATTTGCATTTCTACTATTTAATATAATTAGACTAATGATATTTACCGGGATTGTCAAATCTAAATAATAAAAATCATCGAATAAAGCATCTTTAATGCTTTGTGCGACTTTCCCTCTTAGATATATAAGCATATCCCCCTTATAGAATATCAAAAAAACTTGACATATTGCACTTTTTTTTACATATTTTTATAATATAAATAGCAATTAATACATGTTTGGAGGCAACAAATGTTTTTAGGAATTGACCCGTTATACTGGATGATGATGCTGCCGGTATTACTCCTTTCACTGTACGCATCTTTTAAAGTAAAAAGCACATTCAATAAATTCTCAAAATATAAAATAAGCAGAGGCCTTACCGGAGCGGAAGTCGCGCGCCGTATTCTTCATTCGAAAGGCCTTGGCCATATTGATGTTGTGGAAACACACGGATTTTTATCGGATCACTATGATCCTATAAAGAAAGTCGTAAGGCTTTCACCGGAAGTATTCAACAGCAACTCCATAGCTTCTGTCGGGGTTGCGGCCCACGAAACAGGCCATGCAATTCAGCACGCAAATGCTTACAGGCCGCTTATGCTGCGTAACGCAATTGCGCCCACTGCTTCGATCGGGTCCAACCTGTCGTGGATTATCATCATGGTAGGATTCGTGTTCGGAATGTTCGGGCTTATTAAACTCGGTATTGTGCTATTCAGCATTGTTGTAGTGTTTCAGCTTATAACGCTGCCTGTTGAATTTAACGCTTCGGCAAAAGCAAAGGAGATACTGCAGGCGCAGGGCATTGTAAGCGCAAACGAGCTCGCAGGCGTAAACAGCGTCCTTTCGGCCGCAGCAATGACTTATGTTGCAGCAGCAGCTTCATCCATAATGACTCTAATTTATTTTCTGATACGCGCCGGATTTTTGGGCGGCAGCAGGGACGAATAAAATTAACCGGGGCAAGCCCCCGGTGCTTTGTTTCAAGGCGTTATCGATTTGAGTGCTTGCACATAAATCTATAACCATTCATCCCGGACGACCACCCGCATCCGAAAGGCTGCCTCACGTTAATTATTGCTGTATTAATTTGTTATTTCATCTGAAAAATCCCCCGGATCGCTTCACGATCCACCCCCTTTTAAATAAAGGGGTTATGATTTTTGCAATTATCATAAACAAATCGGTATATTTTTAGTATGAGATAGCCCTCCCCGCATCCGGGCAATTTTAACTGCTTTATGTCTCATATCCCCTGATTTTACTGCCGGTTTTTTTATGCCGGCTGGAAATCAAGTTCGTATTTTCCATATCCGATGTATCCAAAAAAAACAAAAGGAGGCTTGTTTTAGTGATTTTTTGGTTGATTTTTATCTTTACTCCAGATGTATTGGCCTTATTATTATAAATTTAAAAAATATTAAAATAATGTTAAAGGAGGAAAAGTTATGGGTGCATTAGATTGGATGCCTAGGGAAAGTTCACAAAAAAATCATTTGCTGCATACCGAGAAAAATTGGGGGACAACAGCGCCGTGTACAGTATATGAAAAACGGCCATTAAAAGACCCGAAAGGGAATGTAGTAGACGGACTTTTTGTAGCATACGTCCGGTTAAACAATCCGGATCAATTCAACTCTTACACTACAGAAATGGCAAAGGGAGTTATTGCTGCTTTTGAAAATTCTTCACTGGACAGAAGCGTTATAGCAGTTGTATTTACAGGCACAGGCCCGTTTGCATTCTGCACAGGTGGAAACACAAAAGAATACAGCGAATATTACAGCTCAAGACCGGACGAATACGGCCAGTACATGGAACTTTTCAATCACATGGTTGATGCAATTATAGCTTGCAAAAAACCTGTACTTTGCAGAGTTAACGGAATGAGAGTTGCCGGCGGCCAGGAATTAGGACTTGCTTGCGACTTAGCAATTTCCTCCGACCTTGCAATTTACGGACAGGCTGGTCCAAGACACGGTTCTGCACCGGCAGGCGGATCATCTGACTTTTTACCATGGTTCCTCGGCATGGAAGATGCAATGTGGAACTGCGTATCATGCGAAATGTGGTCAGCTTACAAAATGAAAGCAAAGAACATGATCAGCAAAGTTGTTCCTGTATTAAAAGACGCCAGCGGCAAATGGGTGCGTAACCCGACCGTTATTACAGATACATACGTAAAAGACGGTGAGATCGTTTACGGCGAAAACAAAACAGGCGAAGAACTTGACAAAGGAAGAGCATTTATAAAAGAAAATCAGAAAAATGCGGACTTTACGCTTCTCGATCAAGAAGTAGACAAAGTCCTCTGGACATTCGCTAACCTGTTCCCGGGCTGTTTGATTAAATCAATCGACGGTATAAGACAGAAAAAGAAATTCTTCTGGGATACAACAAAGAACGAACACAGACATTGGCTTGCTGCCAATATGTCAGGTGAAGCATTCCTCGGATTTGGCGCATTCAACACAAAGAAGATCACTGGCAAAGACACCATTGACTTCATTAAATTCCGTCAGAATGTTGCAAATTCAAGAATGTGGACTGAAGATATGTTTGCGGAAGTTATGGGCAAACCAAAGAAATAGTTATAACATACTATTTATTGCAAAAAAGGCAGAATCAAAAATTCTGCCTTTTTTTATTAATAATTCTTACTGCTGCACTTCCGCATTTGAAATTGTACAATTGTACATAGCCTTATTCATACCATGAAAGGATCTCCGGCAAATCCGCCCTGCTTGTTTTAAAATTGTTTACATCTGCCTTTTCGTCCGCATAGCCCAGCGCAATCCCCAGCAGGATATCCTTTTCTTTTGAGATATTCAGCATGTCCTTAATTTCTTCGGAGTAAGCTGTAATGAGACCTATGGGGCATGTTGAAAGCCCTTTTGCCTGCGCTGCCAGGAGCAGATACGAAATACTTAACCCTATATCCAGATGGCGCAATTGCGGGAATACTTTATCTATTGCTGCTATAATTGCTACAGGAGCACCGTAAAAAGAGCAGCTTCCCTGCTCAACAAACCTGTTAAACGGAATATTCGTCTTCGCGATTGCCGGCATCATTACTTTGGAGGCGCCCCTGCTCCGAACTAAAAACTTATCCGGCAAAGGCCTCGATGTGCCGGGCCCGCATGGAACGCTTTGTTCTTCCTGTATTTTTTGCAGACGCCGCGAGAGCCTTTCTTTTTCCTCGCCATAAGTAACGATATATTCCCATGGCTGTACATTTATAGCGGACGGGGCCATACCAGCGTATTTTATTATTTCTTCTATATCTTTACGCGGGACAGGCTTATCAATATACGCGCGCGCGCTTTTTCTTTCACTCATTGCAGTAAATATATCCATGATTTGTTCTCCGGTTGTTATTCTGAATTTTCAATTTATTGAAAAATACATTAAATGTCCAGTATTTATTACCTGTTGCAAATTTATTTAAATAGAAAAAAATAATCAGGAGGATATTTCAGGAGTAGCATTAAGACTTTTACTAAATCGCATAAAAATACATACAGGGTAATTTTCAATAATATCAAAAAATTTTCGATATTAAAACTTGACACAAATTTGCTGTAAAAATAATGTGGTAACTGCGATCTGTTATTGTTAGAGTGCGTCCCAAAAATTATACGCAGCTTTGATTATTGCGAATTATAAATTTTGGGACGCACTCTTAATATATAAAACAGCCGCTAAGGCACAGGGCTTCCGGTAATGGAACTGACCGGACAACCTTTGTGTCTTAGCGGCTTTATTGTTATGTCTAAGTAATGAGGAATTATGGAAAGAGGCATGTTATGGTTTAAATGCGCGGCAATGCACGATCCCGTACGCCCGGTTTTAAGAAGGCAGGCAGCGCTAGGATGGGAAGCTAAAAACCGCAAGGTTGACCTTATTATTGAACGGCCTCTAAAAGGCGAAGACATGTTGCACAAAATGAAAGGCTGGTTCACTGCGGACGTGCACAAGGTTTCCGATATTGTAAACAAATATGGTACGCTGAAAACCCTGGACGATTATCATTTAATTGTTGAAACAAATGATATGAAATCATTACAGGCGCTTTCCGATGAACTAAAGAAAGCATTCGGGGAAGAAGTCTGGGTTGAGCACATCAAGAAAAAAGTTCTGGAATAGATAAGCCCGCAATCTTATTTTTTCACAAAGACTTTAACAGGCACTTTACTAAGCAGCCTTGCTCCGGTCTCTGTTACAGTAAACACGCTTTCCACGCCTGCAATGAATTCGTTCTCGAAAACGAATTTCGGTTCCAGTGCAAAAACCATTCCGGGCTGCAGTTCTTCTTTTCTGTTCCGTGCCAGTATGGGCGGTTCAACAAGCTCAATGCCTATGCCGTGGCCGACAAATGTAACCTTATACCCTTCAGTTCCAAGGAACTGATCTTTGTATCCGAGCGCCTCTGCTTTTTCCACTGCATACTTGTAAACTTCACCGATTGGGACACCTGGACCTGCCATTTCTATTATGGAATTATGTATCTCAATGGATGCTTCACATGTCTTCAGTGCTTTCTCCGGCATTTTCCCCATCGCAAACATGCGCGTCTCGTCGACATGGTAGCCGTTTAAAGCAAAACCTATATCTATCATTATTGGTTCGTTCTTTTTCAGCTTCTTTCTTCCTGCGCCTACTGGAAATGAAGGAGAGGTGCCCTGGCCGCTTGCTGGAGAGTCGAGCAGGCCCGGCATGCTGCCGCTTTCTCCGCTCAGCAAATGCCAGTTATACAGTTCGGAAAGATAATTCCTTGCGCGCAGCCTTCCCTGATGGCCATGTCTCCTTTCAAATGTTTCGTACATTCCTGCGAATTCCATTTCACTAAGGCCAGGCCTGAGTTCTTTATTTATAAATTTAAATGTTTTATAAGTCAGCTCTGTGACTGTTTCAATTTGTTTTATTTCCCATGCGGATTTGATCGCGCGCACAGCATGAATAAGCGGCGATCCGTCCCTGCAATTTGCTATGTCTAATACTTTCTGAAAAAAATAAAAATCGCTTACAGGCATTACGTCAAACTCAAACCCGATAACGTTCGGCAGGCGGCCGTAAAAATCCACAATCCTGGCCTTTATGTCTGAAACAGAATCTATTTGTACAATATGTTTAATTGAGGTCTCCTCTTTTGCTCTGGGGAAATATTTTTTTATCATTAAAAGAGGCTCTCCCTGGGCAGGGATATAAAGATAACCGTTCTGCGCTGTGCCGGAAAAATAAAACAAGTCCATTCGCTGAACTATAAACAAAGCTTCCATGTCGGATGCCTGAAGCAGTTTCTGCACTGCAGCTACTCTGCTTTCGATTTCCTTTGCGGGTGTTAATACCTGTTCCATAAAATTTACCTGCTGAATACTAATAATGATATATAGTGTTATTTTTATTAAAGGCTAGTACGCCTTCACATTCTAAATTATGAGTAGTAGGATTTAATGTGACGGTTTACTAGTGCTTCGCCAGTGCCTTTCTTCTAAAAGCTATATCTTATTAAAAAAAGCAAGGATTTTTAGTCAATTAAAAGAAAGTCTTTACAATATCCTTCAAATATAAATTTAGTTACAATAATAAATTATACCGCAAACAGATACGCCAACCAGGCGGGCGGAGTATTTTATTTTACTAGATTAATAGATAACAAAGGAGAAGTTTTCGTATGATAGTTAGAAATGTAAACGATAAAGAAGTGCTGGAAACAACTTATTTAGCGCACGGGGGCGCCATTGCTCAAATGATACTTGACCGGCGAGTGCTGCAGGAGATCGGTTTTCTTGCAATCGCGAGACTTGATCCCGGCAAGATAATAGAGAGCCATGTTGACCCAATGGAAGAAATATATTTCGTTCTGTTCGGCAAAGGACTAATGCGCGTAGGCGACGAAGAAAAGCAAGTGGGGCCGGGAGATGCAACATGGCTGCCTACAGGCTTACCCCACAGCCTTGCTAATACAGGCGAAGAAGAACTTGTTGTTTTAGTGGTAGCTTCACCGGCATGGGAGAAATAACAGATTAATTTTTAACTTCTTTTTGTAAAAAGCATTCGTCTTATGGCGCAAGCAGAACCTGTTCACCGAAGTTGTCCGCAAGATCTTTGGCAAGGGCCTGCACTGCTTCTTCACTTCCGAACTCTACCATTAATTCGCCTTTTTCCCCTACAACAAGGGCGCCGTGTTTTTCAACAACCGGGGCAATCCCCGCAGGATCAACAGTCCACCAGCCTTTTGTGCGCATGAGGAGTTCTTTACCTTTAAAGCGTCTCGGCGTCACAAGTTCTATGTCCCTGAACCACGCTGTCCAGCCGATCTGTGCGGGTTCTTTTAAAACAGGGCTTACCGGATCGTGGTAAATCCTGCATCGTCCGAATAGCCGCAGTTTAATCACGAGATTTCCTCCTTCATCAGTATTAATATTTCCGGATCGTCCGAAACCTCATAAGGATAGGCGAAACCGCATCGGGCAGCCGCCGTCTTTTGGCAATGGCTGAAAAGCTCAAGAGCTTTTTCTTCGTCCATATAAATGCCTTTGCGGAGAGCGCGGGTAAAGCATCTCTCATAGAGCTGCTGCCTGATGCTCCTTATTGTTCCAAGTCTTGCGTCAAAAGCTGATAATTTTAAGCCTTCCTGAAGAGCTTTATCCATCCTCTCCATAAGCGAAAAAAGAGTTCGTGTTCTTTGTACTGTCGGATCTTTACCGAATTCATCTATTGTTTTCATGTTAACTATCTTTTAAAAATTATTTAATATTTAATGAGGCTATCCTAAAAAACAAAAAATCAAATTTGTATCCAGTATAAAAATCAAATATATAGTTTTCCATTATTTTATTATAATAATTATAATTTTTTATGCCGACTTTGTATTATCAGAATATATTCCAGAAATAATCATTCCATTATCTTTTAATATATTTAGTGACTTATTATATTAATATGTTATAATTAAAAAAATATTTTCAGCCTTTGTGAAATTATTAAAGGTATCCTACATTGAAACGCCATCAATTACCTGAGATAATACTGGCAGGTTTTCTGCTGCTTTCATTAACTCTGCCTTTGCAGGCAATACCTCAAAAATCATTTAAGGTTATTATTATTCATTCTTATAATTCCGGTTTAAGCTGGACCGATTCCATAACCGAGGGGATTAAAACAATATTCGGCCAAAGCGGGAATGATATCCGGTTGAGTGCGGAATACCTTGATGCAAGGCGCTTTGTTGATCCCGACAGCAGGAAGAGAATCGAAAGCTTTCTGCTTTTTAAACTGCAAAACGTAAATCCCGACCTTGTTATTATTGCCGATAATGATGCGCTCACTTTTATATTAAACAACAGAGGCGGCCTTTTCCCGGATGTTCCTGTTGTATTCTGCGGTATAAACAACTTTCACGAAAGTATTATCGCAAACCGCCATGGCATATCCGGCGTAATTGAAAAAGAATCCGTTATTGAAACCGTAAATATTGCATATAAATTCAATCCTAAAATAAAAGATATTATTGTTATCGGACGTACTTTAGTAGCTGCAGATAAACTCAATAAAGATACTTTCAAATCTTCTCTGCACGGCCTTCCTCCGGATTTGCGGGTAATCTTCTGGGATGATCTTTCAAAAACCGAGCTGGCATCGAGATTGAAATCGCTCAATGATAAAAGCGTCGTATTCCTGAACGGATTAATTGCGGAAGATACCGGCAGACAGATGCTGTTCAGGGAAACGACAAAATGGGTTTCCAGGCATAGCCCGGTTCCGGTGTATTCGTTATGGGATGTTTTTTTTGGACACGGGATAATCGGGGGACAGCTTATTAGCGGGCACAAACAGGGGGAGATTGCTGCCGAACTCGCCTTGCGCATCCTGAGAGGCGAGAATGCGGGTGCAATTCCCATTGTAAATGCAAAAGACGCCAACCGTTATATGTTTGATTATGCGCAGTTAAAAAGATTCGGCATATCCTTAGACAAACTTCCCGACAATTCAATTGTAATAAACCGTCCTGATTCATTTTATCAGAGGCATACATATTTTGTCTGGTCTGCTGGCATTATTGCAGTATGTTTGACCGGCTTTACACTCTTTTTAAGTATAAGCATAATCCGCCGGAGAAAAGCTGAGAGAACGCTCCGGATGGTGCGTCATGTAATAGAAAACAGTCCCGCAGTGCTTTTCCTGTGGAAGGTTGAAGAAGGCTGGCCTGTTAAATACGTATCCGACAATGTAAGCCAGTTCGGTTATACTGCGGAAGATTTCACTTCCGGAAAAATAAAATATTCTTCCATAATACATCCGGACGACCTTCAGCGGGTAGCCACGGAAATCCGTGAATATACCCGTGCAGGCAGGGACGAATTTAAACAGGAATACAGGATTATTACAAAAGACGGCAATATACTATGGGTCGATGACCGCACCGGTGTAGAACGCGGCAGCGATGGCAGGATCATTCACTATCAGGGTATCATTATCGATATTACAGAACGAAAGCGTACTGAGGAAGCCTTACGGGAAAAGACAATTGAACTCGACTATTATTTTACATCCAGCCTTGACCTTCTTTGTATTGCGGATACTGACGGACATTTTCATCGATTAAATCCTGAATGGGAAAAAACGTTAGGCTACAGCATTACCGAACTTAAAGGCAGAAAATTCCTCGAATTTGTTCATGAGGATGATGTTGAAAAGACAAAAGCTGTAATTTCGCAGCTTGAATCGCAAAAACAGGTTCTGAATTTTGAAAACCGATACAGATGCAAAGACGGCTCCTATCGCTGGATCGAATGGCGCTCCTTCCCTTCGGGAAAAATGATTTATGCTGTCGCCCGCGATATAACCGGTCGGAAACGCATTGAAAATGCGCTAAGGGAAAGCGAAGAAAAATACCGCACTCTTATTGAAAATATGCAGGATTGTGTTTACCGCAGCGATTTAAAAGGCAGCATTACATTTGCCAGCCAGTCGGTAGCGCGTCTGCTGGGCTGCCCTTCTGCAGAATGGATGATTGGAAAAAATATCAGTCAAAATTTTTATTACCATCCTGATGAAAGGGGGGAACTGCTTAAGAAGCTGCAGACAAACGGCAAAGTCACAAATTACGAGGTCACGCTGAAGCGCGTTGATAACGGACAGCCTGTTATCATCTCAACAAGCAGCCACTATTATTACGATAAAGACGGCAACATAATGGGCGTAGAAGGAGTATTCAACGATATTAGTCAGCGCAAGCAGGCTGAGGACGCGCTGCTGGAATCAAAACAAAGAATGTCCGAAATATTCAACTTTCTACCTGACGCGACATTTGTTGTAGATAAAGATAAAAAAATCATTGCATGGAACCGTGCGCTTGAAGAATTAACCGGAAGCAAGCCGGAAGATATGCTGGGAAAAGGAAATTATGAATATGCAATCCCGTTCTATGGGTTGAGACGCCCGATCCTGATCGATCTCGCGTTCGAATCCGATGAAGAGATTGAAAAAAAATATTACTATGTAAAGAGAGAAAGGGATTTTCTTACTGCTGAAGCTAAAGTGACATTAAATGGAGAACCCCGTAATCTCTGGGGGATGATCGCGCGGTTGTACGACAGCAAGGGCAATATTTCCGGAGCAATAGAGACTATCCGCGACATTACCGAGCAAAAGATAGCGGAGAGAGAACAGGCTGAGCTTAAGGAACAGCTTTTCCAGTCCCAGAAAATGGAGACTGTAGGGCTTCTGGCCGGTGGCGTTGCGCACGATTTCAACAATCTGTTAACGCCTATTCTCGGTTACAGCGAAATGATGCTGCACGATCTTTCGGAGAATGATCCTGCACGCTCTAAACTTGAACAGATACATAAAGCCGCGGACCTGGCGAAAAATTTAACAAGGAGGCTTCTTGTATTCAGCAGAAAGCAGGTTCTTGAATTAAAAGTCGTTAACATGGGAGATATTATCCATGAATTTGAACTGATACTGAACCGCACAATACGCGAGAATATTGAAATCAAAATTATAATACCGCAGCAAATTGGTTTTGTAAACGCCGACACCGGGCAAATTGAGCAGGCACTGCTTAATTTAGCGGTAAATGCCCAGGATGCAATGCCGGATGGGGGTGTACTGACTATTGAGGCAACAAACACCGATCTGGATGAATCATACACATATTCACATCCTGAAGTATTGCCCGGCCATTACGTAACGATGACTGTAAGCGACAACGGCTTTGGGATGGATAAAGAGATACTAAGACATATATTTGAACCGTTTTTTACAACAAAAGAACTCGGCAGAGGAACAGGGTTGGGGCTGTCCACTGTTTACGGGATCGTAAAACAGCATGGAGGTTCAATTTCAGTATATTCCGAAAAAAACGAAGGCAGCACATTTATAATCTATCTACCAAGAGTAAATGAGAAATGGGATATCGCACAGGATAAGGTGCAGATTCAGGAACAAATTGAGCGCGGCAGTGAAACAATACTTCTGGTTGAAGATAATGATACTGTCCGGGCGCTGACATGTAAAATGCTGGAAGATCTTGGATACAAGGTGCTTCCGGCAAGAGACGCGGATAATTGCATGGAAATAATCGGGCAGTATACCGGTTCAATAGACCTGCTTTTAACGGACGTTATTATGCCGAAAAAAGACGGCAAGGCGCTGTATGAAACTCTTAAACACGATAGTCCGGAGCTAAAGGTAGTGTTTATGTCAGGTTATACCGGCAAGGTTATAGGACAGCACGGCATACTGGATGAAGATATTAATTTTATTCAGAAGCCGTTTACGCTTTCTGCTCTTTCGCAAAAAGTAAGGACAGCACTTAAAGGATAACCACATTTACTGAAATTCTTTCATGAAGTCTATTGAGGTTTGTACCTTAAATAAAGGATAAAGCGGATTCCGTCTGTAAAGATCCAGAGTCTGTTTATGTGAAGCTTCAGTCGCGGCAGTAGTACAGTCTTCAATAAAGACAGCCTTAAAATCATGGCAGACCGCGTCCATTATTGTCGTAAGTACGCAGTATTGCGTTGATATCCCTCCGACAGCGCAAAGAGTAATACCCATTTCTTTAAGCCGCTTTTCAAGTCCGGTATTAAAGAATGCGGAGAACCTGGGTTTTGGCAGCCATAGATCACCTTCCAGGAGTTCTAATTCGTCAATTACTTCCGCTCCTTTGGTGCCTGCAAGCGAATGCGGAGTCATAGAGCTTTTAAAAATAAAGTCTTCCTTATGAAATGCGTCCGTTGAAAAAATAACCGGCCAGCCTTTTTTTCTGAAAAAAGCGCTGAATTTATTAATTGGATCAATTATTTTTTTTGCGAGAGTAGTAATAGGCAGCTTTCTTGCTTCGATAAAGTTATCTTTTACCATATCGATGATAAGAAAGGCGGGTTTTTCTGTATTCGGGTTTTCCATTAAAAATTTCTTATTATTATTTATGGGAAAACTTTACCGCAGAAGCACAGAGACAAAAAGTTAATTTAATAAATTCGTATTTAAAATCCGTTTCTTTAATGTCTCCGCGATTCTGCGGTATAAAATCCCCCATTGAATATTTCTATTTCACCTGATGTTTATATCTATTTAAAATCCGGTGTAAGAACGATACGTCTGTCAGGAGATACCTTGTGAGCTTCTTCAAATGCTGCTGCAATTGTGCTCATAGGTCTTGTCTGAACGAAATCAGCAATATTGATTTTTTTGTTTAGAACCATATCCATTACTATAGGATAATATTCAGGCAGACATCCCCAGCTTCCCATTACGTCAGCATCAAACGCCATCAGTTTAGAGAACATATATTCGAGTTTTGCCATGCCGAATCCTAAAACAACCAGTTTCCCGATAAAGCCCAAGAGAGTAAGAGCGATATCCTGTCCTGCTTTCTGTCCCGATACTTCAAATATTATCCATCCAAAGCTCGGAAGTCCTTTTGACTTGCAGATAGCTCTGAACTCGTCCGATACTGCTTTAACATCCTTATCCTGTGAGCTTATAACATGATCCGCACCGTATTTTAACTGGCGGTTCAGTTTTTCCTGGTTCCTTGCGATACCTATAACGGTTTTTGCGCCCAGCGCTTTTGCCATCTGCACCATATACTGGCCAACGCCGCCTGTCGCGCCAACAACTATTACATTGTCGCCCGGCTGCATATTAGCTCTTTTTACTGCCTGGTACGGAGTAGTAGCTGCATCAGCAACAACTGCAAGATGAGCTAGAGGCACATCGCCGCGGTTTTTAACTTCGCAAAGGTCAACGCTCGGAACTGGTATATGGCTGGAGAATCCGCCGTAAATACCAAGGCTGTTGCCTGGCATCTTCTGTGCGAGGCATCTGTTTCCTCTTCCTGTTTTACACATAATGCACTGTCTGCAAGGCATAACAGCCGGAATAATAACTTCTTTCCCGATCCATGCTTTGTCTCCTGCAACAACAGTTCCGGCTATTTCATGGCCTAATGTTAAAGCCGGTTTTTGTACTGTAGGTACTCCATCATAAAAATATCCAAGGTCTGTATGGCATACGCCGCAGCCTGCAACTTCAACAAGTGCTTCGCCTTCCTTAAGTGCCGGAACAGGAACTTCCTTTAATTCGAGTTTTCCGGGTGTTACTTCTTTTGTGTCTTTATTGCGTGAAGTTGGCTGAACCATTTGCCATGTTTTAATTGTGGTTGGTACTGATGACATCTTATTCCTCCTTGTTTAAAGAAAAAAATTTTGTTTTAATGCCAGTCTGTCTGAATAAAAACAGAAATCGTGTAATTATCCCTTATTATTTAAATATGGAAGAATTACATTTGATTAAAAAACAGTAACCTATTTAGAATACCCCAGATTAATAATTACAGGAATTTTTAACAACCATTTTTTTATTTTACAGTGTTTTTGTTGGGTTTAAAATGATTTTAGAACTGTTAAGAAAGCGCATTATTTCCATATTCCGTGCTGTTTTTTTCGTTCCTGCATAGCCCCTACAGACTTAAAACTCTCCCCTGTTACCGGATCAATGCCTGTATAATAAATTACCGAGGACAATGTCATCGGAAGCGGTATAAACATCTGCACCTGATCCGGCACAAACCCGAACAATGCAAGAACATCTTCCCTTGTGGCTTTCATGTCTTCGTAAAGGCTTCCCGGGTGGCACGACATAAAATACGGAATTAAATACTGCTTTTTACCCAGCATTGAATTGCAATCCTTAAAAAGCCTTATAAATTCCATAAGCTCAAAAACAGGTATCTTCCTCATGGCGCGTAAAACCCGCGGAGAAGTGCTCTCCGGCGCTATCTTCAGCTGCCCGCTGATATGCGACTTCACGATTGCCTTTAGCGCAGCTTTGTGATCCGGGTCCATCATGAAAATGTCGTAACGTATCCCGGACCCGATCGTAACGCTTTTAACGCCCTTAATGTGCGCCGCAGCTGCCAGTAAATCTATCCACTTCTTTACGCTTAATAAAAGGTTTGGGCAAACCGACGGATACAAACAGCTTTCGCGCCCGCACTTCCATCCCTTGGAGCATCTGAATCCGTACATATTCGCGGACGGCCCGCCTATGTCAGTTATGTGGCCTTTGAAATCTTTGGCATCGGCGATTGCCTTTACTTCACCAAGAACAGAGTCCCTGCTCCTGCTGATTATCCTTCTTCCCTGATGCAGGGAAAGGGAGCAGAAAGAGCAACCGGAAACGCAACCCCTGTGGCATGTTACGGAATTTTTTATCATATCAAACGCGGGTACCGGTTCTTTATACAAAGGATGAGGGCTGCGCTTATATGGAAGAGCATAAACATCATCCAGCTCTTTTGAACTCATCGCAGGAGCAGGATAATGCACAAGAAATCTTTTACCTGCGGGCTGGGCAAGTGTCTTCTGCTGGTGCAAATAAAAAAGCTTATATAAATCTATAAAGCTTGATTTGTTTTTTACAGCATCCTCTTCGGCAGGCAGAATAAAAGCTCCGGCAGGATAATTTTTCGCCATCACAGCTGTTCCAGGTATCCCTTCAATATCCTTATCCGAGGAGAGCCTCTCTGCTATTTCCGCAATTGCTTTCTCGCCCATGCCGTAAACAAGAATATCGGCGCGCGAATCTTCGATTATTGAGCGGCGGACTTTGTTGTCCCAGAAGTCATAGTGCGCGATTCTCCTCATAGAGGCCTCAATCCCGCCTATGACAATCGGCACATCCTTATAAAGCTTTTTAATGAGATTGCAATAAACAATAACAGCCCGCTCAGGTTTATTGCCTCTGCCCCCGGGCGCGTACGGGTCGTCGCTTCTTTTGCGTTTGAATGCTGTATAGCATGCCAGCATTGAGTCAATTGCTCCGCCTGTTACAGCGAAGAAAAGATTTGGTTTACCGAACAGGTCTATCGATCCCGGATCGCGCCAGTCTGGCATGGCGATTATGCCAACCCGAAAGCCTTTGCTCTCCAGCACCCGACCAATCACAGCGCTTCCGAATGACGGGTGGTCAACGTACGCGTCTCCTGTTATAAGCACAATGTCAACACTGTCCCATCCGCGATCGATCATCTCTTTTCTTGTAATGGGCAGAAAGCCTGTACTTTTCATTATTCCTCTGCTCCTGCAGCTGCCGATCTCCCTGCGAGCCAGCCTGTGGAAAACGCAGCCTGCAGATTATACCCGCCCGTATCAGCATTAATGTCCAGCACCTCGCCGGAGAAATACAGTCCCTTAACAATGCGTGATTCCATTGTGCGCGGATTCACTTCTTTGGTGCTTACACCGCCCGCAGTAATTATTGCTTCTGCGATAGGCCTGTGTCCAGTGACATCCAGACGAAAGTCTTTCAGCCATACACGCAATCGTTTACGCTCATCCGATGATATCTGATTACTTTTCTTTTCTCCGTTTATTCCTGTGCTTTCAATGCAAACAGCTATAAGTCTTTCGGGTAAAAGACCTTTTAGCAGATTATTTGCATTCTTAGTCGGTGAGTTTTTAATGTCGCGCATCAGCCTTTCGTCAAGGACTTTGTGATCAAGCGCAGGCTTAAGGTCGATTGAAATAACAACTTTGCTTTTTGCGCGCAAAGCGTCTACGCAAAGTCCGCTTAATGTGAGAATGACGGGGCCCGATACTCCGTTAGCAGTAAAAAGCATGTCCCCGAATTCTTCGGATGCCTTTTTGCCGTTTACCCACGCGGACGCTTTTACGTTGCGAAGGCTTAGCCCCTCCAGACGCGATGCTGTTTCCCCTGTCGTGTCGAGCGGGACAAGCGCAGGACGCGTTTCAATTACAGTATGGCCTGCTGCTTCTGCGAGAGCATAGCCGTCGCCTGTTGAACCTGTGCCCGGATATGAAGCGCCCCCTGTAGCTATTATCACAGCGTCCGCAGGCAGAACCTCGTCCGTGCTTCCTTTAACCTGCCGGATACGGACGCCTGTTACGCACCCGTTTTCTATTACAAGCGAGCTTACAGGCGATCCGGTTTTCATCTTAACGCCTGCGCGCTTTATCCAGTCAATCATTATGCTTACGACTTCATTTGCTTCCCCGCTTTCAGGGAACACGCGGCCGCCTCTCTCAGTTACCGTTTTAAGCCCAAGCCTGCTGTAAAAATCGATTAAATCAGAATTAAAAAATCTGGAGAACGCCTGGCGCAGAAATTTACCGTTAGCACCGAAATGAGAAACGAAATCCGCAACAGGAGCAATGTTTGTTATGTTGCACCTGCCTTTGCCTGTTATGCGGAGCTTCATCGCAGGCCTGTTCATTTTTTCTATAAGGATCGTATCAGCCCCGGCTTCAGCAGACTGGCCTGCAGCCATAAGCCCGGAAGCGCCTGCTCCTATTACTATTACTTTGCGTTTTGACATTTAAATTAATTAATTTGATAGAAATTAAACAACCAGAATTGACTTTTTAATTATATTATATCCAGGGGTTAAATCTTGCTTAATCATATTTCTTATTTACATCTTTTTATGCCGCTTATTAAAATTTCTCTAAATAGCGGATGTAAAAAGTGAGCATGCGAGACTAGCATATCGATTCTGCCGGAAAATTTATCCATAAAAGTATCAGTCCGGTTTGCCAGTAAATTTGTAATTACCGCTGTTGCGACAGACATGCCGCCTAACACATAGTTTGTGCATGTAAAGATATTATTTATATAAACAATATCTTTTCTTGTTAAAGGACGCTCGTCTTTTGTCCTAGCCGAAGGTGTGAAGAAACGAATAATCTTTGCTATTGGGTTAGCCCCCAATGGTTCATGAAAAAAAATTCTGCCATTGTTATTTAGCAATGATTGAATGTTCCTGATAGTCATACCAATGTCAAGATGATGAAGAATGGCGCCTCCAAAAATCAAATCAAATTGACTTGGATTAAAAGAAGGCCTGGTCGCATCCATTAAAAAAAATTCAATCGGGAACGCGATGGAATTATTTTTCTTATACCGGATGCCGATATCCAGTTCCTTTTGTGAAATATTAATACAATATAATTTTTTAGGACGAATATTTTTTAAATGTAAATATCCAATCCATGCATTGGAACCGAGCTCAAGTACTACTCTATCCTCTGCATAAGACATGTGCGACCGAATGATACTATCGATATATTCTATATCGAAAACAGAACGCTGAAAATATTTTTCATAACGCGATCTTTTTAGCGCACCGGAATCATAGGCATGTTTTTCTCTTTCAGAGCGGCTCATAAATATTCACAATGAAGTTATTTTTAAAATCGTAAGATTTTAAATATGGTTTGACATCGTACCATCTAATAAACTAACGAGCTCCCTGGCCAAACAGAATTATCTTAATCGTTTTTAGAATTATTGCAATATCCATTTTTAAAGTCAGGTGACGCATATAGTAAAGATCATATTCCAGCTTATGGCGCGTGTCATTTATAGACGCACCATAAGGATAATTGATTTGCGCCCAGCCGGTAAGGCCGGGCCTTATCAGATGGCGCAGTGAATAGTACGGGATTTTTTCCTTAAGCATTTCAACAAACTCCGGCCTTTCCGGCCTTGGGCCAACCACGGTCATCTCTCCCTTAAGCACATTGATCAGCTGCGGCAGCTCATCAACACGCAGCTTCCGTATTATCTTCCCAACCCTGGTTATTCTGCTGTCGTTCTTAGCAGCCCATACAGCGCCGTTACCTTCAGCCTCGTGATGCATGGATCTGAACTTGATGATTTCAAAAGGATGCTCGTTCAGCCCCATCCTAATCTGCCTGTAAAATACCGGGCCTTTTGACTCAAATTTTATTACAATAACCGCGACAGCAAGTATTGGCGATGATAAAATAAGACCAACAAGAGAGATTACAATATCCATAAACCGCTTAAACCTAATATTGTACTGATTCGCATGCAAACCTGCAAATGAATTATATATTACCCAGTAATCGTCAATATGATGCACCGGCACTTTACCTTTTAAAGCTTCAATAATCGCAGGCATATCATAAATATAAATTCCGCGCATCTTGGACATAAGGATAGAACGCTCCACATCTCCTTTGATTATTCTTCTGTCAGCAATGACAATTGCATCAGGATTTAATTTGTTTATAATATCATCAATTATTTTAAAACTTCCCAGATGCTTATAATGAGAATGCGGCTTTTTTTCTCCAAGGTATCCTAAAAAATCGCAGTAAGCGTCATCCAGTTCCTCAGCTATTATATGTTCGCCTATGCTGTTGCCCAGTATCAATATTCTTTTTTTAGGCACCCTCCGGTTGATGTAGTTGATTACGCCTATTCTGCCAAGAGCAAGAATTATATAAGCCAGTCCTATTTGAATAATCCAGATTCCTCTTCCATATTTTAAGTTTGAAAATAAATAAAAGAATGCCGCGATAGAAAAACCAATAAACGCAAAAGCATAAGTATAATTAGCAATAAAACTCCATTTTGTTTTATAAATTTTAATCGCATAAAGATCAAAAACATAAAAAATAAAGATATATATAAATACGATTAAATATAATTGCGGCTGGTTAAATGTGATATAGTCATTGAAGAAGTCGTTTAATCTGATAAACGGAGCCAGAAAAATTGTAACTACTATGAGAGTAATATCGTATATTAAAAAAAAATATTTATAGCGCTTATTGATCGTTGTCAGCATAATTGTTTACTGAATATTATTCTTAATCTTCTCAAGAACTTCTTTGTTTATTTCCCGCCTTTCTCTGTCAAAAAACCATCCCCATTTAATAAAATAATATATGGCGGATTTTATATGGACCAGTAATAGTTTAATATTTTTATATGACTCCTTATGGAACTCATGAACTGCTTCAGCAAAAGGATAATAAATCGTTTTATAATATTGATAAATACGCCGGGTAATGTCCGTATCCTCACCGTACATGAAAATTTTTTCATCGAATAGCCCGGTTTCTTTTAAAGCATCTGTACGGAAACACATAAAACATCCGGAAAGATACGGCACAACCATAATTTTATCATAACCGGAAAATCTTAATTCAAATAAATTATTTCTTTTTTCTACATATTTTTTTATCGGTAAAAACCGTCTGAATATCCAGTCAAACGGTGTAGGTAATAGCTTGCACAGGTATTGAGTGCTGCCATCCGGATACAGTATCTTTGGCATAAGCAACCCTGTATCCGGATGCTCGTCCATATATTTTAGTACCTTCTCAAGCGTTCCCTTTTTAAAGCTAATATCGGGATTCACAACAAGATGATATTTACTGTTTAACGCCAGTGACTTCCTGATCGCTATGTTATGCCCTGCCCCATACCCGATATTTGAGCCTGTAAAAATATATTCGCATTTTTGTGGCAACTTTAATGTAGAAGCAGAGATTTTATCAGGTGAATTATCAATAAGATAAATTCTGCTGATAATCTTTGTGTCCAGCAGGCATGAGAGCAGTAACCTGATTTGCTCAGGTTCATTTTTATAAATTACAACCGATGCTGTTATTTTTATTCTTTGCATTCAGCAGTTATTTTTGATAAATTAGAATTGAAAGTCTATTGCTCTTGAGAATTTACTGTTTTATAAATCTCCAATGTCTTTAACGCAGTATATTTCCAGTTGAACTTTGCAGACTGCTTTAATCCCAATGCTCTGTATTTTGCCAATTCCTTTTTATTAGTTAAGAGCGATTCAATACTGGAAGCAATCTCGTTTACGTCCTTTGGATTATTCAATAATAACGCCCCATTGCCGGCAACTTCCGGCATTGATGAAATATTGCTCGTTATTACAGGTGCACCGCAGGCCATTGCTTCCAGCACCGGTAAACCGAAACCTTCATATATTGAAGGATAAATAAAAATTTTACACCCGTTTATCAATAATGGCTTTTCTTCTTCGAGAACATATCCGGTAAAGATTACCTTATCCTTAATATTTAATTTTTTTACTAATTCAAAAATTTCGTTATAATACCATCCCTTTTTCCCGGCAATTACTAATGAAATTTCCGGGTCTTTATTTTTAAAAACTTTATTAAATGCCATAATTAATGATTCAATATTTTTTCTTGGCTCGATTGTGCCAATGAATAATAAATAATTTCCATTGATATTATATTTACGTTTAATTTCTTTAATTTTCTTAATGTTTCGAGATGGCTTGTAAATGCCCGACTTACCTAAATATACAACACTGCACTCTTTGCTGTTTGCACCTGTAATATTAATCAAATCGTCCAATGTCGAATTTGAAATACATATAATCCTGTTATTTAACAATGCAGCAAGCTTTATAAAAAAACGGAAATAGTACCTTTTAAAAACCTGATGGACATATGGAAATAAATAAAAAGTTAAATCATATATATTCACAACCCTCTTTGCTTTAAATTTAAAAAGCGGGAAAGAGTAATGCAGCGAATGGACAATATCGATTTTGCTCATAAAAATTAAAAAAGGAATATAAAGCTGCTCCAGAAAAAACCTGAACAATAGCCTTCTGAATAATAAATGATTAACTTTAATTAAATGAAAATTGCTGTTCGCTATGTTATTAAATGAGTTTTCATCATCCTGAATAATTACAAAATATTTATTTACTTTATCAATATTTAATAACTCTAATATTAAGTTATAAGCATAATTCCCTACACCCAGTCTTTCAACAGGGATCTGTGTATAATCAATCAATATTCGCATAATCGTTTTTTAAAACCATTCGAGATGTTTTTCCACTCATTTATTCCGGAAGAACTATTCTTCAATCTCTGTCCTGAAAAAATTTGCCGTGTTATATTATTTGTCCATTCCTGCCTGTCCCAGCCGGTTATCTTCATTTTTGGATCCTTAACAACTTCTCTCATCGCGGAATTATCGGGGCAGATTACCGGACAGCCGCACGACATTGCTTCCTTCAACGGAAGGCCGTAACCTTCATTCAACGAAACAGAAACAAGCAGGTCTGCAACATTATAAAGCTTAATTAATTCAGTTAATGAAACATATCCTGCAAAAATTACTTTCTCTTTAGGAAAATTTGGCTGATTTAATATTCCGGAAATTACCTTTGCCTGTTTCCATCCTCTCCCGCCAATCACAAGCAAACTTATTCCCTTCATTGCAAGCTCCGGCATTAAGGAAAGAAGAAACTGAAGATTTTTTCTTGGTTCAAGAGTGCCTACAAATATAATAAAAGGATGAGTCACTTTATTTTTAACAAGTAAGTCATTTTTTTCATTTTTAGTAACTTTAATTTTTCTAAAACAATCCTGCTCAATAGATAATCCGACGAAAATCTCTTTACACTTTCTTTCAGGAAAAGCATTCTCAAGTTCATATTTTGTGTATTCGGATATTGCCCATATAATATCCGAATTATTAATGCTCTTCCTGATCCAGATTATGCTTTCAAGCAATGTTGGAAGCGACATTGTATTTTTATATTTCAAAAATACGACATCATAAATAGTTACTATTGTTCTTAGTTTATCAGGAAGAAAAAATGGTATTACCTGACCCGCTCCCCAGAAATAATCTACATTATATTTTTTTAATATAAAAGGAAGTTTAAACTGGAACCATACTACTCCAATTTCAGAGAAAAATGCAAACTCTTCCAGAATATATTTAACATTGTTAAAAGACTTCAGTCTTTGTTTTGCTACCTTTGAAACATGTTTATGGGAAAATACAAGAAAAAGTACATCAGGAAGATATTCGGGTAAATTATTCAGAGCAGCAATTAAAAAACTGGTTACACCTGCGGGACTGTCATTTGTTAATGCTCTGCCGTCTACGCCGATTTTTATCATAGCTTAAAATGGAATTTGTGATACGCCTCAGAAATATTTTACCCAAGAAAAAACACGAGTGATTCTTAAAACTTTATTTGTATAATTTCATTTCGCTGTCAATCATTTCGATAATTATTTCTTTGAAGGATTTTGTCCGTCTCCAGTTTAGATTCTTCATTGCTTTAACCGAATTCCCGCATAACAGGAGTTCCTCAGCAGGTCTTAGCAAAGCCGGATCAGTCTTTACGTAATTTTTATAGTCAAGCCCAAGATGCGAGAATACTATCTCCGTAAGTTCATTAATGCTGTGAACTTCTCCGCTCGCTATTACGTAGTCGTCCGGTTTCTCCGTCTGCAGCATAAGATGCATGGCATTAACATAATCCGGCGCGTAACCCCAGTCGCGCTTCGCGTCCATATTACCGAGCAGCAATTCATCTTCTATACCCAGTTTAATCTTAACTGCCTTACTCACAACTTTTTTTGTGACAAAATTATTCCCCCGACGGGGAGATTCGTGATTATAAAGTATGCCCGAGCACGCGAATAATCCATGCTGCTCCCGGTAATACTTTACAAGGTTATACCCGGTGAGTTTTGAAATACCGTATATCGAACGCGGATTAAAAGGGGTATGCTCATTCTGAGGAGAATGCGCTGCATTTCCGAACAACTCGCTGCTGGCCGCGAAAAAAAATCTGCATAATGGAGCATGTTCCTTAACCGAAGAAAGTAAAAAATGCGTGCTGTTGATATTATTGTTTAATACAGCAAATTCTTCTTTAAACGCGTAACCCACAAAAGTCGATGCCGCCAGATGATAGCATTCGTCAGGTGCAACTGTTTTAATTATTTTGCTAACAGAAAAAATACTTTGCAGAGAATCAACAGAAAGATCGATTTTATTTATTATAGGATTAATATTCTTTAAATATTTTTCGCCGCCATCAATGACAGACTGCTGGTCAATGCCATATACCGCATATCCTTTTGACAAGAGCAGCTCCGCCAGGTAGGAACCGTCCTGGCCGGCAATGCCTGTTATTAGTGCTTTTTTCATATATTAGCTGCCTTAGTTGTAATTATGATTATTTCTTTATAATTTATAAAAAAAAGCAATTAATTGTATTCTTTAAAAACAATTTTTTATTTAGAAAGAGTTTTCAAATACTCTTCACATCTTTTAATATTTGGTATACGGCATTCATAATACCGGTAAATGGAAATCGACTTTGATAATCCAAAAACTTTACATTTAACCTTTTCAAAAAAATAGTTTAAGCCATCATCAATTTCTTTTGCAGTATTTATATGTTCATGCTTCATAAGCATACTGTAATCAAGGCCAAATTTTAATTTAAACTCCAGGCCGGAAGACAATTTCCAGCATAAACCCCATAAAAATGTGCCTTCACTGGGAATACTTGATCGGAATACACCGTTTTCTGACAATAAAAGACAACTTCGCGCTATTACTTCCGGCAAATTGCAAACATGTTCAAGGACAGCCACTGAAGTGATCCTGTTATATCTATTATCTTTGGGTATTTCAGATATATCACAATATATATTTCTAATATTTTCTAGTAAAGATGATTTATTATATAAATCACTAAAAGGTTCAACTATATCATATTTATTATTAATTGGTTCATACAGCAGCTGATTAAGAGTGCCGGCTCCTATTTCTAATGTGGCCAATGATGTATTCTGTAAATTCTCAACGTCACTGGCAACTTGTCTATGCAGCCAGGATTCCATTTTTTTTGCTACAAAAGAAGCAGCAGTCCGACCTTCCCGATTCGCAATATAATGTTCCAGGTAAATGTCTTCAATTTTTTTTGGTAAAGAAGGTCGCATTTTTGGAAAGTTATTAAACATGAAAACTCCGTCCGTTTAAGTCACAACATCAGGTTTAACAAGTTAAGTAAAGGTAGCCTTTTACTTATAAATTACTTTTTTATATAAAGAAAAAATTCTAAATTGGATATAATATAACGCAAATAACATCAATGAAACATTTATCCTGAAAAAGTCAATCAGGAACTGACAATTGAATTAAGGTTTGTGAGCTTTTTGATTCTCTTTTTTGCGTCACGTGGTAAAAATATCAAAAAGCTTCGTTAAATTATTACTACTTTTTGTCCAATCCCAAAAATTTTTTATTTACTTTATAATCCAAAAAACTAACGTTTTAGTAAATATTTTTTTAATTGCATTATAAAATAAATCAAGGCGAATAAAGCGAAAATAATCACAATAAGGTGAATAGATATGAATAAAGATTTTAAATTATCTGTAGTTATACCCATAATGAATGAAGAGGGCAACATCACTTTATTAATAAAAAAATTATATGAAGTATTGAAAATTTACTCAAATTACGAGATTATTTTTATTGATGATGGATCAACAGATGGAACATTTGAAGTAATAAAAAAACTCAATTCGAACGATGCCAACATTAAATATTTATCTTTTTCAAAAAATTTTGGTCACCAAAACGCTTTAAAAGCAGGACTGGATTATGCAAAAGGCGATTGTGTAATTTCCATGGATGGTGATTTACAGCATCCACCAGAATTGATCCCTCAGCTAATTGAAAAATGGCAAGAAGGATATGATATTGTATATACCTTACGAAAAGATGACCCTAAAACTGGAACTATTAAAAAAATAACAGCTAAAATATTTTATAAATTATCCAACTTTTTGTCTGATATTAAAATAGAACATGGAAGCGCAGATTTCAGATTAGTTGATCGCTCTGTTGTTGAAGTAATACGTCCTTTACATGAAAGCCCTTTATTTTTTAGAGGAATTATTCGTTGGCTCGGCTTTAAACAATACGGTGTTGAATATATGCCTGAAGAAAGATTTTGGGGAAAAACAAAATATTCTTTTAGGAAAATGTTTAGTTTTGCTATTTCTGGAATTACCAGTTTTAGTGTAAAGCCATTACATTTTTCAACAAAAATAGGAACGATTATTGCTTTTCTTTCATTCTGTTATGGTTTGTTCGCACTCTATATCGGATTATTTACGAATAAAGCAATAGAAGGCTGGACATCATTACTTATTGTAATATCCTTTATTGGTGGTATTCAACTTATAATGATTGGTATTATTGGCGAATACCTTGGCAGACTCTTTATGTCCCAAAAATGCCGGCCGAATTACATAATAAAGGAGAAAAGCAATGATTAAATATACTTTAATAGTTTTTGGTATCATATTCAGTGCAACTGCACAAGTGATGATTAAAAAATCAAGCTTTTGGGGGATAAAGGATTTTTCTTTTTATTTGTTTTTTAGCCTTGCAGGTATCTGTTATATCCTATCATTTGGATTATATGCGTATATTTTAAAATACTTTGCATTGAGTAAAATTAGCCCAATAATGACGATTGGAACAATGATTCTTGTTATTGGATCAAGCATACTTTTATTCAAGGAAACAATTACATTAAAGCAATCAATAGGAATATTTTTGGGTATTTTTTCGATTTATTTATTACTAGGTTAAGAAGAAAAGCAATATGATAAAAAATAAATAATTGATGCTTCCTTATTAATTATAAGTTGGGACAACAAAACTAATATTATTTATAAATCTCAGTAATAAATTATTATAATAATTTTAAATTTATAGTCTTAATCCAATACGAATAAATATTTTTTTCTTTATCGTATGAAATGCTATCTCTATTAGTTTTCAATTTCAATACTATATTCTCGTTAGATAGAATTGTAATATTTTTTTTATACACCACCTTTTTGGTTTTAAGCTCTACTTCTTCGGAAAAATACTTACTGCTTATATTCAATGCTGAAATGCTGCTAACCAGTGGTTCAATTACTAAACATAACTCCAGTTGTACAGGTCTTGTATAATAACTCTTAAGCTGTATAAGCGCATTTTGCTCGCATGATCGTAAAGATGCATTATCAATATTAACTATTGGCCCGCATCCTTTTGATAATACAGCAATGGCAGTCCCATCAAAAATAAATTGTTCAAGAAATGATTCCCTGGCTGAATTTATATCGATATTTACAGGCTTCTCTCTTTTAAACTGATAAATAATTCGCCAATCATCCTGAGCTATTTTTTCAAGTAAATCCGTCCTGCTGAGATATGAAAAATCAAATTTAGAATTTTTATTTGCCACAATATATTGAACTCCCGCTCTTTTCAATTTATTCAGCAATTTAGAATCCGGCGCATTCATTTGTGTGGAAAGTTTGTGTAGAGCTTCTCTAAAGATAACATTTTCGGAACCGGTATAGACAGTATTTAATATAGGCTTTCCATGAAAAATACGGTTATATAAATAAATGTAGTTTTCTTCCGGAGGTGTGATTACCGGAGAAAAAACCGGAAGCTCAACAAGAAAACCGTTTGGTTTATCTTTTAAAATACTATATGATTTTGTGACAGGAAGGGATACAGAATAAAACTTATTCAAAAAGTTGTTGTTTGAAACATCCGCTAAAGCGAAATAACTTATTATCAAACAAGATAGGACAAATGTACTTTTATAAATTCGTTTAGTATGTAAATCCTGAGGTAATAAGTTTACTCGCTGTATTAAATCATTTACTATTTTCTGCATAAAAAGTATAAACATAGCAATAATTGCAATGTCAAAATACAGTAAAGACCTTACCCCAACACGGAACATGGGCGCTATTTTAAATGTTAATGGAACAAAAGAAAAAATATATCTTGGATTAAGGCAAAAAATGACCATTATTACAGCAGCATAAACCCAAATAATAAACTCATTATGAATAAATATATCTGATTTAATTTTTTTTGAATAGAATTTAATAAAATAATAAATACAAGAAATTAATGTAATAACTGGAATAATAATTCCTATTCTAAAAGTCATTTCTCCAACAGTATTTTGAAATACCGGCCTATTATATAAACTAATGTTGCATAAAAACAATCTTAAAAAATTAAAACCCGGGATAAATAATGTAGCCGGATTCCATAGACTGTACGCTATGAATTCATTCCAGGCAAAATGATGATCAGGAGAAATATTCAGATACGAATTAAAAACACCAATTAATTTGGATCCAATATAATGCGGATAAATTATGCACATAAGTACCAGGAACAATAATATTGAAATGCAGATATTTCTGATAATAATTTTTCGGGGTATAATCCAATTTTTATTATAAACAAAAATATAGCCTGCGAATAATAAACAGCCAAAGAAAAAACCAAAATAACCATAATATTCATTTACAGTAAAATTGAATATTAGTAGTAGAATAAATATTAACATTCGCGATAAAATCGCTTTTTTACCAGCGCGTATTGCACTCCATGTTAAAAAAATTGGAGCATAGTATGTTCCAAGACCTAATAGATGTCCGTCCATCCGTTGATAAAAAACATCGAGATGGCTCAAGAGAAAAGCCGATAATAGCGAAATAATAAAATTCGCGCCCAATTCACGTGCCAGCACGTATCCGGCTATTCCTATCAATACAAACGCAATTAAGGCGTTAATATCATATACTTTTATTGGCGATAAAAACGAGCCTAAAATATACCAGTTCCATTTCCAGTATATACTCGAAGAAAGCGGTTCGGTAAGGGATAAACTTAAAATATCATATTGAAATTTATCTCCAAAGAGAGCCGAGTAGTTTCCTTCACGAACAAATTCATTAAAAGCATGAACAGCGCTTATATACCAAAGCCCATCACCCTGATTTGTTAAAGAGAGATTAGGATTAACGAGCACGTCATGGAATTTCCATAAACCCAAACAAATAAATATCGCAACAACAGCAACAGCGGCTATCAAATTAATATATTTTTTATTCATTTATAATCAATTTTATGTATAAAATGTTTTTAAATAATATAAGATAAATAAGAATAGATTTATCTAATAATATTAAGTAATCTATTTTTATAAGCCTTTATGGAGTAGTTTTGAATAAAATAATCCCTAGCATTTTTACTTAGGGTTTCATAAGCATCTTTATCTTTAATCAATTGATTTAAGCTATCCCTGAATTCATCGTAGTTATCATACGAATAGCCGGCTTTTGAATTGATTATATGTTCATTTAAAACGTCCGACTTTCTGTTTACAATGGCAGGCGTACCCATCATAAAGGATTCAAGCAGCACAATACCAAGACTCTCAAAAGCAGATGGATGAACAAAAGCAAGCGCATTTTTCATTAATGAAAATTTTTCTTTTTCACTGACAAATCCTTTATAAATAATATTTTTATGCTTATAATTTTTTAAATTACCTTCGCCAATTAAAAAAAGTTTTAAGAATCTATTTTCTTCCGAATATGTTTCAAACATCTTGAATAAATTTATCAGCCCTTTCCCTTCCTCAAGCCTCCCGGCATAAAGGATATACTGGCCATTTATATTTTCAAAATTAGCGGAAAATTCATCCAGCCTATCCATAATGCCAAACCCAATAACATTATTTTTTACTGAGTTGCTATATATAAATTGTTCAGCAATATTCTTTTCAGCATTTGTAAGAAAAAGATGATGATACATATTATATTTTAAAAAATTTGGTAAATAGGCAGACGGTTCATTGTGATAAGTCGGGACAAAATAAATCTTCTCGGTATTTTTGATCCGATCGATTCCGAAATATGTTGTCGCAAACAAATATGTCATAAAAATGAAATAATTATAATGATCCTCATTCTCAGATAAATATTGAAGAAGATCGGGTGAATATGGGCCATTATATTTAATCCATTCTTCTCCAACTCCCAATGGAAGTTTGTGCGTATATTGGATAAAAGATTTCTGTTCCTGAGAACTTAATTTTTCAAAAATACCGAGGTGAATATTTTTTGTAATTATTTTATCAAGCTCATACCAGTAAGGTTCACGCTTAAATTCTGCCTTAAATCTTATTATCCTGAGAGAATCTGATATTTTGAATACACCTTCAGGATAGACATTTTCCCATGTTAGATAATCCTTTGCAGTTGTTGTGATAATATCAATATCAAATGAATCAGTTAAAATATTAGACATTGATAGGGTATATCCTTCAGACCCTCCTATAATATTTTCACCTGATCGTTGTACTATAAGAGCTATTTTTTGTTTAGAAGATCTCATTAATAATATCTAAAAATTTTTTTGATAAATTTATTTTATTGTATATTAAGTAATTCTTATATCCAGAATCTGAAAGATAATTTCGTATATGATTATTTTTCACAATGATATGAATTGCAGATGCAAACAATTTATAATCAATATCTTGAAACACAAGCTGCTCTTTGCCAAGCGTATCCTTAACAGCGCATCTGTCCAGAGCTATAACAGGCAATTTATTATATTGCGCTTCTATGATTGGCAGGCAAAAGCCTTCGTGTTCGGACATGACCAGCAGAACATTCGAGGATGCATAATATGTCTTTAATTCGCTAAAGCTGACTTTGCCACGGAAGAAGACATATTCCTCTAAATGATTTTGACAAATGAGTTCTTCAAGCTCATTCATATATTTATTTAATTCTGTATCGATACCTCCAATTATATTCAGTCGTATCGCATCACCATAATAATTGATATATTGTTTAAGTACTTCAATAATATGATGAAGACCTTTATGCGGTAAAACCCGGCTTACAAATAATAAATTTATTTCCCCATCCTGTAATTTTTCAAGTAGCTTCAGGTTTAATTTTACTGAGTCGAAATCATGTATTTTATTAAATGGAGGCAATACGAAAATTTTTTCTTTTGGAACTCTATAATCTTCTATTTCCCCGGCATTGTATTCTGAATCTGCTAAAAACAAGTTAAATTTATTATTGCCTGCAAACTGCTCTGTTTGCTTTCTTCCCAGAAATGAATCATTATAATAAACTGTATTGTATTCTTTAAAAAAATCGGCTGGTGTAATATTGTGATATTTCATTATCACTTTGCAGCCGGCATTATTAATTATTTGCCCGCCCTGTTCCCAGTAAATCCCATGATGATATATAAGCAAATTTTCTTTAAAAGATATAATCTCATTTAGCTTTTTGGGACTTATTATAAATGAAGCATAAAAACTGTCATATTGTTCTGCGTATAAGCATACATCAAAACCTTCTTCTTTGAGGGTTTGATATTCGTAATAGATATCGTTGCCTGTAGCGTCACCCTGAGCAAGGGCAATAGTTGAAATTACAATTTGCATTAAAATATCCTGCTCTGATAATGAAAAATAAATATTGTCAGAAATTTCGAAACTATTTCTAATACAAAACTCCCCATGTTATCTTCGCAATAAAATAAATTAAGGACATTTAAATTGTCAACGGGAAAATAAGTTGGAAGTTTTTCTTTTACTCCACTATTTTATTTCTTTACAAAATCGTACAGCGATGAAGAACTTATTTTTAGAATGTACTTTGAATAAAACTTTTAAAAAGATATTTGTCTTATGTTCGCTTTATTGCTAATTGAACGTTTATATGAAAAGTCGCAAAACTTTTGGAATAATCTATAGTTTCAGATACAATGCCAAAATGGGCTGTTTGCAAATGGTGGTACTTGCTTTTGTAGTTTTTATTGAAAAAAGATTTTAAACAGGCTCTTAATATGAATAACTCGAGTTATTTATTGTTAATTTTGTATTTCACAGTATAATTACTTTTCTAATAAGAATCGATACTTTAAATTATGATAATCAAAATTATTATGCTCCTATGGAAAATGTTTAAGATGCTGATGCCAAAAATGACAGAATCTATCAAACGACATTTTGCTATATCCCTCGCAGATCAACTCATCCCTATTCAGCATTCTTTACATAAAGAAAATGAGTTAATTTCATACATGGCAGCAGGAACCTGGCCTTTTGCCAGGCATGGTTATGCATTACATTTCAGCAGAATAATGCTCGTTAAAACATTCCCAAAAGCATCGAGGATAGTTGACCTTGGAGGTGCAGCCCGAGATAATAAATTTGGCGGACTTGTAGCAATGGGATATCCATATGATTTTTCAGAATTAATTATTGTTGATTTGCCTATCACTGATCGTCATGAGCTATATCAATCAGGGTACCAGACATATGAAGAACCTATTCCTTTTAAAAAAGGTATTATTCGTTATTTATATACCCCAATGCATAAGATAAACAGCATAGCCGATAATTGGGCTGACATGATTCAATCAGGTCAATCAATAGAGCACGTATCCAAGGAAGAAGCACGCCTAGCACTAAAAGAGGCATACCGTATCCTCCGACCTGGAGGAATACTGTGCCTTGATACAGTTAATTCTTCTGTAGCAAGACTGAAACAGCGCGGTTTCGTAGATCCTGATCACAAGTATGAGTATTCAAAAACAGAAATGACAGTTCTTCTCAGTGGCGTTGGATTTGAGATAATTGATACTAAAGGTATTGGCTGGGTCCCACAATCTTGTGAAGAGCATAGCTATATAGAATCTGAACTATTACATAATGCCGGATTATATGAGGATGCCGAACATTGCTTTATCCTTGCCTTTCGATGCAAGAAACCATAGTAAACTGTTCATTTATACATATGTAAAATAGCCTGTTATTGTAAACTTCAAAAATATTTAATCACTGAATGTATTAGTCTTTACTGTAAAGTCATCTGCAAGGTTTGGATTATAATATAGATCACCTTTGTTAATTACATGCATCCACTTCTTCCTGAAATGTATTGCTTCCGCATCCCTTGTTTCCCGGTCACTGAAATGTCCAGTGGTTGAGCTTTTATAGTGAATCTGATTTCTTTCAATTTTATTAACATTCTAAGAGAAAAAATATTAAAAAAAGTGCTCTTTCTGTTCCAATAGGGTCTCTATGGTAAATTGGTATTGTAAGAAACTTTGTATTGCTTATTTTCTCTATTACAGCAAAATTTTTATCAAAATAATCGGCATGTAAAAAAGGAATTAAAAAAAGATGCCGTCCTCCTTTTTAAATATTATAAATTTTTTTATGAGCTCTATACTGATCAGGAATGTGCTATTTAATATCTAAATATATTACCATTTACAACTAAGAGAGTAAGTTTCTTATAATCCCTAATTGTTAAAAGATTAAATAGTTAAAAAGTCCGGACAGCCCGAACCTTAAGGAGATAGTACTTAGCGTAGGGGTCCTGGTAACCATCGGCGAAGCCCTGGAGCCACACCTTGATATAATCGTACTCGGACGACGACCAATGGTAACCATTGACAAATCCACCAACAGCCGTTTTATTTAGATAGAGTTTGTTCAGCTCATCTTTTGACGGCAAATACCAGTCAGAGTAAATGCCTGTTCCGTTGTCTTCATTTGTATAATCATCACAAAGTTGTGCTGCATAGCTTCCCGCTCCCTGCCTATTTACAATTGCTGTAGTATTTGATTGACCAGTGCCCAGTTCTGTCCTTGTTACTCCTATGGCTATATAATTATTATTATACCATTGAATTCCGGTACTTAAATCAGTCGTTGATGCTATAAGTCCGTGAGTTTGACCTGATAAATAACCCGGATCACCGTATTGCAAGATATAGGCAATAATTCCACCCTGATAAGCCATACCGATAGTTAGTGCTCGATACACCACCGCTGTCTGAGGCGAACCTGTGATCGTAAAACCACTCTTTGATATAGCAATAGACACAGTTGCACCGTTGGCTACCGTTATGTTAAATATAGCAAGTGTTCTTGTTGTACCCGTCCCACTTAAAGAACCCTTAGTTGCTCCGGTTACCATGATGTCGCTGACTGCCAATGTAGTCGGGTCAACATCAAAGGTAAGAATCAGAGCTGTTGAGTCGGCTATGCCCGATGTCCCGCCGGTTTGAACGGCATCCTGGAATACGACCGCTGTTGTCGTGACTCCATCGTGTGTACAACCGAAATCCACCAGTAGAAGTGCACATGCTAATGCAACACAAAAAACAATGTATCTCGTTTTAGAATTGATTTTGAAAACCTCTAAAAAAAGTATTTTTAAAGATAATACTGTCTTCAGTAACCTTTCATAAGCCTGCACAGACGCGGGCTCTTTATTAAATACCAACTCAAGCCCAGTTTTTGCCGAAAATGTAAAGGTTTGTGATTCTTAGGTGCTTTTCTATACTTTCATTAATAAATTCAGAGTACTGTCTATAAATTAAGTCCAGGTCTGATTAGTTATGTCAATCAGAAAACGGAATATTATTTAGCGCCGACTTACTGTGTTTTTCTTTTACTTAACAGTATCTCAAATATAAACGAATCTAAAAGCAACAACATACTTAACAGAAAAGCCTAAAGTAAACAAAATAGACGATGATTACTGAAAAGCCGGAGAACGACCAGATGCAGAACAGCTTTCTTTTAAAGAAAAGTAAATGCCTAAATATAAAAATTTTTTTGATCAACACGGGCATATAAACAGGGATTACAATAGACACGAGTGGATTGACAGGATCATTAATCATTTATATTCCATACCCTACGCTTCACATAATCTGTATAACTTGTTATTATTCTTAATACTTTCTCAGATACATTGGAAACATTGTAATCACCAACCATTTTAAATGATCGTTCTAAACCACGCGGTTGACATATAGCTAAAGGTATGGATTCTAAAACTCTTGTTTTACTAAGCCCTGTCATAATTACAGCTCCCTCTTCCATACCTTCTGGCCTTTCATGTGATTCTCTTAAATTTAAAGCCGGAAAATTCATTATGGAGGATTCTTCGGTAATTGTTCCACTATCCGAAATTACACAATAAGCATTCTGTTGAAGCTTTATATAATCAATAAAACCAAGAGGTTTTATTGATCTGATGAGTTTATGGAATTTGATTGAATAGTTATCGATCCTTTTTCTCGTTCTAGGGTGTGTTGAAAAAATTACCGGAAACTTATAATTTTTGCAGATTGAATTCAAAATTTCAGCAATTTTTTGAATTCTTAAATTATCATCAACATTTTCTTCTCTATGGGAACTTACTACAAAATACTTATGTTTTTCAAGTCCAAGTCTTTCGACTATATCACATTTCTCAATCTTATCGCGATAAAATTCAATCACTTCAAACATAGGACTTCCTGTTTTAATGATCCGTTCTGGAGGAAAACCTTCTGATATTAAATATTCACGGGCAATTGAGCTATAGGGCATATTAATGTCAGATATACTATCGACAATTTTTCTGTTAGTTTCTTCAGGAACTCTCTGGTCAAAGCATCTATTACCGGCTTCCATATGGAAGATCGGGATTTTCCTTCTTTTAGCAGATATCACAGACAGGCAGCTATTAGTATCACCAAGAACAAGAAATACGTCAGGTTTTTCCTTTTCAAAAACTTCATCTATTTTAATAATTATGTTCCCTATTGTTTGAGCAAGAGATGAAGCAGCTGCATCCAAAAAATAATCCGGTTTTCTAATATCCAGATCATCAAAAAAAATTTTATTTAATTCATAATCATAGTTCTGCCCACTGTGAACAAGAATATGATTCGTATATTTATCCAGTTTGGCAATTACACGGGAAAGCCTGATTATTTCAGGTCTTGTTCCCACAACAGTCATCACTTTCATTGTTTTTTCCCGATTTCTTTTAATGCATCCTGGACTTCTTCAAGGGTTAATAACAAATTTTTTACTCCCTCAACATCCAACCTATGAGTATTATGGGAGTTGTAATCCTCTTGTCCGGATACTTTAATTTCACCTTCAACAAAGTATTTGTTATAATTAAGGTCTCTATTATCAGCTGGAACCCTATAGTAACCTCCAAGATCTACAGCTCTAACCATCTCTTCTCTGGTGACAAGGGTTTCGTATAATTTTTCCCCGTGTCTCGTACCAATTATTTTAATTTCATTTTTAATACCTAAAATTTCAACTATCGCCGTTGCAAGATCTTTAATAGTAGAAGCTGGGGATTTCTGTATAAACATATCTCCCTGTTTACCGTGTTGAAAAGCATACAATACAAGATCAACTGCATTATCAATTGACATTAAAAAGCGTGTCATATTAGGATCTGTAATTGTTATTGGCTTTTTATTCATTATTTGATCTATAAAAAGAGGTATAACTGAACCTCGAGATGCCATAACATTCCCATATCTGGTCCCGCATAAAATCGTTTCTGTTCCGCCAACTATTCTTGATTTTGCAATCATGACCTTTTCAAGAAGAGCTTTTGTTAGACCCATGGCATTAATTGGATATACTGCTTTATCTGTACTTAATACAATCACTCTTCTAACCTTATTTGCTACAGCTGCATTTAGAACATTTTCCGTACCAAGAATATTTGTACGCACTGCTTCCAAAGGATAAAATTCACAAGATGGAACCTGCTTTAAAGCCGCCGCATGAAATATATAATCGACTTCAGGCATAGCGAAATTCACACTATTATAATCCCGTACATCTCCTATATAAAACTTTACCTTATCGTTGTTAAGTCTAATCCGCATATCCTCTTGTTTTTTCTCATCCCTGCTGAAAATACGAATTTCCTTTATATCTGTGTGCAAAAAGCGATTAAGAACAGCATTCCCAAATGAGCCCGTACCACCTGTTATTAATAAAGTTTTTCCTTTGAACATATCCCCTCGATAAATTAAAAATTTCTTTTATATCCAAATTGTTTAAAATTTTCATACATTTTTTCTATAAGAATATTCCAGTCTGGCGGTTTATACCCGGTTTTTAATTTAAATCTTTCAGAAACTAGAGATTTGTTATCATAAAAATCATCATATTGCTTAATTTCAATCTTCTTTCCATAGAATTTTGAAACAATTTTCAACAGTTCATATTTTGATATAGGGTTAGATGAAACATGATATAACCCAGAAAGGTTTTGATCAGGAATAACATAATCTGCAATAATGTTAGCTATTTCTACCGTTGGAAAACCAGTATATATGGCTTTCGTATATCCATTAATTGCTGTATTTTGAGAAAGAAACCATTCTATGAGACTTAGTTTAGAATTAAGTTCATGTCCTATTATAGATGTTCTTATGGTTAGGGTATGGTCATATTTAACTTCCCCCATATACTTTGATATTCCATATAAATCTTCTGCAGATAATCTATCATCTTCTGTATACAAACCTTTTCTACCATCAAAAACGCAGTCTGTACTTATGTGGATCATTTTGCGATTTTTTTCTTTACAGATTGAGGCGATTTGGTGAGGGAAAAGAGAATTTACTGCAATTACTGGCAACGGCTCTTTTGAGACAGGAATTTGCTTGATTATACCTATGCAATTTATTACAATATCCGGATCAAGATTATCAATTACTTCTTTAATCAAATTGATATTACCTGCATTAACATTATTAATTATCTTGTCGAGCATGTTATTAGGAAAATGATTACGGACACTTGACATATCCCTGACGGTTCCATAAACAGTAAAACCTTTATTCAACAATTCATATAACAAAGTATGCCCGAGCATACCCGAAGCGCCAAGAATAAGAATTTTTTTATTAGTTACTCCCACTACAAATTTTATTCCTTTTATTATTTAAAATAATTTTTATTATTCTTTTATCGAATTTCAATAAAATAAAATATTAATATTAACTTGGAACCGTACTCCATCGTCAAGACAATTTTTTAACCTTTACAAGTGGTCTCGTAACAGCTCATAAACTGGGAGGTAAAAGCTATATCACGTAGAGGTGAAAAATATAAACAGTTCATTTTTTATGCGCATTTCTAAAATAATGATGAATCTCTCCGAGAACAGGTTTTGAGACTATTACGTAACTTGTTAATAAAAACATAATAGACCAGTACCAGCGGTCGTATTTTAGGCCAGATGTACTTAAAAAGACGATACCTAATTAGTTTATGAAATAATGCAGCAAAGCGTGAATCTTTCGGGAAAGCGCCTCTGTTTGAATGCTTTAGCAACTGTTGTATTATCAATTTAACGCTTTCATCGATTTTATGATTAGCAATCACCTCTTTATATATTTCTATTATTCGATCTAAATATATATCTTTGTCGTAATTTTTTTTTGCAAACTCGAGCGACTTTCTGCCGCGTTCTTCGATTTCTTCTGGATTATCTATCAGGCGCTGCAGTTCCGATGAGTATTCACTCTCATCAACTGCTATCCCGCAATCAGGAGCATTTATTACTTCAGGTAAGGCACTTCCCGTGGTTGCCAGAGATAAAATCATTTTACCGCAACTCATTGCCTCAATTGCCATCATTCCGAATGTTTCCTGTTTAGAGGGCATTAAAAACAAATCGCAAGCCTGATACAATTCAACAAGCTTATTATCATTATTTAAACAACCGGATTCAATAATGTTATATTTATCTTTAAGCCCATTCAGAAAGCCGGTTCCCTCAACTGTAATAATTGTGCACTTAGTATTCGTTTTTAACTTTTGAAACGCATTGATAATTATATCTAGCCCCTCGTACATATCTGGGATAGCCCTAAACATAAAAGTAACAGAATCAGGATGAATTCCGAGCCTTTTCTTCGCAACAGATATCTTTTCAGGCTTAAACAGCATCTGATCTATCCCGAATGGAACTTTATAAATCCTTTTCCCTTTCCAGACTGGAGATAATTTTACTTTATCCTCCATCCATTTTGAAGCTACAAGTGCAGTAATAGCAGAATTTTGAATTATCTGTTTTAGCAATTCAAATCTTAAAGCTGTATCATCGTCATTGATTACGAAAGACTTATCTAAGTATTGGCAATCAAAACAATGGGACTGCCATTTGGTGCAATCAAAATGATGTATACAGTGTGCGCCTAAAAAATATGAATCATGCAATGTAATAATTACAGGTTTTAGTTTTGTAATGATTGGTAAATAATTTAAATCAAAAGAGTTATTATGAATGATGCTATGAATCAAATGCAAATGAACAATAACTGAATTTAAAAATAATTTATTTCTTAATAAATTACGAGTTGAGTTGTGATCATCAAAGTTATACTCAAGCACGGTGTCATCATTTGAAAACTTATTTTGGACCAGCATTTTTGAATCAATATCTTTTGCTCTCAGGTAATGGTGCATATCATAGCCATTAAATTTATTGCCGACCAAATCTTTAAAACAAATCTGAAGATTTAATAATGTTTTATTATGTATATAATCAACAGCAATATTATGGCCTGAGTTTGATAAAATTTCTGCTAATTCTCGATAAAATTCCAACTTGGATGGAGCTAATAACTTGATATCTTCCACCGTTAATCGCTCCAATATAGAAATAAACAATTTACTATATTCTTCAATCCTCAATTGAGCTTTAATCTGTCCTTGCCCCTGACTTCTTTGTCTCGCAATGACAAGTCTTTCCGGTATCAATTGTTGGGGAAATTCAAGAAAAAGTCTGTAAAAAAATTCATAATCCTGTGCGACTAACACTTTCTCGTCAAATAAACCTACAACATGAAAAGCGACTTTAGGGATCAGTAATTCACAACCTTGCACCTGACTAAAAATTACCGGATAATATTTTGATCTTCCTCTGGATGGGTATGCCTGTTGATGTTCAATAAAGTTAGTACAATAAATTGTTTCATATTTTTCATTTATAACACTTAGTGAGGCTCTTATTACCGTATTTTTATTATTCAATTTTGACAGTTCATCAACCTGTCTTTTGATTTTATCGGGGGTATACATGTCATCATGACTGAGCCATGAAAAGTAATCCCCCTTCATATTTTTAATGCCAACATTCAATGCTGTTGAAGTGCCGCCATTCTCTTTTTTTATATATCTTATCTTATTCCCGTAACTTAAAGCTATTTCTTCTGTGTTATCTTTGGAGCCGTCATTAACAACAATTATCTCAATATTTTTGTAAGTCTGATTTATTGCACTGTCAATTGCTTCCCGCATATAATCCGAACCGTTATATACAGGCATTACAATTGAAACTAATGGATTGAAACCCTTCATTTTTACCTTTAGATTTTTATAAAACTAATTCATTTTAACTGCAAAAAATTTATGATACTTAAAATAATTATGTATTTTTATTTAGTCCGTTCTGTTAGCTTAATATCATAAATTATAGTATCTTTATCAGTAAATTGCGCCAGGCCATTGATAAAAAACCTTAATTTTGCATTTTTCATATTAGGACTATCTGACGTAAAATCAAAAGAAAATCCGGTCGGAGTATCTGTAATATTTGTATTGCGATATTTTGGTAAATCATCATGATATAAGTCAGAAACCAAAGTGCTAAAACCGTTTGCTGTATAACTTAAAGTATATTTTTTGCCAGGCCCTAGGCTGAGTGTATCCGTATCAAGATAAAGAGTATCAGATGCACGGGCTCCTTTTTTAAAAATAAATTTTTCGGAATCTCCATCTTGTACTTTTGTAACATAATCAGTATTTATATGAGAAAAATTTAGTTTTTTCGGCTCAAGTTGTGTTAAAAGATCATGTATAAAGCCATCGCCAATTTGTAAAGGCATACCTTCGCGAATTTCAATAACTACGGCGTCATGGCTAAGAACACTATTCCAATCCATTTTTCCTGAATTACCTAAATTGTTAACCACACCATCCATATATTGAATATGAGTTGAGTAGTAAAAGTAAAAGTCTAAATAGTTAAACAGGTTATATTTATTTAAAGTGTAAATCATATTCGTAAAAAAACTATCACCATTTATAACAATTGAAGGTTTAAATGCATTTTCATTTACATTAATTTGAACTTGTGGAGCTAAGTAGTTTATTGGTGGATGCCAAACATTGAGTAAACGTGCTAAGTCAATGTCGTCACCTTCTGCTGAAGAACCTACGATACTTTTGATTGAAATTTGTGGTACGCTTTTATTTAAAAGCACACCAATTTTTTTATACATAGCTATCGTAGTGTAGTCAGCTGCTATATGGTTCCAATGCACACTACCATGTGAAAACATAGGGAAGTTATCAGTTTGTTTGTGTTCTCGAGTTATTTTATCACCATCTACGTAATTTACTCCATATTTGCCTAGTAAGGGTATTAAAACATCATAGCCATTTTTAACTGCTTTGTCCCCAAAAATAGTTAGACGATGAGGTATATATTCTGGATAAATAAATGATTTGACTGGAGCAATAACAAGCAATAAGGCTTTACCACGTTGCTTTAGTAGATCTTGAGCCTTTTTAAGTTCGATTACATATTGCTCTAATTGGCTTTCTTGTGTACTAGTTAGATTTTGAAAATACACGTCAAGATAAGCATGTTCGATTAGCTGTTTATCTCGTTCGACAAAAACATCAGAACCCGTACGTGTTTCATGAAACATGGCATAATAAAATTGATTACATGTTTTTGTAAACTCTGCTCTTAAACCAAAATTCTGATTCCACCAATCATTGAATTGGCTTTGATATTTACCAGATAATAAATCTGTCAAGTTTAGTTCTGGATATTGTACTTGGAATATAACCCCATTTAAAGACCCACTTTTTATTATATTTAGCTTCATTTGTGCCAATGGAAAGTAAAAAATAATAATAATAAAACTAATAAATGTTGCTCTAGAAAAATAACGTTTCATAACCCACACCCAAAATTAAAATCTAAAGTAAATAAAAGGGCTAAATGATGATGAAACACATACTGTAATCGAAATACTTAAAAGAAGCATAGTCGAGATCATCATAAAACTTTCAGAACTTATAACTTTCAAATATTTACTTTTTAACGTTTCAAAAAATTTAAATGCTGGTAAGAAAGTTATGAACAATGAAACGATGAAAGCTGTAATAATTACGTTAGAAATATAAAACACCGGTTTATCTTGTGAAAGTATTACATCTTTACCGATTAGTAAATGAAAGTTAAACATCGATTGAATATAACCTAAGGCATAAGTATATGACTCAGATCGGAAGAATACCCAAGCAATAAGTACTAGGAAATAAGTTATTGCAATATTAACTCCTTTAGGCAATTTTTTTGAAAAATCGATCCAGAATAATTTGTCTATTAAAATATAGACTCCATGAATAATACCCCAAATCATAAACGTCCAATTTGCACCATGCCAGAAACCGGAAATTAAAAATACTACCCACAAATTAAAGTAATTTCGAGTTTTAGAACATCTACTGCCACCTAAAGGTATATATATATAGCTTCTCATCCAATTTGTAAGTGAGATATGCCATCTTTTCCAAAATTGTGATATGTTTTTTGAAACATAGGGCATATTAAAGTTTTCTGCAATTTTAAAGCCCATAATTCTACTTAAGCCAATAGCCATATCTGCATATCCTGAAAAGTCAAAGTATATTTGAAGTGCATAACACAAAATACCCAACCAGGAAAACAATAGTCCAATATGCTCTGGCTGTGTACTAAAAACTCGGTCAGCCATTAATGCAACATTATCAGCAAGCAAAACTTTTTTAGCCATACCAATAGAAAACCTAAATAAACCATATAAAATATCTTCGAATTTGGAATCTCTATTTGTTAATTGATCAGCAATGTCGTTATATTTTATGATAGGTCCAGCAATTGCCATAGGAAATAGCATTATGTATAAAAAATAATCCCTCATTTTTTCAGTTGGTTTTTTGGTGTCTTTATAGACTTCTATCATGTAGCTGATTTTATGGAATACAATAAATGAAATACCAATTGGCAATAAAACATTTGTCCACTGAATATGTGCAAAATGCAGTTTAGAAAGTACTGTGTTAAAATTTGCAATAAAGAAATTAGAGTATTTAAAGTAGGCAAGTAAAAAAATGTCTGAAGCTATAATAGAAATAAAATAAAACATTTTTAATTCTTTTTTTTTCTCTTTATAAATAATTTTTGCAACATGCCAGTCAATAAGTAAAGAAACTAATAAAATAAAGATAAAAGTTGAACCACCCCAAAAATAAAAAAACATACTACCTAATAATGCAGTAATATTTCTATATTTTTTTATAGTTAAAAAATATATACTAAAAAAAATTGGAATAAATAAAAATAAAAATAATGAAGAAGAGAAAACCATGATCACATACCACCGTTCGTCAATATTCTGAAACTAAGAAGTCTTAATTATTTTTTTCAACCATCGCTTGGTTGCGCGTAAAGGCTTTGTAATTCGCCAACTGTACGACCGAATATAATTGTTTATTTTTGCTTCGTAAACACTGATTCTGGCTTCGTAATCATGGACTCTGGCTTCGTAACCTTGAACTTTTGCTTCGTAGGCAGCTATCTGCTGCTGGAGCGCTGTGATGGTTGTAACCAGTTCATTCAGCTGTTCAACCAACAATTTATCATCGGTAAAATTGAAATGACCTGAAAGAAGAGCTGCATTCACCGGAATCAGGCTAGCTGAGCTTGATTCACTTTGATTCCCGCTACTTGTGCCCCCTACTTGTATCATTTGGCGCACTTGCTCGCCCTTGAAAGGGATTATTTTTCTTGCTCTGCCAATTGCCTGAAGCATTTCATACAATTCACTGAAATGTTTGTTAACAATCAAATAAGAGATTAACCTGATTGGGAGAGCGCCCTCTTCTTTTTTAATATAATCCTCAGCCAGGTCTAACCTCGCACCTGTTTGTAACAAATCAATTTCATTACAGAAAGAGGTTAAATACGGCATCAGACCATTCTTGAAATGTTCTTTATTAGCGGTCGCATTCACTAAGCCGTAAAGTAAGTCTTTATATTGTTTTATGGTGATTTGTTTAAACTCATTTTCATCTGGTTGTGCAATCTTTATCATTTTATCCGCCACATATGCGAACAAAAAAAAGGCATCCGGGTAAAACCATGTCATCCCCTGAACCCTCTCTGATGGATGAAACTTGTAGTACACATAAATCGGCGCGAACACATCGTATACAGCTCGCGCGTGTTTCAGATATTCACAGATAAAAACCATATCATTTCCCACCACAAACCGCTCATCAAACGAAATACTATTGGCACAGATTATTTCGTGCCGAAACAACTTAGCCCAGACTGTTGATATTATATAGATTATACCGTAGTTACAATCAGAGTACAGATAACCATGAGCTGCCTCCTTGGCAGAATATTTCCGCAGATGCCCAGTGGCAAAGTGTTCTATTTGCCCACGTCTTTCAAGGCACCCTCCAATCACCAAATCCACTTCATCTGACTTTACGGCTTCTATCATAAGCTCGACAGCATTAGGTAGATATTCATCATCATTATCAATGAACATGATATAATCGCCTTTAGCGGCACGCAATCCTGCATTACGAGCGGATGCTTCACCACCGTTATCCTTATGCACGACGACAACTCTTGAATCAAGCCGGGCATATCCGTCACAAATCAAGCCGCAGCTATCGGTTGAACCGTCATTTACCAAAACAATCTCCAAATTTCGATATGTTTGATTGAGAAGGCTGTCTACACAGCGCTTTAAATACTTCTCAGCATTGTAAATGGGAACACAAATAGATACCAAATTATTCATTTATACATCCTTGACTTGTCGCTTTCTACTCTTTAGATACCTTTGCATCTGTACGGCAACAGCTACTTTTTGCATCGTAACTTGCTCTTTGAAATTCTCAATATTAACGCCCTTATGACATACCCCAAAATAAGAACAAAAACCACCTTTCATCGATGCCATATATATATGACTTTAAGATACCGCTCTCCCAACTTATCCAGTTAGTGGCCGGGATTTATCCATTTCATTTTCAATACCTCTCAGAATGGTTTTAATCCTGCTAAATCAGCTTTAAAAACTCTAATCTGTTACGGATTATCTTACCGACGGTCGTTACATTATAACATTCATCTGCTGTATATTTGCCATTGGCTATCAGTTTTTCTCTCCAACTCTTATCGGAAACTAGACGACGCATGTGTGCAGCCGCTTCATCAATATCGGGGTCTGCCCAGACTAAATCGTCTCCAGGCGTTGATCCGCAATACTGGCCATTCACCGGAATCATATTATAACCCACTAACGCGGTGTTCATATGATTCATATATTCCATATTGCCTGACCACGCCGTTGAAATTACAGGCGTACCAAGCGACATAGCTTCCAACGGAAGCAGGCCGAATCCCTCAGAACGGTGCAGAGATACAACTGCATCTGATATATGTACTAATGTTCTCATTTCATAATCTGTCAAATAATTCGCGATACTGTAAACATGAGGATAGGGAGACAGGATTTTCTGCAGTTCTTCAATATGCCCCTTGTAATTCTCAGGATAATTCAGTTTAAGCACCAATCCAACATGGCGGTCTTCGGGTGAAAAAGCCTTCAGAAATGCCTGTACGGCAGCCTGCGGATTTTTCCGAGACACATAACTGGTGCAGTCATACGCAAACAAAAACAGGAACACATCTTTTTCAATATTAAAATGAACTCTGCCGTTTTCCATAACCGTCCTATTAGGTTCCGCATAAAGAGGGACGGTCAATGTTGGAACCGACACTTTTTTCTCAATCGCGTTTGTACAAAAACCAGAAATCGTCCACACTTCCTGAAACATATTAAGTCCTGAACAAAAAGTGTTGGGGAGTTGGGCCAATTCCCACGCCCAGAAACCGATATTGTAGTGATTTTTCAAGTCAATGCCAAATAAAAGTATATTCATCGGCGTTACAGAGGCGGCATGGCAGGAGACTATGTTTGCATTATATAATTTTTTATCTTTCAACTCGGATTTGGATATTTGAGGATTACTTAAATCAATTATATGATACGGGATTCCTGCGGCTTCTAACGCTTGTTGCAGTAAGCGAGCTTTCACACCTGCACTGTTTTCTAAGCAGTGTGCAAAAAGATTTACACCCCTCGGTAGTTTTGTGGAACAACGCCGACTTAATTTCACTTTTTTGTTGCGTGAAATAAAATTTCTGTCAAACCAATTACGTAATTTTTCGCAGATCTCACGCGGCAAAATTGCTTTGATAATCCGCTTAATAAGACGCAAAATATATAAGATCATTTTCATACACGCACCATATTCTCATTTGGACATCGTGCTCTCGTTATTATGCACTATTCGTTTATCCAATTCGTCAAATGACACTTCTCTCTACCAACCAAGTTCTATTTCAGCCTGTTCATCGCTTATCCAGGTCTTTGTTCGACTCAATCAAGGGATAATCATGAAGCTATCTTGGCTCTAAGCTTGGTAGATATTATTCTGAGCACTCCAACCAATCCGTGTCGTTTTATTGCTCTCACAATTCTGACAGGGATATTATAGCGTGATATTTGGCGCGGTGATTCATGGTTGGATTCAGAAGGCACATTGCTTTCGCTCAGAACAGTAACTCCGTTTAGTTTTCGTCTCCCATATTTTGTTTTAATACCCTTCCCTTCTGCCACCACCTCAAGATAGTCAAGTGCAATAGAGTAATCTGCGTAGAAAAAGAAGGATTCCATGTCACGTAAAAATTCATCCATTGTGGGAGCCATGTCAAATATTTCTTCTTCGCTGAGATGCTCTAAAATGTCTATATAGAGCAGACTATACTCAACATTTCCACGAGTATGCGATCGTTTGCCTTGTCTGCTGGAGGACTCACGGGCTGTAACCAGCACTTCATCTATGTACAGGTGCGGAAACTTTGCAAATGCTCTGTAATAAAACTCGAAATCATGAGCGACTAACTCTTTTACATCAAATAACCCGACTGTTTCGAAAACTTTCTTTGAAATCAAGTGCGTGCAGCCATGTGTTTTATTGTAAACAACAGGGTATAAATAAGAAGAATTCCTCTTCGGATACGCATCTCTGTGCGCTTGATATAGTGCAGTAGGAAAAGTTCTTGTATAATCCTCGTTCATGCCATCAACATCGGAGATAATAATCGTGTCTTTATTATCTAACTTAGATAACTCTTCCACTGCCCTCGCTATTTTTTGGGGATAGTACAAGTCGTCATGGCTTAACCACGAAAAATACTCTCCACGCATATTCTCAATACCTAAATTTAACGCTGTGGAGGTTCCACCATTCTTTTTAGCTATGTATCGGATCTTATCCCCGTACGAAAGTGCAATGTTCTCCGTATCATCGTAAGAGCCGTCATTCACGACAATTATTTCTAAATTTTGATAGGTCTGCGCAAGTGCACTGTCTATTGCCTCACGTAAAAAATTGGAGCCGTTATATACCGGAATTACAATCGAAACCAACGGGTAAAAATTTTTCATTTATGTGCACCATCCAAAGTAAAAATATCCATATGCTCTATTCCTTGGTCTTATTAGGGTATATTATTATTTTAAGACAATTTTGAGATGGCTTCTAGTTCTATTTTTGATCTCTCATAATCCTCAGGAACGCCTATATCAATAAAATAAGAATCAAATATTTGTCCATAAAAATTTTTGTTATTTATTTCTTTTTCCAAAAAGGTTTGATTTGTTGTCTTTATGTATAAAATGTGATCTAACTATTAAAGGATTGATGTTAGCAGCACGTAAAATTGATGGAGCATATTTTGTTAAAAATAATTTATGTATGTTCCTCATTTTGTCGCTAAAAGGTATTATATGATAAATAAGTCTAGCTTCCCTAGCCATCCATCTGAAATACCTCTTTAATTGAAACTTTGGACTTGTTAACCAGCGCCCTAATTCAATTAAAAGAAATTTACCTATACTTACAATTGTCCTCGCAAATCCATTTTTTGGCATCAATTTTCTAGTAAAAACATCAATTTTATTCCCCCATCTCCAGGTTCTCGAATTTAATATTCCATTTATTATATCCTCTTTTCCTTTTGCTTCATTCTCTTTTTGTTTTAATAACTCGTCTTTCTGACTTATCTCTTTGTCTTTCTGACTTATCAAATCAGTTGCTCTAGTGCTTATATCAAATAATTGTAATTCACCATCTATTGTTAACTGTTGAATTTCGCCAGAAATCGGCAATACTACTTGTGGATCCAAGGTCTCAAAATTGATTAATCCGTTTTTAAGTAATTTCCCGTTAAAGCTTATTTTATCTAAAAATTCCGAGAAAATTAATTCTTTATTGTCTTCTAAATTTTCAACTATTACTCTATTAATTTTTAACTTACAAAATTGATTTTCCAATGGATCAAAACGAACTCGCTGAATATTTTTAAAATTTTTTAAATTAAAATTAACAGATATTTTATCATTTTCAGCTACTACTAAAATCTGCTGAATAAGTTCATTGCCATTAAATCCGTTCCCCATATCCAAAAAAAGTGTTGAAACAAATGAATTGCTTTCTGTATAATCTAATAATCTCAATAACGTATTGACACTATTATAAATTAACATATCATTTTTCTTTGATACAAGAGTATTATAAGTGCTATATAATTCATTAATTTTAATAGCATGCTCATCAAATGAATATGGTTTAAAATTCAATAAATTAGGTTTTATGTTGTTTAATGTATTTTGATCCAATAATTTAATTTTATTAATTAAATCCTCAACATCAAGATTATTAAAAAAATACCCGGTTAAATTTTCCTGGATCAATTCCGGTGCCCCGCCATTATTAACGCATATAACAGGTATGCCTGCACATAATGATTCATTAACAACCGTCGGATAATTTTCATAAATAATTGAAGGGAAAATCAGTATATCAATACTACCAGCCATCAAATTGATTGATTCAAAATTTTTATATTCCCCATGATAATACTTTCGCCACCATGGGTATTTATCATCCAGAAAAACTCCATAGGAAGCTTCAAGCTTTCCGTAAATACATAAATCATATTTCCATTTATCGAGTTTGTCAAATGCTTCTAATAAAACATGAAGTCCTTTAGTCCATATTATATTCCCAAAAAATCCCAAAATCGTTTTATTTATCGATTTTTGTTGAATAACATTACGATTTGCTTGAAAATATACTGATATACCATTTTTGATATGAAGAATTGATTCCGGATCAATATTAAAAAATTCAACATATTTATTTTTTAAAAATTCAGATGGTGATATTAGCACATCTATTTTACTTAAAATTTCAGCAGCTATTAAATTTCTTTCTTTTATCAAATCAACATCTTTAGGATAATGTTGATTTTCAATGCATATAGAACAATCTATTTCATTTTTTGAATAGCAAAGTTTAAAATTTTTATGTAGATGGAACTGTGGGCAAATTAGCCAATAATCATGCAGAGTCATTACAATTGGTAAATTTAACTTTTTAATAACATCAACTATCCCCATCGATAAAAAGGATAAATGATTAATATGTACCAAGTCTGGATTAACTGCATAAATAATCCTGGTAAATAATTTGTCAATTTGTTCATCAAAATATGTCTTTTTAAAACTTTCCTTATACAAATATTTATTAATATAAATTATTGGGATGTCATCATAACTTTTAATTTGAATTGTATAGTTATTGTATTTATCCGAATGAGAGCGATTTACAACATAAACTTCGTGCCCTAGTTTTATCAATGCAAGCGCAAGATTATATGTATAAATTTCAGTACCAGAATAACTAACTGGTGGAAAAAAATGACTTACTAATAGAACCCTCATCTGTATAATCCTATAACCATTATTATTCTATCCATTAAATATCTTCTAGTATTACTGTCTTCTGCATTTTTTATTTTATTTATAATTACCTCAACAATCTGATTAAACCATAAAAAATTATGTATTTTTTCATCTATTTGTAAACGTACTTTTAATTTTCTTAATAAGAATAAAAATTTAAAGAACATACATATACTTATACTTATGCTCTGACTAGTCAGTGATTGAATAAATATTTTAATAAAAGAAAAATTATTTTGATTAAGGTATGTTTTGTATAAATATTGCAAACTTTTTTCAGCATAAAATAATTGATTATTCAAGTCTGAGTTTGTGATATTGTTTTCATGATTGCGATATATAATTAGTCTTTCCTGTAAATTATAAAATTCATGCCCGCTTAAAAAAAGCCTGATCCAGAGTTCATAATCCTGAGTTCTTAAATATTCAGTATTATATTTTCCAGCTTTAATTATTATATTTTTCCTCATTAAAACAGTTGGATGCGCAATGGGATTAAAAAAAAACAATGCAGTCTTTATATTATCCGGCAACTCCGGATTTGTAAACTCACCAACTCTTTCCTTTTTATCATTTATTATTTCTGCACATGTTCCACATACTGCAATATTATTATTTGCATCCATGAATGCTACTTGTTTTTCCAACCTTTCTGGAAGGCTTATGTCGTCTGCATCCATCCGCGCAATGTATTCCCCTTTTGCCAGATCGAGGCCATGATTCAAAGATGCAGTCAAGCCAAGATTATGCCCATTATCAATTAAACGTATTCTTGAATCGTTATATGTTAGAATAATATCTTTTGATGAGTCTGTGCTTCCATCATTTACTATTAAAAATTCAAAATCAGTAAAGGTCTGGCTTAGAATGCTCTCTATTGCTTCACGTAAATATCTATCTCCATTATACACAGACATGAGAACAGTTACTTTAGGATTAACATCATAACCGCTTTTTATTATTGGACACATACAAATATTAAATTTTTTTCCTTTTACAAAATAAAACAAAAAAAGTAATTAACACTTTTAAAAACATAATCATTTCTTTACAACAACTGCCCAGATTTCTCCCCAGTTGATCTTATAACTTTCCACCTGCAAGCCAGCCTGTGCGATTTCGTTAAAAAATTCATCTTGCGAGTATTCGATACAATGAGTTGAATCCAATCGATAATCGATCCCAAGTTCACGCTTTAATGGCACACGCCAATCCCGCTCGAATATTGGGATCCTGATTAAAAATTTATTGGGATTATATCGTGTTTTTATTTCATTTAAAAACTCAACCCGGTTTTCGAGATGTTCGAGAACATTCGATAAAACAATAACATCAAAAATATCGTTCGGGAGATCTTTTAAGGCGTCACCGCACACGTAAACAATATTTTCATTCATGAATCGATTTTTCGCAACGCTAATATTATCCTGGTTAAGATCGATCCCATATACTGTAACTTTCAGGACATGAGTAGCAATGTCATAGGCCAATGCGCCGTTTCCGCAACCGATATCGAGCACCTTGCTGCCTGCGGGTGTATTTTCAATAAAAAAATCATGGTATTTGATATGCTTGTGCTTTGTATGAATACCGTCTCCATATCTTATGGAAGCACGTCCTTCAAGGTCATATAATTTATTATCGATATCAAAAAGAAAACACAATGATTCAGGAGGAGAAAGAATATCTGATTTTTTTCTAATAATATCAAGCAGATAATCAACTACATCATTAGAGCTTTTTTTTACTATATCAGGATTATTTATTGAACTTAATTTATTTTTTTTAGTAATTTTATTAAATAATTTTTTTGCCAAATTGAATTTAGCCGGCTTTTCCTTATATGTCTCAGTTCCATTCATTAACAGATTATTAAAAACATTAATATAGCTATTGCCACATTCCTCAAAAGAATAAAGGTGTGTATGATCCATGGCAATCTTTTTATATTTGTCATAATTTTCAACTGCTAACATTATTTTTTCCGCTAGTTTTTTATAGTCGAAGTCCTCATATCTTTGGAAAATTTCATCAGAAACAGGTGCCAGCAGATCTTTGGAAAACCAGCAAAGTTCACTCATGGCGCCGCTGTTAAAACCCACAACCGGGAGACCGCAGGATATTGCTTCCAAAACTGAGTTGGGACAAGGAGGGTTTAGATGAGAATATATAAAAATATTACTATCGTTTAATATATTCGCTACTCCTTTTAAATCCTTATTTCCACAATAAATAATATAGTCTCTATCTAAATAATTATTAATATCAACATTTACAATCGGACCCACAATGGATAATTTAAAATCAATTTTTCCATTTAAATAATCTAATGCATTAATAATTGGTTCCAACATGTCTATATTTCTAAAATTACCAGTAGTAACAAATTTAATACTTCTATCAATTTTCACTGGTAAATTATTATCTAATGGATGGAATATTTTCTTATCAACTCCATTAAGAATTATGTTGTATTGATTATCAGTTTTTTCTCCCAGCATTGCATAGCATTGCTGCTTGCTGTATTTACTTTGGAAAATAACATAGTCTGAGTAATTCAAATATATTTTTTTTAGTTCACTATTTAATTCAATATATTTATCCCCATGTTTAGAAGGATAATATATGCCGTCAAGTCTCTGGATCACTTTCCCGTTTCTATTCTTAATTTCTTTTATTACATTTTCATCATATTGTATCGGGAAAAAAATCGCGGAAGCATTTTCTGGTGAAGATAGATATTTTATTTTGTTATTGTCCAGAAATTGCTTCAGGTTATGCATGAAAGTCGAAGGGCCGCCGATGGAAGACGAGGATGGGAATGGGATATATAGGTTGTTTATAGACATTAAGGTTTAAATCCAGTTAAGATCAATATTATTAATTTTCCTTTGTTTAATAATATTTCGAATATTATCGGTTCTTTCTTTTAATTCCGGAATTTTATGGTCGTGAGTTTCAACAAAAATATATTTAATTTTTTTATAGGTTCTGGAATTAATTAATTTTCCGAGTAATTCGCATTCCGCCCCTTCAATGTCGATTTTTAAAATAGCAACTTTTTTATCTAACTTGTTAATAAAGTCAACTAGATCAATTATTTCAACCTCAACATATTTATTTTTTAATACATTTCCCTTATATTCGAGTATTGAAGAACCTACAGACCACTTTACTTCATCTTCATCTGAATTTTCATGCATGTATAATTTCATTTTGGTGTTTCTATCCCAAACACCTTTATTAAAAATATGAATGTTCTGTATACCGTTAAACTTTTTCTTCAATTCTTCAAAGGCAAAAGGATTCGGTTCAAATGAATATATTGTTGCACCATTTTGAGCCATCTGTTCTGTTACGTGACCGACGTTGGCTCCGCAATCGATGCATATATCATATTTACTTAGTTTTGTGATTACAGATAAAAATGAATTATCTGAATATGTATAAAAAATATTCATTATTTATTCAATTTAGCGGGACTTTCCATTCAAGTCCTAAATTAATTACACTATTAATTATCGCCAGTCCCAAAACAAACATTGCGGTGCCATGAATATCCGGTTCTGGTTTACCTTTAGTTATTTTTCTGCCATAATAAACATCATTTGCTTTACCAATATGAAATGAAAAGCCACCATACTCTGGAAAATAAAAGTCTTTATAAATGTTTACCCGATTTAATAAAAAGTCTTCTATCTCTGTTTTCCTGTACTTTGGGCATATTTTATTTGCACTATATAGTACATATGATATATTAAAATTACTGCATGCTTCTGAATCATTTATTCCTGCTAAAGCAGTATCAATTAATTTTTCCGGATAAGGAAAATCATATATATCGGCTGCGTGCAAACCTGTTAGAACCTTTAATGCGCCGTTTATCTTCTCACTTAGGGATGTATTGTCTCCAGAATACCAACAGCCATTATCTTTTGACTGAAGTTTTGAAATCCAGTTGCAGGAAAAAGCAATTAATGTTTTATACTCTTCCTGTTTATAGTGAAATAATTTTGAGTTCATATTTAGAAAAAAAAGGAGATGACTGAAATGACTGCCGGCATGCCAAGGGAATTGCCAGTTAAATGATGATAAATAATCCTCAATGCCATTCTCGGAATATGGAATAAACCGGAATGCCTTTTGTGGCCGTTTATTAAGCAAAGATAATGCTACAAATGACTGCCGAGTTTCAGCACGCATTGTATTTTCAATATCTTTGTTGTTATTCATATCTGTTCTTTGAATATAGTTGTATATTTTATCTTTTAGTGGCAAGTACGTAACTTTAGGATCATGGATATATCCATTAAAATCAGAAAATTTAATAATACCTTTATATAAATTATTAACATAAACACTTTCCAGTTCATCCAACAAACCAGTTATAAATAATATTTTTGTTGCAAAAACAATATTACCAAGTCCCCATCTTTCAGAAATATCAAATAAATCTCCCGAATATGAATATTTGAAGTATGAATAATCATTATTAGACATTTTATTTAAAAAAATTTTAATTGCCGGTTTAATATCCTTTACCCACGACACCTCAATTTTCATTTTTTAGAACCTTCCTAAAATAATCTAAATACCTTTCAGCTATTGTTGCGATAGAAAACCTTTTATTATCATTCAATATCTTTGGTACTATTTCATCGTATTTCTTTTTTATAGATTCAATTAGATGATCTATTGAATCAGTATTTATTTCTTGAGGCAGTGGAATCCCGTAACTTGATGCAAGCTCCGGTGTGCCGCCTGAATTATTATAAATAACCGGAAGACCACAAGACATGGCTTCTAAAACAACATTTGGACACGGATCATTTTTAGCCGGGAAGAGGAATACATCTGCTTCTTTATATAATTTTGCAAGTTCATATCTATTAGATGGGGGAATAATCTTAACATTTTTTTTACCTATCGTTTCATTCCATCTCCCGACAAAAATACTTTCGATTTCCGGATTTTCAGAAAAATCTGCAATCGTCTGAAATCCTTTATTTAAGGAAGTTGACCAGCTTGAGGAAAGAATTTTTAATTTCCCGTTTTTATAAAACTGTTTTCCATTTGAATTAAAAATATCCTGATTTACGCCATTATTAATTATTGTATATTTATTGTATTCCCCATATTTTTGAAAATTTTCCAGACTGAATTTACTTTGGAAAATAATTCTATCTGCTAAATGAGATAAATCAATTTGCAACTGGTCATTAGGAATAAACTCACCATTATATATGGCTCGTAATCCATCTAATCTATGGATAATTTTTATTTGATTTTTTTTAAAAATTTTATTATATATTTTTTTTCTATTTTTAATAATTTGTTTAATATAATCAGTACTTATTTCTTTTCCAGGAGCATAATAAGACGCTGACATGAAAAATAAATCTGTTTTCGCATCCATGTCAGGCAAAAGCTCAATATCTTTTCTATTACTATAGACATATTCCTTGAAGCTACGAATAAAAGAATTTATTCCTCCCCATGGTTCATCGGTTGTTTCATAATTAATGTATAATCGCATACTAATATGATTTCTTTTCATTCCATAATAAATTTAATAAATGTGATATATTCCATACCTATTTTTTTTGATGAAAAATTAGTTTTCACAAAATTTCTACTTATCATTCCAATATAACTTCTTAATTTACTATCAAAAATTAAACTTTTTAGTGTCTTATACCAATCTTCATTGTTATAACAAATAATTACTTCTCTATTTAAATAAGAAGGTACAGGAGATGCAACCGCAGGAATTCCAACAGACATAGGATAAGCAACTTTATTAAACGAATGCCCTAAATTATAACTATTATCAAGTTTTCTAGGAGCAATTTTAATATCAGCATTTAATAAAAGTTGTGGTAATATTTTTTGATTATACTTTATGAATTTATAAGGAATTATCTCTATCTTAGGGTCTAGATCGGTTATGAACAATAGCTGTATATCATATTCATTTCGTAATTCTAATAGCACTTCTTTAATCAATAATACCTCAACAGCCTTAATACTATATCCTTGATATAAAATATTAATATGTTTGTCAGCTATGTGCTTTTTATTAAATTTAAAGAAATCATCAGTAACATTTTCTTCTATACAAAAAACCGATTTATGATATTTAGAATAAATATTAAGAAGAGAAGGACTAGAAACAAGAATATGATCAACAATCCTGATCATCTTTTTTATATCATCATTTTGATTTATTCGATCGGCTTCCTGAATCTCATTAAAGATACCAACTGTGCCATCTAATTCGATAATATTAATATTAATATCTAATATAACTATTACACCTGACTCTTTTAAAGAGGCAGCTAAATCAATATGGTTTTTTCTAAAGCATTTTTGAAAAATGACAATATCATATTTTAAAGAAGAAGTATAAATTTCAGCAAGATATCCATGTTTATTTAAAAATTTAATTATATCATAGCATCGCAATCTTGTTGAAGCTGTTGCTTCATAATAAGGAAGTTGATTTTCAATAACAAAACCGATCCTCTTCTTAGACATAAAGCTAATTTTCATTATTTGTTAAATTTTTTTCCACAATCGATAATTCATACTTTCTATATAATGACCGGTTGTATTTTTTCTGGTGACGCGCCTTCAATCGTTTAATTACATTTTTCCTAAATGCACTTAATATTTTATCTTCGACTTAAGTTCAATTGAAAATACCTCACCAATCGTTTTTCCACGCCAATTATTATCAGAGCCCAAGTATCGTATGTATTTATAATCAACTGGAATTCTAACGTCCTTCAATACATGCAAAAGAGAAATCAATAATATATGTAGTCTTTCAATTTCATTATGAAATATTAAATCATAACTATACAATCCTTTATTTTCATGTTTATAGTCTATTAGACCTTTTTGGGCTGCTAAATTATATAATTCAGTATTCGGTAACGGACTTGTAAAATGTAACTGAGAAATATCTCCTATTTCAGTAGACATAATTAATGTTTTAATTGTATCTTCTAATCTTTCATCTGGCAAACCATACATCCATTGCCCCATTATCTCTATATTATTTTTACGAAGCAATTCACAGGCAAAGTATATTTGACTGTCTTTAATATTTTTTTTAATTACCTCATTCCTTAACTTTTCATTACCTGTTTCAAATCCTAATGAAACTCGAACGCAACCACTTCTTGATAACCAAAGAGCAACCTCTTCATCAATTTCATTTGCTCTTGCCTGACAAATATACTTCATATTAGGAAATTTATCGTTTAACCTTTTTGCAAACTCTAAAAACCATTTTTTATCTGCTAAAAATGTATCATCTTTAAATCTTACTGGATCTATCCATTTCGTTCTTCCTTTTATCTTATCTATCACCGATTCATATTCTTTTTCTCTCCTATATGTTCCTTGTGGAAGAACCCAAATCGAAGTATTGTAGAATTTACTTAAAATTGAAGAGCTAAATATTTTTGACAAAACTTTATAAAGTAATGGTGTTTGTTTAACAGAAAGAACTTTTTCAATTGTTCCTCTGTAAACAATTTCAACTTCCTTCATCGCTGATTCAATTGTTAGTTTCCGAAAAAACTTACCCTTTGGCCCATGTTTTCTAAACGCGGGAATATTACAGAAAGAACATCTTCCAACACAGCCTCTACCCGTAAATAAACCTCCATACCAAATATTATCCCTATCCATTGGTATAGTATCCAAATCTTGTATGTAAGGACGAAGATCATTTCGAATTATTTCTCCATTATGTTTAATCCATATATTTTTTACTTTCAAAGGAAAACGTCCAATATTTAACTCATTACAAACTTCCAACATTGGGTATTCGCCTTCCCCAATACATATTGCATCAATAGATTCGTACTTAATTATCTCCTCAGGACAATCAGTCGCATGTGCTCCACCAAATATGATAAAGCAATTTGGCAGAATTCTTTTTATCTTCGAGGCCATTAACTCAGCTTTTTTAAAAGTGGAGGATTCAACTGAAAAACCAATAACATCAGGAGAATACTCCAATAATTCTTCCTCTCTATAAGGAGGATTGAATGGAGCGCTTGGTTCACCCAAATAATCCTCATAACCTTGATACAATCTTTTCACTTCGTGATTATTATTTTTTAATAATGTACTAATATATAGAGGACCAACAGAAGCAGAGCTAATAAGCAATATTTTTATACCCTTTTTGGGGAAATTAAGAGATTCAAATTTTTGTGTAAAAGCCAATGCATCTGAATCTGGACTAAAGGACTTTACAATATCAATTACAAAGTCACCGTTTATTGAATCTGATATTCTACTTTTTTCTTTTAATCCAAGGTCATTTAAAACAGACTGAATCTCGATACTATCTATACTATTTATAGAGTGTTGATGGATAGGCTTTAATAATGAATCATCTATTCCTTTTAAAGCTACTCGAAAGTCTGGATCAATATCTTGCATTTTTATAAGTCTTTTCCTCAAATATTCTAGTTCCTCTTTCCCTCCTTTTGTTCCACGAAGTCTCATTCTTCTATAAATGTCTGAATAATATAGTTCATATTCATGTATACCAACAATTTTATCAAGATGTGAAATAGAATAACCATTTTTTATCATTTCCCTCAATACAAATGTTTCAGGTCTCAATGAATTAATATCTGGTTTAATATATTTCAATGCTTCATTTAAAAGACTTGTTCTATAAATATGAAAACCTGCTGCAATTTTTGCACCATGTATTTTACTTATCAATCTTGGTTGAATTTTAAATACTTTCGGTAAAACTTGATCCAAATCTTCAATGCACTTATTTATTGCTTCTGGAACTACTAAAACATCCCCATCAAAACAGAATGTCCATTCTGATCCCGAGTCAATCCCTAGCTCAAAAGACCTTATAACGGCTTGAGCAAAAGGGGCTTCATGAATAACGATTACATTTTCTTTTCCAACTTCGTTCTCAAGTAATAGACGACTTAAATTTTCAGTCCTTTCATTCTGAGTACGTAATATGCATAGAAGATTATTTTTTTTCATATTATTTAATCATTAAAATTTACGACTTGATTATATAATTATAATGTTATTATTACCTGAGAATACAATATTCAAGTAATCGATCATTCTTTTCTAAATAGTGCACAATACCCTGCTGGGGTTGAATCTGTATCCCAATATCTATTACGATCTTCAACTGAAAGAATTACTGAATCCATTTTTCTTATCCAGATTTCAGTTAAATCTTTAAACAAAGTACGAATACCTTCATCTGTAAATCTCCAGTAATCGCTATATGCTTTTTCTTTATGTATTGGATAAAAAAAAGGAGCAGCAATATACAAATATCCATTAGTTGAGATAATATTATAAATTTCTTTTGAACATATAAATGGATTCTCTAAATGTTCCAAAACACTCATTAATAAAACCAGATCAAATTTTTTATTAATTTTTGATAAATCATGCAAATCAAAATTATAATGCTTTGGTACATCTTGATTTTTATTTTTATCCAAGGTATAATAATCACATCTGCTAAAATAATTTTTATAATAATTACCTTCCTTATCTCCATCATTTGGAAGTGCACCTATATTTAAAACAGAATTTATATTTTCATAAATTGATAATATACTTTTTAAATTATCATTTTGAAATTTTCGAAAAATACTTACTTTATGATCTCCACAAACTTGTATATTATTATTCATTGATTTTTATATCCCCTACGTACGCTACGCTTCTTTTATTTTAATTTATCAATTGCATTTTAAATATTTTTTTAATTCTCAACATTAAACTAAACAATCTATTCTGAATAGCATGACACCCTATATAGGCATCAAAATTATCGTCTGGTTTTTTACTTTCAATATTTTTTATAACGGTTGGAATTGAATTCTTCCAATTTTCAGGATGCTTAGTGGCAATCGCAAAAATATATACTGAAGAATTTTTATGTGAGTTAAAATTTAAATAAAGTAATTGCATATTATTTTTAACAAACATTCTTTCGATTGATAATGGGCTAAATCTAAAATAGTCTCCATAATTCGTATGCATTTGCTGTAAAAATGGAACTACTAGTATTACAACATCTTTGCTCAATAAACATAAATTTTTAAAAGCTTTTTCAATTTCGAATATGTGTTCTAAAACAGTATGATTAAAAACAACATCAAATCTATTTATTAATTCGTCTGGTAATTCTTCTTCTAAGTTAAGAAATATTTCATTTGATAATCCCTGATATCCACAAAATTCACTTTTATAATTTGTAACAGTATAACTTTTAGCATTAGAAAAATAATCTTTATAATGACTTCCTTCTTTATCAATATCAACCCATCCACTTACATTTACAACGTCACCTGCAAACATATGGGCAAATTTCTTTAATTCAGTATTAGACCAGATTCGAGGTAGTCGAAATTTTCTATCAATAAATAAATTACTCAACAATCTTTTCAATTTTTATATTTGAATCCTCGCATTTATTTCAATTAAACCTTTATATTATGATAAATATATTTATACTT
>JAZDKB010000028.1:0-5444 GCA_043803405.1 Spirochaetota bacterium | reverse complement strand
CCCTTATCCACGTTATCCCTATGGGATAGGTTGGGCATATAATTGCACTCATATTCTTAAATACCGGACTGAAGAATATGAGAACGGAGGAATATCCTTATCTCCATCCGGGCAATACTCAACTATTGCCGAGTGCGAATTTCATGATACAACACAGACAGGGTATACTTCTAATTCCGGTGGGTCTATAAATGATGGAAACGCTCTTATAGGTAATTCGGTATATGACAAAAACCTTGTCGATCCTTTAAACCAGGAACATGTATTTCGCTTGCAGGGCGGCAGCCGTTACTTTATTGCACACAATGAGTTTGGTCCCAATAATATAGTTGATTATGATTCACTTACAATACGGGGCAACACAGAGAAAGTTGTTATTTATAAAAATAAACTTTATGGCTGGGTACAAGATGTCAGACCTCAGAACCGAAACTCTGCAGTAGAATATCAGCATCATATTATTTTCGATTCAAATTTAATAAGGGGTCAGGGTTTATATTCAAATGACCGGTTAACAGCAATTGATATAGATGCAAAAGATATAGTTGTAAGAAATAATATTATTTCTGATTATCAATACGGAATTGTGGTTAATAACGACACAGTTGTTGGTGCCTCTCGGAGAATAAAAGTATATAATAATACTTTTATAAATCCCAGAGCAAATGATACTTTCGGTATTATAAATGTTTATGCAGCCTGTTCTAATATTGATATTAAAAACAATCTTATGGTAGATGTTGCTGGTGGTAGTTTAGTTAGTTTTCTGAATATTTGGGATGGAACTGTTTTTAATGGCATATCTGATAATAATATGTTTTATGGAAGTAGTTGGGGAACAAATCCTAATTTATTCAATGGTTCGACTATTGTAAATTGGCGGTCTGCTACAGGGAATGATGAGAACAGTTCAATTGCGAATCCTTTGCTTTTAAGCACAGATTATAATAATGCGGATTTCTGTAAGCCGCAGTCAGGGAGTCCGGTTCGAAATGCGGGTGAACTTACTCCTGCAGCACTCGATTATTATGGTAATTTAAGGGATAGTTCGCGCGATATTGGAGCTTGCGAATATTAGTTAATGATTAAAAAAGGAAATGCAAAAATCATTAGAAAGTTTACTTATATTCAGCAGAATAAAGTGTAGTAAAAGAATCTTTAATAATATACAAAATTAATTTTGACAGGTATCCGAAGCACAACAATAAAAAGAGATTCAGAAGTGTAATATGAGTGGCCGGAAGCTTTAACGGGCATCCATTAATGCTATGCAACCAATTAATAGCGATTTAATCAGAATGAATGAAAGTCTATTTTTTCAGGGAAAATGTGTCAGGTGATTAATTTCACTAGACAATTAGAGGATTATTATGAAAAAATTTGCTTACTTTTCCTGTTTAACGGCCTTAATGATTCAGTTAATTGCCTGCAGCATGAATTCCAACCGGAACCAAGGTAATATTATCGGTACTTTTGATAATAACGGTTTTTCAAAATTCGAGCCAGGGTCAGACAGTGTTGTTATCTTTGTAAGTTCATCAGAAGGCAATGATGCCAATAATGGCACTTCCAGTGAACGGGCAGTAAAAACTCTGGCTCGTGCGGCTGCTTTGGTTAGAGACGGCCAAAATGATTTTATAATGTTACGGCGCGGAGATACATGGCGCGGAGAAAGTCTGGGACGTTTTAAGTCCGGACTGGACGCTAATAATCCATTGGTGATCACCTCCTATGGCGAATCAACCGAAAGGCCAAGAATCGAAATAGACAGGCATTTTATTGACCATGACGGACATGCCCGCAGCTTTGTTGCCGTTATGGGGCTGCATATTGTATCCTATCCTAAAATGCCCGAAGATCCGGCTTTTGACGGCGCTACGGGCGGCGGATTCCGCTATATCGGCGGCGGCACCGGATTATTAATTGAAGACTGCCATATACAGTACGGTGAGCTGGTTGTGCAATCCTACGGAGGCTACCATTATGAAAATGTGCAAATACGCCGAAATATTATTGAATTTAATTATCATGTGGATACCTGTGGTCAAAATCCGACTTACCGACCATCCGGAATGTATGCTTCGCATGTTACTGGTCTCGTCATTGAAGGTAATATATTCGACCATAACGGCTGGAATAAAGATGTTACTTCAGCATGCGCTACAATGTATAATCATAATATGTACCTTAATGCCAACAGGTTAATTGTGCGCGAAAACATTATTACTCGTGCTTCAAGCATAGGCATCAAAATACGGTCTGATACCTCTGGCGATGTGAACGACCTGCTGTTTGAAAACAACCTGCTGGTTGACGGTGAAATCGGGATTAGTATCGGCGGAAATACTGAAGAGGCTAACCGGTTTAACCATGTAATAATCAGACGTAACGTCTTCAGCCAGATCGGTATGGGCAATCCAACCGGACGAAATTTCTCATGGATGCTGGATGTAAAGGACAACAGTAATACCATTATCGAAAACAATCATTTTCTTCATCAACCATGGTATACGAATGCTTATGGCATTCAACTTCAGGGTAATTCTGGATCGAATATTGCGATTACAGGAAACATATTATACAATCTGAGACAGCGTTCGATTTACGTGCGTACTATGGATGGATGGAACGATATCGTGATATCAAACAATACCATTGTTGACACTGCCCACGATTCCAGTCTTATTGATCACAACGGTAGTTTTGACGATGTCGTTTACCAAAACAATCGCTATTTCAGCAACACGGGTGACCAGTGGTTCTGCGTAGATGGTTTGCGGCGAACCCTTTCTCAGTGGATTAGTGTTTCAGGAGAAACCGGCGCAGTTTCATGGACCGGATCATTTACTGATCCAAGCCGGACTGTTGGTACTTATGCTGCGACACTTGGTTTGCAAAATACGCTTGAAGCTTTTATTGCAGCCGCGAAAAAGCAAAACCGTTTAAACTGGCAGGGAAAATTTACAGCCGGAGCTGTTAACGATTATATTCGTGCTGGATTTAATTAGAATCAGCTTTTTTTATCGATTATTCATGAGTAATGATTTTATAAATTCTTTCAATATTAACGTCCTCGCTGAATTCTCCCTCTATTCGTTTTCTTGCATTAGTGATTAACCTCTTCCTAATATCCTTATCCGTTAAAATTTTTTTGAGATTGTGATGTAATAATTCAGCGTTATCCGGCGGCGAGAGCAGCCCGGTTTTTTTATGTTCAATAAGTTCCGGAATACCCGTAATGGATGTGGAAATAACTGGAACATTATACGCCATTGCTTCCATTAAGACTACAGGGATACCGTCAGTATCTCCGTTTTTATCCTGTTTGCATGCAAGCGCAAAAACACTAAGGATTTTAAGCCATTCGAAAACCATGTCATGTCGCAATGGGCCAATAAAATTTGTCCTATCATTTATATTCAGAACTTCACATTGATTTTTCAGGCTTTCCAATAGCGGGCCGTCTCCCGCTATTTCAAGTTTAAATTTAAAGCCTTCTTTTTTTAAGAGCATGCAGGCAGTGAGCAAAACATCCATGCCTTTTTTTTCAACCAGCCGCCCTAGGCTGCCGATAACAGGAATTTTGTTTTGTGGTTTTACAATTATACTTACACCCGTTTTTATTCCGCATCTTACAATACTTATTTTTTCCGGACTGATCCCCTTTGAGACGAGAAAGCGCTTGTTATATTCGGAAATAGTTATCACATTTTTTGCCCTTTCAGCTTTTTCTCTTAATAACAAGCCAGTTTGAAAAATATCATTGGCATGCGCTGTAAATGTGAAGGGGATCCCAGTAAAACCGGAGGCGTACATACCGATTTGTGCTGGTACATGTGCGAAGTGAACATGAAGATGCTGAATCCCATTTCTCCTTAATTCATAAGCAAGAAGGCCGCCCGCAAAAAATTGATAAATGAGTTTTATCGAATTGGATGTAAATATTTTTAATGAGATGATATCATGTATAAGTTTCGCTGTTGTTTTGATAAAATTTTTATAATTAGTAAATAATTGAATAACAGTATACAGAATAAATTTATATTTCGGTGTCTTATATAGATATTTTATCCTATCGTAAAGTTTTTTTGCATCAGGTTCTTCGGCCATAACCTCAGGATAATGAACGGAATAGATAAATATGCTTATATCCTTTTCTTCAAGCGCAATTATTTCATTGTATATAAAGGTTGCTGAAATGGATGGTATTTCAGGACCAAGATATGCTACTTTCTTTTTTTGGCTGGTTAAATTATTCATAACGTTTATCTGATTGTTCGTTGAATATCGATAAATAGTCATTAAAAATCAAGAGATTTTCAGCTGAATAAAAAAATATTACATGTATTATATGGAGTACTCAACCTGAAGAGTAGTGAACAATTAGGAAATTGTTGTTTTTAAATAATAAATAATGATTGTCTTGTTTATTATAAATTATTTAGATATTATTATCTTGACAAACCAAAAAATCGTCCTTATCTTTCAAAGATTTTAATGTTCAGTCAATCAGACTAGGTAGTAAGCAGACAAATATTTCATTATAAAGAATAATAGATATGAATAAAATATTTCAAGAATTGAAACATAGTAGAAATATAAAAATGATTTTCTTACTTGTAATTTCCTGTCCAATATTATTTTTTGTTAATTGTAGTTGCTCGATGGATCGTGAAATTGCACCCAGTGAGGAGACTTTTTATTGTGACCCCAATACCGGGTATGGTCCAATTAATATATCGGTAAGTACTTCCAGAGTAAACGGAGTTGCTCCTTTGTCTGTATTTTTTGACGCTACAGGCACTACCGGTCTTACTAATAATTGTTTTTTTAATAATAACGCGGCATATATGGATGCAACTTTTGCGTGGAATTTTGACGTAACTAATGTTGATCCGGGCGCAAATTACAGAGCAGCCAGCGGATTTGTAGCTGCACATGTGTTTGAAAATCCAGGCACATACACTGTAAGATTAACAGTTTATGATGCGGCAGGGGATTCAGCATCCGAAGATATAACCATTACAGTTTCTGCATTTAGTGGAACACCTTATTATGTAGCTGCTGCTCCACTTGGGTCAGATTTTAATGATGGATCAATGAGTAATCCGTTCCTTACCCCCAATCATGCTCTTACTGGTTCACATGTACAACCCAATACACGGATACTATTCAGGAACGGAGATACCTTCATTATATCCAATCAAGTCACGGTATCAGATAAAACAGGGCCGATCATCATCGGAGGCTATAGTGACCCTTCAAGTCCTTCATTGGATAAGCCTATAATACATACAACAGCAGTTAATAGTGATTGGGCTACGATACATTTTTATAACTGTAGTGATATAAGGATAATGAATATTGCAGCCAGAGCAACAGGTGAGAGCAGTGAAAGCCCTTATCCACGTTATCCCTATGGGATAGGTTGGGCATATAATTGC